>BJUU01000013.1 GCA_007988785.1 Agrococcus baldri
GAGTCGGGTACGACGCCCGAGCCCAGCACCACCCCGGAGCTGGATCCCTCGCCGGTGCCAGAGCGACCGGTGCCCGACCAGGAGGTCGACGTGCCGGCGTCCGAAGCGCCCGGTCCGCGCACGCCGTTCGCGGCGCGCACCGACCTCGAGCCCAACACGCTGTACCACGTGGAGGGGCGCGGCGACTTCTACACCAACGCCGACGGTCGAGTCACGCGTGTCGAGGTCGAGTACGGCGGCAGGGGCAGCCTCAACGCCGATCTGCAGCGACTGCAGCCCGACGCGACCTACGTCATCCGCCCGGATGTCGAGAACCCGATCCCGGGTGCGAACCACGAGCACGTGCTCACGACGGATGCTGAGGGCCGGGTGGTGCAGGCGCACACCGATGACCTCGCGTTCGGCAACGCGGATCGCTCCGAGAGCGTGCAGAGCCGCGTGGGCGATGAGGGCGGCACCGGCTACGACGGCGGACACCTCTTCGGCAACCAGTTCGGCGGCGGAGGCGAGTACGGCAACCTCGTCGCCATGCTCGAGAGCGTCAACCGCGGCGCGGGCGACAGCTTCTTCAACCTGGAGAACCACTGGGCTTCGCTGCTCGACGCGAACCCGCCCGTGAGGGTGAGCGTCGACATCATGCCCGAGTTCGTGCCCGGTTCGCGGGTGCCGGAGGCGATCGTCGTGCGCTGGACCGAGAACGGCGTGCCCTTCGAGCGCATCTTCGACAACATCCCGGACGAGGTCGCGAACGCGATGGATGCGCCGAACGCGTCGGTCGTCCCCGATGTCGCGCCCCGCACGGATGCGGCGCCGGGCACCGGCCCTCAGGTCGCCGATGACGCGGCACGTGGTGCCGAGCCCTCTGGAGCCGCTGAGACGGCTCCCGCAGCCGGCAGCGCCGCTGACGCGGCTCCCGCCGCCGATGGCACCGCCGGCGCGGACCCGTCGGCCGAAGGTGCCGTCGAGCCCGAGGCGACCGGCGATGGCGCACCCGCGGCCGAAGAGGCCGGGTCCTCCTGGCCGACGTCGGGAGACGCGTCTCCTGCGCTCGCAGAGGTGCAGGTGGGCGACCGGCTTGACGCCGACGCACGGGCTGCGCTCGCAGGGGACGGGAACCACGGCGTCGTGTTCTTCAACGAGGCGGCGAACCAGCGGTTCTACAGCAACCCGAGCGCGACGCTCGGCGCGCCAGGGCGGCCGTTCTTCACCATGCCGCTCGCTGATGGAGCGCACGTGAGCGACGCCGGCAGTGCGGCACGCGTGACCGGCATGTCGCCCGCGACCGCCGAGGCCTACACCGGCTACCGCATGGACGGCGCGACGGCGGAGCCCGACCTGAGCCGGCCCGTGCCGGAGTGGGAGCGCGACATCGTCGGCATCGTCTTCAACCCGAGCGAGGCGAACCTGCCGCAGGTGCCGACGGCCGCGGACGCCGGAGGCTATGCGCACTACCTCGAGGGCGGCAACACGGCGGTCCGAACCGGTGACGGTCCGAACGCCGGATACCTGATGAACGACGCCCGCGAGTTCGTCATCCGCGGCGGCGACGCCGTTCCTCCGGGCTCGGTGCTGTTCCGGATCGTCGACGGCGACTGGGTCGTCGAACGCGTCTTCTGATGGGGCTGATCGTCCTCGAGAGCTCGTGGCAGTGGGCGCGGCTCTGGTGGTACGCGGATGACGGTTGGCTGGCGGTCATGGACCGGGTCCGGGAGCGCCTCGACGATGCCACCGTGGATCAGCGCTTCGGCAGCGAGGCGTTCCGGCGACGGGATGCGCTCGTGGCTCGCGGCCTGCCGGCCGGTGAGTTCGAGCCGCTCGGCGTGCCGCTGGTCGGCCGCGCTGTCACCGAGAAGCTGCGGGAGCACGGCTGGCAGGTTGATGACGCGCTGCACTATCGCTGGGTCGCCGAGCGGAGCCACGACAGTGCCCGCGTCGAGCTGCTGGACGGGCGTCTGCAGGTCGCGGTGGAGATCAGCGACGTGACAGTCGAAGGTGAGACCATGGATCTCGGCGCGCTCGAGCGCGCTGTCCTCGCAGTGACGATCGATGGCAAGCCGCCGGCCGCTGCGTTCGGGGGAGTGGTGCAGGAAGCCGCAGAGGGAGACGGATGACGAACGACGCAACAGGCGGTGCAGGAACCGCCCGCACCGTGACCGTGGCGGAGCGTGCGATCGCTGCCGGCCAATCGGGCGAGCTCGACGGCAACGCCGTGCTGTGGATCATCGCCGCGGCCGAAGTGTGGTTCGCCGCCGAGGACGAGCCGGTCGACGGTTCGCTCCCGAACTCACCGATGTCGGTGTCGAGGGAGGGCGGGTCGCCGGCGTTGGCGATCTTCACCGGTGCCGACTTGCTCGAGCCATGGCGGGAGCATCGCGTGAGCATCCGCATCCCCGGGTTCGAGCTGCTGCGTCGCATCCCCGCGGGCACCGGTGTCGTGCTGAATCCGGGCCACGCGGCGGGCCTCGAGCTGCCGGCAGAAGGTGTGGCCAGCATCGTTGCAGCGATCGAACGCCATGGCGCCTGACAGCGCCGCGACCATCGCAGCCGGCCGACCGGCCACCGCCGACCAGAACGGAGCGGAAGCATGACAGACACAACCAGCGCACAGGGCCTCCCGGGCCCGCTGCAGCAGGCACAGCTCATGGCGGCGATCGGAGAAGCCGTCGGCAGCTCCCTCCCCGCAGGGTGGACGGGCGCACGGTTCGTCGCGACGATGACGGCGGGCGTGAGCGACTTCGCCGTCTGGGTCACCAGGGACGGAGCGGAGACGAAGGCGCTCGCGCCTCGCCCGGCGTCGAAGGCGGCGAAGCAGCTGCGTGAGCTCATGTACGAGCCCGGCAAGGGAACGTGGTACACGATGTCGATGACGCTGCAGCCTCAGGGAAGCGCCGATACGGCGTTCGACTACGATTCCGAGCCTGACTTCTCGCCCGCGCCGATCGACGATGCAGCGTTCGCCTCTGACCTGCAGCGCTTCCCGCGTGACGCCGATCACACCCCGGACTGGCTGCGGGCGAAGCTCTGAGCCAGAGACTGCTGCCGCCGGAGCCGACGGAGCGAGCGCGATGACGACGAACGGTCAGGAACCGCCTGGACCCCTCCGGCAGGCCCAGCTCATGCGGCAGATCGCAGAGGCGGTCGGCACGGAAGCCAGGGGCGACTGGAGCAGCGCTCGCCTCGTGACGGCGATGACCGCCGGCGTCATCGGAGCGACGAACTTCGTGACGGTCGATGGCCAGGAGACGGAGACCTTCCCCTCCACGACCGCAGTGGAGAACGCTGCGAAGCTCCGTGACCTCATGTACGAGCCGGGCAAGGGCACCTGGTACACCATGACGATGGTCGTCACGCGCGAGGGCACGGCCGACACGGACTTCGACTACGACTCCGAGCCGACGTTCGTGTCGATCCCGGTCGGCGACCAGGCGTTCGTCGATGACGCGAGGATCTTCCCGCGCGACGACGACCACACCCCTGACTGGCTCCGCGGCAAGCTCCAGGGCCGCTGAGCACCCTGACCGACAAGCGACCGAGGTCGTGGACTGCTGACGAGCTCGCGGACCCGACTACCGCAGCGAGAGCAGCTCGGCGCCGCCGAGCGCCAGCAGGCCGAAGGCGACACCCCAGACGACGATCGAGATGCACTGCCACAGCAGCACCGCGTTGCGCGAGGCGCCGAACGACACCATGGCGCCAGAGGTGATCTGGCTCGGCAGCAACGTCTGCCCGAGCAGGCTCACGCCCGGCACGCCGAACCGGTCGAACATGCGCTTGAGGCGCTCACGGCGCGGCGACGGCTCCTTCGCGGTCTCGCGGCCCTCCACGACCTTCTTGCGCGCCACATCCGCCGCGAAGACGAAGGCGAACATCGAGATGGCGTTGCCGATGATCGCCGCGACGATCGCGACCGCGGGGTGCAGGCCCACCAGGATGCCGATCACCGCGCCGAAGTAGCTCTCGACGAAGGGGATCGCGCTGATGAGCATGATGCCCAGCCACTGCGCCCATGCGGGCAGGCCGGCGGTGAAGTCGGAGAGGGCTTCCAGCACAGGAGGGTCCTTCGGTTCGGAGTGGATGCGACCGTCAAGCGTGCTTGACATGTCAAGTCTGCTTGTCATGCCTGCCACTGTCAAGTACGCTTTCCACGTGCACAGCCGTGTCCGTGAGCTTCGCCTGCAGCAGACGCTGTCGCAGCAGGCGCTCGCGCAGGCGCTGGGGGTCTCGCGCCAGACGATCAACGCCATCGAGACCGGGCGGTACGACCCCTCCCTGACGCTCGCGGTGCACCTGGCACGGCACTTCGGGACGACGGTGGAGGAGCTGTTCGATGTCGACGCGTAAGTGGCTGCGGATGTCGTGGTGGAACGCGGTGATGGTCGTGGTCGTGCTCATCGCGGCCGTCATCATGGCCGTGCTCGATCGCTGGGGTGTCGCGGGCATCTTCGTGATCGTGGGGGTCGGCCTCGCTGCCAGCGCGATCTACGCCCGATCGGGCAGAGCAAGCGATCTGACGCGGCTCAACGCGACCGAGTACATCGATGAGCGCGACCGGACAGTCGGCACGCACGCCCTCGCCATCGTCGGCGTCGTCGCCCTCGTGCTGACGATGGTCGTCTTCGTCGTCGGCACGGTGCTGCTCGATCCCGGCAGCCCGATGTTCTTCGTGCTCTGGGCGCAGGTCATCCTGCTGGTGATCGCCTGGATGATCGCCAACTTCGTCGCGCTGCGGCGGTCGTAGCCGCCACGCACGGCGAAGGCCGGGCCCGTCGGGACCCGGCCTTCGCGATGCTGCAGCAGCCTAGAGCTTGACGCCCGTCATCATCGCCTGCTTGACCTCGGCGATCGCCTTGGTGACCTGGATGCCGCGCGGGCACGCATCCGTGCAGTTGAACGTCGTGCGGCAGCGCCAGACGCCCTCGCGGTCGTTGAGGATGTCGAGGCGCACCTGGCTCGCCTCGTCGCGCGAGTCGAAGATGAAGCGGTGCGCGTTCACGATCGCGGCCGGCCCGAAGTACTGGCCGTCGGTCCAGAACACCGGGCACGAGGTCGTGCACGCGGCGCAGAGGATGCACTTCGTGGTGTCGTCGAAGCGCTCGCGCTGCGCGATGGTCTGGTGGCGCTCCTTCTCGGGCTTCGAGGAGGCCTGCAGGAAGGGCTGGATCTCGCGGAAGGAGTCGAAGAACGGCTCCATGTTCACGATCAGGTCCTTCTCGAGCGGCAGTCCCTTGATGGCCTCGACGTAGATGGGCTTCGAGGTGTCGAAGTCCTTCACGAGCGCCTTGCAGGCGAGCCGGTTCTTGCCGTTGATGCGCATCGCGTCCGAGCCGCACACGCCGTGCGCGCACGAGCGGCGGAATGCGAGCGACGGGTCCTGCTCCCACTTGATGCGGTGTAGGGCGTCGAGGATGCGCTCGGTGGCGAACATCTGCACGTCGTAGTCGACCCAGCGCGGCTCGTCGTCGACCTCGGGGTCGTAGCGGCGCACGATGACGGTGACGGGGAAGCTCTGCGGCTCCTCGACGGCCTCGCCCGCCTCGAGCGGGCGGTCGTGCCCCTCCTGCGCCGAGTCGACCTCGGCGGGCGCGGTGCCGCCCTCGGTCTGCGCAGCCTGGGCGGCCGTCTCCTCGCCGGGCGTTCCGGTCACCTGCGTGGCGGCCATCAGTACTTCCTCTCCTGCGGCTCGTAGTGCGTCACTCGCACGGGCTTCCAGTCCAGACGGATCTCCTGCGGCACGCCGATCTCGCCGGCCGTGCGGTAGGCCATCGTGTGCTGCATGTAGTTCTCGTCGTCACGCGTCGGGAAGTCGTCGCGCATGTGGGCACCGCGCGACTCCTTGCGGTTGATCGCCGACACGACGACGATCTCGGCCAGGTCGAGCAGGAAGCCCAGCTCGACGGCCTCGAGCAGGTCGGTGTTGAACCGGCGGCCGCGATCGTGGATGCGCACGTTCGGGTAGCGCTGGCGCAGCACCGCGATGTCGGCGAGCGCCGTCTGCAGCGTCTCGTCGGTGCGGAAGACCTGCGCGTTGCGGTCCATCGTCTCCTGCAGCGCCTTGCGGATCTCGGCCACGTTCTCGCTGCCGCTGCCCTCACGCAGCTGCGCGAGCAGCTTGACCACCCCGTCCGCCGCATCCGTGGGCATGTCGACGAAGTCGGCCGTCTGGGCGTAGGCGACGGCGTTGTTGCCGGCGCGCTTGCCGAACACGTTGATGTCGAGCAGCGAGTTCGTGCCCAGGCGGTTGGCGCCGTGCACCGACACGCACGCGCACTCGCCGGCGGCGTAGAGGCCCGGCACGACGGTCTCGTTGTCGAGCAGCACCTCCGCGTCGTTGTTCGTGGGGATGCCGCCCATCGCGTAGTGCGCGGTGGGGTAGACGGGCACGCGCTCGGTGACCGGGTCGACGCCCAGGTAGGTGCGGGCGAACTCGGTGATGTCGGGCAGCTTCGTCTCGAGCACCTCGGCGCCCAGGTGCGTGCAGTCGAGGTAGACGTAGTCCTTGTGCGGGCCGGCGCCGCGGCCGTCGAGCACCTCCTGCACCATCGAGCGGGCGACGATGTCGCGCGGCGCGAGATCCTTGATGGTGGGCGCGTAGCGCTCCATGAAGCGCTCGCCCGAGGCGTTGCGCAGGATGGCGCCCTCGCCGCGGGCGCCCTCGGTGAGGAGGATGCCGAGGCCCGCGAGGCCCGTCGGGTGGAACTGGTAGAACTCCATGTCCTCGAGCGGCAGGCCCTTGCGCCAGACGATGCCGACGCCGTCGCCGGTGAGGGTGTGGGCGTTCGAGGTGGTCTTGTAGATCTTGCCGAAGCCGCCGGTCGCGAAGACCACCGACTTGCCCTGGAAGACGTGGATCTCGCCGGTCGCGAGCTCGTAGGCGACGACGCCCGAGACGCGCTGCACGCCGTCGACCTCGGCCATCACCAGGTCGAGCGCGTAGAACTCGTTGAAGAACTCCACGCCGTGCTTGACGCAGTTCTGGTACAGCGTCTGCAGGATCATGTGGCCGGTGCGGTCGGCGGCGTAGCAGGCGCGGCGCACGGGAGCCTTGCCGTGGTCGCGCGTGTGGCCGCCGAAGCGGCGCTGGTCGATCTTGCCGTCCTCGGTGCGGTTGAACGGCAGGCCCATGTTCTCGAGGTCGTAGACCGCGTCGATGGCCTCGCGCGTCAGGATCTCAGCGGAGTCCTGGTCGGTGAGGTAGTCGCCGCCCTTGACGGTGTCGTACGTGTGCCACTCGTTGCTGTCCTCCTCGACGTTCGCGAGCGCCGCGGCCATGCCGCCCTGCGCCGCACCCGTGTGGGAGCGCGTCGGGTAGAGCTTCGTGATCACGGCGGTCGAGGCCTTGGGGGCAGCCTCGATCGCCGCGCGCATGCCGGCGCCGCCGGCGCCCACGATCACGACGTCGTGCTGGTGGTAGTGGATGCCGTCGGTGACGGAAGACTGATCAGCCATGTACCTGGGGATCTCCGAATCGTGCTTAGAGCTCTGCGCAGAACGAAGGCAGCAGCGAGGGGTCCGCGCCCTCAGGGCACGGGTTGAACGTGAAGGTGATGAGCGTGCCGAGGATGATCAGGATCGCGGCGGCGATGCCGATCGCCCAGAGGGCGACGGCGCGGATGGTCGGCTTGTGCACGTAGTCGTTCACGATCGTGCGCATGCCGTTGGAGCCGTGCAGGATCGCCAGCCACAGCATCAGCACGTCCCACCACTGCCAGAACGGCTGGGCGAGCTTGCCGCCCACGAAGCCGAAGTCGACCGCGTGGATGCCGCCGGGCGTCCAGAGCAGGTTGTAGGCGAGGTGGCCGAAGATCAGCACGACCAGCACGACGCCGGAGGCGCGCATGAAGATCCAGCCGGCCTTCTCGAGGTTCGGGCCGCGGCGGCCGGCAGAGCGCGCCGGGTAGGCGTAGTTCGGGTTCTCGATCGTGGTGGTCATCAGTGGCCCCCCTCGATGGGCGAGAACACGTTGATGAGGTGCGTCGGCGTGAAGTAGAGCATCAGCGCGGCGACGAGCCCCATGACGATCCAGAACAGCAGCCGCTGGTGCTTGGTGGCCCAGGGCCACGCGTCGACCAGGATGATGCGCAGGCCGTTCATGGCGTGCAGCACCACGGCGCCGACGAGCACGACCTCGCCGAGCCCCATGACCGGGTTCTTGTAGGTCGCCATCACCGCGTTGTACGCCTCGGGACTCACGCGGATGAGCGCGGTGTCGAGCACGTGCACGAGCAGGAAGAAGTAGATCGCCACACCGGTGATGCGGTGGAGCACCCACGACCACATGCCCTCGTTGCCGCGATACAGCGTGCCGCTGAACGTGGTCTTGCGAGGGGTGGGGTCGGGGAGGGTGAGGCTGCTCGATGTCTCAGACACGCGCGTTCCCTCCGTAGTTCGACCGGGCAAGGTACGACCATCCTATGCCTCCGGCGAACCCGGTCCGGGCCGCCCGGCGCGTTATGCGCCGACGAGCCCGTCCACGCCGCGCAGCGCACGACGCGCGGCTGCCTCGTAATGGCCGATCAGCTGATCGACCACCGCGGGCCAGGATCTGCCGAGCACGCGACGGCGGCCGGCCTCGCCCATCCGCGCCCGCATGTCGGGCTCGGCGACGAGCTGCCCGACCGCTGCACGCAGCTCGGATGCATCGTCGGGCTCGAAGAGGAAGCCGGTCGTGCCGTGGTCCACGAGGTCGATCGGCCCGCCGGCGCGCGGCGCCACGACGGGCAGGCCGCTCGCCGCCGCCTCCTGCAGCGTCTGGCCGAAGGTCTCCTCGGCGCCGGTGTGCACGAAGACGTCCATCGCCGCGTAGGCGGCGCGCAGCGCGCTGCCCGAGAGCTGGCCGAGGAAGACCGGGCGCAGGGCTGCGAGCTGCCTGCGCGTGTCGTCCATGCCGGGCCCGTCGCCGACCACGACGAGGCGGATGCCCGGCTGCCCCGCGAGCGCGCGCAGCCGGTCGAGGCCCTTCTCGGGGGCGACGCGGCCGACGTACCCGACCACGGTCTCGCCGTCGGGCGCGATGCGGCGGCGCAGGTTCGTCGCGGCGGGGCCGCGCCGGTTGTCGGGGTGGAAGCCGTCGAGGTCGACACCGCGGGTCCAGCGGTGCACCCGCTTGACGCCGGCGCCCTCGAGGTCGTCGATCGCCGCGCTCGAGGGCGCGAGCGTGCGGTCGGCGCTGTTGTGGATCAGGCGGATGACCTGCCAAGCGAAGGCGGCGCCGGCGCCGAGCCGGTTGCGGCGGGCGAAGCCGGCGACATCCGTCTGGTAGATCGCGACGCTCGGCAGGCCGATGCGGCTCGCCTCGGCGATCGCCTGCCCGCCGAGCATGAAGGGGCTCGCGGCGTGCAGCACGTCGGGCTGGAAGCGGGCGAGCAGGGCGGCGACCTGCGGGCTGGGCAGGCCCACGGGGAACTGCCGGTAGGCGAACGAGGGCACCTCGTGCACGGGCACGCCGCGGTAGTGCACCGGCGCGCCGCAGCGCGGGGTGATGACGATGGCCTCGCGGCCCGTGTCGACGAGATGGTCGAGCACGCGGCAGACCGAGGTGGTCACGCCGTTGACGGTCGGCAGGAAGCTCTCGGTCACGATGGCAACTCGCTCGATGCTCACGACCTCACGGTAGGACGGGCGGATGGCCCGCACGGGGAGGAGGCGGTGAACGGGCGGTGAACGGGTCGTGGGCATCCGCTGGGAGCGGGTGGCTAGGCTCGGCTCGTGGCCACGATCGACGACTTCTACAGCATCATCCCCGCCGGCGGCGTCGGCTCGCGGCTCTGGCCGCTCTCGCGTGCGGACGCGCCGAAGTTCCTGCACGACCTGACCGGCAGCGGCAAGACGCTGCTGCGCGCCACCTACGACCGGTTGACGCCGCTGAGCGGCGCAGGCCGCACGATGGTGGTCACCGGGCGCGCCCACCGCGCGGCCGTCGAGCAGCAGATCCCCGAGCTGGACGACGCCAACATCGTGCTCGAGGCCGATCCGCGCGACTCGACCGTCGCGGTGGCGCTCGCAGCCGCGATCCTGCGGCGCCGCGAGCCCGACGTGATCGTCGGCTCGTTCGCCGCAGACCACGTCATCGACGACGAGCGCGCCTTCCGGCGGGTCACCACCGAGGCCGTAGCCGCCGCCCGCGCCGGCTACATCGCCACGATCGGCATCACCCCCACCGAGCCGGCCATCGCCTTCGGCTACATCCGCGCGGGCGAGCCCGTCGGCGTCGAGCACGCCCCGCACGCCGCACTCGTCGAGCAGTTCGTCGAGAAGCCCTCGGCGCCCGTCGCCAAGCGCTACGTCGAGGACGGCGACTACCTCTGGAACGCCGGCATGTTCATCGCGCGGGCCGACGTGCTGCTCGAGGAGCTCGCGAAGGAGGAGCCGGAGCTCGCCGCGCAGGTCGAGGAGCTCGCCGAGGCGTGGGACGAGCCCGCCCGCCGCGGGCCCGCCGTCGACCGCCTCTGGCCGCAGCTGAAGAAGGTCGCGATCGACTACTCCGTGGCGGAGCCCGCCGCCGCGCGCGGCCGCATGGTCGTCGTGCCCGGCGACTTCGACTGGGACGACGTCGGCGACTTCTCGGCGGTCGCGAAGCTGCACAACAACGGGCGGCGCGGCCGACTGGCGATCCTCGGCTCGGAGGGCACGGTGCTCGCCGACTCCGCGAGCGGCATCGTCGTCTCGCAGTCGAAGCGCATCGTCTCGGTGGTCGGCATCCACGACGTGGTCGTCGTCGACACCCCGGACGCGCTGCTGGTCACGACGACCGACAACGCGCAGCGGGTGAAGCAGGTCGTCGACGCGGTGCGCCGCAGCGGCAACACCGACGCGCTCTGAGGCGACGGCACGGAACCCCCGCGAGAGCGCAGCAGCGGTCGCGCTATGCGGCTGAGGGTTCGCTGTCGCGGGGCTTGCGTCGCGGCCAGCGATGGTCGCCCCGCCGGATGACCGCGAGGATGTCGCGCTCGACGGCAGGCCAGTCATCGTGGATCTGCTGCCAGGTGAGCCGGATCACCAGATACCCCTGGGCCACGTGCATGCGGTCGTAGCGGCGATCGCGCTCATAGGCCTCGAGGTCGGTGTGATGGGCGACCGAATCGCATTCGATGATGAGCCGGTCGCCGACGAGGATGTCGACGCGACGCCCGCGCCACATCCGCACCTGGATGCTCACCGCCACCCCCAGCGCGCGCAGCCGCAGCCGCACCATGGACTCCGTGCCCGACTCGGCCTCGCCGCGCACGAGGTCGAGCCAGCCCCGCCCGCTGCTCGGAGCGTCTGCCGCCCAGGACCGCAGCTGCTCGAGCGTGGCGAGCTCCCGGTGGACGAGCGAGTCCGCGATCGCGACGAGCTGCTCTCGATCGGCGCACCGCAGCGCGCAGCGGAACGCGATCTCCAGGTCATCGAGCGCCGCGGCCACTGGCGGGTTCGCGCCGTACGGGCGGCATCGCGTGTGCCTGGGGCGTTGGCGCGGCGTGCCGACTCGTGCTCGGCCGCGCGAGCCGCGCGTACGACGGCGCTCCTCGCTGACGCGAACGTGCTCGCGCTTGTCTCGGGGGCGCCACGCGCCGTGATGCTGAAGCGCGTCCATGCAGCTGACGCAGCCGCCCAGCGCGATCGCGCGGATCGCATCCGGGTGCGGCTGCTGCCCGTACCATCCCCGGCGCAACCGCTGCACGCGACCGGCAGCGAGCGCTCGCCTGATCGCGGAGCGCGTGATGCCGGTGTGCAGCAGCTGCGCGGTGCTGAGCACGCCGAGGCAGGCGCGGAAGAGCTCGATCTGGTCCATCCGCGGATGGTGACGGATGGGCTGGCGCGGCATCGGCGCGTGCGCGCCGCATGTGGAGAGACGTCTGCCGGCGCGGGCAGTGCACGTGCGCGCCCACGCCCGAGTCCCCGGCAGAGCCGCCCGTCGACTGCGCAGTGCGGCCGAACCCCCGCTCTCGCGGGGACTTCGGCGCGAGACGCCGTCGAGCGACGCGCCACCGCGAGCACACGGCGCCGGTTACGATTGCGCCACCGCACGAAGGAGTCGCCTTGTCCCGCACGCTCGCCGTCCCCGCGCTCGCCGCGCTCATCCTGCTCGCCGGCTGCGCCACCGCGCCGCCCGCGGCGACCGACGCGCCGGAGGAGTCGGGCGGCGAGCAGTCGCTCGAGTGCGCGCAGATGGTCACCAACTCCGGCGGCCTCAACGACCGCTCCTTCAACGAGACCAGCTGGGCGGGCATGGAGCGCGCGCAGGAGGAGCTCGGCGTCGAGGCCAACGTGCTCGTCTCCACCACCGAGAGCGACCTGGCGCCCAACGTGCAGGCCGCGGTCGACACCGGCTGCGGCTTCGTGCTCACGGTCGGCTACGAGCTCGCCGCGGCGACGGGCGAGCAGGCCGCCGCCAACCCCGACGTGCAGTTCGCCATCGTCGACGAGTTCGTCGATGGCCCGAACGTGCGCTCGATCGTCTTCGACACCGCACAGGCGGCCTTCCTCGCCGGATACACCGCCGCATCCGTCTCCGAGACCGGCACGGTCGCGACCTTCGGCGGCGGCAACCAGCCGCCCGTCACGCTCTTCATGGACGGCTTCGCCGCCGGCATCGACGCCTACAACGAGGCGAAGGGCGCGGAGGTCGCGCTGCTCGGCTGGGATCCGGAGTCGCAGGACGGCACCTTCACCGGCGACTTCGAGAACGTCAGCCTCGGCCAGTCGCAGACGCAGGCGTTCATCGCGCAGGGCGCCGACGTCATCCTGCCGGTCGCCGGCCAGGTGGGGGAGGGCGCCTTCCGCGCGTCGCTCGACGCGGGCGGCGAGGCGCTGGTGATCTGGGTCGACAACGACGGCTACGACACGCTGCCGGCCGAGTTCCAGCCGCTGCTGCTCACGAGCATCCTGAAGAACACCGAGGATGCGGTGGTCACCGCCGTCGGCGAGGCCGCGGCCGGCGAGATCTCCGACGAGCCCATCATCGGCACGCTCGAGAACGGCGGCGTCGACATCGCGCCCTTCCACGATCTCGAGAGCCGCGTGAGCGACGAGACGAAGGCTGAGCTCGAGGCGCTGCGGCAGCAGATCATCGCCGGCGAGATCACGATCGAGTCGCCCTCCAGCCCCTGACCTCCCGCCCGTTTGCAACGATTGGGTTGCAGTGCACCGGGATGGGCGGGCGGGCCGCTCACGCGGCCCTATGCTCGTCCCAACATGCGCTCAGCCGCGTCGCGGCGAGCATCCTTTGCACTGGAGGATCCCTTGAGGAAGTTCACCCGTTCCGCCGCGCGCGGCGGCGCCATCGCCGTCGGCGCTGCGCTGCTGCTCGTCGGCTGCGCCGCCGCACCTGAGGCGCCCTCGGGCTCCGAGCCCGCAGCCGAAGAGCCCACCGTCGACATCCAGCCCTGCATCGTCTCCGACGAGGGCGGCTTCGACGACCGCTCGTTCAACCAGCTCGGCGCAGAGGGCCTCCGTGCCGCTGCCGAGACGCTGGGCGTCGAGCCGATGGAGGTCGAGTCCGCCTCGCCGTCGGACTACGCACCCAACCTCGACAGCGTCATCGCCCAGGGCTGCAACATGGTCGTCTCGGTCGGCTTCTCGCTCGCGGAGGCCACCGGCGCCGCTGCGGAGGCCAACCCCGACGTCAACTTCGCCATCATCGACGACAACTCGATCACGGCCGACAACGTGCAGCCGATCGTCTACAACACGGCCGAGGCCGCGTTCCTCGCCGGCTACGCCGCCGCCTCGTACACCGAGACGGGCGTCATCGCCACGTGGGGCGGCATCCAGATCCCGCCGGTGACGATCTTCATGGACGGCTTCGTCGAGGGCGCCGAGTACTACAACGAGCAGAACGGCGAGGACGTGCAGATCCTCGGCTGGGACGCCGAGGCGCAGTCGGGCTCGTTCACGGGCGGCTTCGCCGCCGGTGTCGAGGCGAAGGCGATGGCGCAGACGTACATCGACCAGAACGCCGACGTGCTGATGCCGGTCGGCGGCCCGATCTTCCTGTCGGCCGTCGAGGCGATCCGCGACGCGGGCGACGACTCGGGCATCTCGATGGTCGGCGTCGACGCCGACCTCGTCGAGACCTCGCCGGAGAACGCCGACATCTTCCTCACCTCGGTGCTGAAGGGCATGTCGACGGGTGTGCAGACCGTCGTCGAGCAGGCTGCCGCAGGCGAGTTCTCGAACGAGCCCTACGTCGGCACGCTCGAGAACGAGGGTGTCGGCCTCGCGCCGTTCCACGAGTTCGAGGACGCGGTCGACCCCGAGCTGCAGGCCCAGCTCGACGAGATCGAGGCGGCGATCATCGCCGGCGAGATCACGGTCGAGTCGCCCGCCAGCCCGTAGCAGCACCGGGCGCGCACGTGGGGGTCGGCTCCGGTCGGCCCCCACGCGCGTGCACGGCATCCGTGCCGCCCGTGCGCGGCGGCGGCCGAGAACCACTAGATTCGCTTGCGTCGTCAGCGTCGTCGAAGGAAGGCACATGAACCCCGAGCACTCCACGCTGGAGCTTCGTGGCATCACGAAGCGCTTCGGCGCGCTGGTCGCCAACGACCACATCGACCTGCAGGTGAAGGCGGGCGAGATCCACTGCCTGCTGGGCGAGAACGGCGCCGGCAAGTCGACGCTCATGAACGTGCTCTACGGGCTCTACCGCGCCGAGGAGGGGCAGATCCTCCTCGACGGAGCGGTGCAGCACTTCGCAGGTCCGGGCGACGCCATGCACGCGGGCATCGGCATGGTGCACCAGCACTTCATGCTCATCCCCGTCTTCACCGTCGCCGAGAACGTGCTGCTCGGCCACGAGCGCGCCCTCGGCGGGCTCGCCGGCGCGAAGCAGAAGGTGCGGGAGATCTCGGAGCGGTTCGGCTTCCACATCGACCCCGACGCCAAGATCGAGGACCTGCCGGTCGGCGTGCAGCAGCGCGTGGAGATCATCAAGGCGCTCTCGCAGGACGCCAAGGTGCTGGTCTTCGACGAGCCCACCGCCGTGCTCACGCCGCAGGAGACCGACGAGCTGATGGCGATCATGCAGCAGCTGCGCGACGAGGGCACCGCGATCGTCTTCATCACCCACAAGCTGCGCGAGGTGCGCGCCATCGCCGACCGCATCACGGTCATCCGGCTCGGCAAGGTGGTCGGCGAGGCGAGCCCCGAGTCGTCGAGCACCGAGCTCGCCTCGATGATGGTCGGCCGCCCCGTCGAGCTGACGGTGCAGAAGGATCCGCCCGCCCTCACCGACAACCAGCTCGAGGTCACCGGGCTGACGGTGCTGGATGCGATCGGCCAGAAGGTCGTCAACGACGTCACGTTCACGGTGCGCGGCGGCGAGGTGCTCTGCATCGCCGGCGTGCAGGGCAACGGCCAGACCGAGCTGACCGAGGCCATCCTGGGCCTGCAGCCCAAGGCGACCGGCTCGATCAGCCTCAACGGGCACGAGCTGCTCGGCAAGTCGGTGCGCGACGTGCTCGACTCCGGCGTCGGCTTCGTGCCGGAGGACCGCAAGGTCGACGGCCTGGTCGGCGAGTTCTCGATCAGCGAGAACCTCATGCTCGACCGCTTCCAGGGCGCCCCCTTCGTCTCGGCGGGCACGATCGACCGCGGCGCGCGCGACGAGTTCGCCACCGAGAAGCTCGGCGCCTTCGACATCCGCGCGCAGGGCATCGACACCCACGTCGGCACGCTCTCCGGCGGCAACCAGCAGAAGGTCGTGCTCGCGCGCGAGCTCGGCCGGCCGCTCGCGCTGTTCGTCGCCTCGCAGCCCACCCGCGGCCTCGACGTCGGCTCGATCGAGTTCGTGCACAGCCAGATCATCGCGACGCGCGACGCGGGCATCCCCGTGATCGTGGTCTCGACCGAGCTCGACGAGGTCGTCGGGCTCGCCGACCGCATCGCGGTCATGTATCGCGGCGGCGTGGTCGGCATCGTGCCGGCCGATGCCAGCCGCGAGGCGCTCGGCCTGATGATGGCCGGCGAGCGCCAGGCAGCGACCGCGGAAGGAGCCGCAGCGTGAACGACAGGCCGCGCGACGCCGACGACCCGATCGAGCCCGGCGCCCAGCCGCGCGTCGGCGGCTCGCCCGACTCGGGCGAGAGCCCCACCGTGGTGCACGCACCGGAGGAGGCGGAGGTCGCCGCGCCCGCGGTCGCCCCGCCCACCGACGACCGCCGGGTCGACGAGGACGACGTGTGGGGCAGCGCCTTCCGTCGCATCATGAGCGGCAACCTCGTCATGGCGCTGCTGGCGATCCTCACCTCGCTCGTCGTCGGCGGCATCCTGATCGCCTTCACCGACGAGCGCGTGCAGGAGACCAGCGGCTACTTCTTCGCCCGGCCGACCGACATGCTCGCCGCCGTCTGGGACGCCGTGTTCGGCGCCTACTCCGCGCTGTTCCAGGGCTCCATCCTGAACTTCTCGCGCGCCGACGCCGGCTTCGCCCAGCTCATCAAGCCGCTCACCGACACGCTCAACTTCGCCACACCGCTCATCGCGGCCGGCCTCGGCGTCGCGATCGCCTTCCGCGTCGGCCTGTTCAACATCGGTGGCCGCGGCCAGATGCTGTGGGCCGCCGCGGCCGCCGGCTGGGTGGGCTTCTCGTTCGAGCTGCCGCCGGTGCTGCACGTGCTGGTCGCCATCGCGGTCGGCATCGTCGCCGGCGCGATCTGGGGCGCCGTCGCCGGCGCGCTGAAGGCCTACACGGGCGCGCACGAGGTGATCGTGACGATCATGCTCAACTTCGTCGCCCTGTGGTTCATCACCTGGATGCTGCGCACGCCGGGGCTGCTGCAGAACTCGGAGAACAACAACCCGATCTCGCCGCCGATGCCGGAGTCCGCGATCCTTGCGCCGATCTTCGGGCCGCCGTTCTCGCTCCACTGGGGCTTCGTGCTCTCGGTCGCGGCGGTCGTCTTCTGCTCCTGGCTCATCAACCGCTCGAACCTGGGCTTCCAGTTCCGCGCCGTGGGCTACAACGCCAGCGCCGCGCTGAACGCGGGCATGGACGTCAAGCGCATCACGATGCTCGCGATGCTCTTCGCCGGCGGCTTCATGGGGCTCGCCGGCGCGCAGCAGGTCACCGGATCGGTCACCACCGGCTTCACCTCCGGCATCGACGCCGGCATCGGCTTCGATGCCATCACGGTCGCGCTGCTCGGCGGCTCGACGCCGTGGGGCACCTTCTTCGCCGGTCTGCTGTTCGGCGCCTTCAAGGCCGGCGGCTTCCGCATGCAGGCGGCCGAGGGCGTGCCGATCGACATCATCCTGGTGGTGCAGTCGTTCATCGTGCTGTTCATCGCGGCGCCGCCGCTCGTGCGGGCCATGTTCGGCCTGCCGCAGCCGGGCAGGAAGTCGCGCAGGCAGCGGCGCGACGAGGCCGCGCTGCGCACGATGACCGAGCAGCAGCCCAAGACCGAGCAGAAGGGGGAGCAGGCATGACCACGCAGCAGCCCGTCGACGCGCAGGCGCCGACTCCCGTCGAGACGATCGAGCTCGAGCGCGCCGTCGTCAAGCACTGGAAGGCGCCGATCTCCTACGCGGTGCTGACCCTCGTCGCCCTCATCCTGATGGTGGTGCTCGGCCGCGACGGCGACGCCACCCTGCGCCTCGCCTCGCGCGGCGACCTCTTCGCGCTGCCCGACGCCGTGCTGCCCGCCCGGCCCACCGGCATCGTCGTCGTCATCCTGCTCGCGGCGCTCACGGCGCTCTCGTTCTGGGCAGCGGCGACCGTGCGCCGACTGGGCATCTGGCTGCCGATCGTGTTCGGCCTGCTGTTCGTGATCGGTTTCCTGAGCTGGTCGGGCGCCGGTGCGATGATCCCGATCGCCGGCCTGCTGTTCGCGACCGTGGGGCTCTCGGTGCCGCTGATCTTCGGCGCCATGGGCGGCGTCATCTCCGAGCGCGCCGGCGTCGTCAACATCGCCATCGAGGCGCAGCTGCTCGGCGGCGCGTTCACGGGCGCCGTCGTCGCGTCGACCACCGGCAGCACCATCGTCGGCGTGCTCGCCGCGATGGTCGCCGCGGCGCTCGTCTCGATGGTGCTCGCGGTCTTCGCGATCCGCTACTTCGTCGAGCAGGTGATCGTCGGCGTGGTGCTCAACGTGCTCATCACGGGCCTGACGAACTTCCTCTACTCCTCGGTGCTCACCGACAACCCGGCGCTCAACTCTCCCGAGCGGCTGCCGAAGCTCCCCATCCCGATCCTGGAGGGCATCCCGCTCCTCGGGCCGGCCCTGTTCCGGCAGTCGATCATCGTGTACGCGATGTACATCATCGTGCCGCTCATCGCCTGGGGCCTGTTCAAGACCACCTGGGGCCTGCGGCTGCGCGCGATCGGCGAGCACCCGCTCGCCGCCGACACCGTCGGCATCAAGGTGACGCGGCTGCGCTTCTGGAACGTCACCCTCGCCGGCGCGGTCGCCGGCCTCGGCGGCGCGTACTTCACGCTCGACTCCAACGGCGCCTTCACGCGGGAGATGACCGCGGGCCTGGGCTACATCGCGCTCGCGGCCGTCATCTTCGGCCAGTGGCATCCGATCAAGGCGATGGCGGCCGCGCTGCTGTTCGGCTTCGCCTCCGCGCTGCAGCAGACGCTCGGCGCCATCGGCTCCCCGGTGCCGAGCGAGTTCATGCTGATGCTGCCGTACATCATCACCATCCTCGCGGTGGCCGGCTTCATCGGGCAGTCCAGGGCGCCCGCCGCCAGCGGCAAGCCCTACATCAAGCAGTAGCCGTGGCCGAGATCGACTGGGACGGGCTGCGCGCGACCGCGATCGAGGCCGCGACGAAGGCGTACGTGCCCTACTCGCGGTTCCCGGTGGGCGCCGCGGCGATCGTCGACGACGGCCGCGTCGTCTCGGGCGCCAACATCGAGAACGCCGCGTACGGCGTGACCCTGTGCGCCGAGTGCTCGCTCGTGAGCGAGATGATCATGGGCGGCGGCGGCAGGATCGTCGCCTTTGCGTGCGTCAACGGCGCGGGCGAGCGGCTGATGCCGTGCGGCCGCTGCCGGCAGCTGCTCTCGGAGCACGCGGCGCCGGGCATGCTGCTCGACACGGTCAGCGGCATCCGCACCATGCACGAGGTGCTTCCGGATGCCTTCGGCCCGGCAGCGCTGGACGACTACGCACAGCAGCAGGGGGAGTGAACCGTGGCTGAGGCCTTCGACGCCGTCGACATCATCCGCACCAAGCGCGACAGGGGCGCGCTGACGACCGAGCAGATCGACTGGCTCGTCGACGCCTACACGCGCGGCTACGTCGACGACCCGCAGATGGCGGCGCTCGCGATGGCGATCCTGCTCAACGGCATGGAGCGGCGCGAGATCCACGACCTGACGATGGCGATGATCGCCTCCGGCGAGCGGATGGACTTCTCCTCGCTCGAGGCGCCGACGGTCGACAAGCACTCCACCGGCGGCGTCGGCGACAAGATCACGCTGCCGCTCATGCCGCTCGTCGCGGCCTTCGGCGCCGCCGTCCCGCAGCTGAGCGGCCGCGGCCTCGGCCACACCGGCGGCACGCTCGACAAGCTCGAGTCGATCCCCGGCTGGCGGGCGGAGCTGACGAACGAGGCGATGCTCGAGCAGCTGCGCACCGTCGGCGGGGTCGTGTGCGCGGCAGGCGCCGGGCTCGCGCCGGCCGACAAGCGGCTCTACGCGCTGCGCGACATCACCGGCACCGTCGAGGCCATCCCGCTCATCGCATCCTCGATCATGTCGAAGAAGATCGCAGAGGGCACCGGCGCGCTCGTGCTCGACGTGAAGTTCGGCTCCGGTGCGTTCATGCAGGAGTTCGAGCGGGCGCGCGAGCTGGCGCTCACGATGGTCGAGCTCGGCCGCGACGCGGGCGTCGAGACGCGCGCGCTGCTCACCACGATGGACACCCCGCTCGGCCTCGCGATCGGCAACGCCAACGAGGTGCGGGAGTCGGTCGAGGTGCTCGCCGGCGGCGGCCCCTCCGACGTGGTGGAGCTCACCGTCGCCCTGGCGCGGGAGATGCTGGATGCGGTGGGGCAGCCGGATGCGGATGTCGAGGCCGCGCTCGCCGACGGCCGGGCGATGGACGTGTGGCGCAGGTTCGTCACCGCCCAGGGCGGCGACCCCGACGCGCCGCTGCCGACGCCCAACGAGACGCACACGGTGGTCGCCGAGGCCGACGGCGTGCTGGCCCGCCAGGAGGCGCTGCCGTTCGGCATCGCCGCGTGGCGCCTCGGCGCCGGCCGCGCCCGGGCGAGCGACCCGGTCGTGCACGCCGCGGGCATCGACCTGCACGTCAAGCCCGGCGACGCCGTGCGCGCCGGCGATCCGCTCTGGACGATCTCGGCCGATGACGCCAGCCGCATCCCGCGCGCGCTCGAGGCGCTCGAGGGGGCATGGGAGCTCGCGGCGCCGGGCACCGCCGTCGACGTGCCGCCCATCGTGCGGGAGCGCATCGGCTAACGCCGCCGCGCGCAGCCGGCGCCCAGTGCGCGTTCAGGTTCGCGGTCGCTCGCGATGGTTGCCTGGCTGCCATCCCACCGAAGGAGCCGTCATGACCGAGCAGACCCCGAACCCCTCCTCCACCTCCGCCGCGCAGCAGTGGCACGGCGGCTCCGCGCCCGCCGACACCAAGGCGCTCAGCATCACGAGCCTCGTGCTCGGCCTCGCATCCGTCTTCCTCGGCCTGACGTTCCTCGTGCCGATCGCCGGCATCGTCACCGGCGCGATGGCGCGCAAGCGCGAGCCCGCCGGCCGCACGATCGCCCTCTGGGGCATCTGGCTCTCGATCGTGATGCTGGTGCTCGGGATCCTGCTCTGGATCCTCGTCGGCGGCTTCATCCTCGCCTCGCTGGGCCTCGCTGCGGCCTCCGGCTCCTGATCGGCCCGGCCGTGCCGTGTCGGCCGCCGCGGGCAGATACGATCGAAGCCCCAGGCACCCGGACGACGGAGGCGGAATGAGCCGGTACGAGGTCGACGGCGTCGACATCCAGACGCTGCCCAAGGTCAGCCTCCACGACCACCTCGATGGCGGGCTGCGGCCGCAGACCATCCTCGAGCTCGGCGACGAGATCGGCCTCGAGCTGCCCGCGAGCGACGCGGCGTCGCTCGGCGCGTGGTTCGCGGCGCAGTCGAACTCCGGCTCGCTGCCCGAGTACCTGAAGACGTTCGACATCACGACCGCCGTGATGCAGACCGAGCACGGCCTGCACCGGGTGGCGAAGGAGTTCGTGCTCGACCTCGCCGAGGACGGCGTGATCTACGGCGAGATCCGCTGGGCGCCCGAGCAGCACCTGCAGCGCGGGCTCACGCTCGACGCGGCCGTGGAGGCCGTGCAGGCTGGCGTCGAGGAGGCGATCGGCCTGGTCGCGAGCCACGGCGGGCGCATCCGCATCGGGCAGCTCGTCAGCGCCATGCGGCACCTCGACCGCGCCGACGAGATCGCGCAGCTCGCGCTGCGCCACCGCGACAGGGGCGCCGTCGGCTTCGACATCGCCGGCCCCGAGGACGGCTTCCCCGCCTCGCGCCTGCAGAGCGCGTTCGACACGCTCGCCAAGGCGCACTTCCCGGCCACCGTGCACGCCGGCGAGGGCGCCGGCATCGACTCCATCGCCGACGCCCTCTACAGCGCCCGCGCGCTGCGACTCGGCCACGGCACCCGCATCGCCGAGGACATCGTCGTCGAGGAGGAGACCGACGAGGCCATCGTCGTGCGCCTCGGCCAGCTCGCCGAATGGGTCAAGGATCGGCAGATCACCCTCGAGGTGAGCCCCTCCTCCAACCTGCAGACCGGCACGATCGCCCAGTGGGGCACGGCGCTCACCGACCACCCCGTCGACCTGCTGCACCAGCTGGGCTTCTGCGTCACCGTCAACCCCGACAACCGGCTGCAGTCGGGCACCACGCTCACGCGCGAGCTCGGGCTGCTCGTCGAGGCCTTCGAGTGGGATCTCGACGACCTCGAGCAGGTGACGCAGAACGCCGCGGCGGGCGCCTTCTGCTCGTTCGACGAGTACGAGGAGCTCGCCGACGAGATCGCCGACGGGTTCGACGACCTCCGATGACGCTGCCGCTCGACCGGGCCACCTTCGCGCTCGGGGTGCACGCCGCCGACTGGCGCGCCGCCGTGCGCGCGGCGGGCGTCGACCTGGTGACCGCCGGCGCGGTCGGCCGCGCCTACGTCGACGAGCTCGTGCAGCAGATCGAGCAGGCCGGCCCCTACTGCGTCGTCGCGCCCGGCGTCGCCGTGCCGCACGCGAAGGCGAGCGGCGTGGTGCGCCGCGACGCGCTCGCGATCGTGGTGCTCGACGAGCCGGTCGCGTTCGGGCACGCGCACCACGACCCGGTGCGCGTCGTGATCGGGCTCGCCGCGACGAGCCCGCGCGGCCACCTGCGCATGCTCGCCGAGCTCGCCAACGCCCTCGACGCATCCGGCGTCGCCGACCGGCTCGCCGCGGCGCGCACGCGCGACGAGGCCGTCGAGGCGCTGCGCGTCTGAGTCGTCGGGCGGCGCTCACGCCTCCAGCAGGGGTGCGACCGCCTCGGCGATCGCCGCGACCCGCGCACGGGCGGCGCGGATGCGCGCGGCCGGCGGGCCGTCGGTCGACGTCGCGTCGATGTAGACCTTCACCTTCGGCTCGGTGCCGCTCGGGCGCACCATCACGCGCGAGCCGTCGTCGAGGGTGAAGCGCAGGATGTCGCCGATCGCGCCGTGCTCGGGCAGCGCGAGGTCGTCGGCGGCGAGCACGGCGGCCCCCGCCAGCTCGCTCGGCGGCTGGGCGCGCAGCGCGGCCATCGTCGCCGGTATGCGCGCGAGCTCGGTGACGCGCACGCTCACCTGGCCCGACTCGAAGGCGCCGAACTCGCCGGCGAGCGCGAGCAGCTCCTCCGAGAGCGAGGAGCCGCGCTCGTGCAGCTCGCTCGCGAGCGTCAGCAGCCGCACGAGCGCCGAGATGCCGTCCTTGTCGCGCACCGTGCCGGGGTTCACGAGGTAGCCGAGCGCCTCCTCGTAGCCGTACACGAGGCCCGGCACGCGCGAGACCCACTTGAAGCCGGTGAGCGTCTGCACGAACTCGAGCCCGTGCGCCTCGGCGATGACGCCCAGGCCGGGGGAGGAGACGATGGATGCGGCGAGCACGCCGTGCCCGCGGGCAGAGCGGGCGGCGTCCCAGCCCAGCAGCAGGCCCACCTCGTTGCCGGTGAGCATGCGCCAGCCGGACGGCGCGGTCGCGTCGGGCACCGCGACGGCGAGCCGGTCGGCGTCGGGATCGTTGGCGACGATCAGCTCTGCGCCCTCGGCGGTCGCGAGCGCCATCGCCAGGTCGAGCGCGCCCGGCTCCTCCGGGTTCGGGAAGTCGACGGTCGGGAAGGCGCCGTCGGGCCGCGCCTGCTCGGGCACGGGGATGAGCGCCGGGAAGCCCGCCTCGGCGAGCACCGCCTCGACGGTCTCGAGGCCCACGCCGTGCAGCGGCGTGTAGACGGCCCTGGGGCCCGTGGCGCCCTGCATGCCCTGATCGGCCTGCCCGATGGCGGCGGTCGCCTCGACGTAGGCCCGCCAGACGCCCTCGCCGGCCGTCTCGGGTTCGCCGCGCGGGTACTCGGCGACGGGGGTCGCCGCGGCCTGCTCGATCAGCGCGGCGATCTCGCCGTCCACCGGCGGCACGATCTGGCTGCCCTCGTCGTCGCCGCCCAGGTAGACCTTGTAGCCGTTGTCGGCCGGCGGGTTGTGGCTCGCCGTCACCATGACGCCGGCGCTCGTGCCGAGGTGGCGCACCGCGAAGGCGGTCACCGGCGTCGGCAGCAGCCGCGGCAGCAGGATCGCCCGCACCCCGCGGCCGGCGAACACCGCCGCCGCATCGCGCGCGAACTGCTCCGAGCCGCGCCGGCCGTCCCAGCCGATCACGACCGAGGGATGCGGCTCGCGGCCGAGCAGGAAATCGGCGAGCCCGGCGGATGCCTGCTGCACGACCACGCGGTTCATGCGGTTGGGGCCCGGCCCGATGCGGCCGCGCAGCCCGGCCGTGCCGAACTGCAGGCGCCCGCTGAACGCATCCGTCACCGATGTCAGGGCGGCGGCGTCGCCGCCCTCGGCGGCTGCGATGCTCGCCTCGAGCTCGGCCCGGGTCTCGGCGTCGGGGTCGGCGGCGGCCCAGGCGCGCGCCGCGTCGAGCACGTCGCTCATGCCTCGTTGCCGATCGCCGCGACGACGTCGGCCAGCAGCCGGCCGAGGCGCCCCTCGGCCTCGCGGCCCGCGTCGATGACCTCCTGGTGCGAGAGCGGCGTCGTCTGGATGCCTGCCGCGAGGTTGGTGATGAGGCTCAGCCCCAGCACCTCCATGCCGGCCTCGCGGGCGGCGATCGCCTCGAGCGCCGTCGACATGCCGCAGATGTGGCCGCCGATGGCCTTCGCCATCTGCACCTCGGCGGGCGTCTCGTAGTGGGGACCGCGGAACTGCACGTACACGCCCTCGTCGAGCGAGGCATCCACCGTCCTGGCCACGTCGCGCAGCCGCGGCGAGTAGAGGTCGGTGAGGTCGACGAAGGTGGCGCCCTCGAGCGGCGAGTCGGCCGTGAGGTTGAGGTGGTCGCTGATGAGCACCGGCTGGCCGGGCTTCCAGTGCGGCTTGATGCCGCCGGCGCCGTTCGTGAGCACCATGATGGATGCGCCTGCCGCGGCCGCGGTGCGCACCGAGTGCACCACGCGGCGCACGCCGTGCCCCTCGTAGTAGTGGGTGCGGGCGCCGATGACGAGCGCGCGGCGGCCGTCATCGGTGAGCACCGAGCGGATCGTGCCGACGTGGCCCTCCAGCGCCGGCTTCGAGAAGCCCGTCACCTCGGTGGCGGGGATGGTGTGGGTGGTCTCGCCGATCAGGTCGGCGGCCCTGGCCCAGCCGGAGCCCAGGGTGAGGGCGATGTCGTGCTGGTCGACGCCGGTGATGCGGCGGATGTCGTCGGCGGCCTGCTGGGCCACCTCGCGCGGGTCTGCTGGCGGGTCGAGCGGGTGCGTCATGGCGCCCACTCTAGGGCGCATAGGCTCGATCCCATGGCCATCGGCGCGACGATCCACACCTTCGAGGTGCAGCTGTCGGACGTCGATCGCGGCGTCTACGAGCAGCTCACGCTCAAGGTGGCGCAGCACGCCTCCGAGACGCTGCAGTTCATGGTCGTGCGGGTGCTGGCGCTGTGCCTCGAGCACGAGGAGGGCATCGCCTTCGGCGACGGGGTCTCCGGCGGCGACGAGCCCGCGGTGCTCGTGCGCGACCTCACCGGCGCGCTGCTCGCGTGGATCGAGGTGGGCGCGCCGGAGGCCGAGCGCGTGCACCGCGGCAGCATGGCCGCCGAGCGCACGGCCGTCTACACGCACCGCGACCCCGAGCGCGTCGCCGGTCGCTGGGCGGGCAAGCGCATCCACCGGGCCGAGGACGTGCGGCTGGTGTCATTCGATGCGGGCTTCGTCGACGACGTGGCGGATGCTGTGGCGCGGCGCACGAGCATGTCGGTGTCGGTGATGGAGGGCCAGCTCTACCTCGAGGTGAACGGCACCGCGCTCAGCTCGGCGATCCACGAGCGCTGCGCGGCCTGAGATGATGGGCGCGTGAGTGCATTCGAGCGCAAGCAGCGCGTGGTGATCATCGGCGGCGGACCGGGCGGCTACGAGGCCGCCCTGGCGGGAGCGCAGCTCGGTGCGGTCGTGACCCTCGTCGAGCGGACGGGCGTCGGCGGCAGCGCCATCCTGACGGACGTGGTGCCCTCCAAGTCGCTCATCGCCACCGCCGAGTCGGCCGCCGCCATCCGCGATGCCCATCAGCTGGGCGTGCAGTTCTCGGTGCGCGGGGAGTCGGGCCGCCCGCAGAAGCCCGAGGTGGCCGTCAACCTGCGCGCGGTCAACCGGCGGCTGCTCTCGCTCGCCGCGAAGCAGTCGCTCGACATGAAGGCCGACCTCGAGAGAGCCGGCGTCACCATCGTGCAGGGGGAGGGCCGTCTCGACGGGGCGGGCCGGGTGGTCGTCTCCACCGGCAAGCAGGGCGCCGACTTCGACGAGTTCGAGGCCGACACGATCGTGGTCTCGGTGGGCGCGACGCCGCGCCAGCTGCCCGAGGCCGCGCCGGACGGCGAGCGCATCCTCACCTGGACCCAGCTCTACGGCCTCGAGGAGGTGCCCGAGCACCTGATCGTCGTCGGCTCGGGCGTCACCGGCGCCGAGTTCGCGAGCGCCTACAGCCACATCGGCGCCGAGGTCTCGCTCGTCTCCAGCCGCGAGCGGGTGCTGCCCGGCGAGGACGCCGACGCCGCCACCGTGATCGAGGACGTCTTCCGGCGCCAGGGCATGCACGTGCTGTCGAAGTCGCGGGCCGCGAAGGTCGAGCGCACCGATGCCGGCGTGATCGTCACGCTCACCGACGGGCGCACCGTGGAGGGCTCGCACTGCCTGATGGCGGTCGGCTCGGTGCCCAACACGGCGGGCATCGGCCTCGAGGAGGCCGGGCTCGAGATGGCCGAGTCGGGCCACATCCTGGTCAACCGCGTCGCCCGCACCAACCTGCCGAACGTCTACGCGGTCGGCGACTGCGCCGACGCCATGCCGCTCGCATCCGTCGCCTCCATGCAGGGCCGCACCGCGATGTTCCACGCGCTCGGCGACGCCGTGCACCCGATCTCGATGCGCACGGTCGCCTCGAACATCTTCACGCAGCCGGAGATCGCCACGGTCGGCTGGACGCAGAAGCAGATCGAGGAGGGCGTCGCGCAGGGCGAGATCTACCAGATCGACCTCTCGACCAACGCGCGCGCGAAGATGATGGGCATCGAGGACGGCTTCGTGAAGCTGTTCGCGCGCACCGGATCGGGCACGGTGATCGGCGGCGTGATCGTCGCGCCCAAGGCCTCGGAGCTGATCTTCCCCGTCACGATGGCGATGGAGCATCGGCTCACCGTCGACCAGCTGGCGCGCGTCTTCCCCGTCTTCCCATCGCTCACGTCGTCGATCTCCGACGCCGCCCGCGCGATGCACCGGGTCGACGCGGGCTGAGCCTCCCGGCTGAGCCGGCGTACGCCTACGCGTCGGGCGTGATCGTCACCAGGTGGTGGCCCGAGGGCACCGTCTTGCCGATCGGGGCGTCGATCGCGGCGACCGTGCCGTCGACGGGGGAGGAGAGCGGCTGCTCCATCTTCATCGCTTCGAGCACCACGAGCAGGTCGCCCGCGACCACCCGGTCGCCGACGCCCACCGCCGCCTTCACGACCGTCGCCTGCATGGGCGAGACGATCGAGCCCGAGCCGGCGCCGCCGTCGAGCGCGCGGCGGGTGCGGCGGGGTGCGGGGCCCTTCGCATCCTTGGCGTCGGAGAAGAGCCGCTTGGGCATCGACACCGCGATGCGCTTGCCCTCTGCCTCGA
The DNA here is from genome assembly GCA_007988785.1 of Agrococcus baldri. Taxonomy (GTDB): domain Bacteria; phylum Actinomycetota; class Actinomycetes; order Actinomycetales; family Microbacteriaceae; genus Agrococcus; species Agrococcus baldri_A. Next base: position 27,335 of record BJUU01000013.1, read on the forward strand.
CCACGACGGTGCGGCGCGACTCCGGCCCGCCCAGCTCGCCCGGCTCGCCGGCCCACGCGGGGATGTCGTTCTCGAACTCGGTCTCGATCCACGAGGTGTAGATCGAGAACGGCTCGTCGCCCGTGGGCGCGAAGGCCTCGGTGTCGACGATCGCGCGATGGAAGGGCAGCACGGTCGGCAGCCCCTCGACCTCGAACTCGGCCAGCGCGCGGCGCGAGCGCTCGAGCGCCTCGGCGCGGTCGCGGCCCGTGACGATGAGCTTCGCGAGCATCGAGTCGAAGTTGCCGCCGATCGCGTCGCCGGCGACGACGCCGGAGTCGACGCGCACGCCGGGACCGGTCGGGGCGCGGAAGATGCGCACCGGGCCGGGCTGCGGCATGAAGCCCGCACCCGCATCCTCGCCGTTGATGCGGAACTCGATCGAGTGGCCGCGCACCTCGGGGTCGTCGTAGCCGAGGGCCTCGCCCTCGGCGATGCGGAACTGCTCGCGGACGAGGTCGATGCCCGTGACCTCCTCCGAGACCGGGTGCTCGACCTGCAGCCGGGTGTTGACCTCGAGGAACGAGATCGTGCCGTCGGCGCCGATGAGGAACTCGCAGGTGCCCGCGCCGACGTACTCCGCCGCCCGCAGGATCGCCTTCGAGGCGCGGCGCAGCTCGGCGTCCTGCGCTGCGGTGATGAAGGGCGCCGGTGCCTCCTCGACGAGCTTCTGGTGGCGGCGCTGCAGCGAGCAGTCGCGGGTCGAGACGACCACGACGTTGCCGTGCGCGTCGGCGAGGCACTGGGTCTCGACGTGGCGCGGCTTGTCGAGGTACTTCTCGACGAAGCACTCGCCGCGCCCGAAGGCGGCGACCGCCTCGCGGGTGGCGGAGTCGAACTGCTGCTCGACCTCGTCGCGCGTGAAGGCCACCTTGAGCCCGCGCCCGCCGCCGCCGAAGGCCGCCTTGATGGCGACGGGCAGGCCGTGCTCGTCGACGAACTCGAGCACCTCGGCGGCGCCGGAGACCGGCTCGATGGTGCCCGGCGCGAGCGGCGCGCCGACCGACTCGGCGATGTGGCGCGCCGAGACCTTGTCGCCGAGCTGCTCGATCGCCTCGGGGCTCGGGCCGATCCAGGTCAGGCCCGCGTCGATGACGGCGCGCGCGAAGTCTGCGTTCTCCGCCAGGAACCCGTAGCCCGGGTGCACCGCATCCGCCCCCGAGCGCCGTGCGACCGAGAGGATCTTCTCGATCACGAGGTAGCTCTCCGCGCTCGTCGAGCCGTTCAGCGCGTAGGCCTCGTCGGCCAGCTGCGCGTGCTGCGCATCGCGATCGGGATCGGCGTACACGGCGACCGAGCCGAGGCCCGCGTCGCGCGCGGCGCGGATGATGCGGACGGCGATCTCACCGCGGTTGGCGATCAGGACCTTCGTGATGCGGGGCATGGTTCCTCAGCCTAAGCGGCGAAGCATGACGGATGCGTGCACTCGGCACACAGGACTGGGCGCATCCGTTGCGGAATCCCACAGTCGCGATCGCGCGCGAGCGGGTGCGCACCCTCCCGCTCGCGCGCCGCGGCGGCCTAGCATGAAGGGGTGGAACCGCTGCTGCTGCTCGCTGCCGAGTGGTGGTGGGTCGCCCCTGCCGGCGCGGGAGTCGGCACGCTCGGCGCGATCGGGGTGCGGCGCCGGCAGCGCTCCGGCCGACTGCTCGAGCTCACCGCGGCGCGGCAGGACGTGCGTGAGGCGCACCGCGAGGTGGCGCGCACCCGCGCGCACCTGAAGGTCGCGCAGGCCGAGCTGCTGCGAGCGCGGGCGGAGCAGCCCGCGGCGAGCGCGTTCGGCGCCGGGAGCGAGGCGAAGCGCCGCGTGCAGCTCGCGGATCGCGCCGCGAAGGCCGCGGTCGCCGACCTGCGCGTGCGGCGGGCATCGGTGCAGGCGGCGCGCGCGACGATGCCGCCCACCGGCGCCCCGATCGAGGCGATGCCGCTCGCCAGGCTCCGATCGGAGCACGATGCGCTCACGGCGCGCTGGATCGCCTACGAGACCGACCCCGCGCTCGCGATCGACGTGCCGGCGATGAGCGACGCCTCCTCGCCTGCGCTGCAGGCCTTCCTGCGGGCCCAGCAGGAGGCGACGCGGCTGCGGCCCGCCGACCGGAGCGTGCGCATGTCGCCGCAGGAGTTCGCGGCCTATCGCGATGCGGTGCGGGAGGCGACGCGCGCGTTCGAGGCCGCGGAGCGCGACGCCCTGGGCCGGGCCGGGCGCGGCGAGCCGGCCGGCGAGCGCTCGGACTGGGGCGCGCTCGCGCAGGGGCTGCTCGACACGGCGCAGCAGGCGCTCGAGCGCTCGGCGCAGGTGTGGGAGCGGGCGGAGCGCGATCGCCGGCGCAGGCGTCGGGAGGACTGAGCGCCGGCGGCCCTGGCCGCGACGCGCCGTGCATCCCGACTTGGTAAGTGAGCGCTCACTCACTTAAGATTCCGCTGTGACCCCCAGCGCTCGACTCAGCGGCGACGATCGTCGCGCCCAGATCATCGAGGCCGTGACGCCCGCGGTGCTCGAGCACGGCGGTGCGATCACCAGCAGGCAGCTCGCCGAGGCGGCGGGGGTCGCCGAGGGCACGCTGTTCAAGGCGTTCGGCGACAAGGAGTCGCTGCTCACCGCGCTCACCGAGCACCACATGACCAACGACGACGCGGTCGCGGAGTTCACGAGCGACTCGCTCGAGGAGCTCGTGGCGACGCTCGTCGCCGTGCTGGTCGAGCGGATGCGCTTCATGTTCCAGCTGGTCGTGGCGCTCGGCCCGATCGCGCAGCGCGTCGCCGAGGGGCGCCGCGAGGCCTTCGACGAGTCGAAGCTCTGGATCGCCGCTCGCTTCGAGCCCTTCGAGTCGCAGCTCCGGGTGCCGCCGCTGGTGGCGGCCGAGGTGCTCCGTACGCTAGCCTGGTCGGCTGCCTCAGGCTGGGGCGAGCACAGCGCCGTGTCATCGGTCGATGACATCCTGCAGGTCCTGCTGCACGGCATCGTCCGCGCCGAGACCGCACCCGACCCATCTGCACCCCAACACCCCGCCGTGACCACGGCATCCGCACCCGGGACCCAGAAGGCCTGAACCATGCTCTGGAAGCTCATCGTCCGCTACGTGAAGCCCTCCTGGCTTCCCCTCATCCTCGTCGTGCTGTTCCAGTTCACGCAGTCTGTGCTCTCGCTCATGCTGCCGACGATCAACGCCGACATCATCAACGACGGCGTGCTCGCCGGCGACACCGACACCATCTGGCGGCTCGGCTTCCTGATGCTGGGCCTGAGCCTCGGCCAGGTGACCGCGAACATCCTCGCGATCCTGTTCGGCGCCCGCCTGGCGATGCGCGCCGGCCGCGATCTGCGCGGCGACATCTTCCGCTCGGTGAGCGACTACAGCGAGCAGGACGTGCAGCGCTTCGGCGCCGCGAGCCTCATCACGCGCAACACGAACGACGTGCAGCAGGTGCAGATGCTCATCCTGATGAGCTGCACGATGCTGCTGTCGGCCCCCATGCTCGCGATCGGCGGCGTCATCATGGCCATCCGCGCCGACGCGACGCTCTCGTGGCTGATCGCGGTCGCCGTGCCGCTCATGCTCGTCGTGCTCGGCATCATCGTCTCGCGCATGGTGCCGATCTTCCGGCAGCTGCAGGAGCGCATCGACGGCATCAACAAGGTGCTGCGCGAGCAGCTCACGGGCATCCGCGTCGTGCGCGCCTTCGTGCAGGAGCGCCGCGAGAAGGCGCGCTTCGCGGTCGCGAACGACAAGGTCACCGACGCCATGCTGCGCACCGGCAACCTGTTCGTGCTGATGTTCCCCATCATCATGCTGATCGTCGAGCTCTCGTCGATCTCGGTCGTGTGGTTCGGCGCCGGCCTGGTCGATCAGGGCGAGCTCGAGATCGGCACGATGATGGCCTTCCTGCAGTACCTGATGCAGATCCTGATGGGCGTCATGATGGCGACCTTCATGACGATCATGATCCCCAGGGCGGCCGTCTCGGCGAAGCGCATCGGCGAGGTGCTCGACACCGAGCCGTCGATCGAGCGGGTGGCCCGCGGCGAGGCGATGCCGACGCCCGGCACCGTCGAGCTGCAGGATGTCGTCTTCCGGTACCCGGGCGCCGAGACCCCCGTGCTCGACGGCGTCTCGTTCAGGGCCGAGCCCGGCGAGACGCTCGCGATCATCGGCTCGACCGGTGCCGGCAAGACCACGCTCGTCAACCTCATCCCGCGCCTGTTCGACGCCACGGGCGGCCGCGTGCTGGTCGGCGGCGCCGACGTGCGGGACGTCGACGCCGAGACGCTCTGGCGCGGCATCTCGATCGTGCCGCAGCGGCCCTACCTCTTCGGCGGCACCGTCGCGAGCAACCTGCGCTACGGCAACGAGGAGGCCACCGACGAGCAGCTCTGGCGGGCGCTCGAGATCGCCCAGGCGGCCGGCTTCGTGCAGCAGATGGACGGGCAGCTCGAGGCGCGCATCGCGCAGGGCGGCACCAACGTCTCCGGCGGCCAGCGCCAGCGGCTGTCGATCGCGCGAGCGCTCGTGGCCGAGCCCGACGTGCTCGTCTTCGACGACTCGTTCTCGGCGCTCGACCTGACGACGGATGCGCGCCTGCGGGCGGCGCTGACCGAGGCGGTGGGCGCGACCACGCAGATCGTCGTCGCGCAGCGGGTGTCGACGATCATCGACGCCGACCGCATCATCGTGCTCGAGGCCGGCAGGGTCGTCGGCACGGGCACCCATGACCAGTTGCTCGAGAGCAACGAGACGTACCGCGAGATCGTCGAATCGCAGATGGCTGTGGAGGCCTGAGATGGCGGAGAACAAGAAGCTGACCCGCGAGGAGAAGATCGCGGCGCGCAAGGCACGCTTCGCGAAGCCCGAGGTCGAGCTGACCGAGGAGGAGCGCCTCGACGAGGAGCTCGCCGAGGCCGCGCGCCTGGGCGCCGGCGACTGGGAGGCCCCTCCCGGCAAGCCGAAGTCGTTCTGGTCCTCGGGGCGCCGCCTGCTCGGCATGATGCACCCCTACCGCTGGTGGCTCGCGCTGGTGTTCGTGCTCGGCGCGATCGGCGTCGTGCTGGTCGTGCTCGGGCCGAAGATCCTGGGCGAGGCGACGAACGTCATCGTGCAGGGCTTCATCCAGCAGCAGATGCCGGCCGGCGCCACACAGGAGCAGATCGTCGAGGGCCTGCGGCAGTCCGGCCAGACCGACTTCGCCAACATGATCGAGCGCATGCCCGATCTGCAGCCAGGGCAGGGCATCGACTTCGAGGCGCTCGGCGGCATCCTGCTGCTCGTGCTCGGCGTCTACCTCGCCGGCGCGCTGTTCCAGTGGCTGCAGGGCTTCGTCGTGAACCAGGTCGTGCAGCGCACGGTGCAGCGCCTGCGCCACGACGTCGAGGAGAAGATCCACCGCCTGCCGCTGTCGTACTACGACCGCACGCAGCGCGGCGAGCTGCTCTCGCGCGTGACGAACGATCTCGACAACGTCTCGCAGTCGGTCTCGCAGACCCTGTCGCAGATCGTCACCGGCCTGCTGACGGTGATCGGCGTGCTCGTGATGATGCTGTCGATCAACGTCTGGCTCGCGCTCATCGCGCTCATCGCGGTGCCGCTCACCGGCGTCATCCTCGGCCTCGTGATGGGGCCGGCGCAGGGCCTGTTCAAGGAGCAGTGGAAGCGCACCGGCAAGCTGAACGCGATCGTCGAGGAGGCCTTCACCGGCCACGCCCTCGTCAAGGTGTTCGGCCGCGAGGAGGCCGTGCGCGCCCGCTTCGCCGAGCAGAACGATGCGGTGTTCGCCGCCTCGTTCAAGGCGCAGTTCATCTCCGGCCTGGTCTTCCCGCTGATGACCTTCGTCGGCAACATCGGCTACGTGCTCGTCGCCGTCGCCGGCGGGCTGTTCGTCGCGGCCGGGCAGATCCTGGTCGGCGACGTGCAGGCGTTCATCCAGTACTCGCAGCAGTTCTCGCAGAACCTGGGCCAGATCGGCCAGACGGTCACGATGGTGCAGTCGGGCGTCGCCAGCGCCGAGCGCGTCTTCGAGCTGCTCGACGCCGACGAGGAGGAGTCGGATGCGGGCGGCGTCGTGCCCGAGGCCGGCACCGGTCGCGTCACCTTCGAGCACGTGCGCTTCTCGTACACGCCCGAGAAGCCGCTCATCGAGGATCTCTCGCTCGAGGTCGAGCCCGGGCAGACGGTCGCGATCGTCGGCCCGACCGGCGCCGGCAAGACGACGCTCGTGAACCTGCTGATGCGCTTCTACGAGCTCGACGGCGGCCGCATCACGCTCGACGGCCTCGACACCGCGACGATGACGAGGGATGCGCTGCGTGCGCAGACGGGCATGGTGCTGCAGGACACGTGGCTGTTCGGCGGCACGATCCGCGAGAACATCGCCTACGGCAGGCCGGATGCCTCCGAGGAGGAGATCCTGGCCGCCGCCGAGGCGACCTACGTCGACCGCTTCGTGCACGCGCTGCCGGACGGCTACGACACCGTCATCGACGAGGAGGCCTCGAACCTCTCGGCCGGCGAGAAGCAGCTCGTCACCATCGCCCGCGCCTTCCTGGCGCAGCCGAGCGTGCTCATCCTCGACGAGGCGACCTCCTCGGTCGACACCCGCACCGAGCTGCTGCTGCAGCAGGCGATGGCAGCGCTGCGCACCGACCGCACCTCGTTCGTGATCGCGCACCGGCTCTCGACGATCCGCGACGCCGACCTCATCCTCGTGATGGAGGCGGGGCGCATCGTCGAGCAGGGCACGCACGACGAGCTCGTGGCGGCCGAGGGCGCCTACTGGCGGCTGCTCAACGCGCAGTTCGAGCAGGCGGCGACCGATCTCGACCTCGAGGACGAGCTGGAGCAGACCGGCACGATCCCGGTGCAGCAGACCACCTAGGCCAGCACGGCCAGGTGCTCCGCTGGTCGAGGAGCGCCTGGCCGCAGGCCAGACGCGTCACGAGACCACCGCGCGGCGATCAGCCCGTCAGCGCCGGCCATGCGACGCCCAGCTCGCGCGCGAGCCGCCGCACGGCGGGGATGCTCATCCCCACGACCGTGGAGGGATCGCCCTCGATGCGGTCGATGAAGGCGGCGCCGCGGCCGTCGATCGTGAAGGCGCCGGCGACCTCCAGCGGCTCGCCGGTGGCGATGTAGGCGTCGATCTCGGCCTCGTCGATGTCGGGCGAGAAGTCGAGGTGCGTCGCCGTCGACGTGCCCGCGGAGTCCTGGATCCGCCCGTCGCGCACCCGCAGCATCCAGTGCCCGGAATGCAGGGTCGCCGAGCGGCCGCGCTGGGCGAGCCAGCGCTCGCGGGCGCGCTCGGGCGTGTGCGGCTTGCCGAGCATCCGGCCGCCCAGATCGAGCGATGAGTCGCCGCCGAGCACCAGGCCGTCGAAGCCGGTGAGCGCATCCTGGTCGAGCAGCGCCTCGGCCTTCGCGCGGGCCAGCAGCAGCACGTAGTCGGCGGGGGCGAGCGGGCCGTGCTCGGCCTCGTGCGAGGCGATCAGGACCTCCTCGTCGAGGTCGGTCGGCCGGACGAGCGGTTCGATGCCGGCCTGGCGCAGCAGCGCGAGCCGGGCGGGGGAGGCGGAGGCGAGGATGAGCTGCACTCGACGATCCTCGCATCCGCTACGCCCCGGTCGGCTCAGCCCTCGGCGACCACCTGCGGCACATGCGGGGCGAGGCCGGCCAGCATGGTCAGCACCGCCTCGAGGTCGGCGCGCGTCGCGACCGTCGAGGCGCTCGCGCCGATCATCGCCAGCAGCGGCACGAGCGCGGCGGTGCGAGCGTGCGGCTCCGGCACCGCCTGCCGCCACAGCGCCTCGAGCGCCTCGAGCCGGGCGGCGTCGATGCGCTGCTGCACGGCGGCGGCCTCGGCGTCGGTCGCCGCCCACGCCCGCACCGCGCGCTCCAGCCCGTCCTCCGGCAGGTGGGCGATGAGCGTGCCCAGCTGCGCGATGGCGGCGGATGCCTCGAGCTCGCCGGTCTCGGCCGTCACGGTCGCGACGAGCTCGAGCTGCGCCCCCTCGTGGGCCTCGAGCACGCCGCGGCGCAGATCCCCGGCGCCGCGGAAGTGGTGGTGGAAGGAGCCCTTCGTGACCCCCAGGGCCGCGGCCAGCGGATCGATGCGCACGGCGCGCTCGCCGCCATCGGCCAGCGCGGCCAGGCCCGCCGCGATCCAGTCGTTCCTGCTCGGCATCCCGCTCCCATCGTCCTCAGCGCTCTCGTTCCATACCGTACCGCATGGTATGGTCGCGTCATGTCCCCGCTGCTCCCGGATCCCGTCTGGCCGGTCGTCGTGCTGGCGGCCACCACCCTCGGCGATGCCGCCATCTCGTGGAAGCCGGTCGCGTTCATCGCGCAGTGCTGGGAGGACGTGCGCGTGCCGCGCCGCCACTGGCGGCTGCTCGCCTGGCTGAAGATCGCCGCCGGCGCGGGCCTCATCGCGGGGCTCTGGATCCCGGTGCTGGGCCTCGTGACCACCGTGTGCCTCGTCGCCTACTTCATCGGCGCGATCACCTTCCACATCCGCGCGCGCGACTTCGGCCGCAACCTCTTCGTCAACGCCACCGGCATGCTCATCATCTGCATCGCCGTGCTGCTCTGGTCGTTCCTGCTCTGAGTGCAGGCGACGGCGCCGCATGCGGGAGGATGGAGGCATGCCTGCCGCAGAGATCCGCCCCGGTCAGATCGTCGAGCTCACCATCGACAACGTCGCCCACGGCGGCCGCTTCGTCGGCCGCTACGGCGCCACCGAGACCGAGCGCGGCCGCGTCGTCTTCGTGCCCGACACCATGCCGGGCGAGACCGTGCGCGCGCAGGTGGTGGAGGTGAAGAAGTCCTTCGCCAGCGCCGTCGCGCTCGAGGTGCTCGACGCATCCGCCGACCGCGTCGAGCACGTCTGGCGCGAGGCCGCCATCGGTCGCGCGCCCGCCGAGCGCGCCGGGGGTGCCGAGTTCGGGCACATCCGGCTCGCCCGCCAGCGCGAGCTCAAGCAGCGCGTCATCGAGGACGCCCTGCAGCGCACCGGCGGCATCACGCGCGAGGTGGCAGTGCAGGCCGCACCCGGCGACGACGCGCGCGGCGGCCTCGGCTGGCGCACCCGCACCCGGCTGCACGTCGACGACCGCGGCCGCCAGGGGCCGTTCGCGCCCCGCAGCCACGAGGTCGTGCCGGTCACGAGCCTGCCGCTCGCGACCCAGGGCATCCAGCGCTCCGCGCAGCTCGACCAGCGCCTGCCCGGCGTCACCGCCGTCGACTACGTCGCGTGGGGTGAGGGCGAGGTCGACGTGATCGCGATGGAGGGCGCTCCCGAGCGCGGCCGCACCGACACGATCGTCGAGACCGTCGGCGAGCGCGAGTTCCAGCTCGACCGCTCGGGCTTCTGGCAGGTGCACCGCGAGGCCGCCGGCGTGCTGACGGATGCGGTGCGGCGCGTCATCGACACGACGCGCGTCGATCCCGCCGGCTGGTCGCTCGACCTCTACGGCGGCGTCGGCCTGTTCGCGGCGACGATCGCCGAGACGCTCGGGGAGCGCACGCGCGTGACGAGCGTCGAGGGCGACGAGGTGGCGACCGACCACGCGAGCGAGAACCTCGCCGAATGGCTGGGCGCGAACGCCGAGACCGGCCGCGTCGACCGCTGGCTGCGCGAGCTGGCAGGGCGCGCGAGCCAGGCCGAGCGCGAGCGGCTCGCGCACGGGCTCATCGTGCTCGACCCGCCGCGCGCCGGTGCCGGCCTCGAGGTGGTCGAGCAGATCGCGGGGCTCGAGCCGGCGCAGATCGTCTACGTCGCGTGCGACCCGGTGGCGCTCGCACGCGACGCGAAGCTGCTCGGCGAGCGCGGCTGGCAGCTCGACACGCTCGAGGCGTTCGATCTGTTCCCGCATACGCATCACGTCGAAGCGGTTGCCTCCTTCCGCCGCTGACGGTTCCGCTGAGCGGCGTCCGGCGCCTGTCTCCCGTGTGACATCCGTCCCGCCGGAGACGGGACGTCGCGCCCTGGGGCGCATCCCGCGCGGTTCCTAACGTCGTAGTCGACCCATTGGAACCGCCCCAGGGAGGCACCGAATGACCACCGACTTCGACATCACCGCAGAGCGCACCCCAGGCACCGAGGTCGCTCGCCTCGCCACCCGCAGCCGTCGCGTCCGACGGCTCCTCACCGTGATCGCGGGCGCGCTGCTCGCACTCGTCGTGTGGGCGATCGCCGTGCCCGTCGCGGGCCTCGAGCTCGTGGTCGGATCCGGCCAGAGCATGCAGCTCGTCGGCCCCGACGGCGTCGCGCTCTCGTCGCTGCTGCTCGGCTTCGGCGCCTGGGCGCTGCTGGCGCTGCTCGAGAGGCTGGGCGAGCGCGGCCGCCGCTTCTGGCAGGTGACCGGCTGGCTCGTGCTCGCGCTCTCGCTCGCCGGTCCCATCGCGATGGGCGGCGCCCCCGCCGTGCTCGTCGCGCTGCTGGCGATGCACCTGGTGGTGGGCGTGACCGTCATCCTCGGCCTCGCGCACCGCCGGGCCGGTGCGTAGCGTGGGCGGCACGGAGGTGCCCATGCAGCGCGACGCCACCAGCGTCATGCCCCACCAGCAGCGCGCCCTCGGCCTCGAGCGCATCGCTCGCTGGCCGGGGGCGTGGTTCGCCATCCTGTGGCTGCCGATCCTGCTGGCCGGCCCCGTCGTCGAGGCGGCGCTCGACGCCGACTGGCTGCGCGGCCTCGCGCTGCTCGCCTTCGGCGGCGCGTTCGCCGTCACGGTGCAGCTGCCCTTCCGCGACCGCCGGCGGTGGCTCGCCGAGCTCGCCTTCGCCATCGTGGTCGTGCTGTTCGTCGCCTACTTCGCGATCTGGCAGCGCGACAGCGCATTCCTGCATCCGCTCATGTCGATCGGCGCCGCCGTCGCCGTGCGGCCGCGCGTCGCCCTCGGCATCGTCGTCGGGCTCACGATCAGCGGCGCATCCGCGCTCGGCATCGAGCGCGGCTCGCTCGAGGACGCCATGCTGCTCGCCTTCGCCACACTGATGGCGGGCGTCGCGAGCTTCCTGGTGCAGCAGCTGATCGAGCTCGCCCGGCGCCTGCGCGCCGCGCAGCGGCGGCTCGCGCAGACCGCGGTCGCAGAGGAGCGCCAGCGATTCTCGCGCGACCTGCACGACCTGCTCGGCCACACGCTCTCGGTGATCGTCGTGAAGGCAGAGGCCGTGCGCCGGCTCGCCGAGCGCGAGCCGCGAGCCGCGGCCGAGCACGCCGCCGAGATCGAGACGGTGGGCCGCCACGCCCTCGCCGAGGTGCGGCAGGTGGTCTCCGGCTACCGCGCCGCCGGCCTCGCCGACGCGATCGAGACCGCCCGCTCCGCGCTCGCGCCCCGCGGCATCTCGGTGCGGGCGCGGCTGCCGGAGGCCGAGCTCGACGACGAGACGGATGCGCTGCTCGGCTGGATCGTGCGGGAGGGCACCACGAACGTCCTCCGCCACGCCCGCGCCGCCACGACCTGCCGGGTGCAGGTCACCGCGAGGGGCGAGACGGTGCGCATCGAGATCCGCGACGACGGCCGCGCCGGCGCCCTCGATAGCCGCGGCGACGGCAGCGGCATCGCCGGCCTGCGCGAGCGCATCGACCGGGTGGGCGGCGTGCTCACCGCCGGGCCGACGCCCGACGGCTACCGCCTGGCCGCCACGGTGCCGGCCCGGCCCGGCGAGCGGGGCGGGCCCGCGCATCCGGAGGCCGCGTCGTGAGCGAGCAGATCGGCATCCTGATCGCCGAGGACCAGGGCATGATGCGCTCGGCGCTCGCGAGCCTGCTCGAGCTCGAAGACGACCTGCGCGTGGTCGAGCAGGTCGCGCGCGGCGACGAGGTGATCGCCGCCGCCGAGCGGGTGCGGCCCGACGTGGTGCTGCTCGACATCGAGCTGCCCGGTCGCAGCGGCCTCGACCTGATCGACGAGCTGCTGCGCGCCGTCCCGGGCGTGCGCGTGGTGGTGGTGACGACCTTCGGCCGACCCGGCTACCTGCGGCGCGCGATGGCGGCGGGGGCGAGCGGCTTCCTGGTGAAGGACGACCCGGTCGAGCAGCTCGCCAGGGCGATCCGCGACGTGATGGCGGGCGGCATCGTCGTCGACCCGGCGCTGTCGGCGCGAGCGCTCGCCTCCGGCCCCGACCCGCTCAGCGAGCGGGAGCGCGAGGTGCTCGTGCGGGGCGCCGACGGTGCGACCATCGCCGACATCGCCGCCGCGCTGCACCTCTCGGAGAGCACCGTGCGCAACTACCTCTCGGCCGCGATCGGCAAGCTCGGCGCCCGCAACCGCGGCGAGGCGCTCAGCATCGCCCGCCGCAACGGCTGGGCGTAGCCGTCCGAGCCTCGCAGCGGTCACGCGCCGGCGATACGGTTGCGACGTGAGGGCAGCGGTGAGCACGCGCTACGGCGCGCCCGAGGTGGTGGCGGTGCGCGACGTCGCCGCGCCCGAGCCGGGGGAGGACGAGCTGCTCATCCGCGTGGACGCGACGACCGTCAACCGCACGGACTGCGCCTACCGGGCCGCGCATCCGTTCTTCGTGCGCTCCTTCACCGGGCTGCGACGGCCCAGGCGCACGGTGCTCGGCACCGAGTTCGCCGGCGAGGTCGTCGGCGCGGGCGGCGCGGTCGACCGGTTCGCGGTGGGCGACCGCGTGTTCGGCTACTGCGAGGGCCGCTTCGGCGCGCACGCCGAGTTGCTGGTCGTGCAGCAGGACTCGATGGTGGCGACCGTGCCGGAGGGCATCGACCAGGCGTCGGCCGCCGCCGCCTCGGAGGGCAGCCACTACGCCGCCTCGACGATCCGACGCGCCGGTGTGCGCCCGGGCGACCGCGTGCTCGTGAACGGGGCGACCGGCGCCATCGGCTCGGCCGCCGTGCAGCTGCTCGCGGCGATGGGCGCCGACGTCACCGCCGTCTGCCACCGCGAGCACGTCGAGCTCGTGCGCGGCCTCGGCGCCTCCCGCGTGATCGCGCTCGAGGACGAGGAGGTCACGCGGGGATCGCAGCGCTTCGAGGTCGTGATCGACGCGGTCGGCAAGAGCACCTTCTGGCGCTGCCGGCGCATCCTCGCGCCGAACGGCGTCTACACCTCCACCGAGCTCGGACCGGGCTGGCAGAACCTGCCGCTCGCGCTGCTCGGGCTCGCGCGCCGCAGCGGGCGACGGGTGGTCTTCGCGCCGCCCGACGAGGGCCGGCCGATGATCGAGCGCATCCGCGAGCAGCTCGCGACGGGCGAGCTGCGGCCCGTCATCGACCGCAGCTACCCGCTCGAGCGGATCGTCGACGCCTACCGCTACGTCGAGCGCGGGCAGAAGCTCGGCAGCGTGATCATCGCGGTGCGCCCGGATGCGCTGCGCCTCGACGCGGGGCAGGCCGAGGCGGGCGACGAGCCGCGCGCCTGAGCCTCAGCGCGCCTGAGCCTCAGCGAGCCTGAGCCTCAGCGCGCCTTCGTCACGCCGCCCGCGGCGCGCGCGACCAGCTGCGCGACGCCGGGCAGCGCCGCCGCCCGCCAGACGGCCCGCTGCGCCTCGAGCTCGAGCCGCGTGTGGGGAGCGAAGGTCGCCTGCGCGCGCCGCCCGCGCGCCTGCTCGCGCTCGATCACCGGCCGCCAGTCGCGCTCGTACGCCGCGAGCCCGGCCGTCACGTCGGAGGGATGCCGCGCGAACGCGAGCTCCTCGGCGAGCCGCTCCGCCCCCGCGATCGCGAGCGAAGCACCCTGGCCGGCGAGCAGCGAGACCGCCGCGCACGCGTCGCCCAGCAGCACGACGCGGCCGCGCACCCACGGCTCCACGACGGTCTGGGCGACGTCGTCGATGTAGGGGTCGCGCACGCCGCGCACGGCTCGGCGGCCGAGCACGCCCAGCTCGCTGATCGCCCGCCGGGCGCCCGCGGCGCCGACGCCGCGCAGCACCGCGAAGCCCGTCTCGCCCAGCGGTGCGACCACGAGCTGCCGGTCGAGCTCCAGCTGCATCGCGACCCTGCCATCGAGGTCGGCGCTGAGGCCCGCGTCCTCGCCGATCCAGGCGACGGCGATGAGGTCGGCGACCGGCCGCACGAAGCGCTCGGGCGGCCCCCAGACGAGCTGCCGCACGCGCGATCCGACCCCGTCGGCGCCCACGAGCAGGTCGGCCTCCACCCGCTCGCCGTCCGAGAGCAGCACGTGCACGTGCACGCCGTCGTCATGCGCCGTCTCCACCTGCGTGCCCCAGCGCATCCGCACGCCCTCCGGCAGCGCCGCCTGCAGCGCGTCGACGATCTGCGGCCGCAGGATCGTCATGTAGCGACCGGCGACGGCCTGCTCGACGAGCGAGATCGGCAGCCGTGCGCGCACCCGCCCCGAGGCATCCACCGACCGCAGCTCGTCGAACGCCTCGGCGCGCGCCCGCAGCGCCGGCAGCAGGCCCAGCCGCTCCGCCGCGTCGAAGCCGGGCCCGAAGAAGTCGATCAGGTACCCGGATGCGCGCGGCGCCCTGGCGCGCTCGACGACGTCGACGCTCCACCCGTCGAGCGCCAGCCGGCCGGCGAGCGCGAGACCGGCGACTCCGGCGCCCGAGACGATCGCATGCATACCGGCGAGGCTACGCGCACCCGGCGCCGCCAGGCTCGGAGCCCGCTCAGCGCAGCAGCGCCAGCAGCGCCCGCTCCCGAGACCCCCGCAGGCCGATCGTCGCGCCCGCCTCGAAGCGCACGAGCACCTCGGGGTCGATGTAGCTCGAGCGCGCCACGGCCGGCGTGTTGCCGAGCGCCTCGGCGACCTCCTCGACCGCGGCACGCACCGCGCGCGCCCTCGCGGCCTTCGTGCCGGTCTCGCGGGCGCGGGCCAGCGCGACCGCCGCGACGATCGTGCCGTGCAGCGTCCGGAAGTCCTTGGCGGTGAACTCGCCGCCCGTCGCCGCCCGCACGGCCTCGTTGAGGTCGGCGTCGCGCAGCGCGTGCGCACCCTCGTCGTCGCGCCAGGCGAGCAGCCGCGAGCGCCCGGAGCGACCCTGGCGCAGCGCCGCCACGCAGCGTGCGAGCGCCCCGTCGTCGAGCGCCGTGTCGAAGCGCTGTCCCGACTTGCCGGGGAATCGCAGCCGCACCTCGTCGCCCGCCACGCTCGCGTGCCTGCACAGCAGCGTCATGAGCCCGCGCGAGCCGTGCTCCTCGGCGTAGGTGTCGCCGCCCGCCCGGATCGCCACCGCGTCCAGCAGCCGCAGCGCAGCCGCCAGCACGCGCTCGCGCGGCAGCCCCGGCAGCGCGAGGTCGCGCGTGACCTGGCGCCGCATCGCCGGCAGCGCCTCGGCCAGGTCGAGCGCCCGCTCGTGCTTGACGCGGTCGCGGCGCGCGCTCCAGTCCGGGTGGTAGCGGTACTGCGTGCGGCCCGCGTCGTCGACGCCCGTCGCCTGGATGTGCGCGAGCGGGTCGGCCGCGATCCACACCTCGGTCCACGCGGGCGGCAGCACGAGATCCGCGGCGCGCGCCCGGTCGGCGGCCGAGACCGGCCGGCCGCTGTCGTGCCGGTACGACCAGCCGCGCCCCGACCTGCGTCGCCGGATGCCCGCATCCGACCCCGGGTGCGCCCTGCGCAGTCTCGCCATGGCGAGATGCTAGCGGGGCGCTGGCCTCAGTCGCGCTTCCAGCGCACGCCCGTCTCGGAGCGCGACTTCGCCTGCCAGCGGCTCTCGCTGTCGAGCACGCGGCGGTGCTTCGTCTCGGCCCACTCCTCGGCCATGCCGGTGAGCACGGCCTCGACCGCAGCGGCCTCCTCGGCCGTCGGCGAGCCGCCCACCACCCGCATGAGGGGTTCGGATGCGTCCCGGTGCTCTGCGCTCATCGTGCCCCCGTCACATCGGGATGTTGCCGTGCTTGCGCTCGGGGCGCTGCACGCGCTTGGTGCGCAGGGCGCGGAACGCGCGGGTGATCATGACGCGCGTCTCGGCCGGCTCGATGATGCCGTCGAGCTCGCCCCGCTCCGCCGCGAGGAAGGGGGAGGCGACGTTGTAGGTGTACTCGTTCGCGAGCCGCTGCCGCACCTCGGCGACGTCGTGCCCGTCGGCCTCCGCCTGCTTGATCTCGTTGCGGTAGAGGATGTTGACGGCGCCCTGGCCGCCCATGACGGCGATCTCGGCCGTGGGCCAGGCGATGTTGATGTCGGCGCCCAGCTGCTTCGAGCCCATCACGATGTAGGCGCCGCCGTAGGCCTTGCGGGTGATGACCGTCACCATCGGCACGGTCGCCTCGGCGTAGGCGTAGAGCAGCTTCGCGCCGCGGCGGATGACGCCGGACCACTCCTGGTCGGTGCCCGGCAGGTAGCCTGGCACGTCGACGACCGTGAGGATCGGGATGGAGAAGGCGTCGCAGAAGCGCACGAAGCGCGCCGCCTTCTCGCCCGCCTCGATGTTCAGCGTGCCGGCCATGGCGTTCGGCTGGTTGGCGATCACGCCCACCGTGCGGCCCTCGAGGCGGCCGAAGCCGATGACGATGTTGGGCGCGTAGAGCGGCTGCACCTCGAGGAACTCGCGGTCGTCCATGAGCGTCTCGATGATGGCCAGCACGTCGTAGGGCTGGTTGGGCGAGTCGGGGACGATCGTGTTCAGCCGCCGGTCGGCGTCGCTGACGACCCGCTCGGCGGTGTGGTCGTAGGCCGGCACCTCCGACTGGTTGTTGTCGGGCAGGTAGGCCAGCAGCGCGCGCACGTAGTCGAGCGCGTCGTCTTCGTCGGCGGCCAGGTAGTGGCTCACGCCCGAGACGGTGTTGTGGGCGCGGCCGCCGCCGAGCTCCTCGAAGCCGACCTCCTCGCCCGTGACCGTCTTGATGACATCCGGTCCCGTCACGAACATGTGGCTCGTCTTGTCGACCATGATCACGAAGTCGGTGAGCGCGGGGGAGTAGACGGCGCCGCCGGCCGCGGGGCCCATGATGATCGAGATCTGCGGGATCACGCCGGAGGCGGCGGTGTTGTTGCGGAAGATCTCGCCGTACTTGCCGAGCGCGACCACGCCCTCCTGGATGCGCGCGCCGCCCGAGTCGAGCATGCCGACGATGGGCACGCCCACCTTCATCGCGTACTCCTGGATCTTCGTGATCTTCTCGCCCGCGACCTCGCCGAGCGAGCCGCCGAAGGTCGTGAAGTCCTGCGAGTAGACGGCGACGCGCCGCCCGTGCACCGTGCCGATGCCGGTGACGACCGAGTCGCCGTAGGGGCGGTTCGCCTCCATGCCGAAGGCGGCCGTGCGATGGCGCACGTAGGCGTCGAACTCGACGAACGAGCCCTGGTCGACGAACTCCTCGATGCGCTCGCGCGCGGTCTTCTTGCCCTTGGCGCCCTGGCGCTGCTGCGCGCGCGCCTCCTTGTCGGTCACCGCCTCGCGGTGGCGCTCGCGCAGGTCGGCGATGCGCTCGGCGGTCGTGGAGATGGGGACTGCGGCCGCCGGGCTCTCGGAGGCGGCGTCGTCGGTCGCGGTGTCGTCGGTCACGGATGCCACTCTAGACGCCGCCGCATGCGGGGCCTTTGTGGACTCCCACAGCGTCTGCGCGGGAATCGGTGGCGATCCTCTCCATCGAATGCGCCGCAGGGGGCCGCGGCGTCCTAGCCTGGGGCCATGCTCTTCCCCGGCGCCGCCCGCATCGCGAAGGTCGTCGAGCTCGACTCGGTCGGCTCGACCTTCGACGCGGTCGACGAGCGCGCCGCGCACCTGACGACCTGGGCGACGCTCGACCAGCGCGCCGGCCGCGGCCGCCTCGGCAGGGAGTGGGTGAGCCCGGCCGGCAAGTGCCTCTCGGCGACGGTGCTCGTGCACACCCGGCGGATGCGCGACGACGCGATCGGCTGGATGCCGCTCGCCGCCGGCCTGGCGCTCGCCGACGCCCTCGACACGCTCGTGGGCGACCGGGCGGGGCTGAAGTGGCCGAACGACGTGCTGGTCGACGGCAGGAAGATCGCCGGCGTGCTGTGCGAGCGGCGCGGCAGCGCGGTCGCGGTGGGCTTCGGCGTGAACCTCACCCTCGAGCGCGAGGAGCTGCCGACGCCGCACGCGACCTCGCTGACGCTCGAGGGCGCGGAGGGCACCGCGCCGGTGCTCGCCGACGCCGTGCTGTGGCACATGCTGCGATCGCTCGACGCGCTGCTGCCGGCGCTCGGCGGCGAGGGCCTGCGCGCCGCGGTGCTCGCCTCGCTCACCACCATCGGCCGCGACGTGCGCGTCGAGCTGCCCGACGGCGAGCTGCTCGGGCGGGCCGTCGGGCTCGGCAGCGGGGGCGAGCTGCAGGTGCAGCGCGGCGACGAAATCGTCGACGTGCGGGCCGGTGACGTCGTCCACGTGCGCTGATGCGAGAGAATCGTCGGGTGCCAGCCGGCGAGGAGCGAGTCATCGCGCGCATGCGACCGCATGGGCGCGTGCTCGTCGTGCCCGTGCTCGTGCTGTGGCTGAGCGTCGGGCTGGCCGTGCTGCTGCTCGATCAGGTGGAGTGGGCGTTCTGGAACATCGCGGTGCTCACGGTCGCGGCGATCGTGGTCGTGCTGCTCACCGTCGTGCCGACGCTCGCCTGGCTCTCGCGCGGCTTCACCTTCACGACCGAGCGGGTCATCATCCGCACCGGCTTCGGCGGCACCCGCCGCGAGACGATGCTCTCGCGCGTGCACGACGTGACCGTGCGGCGGCGCGGCCTGCAGGCGGTGTTCGGCGCCGGCGACGTGCTGCTGTCCACCGGCGGCGACCGGGCCGTGATCCTCTCGGACGTGCCGGCTGCGCCGCTCGTGCAGCGCATGCTCTCCGAGCAGCTCGGCGCGCGCGGCATCGTCGCCCCCGAGGGCGGCGACGGCCCCTGATGCCTCACCACCGAACCACCACCCGGCGCCGGCAGGCGCCACGCGAAGAGGAGCTCACATGAAGATCGCCGTGATCGGATGCGGTTACCTGGGTGCCGTGCACGCGGCCGCGATGGCCTCGCTCGGCTACGAGACCGTGGGCGTCGACGTCGACGAGGCGAAGATCGAGCGGCTGCGCCGCGGCGAGCCGCCCTTCTACGAGCCCGGCCTGCCGGAGCTGCTGAAGGCCGGCGTCGACGCCGGCACGCTGCGCTTCACGACCGACGTGAGCGAGGTCGCGGGCAGCGACGTCGTCTTCATCGCGGTGGGCACGCCGCAGCGCGCCGGCTCCGACGCCGCAGACCTCACCTACGTCGACGCCTCGATCGAGTCGCTGCTGCCGCACATCGGCGAGGGCACGCTCGTGGCGGGCAAGTCGACCGTCCCGGTCGGCACCGCGCAGCGGCTCGCCGACATCGTCGCGCCCACCGGCGCCGCGCTCGCCTGGAACCCCGAGTTCCTGCGCGAGGGCTTCGCCGTCGAGGACACCCTCACCCCCGACCGCCTGGTGTACGGCGTCGCCGACGGGGACGACGCATCCGTCGCCAGGCTCGACGAGGTGTACGCGGGCATCCTGGCGCGCGGCACCGACCGCCTGGTGGTGAACTTCGCCACCGCCGAGCTCGTGAAGGTGAGCGCCAACGCCTTCCTGGCGACGAAGATCTCGTTCATCAACGCCATGGCCGAGCTGTCGGAGACGGTCGGCGCCGACGTCACCCAGCTCGCCGACGCCATCGGCCTCGACGCGCGCATCGGCCGCCGCTTCCTGAACGCCGGGCTCGGCTTCGGCGGCGGCTGCCTGCCGAAGGACATCCGCGCCTTCCAGGCCCGCGCCGACGAGCTCGGGCACGGGCAGACGCTCGGCTTCCTGCGCGAGGTCGACCAGATCAACCTGCGCCGCCGCGACCGCATGGTCGCGCTCATCGACGGCGAGCTCGCGGCCGTCGGCGGCGACCGCGTGGCGATGCTGGGCCTCGCGTTCAAGCCCAACAGCGACGACGTGCGCGACTCGCCGGCGCTGGATGTCTCGCGCACGCTGCAGGAGCGGGGCCGCGTCGTGAAGGCGTACGACCCCGAGGCATCCGAGACCGCGCGCCGCTCGGTGCCGACGCTCGAGATCGTCGGCTCGGTCGACGAGGCCATCCGCAACGCCGACGTGCTCGCGCTCGGCACCGAGTGGCAGCAGTTCCGCGACCTCGACCCGGCGGAGGTCGCCACCAAGACCGCCGCGCGCGTGATCGTCGACGGCCGCAACACGCTCGACGCTCGGGCGTGGGCCGCCGTCGGATTCAAGGTCATCGGGCTCGGCCGTCCCGACACCGCGCCCGCAGCATGATCGTCGGCGTCGTCGGCGGCGGGCAGCTCGCCCGCATGATGATCCCCGCCGCGGTCGAGCTGGGCGTCGAGATCCGCGTGCTGGCCGAGAGCGAGGGCATGTCGGCCTCGCTCGCGGCCACCGCCGTCGGCGACTATCGCGACGCATCCGTCGTGCTCGCCTTCGCGGAGGGCGTCGACGTCGTCACCTTCGACCACGAGCACGTGCCGCAGCCGGTGCTGCGCGCGCTCGTCGACGCCGGGCACGCCGTGCACCCGGGGCCGGATGCGCTGCGCTTCGCGCAGGACAAGCGCGAGATGCGGGCCAAGATGGCCGAGCTCGGCGCGCCGCAGCCCGACTGGGCGCCGGTGGATGAGCCGGCCGACCTCGAGCGGTTCCTCGCCGACCACGGCGGCGTCGGCGTCGTGAAGACCGCCACCGGCGGCTACGACGGCAAGGGCGTGCGGGTGGTGCGCTCGGTCGAGGAGGCGCGCGACTGGCTCGAGGGCGCCGCGAGCGGCGGCCCGCGGCTGCTGGTGGAGGAGCTCGTGCCCTTCCGCCGCGAGCTCGCGCAGCTCATCGCGCGCCGTCCCTCGGGCGAGGCGGTCGTGTGGCCGCTCGTGCAGACGGTGCAGCGGGAGGGCATCTGCGTCGAGGTGCTGGCGCCCGCGCCGCACGCGGCGAGCATCCAGCCGGTCGTCGACGACGTGGCGCGCACGGTCGCGGAGGGCATCGGCGTCACGGGCGTGCTGGCGATCGAGATGTTCGAGACGAGCGACGGCCGGGTGCTCGTGAACGAGCTGGCGATGCGGCCGCACAACTCCGGCCACTGGAGCATCGACGGCTCGGTGACCAGCCAGTTCGAGCAGCACCTGCGGGCCGTGCTCGACCTGCCGCTGGGATCGACCGCGCTGCTGGCGCCCGCGAGCGTGATGGTGAACGTGATCGGCGGGCCGGCCTCCGGCTCGATGACCGACCGCTACCCGGGCGCGCTCGCCGCGCATCCGGATGTGAAGGTGCACTCCTACGCCAAGTCGGCGCGCCCCGGCCGCAAGGTCGGCCACGTCACCGCGGTCGGCGACGACATGGACGAGGTCGCCTACCGCGCCCGCGCGGCCGCCGCCCACTTCGACGCCTGAGCCGCCGCGCGCCCGCGCCCCGCTCCGCCCGGCCCTCGCCGCCCCGCCAGCCGTCGCCGCCTCGCGCCGTCGCCGCCGCGAACCGTCGACCTGTCGGCGAGCTTCCCCAAATGGTGCGGTTGCGCGCCAAACCGCCCCATTCGGGGAAGCTCGCGGGCGGCGTGCTTGGCGAGCTTCCCCGAATGGTGCGGATGGAGGCGAATCCGCGCTGTTTGGGGAAGCTCGCCGGAGGGCGCGTTGGCGCGCGAGCGTCAGTCTGCGAGCAGCCAGCCGTCTTCGACGGTCGGCGGTTCGTCGCACCAGTCGGCGATGGGCGGAGGACGCCGCTCCGGGTCCCAGCGCTGGCGGACGCGATCGAGGATCGCTCGGAGCCGCTCGCGGGTCTCAGCGCGGGTGGTGACCAGCAGCCGATGCGGTTCGAGGTCGAGCCGCTGGTACAGGTTGTAGCGATCGATGTCGGTGACCCACTGCTCGCGATCGACACGGTGATGGTCGCCCTCGACCTCGATGACGAGTCCTGCCGGCCAGATGGCGGCATCGGGAGCGAGCTCGATGCCGTCGAGCACCACCGGGACGTTCCACCAGACGGGTGGATCGCCGAGCGCCCGCAGCTCGAGCCTCGCGATCGTCTCGGACGCGGAACGGGACTGCGGGCTCACGAGCTGTGCGGCCGCGAGCAGGCGGCGATGGCCGCGGCGACCGCGATGCGCGTCGATCGCCTCCCGCAGCTCGCCGGCAGCCGCTCTCGGCTGCCGCTGCTGGACGACCGAGTCGCCCAGCGCGACGAGATCGGCGAGAGAGAGGACGTCGGTCGCATCCACGAAGGTCTGGGCGGGCGTGGTGACGCGGATGCCGTCCAGCAGCATCAGCTGCGTCTCGTCCTGGACGCGCTGCCGGCCGCGCAGACCTGAGCCGCGCGGGGCGTGCATGGGTGCGGGCATCGTTGCGTCGATGCGATCGAGCTCCCGCAGCCGCGGGGGCAACCAGAGCTCGTGCAGATGGGCGGCCGTTGCATGGCTGATCCACGCGTCCGGACCGACCGCGAGCAGCGCGGCGCGGGACCGATCGACGATGCCGAGCTCCGCGCTCGCGTCTGCCCACACCCCGTGGTGCAGCTGCTCGACGCGATCGCTGCGCAGTCGCCGGGCGCCGACGCCGAGCTCCGCGGCATCGGTCGCGGTGAAGACGCCGCCCTGCAAGGCGGCCGGCAGGGCCCATCCGTCGCTCATGAGCGGGAGGATCGCATGCCGCCGCGCACCGACTCGATGCTCGCGCGATGGCTTGTGGAGAGACGACGCGTTCGGCGAGCTTCCCCGAATCGTGCGCCTGCGCCGCGAATCGCACCATCTGGGGAAGCTCGGGGCCGCGGGTGGCGGCGAGCTTCCCGAGATGGAGCGGTTGGGCGAGGAAACGCGCGATTCAGGGAAGCTGGGCGGATGGGTGCGCGGCGAGGCGCGTCGGCCGGCGGTCGGGAGCGCGGCTACCCTTGAGCCCATGCCTGCGCAGGTCAGCATCATCATGGGATCGGACTCCGACTGGCGGGTCATGGAGGCGGCGAGGGCCGTGCTCGATGAGCTCGGCGTCAGCTCGGAGGTCGACGTCGTCTCGGCGCACCGCACGCCGCAGAAGATGGTCGACTTCGCGCGCGGTGCCGCCGACCGCGGTGTGCGCGTCATCATCGCCGGCGCCGGCGGCGCAGCCCACCTGCCCGGCATGGTCGCGTCGATGACGCGGCTGCCGGTGATCGGCGTGCCCGTGCCGCTCGAGAAGCTCGACGGCCTCGACAGCCTGCTCTCGATCGTGCAGATGCCCGCCGGCATCCCGGTCGCGACCGTCTCGATCGGCGGCGCCCGCAACGCCGGCATCCTCGCCGCCCGCATGCTGGGCGCCTTCGACGCCGAGCTGGGCGCACGCCTCGACGCCTTCGCCGCCGAGCTCGAGCGGCAGGTGGGCGACAAGGCGCAGGCGCTGCGCGACCGCGTGGAAGCTGGCGCATGACGCTCCTGCAGACCGGCACGCCCATCCGCCACCCGGATGCGCGCCGCCCCGAGGTCATGCAGCGGCGCGGCTGGTGGCTCGTCGCGCTCGGCTTCGTGCTGCCGGGCAGCGCCCAGGTGCTCGCCGGCAGCAAGCGCCTCGGGCGCATCGGCATCGTGGCCACCATCGTGCTGCTCGTGCTGGCAGCGATCGCCGCCGTGATGTGGTTCGCCGCCCGCGGTGCGCTGCTCACCATCGTCGGCAACTCGATCGGTCTGCTCGTGGTCGAGGTGCTGCTGATCGCCTACGCCGTGCTCTGGCTCGTGCTCGGCCTCGACACGCTGCGGCTCGCCAGGCTGCCGAAGGTGCAGGGCAGGGCGCGCGCCGGCATCGCGATCGTCGCCGTGCTCGCCACCGTCGCGCCCGCGGCGCTCGCGGGCTACGGCGCCACCCTCGTCGACGCCACCCGCGGCCTGGTCGGCAACGTCTTCGACTTCGCGCGCCCGGCCGTCGAGCCGGTCGATGGCCGGTACACCTTCCTGCTGCTGGGCGGCGACGCCGGCGACGACCGGGTCGGGCTGCGCGCCGACTCGATGACCGCCGTCACCGTCAACGCCGAGACCGGCGCGGCGACCATGATCGGCGTGCCCCGCAACATGCGCAACGCTCCCTTCAGCGAGGGCTCGCCCATGTGGGGCCCGTGGCCGAACGGCTTCGACTGCGAGACGAGCGACTGCCTGCTCAACGGCACCTACACCTACGGTGAGGCGCACCCCGAGCTGTATCCCGACGCATCCGCCAACGGGTCGAGCCCCGGCATCGAGGCGACCCGCGACGCGGTCGAGGGCGTCACCGGCCTCGAGCTGCAGTTCTACGTGCTCGTCGACATGCACGGCTTCGAGGACCTCGTGGATGCGCTCGGCGGCCTGCAGCTCGAGGTCACCCAGCGGGTGCCGATCGCGATCGAGGGCGAGCCGGTGCGTGAGTGGATCGAGCCCGGCACGCATACCCTCGACGGCCACGATGCGCTCTGGTACGCCCGCAGTCGCGCCGGCACGAGCGACTACGACCGGATGGCGCGGCAGCGGCAGGTGCAGGAGGCGATCATCCGGCAGTTCACGCCGCAGACGCTGCTGACCAAGTACACGGGGCTCGCGCAGGCGGGGCAGGACATGGTGCAGTCGGATGTGCCGCAGTCGATGATCGGCTCGCTGTCAGAGCTGGCGCTGCGCACCCGTGAGCTGCCGATCACCAATCTCGAGCTCGTGCCCGACTCGGGCGTCACCACGGGCGACCCCGACTTCGAGCAGATCCACGCCATGGTGCAGCAGGCGCTGGCCGAGGCGGATGCGATCACGCCGCCGACCGAGTCGCCGGCGCCGTAGCGTCCGGAGGGAGCAATGCCGCGCAGCGGCGTTGATGCCGGAGGACGCTAGATCGAGGAGCGCGCGGCGAAGCCGCACGCGTCGCGAGATCTCGCGCGCGCTACAGCTCCGCGTGCAGCTGCCACACCTGGTGGGCGGCCGCATCCCAGGTGAAGGCCTGCGCGCGGTCCTGCGCGTGCAGCCGCAGCCGGGCGCGCTCGTCCTCGTCGCCGAGCAGCGTGCCCAGCGCCGCCGCGAGCTCGTGCGTGCCGCCGGCGACGGCGACGCTCGTGCCGCCGGCGATCTCGTCGAGGGAGCGCGTCGAGGGGTGCACCGTCGGGGTGCCGAGCGCTGCGGCCTCGAGCAGCGACAGGCCCAGCGCATCCTGCTCGTTCGTGTGCAGGTGCGCGAGCGCCTGCCGATAGGCGGTCGCGAGGTCGGCATCCGACAGGTCGCCCAGCATCACCAGCCGCCCCGCGGGGATGCCGGCCTCCACGGCCATGCCGGCGAGGGTGGTCTCCTCCCAGCCGACCGGCCCCGCGACGACGACCCGGACATCCGGCATCTGCGCGCTCGCGACGGTCTCGATCAGGCGCTCCGCCTGGCCGCGACCGCTCGGCTGCGTGATCGCGAACACGTACTCGTCGGGCAGGCTCAGCTCGCGCGCCGGGGGAGCGGCGGCGGCCGCGAGCAGCGCCGCGGACGGCGCGGGCGGCACCACCCGCACGCGGCCGTCGACGTCGTCGAGCAGCGCGAGATCCTCGGCGACCGCCGTGGTCGGCACGACGATGCCGTGCGCGCGCACGAGCGCCCGCTTGAGCGCCCGGTCGAACCAGCGCTGCTTGCGCTCGGAGCGGTCGGAGAACGACTGCAGGCCGTGCACCGTGACGGTCACCTGGTCGCCCGGCTCGGGCTCGCGCACGAGCGGCGCCATCAGGCTCGTCGCATGCACGAAGCCGTGCAGCGGGATGGTCGTGATCGTGTGCAGCCACGCCTCGCGCAGCTCGCGCGCCGGTACGGCGGTCTGCTTGAGCTCCGCGAGCTCCGGCAGCAGCTCGCGCAGCCGCTCCTCGCGCGAGTCGGTGATCTTGGCCGACAGCCCGGCGACCTCGAAGCCCTCGGGCGCGGCAGCGCTCAGCGCCCGCGCCATCTCGGCCGAGTAGCGGCCGACCATCGTCGTCGAGCGCTCGGCGACCTCGTCGAGCACCACCGTCAGCCGACCCGTCATGCCGCCGTCACCTCTCCGCGCGCGAACGCCTCGTGCAGGGCCTCGCGCCAGTCGCGCATGGGGGTCAGGCCCGCCGCCGCCCAGCCGTCGTGGCCCAGCACCGACCAGGCCGGTCGCGGCGCCGGCCGCACGAACCCGGCGGAGTCGGTCGGCTGCACCCGCTCGGGGTCGAGGCCCGCCTCGGCGAACACGGCGCGCGCGAAGTCGAACCAGGTGGCCTGCCCGGCGTTCGTGCCGTGGAAGACGCCGCGCCGCACATCCGCCTCGAGCAGCGCCCGGATCTGCGCGGCGAGATCGCGCGTCCAGGTGGGCTGGCCGCGCTGGTCGTCGACGACCGTGAGCGTCTCGCGCTCGCCCGCCAGCCGCAGCATGGTGCGCGGGAAGCTGGTTCCGCCCGCGCCGTAGAGCCAGGCGGTGCGCACGATCACCGTGTCGGGGTTCGCCTCGCGCGCCAGCCGCTCGCCCTCGGCCTTCGTGCGGCCGTAGGCCGAGACCGGGGCGACCGGCGCATCCTCGGGGTAGGGGGCGGATGCGTCGCCGCCGAAGACGTAGTCGGTCGAGACCTGCACGTGCACGGCCCCCACCTCGGCCGCGGCGGCCGCCAGGCTGGCGGCGCCGCCCGCGTTCAGCGCGAAGGCGGCGTCCTCGTCGGTCTCGGCGTCGTCGACGCGCGTGTAGGCGGCGCAGTTGACGATCGCGTCGGCGGGGCCGCCGGCCACGTCGCGCGCGGCGGCGAGGCACGCGGCGGCGTCGCGGATGTCGAGCGCGGCTGAGCCCACCGCCACCACCTCGTGACCGGCGAGGGCGTCGACGACGTCGACGCCCAGCATGCCCGTCCCGCCCGTGACGAGGATGCGCATCCGCCTCACTGCAGCGCCGCCCGCTCCTTGAGCGGCTCCCACCAGGAGCGGTGGTCGCGGTACCACTGCACGACGTCGGCGAGGCCCTGCGCGAACGGCACCTGCGGGGCGTAGCCCAGCTCGGCCGAGATCTTGCCGATGTCGACCGAATAGCGCAGGTCGTGCCCCTTGCGATCCTCGACGTGCTGCACGGCCGACCAGTCGCGGCCGGTGGCCTCGAGCAGCAGCTCGGTGAGCTCGCGGTTGGTCAGCTCGGTGCCGCCGCCGATGTTGTAGACCTCGCCCGGGCGGCCGCCGGTCAGCACGAGCGCGATGCCGCGGCAGTGGTCGTCGACGTGCAGCCAGTCGCGCACGTTCGCGCCGTCGCCGTAGAGCGGCACGTCGAGGCCGTCGATGAGGTTCGTGACGAACAGCGGGATGACCTTCTCGGGGAAGTGGTACGGCCCGTAGTTGTTCGAGCAGCGGGTGATGCGCACGTCGAGGTTGTGGGTGCGGTGGTAGCTGCGGGCCAGCAGGTCGCTGCCGGCCTTCGACGCCGAGTAGGGGCTGTTGGGCTCGAGCGGGCGATCCTCGGCCCACGAGCCCTCGGCGATCGAGCCGTACACCTCGTCGGTCGAGACGTGCACGAAGCGGCGCACGTCGTGGCGGAGCGCCGCGTCGAGCAGCCGCTGCGTGCCCACCACATTGGTCTCGACGAAGATCGAGGCGTCGCGCACCGAGCGGTCGACGTGGCTCTCGGCGGCGAAGTGCACGATGGCGTCGACGCCCGGCAGCAGCCGGTCGAGCAGGCCGGTGTCGCGGATGTCGCCGTGCACGAAGCTGTAGTGCGGATGCTCGGCGACGGGGGCGAGGTTGGCGAGGTTGCCGGAGTAGGTGAGGGCGTCGAGCACAGTGACCGAGGCGCCCTCCAGGCCCGGCAGGCGGTCGGTCAGCGCCATGCGGACGAAGTTCGAGCCGATGAAGCCGGCGCCGCCGGTCACGAGGATCTGCACGCGTCGTTCCCTTCCTGGCGCCGGCTCGCCGGCGCGTGAAGCCCACAGTCTACGTGCGCCGGCCCTGTGGCCGGCCTGCCTCACCGGCCCGTCGCCGCACCGTAGACTCACGGCTGACGAGAGGGGGCCGGATGCGCGGCATCATCCTGGCGGGCGGGTCCGGCACGAGGCTGTGGCCGATCACACGCGGCATCTCGAAGCAGCTCGTGCCGATCTTCGACAAGCCGATGATCTACTACCCGCTGTCGACGCTCATGATGGCCGGCATCCGCGAGGTGCTCGTGATCACGACGCCCGAGCACGCCGACCAGTTCGAGCGGCTGCTGGGCGACGGCTCGGAGCTCGGCATGCGCATCGAGTACGCGCAGCAGCCGAAGCCCGAGGGCCTGGCCCAGGCCTTCCTGATCGGTGAGGAGTTCATCGGCGACGAGCCGGTGGCGCTCGTGCTGGGCGACAACATCTTCCACGGCTCGGGGCTCGGCTCGAGCCTGCGCGCGCACCGCGAGATCGACGGCGGCCTGATCTTCGCCTACCGGGTCTCGAACCCGCGCGCCTACGGCGTGGTCGAGTTCGACGAGGCGGGCACGGCGGTGTCGATCGAGGAGAAGCCCGAGGAGCCGAAGTCGCACTTCGCGGTGCCGGGCCTCTACTTCTACGAGTCCGGCGTCGTCGACGTCGCCCGCGGCATCCGCCCCTCTGCCCGCGGCGAGCTCGAGATCACCGCCGTCAACGAGCACTACCTGCGCGAGGGGCGGCTGCAGGTGCAGACGCTCGACCGGGGTGTCGCATGGCTCGACACCGGCACCTTCGAGTCGATGATGGCCGCGAGCGAGTACGTGCGCGTGATCGAGCAGCGGCAGGGCACGAAGATCGGCTGCATCGAGGAGATCGCCTGGCGCGCCGGCTGGATCGACGACGCGCAGCTCGCGACGCTCGCGGCCCCGCTGCTCAAGAGCGGCTACGGGCGCTACCTCGAGCAGCTGCCCGCGATGCGCTGAGGCAGCCGGCGATGCTGCTCGATCGCCCGATCGTGCGTGCTTCGCCTGCGACGCGAATGGGCCCGGACGAGATCCGGGCCCATTCGCGTTCCGAGGGGCTATGCGCTCGGTGATGGAAGCGACGACTCGCGAGCTCCACGACGCCCGATGGCTAACCCGTGACTTCGAGTTCGAGTGTCGCTTCGTCGACGATGACGATTGCGGATCCGGGCGCTGCGTCGTCGGGGACTGCGAGCTCAAACTCCACGGGGTCGCCGTTGGACGAGATTTCGCCGACGGCGACTTCAGCGCCGGACTGCGTCCAGAGCACGTCGAAGTCCGCGGAGGTTAGTGCGGGCGGCTCTGCGTCGGGATTCGGCTGCGGACACTCGTAGTCCACCACGTCTTGTGCGATGAGAGTCACTGAATCACCAGGGCTGACCGAGAGGCTCTGCCCGTCAGCGGGGCGCAAGCTAGGGGCCGCGCAGCTGCTATCAGCCGACCCGCTCGTGTCTGAGGACTCGTTGCCCACGGAGCTGGCGCATCCCGTTGCGGCGACTGCCGCTAGTGCTAGGACGCTGAGCGTCGCCAAGCTCTTGTTCATTGGTTGCTCTTTCCGTCTAGTAGTGGTGGCGAAGGGAGACGAGGTCGCCGTAGCCCAGCTGGCGCTGGATCACCTCGCAGTTGCGCATGGTGGGGCTCATCGTGAGATCGCCGTGCCCGTATTCGCCTTGATGAGAGAGCCCCACGGCGTGCCCCAGTTCGTGAGTCGCGACCGTACGCAGATCCATAGCTTGCGAACAAGACGCGCTTGAGGCAGACCAGCGCCGATTGCTGTTGTCCATCCGGATGTCGGCCTCAAGGAGTCGGGTCGAGGACCTCCATGTACAAGTTGCTCCGACGATGCCGCCGTCGATTGGTCCGAAGCCGATCGAACTGTAGCCATCACGCTCTCCGCAGCCCATGTCCGGGCCAACCTGCTCTGTCCGATCGGAGCCAAGGACGAGAGCGATGTCCAGGACGAAGCCGTTGGAGAAGGAACAACTCGTGATGCCCCGGTCGATCGTCCACTGGGCCTTGTCGACGATGTCGTTCCAGGCGGTGAGGCTGACGCCCGACGGCAGACCCCAGTCGCGAACGTTCAGCGTGAACCCGCGGGTGGGCTGCCACTTCCAGCCGTTTACCCAGGTACCTCCTTGGCCGCATCGGTCATAGCTCGCCGCGGGCGTGTCACCAGACCCCTCTTGGGACGAGGTCTCCACTGTGGGAGCAAGGTCTCCCTCGGTCACCGCCACGATGCCATCGGCATCTACCGCGATTGAATACCCTACGGGTTGGTCCGTTCCAGGTCCGGCTGCGGCCTCCATCGTGACAGTGACGCCTGGCTCCGGCACGACGGAAACGCTGCCGTCGACATCGATTCGCAGGTCTTCGAACCCGCAGTCGAGAACGTTGATTCCCTCGGCGTCCGCCGCCTCGAGCACGCCGGCGACAGGCGTGGGGCACGCGGGGTCGTCTGGCTCAGCGGTCGCGGCGAGGGGAGCGGCGGCGAGCAGCATCGTCGCTGCCGCAATCGCTCCGCTCACTGCATGAGCGTGTCTCCTCATTGATTCTCCTTGTCGTTATCGCAAAAATAGATGCGGGACAGGCTTGCAGAAGGGGCAGCGTGAAAATGATTCGGAATCGTTATGCGATCGAATCGCCATTCTCGGCGTCATTGAGCGCGGCACATCCCCTCGGTATACCTGCCTGGGCTGGCCGACGCACTCAGGAGGCGCTCGTCGCATCGCGGCCGCAGCCACGAGTCATCGGTTGTCAACCCATCGACTCGCGAGCAGAGATCCCGGCGGCCGTGAGTCCCAGAGCGAGCCTTGGTTACGAATCCTCTGCATCGTCCTCCTCGAACCGGAGTCCGGCACGATGCGACCCGTGCGTCGATCTCCGAGAAGGCAGCAGCGCTTGCCACCCGGCCTGATGGACGATCGTCGTCATCGCGATCGCCGGCGCGCTCCTCACGGGCTGCGCCACCGCCGCGGCCCCTGCAATCGCGCGACGGTCGTCGCGCGCGGCACGATCCTCGACCCGCGCGAAGCGATGTGCGAGCCCGACGCTCTCGAACGGGCCTCCGAATTCGAGGCGACCGAGTATGCCGAGGCGGCATCCTTCCCCATCACCGTCTACACCTTCGAGCTGTCCGAGGTGTACCAGGGGTCAGCAATCACGAAGCCAGTGATGGAAGTGATGCAGATCGGCACGCCTGCCGACATCAGCGAGCTGGAGCAGACACTCGAAACGGGATCCGAGCACGTGCTGTTCCTGCCCGATGACCCAGAGATTCCCCACCCCGTCGGCATCGTCGGCGGCCCGACCGGCACGTTCGCGGTGCAGGGAGACCAGCTCGTCTCCCAGGCGGCCGCGCGCTCCGGCCGACTCAGCGCCGGTCACGAGCATCCCGTCGTGCCACTGACCTGGGACGAGCTCGCGGGCCTCCCCGCGGAGTGAGGTAGCGGTTACCAGAGCCCGAGGCGCAGCACCAGGTCGAGCCAGCGGCGCTCCGCCGGCTCGCGGCGCAGCTCGGGCACGAGCCGGCGCAGCGCCGCTCGGGAGGCGAAGTCGCTGCGCTGGAACAGGGGAGCGATGCGCTCGAGCCGCGACTTCGTCTCGCCGGTCGCGAGCGAGGCGGCGAGGGTCGCGATCGACGCGCACTGCTTGCGGTAGTCGCCGCTCGCGAGCCTGCGGGCGCGTCGCAGCGCGGGCCGCAGCCCCGTGTTGGCCCCGGTGGCGTTGCTGTCGTGCTGGCGGTAGTCGATGGTCGGCGTCGGGTCGATGCGCCAGCGGTGGTCGGTGGCGCGGGCGATCGCGTAGACGATCCAGTCGTGCGGCACCGTCTCGTCGACGAGCGGGTGCGCCTCGATCACCTCCCGAACCGCGGCGAACAGCTGGGGCGTGAGCACGAAGGTGCAGCCGGGCCCGGCCGACTCGAGCAGGTAGTCGAGCTCGGTCTGCGGCTGCGACTTCTCGAGGTACTCGCTGCGCTCCGAGCCGTCGGGCCGCACCCAGTAGGCGGTGACGGAGGAGGAGATGGCGTCGAGCTCGTGCTCGGCCATCAGTGCCAGCTGCCGCTGGTAGCGGTCGAGGTGCCAGCGGTCGTCCTGGTCGGCGAGCGCCACGGCCGCCGCGCCGCTCACGTCGGCGTCGCGCACCAGGCGCAGGAAGTTGGCCTGCGGCGTGCCGAAGCGGCCGGGCGGCAGGATGACGATGCGCTCGTCGCCGAACCCGCGCAGGATCTCGAGCGTCGCATCCGTCGACGCATCGTCAGAGACCACCAGCCGCACCTCGACGCCCTGCTGGCCGAGGATCGTGCGGGTCTGCTCCTCGACGAACTCGGCGCCGTTGTGGGTCGCCATGAGCACGACGACGAGCGGCAGCGCAGGGGCGCTCTCGGCGTGCTCGTCAGTCATGTGGATGCCCTCCGTGGCGTCGGCGCGCGGGGCGCGATCCGATTGCCAAGCGTACCGCCGCATGGGCCTGCCTCGCCTCGGTGGTTCCTCTGAGACAGCAATGCGCGGCGGGTCGCTAGCCTTGGCCCGATGACTGCCGCGCCGCTGAGACTCGCCATCGTCGCCCACCGGGATCCCCGCGGCGAGGTGGGCGAGCGCGTCGACCTGCTGGTCGAGGGCCTGCGCACGATCGTCGACCGCGTCGTGCTGGTGGCGGATGGGTTGAGTGCGGCCGGGCGGGAACGCGCAGACGCGCTCGCCGACCGGGTCGTCGAGGCGCCAGCGAAGTCGGCGATCGCGCTGCTCGCCGCCGGCCTCGCGGCGGTCGACGACGAGGTGCGCGCGGCGGCCGCCGTGCTCGTGACCGACACGGAGCGGTATGGCCCGCTGCCCGGCGAGCACCAGCAGCTCGCGGCGTTCATCGCCGAGCAGGCGCCCGATGCGGCGGCATGGACGTGGGCACCGACCGCGCCAAGGCAGGCGCTCGAGCCCTCCCCGTGGCTCTGGGCTGATCGTGCAATGCTGGACACGGAGCCCTGGCGAACCTGGTGGCGGGAGTCGCGCGACGACGACGGTCGGCTCGGGATGCACGACCTCGTGGATGCGTTGCGTCAGCCGGGCTTCTCCGTCGGTGCGCTCCAGGGCTCCGGCGACGACCGGGTGCAGCGGGCGACGCTCGAGCTGCCTGCGAGCGCTGTCCCGTTCGTCGAACGCGCGCTGCTCGTTGCCGACCCGCTCGTGATCGAGGAGCAGGCGCTCGACCCGGGACTCGCCTGGCGCCTGCTGCAAGGCTCCGGCTACCCGATGGGCATCGTCGCGCGAGATCTGCGGCATGCCGCGCCCCCTCGGCAGATCGCCACGAACGTCGGCGCCATGCGCATCCTGCAGGGCGTGGGTGAGCTCTTCGGCACGCCACCGCGCGTCGCGGTGCTCGCGCATGTCTTCTACCCCGAGGCGATCGTCGAGCTGCAGCTGAAGCTGCAGCATCTGCCGCCCGGCTGGCGCCTGTTCGTCACCACCGGCGATGAGGCGTCGAGGACCGAGCTTGAGCGGATGATCCCGATCCACTTCCGTCGCCACGTGCCCGAGTTCGAGGTGCGCGTCGTCGAGTCCAACCGTGGGCGGGACATCTCGGCCTTCCTGATCGGGTTCGCAGACATCCTCCGACCGAGACCGGATGGCTCCACCGAGTTCGATGTCGTGCTCAAGGTGCATTCCAAGCGATCGCCGCAGGATCCGTACCCCCGCGCAGCGCGCTTCCAGCGCCACGTGCTCGACAGCATGCTCGCCGACCGCGACGCGGGGTCCGCGCTCCTCCAGCTGTTCATCGACGAGCCCGAGCTCGGCATGGCGATGCCGCCGCAGATCCACGTCGGCTACCCGACGCTCGGCCGCGCCTGGTTCGGCAACCGTCCACTCGCCGAGCGGCTCGCGAGCCGGCTCGGCATCGACGTGCCCTTCGACGACGGCTCGCCGCTCGCGCCCTTCGGCTCGATGTTCGCCGCCCGACCACAGGCCCTGCGGCCGCTCGTCGACAGCCTCGGCTGGCACGACTTCCCCGACGAGTCGGGCTACCGCGATGGCGGCGTCGCCCACGCCGTCGAGCGCCTGTTCGCCTACGCCGCCATCAGCGAGGGCTACACGGTGCGCACCGTGACGACGCCCGAGATCGCCGCCGAGTCGCACCAGATGCTCGAGTGGAAGCTGCAGGCGATCCTCGAGGACGTGCCCGGCACCTCCCGCCAGCAGGTGCAGCTCGCCAGGGCGGCGACGCGCGCCGCCGCCCTCTCCGCCGGCGCCGTCGTGCGCAGCGCGCGCGAGGCCGGCAGGCTCGGCGGTCGCGTCGCGCAGGGCGCGAAGGGCGCCCTCGGCCGGCTTCGCCGCCGGGGCGAGCGCGACTGATGCGCATCGTCGTCTTCCCCGCCTACCGCGAGAACCCGTTCCTCGGCATGCTGCTGGGCGCGGCTGAGCGCGCCGGCGCCGAGATCGTCGACACCCGCACGCTCGACGAGCTCGAGGCCGCCCTCGCCGAGCGCCCCGCCGAGACGGTGCTGCACGTGCACTGGACCAACCCGATCGCCCAGTCCACGAACAACCCCGTGGTCGCGGCGCGGAACGCCGGCCGGTTCCGTCGCATGATCCGCCGTGCGCAGCAGCAGGGCGCCCACCTCGTCTGGACGGTGCACAACGTGCTGCCCCACGGCGCCAAGCACGCCCGCGTCGAGCGCGGCATCCACCGCTTCCTCGCAGGCGCGGCCGACCGCATCCACGTCATGCACCCCGACACCGCGGCGCTCGCCGCCCCCCACTACGCCCTGCCCGCCGATCGCGTGCGCCACATCCCGCATCCGAGCTACGTCGGCGCGGTGCCGCCGGCGGCCGACCGCACCGCCGCCCGTGAGCGGCTCGGCATCGCCGAGGGCGCGCTCGCGGTGCTCTTCCTGGGCCAGATGCGCGCCTACAAGGGCGTGCTCGAGCTCATCCACGCTGCGGGAGAGGCGGCGGAGCACCGCCCGCTCGTGCTGCTGCTGGCCGGCAACGCGACCGCCGACGAGACTGCCGCGATCGACGCGGCGCTCGCGGCGCATCCGCGGCTCACCGCCGTGCGGCACCTGCGCTTCGTCGACGACGCCGAGCTGCCCGGCTGGTTCGCCGCCGCCGACCTCGTCGCGCTGCCGTACCGCGACATCCTCAACTCGGGCAGCGTGCTGCTCGCGGCGACCTACGGCGCGCCCGTGCTGCTGCCCGCCGTGCCGCACCTCGCGCGCGAGCACGCCGGCCGAGACTGGGTGACGCTGTTCGAAGGGGCGGATGGGCTGCGCCGCGCCCTCGGGCAAGCACGCGTCGACGACGCCGCGGCCCGGGCCGCCGCCCTGGCCGACGCCGAGGCGTGGACGGCCGACGACGCATCCGCCGCGTTCCTGGCGGTGCTGGAGGAGCTGGCGCCGCCGAGCTGATCTCGATACGGCGGCTGCGCCGCCTACTCGATCAGCGAAAGGGGCGCCGCCTCCTCGATCAGCGAGCGTCGCGGGCGGCGATCGCCTCGACCTCGTCGAGCAGCTCCAGGAAGCCCATCGCCATCGCGTAGGGGGAGCGCTCCTGCGCATAGGCGAGCGCCGCCTGCCGCACCGCCGGGTCGCGGTACCAGGGCTCGCGCAGCAGTGCCGCGATCGATGCCTGCGCGTCGGCCGGATCGAAGAAGCGGATCCACGCCTGGTCGCCGTAGTCGGCGGTGATGGTGTGCTCGTCGGGCAGGATCACCGGCAGCCCGTAGGTCGCCGCGAGGTGCATCGAGCCCGAGTTGAGGATGTGCCGGTAGGGCAGCACCGCC
Organism: Agrococcus baldri; assembly: GCA_007988785.1. Lineage (GTDB taxonomy): Bacteria > Actinomycetota > Actinomycetes > Actinomycetales > Microbacteriaceae > Agrococcus > Agrococcus baldri_A. The sequence continues at coordinate 62,872 of BJUU01000013.1, forward strand.
ACGTCCGCCGCCGAGAACCAGTCGGCCACCTCGTCGTCCTCGATGAACCGCAGCGCGCTCGTGACCTGCACCTCGGTGGCGTCCAGCTGCTCGATCTCCGCCCGCACCGAGGGGGTGGGGTTGCCCGCCAGCAGCAGCTCGACGGGGTGCTCGTCCTGCAGCGCGGCAGCCGCCCCGAACAGGTGCTCGAGGCCCTTGTAGGGGCGCATCTGGCCGAAGAAGAGCACCTGCGTGCTCTCGGCCCCCGAGCCGATCGCGGCGCGCGCATCGGCCTGCGGCACGCCCGCGCCGTAGATGCCGGCGTACGACGAGTGCGGCAGCACGCGCAGCTTCTCTACCGGCAGCTCGTACAGCCCGCCGATCGCCTCCTGGGTGGTCGAGCCGAGCACGTGGATGAGGTGCGAGAGGTCGGCGAAGCCCTGGTGCAGGCGGATGGCCGCGTCGCGGAAGCGGGTGTCGTGCGGCAGCACGTTGTGCACCGTCCAGATGATGGGCCGCCCGGCCTCGCGCGCTCGGGCGAGCGCCTCGAGCACCTCGTCGACGATCTCCTCGGCATGGGCCGCATCCCTGGCCTTCTCCGTCACCGGGCTCGTCCACTGCAGGTGCACGACGCCCTCGTGGCTCGAGCGCAGCTCGCTCACGAGCGCGCGCGGGTCGACGGTGCCGTCGAAGCGGGTGCCCTGGGCGCGGGCCGCGGTCTGCAGCATCGTCACGTAGGGGTTCGACATCCAGTTCGGGTACGCGTAGATGCGGCGATCCGCCGCGGCCGCGGGCGCTGCGGCGATGGGCGTGCCGTGCCGGCGCTCGGCGCGCAGCGTGACGGGGGAGGCCGACTCGAAGGCGAGGTGCAGCGCCGTCTCGCCCTGGCCGTGCAGCTGCTCGGGCAGCGAGCGGGCGACGACCGGCACCTCGAGCGGGCCCCGGCCGCGACGCTCGCGCCGCAGCGTCACGGCGATCGAGCGGCCGGTCGCGGCGGTGCCGAGCACGAACCGCGCGCTCCAGCTGGTGGTCGCGCCGTCGGTGGCGCGCGCCCAGGCGGCCGCCACCCGCTGGAAGCGGCCGTCGGTCGACCGCAGCACGATCGAGAGCCGGTCGGCGACGTGCAGCGGATTCGAGAGCTCGATCTCGCCGCGCAGCACGAGGTGCTCGCCCTCGACCCGTGCGAGGGCGAGACGCGCATGGCGCAGCGGCAGCCCCTCGAGGATGGCCCAGGCGGCATCCGCCGTCTCGCTCTGCGGCCGGTGCAGCGGTGCGCTCGGCGGCGCGACCCGGCGCAGCGCCGGCTCCGGCACGCCGGCGAGGGCCTGCTGCACGCGGTCTGTCAGGTCGACGGCGTGCTCGTCCTCGATGAAGCCGTGGGCGATCGGCAGCAGGGCTCGTGAGACGAGCAGCTCCGCGGCCAGGTGCGCCTCGCGCTCGTCGTCGGGCTCGAGCAGCGCGGCAGCCTCGAGCGCCGCCTCGGCGACGATCGCCGCGGTGCGCGGGGAGGGCGCCACGAGCGGGCTCACGACCACGTCGGCAGACTTCGCATCCCACGAGCGCCGGGAGGAGGAGCCGAGGCGCGCGAGCGCCGCCGGCAGCCCTGCCCAGCGCCGGCTCGGGCCGCCGGCGGCGAAGAACCGCAGCGCCGCGGCGCGCACGGGATCGAGCTCGTCGAGGTCGTCGCCGAGCACCTCGACCATGCGGGCCGCCAGGCGCTCGATGCCCTCGACGAGCGAGCTGTCCTCGACCAGCGGCACGAGCTCGGCGCGCGTCCACCACTGGCCGAGCGTGTGCACGCCGACGTAGTGGAGCACGGCGGTGCGGTCGCCGTGCGCGACCACCTCGTCGATCGTCGCGGCCGCCTGCGACAGCCAGTCGCCGAGGGTGCTGGCCCGCAGGTAGTCGGCGCTGACGGTGCCCTCGTGGCGACGGTGCAGGTAGAGCTCGACCGGGGCGACCGCGATGCGGCCGGCGGCCAGCTGCAGCTGCAGCATCGGGTGGATGTCCTCGCACTGCACGCCCTCCGGGAAGCGCAGTCCGATCCGGTCGATCAGCGCGCGTCGGAAGAGCTTCGCCCACACCACGTGGTCCTCGAGCAGCGGCGGCATCTGGGCGACCTCGTAGGTGGCCCAGCCGCGCGTGAACTGCGGCCCGTGCATCGTCCAGTAGCGGTTGCGATGCCGGTGCGAGCCCGAGAAGAAGTCGACGCCGATCGCGGTCGCCATCTCGACCTGCGAGGACTGCAGCGCGGCGGTCAGCACCTGCAGCGCCTCGGGCTCCAGCACGTCGTCGGAGTCGCAGAAGGCGATCAGGTCGCCGCGGGCGGTGTCGAGCCCCAGGTTGCGGGCGCGGCCGATGCCGCCGTTCTCGGTCTCGAGCACGCGGAACCGCGGATCGCGCTCCGCGTAGCGGCGCGCGACTCCCGCCGCGTCGTCGGGCGATCCGTCGATGACGAGCACCGCCTCCCAGGCTGTCCAGGTCTGCGCCAGGAACGAGTTGAGCAGCTCGGGCAGCACCGCCTCCGTGCCGTACACGGGTACGATGATCGACACCAAGGACTGGTCGTTCCGGAAGTCGGACGGCGAGGTCAACATGTGCTCCTGTTCGTCGGGATGCACGCCAAGTCTAGGGAGCACTGCGTGGTTCGAGCGGCCGAGACCAGCACACCGGCGGTCGGCGCTCCAGCAGTCAGCGTCGTCGTGCCGATGCGCGACGTGGGCGAGTGGGTCTCGCAGACCGTCGACTCGCTGCGCAGGCAGACGCTCGCCGACATCGAGGTGCTGCTGGTCGACGACGGCTCGAGCGACGACACCGTCGAGCGGGCCGAGGCCGCCATCGACGGCGACCCGCGGTTCACGATCCTGCACGGCGAGGGGGCGGGGGCCGCGCGCGCCAGGAACCTCGCCATCAGCCGAGCCCGTGGCGACTACCTGGCCTTCGCAGACGGCGACGACATCATCCCCGTCGATGCCTACCGCATCCTCATCGACCAGGCGCGCAGCACCGGCGCCGAGATGGTGATCGGCAACCACCTCGTGATGGAGCCGCAGCGGCTCACGACGCGCGACCAGAGCCTGCCGATCTACGGCGAGGTCCGCACCGGGCTCATGATCGCCGACGAACCGCGCTTCCTGCGCGACCGGGTCTGCTGGAACCGCATCATCCGGCGCGCCAGCTGGCACTCGGCGCGGCTCGAGTTCGCCGACTCGCGCCGCTCGAACGACATCCAGGCCATGACGCATGCCTACTGCGCCTTCGCCTTCGACGTGGTGCCGCAGCCCGTCTACGCCTACCGCCGCCGCATCGGCTCGACCTCGATGACCTCGTCGAAGCAGCAGCCGGGGCCGCTGCGCGACCACTTCCTGCAGGAGATCGCGTGCCGTGAGGCCGTGCAGCGGCTGCGCAACGGCCGGCTCACGGAGCGCTACTACGCGGGCATCCTCGAGTTCGACATCTGGGCGCACGGCACCGCCGCGGTGCTCGACGAGTCGCCCGAGTTCGACGAGGCCCGCGACCTGCTGGTCGAGCTGGTCGCCGCGGCACCGCGCGGCTCCTTCGCCGCCCTCGACCCCATCCGCAGGCTCGTCTACGGCCTGATCGCCCGCCGCTCCTGGGGGCTCGCACGGGCCATCGTCGCCTCGCACGAGGGCACCATCGAGGCCTTCGCGGCGCGCGACCTCGACGCGCAGATCTCAGCGGCGGTGCTCGCGGACCGCGATGCGCACCGGGCCCTCGCGATCGTGCTGCAGGCAGAGCTCATCGCGCCGATGGCCGATCCGACCACGCCCGACGCCGAGACGGTGCGTCTGCACGGCCTGCTCGCCGACGTCGTGGGCGCCGGCATCTCGCCCGCGGCGCTCACCCGCCACATGCGCGCCCTCGTCGCACTGCCGGAGGGCGCATCCGTCGCCGTCATCCGTGCCGCCGCCGCGCACGCGATCGAGGCGGGCTCGCTCGGCACCAGCGCGCGCAAGCTGCGCGACGTCGCCGCCGCGGCCGCGCGCGGCCAGGTGCGCACCAGCCTGCGCGCCGCGAGGGCCATCCGCCCCCACGACCTCGCGACCATCGCCAAGGAGGTGCGGCCGCAGCACGTGCGGCTGGCGCTGCGGCGCCTCGCGAGCAGGGTGCGCCGATGAGCGGCGACGTGCCGACCCGCATCGTCATCTTCCCCGCCTGGCAGGACAACCCCTACCTCAACCTGCTGCACCTCGCGACCGGTGCAGCCGGCTACTGGCTCGATCGCGTGAAGACGCTCGACGACGCGCTCGCCGGCATCGCCGAGGATCCGGCCGACACGATCCTGCACATGAACTGGACCTCGCCGATCTGCCAGGAGACGCCTGACCCGCTCGAGGCGCGCGAGCGTGTCGACCGCTTCGTGGGCGCGCTCGAGGAGGGGGTGCGCGCCGGGCTGAAGATCATCTGGACGGTGCACAACACGCTGCCGCACGACGTCGTCCACCCCGAGCTCGAGCTCGAGCTGCACGAGGCGCTCGCGCGCCTGGCGCACGCCGTGCACATCATCAACCCCGGCACGGCGGATGCCGTCTCGGAGCACTACGCGCTGCCGCCGGAGCGCACGCGCTGCATCCCGCACTCGAGCTACCAGGGCGTCTACGGCTCGCCCGTCGAGCGCCGCGCCGCCCGGCGCCGCTTCGGCCTCGCGGACGACGAGCTCGCGGTGCTCTTCCTCGGGCAGCTGCGCCCCTACAAGGGCGTGCTCGACCTGCTGCGCGCGGCGAGCGCCGCCCAGCGGCAGCGGGGCAGCCGCGTCGTGCTGCTGCTCGCGGGCAAGGCCCGCCCCGAGGATGTCGCGGCGCTCGACGCCGCCATGCCGCTCGACGTGCGGGTGGTGCGGCACTTCGCCTTCGTGCCCGACGGGCAGACGCCCTGGTGGTTCGGCGCCGCCGACCTGGTGGCGCTGCCGTACCGCAACATCCTCAACTCGGGCTCGATGCTGCTGGCCCAGACCTTCGGGGCGCCGGTGCTGGTGCCGGACGAGCCGCACGTGGTCGCGCACCACGGCGACGAGCGCTGGGTGCGGCTCTACGACCGCGCGCGGCCGGTCGAGGCGCTCGCCGAGGCGATCGCCGCCGCCCCGATCGATGATGCGGATGCGCGACAGGCGGCCTTCGACGCGGCGCGCGCCTGGAGCCCCTACCGGATGTCGCAGGCGATGCTGCAGCTGGTGCGCGACGTGCAGGCGGGCAGGACGGTCAGCGAGCTCAGCTCGGCATGAGGCGCAGCGTGCCGGTGGCGGTGTCGTCGCCGCTGCGCAGCGACTCGAAGCCCGAGGGCAGGTAGAGCGTGCCGCCGCTCGTGCTGTGCCCGCCGTGGTTCACGCCGAAGCGCTTCGCGCCCCACACCTTGTCGGCCGGGATCTCTGCGCCCTCGGCACGGACATCCGCCACCACGTGGTAGCCGCCGGCGCGCACCGGCAGGGAGGCGATGCGGATGTCGACGGAGCCGTGGCCCGCGGGCAGCCGCTCCGGCAGCCACTCGCGGTCGTGCCCGGTGATGTTGAACACCGCGGTCTGCTGCGCGTCGCGGATCGAGATGGCGAAGTCTGGGCGCTCGATCGGCTCGTGGGCGAGGAACGACAGCCGCACGGTGACGGGGCGCGTCGGGTCGACCGCGTCGAGCGGCGTGCCGTCCTCGCGCAGCAGCTCGATGTCGGTGAACTGCACCTCGCCGCTGCCGAAGCGCTTGATGCCGTCGCCCAGGTCGACGGGCCGCTCGGCCTCGCCGGTGTAGCGGTCGACGATGTCGCTCGCGGTGCCGACCGCCTGCAGCTCGCCGTTCTCGAGCCACGCGGCGCGGTCGCAGAAGGTGCGCATGGTGCCCATCGAGTGCGAGACGACCACGACGGTCTTGCCCTCGGCCTTGAGGTCGTCGAACTTCTGCAGGCACTTCGCCTGGAAGTCCTTGTCGCCCACCGCGAGCACCTCGTCGACGAGCATGAGGTCGGGCTCGGTGTGGATGGCGACGGCGAAGCCCAGCCGCACGTACATGCCGGAGGAGTAGTTCTTCACCGGGTGGTCGATGAAGCGCTCGACGCCGGCGAACTCGATCATCGAGTCGAGCTTGCGGTCGACCTCGCTGTCGCTCATGCCCAGGATGGCGGCGTTGAGGTAGATGTTCTCGCGCCCGGTGAGCTCCGGGTGGAAGCCCGAGCCGACCTCGAGCATGGCGGCCATGCGGCCGCGCGAGGCGACCGTGCCGGTGTTCGGCTGCAGGATGCCGGCGATGCACTTCAGCAGCGTCGACTTGCCGGAGCCGTTGAGCCCCAGCAGGCCGAAGGTCTCGCCCTGCTGCACGTCGAGCGAGACGTCGCGCAGCGCCCAGAACTCCTCGTACTTCGCACGCCCGCCCTTGAGCACGGTCGCCTTGATCGACTGGTTGCGGTCGTGGTAGACGCGGAAGGTCTTCGAGACGTTCCGCACCTCGACGGCGTTGCCGCTCATCACAGCTCCTCCACGATCCTTGCCTGGTAGCGGCTGTAGACGAACAGCCCGACGATCAACGTGCCCGCGGCCCACAGGGTGAGCGAGAGCAGCGTCTGCCACTCGGGGAACGCGAAGTCGTAGAGCACCCGCCGGTAGGCGGTGAGGAACTGGTAGATCGGGTTGGCCTCGAACAGCGCCAGCAGCGGCACGGGCCCGCCCAGGAACGTGTAGCCGCCGGCGTCGAGCGTCTCGACCTGCACCGTCTCGATGACGTTGCGGGGGATCATGATGCCGGATGCGTAGAAGAAGACCTGGGTGAGGATGCCCCAGAAGTGCTCGATGTCGCGGAAGTAGACGATGCCGATCGCCAGCACCAGGCCGACGCCGTAGATGAACACCGTGGTGAGGGCGATGAGCGGCACGAGCATCCAGATGCGCAGCAGGATCTCCCAGCCGCCCAGCACGCCGCAGATGACCGCCACGACCGCGATCTCCGTCAGGTAGGTGGCCGCGCGGGCCAGCACCTTCGACGCCGGCAGCGTCCAGCGGGGGAGCGCCACCTTCTTCAGCAGGCCCTGGTAGCCGAGGAACGACTGCATCGCCTCGCGGATGCCGATGTTGATGAAGCCCCAGGTGACGATGCCGACGCCGAGCCAGAGGGCGAAGATGTGCAGGCCGGAGTTGATGCCCGGCTCCGGCTGGGCGCGGAAGAGCAGCCCGAAGACGAGGCCGTAGATGGCGATCTGCGCGAGCGGGTTGATGAGCGACCAGACGCGGCCGAGCATCGTGCGCTTGTACTCGGAGCGGATCTCGCGCAGCGTCAGGTTCTTCAGCAGGTTCAGCGTGATCCTGCGAGAGCGTGATCGCGCAGGCTCAGCGGTCGCCGACATGCTCCTCCACTCGCCCGGCCCGAACCGGGCAACTCACGCGCATGACGATACCACCGGGACTCACAGCCCGGCCGCCCGGCGGATGCGCTCCGTCAGCTCCGGGCCGAACGAGGCCTGGTAGGTGCCGGTGGTGTGGCCGACCGAGTCGCGGTAGACGATGACGCCGCCGATCACGGTCGGGCAGGTGCCGTCGACGCAGAAGCGGTCGCGCACCTCGACCAGCTGCGCGCGCTGCTCGAGCTCGACGGCGCCCACGAGCGGGTCGGCGGGCTCCATCGCCTGCTCGAGCGGCGTCGCGCAGCCCACGCTCGCATCGACGCCGACGCGCTGCACGCACGCCATCGCATCCTCGGAGACCGTCGGCACATCCTCGATCGCCAGCACCTGGGTGCCCGCGTCGAGCGCATCGCCCCAGGCCGAGGCGTGCGCCGCGGCGGCGTCGCCCTCGCCGCCCGCCCAGCGAGCCGCGGCGGTGAGGATGACGTCGTACTCGCCGCTCGAGAGCCGCTCGTCGATCTCCTGCATGGGCCCGGCGCACTCGCTCGCCTCGTTGTCGTCGCGCCACTGGCAGCCGAAGCCGACGAAGGTGTCGAGCCGCCAGCCGAGGTCGTCGAGCTGGGGCAGCAGGCCGGGGAGGAGCATCGCGGCGTGGCTGTCGCCCACCAGCGCGATGCGCGGGGCATCCTCGGCCTCGCTGCCGTACGAGCAGGTCTGCGCCTCGGAGCCCTCGGTGCGCCAGCAGTCGTAGGCGCCGCCGGTGTCCTCGGTGAGCGTGTCCACCGACGGCACGAGCGTGCCGCTGAGGTCCTCGGGCGAGCAGTCGTTCGCGAGGTAGTCGGCCCCGAAGCACCCCTCGGCGGCGACCTGCTCCTGGCCGACGGCCTGCGCGGGCCGCGTCAGCTCGTTCGTGACCGCGACGCCGCCCGTGACGATGACGGCGGCTGCGGCGACCCATCCGATCACGACGCGCGGGCGCCAGCGCCAGCGCTCGGTGAGCCACGCGGACTTCCGCGCCGGGTCCTCGACCCAGCGGAACGAGGCCCACGACAGCAGCAGCGTCGCGGCGAGCGCGATCGCGTAGAGCTCGATCGAGTCGGGCGGCAGCAGCGCGGCGCCGAGGATGATGACCGGGAAGTGCCAGAGGTAGAGCGAGTAGGAGATGTCGCCCAGGAACTGCGCGACGCGGTTCGTGATGACGACGTTGACGCGCTCGTAGGCCCGGCCGCCCTCGACGCCCGCCCAGATGACGAGCGCGGTCGAGAGCACCGGCAGCAGGCCGCTGGGTGCGGGGAAGCCGGGTGCGGGCAGCACGACGAAGCAGCTGAGCACGATGCCGGCGGTGCCCGCGAGGCCGGCCCACGGAGCGAGCGCGGCGGGGATGCGCAGCCTCGTGGTCTGCACGACGATCGCGACGATCGCGCCGATGCCGAGCTCCCAGGCGCGGGACAGCGTCGAGAAGTAGGCGATGTCGGGCGCGGTGGCGGTCTCGTGCACGGCCCATGCGAGCGATGCGATCGAGATGAGCGCTGCCGAGCCGAACAGCACCCGCCGGCGGCCCTTCGTGCCGCCCGCGACGCGCGCGGCGAGCCACAGCACGAGCACCATCACGATCGGCCACACGATGTAGAACTGCTCCTCGACCGAGAGCGACCAGTAGTGCTGCAGCGGCGAGGGAGCCTGCCCGGCCGCGAAGTAGTCGGTGCCGACGGCGGCGAGCCGCCAGTTGACCGTGAAGAGGGCGGCGAAGGCCGCGTCGATGGCGGCCGAGAGCGCGCGCGGCTGCGGCAGCAGGAACGCCGCCGCCGTCACAGTGACCGCCAGCACCAGCAGCGCCGCGGGCATCAGCCGCTTGATGCGGCGCCGGTAGAAGTCGAGGAAGGAGATGCGGCCGGTGCGCTCGTGCTCGCGGATGAGCAGCCCCGTGATCAGGAAGCCGGAGATCACGAAGAAGACGTCGACGCCCACGAAGCCGCCGATCGGCCAGCCGGCCAGATGGTTCGCGATGACGCTGACGACCGCGATCATGCGCAGTCCCTGGATGTCCCTGCGCTGCACGCGGGTCGGGGTGGTACCGGAGATGATGGCCTCTTGGTCGATGTCTGGGCACGGCGACGCCCGGGTCCTGCTCGGCGCGCCCATCGATGATACCGGCACGCCTCCGGGCCGCACCGCCCTGGGCGACCTATGCTCGCCGCATGCCGGGCACTGGCGAGGGTCAGCGACTCCCCTCGGCGTCGCACTGGGTGCGGCTGGGCGAGGTGGACGTGTTCCGGTGGCTGCCTGCGCGCAGGGCGGTGACCGCGACCCACCAGCCGGTGAACTTCGGCGACCAGCTGGCGCTCGAGATCGTCCGGGGCATGCTCCGCGATCGCGGCAGGACGCCGCTCGAGGGCGATGCCGGGGACGGCCCTCCGGCCGCCCGGCTGCTCTCGGTCGGCTCGGTGCTGCACTTCGCCGAGCCGGGCGACGTCGTGTGGGGCGCAGGCATCAACGGCAAGCTGCGCCGGCCGCTCGGCACCACGACGATCGATGTGCGATCGGTGCGCGGCCCGCTCACCAGGGCGGTGCTCGCGGAGGCCGGCCTCGACGCCCCGCCGGTGTTCGGCGACCCGGCACTGCTGACGCCGCTGCTGCTGCCGCACCTCGCCGGGCAGCGCGAGGTGACGCGGCCGCTGAGCGTCATCCCCAACCTGAACGACCTCGCGGCGCTGCACGGGCAGCGCTGGCTCGTGCAGCCGACCGAGCCCTTCGCGCACGTCATCGGCGCCATCCTGCAGTCCGAGCTCGTGGTCGCCTCGTCGCTGCACGGCATCGTGCTGGCCGAGGCCTTCGGCGTGCCCGTCAGGCCGCTGCGCAGCGCCGCCGAGCACGGGTTCAAGTACGACGACTACGCGGCTGGCACCGGGAGAGCGCCCTTCCGATTCGCCGCGACCGTCGAGCAGGCGCTCGAGCTCGGCCCGATGGCGCCGCTGGACTGGGATCCGAGCGCCCTCGTGCAGGCGTTCCCGCACGACCTCTGGTCGGGCGACCGCGACCGCGTGCTGCTCGGGGCCGGATCGGGTGCCGCTCCATATACTCGGTGACCATGACGGATGCCGGTGGCCGCTCGCCCGATCGCGCGAGCAGCGGAGCCATCGCCGGCATCGGGATCCTGACAGCAGCCCCCGTCGAGAGCGGCCCCGCGCGCGCCGCGACGGCGGCCCTGGCGGCCGCGCTGCGCGCCGAGGTCGTGCGCGCGCTCGCCCCCTCCGACTCGGTGGAGCCGAGCGTGCCGCACCGGGGCCGCCTGCTCGTCGGGCCGCGCACGCTGCCGCTGGCCGAGCCGGGCGACATCGTCTGGGGCGGTGGCCTGGGCGAAGCGCTCGAGCGGCGGCTCGTCGCCGTCGCGGGCGTGGAGCACCGGGGGGCGGCAGGGCCGCTCTCGGCCCGCGCGATCGAGGAGGCGACGGGGGTGCCTGCCCCCGTGGCGACGGGCGATCCGCTGCTGCTGCTGCCGACGCTCTTCCCCGAGTCGGTCGGCGCGCACGCCGGGGCCACCGGCGCCGCCGTGCTCGCCGACCTCGACGACCCGCAGCACCTCGCGCTCGAGCTCGACCCCTGGCGAGCGGTCGAGCAGCTGCGCGGCCGCGCATCGATCGTCGCGTCCTGCGCCGACGGCCTCGCCATCGCCGACGCGCTCGGGCTGCCGGTGCGGCTCGTGCGCGACGCGGGCACGCTGCGAGCGCACCTCGACGACCACGCGCTCGCGACCGGTCGTGAGCGGCCCCGCATCGCCGCATCCGTCGCCGAGGCGCTCGAGGGCGAGCCGCTGGCTCCGCCGCGCATCGACGCGCCGGCGCTGCGCGAGAGCTTCCCCGCCGGGCTGTGGCGCCGGCCGATGGTCTCCGTGGTCGTGCCGACCGCGAACGTGGCGACCTGGATCGACGAGTGCCTGCACTCGCTGCTGACGCAGGAGCTCGACGACCTCGAGGTGATCGTCGTCGACGACCGCTCAGCCGACGGCACCGTCGAGCGGGCTCGTGCCATCGCGCGCCGCGACTCCCGGGTGCGGGTGATCGCGGGCGCCGTCGAGGGCGGCGGCAGCGCCCGCAACCTCGGTGTGCAGCTGGCGCGCGGCGAGTACCTGGCGTTCGCCGACGGCGACGACCTGGTGCCGGCCGGCGCCTACCGCGCCCTGGTGGATGCCGGCGAGCGCAGCGGCAGCGACCTGGTGCTCGGCAGGTTCCTGAAGTTCTCGGCATCCAGCACCTGGGATCCCACCCGCTCATGGGGCGCGTTCAAGGAGGAGCGCACCGCGGTCGACCTCGTGAGCCAGCCCTCGATCATCCGCGGGCGCGCGTGCTGGAACAAGCTCTACCGCGCGAGCTTCTTCCACGACGCGGGCATCGAGTTCCCCGACGTGCCGCGCTCCAACGACATCGTGCCGGTCGTCACCGCCTACGTGCGCGCCGCATCGATCGATGTCGTGCGCGACCGCGTCTACCTGTACCGCGACCGCCCCGGCGGCACCTCGATGACGGCCAAGGCCGGGCAGCTGCGGGGCCTGCGCAGCTACCTGACGCAGGAGTGCCGCTGCCTCGAGCTCGTGCAGGAGACCGGTGATGCCGAGCTGCTCGCCGAGTACACGCGCATGATCGTGCAGTCCGACGGCTGGGTGCTCGTCACCCGCGTGCTCGAGACGCTCACCGAGTCGTCGGCGGACGACGAGGCGGCGATCGCCGACCGCATGCGCGTGCTGCTCGGCGGGCTCGCGCCGCACGCCATCGCGGCGCTGCCCATCGAGCGCGCCATCGTCTTCGCGCTCGTCGCCGGCGGCGACCTGCGCGGCGCCAAGGCCGCGCTCGAGCAGCAGACGCTGCTCGACGCCGCCCGCGCCATCGGCGGGCTCGACCGGCTGGTCGCCGCCTCCGATGCGCTCGCAGCGGGCGCGGCCAACCCCAACCTGCACACCGCGCTCGCGCTCGCATCGGCGCGCGTGGCACTCGCGGAGGTCGAGTCCGGCGAGCGCGACGCCGCCGCAGCGAGCGCCGCCGTCGCGGCCATCGCCGGCCGCGCCCCCGACGACGGCCCGGCGCACGACCCCCGCATCGGCGTGGTGGTCGCCGCGAGCCTCGCGGGCAGGCACGAGGTGCTCGAGCACCTCAGCGCGATCGGCGGCGGCGGCATCGTCGCGCGCACGGCGCGGCGCCACGAGGGCGGCGTGCGCATCGAGGGCGATGCACCCGCGACGGCCGTCGGGGCGCGGCTGCTCGTCGTGGTCGATCCCGACGGAGGCGGCCCGGTCGAGCCGCTCACCGAGCTCGTGGTGCAGCGCGCCGAGGACGGCGGCACCTGGTCGTTCGACGTCGCCCCGGGCGCGCTGCAGGACGGCGTCTGGCGGCTGCAGGTGCGACTGACGGATGCGGGTGCCGGCGGCGGGTTCATCTCGCGCCTGCGGTGGTCGGCCGCGCCGTTCTCCGAGCACTTCGCGAGGGCGGACCGCGTGGCCGTCCACGGCCGGGTCGGCGAGCGCTACGAGGTGAAGCTGCACGCCTTCGCGGCCGCGCCGCGCAGAGCGGTGCGAGCAGTGGTGCGCCGCCTCGATCCCCGGGTGCAGCGCATCGTCGCGCGCGCGATCGGCGGCGCCAGGAGCGTCGCGCGCGGCGCTCAGCCGAGCAGCGCGAGCGAGGCGAACCGCGCCGGCGACTGACCGGCGAACATCAGGGGCATCCCGCGATCCACGGCCCGCCAGCGGGCGTTGTCGAGCACCTCGAGGTAGCGATCGCGCACGGGGCCGGCGCGCAGTGCGTCGAGCCCCTGCCGGCCGAGGGCCTCGACGGACTCGAGCGTGAATCCCCCCGGCGACGCATCGGCCGCCAGCCGCATCGCGAGCGAGCTGGGCCCGAGCGGCACCTCGGCCGTCGAGCCGTGCACGGCGAAGGCCGCGCCGGCGACGTCGACGGGGCCGCCGAGCGCCTCGAGGCGGGCCTGCACCACGGCCCCGTCGACGCCCACATCGCGCTCGTACTCGTGCGACGCCGCCTCAGGGGAGAGGAGCGCAGCGAGGTCGGCGACCATGAGCGGATGCCCGACGCGGGCTCTGGGCGGACCGGGCGCGGCCGCGTGCTCGGCCCGGGCCGCGCGGCCGAGCCGCACGAGATCGGCGCGCTGCAGCGGGTTCGCGGTGAGCGGCGACAGCCCGACGTAGCCCGCGCCGCAGTGGATCCCCGCGCGATGGGCGAGGTAGTGGCTCTCGGTCGCGTCGTCGTCGGCCGGCTGCGCGCCGATGGCGGCGAGACCGCGGTCGGTCTGCTCGATGAACGCGAGCTCGAGCTGCAGCGGCAGCGCCAGGTCGTCGCGCAGCTGCCACCAGCTGCGCCAGCCGAAGTTGCCCTTGTACGTCTCGGCGCCGATGCCGCTGATGCCGAAGGCGCCCTCGACCGCAGCGTCGGCGTCGACGCCGAAGCCGTCGTAGGTGCCCGCGAGCGTCGCGAGCCACAGCTGCAGCTGGTCGTGGTCGTCGACGTCCGCCGGGCCGATCGTGCGCAGGCGGAGGCCGAAGCGGCGGGCGAGCGAGCGTGCGACGCGGGCGTCGCCGGCATGCTCCTCGGCCTGCTCCTGCACCACGAGCTCCGCACGCTCCGCGAGCCCGAGCGAGAGCGCTGCGGCGAGCACGACGCGGGAGTCCTGGCCGCCCGAGATGCGCAGCCTCGGCGCGACGCCCGGCAGCTCGAGCACCGCAGCCGTCTCGCCCGCGATCCCGACGGCGGCCGCCCTGATCGTCTCGCGGTAGTCGCCCACCGGGCCGCCCAGCAGCGCCGTGACCGGCCGCTCGACGGGGCTCGCACCGCGCGCGTCGAGCCGCACGGCGACGCCGGCGGGGGCGAAGCCGATCTCGCGGAACGCGGTGGCGGGCCCGAACGAGGTCTGGGCGATGCCGGTGAGCGCCGTGCGGGCGAGCAGCTCGCGCTCGTCGGGCGTCGACGGCTCGCCGAGCGCGTCGCGCAGCCGCCGCAGCACGAGCATCGAGTCGCCGGCGGCCGACCAGCCGTCCCCGTCGGTGTGCAGCAGCGCCTGGTTGCCCCAGAGGTCGCGGCGGGCCTCGACCGCATCGCCGGCCCAGCGCACCATCGCGAAGGTGCCGCCGAGCGACCAGGCATCGCGGCGAAGCTCCTCGGGCGCGTCGAGCCAGCCGTCGACGCCGATCGCGAGGCGCGCCCGCTCGGTGTCGACCGCGAAGCCCCGGAAGAAGGTGGCGTGCTCCCGCCGCAGCGAGCGCTCGACCTGGCGGCTCACCACGATCAGGCGCGCGCCGTCGGTGAGCTCGACGACCGCGACGTCCTCAGGATCGGCGCGCTCGGCGAGCCACGCCTGCACGGCGCCGGCTCGGGTGCGATCGGCGCGCACGGCGAGGAGATTCGACATCCTCGGCCTCCTCGTCGGGTGAGCGATGCTCCTGACAACATAGTCGGATGCGGGCCCGCGGCGGCGAGGACGGCCACGCGTTCGCGAATTAACCTTCCACGTGACATCGAAGGTTCGCTAGTCTCTGTCCTGTCCCCCTTGTCATCTCACATTGGATGCCGTCCATGCGCCTCCTTCGACGCAGCCTCGCCGTCGCCCTCGCGTTCGTGCTGGCCGCCGGATTCCTCGTCGCCTCGCCCGCCGAGCCGGCAGAGGCCGCCGACGCCGGCTCGTTCAACGCCGGCAACATCATCAGCGACGAGAACTTCTTCGACGGCCGCGCCATGTCGGCCTCCGAGGTGCAGTCCTTCCTCAACCAGCAGCTGCGCAGCTGCGACTCGGGCTACACGTGCCTGAAGGACTACCGGCAGAACGCGCCGGCCATGCCGGCCAACGCCTACTGCGCCGCGATGCCCTCGCGCTCGAACGACACCGCGGCGTCGATCATCGCCCGCGTCTCGGTCGCGTGCGACATCAGCCCGCGCGTGCTGCTCGTGCTGCTGCAGAAGGAGCAGAGCCTCGTCACGCTCTCGCGGCCCACGCAGATCCGCTACGACCGCGCCACCGGCTTCGCGTGCCCCGACACCGCGCCCTGCGACTCGAGCTACGGCAGCTTCTTCTACCAGGTGTACTACGCGGCACGGCAGTTCCAGCGCTACGCAGAGCACCCCACGAGCTACAACCACCGCGCGGGCCAGACCAACCGCGTGCTGTACCACCCCAACGCCGCGTGCGGCTCGAGCAGCGTCTACATCGAGAACCAGGCGACCGCCGGCCTCTACAACTACACGCCCTACCAGCCGAACTCGGCCGCGCTCGGCAACCTCTACGGCACCGGCGACGGCTGCTCCTCCTACGGCAACCGCAACTTCTGGCGCATGTGGACCGACTGGTTCGGCAACCCGGCGGGCGAGGTCAACCGCCTGATCGTGCGCGAGCAGGGCTCGTCGACGACCTACCTCGTCAACGGCACCTGGATCCACCCGTTCACCAGCACCGCGACCCTGAACGAGTACGGCCGCAGCCTCGGCGCCACCCAGATCGTCTCCTCCGGCGCGCTGCGCGGCTACACGGTCGGCCAGGCCGTCACGCGCTTCGTGCGCAGCGGCGGCGCCAACTACTTCGTCGACGACGGCAGGCGCTTCCGCTTCGCCGACTGCAAGCAGGTCGGCGAGTGGGGCCACTCCTGCGGCTTCGGCATCGGGGTCTCGCCCGAGGTGATGGCGGCGCTCGACGACGGCGGCCAGCTGCGCAACATCGTCGGATGGCAGGGCGAGTGGTGGTACGTCCAGGACGGCCGCCGCCACCCGATCGGCGACACCGACAACATCGGCGCGCGCAACATGTCCTACGCCAACACCTGGATGTCGCCGGGCGCGCTCGACGGGTTCGACGTCGGCGTCCCGTTCCTCGCCGAGGGCTACGGCGCCGAGAACTACAGCGGCACCCAGGCGGTCATCCGCACGGGCGGCGGCATGGTGTGGGTCGACCCCGACCAGATGGACCTGGATGTGTTCGGCGACTTCGGGCGCGTCACCTGGCTCGCGATGAACGCGGCCCGGCAGGCATCGGTCGATCTGCCGAACCGCATCAGCTCTGGCTCCAAGGCCTACGTGCTCACGGACCGCGGCCTGCTCGAGGTGCGCGCGAACGAGTTCGGCGGCGCGAGCTACTTCACGGCGCTGCCGCAGGCGAACCTGCGCGGGATCCCCAGCGCCGGCCGCGCCTTCGGGCCGCACTACCAGGCAGAGCTCGGCTCGTCGACGGTGTGGCTCATGCGCGACGGCAAGCGCGACCCGGTCACGCAGGCCGATCGCAGCGCCGCGGCGAGCTCGGTGCCATCGACGATCCATCGCGGCGTCGACGGCTACCTCGACTGGATCCCGGAGCGCTCGCGCTTCGCACCCGGCACGCTGCTGCGCGACAGTTCGAACGGCGAGCTGCTGCTCACCTCGGCGTCGACGACGCTGCGGGTGCGCGACGCTCGGGTGCTGGCGCAGCTGGGGCTGGACGACTCGCCGACGGCGATCTCGCCGTCCGTCCGCAACGGCCTGCCGCGCGTGGGCGTGACGATCGATGCCGACTACGGCGTGCGGTGCAGCACCGACGGCGTGGCGTACTGGGGCGGGCTGCACCCGTACCGCAACGCGACCGCCCGCGCCGAGTGGGGCCTGACGCACGAGCAGCTGCCCGCTGACATCTGCGCCAAGATCCCGACCGGCGGCGCCGTCGACCGGGTCGCCGTCGACAACGACGGCAGCCTCTGGTACATCGACGACGGCACCCGCCGCCAGATCGACTCGCAGCGCACGCTGCGGTACTACGCGCTCGGCAGCACGCCGCAGGTGCGAGTGAGCGGCTACGCGCTGCACGCCCGCCCCGTCGGCACGCCGCTGCGCCCGTACTACTACTCGGGCACCGTCATCACCTCGTCGTCGAACGGGCAGCAGTACCTCGTCGACAACCACCGGGTGCTGCGGATCAACGCGACCGTCGCCCGCGAGATCGACTCGTCGATGCAGGTGCGCACGACGGATGCGGTCATCCGCACGTTCCCCTCGGCGGGGTCGCTGTCGACGACGCTGGTCGAGCACGGCGGCATCCGCTACGTCATGGTCGACGGCGAGCTGGTGCGCTTCCCCTGGCGCGACGCGGCGCAGCTCGGCTACGAGCGCTTCACGCCGATCTCGGGGACGCTGTTCGGCAAGCTGACGGTCGACGGCTGGATGTCCCGCTGGGTGAAGGACGACAGCGGGCGCACCTGGTACATCACGAACGGCACGCGCAACCTGGTCGACACGGCCGCCGAGCGCGAGGCCGCGAAGGGCCAGCACATCTACACGGTCGACTCGACGGTGCTGAACCTGCTGCCCGTGCGCTGACGGAGCGCCGACGAGAAGGGGCCGGAGAGCAGCTGCTCCCCGGCCCCTTCCGCATGCGCGGCTCAGCCGATCGTCGTCATGGCCTCGGTGCGCGGCGCGCTCGGCGCGATCTGCTTGCGCAGCGGCCCGATGGCGAAGATGACGAGCAGCATCATGCCGAACTCGATCCAGGGGCGGGACTCCGCCAGCCCCTGCACGAACAGCGCGACCCACAGCAGCAGCGGGATGGCGTTGAGCGCGCGCTCGCCGACGGGGGAGCGGTAGAGCGCCCCGAGCGTGTTGGTGACCGCGCGGTACTGCAGCCCGCCCCACAGCAGCACGCCGACGATGCCGAGCTGCATGAAGACGTCGAGCC
Organism: Agrococcus baldri; assembly: GCA_007988785.1. Taxonomy (GTDB): domain Bacteria; phylum Actinomycetota; class Actinomycetes; order Actinomycetales; family Microbacteriaceae; genus Agrococcus; species Agrococcus baldri_A. Next base: position 80,870 of record BJUU01000013.1, read on the forward strand.
ACACGTTGTGCGCCTGCAGGTAGACCATGCCGTGCATCTCGCCGAGCGCGTCGAAGGGCGGCACCCACGGCAGCCAGTAGCCCAGGTAGCCGACGCCCACCACCGGGCTCGTGAGCCCCAGGTCGATGACGCGGCCCCAGATGTCGAAGCGTCCGGTCATGTCGGCGTCGCGGCCCAGGAAGTCGGTCACGAGCGGCCAGTTCGCCACGATCACGCCGATGCAGACCAGCCCCACCGCGACCGCGATGCCGAAGATGCGGTAGAAGACGGCGCCGCGCCACTGCACCCAGGAGACGACCAGGAGGGTCAGCACGGCGACCATCGCGGTCGCGAACAGCACGGTCGCGCTGCGCGTGACGAGCTGCGCGAGGATCGGCAGGGCGACCCAGAGCGGCCACCAGCGGTCGAGGCCGGCGGCGGCGCGGCAGCCGGCGATCACGAGCGCGATGAGCGCCACCATGCCCAGCAGGTTCGCGTTGCCCATGATGCCCTGCACGCGCCCGCCCTCGAAGATGAGGCCGCTCGACCAGTGCAGCTCGCCGCTGGCATCCGGCGGGTAGTCCGACCAGAGCGGGAAGAGCGGCTGGCGCAGCACGAGCGCCACGAAGGCCTCGAACAGGAACGAGGCGATCAGCAGCCCCTGCATGGTCCAGTGCGTGACGTCGAGGATCACCCGGTAGGGCAGGGAGGCGATCAGCAGCGCGCTCGCGATGGTGCCGAACAGGATGACCGAGCCCACGAGCGACCAGCCGGGCGCGATGGCCCAGATCGCCGAGGCGAGCGCCATGGCGGCGAAGGCGACGACCGCGACCGGCATCCGCCACAGCCGCACCCGCAGCAGCACGAGCTCGACGGCCACCCAGACGAAGGTGGCGAGCACCACGCCGGCCCATGCGGGGTAGCCGATGACGTTGCGCACCGCGTCGCCGCAGGCCGCGTTGGCGACGATCCACGTTGCGAGGATCGTCCTCCTTCTCTGCCCGGGCACCGGACAATCGTGCCACGCCCCGGCCGCATCCGGCCCAGGAGCGGTGTGCGAGGATTGCTCGCCGCCATCGTCCATCGAACCGGAGCCCCATGCGCGTCGTCGTCCTCGTGCCGACCTACAACGAGCTCGAGGCGCTGCCCGTGACGATGGATCGCCTGCTGCAGGCGGCCCCGGGCGTCGAGGTGCTCGTCATCGACGACGCCAGCCCCGACGGCACCGGCGAGCTCGCCGACGCCATGGCGGCCGCCGATCCGCGCGTGAGCGTGCTGCATCGCGCCGCGAAGGAGGGCCTCGGCGCCGCCTACCTGCACGGCATGCGCGTGGCGCTCGAGCGGGGGGCGGATGCGGTGGTCGAGTTCGACGCCGACGGCTCGCACCCGGCAGAGGCCGTGCCGCGCATGCTGGCCGTGCTCGCGCAGGAGGGCCGGCCGGGCGCCGACCTCGTGATCGGCTCCCGCTGGGTGCCCGGCGGCGGCATCGTCGACTGGCCGTGGCACCGGCAGGCGATCTCACGGCTCGGCAACGTCTACGCGCGGGTGATGCTGGGCTCTGCGGTGCAGGACATGACGGCGGGGTGCCGGGCGTACACGGCCGAGCTGCTGCGGCGCATCCCGCTGGCAGAGGTGCGCAGCCAGGGCTACTGCTTCCAGATCGACATGACGCGCAGAGCCCAGCAGGTCGGCGCGCGCGTGGTCGAGGTGCCGATCCTGTTCCGCGAGCGCGAGCTCGGCAGCTCGAAGATGACCCCCGGCATCGTGCGCGAGGCGCTCGTGAGCGTCACCGGCTGGGCCGTCGGCCGATTCGCGCGTGCGGTGATCGACCGCACCCGCCGCCCGTAGGTCGAACAGCGCGCCCGTAGGTCGAGGAGCGCGCGTGCGGAGCACGCTCGCGTCACGAGACCGGCGGTGGCC
>BJUU01000014.1 GCA_007988785.1 Agrococcus baldri
GCGCGGCCGCTCGCGCACGCGCGCCCTCATAGGCTGTTGCGGTGCAGACGGATGCGGTGGGTCGCGCGTGGCGCGAGGGCCTGTCGGTCGTCGTGGCGACGAGCGCGTACGGGCTCTCGTTCGGCGCGCTCGCGGTCGCGAGCGGCCTCGACGTGTGGCAGACGATGGTGCTGAGCCTGCTGATGTTCTCGGGCGGCTCGCAGTTCGCGTTCATCGGCGTGATCGCCGCCGGCGGCGGCATCGCCGGGGTCGCCAGCGCCGCCATGCTCGGCCTCCGCAACGCCCTGTACGGCATGAGCATGCGCAGGGTGGTGCAGCCGCGGCTCGCGATGACGCCCCTCGCGGCGCACGTCACGATCGACGAGTCGACGGCCGTGGCGCTCGCGCAGGCCGAGCCGCGCGCGCAGCGCGTGGGCTTCTGGGTGACGGGGGTCGGCATCTTCCTCGGCTGGAACCTCGCGACCCTCGCCGGCGCGCTGCTGGGCGACCTGCTGGGCGACCCGAAGCAGTGGGGGCTCGACGCCGCAGCGGCGGCCGCGTTCGTAGGGCTGCTGTGGCCGAGGCTCAGGGCGCGGCAGGCGATCGCGGTCGCGGCCGCGAGTGCCGTGCTCGCGGCCGCGCTGCTGCCCGTGGTGCCCTCCGGCACCCCGGTGATCCTGGCCGCCTCGGTGGGGGTCGTGGTGGGGCTGACGAACTGGTTCGGCCCCCGGCACGATCCGGATCGGCCCGACGAGGGCGGCCCCGAGCACGCGGAGGGGCGGCGCGCATGACCCTCTGGCACCTCATCCTGCTGGCATCGATCGCGGTGCTGGCCATCAAGCTGATCGGCTACGCGGTGCCGCCGCGGCTGTTCGAGAAGCCGCGCCCGCGGCGCACGCTCGAGCTGCTCACCGTCTCGCTGCTCGCCGGGCTCGTCGCGGTGCAGACGCTCGGCGGCGAGGGCGGCCTCGTGCTCGACGCGCGCATCCCCGCCGTATTGGTCGCCGCGGGCCTGTTCGCGGTGCGCGCGCCGTTCATCGTGGCCGTCGCGGTCGCCGCCGCGGTGGCCGCGCTGCTGCGGCAGCTGGCGGGCTTCGCCTGAGCCTCCCGCACGCCCCGCTGATTCGCTAGGGTGGGCGTCTCAGGCGGCGTCGGCCTTGCAGCTCGGCCCGGGTTCGGGCGGTGGGTTCGAGCACAGGCGTCGCCGCTATGCTGAACGTCCGCCAGCGCCTGCTGGCCCAGTCGCGTGGAGGAAGCGCATGACCGAGCACGACGCCGACGGCGAGAGCACCCAGTCCTGGGGTGACGACTACCGCGCGCAGCTCGCCGCGATGATCGAGGGCACCTCCGCGGAGGATCGCGAGGCCGTCGCCTCGCTGCCCTCCGGTTCGGCGATCCTGGTGGTGCGCCGCGGCCCGAACGTCGGTGCGCGCTTCCTGCTCGACCAGGACTCCACGGTCGCCGGGCGCCACCCGGATGCCGACATCTTCCTCGACGACGTCACGGTCTCGCGCCGGCACGCGGAGTTCGCGCGCTCCGGCACCGCCTTCGAGCTGCGCGACTTGGGCTCGCTCAACGGCACGTACCACAACGGCGAGCGCGTCGAGTCGGTCGTGCTGCGCGACGGCGCCGAGGTGCAGGTGGGCAAGTTCCGCCTCACCTTCTACCGCTCGCGCCTCGACCTCGAGCCACGCGCGTGAGCGCACAGGCGGCGAGGAAGCAGGCCGGGCTCCTCTCCATCGGGCAGGTGCTCGCGAAGCTCGGCCCCGAGTTCCCCGACCTCTCGCCGTCGAAGCTGCGCTTCCTCGAGGATCAGGGGCTCATCTCGCCCCAGCGCACCGCATCCGGCTACCGAAAGTTCGACTCGGCCGATCTCGAGCGGCTGCGCTACATCCTCACGCTGCAGCGCGACCACTACCTGCCGCTCAAGGTCATCCTCGGCCACCTCGACGACATCGACGCCGGGCGCACGCCGCAGATCCCCGGCGCCAACGTGCGCGTCGAGGCGCCCTCCATCCTGGGCGCGGAGCGCAGGCTCTCGCGCGCAGAGCTGCAGGCCGAGGCGGGCGCCTCCAAGCAGCTGCTGGCCGACGCGATCTCCGCGCAGCTCGTGCCGGGCGCCGAGCCCTTCGGCGATGCGGCCGTGCAGTCGCTCAAGGCGCTCGTCGAGCTGCAGCGCTTCGGCATCGAGCCGCGGCACCTGCGCGGCATGCGCCAGTCGGCGCAGCGCGAGGCCGCGCTCATCGAGTCGGCGCTCAAGCCCATGCGGGGCCGCCGCGAGATCGGCAGCCAGGCCAAGGCGGCCGAGGCCGCGCGCGACCTCGCCGGCCAGATCCAGTCGGTGCGCGAGCTGCTCACGCGCGACGCGCTCGGCGCCTGATCGCTGGCGCGTCCCTGTCGCTCGTGGGCGGCGGGGCGTAGACTCGGCCCGACACGCCGCACCGATCGCGAGATGCACGGAGTCGGGGCGTCGGGTCGCTACGGTGGGGCCAACACTCAACCACCACTTGAGGGTTGAGCCGAGCACAGCGGAGAGGACGGCCATGCGCCACGGCGATGCAGACCAGAGCGGTACGCCTGACGGCGCCGCCCGCTACGACCTCGGCCTGCTGTTCACCGACGGCCTCCCGCAGGAGGAGAGCGCGGTCGGCTACAAGGGCGCCATCGCCGCCGACGCCGCCGGCATCACCTACCGCCAGCTCGACTACTGGGCGCGCACGGGGCTCGTCGAGCCGACCGTCCGCTCGGCGAAGGGCTCCGGCAGCCAGCGCCTCTACTCCTTCCGCGACATCCTGGTGCTCAAGCTCGTCAAGCGGCTGCTCGACACCGGCATCTCGCTGCAGCAGATCCGCGTCGCCATCCAGCAGCTGCACGAGGCCGGCGTGCGCGACCTCACGCAGACCACCCTCATCTCCGACGGCGCGAGCGTCTACCTCTGCACCTCGAGCGACGAGGTCATCGACCTCCTGGGCCGCGGTCAGGGCGTGTTCGGCATCGCGGTCGGCAAGGTGCTGCGCGAGGTCGAGACGCAGCTCATCGAGCTCGAGGTGACCCCCGTCGAGCAGCAGCCGGTCGACGAGCTCGCCGCCCGCCGCGCGCGCAGGAGCCGCACCGCCTGAGGCCCCCTCGGGGTGCGCCTGCACGCATGAGCGCCGGTGGCGAGCGACTGCGCCTCGCGCTGCCCTTCACGGGCCTCTGGCGCGCCGAGTTGAGCCCGGCGACGCGGGTGCCGAGCCACGGCACGCACCGCTTCGGGCTGACCTACGCGGTCGACTTCGTGCACGTCGACGAGCGCGGCCGCTCGGCGCCCCGCACGGCGCGCTCGCTGCTCGCGGTCGAGCCGGCCGAGCGATTCCTGGGCTTCGGCCGGCCCGTCCTGGCGCCCGCCGCCGGGGTGGTGGTCGAGACGCACGACGGCGAGGCGGATGCGGGCGGTCGCCGCTCGCCGCTCACCCTCGTGCCGTACGCGCTCGGCCAGGCGGGCAGGCTGCGGCAGGGGCTCGACGCGATCACCGGCAACCGCGTCGTCATCGCGCTCGCCTCGCAAGGGCCGTTCGTCGCCATGCTGCACCTGCGCCGCGGCTCGCTCCGCGTGCGCGCCGGCGACCGGGTGGCCGCGGGGGAGCAGGTGGCCGAGTGCGGCGGCTCCGGCAACTCGACAGAGCCGCACCTGCACCTGCAGGTGACCGACTCGCTCGACTGGCCGAGCGCATCCGGCATCGCCTTCGAGCTCGGGCCCTACCGCCGCGCGCAGGACGGGGTCGTGGTCGAGCGCGGCATGCCCCGCAGCGGCGAGCGCATCGCCTCGCTCTGAGGCGGCCGGGGCAGAGCCCGGGCTAGGCCTTGGGCTTGGGCGTCTCGCCGTCGCCCTCGGGGGCCTCGGCCTCCTCGAGCTCGGCGGCTGCCGTGGCGTCGACGGCGGCCGTGGGCGCAGGGACCTTGCGGCCGGAGGCGGCCTCGTCGCCCGCGCGACCGGCGGAGGTCAGCACGAGCTGCAGCAGCTCGTCGAACTGCAGCGCCATCTCCTGCGCGCCCTCGCCGGGCCACACGTGCAGCGGCCGTGCCGCGCCCTGCGCCTGCTGCATCGAGGTGCGCTCCGGCAGCACGGCGTCGAGCACGAGCGGCCCGAACATGTCCTTGAGCTCCTGGATGCGGTACTGGTGCTCGAGCGACTGGGGCCGGGCGCGGTTCACGACGATGCCGAGCGGCTGCAGGCGCGGGCTGAGGCCGCGGCGGATCTCCTCGATCGCGCGCAGCGCGCGGTCGGCGGCCGCGACCGAGAACAGGCCGGGCTCGGTCACGACCAGCACCCGGTCGGAGGCCGCCCAGGCCGTGCGGGTGAGCGCGTTGAGCGAGGGGGCGCAGTCGACCAGGACGAGGTCGTAGTCGTTCTCGACGGTCGTGAGGGCCGTCTCGAGCTTCCAGATGTCCTTGATGGTCGGGTGCGGGCCGTCGAAGTTGATCGCGGAGGGGCTGCCGATGAGCACGTCGATGGTGCCGCCGTGGCCCTGCGTCCATCCCGAGGGCGAGATCGCCTGCTGGACGACCTTGTCCTTCGGGTTCGAGAGCACATCCGCGATGTTGAGGCGGCCCTCGATCTCGATGTCCATGCCGGTCGAGGCATCGGACTGCGGGTCGAGGTCGACCACCAGAGTGCGGAGGCCCTTCGCGAATGCGGCGGAGGCGAGACCGAGCGTCACCGTGGTCTTGCCGACGCCGCCCTTGAGCGAGCTGATCGAGAGTACGTGCACGGCGGCCAAGCCTAGCGGCACTAGATTGGATCGGACGCGCCGCCACACCCCGAAGGGTTCCTGCATGTTCCAGAAGCTGCTCGTAGCCAACCGCGGCGAGATCGCGATCCGCGCCTTCCGCGCCGCCAATGAGCTGGGGGTGAAGACGGTCGCCGTCTTCGCGCACGAGGATCGCAACTCGCTGCACTGCCAGAAGGCCGACGAGGCCTACCAGATCGGCGAGCCGGGCCGCCCGGTGCGCGCCTACCTGACGGTGAGCGAGATCATCCGGGTCGCGAAGGACGCCGGCGCCGACGCGATCTACCCCGGCTACGGCTTCCTGAGCGAGAACCCCGAGCTCGCCACCGCCGCGGCCGCGGCCGGCATCACCTTCGTCGGGCCCGGCCCCTCGGTGCTCGCCATGGCCGGCAACAAGGTGACGGCCAAGGAGCACGCGATCGCCGCGGGCGTGCCGGTGCTCGCGTCGACCCCCGCGACGACCGACCTCGACGTGCTGCTCGCGGGCGCCGACGAGATCGGCTTCCCGGTCTTCTGCAAGGCCGTTGCCGGCGGCGGCGGCCGTGGGATGCGCCTGGTGCAGCGGCGCGAGGATCTGCGGGATGCGCTCGAGGCCGCGATGCGCGAGGCCGACAGCGCCTTCGGCGACGCCACGATGTTCATCGAGCAGGCCGTCGTGCGACCGCGGCACATCGAGGTGCAGATCCTCGCCGACGCCTCGGGCGAGACGGTGCACCTGTTCGAGCGCGACTGCTCGGTGCAGCGCCGCCACCAGAAGGTCGTCGAGCTCGCGCCCGCCCCCAACCTCAGCGAGGAGCAGCGCACGGCGATGTACCGCGACGCGATCGCCTTCGCGAAGTCGATCGACTACGTCAACGCCGGCACGGTCGAGTTCCTGCTCGACACCGCGGGCGAGCGCGCCGGCCAGCACGTGTTCATCGAGATGAACCCGCGCATCCAGGTCGAGCACACCGTCACGGAGGAGATCACCGACGTCGACCTGGTCGCGAGCCAGATCCGCATCGCGGCCGGCGAGTCGCTCGCCGAGCTCGGCCTCACGCAGGATCGCATCGAGATGCACGGCGCCGCGCTGCAGTGCCGCGTCACCACCGAGAACCCCGCCGACGGCTTCCGGCCCGACACGGGCCGCATCACCGCCTACCGCTCGCCGGGCGGCGCGGGCGTGCGCCTCGACGGCGGCACCATCAACCCCGGCACCGAGGTCAGCCCGCACTTCGACTCGATGCTCGCGAAGGTCACGTGCCGCGGCCGCGACCTCGACACGGCCATCCGCCGCGCCCACCGCGCGGTGAGCGAGTTCCGCATCCGCGGCGTCGCCAGCAACATCCCGTTCCTGCTGAACCTGCTCGAGAGCGACGAGTTCCGCGCCGGCGACGTCTCGACGCACTTCATCGACGAGCACCCGGAGCTCACGCGCATCAACCCGCCGAAGGACCGCGCCTCCAAGGTGCTCGCGTGGCTCGCCGACGTCACCGTCAACAAGCCCAACGGCACCGCCGACGGCGCCATCAACCCGGCCATCAAGCTGCCGGCGATCGACCTCGACGCGCCCGCGCCCGACGGCGAGCGGCAGCGGCTGCTCGAGCTCGGCCCCGCCGGCTGGGCGAAGGCGCTGCGCGAGCGCTCCTCGCTCGCCGTCACCGAGACCACCTTCCGCGACGCGCACCAGTCGCTGCTCGCCACCCGGGTGCGCACCGCCGACCTCGTCGCGGTCGCGCCGCACGTGGCGCGCATGACGCCGCAGCTGCTGTCGATGGAGGCCTGGGGCGGCGCCACCTACGACGTGGCGCTGCGGTTCCTGGGGGAGGACCCGTGGGAGCGGCTCGCCCGCATCCGCGAGGCGATGCCGAACGTGCCGCTGCAGATGCTGCTGCGCGGCCGCAACACCGTCGGCTACACGCCCTACCCGACCGAGGTGACGGATGCGTTCGTCGACGAGGCGGCCGCGACCGGCATCGACGTCTTCCGCATCTTCGACGCGCTCAACGACGTCGACCAGATGCGGCCGGCGATCGACGCCGTGCTCGGCACCGGCTCGACGGTCGCGGAGGTCGCGCTCTGCTACACGGGCGACCTGCTGGACCCGGCGGAGGATCTCTACACGCTCGACTACTACCTGCGGCTGGCCGAGCGCATCGTCGACGCGGGCGCGCACGTGCTCGCGATCAAGGACATGGCGGGGCTGCTGCGCGCGGGCGCCGCGTCGAAGCTCGTGGCGGCGCTGCGCGAGCGCTTCGACCTGCCCGTGCACCTGCACACGCACGACACCGCCGGCGGACAGCTGGCCACCCTGCTCGCGGCCTCCGCCGCGGGCGTCGACGCGGTCGACGTGGCGAGCGCCGCGATGTCGGGCACCACGAGCCAGCCCTCGCTCTCGGCGCTCGTCGCGGCCGTCGCGCACACCGAGCGCGACACCGGGCTCGACCTGCAGGCCGTGAGCGACCTCGAGCCCTACTGGGAGGCGGTGCGCCGCCTCTACAAGCCCTTCGAGTCGGGCCTGCCCGGCCCCACCGGGCGCGTCTACCACCACGAGATCCCGGGCGGGCAGCTCTCGAACCTTCGGCAGCAGGCGATCGCGCTCGGCCTCGCCGACGACTTCGAGAAGATCGAGGACTGGTACGCCGCCGCCTCGCGCATCCTGGGCCGCCCGACGAAGGTGACGCCCTCCTCGAAGGTCGTCGGCGACCTCGCGCTGCAGCTCGTCGCGCAGGGCGTCGACCCCGACGACTTCGAGCAGAACCCGCGCAAGTACGACATCCCCGACTCGGTGATCGGGTTCATGGCGGGCGAGCTGGGCGACCTGCCCGGCGGCTGGCCGGAGCCATTCCGCTCGAAGGTGCTCGAGGGGCGCGAGGTCGACATCTCGGTGCAGCCGATCGAGCCCGAGCAGGCAGCGCGACTGACCACGCCCGGCCCCGACCGCCAGCACGCGCTCAACGAGCTGCTCTTCGCCGGCCCGACGAAGGCCTTCGACGAGAGCCGGCGCCTCTACGGCGACCTCTCGGTGGTCGATACGATCGACTACCTCTACGGCATGCAGCAGGGCGAGGAGCACCAGGTCGGCATCGGCCGCGGCGTCACGCTCAACGTCGAGCTCGAGGCGGTCGGCCAGCCCGACGACGACGGCATGGTCACGGTCATGACGGTGCTGGGCGGCCAGCTGCGCCCCGTCTACGTGCGCGATCGCTCGGTGCAGGTCGACAAGCCGCAGGTCGAGAAGGCGGATGCGCAGGTCGCCGGCCAGGTCGCGGCCCCGTTCGCGGGTGCGGTCACCGTGAAGGTCGCGGAGGGCGACGTGCTGGCCGCCGGCGACGCCGTCGCGACCATCGAGGCGATGAAGATGGAGGCCGCCATCACCACCCCCGTCGCGGGCACCGTGCAGCGCCTCGCGCTCACGGGCACCACGCCCGTCGAGGCTGGCGACCTCATCGTGGTGGTGCAGCCGGCATGAGCGTGCGGGAGATCCGCGTCTTCGGCGACCCCGTGCTGCGCGAGCGGGCCGCGCAGGTCGATCCCGCCGCGCCGGCGACGGCCGCGCTCGTGCAGGATCTGCTCGACACGGTGCAGCTGCCCGGCCGCGCGGGCGTCGCCGCCTGCCAGATCGGCTTCGCCCTCGCGGCCTTCTCCTACCTCGTCGACGGCGAGCTCGGCTACGTGCTCAACCCCCGCATCGACGAGGTGCGGGGCGAGCCCGAGCTCGTCGACGAGGGCTGCCTGTCCGTGCCTGAGCTCGGCTTCCCGACGCCGCGCCACCCGTACGCCCGCGTCGTCGGCGTCGACCTCGCGGGCGACGAGGTCGTGCTGGAGGGCGAGGGCCTGATGGCGCAGATGCTGCAGCACGAGATGGCGCACCTGGACGGCAGGCTCTACCTGCAGGCGCTCGAGAAGGACATGCGCGCCATCGCCATGGCCGAGGTGCGGAAGGCCGACTGGTACTGAGCCCCCGCGCGCTCGAGCGTCGAGCGCCTCACTCGCCGACGTCGTGCGCGGTCGAGTTCGACGCGTAGATGTCGTCGATCTGCGCCGCGAAGTCCTTCAGGATGTTGTGCCGCTTGATCGACATCTTCGGCGTCAGGTGGCCGTTGGCCTCGACGAACTCGACCGGGATGATGGCGAACTTGCGCACCGACTCCGCGCGCGAGACCTGCTTGTTGGCGCGCTGGATCGCCGAGCGCACCTCCTCGATCACGGGCGGGAAGGCCGCCGCCTGCTCGAGGCTCATGGATGCGTCGTGGCCGTTGTTCTTCAGCCACGTCGCGAGCATCTCGGCGTCGAGCGTGATGAGCGCGGCGATGAACTTGCGCTGGTCGCCCACGACCACGGGCTGGCCGATGATGGTGTTCGAGCGGATCGGGTCCTCGAGCACGTTCGGCGCGACGTTCTTGCCGCCGGCGGTGACGATGATCTCCTTCTTGCGGCCGGTGATGGTGAGGTAGCCGTCGGCGTCGAGCTGGCCGATGTCGCCGGTGCGGAACCAGCCGTCCTCGGTGAACGACTCCGCGGTGGCCTGCTCGTTGTTCCAGTAGCCGGGGAAGACCGCGTAGCCCTTGCCGAGGATCTCGCCGTCCTCGTCGATCTTCACGCCGTTGCCGGGCAGCGCGGGGCCGACGGTGCCGATCTTGAACTTCGAGGGCACGTTGACCGTCAGCGGCGCCGTGGTCTCGGTGAGGCCGTAGCCCTCGAGGATCTGGATGCCGAGCGAGCGGTAGAAGTGCGCCAGGAACGTGCCGAGCGGCGCCGAGCCCGAGACGGCGTACTTCACGTTGCCGCCCAGCGCCACGCGCAGCTTCTTGAGCACCAGCGCGTCGAGCGCCGCGAAGCGCAGCTTGAGGCCGAGCGGCACGTGGCCCGCGTCGAGCGCCTTGGAGTGCGCGACGGCGGCCTGCGCGGCGGCGCGGAAGATCCTGCCCTTGCCGCCGGCCTCGGCCTTCTGCTCGCTCGCGTTGTAGACCTTCTCGAACACGCGCGGCACGGCGAGGAAGAAGGTGGGCTTGAACGACGCCATCGCCGGCAGCAGCTTCGTGGTGTCGGACTGGTGGCCGACCCGCACGCCGGCGGCGATGCCCAGCACCGAGATGAAGCGGGCGAACACGTGCGCCTGCGTCACGAACAGCAGCGTCGACGCGCCGGGGGCGACGACGTCGGCCATCTCGACCTTGGCGTTGCGGCACAGCTCGACGAAGTTCGAGTGGGTGAGGATCGTGCCCTTGGGGCGGCCGGTGGATCCGGAGGTGTAGATCAGGGTCGCGAGATCCTTGCCGACGGCGAGGCGGCGGCGCCGGTCGATCTCGTCGTCCGGCACGTCCTTGCCCTGCTCGACGAGCGCGTCGAGGTCGCCGCGGTCGATGCGCCAGACGTCGCCGATCGCCGGCAGGTCGCCGTGCGCCTCGTCGAAGCGCGAGACGAGGTCGGCGTCCTCGAGGATGACGCGGGTGGCGCCGCTGTCGGAGAGGATCCACTGGATCTGCGACGGGGCGGAGGTCTCGTACACCGGCACCATGTGCGCGCCCGCGTAGTAGAGGGCGAAGTCGACGAGCGAGAACTCGTAGCGCACCTTGCAGAGGAAGCCGACGGCGTCGCCGGGCTGCACGCCGGCCGCCACGAGGCCCTTCGCGAGGGCGACCACCTGCCGGCGGAACTCCGACGCGGAGATGTCGCGCCAGCCCTCGCCGTCCGGCACCGAGAAGAGCGGCGTGTCGGGGTGCGCCGCGACGGTGTCCTCGAGGAGGTCGGTGATGTTCGCGTCCGGGTCCGGTGCGACGACAGGAGGGACGACACCCTCGGGGGCGGTGAACTGAGGCACTGGGACTCCTTCGGCGTTCGTGCGTTGCCGCCAGTCTACGGTCGGCCGCGCCGAGGATCCCTCAGCGGCGCGCATGTCTGTAGGGAGCATCCGACTGCCCTAGGCTCGAGTGCCTGAGGAGGTGGCGATGATCTACTGGCTGCTGCGGCATTGGATTGTCGGCCCGTTCATGACGCGCGTGTTCCGCCCGTGGGTCGTCGGCCTCGACAACCTGCCCGAGCACGGCGGCGCGATCATCGCCGGCAACCACCTCTCGGTGATCGACTCCTTCCTGATGCCGCTCGTGCTCGACCGGCGCGTCTACTTCCTCGCGAAGTCCGACTACTTCAGCGGCACGGGCATCAAGGGCAGGCTCGTGCGCTGGTTCTTCCTCGCCGTCGGGCAGCTGCCGATGGATCGCTCCGGCGGCGAGAAGAGCTCGCAGAGCCTCGACGCCGCGCTGCAGAAGCTGCAGGAGGGCCAGCTCATCGGCATCTACCCGGAGGGCACCCGCAGCCCCGACGGCAAGCTCTACCGCGGCCGCACCGGCGTCGCGCGGATGGTGCTCGACGCGCGCGTGCCGGTGGTGCCGTGCGTGATGGTCGACACCGAGAAGATCATGCCGATCGGCCGGCGGCTGCCGCGCGTGGGCCGGATCGGGATGATCTTCGGCGAGCCCATCGACTTCTCGCGCTACTACAACCTCGAGGGCGACCGGTTCGTGCTCCGCTCGATCACCGACGAGATCATGGTGACCCTCAACCGCATCTCCGATCAGGAGTACGTCGACGTCTACGCCTCGAGCGTGAAGGCGCGCGTCGAGGCCGAGCGCAAGGCGCTCGCGGCCCGCCGCTGAGCGGTGCGCACCACGACTAGGCTGGAGTGCGGCGCACAAGCGCCGAGGGAGCATTGAGGCAGGGCATGACGGACACGATCGCGACACCTTCGTTCATGGAGCACGGCTCCATCGAGCAGGGCCTCGACGCGTATCGAGCGCTGCCGATCAAGCAGCAGCCGGCCTGGCAGGACGACGCGGCCATCGAGCAGGTGCGGCGCGAGCTGCGCAGCGCACCGCCGCTGGTGTTCGCCGGCGAGGTCGACATGCTGCGCGACCGGCTGGCCGCAGCCGCGCGCGGCGAGGCCTTCCTGCTGCAGGGCGGCGACTGCGCCGAGACCTTCGCCGGCGCGACCGCCGACAACATCCGCAGCCGGGTGAAGACCATCCTGCAGATGGCCGTCGTGCTCACCTACGGCGCCGCCATGCCGGTCATCAAGATGGGCCGCATGGCCGGGCAGTTCGCCAAGCCCCGCTCGAGCGACTCCGAGACCCGCGGCGAGCTGACGCTGCCCGCGTACCGCGGCGACATCGTCAACGGCTACGACTTCACGCCCGAGTCGCGCGCGGCAGACCCGCAGCGCATCCTGCGCGGCTACCACATGGCCGCCTCGACGCTGAACCTCGTGCGCGCCTTCACGCAGGGTGGCTTCGCCGACCTGCGGCAGGTGCACTCGTGGAACAAGGGCTTCGGCGAGAACCCCTCGTTCGCGCGCTACGAGGCGCTCGCGGCCGAGATCGACCGCGCCGTGCGGTTCATGGAGGCCGCCGGCGCCAACTTCGACGAGCTCAAGGGCGTCGAGTTCTTCACCGGCCACGAGGGCCTGCTGATGGACTACGAGCGCCCGCTGACCCGCATCGACTCGCGCACCGGCCTCGCCTACAACACCTCGAGCCACTTCCAGTGGATCGGCGAGCGCACGCGCGAGCTCGACGGCGCGCACGTCGACTTCTTCTCGCGCGTGCGCAACCCCATCGGCGTCAAGCTCGGCCCGACGACGACGCCCGCCGACATGGAGGCGCTCGTCGACAGGCTCGACCCCGAGCGCGAGCCCGGCCGCCTGACCTTCATCACGCGGATGGGCGCGGGCCGCATCCGCGACGTGCTGCCCGGGCTGCTCGAGGCGTCGAAGTCGCTCGAGTCGACGCCGCTGTGGGTCACCGACCCCATGCACGGCAACGGCATCACGACGAAGAACGGCTACAAGTCGCGCCGCTTCGACGACGTCGTCGACGAGGTGCGCGGCTTCTTCGAGGCGCACCGCGCGGTCGGCACGTTCCCGGGCGGCATCCACGTCGAGCTCACCGGCGACGACGTCACCGAGTGCCTCGGCGGCTCCGAGGAGATCGACGAGATCGCGCTCGAGACCCGCTACGAGTCGCTCTGCGACCCGCGCCTCAACCACATGCAGTCGCTCGAGCTGGCGTTCCTGGTGGCCGAGGAGCTGCGCGCGGCGCCTCGCCCGTAGCGCAGGCGCAGAGCGCTCGGCGACGGATGCGCGGCGTCGCGGCGCGCTAGAAGTTCGCGTCGAGCACGACGGTCGTGCCCTCTTCGACCGAGGTGCCCGCCTCGATGCTCTGCGTGCGGATGTTCGAGCCGGGGAAGCCCCACAGCGCCTCGGGGATGTTGGTCTGCAGGTCGGGCTCGAGCCCCGCGTCGCGCATCGTCTGCAGCGCCTCGTCGATCTGCTGGTCGACGACATCCGGCACCTCGACCATCACGGGGCCGAGCGAGACGACGCCCGTGACCCCGTCGCCGGGGCGCAGGTAGCGGTCGGTGGGGTATTCGAGCGAGATGAGCCTGCCCTGCTCGACCTCGCTCGAGTGCTCCTCGGCCGAGAAGTCGACCTCCAGCTCGGCCTCCTCGAGCGCGGCGCGAGCCTCGTCGGCCGGCTGGCCCGCCTCCGCGGGCACGGGGCCGAGCGAGACCCGCAGCCCGATGGGCGAGCGCTCCTCGAGCATCTCGCCCTCGCTCAGGCGCGTGCCGTCGGCGGTCAGGGCGGCGATGACGGTGCCCGCGGGCCGATCGTCGAACACCCGGTCGGGCTCGGCCTCGGCGACGGTGAACTCGGCGTCGGCGATCGCCGCCCTCGCCTCGTCGAGGCTGCGCCCCTCGAGCGCCGGCACCGGTAGGTCGATGCGGCCGGTGGAGAGCACGAGCTGCACGGCCTCGCCGTTGCCGATCTCGGAGCCGGCGGGAGGATCGGTGCGCAGCGCGTGCCCCGCAGGGGTGTCGTAGTCGCGCTCGGTCACGAGCTCGGAGACCTCGACGCCGTGCTCGGCCAGCAGCTCGACGGCCGCCTGCTCCTGCTGCCCGGCGACGTCCGGCACGGTGGCCCGCCCGCCCGGGCCGAGGTTGAACCACCAGCCGGTGCCGGCGGCGAGCAGCACGCCGAGCAGCACGAGCGCGAGCCACAGGATGCCGCGGCGGCGGCGCACCGTGACGCGCCGCGCGAGCGCGGTGGTGGCGACGCCGTCGCCGGCGTCCTGCACGACCTCCGGCTCCGCCACGATCGGGCGGCGCTGCTTCTTGGGCCGCTCGATGATCGTGGTCGAGCGCTCGTCCTCGGTCACGAAGGGCAGCACCGTCGTGGGGGTGTCGATGCCGCGCTCGCGGACGGCGTGCAGCTCGGCGAGCATCTCGCCGGCGTCGGCGGGTCGCAGGTTGGGGTCGCGCTGCGTGGCCCAGTGCACGAGCGAGTCGAGCGCCTCGGGGATGCCGCTCGCGGTGCTGGAGGGCAGCGGCACGTCGTCGTTGGCGTGCTGGTAGGCGATCTGCATCGGCTCGTCGCCCGTGAAGGGCTGCGTGCCGGTGAGCATCTCGTACAGCATGATGCCGACGGCGTAGATGTCGCTGCGGGCGTCGGCGATGCCGCGGGTGACGAGCTCGGGGGAGAGGTAGGCGATCGTGCCGAGCAGCGCCTTGCCGGTCGCGGTGTTGGCGCTCGCGGCGCGCGCGAGGCCGAAGTCGCCGATCTTGATGCGCCCGTCGTGCGCGAGCAGGATGTTCTCGGGCTTCAGGTCGCGGTGCACGATGCCGGCGCGGTGCGCGGCCGCCAGGCCCGCGAGCACCGCCTCGAGCACGTCGAGCGACTGCTCGGGCGTGATGCGGCCGCGCTCCGCCAGCAGGTCGCGCAGCGTGATCGACGGCACGAGCTCCATGACGAGCCAGGCCAGGTCGCCGTCCTCGCCCTGGTCGTAGGTGTTGACGACGTTGGGGTGCGCGAGCCGCGCCGCCGCCTTCGCCTCCTGGATGAAGCGCTCCCGGAAGTCGGGGTCGTCGCCCAGGTGCGGGTGCATGACCTTGACGGCGACCTTGCGGTCGAGCCGCAGGTCGAGCCCCGTGTAGACGCTCGCCATGCCGCCCCGGGCGATGCGGTCGCCCACCTCGTAGCGACGGTCGATCGTCCGTCCGATGGCGGGATCGCGGGAGTCGACGGGCACGCAGCGAGGATAGGCGCTGCGCGCCGGGATCCCGCTGCTCCACGCCGCTTCGCCCGGGAGTCAGGGCATGATGGATGCGTGACGCAGGACCCAGTGACCCCAGCCCCCACGACCCAGGACGCATCGGCTCACGAGCCCGAGTGGCTGACCGTGCCCGATCTGGTCGCGCTGCTCGGCGAGCCGGTCGGGCGCATCCACCGGCTGATCGAGGAGCATCGCCTGCCGGCGACGCGCAGGAACGGCCCGGTGCAGGTGCCGGCCGCCGTGCTGCGCGACGGCGAGCCGATGTCGGAGGTGCGGGGCACGCTGCTGGTGCTGCTGGACCTCGGCTTCACCGAGGACGAGGCGATCGACTGGCTCATCGGCGACGACGACGCGCTCGGCACGACGCCGACGGAGGCGCTGCGCCAGGGCCGCAAGGCCGAGGTGCGCCGCGCAGCCCAGCTGCAGGGCTGAGCTCGTCAGCGGTCGCGCTTGGCGACCGTGTCTGCCAGCCGCTCGAGCTCGAGCACCGCTGAGCGCGACAGCTCGACCTCGTGCAGCGACTCGAGCGCCTCGCCGACGGCGCGGTCGATGAGCGCCTCGAGGCGCTGCGGCGCCTCCGAGCGCTGGATGGCGTCCTGCAGGATGGCGATCTGCCGCTCGTCGAGCTCGCGATCGCCCAGCAGCTCGTCGAGCATCGTGCGCACCCCGGAGGAGAGGCGCTGGCGGGCGATCTCGACGAGCACGGTGCGCTTGCCCTCCCGCAGGTCGTCGCCCGCCGGCTTGCCCGTCACCTCGGGGTCGCCGAACACGCCCAGCAGGTCGTCGCGCATCTGGAAGGCGACGCCGACCGGCAGGCCGTAGCCGGCGAGCGCATCCAGCTGCGCCTCCGAGCCCCCGGCCAGCAGCGCGCCGAGGCTCAGCGGCGCCTCGACCGAGTACTTGGCCGACTTGTAGATCGCGACCGTGTGCGCGCGGTCGAGCAGCGTCGCCGGATCCTGCCGGATCCAGGCGGCCTCCTCGAGCACGTCGAGGTACTGGCCGAAGGTGACCTCCTCGCGCATGCGGCGGTAGGCGTCGTGGACCGCGTCGCCGTGCGCCGCGGCGCGGCACGCGCGCAGCATCCGGTCGTCGGCCCAGTTCAGCAGCAGGTCGCCGACCAGCACGGCGGCGTGCTCGCCCCAGGGGCCGGCGTCGCCGACCCACTCGCCCTCGCGGTGCATCGCCTCGAGCGCGCGGTGCATCGAGGGCTTGCCCCTGCGGGTGTCGGACCGATCGATGATGTCGTCGTGCACGAGCGCGGCCGCCTGGAAGAGCTCGATCGCGGTCGCGACGGCCACGGCATCGCCCCATGCCGGGTCCTGCTCGGTGCCGGTGGTGTGGGATGCGTCGGGCCGCGCCGCCGCCACGGCGTGCCAGCCCCAGAGCACGAAGGCGCTGCGCACGCGCTTGCCGCCCGAGACCATCTCGCGCACGAGGCGCAGCAGCGGCGCGGCATCGGCGCCGATCTCGACGAGGACCGCCTCGCGCTCGTCGAGGAACTGCTGCAGGGAGGTCTCGACGGCCTGGGCGAAGCGCTGCTGTGCTGACACAGCCCCCATGCTATTGAGCCACATGCTATTGACAGCCCGAGGCCGTAGACTGTCGTTCCGCACCGGTTGAGCGAAAGGGGTGCGAGATGGGCCTCTCCGAGCACGAGCAGCGACTCCTCGACGAGATGGAGCGCAATCTCTACAAGCACGAGGCCGACATCGTGAACACGTCGGCCGGCCCTCGAACGGTCAACTACACCAAGGTCGCCGTCGGCGTGCTCGGTGTCGTGATCGGTCTGGTGCTGGTGATCGTGGGCGTGAGCGCGAAGCTCCTGATCGTCGGCGTCGCCGGATTCGCGGTCGCGGTCGTCGGTGCGCTCTGGGCGCTCTCGGCCTCCCGGCCCGCCACGACCGAGGAGACCGCCGCGAAGGGCGGCGCGCGCAGCGGGCCCGCACCGGCCAAGCAGAGCCCGAGCCTCATGGATCGCCTCGCCCAGGAGTGGGACGACCGCAACCAGCGGTAGCCCGCCTCCACTCCGCTCCACCCTCCGGCAGCACCACAGGGCCGACTCGCACGAGTCGGCCCTTCTTCGTGCCCGCGCGCGGCCGTCCGGGTCGTCGGGGCGGCGCGCCGGCACTCGCGCGCCCGGAAGCCCTCCAAACCCCTCCACCGCGATTCGGCAGAGAAATCACGGGAACACGCCGTGATGCATAGCGGATTCTCGGCGTTTGTGGTTGGAAGTGGAGTACTGTGGAGGAAATCGGCAGACGTCGGTGGATCTCGGAGGCCGGACGAGAGGGGGCGATGTGTTCCTCGGCACCCACACGCCCAAGCTCGACGACAAGGGCCGCGTGATCCTCCCCGCCAAGTTCCGGCAGGAGCTCGAGGGCGGCCTCGTCCTCACCCGCGGCCAGGAGCGCTGCATCTACGTGTTCTCGGCGCGCGAGTTCGAGCGCGTGCACGAGCAGATCCGGCAGGCGCCGCTCACCTCGGCCGGTGCGCGCGACTTCCTGCGGCTGTTCCTCTCCGGCGCCTCGAACGAGCAGGCCGACAGCCAGCACCGCATCACGATCCCCTCGAACCTGCGCGACTACGCCGGCCTCGGCCGCGAGCTGACCGTCATCGGCGCCGGCACCCGCGCCGAGATCTGGGACACCGCGGCCTGGAACGAGTACTACGCGGCCAAGGAGGCCGACTTCGCCTCGACGACGGAGGAGGTGATCCCCGGCATCTTCTGACCCGGTCTGCGACCCCCAGCTGGGCGCCGCGACGCACCTTCCCCGGTGTCGCGCCGCACGGATGGGGATCGGGGATCGGGACAGGCAGGGAGACGACATGGACGCATCCGCACTGCACACCCCGGTCATGCTCGAGCGCACGCTCGAGCTGCTCGCCCCCGCGATCGAGGCCGCCGCCGCCGCCGGCCGCGCGCCGCTCGTGATCGACGGCACGCTCGGCATGGGCGGCCACACCGAGGCCATGCTCGCCGCGCACCCGACGCTCTCGGTCGCCGGCATCGACCGCGACCCCGACGCCATCCGGCTCGCGGGGGAGCGGCTCGCGCGCTTCGGCGAGCGCTTCATCCCTGTCCGGACGACCTACGACCGCATCGACCTCGCGCTCGAGGCCGCGGGCAGGCCGGTCGCCGACGGCATCCTGCTCGACCTGGGCGTCTCGAGCCTGCAGCTCGACGCCGCCGACCGCGGCTTCGCCTACGCGAAGGACGCGCCGCTCGACATGCGCATGGGGCAGGAGGGCGAGGTGACGGCGGCGACGATCCTCGCCGAGCGCAGCGACCGCGAGCTCTCGCGGCTGTTCAAGGTCTACGGCGACGAGAAGCTCGCCGACCGCTACGCCCGCGCGATCGTCGCGGCCCGCGCCGAGACGCCGATCGAGACCTCGGCGCAGCTGGTCGACATCCTGCAGGCGGCGACGCCGCGCGCCCTCGCCAACCAGGGCCACCCTGCCAAGCGCGTCTTCCAGGCGCTGCGCATCGAGGTCAACCAGGAGCTCGCGATCCTCGAGCGCACGATGCCCGCCGCGATCGAGTCGCTCGCCGTCGGCGGCCGGCTCGTGGTGCTCGCCTACCAGTCGCTCGAGGACCGCATCGTCAAGCGCGCGCTGCAGGCGGCATCCGCATCGACCGCACCCCGCGACCTGCCCGTCGAGCTGCCAGAGCATGCGCCGCACCTGCGGCTGCTCGTGCGCGGGGCCGGGCAGGCCGACGACGCGGAGCGCGCCGCCAACCCCCGAGCCACGCCCGTCCGCCTGCGCGCGGCCGAGCGCATCCGTCCCGCAGATCCGACCCGCACGAGCAGTGGGGAGCAGTCATGAGCAACGCCGCCGTCGCACACATCCACGCAGCGCCGCAGCAGCCCGAGCCGGAGCGCGAGCGGCACCTGCGGGCGCTGCCCGCGCCCAGCGTGCGCCGGGCGCCGCGACTGGTGCACGGCGTGCTGGCGCTCGCCGGCCTGGCCGGCATCGTGGTCGCGCAGCTCGGCCTCTCGGTCGTGATCAGCGAGGGCGCCTACACGCTCAACGCCCTGCACGGCGAGTCGAGCTCGCTCGCGCGCAGCGAGCAGGCGCTCGGCGAGGACGTCGCCGTGCTCTCGTCGCCGCAGCACGTCGCCGTGGCCGCCGACGAGCTCGGCATGCTCGCCGGCCAGCCCTCGCAGTTCCTGACGCTCTCCGGCGAGGCCACGGCCGGCGGTCCCGACGCCATGCACATGCAGGTGCCCGCGCTCGACCGCTTCGGCATGTACGTGCCGAACGCCCTGCTGCAGACCCAGCCGCAGGTCGCCGCCTCGGTCGAGCACGTCGCCGAGGAGGCGATCGAGCCCTACCCGGGCATGCTGCTGCCCGCCGGCGAGGGCGCGCCCGCCGCCGCGAGCGACGAGCAGGCCGCGGGGCAGCCCGAGGCCCCGGCGGCGCCCGAGCAGCCCGAGCCCGGCACGCTGCTGCCGGCGACTGCATCGGAGTGAGGCGTGGCGGCACGGCTCAGCGGCACGCCGCCGGTACCGTGCTGACGATCCCGACGGGATCCGACGACGCTCGCACGTGCGAGCCAGGGCAGCGGAGGTGACAGTGGCGGCCAGGCGCAAGCGGCCCCGCATGGGAGTGCGGACCATCATCGTGGCGGTCCTGACCTTCGCGCTGCTCGCGACCTTCGTCGTGCGCCTCGCCGACATCCAGGTGGTGCGCGCCGAGGCGCTCAACGCCGAGGCGGATGGGCGGCGCGGCGTCGCCGAGACGCTCCACGGCACGCGCGGCCCGATCGTCGACTCCGCCGGCACGGTGCTCGCCGAGAGCGTCGACCGCTGGGACCTCACCGTCTCGCCGCAGTACACGCGCGACCTCGAGCCGGGCATCGACGCGGTCGACGAGCCGCTCACCGTCGGCGACGCGCTCGTCCAGATCGCCGGCATCACGGGCGACGACCCGCACGACCTGCAGGCGAAGATCTACGCGGAGCTCGAGCGCAACCCCGACTCCGACTACATGATGCTCTCGAACGGCCTCGACGCGCGGCAGTACGAGGCGGTGCGCGACCTCGGCATCCCGTGGGTGTACCTGCGGCTCAACCCGCAGCGGGTGTACCCGGCCGGCTCGGTCGGCGGCAACCTGGTCGGCTTCATGGGCACCGACGACCCGCTCGCGGGCATCGAGCGCAGCCAGGACTCCTGCCTCGCCGCCCAGCCCGGCGAGCGCACCTTCGACCGCTCCGCCGACGGCACGCCGATCCCGGGCTCCGTCGTCACCGACCCCGCGGTCGACGGCGGCTCCGTCGAGCTCACGATCGACGCCGACGTGCAGTACCAGGTGCAGCAGCTCACCGCGCAGTACACCTCGCAGCTGCGGGCCCGCAGCGGCACGAGCATCATCATGCGCACCGACGGCACCGTGGTCGCCATCGCCGAGTCGCCCACCGTCGACCCCAACGACCCCACCGCATCCGCCGGCAGGGATCGCGGCTCGCGCGCCTTCACCTCTGCCTACGAGCCCGGCTCGATCTTCAAGACCTTCTCCTGGGCGGCGATGCTCGACCTGGGGCTCATCGAGCCCACGCAGGAGGAGAGCGTGCCGTGGACCTACAACGGCAACGGCACGCGCGTTCGCGACGCGCACTCGCACGCCGTCGAGCAGTGGACCGCGGCGGGCATCCTGGTGAACTCCTCGAACGTCGGCATGGTCGAGCTCGCGCAGCAGCTCGACCGCGGCGAGTACACCGACTACCTCGACCGCTTCGGCTTCGGCGAGCAGACCGCCGTCGGCTTCGCGGGCGAGCAGGCCGTGCCGCTGCGCGACCTCTCGGCGGTCGATCCGCAGACGCAGCTCAACGCGCTCTTCGGGCAGGGCATCGCGGCCACGCCCATCCAGCTCGCCTCCGCCTACCAGGCGATGGGCAACGGCGGCGTGCACGAGCCGGTGCAGCTGATCGCCGGCTGCACCGACGCCGAGGGCGAGGTGACCTCGCCCGAGCTGCCGGAGGGCGAGCGGGTGGTGAGCGAGGAGACCGCGCAGTCGACCCTCGAGGTGCTCGAGCACGTCGTGACCGACTACGGCTACGAGACCTTCCCGATCGAGGGCTACCGCATCGCCGCGAAGACCGGCACGGCGCAGATGGCGTACGCCGACGGCTCCGGCTACGACCCGAACCGCATGATGACCTCGGTCGCGGGCGTGTTCCCCGTCGACGACCCGCAGTTCGTGGTGCTGACCATGTTCGACAGCCCGCAGACCAACCGCACCAGCGGCGGGGCCATCCCGGCCTTTCACGATATGGTGAACCTCCTGATCCGCCACTACGACATCCCCCCGAGCACGACGCCAGCGTCAGACGTTCCCCTGGAGTGGACGGCGGATCAGTGAGCCCCGCGCCGCAGGCGCATGCACCGAGCTGTACGAAGCACTGAGGAGAAGATGTCCGTGGCGGGCGTGACCCCGAGGATCCTGCGACCCGAGCACCCCGCACCGCGGCCCCTCGCCGGACTGGTCGACGAGTTCGACCTGCAGGTCGACGCCGAGCTCGACGGCGTCGAGGTGACCGGCATCACCAACGACTCCTCCGACGTGCAGCCCGGCGACCTGTTCGCGGCCCTCCCGGGCGCCAGCCGGCACGGCGCCGAGTTCGCGGCGGCCGCGGTGGAGCGCGGCGCGGTCGCGGTCGTCACCGACGCCGCCGGCGCGGCGCTGCTGCAGACCGACGCGCCCGTGATCGTCATCGACGAGCCGCGCGCGGCGCTGGGCGAGATCGCCGCGTGGGTCTACCGCACCGGTGAGCAGCCGCCGAAGCTGTTCGGCATCACCGGCACCAACGGCAAGACCTCGACCTCGTTCATGCTCGAGGGCCTGCTCTCCGACCTCGGCTTCGTGACGGGCCTGTCGACGACCGCGGAACGCCACGTCGGCGACACCGTCGTCACCTCGAAGCTCACCACGCCGGAGGCGAGCGAGCTGCACGCGCTGCTCGCCCGCATGCAGGAGGTGGGCGTGCGCGCCGCCGTGCTCGAGGTGAGCGCGCAGGCCATCGAGCGCCACCGCGTCGACGGGGTGCTGTTCGACGTCGTCGCCTTCACGAACCTCAGCCACGACCACCTCGACGACTACGGCTCGATGGAGGCGTACTTCGACGTCAAGCTCGCGCTGTTCACCCCGGATCGCGCCGTGCGCGGCGTCGTCTGCGTCGACACCGACTGGGGCGCGCGCGTCGCCGAGCGCAGCCGCATCCCCGTCACGACCGTCACGAGCGACCCGGATCGTGCCGCCGACTGGCGCGTCGACATCTGGGAGGAGACGCCCGTCTCCACCTCCTTCACGCTCACCGGCATCGACGGCGGCGCGATCGAGGTGCAGGTGCCGTTCATCGGCAGGCACATGGCGGTCGACGCCGCGATCGCCATCCTGATGCTCGTCGAGGGCGGCTTCGAGATCGAGGCCATCGCCGAGGCCATCGACCGCGGCATGCGGCCCACGCTGCCCGGCCGCATCGAGCGCGTCTCCGGCGACGAGGGGCCGACGGTCTTCGTCGACTACGGCCACAGCCCCGACGCCTTCGAGCAGACGCTCATCGCGCTGCGGCGGGTCACCGAGGGCCGGCTCATCATGCTCTTCGGCGCCGACGGCGACCGCGACGCGACCAAGCGCGCCGACATGGGCCGCATCGCGGCGACGCTCGCCGACGTCGTGGTCGTGACCGACTTCAACCCGCGCACCGAGGATGCCGCGAGCATCCGGGCGCAGGTGCTCGAGGGCGCGCGCGCCGCCGGCGGCGACGCCACCGTCATCGAGTCGGCGCCCGAGGAGGCGGCCATCCGCGAGGCGCTGACGCACGCGGGCCCCGGCGACACCGTGCTGTGGGCGGGCCCCGGCGACGCCGACTACCGCGACGTGGCGGGCGTGCGCGAGCCCTTCGTGGCCCGCGACGAGGCCAGGCTCGCCCTGCACGAGGCAGGCTGGCCGGTCGACCTCGACAAGCGCCGCGAGGCCGAGCAGCAGGGGCGGGGCGGCCACTGATGCTGCGGATGCGCGCGAGCGAGATCGCCGCGGCCGTCGGCGGCGCCCTGCACGGCGCCGACGTCGAGGTGACCGGCTCGGTCGAGACCGACTCGCGCCTGGTGACGCCGGGCGGCGTCTTCTTCGCGATGCCGGGCGAGGCCACCGACGGCCATCGCTTCATCGACGCGGCGATCGAGGCGGGCGCGGCGCTCGTCGTCGCCGAGCGCGCCGTCGAGCAGGACGTGCCGCACGTGCTCGTGCCCGAGGGCGTGACCGCGCTCGGCGCGCTCGCCGCCGAGGTCATCCGCCGCGTGCGGGCCGGGGGCGAGCTGACCGTCATCGGCGTCACCGGCTCGAACGGCAAGACCACCACCAAGAACATGCTGCAGGCGATCCTCGAGCAGCACGGCCCGACCGTCACGCCGGTGAAGTCGTTCAACAACGAGGTCGGCGCGCCGATGACGATGCTGCGCATCGACGAGGCCACCCGCTACCTCGTGCTCGAGATGGGCGCGAGCGTCGAGGGCGACATCGCGCGCCTGACCGCCGTGTCGCACCCCGAGATCGGGGTGGTGCTCAAGGTCGGTCTCGCGCACGCCGGCGAGTTCGGCGGCATCGAGACCACCGCGCGCGCGAAGACCGAGATGGTGCGCGACCTGCCGGAGCACGGCATCGCGGTGCTGAATCGCGACGACGAGCGCGTGCGCGCCATGGCGGCGGCGACCGCCGCGCGGGTCGTGTGGTTCGGCACCGAGCCCGGGCCCGCCGACGATCCCACGCACCTGTGGGCCGACGCGGTCGACTCGACCCTCGAGGGCACCGTCGCCGCCGTGCACCGGGGCGAGCGGTCCTGGCCGCTGCGGCTGCGCATCCTCGGCGAGCACCACGTGCTGAACGCGCTCGCCGCGCTCGCGGTCGCGGATGCGCTCGGCATCGAGCTCGAGGCCGCCATCGCGGCGCTCGGCACGATGGAGCGCGCCGAGCGCGGCCGCATGGAGCTGCTCGAGCCCGGCGGCGGCATCACCGTCATCAACGACGCCTACAACGCGAGCCCCGACTCGGCGGCCGCGGCGCTGCGCGCCCTCGCGCACATGACGAGGCAGGCCGGCCGGCGCTCGATCGCGGTGCTCGGCGAGATGGCGGAGCTCGGCCCGCACGCGGTCGAGGAGCACGACCGGCTCGGACGGCAGGCCGTGCGGCTGCGCATCGACCGGCTCGTCGTCGTGGGCCCGGGCGCGAAGGCCATCCACGACGCGGCAGAGCTGGAATCCTCCTTCGGGCAGGAGACCACCTACGTCGCGACGGCGGAGGAGGCCGAGGCGCTGCTGCGCGGCGAGCTGACCGCCGGCGACGTCGTACTCTTCAAGTCATCGAACGTGTCGGGGCTGCAGGTCCTGGCGGAGCGGATCGGAGGCCTCTGATGCTCGTGCTGCTGGCATCTGCGGGCATCGCCCTGCTCGTCTCCCTGTTCGCGACCCCGCTGTTCATCCGCGGCTTCTCGCGGATCGGCTGGGGGCAGTTCATCCGCGACGACGGCCCGCAGTCGCACCACGTGAAGCGCGGCACCCCCACCATGGGCGGCCTCATCTTCATCGTCGCGACGCTGCTGGGCTACTTCGGCGGCAAGCTGCTGGGGCAGGACGCCCCGACGCTGCCGGCGATGCTCATCCTGCTGCTCATGGTCGGGATGGGCGCGGTGGGCTTCGTCGACGACTTCCTGAAGATCTCGAACCAGCGCTCGCTCGGCCTGGGCGGCTGGGCGAAGGTCGCGGGCCAGGTCGTCGTCTCGGTGCTGTTCGGCGTGCTCGCCATCACCCTGCCCTTCGGCGACTCGGGCCGCACGATCGTCGACCCGGTCATCTCGGCCGTGCGCGACATCCCGTGGCTCGACTTCACCGCCTGGGGCGCGATCGGCGGCATCGTCTTCGTGCTGTGGATCCTGCTCATGAACGTCTCGGCCTCGAACGCCGTCAACGTCACCGACGGACTCGACGGCCTCGCGACCGGCGCCGTGCTCATCTCGATGATCGGCTTCGCGTTCATCGCCTTCTGGCAGTTCAACCAGTCGTGCTTCGTCGACGAGCCGAGCGCCGGCTGCTACGACGTGCTGCTGCCGCTCGACGTCGCGACGCTCGCCGCGACGGTCGTCGGCGCCCTGATCGGCTTCCTCTGGTGGAACACCAGCCCGGCGCAGATCTTCATGGGCGACGTCGGCTCGCTCGCCCTCGGCGGCGCGCTCGCCGGCTTCGCGATCATGACCGACACGCACCTGCTGCTCATCCTGATGGCGGGCCTGCCGATCATCGTCACCGGCTCGGTCATCCTGCAGCGCGCCTACTTCAAGGTCACGGGCGGCAAGCGCATCTTCCTGATGAGCCCGCTGCACCACCACTTCGAGCTCAAGGGCTGGGCAGAGGTCACGATCGTCGTGCGCTTCTGGATCCTCGCCGGCCTGTTCGTCGCGAGCGGCATCGGCCTGTTCTACTTCGAGTGGGCCGTGCAGAACTGATGCGCAGCCTCGACGAGCTCGTCTCCTGGCACGCCGACTGGTCCGGCCTGCGCGTGGCCGTGCTGGGCCTGGGCGTGACGGGCTTCGCGGCCACCGACACGCTCGCCGAGCTCGGCGCATCCGTCACCGTCGTCGCGGAGCGCGTCGACGACGAGCGCCGCACGATCCTCGGCGTGCTGGGCGTGCCCATCGTCGAGGCGGGCCGGGACGAGCTGCCCGAGGCGGTCGCCGATGCCGAGCTCGTCATCGCCTCGCCGGGCCTGCGCCCCGATCACCCGTGGCTGCTCGCGGCGAGCGAGCGCGGCATCGCGATCTGGGGCGACATCGAGCTCGCGTGGCGGGTGCGCGACAAGGTCGAGGCGGCCGAGTGGATGCTCGTCACCGGCACGAACGGCAAGACCACCACGACGCAGCTGGCCGCGCACATGCTGCGCGAGGCCGGCCTGCGCGTCGCGCCGGTCGGCAACATCGGCACGCCCGTGCTCGACGCCGTGCGCGACCCGGCGGGCTTCGACGTGCTCGTGGTCGAGCTCTCGAGCTTCCAGCTGCACGCGCTGCCGGTCGACGGCCCGGGCGCCCTGTGGCCGCACTCCGCCGCGGTGCTCAACATCGACGACGACCACATCGACTGGCACGGCTCGGCGGATGCGTACAGGGCGGCCAAGGCGAAGGCGTACGGCAACGCCCGGGTCGCCGCCGTCTACAACGTCGACGACCCGGTCACGATGCGCATGGTCGAGGAGGCCGAGGTGGTCGAGGGCTGCCGCGCCATCGGCTTCTCGCTCGGCATCCCCGGCCCCAGCGACCTGGGGCTCGTCGAGGACGTGCTCGTCGACCGCGCCTTCCTCGAGGCACGGCAGGCGCAGGCGCTCGAGCTCGCGAGCCTCGCCGATCTCGAGCCCGCCGGCCTGCGCTCGCCCCACATGACGCGCAACGTGCTGGCCGCGGCGGCGCTCGCGCGCGGCTTCGGCGCCGAGCCAGCGCACGTGCGGGACGCCATCCGCTCCTTCCGCCTCGACCGCCATCGCACCGAGCTCGTCGCCGAGCTCGGCGGCGTGCGCTTCGTCGACGACTCGAAGGCCACCAACCCGCACGCGGCAGAGGGCAGCCTGAGCGCCTTCGACCGGGTCGTGTGGATCGTCGGCGGGCTCTTCAAGGGCGCCGACGTCGCGCCGCTCGTCGAGCGGCACGCGAAGCGCATCGTCGCCGCGGTCGCGATCGGGGTGGATCGGGCGCCCGTGCGCGAGGCGTTCGCGCGACACGCGCCCGGCATCCCGCTCGTCGAGGTCGACACGGCAGACACTGTCTCCGTGATGCGGCTGGCCGTCGAGGCGGCCGCGGAGCACGCCGCGCCCGGCGTGACGGTCCTGCTGGCGCCGGCGGCGGCATCCATGGACCAGTTCGAGGACTACGCGGAGCGCGGCGACCGATTCGCCGAGGCCGTGCGGGCGAGGCAATCGCAGGAGGGGGGAGCCGATGGCGACGACAGCAGCTCCCTTCGGCGGGACTGAGGCCGGTCGCGTCGAGCGGATGGGCAGGCGCGCGCTCGTGCGCGTGCGATCGATCTTCGGCGCGCCCACGCTCAACGCCGCGCTGCTCACCGGCACCACGATGTTCCTGGTCGTGTTCGGCCTCATCATGGTGCTCTCGTCCTCCTCGGTCGAGAGCTATGTCGCGAACGACTCGTTCTTCACCGACTTCGTCAAGCAGGCGGCGTTCGCCTCGATCGGCGTCGTGCTCATGCTCGTCGCGGCTCGGCTGCCGGCAGGCACGTGGCAGCGCATCGCGTGGATCGCCATCCTGCTCGGCATCGCGCTGCAGGTGCTCGTGTTCACGCCGCTGGGCTTCGGCGCGAACGGCAATCGCAACTGGATCGGCATCGGCGGCTTCTCGCTGCAGCCGAGCGAGTTCGTCAAGGTCGCGCTGTGCGTGTGGCTCGCGATGATCATGACCCGCAAGCAGAAGCGCATCGGCAGCTTCTGGCAGGCCTGGATCCCCGCGGCGCCCGTCGCCGGCCTCTCGATCGGCCTCGTGCTGCTGGGCAGCGACCTCGGCACCGTCGTCATCATGGTGGGGCTCTCGTTCGGTGCGCTGTGGTTCGCGGGCGTCAAGTGGTGGCACCTGCTGCTGCCCGTGGCGGGGCTCGCCGTGCTGGCCGTGCCGGTCGTGCTCTCCAGCGCCTCGCGCGTGCGCCGCATCACCGCCTTCCTGCAGGGCTGCACCGACGCCGACTACTACTCCGGCTGCTGGCAGCAGCTGCACGGCACCTGGGCGCTCTCCGCCGGCGGCCTCTTCGGCGTCGGCCTCGGCAACTCGCGCGCCAAGTGGTCGTGGCTGCCGGAGGCCGACAACGACTACATCTTCGCCATCATCGGCGAGGAGCTCGGGCTGCTCGGCGCCGTCGTCGTGCTCGCGCTGTTCGCGCTGCTCGCGTGGACGATGCTGCGCATCGTGCGGCAGGCGAGGACGCAGATGACGCGCGTCGTCACGGGCGCCGCGATGGTGTGGCTCGTCGGGCAGGCGCTCGTCAACATCGGCGTCGTGCTCGGCCTGCTGCCGGTGCTCGGCGTGCCGCTGCCGTTCATCTCCTCCGGCGGATCGCAGCTCATCGCCGCGCTGCTCATCGTCGGCATCGTGCTCTCGCTCGAGCGCGTCGACAACCCCAAGGCGCGCGGCGAGCTGCCGGACGCCCCGCCCCCCGCCCGCGAGCGGCCCCTCGCCGCATCCGTGAGGGGCTGAGCCATGCGCGTCCTGCTCGCCGGCGGTGGCACCGCCGGGCACGTCAACCCGCTGCTCGCGACCGCGCAGCGGCTGCGCGAGCTGCACCCCGATGCCGAGCTCATCGTGCTCGGCACGGCGGAGGGCCTCGAGCGCGAGCTCGTGCCGCGCGCGGGCCTCGAGCTCGTCACGATCGAGAAGCTGCCCTTCCCGCGCCGGCCGGATGCCGCCGCGCTGCGGTTCCCAGGCGGCTGGCGCAGGGCCGTGCGCGAGGTGCGGGCGCTGATCCGCGAGCGCAGCATCGACGTCGTCGTCGGCTTCGGCGGCTACGCATCCGCCCCCGCCTACCGGGCCGCGCACCTCGAGCGCGTGCCGATCGTCATCCACGAGGCGAACGCGAAGCCCGGCATGGCCAACCGCCTCGGCGCCCGCTGGACGAGCTTCGTCGGCCTCTCGTACCGCGCCACCACGATGCGGGGCGAGCTCGTCGGCATGCCCCTGCGCCCCGAGATCACGGGCCTCGACCGCGCCGACCTGCGCGACGAGGCGCTGGCAGAGCTCGGCCTCGACCCCGAGCGGCAGACGCTGCTGGTCACCGGCGGCTCGCAGGGGGCGCGCTCGATCAACCGCACGATCGTCGCGAGCGCCGAGGAGATCGTCGCGGCCGGCTGGCAGATCCTGCACCTCTCGGGCGGCAGGCAGACCGACTTCGAGCCCGCGCAGACCGAGCACTACGTCGCGATCGAGTACCTCGACCGCATGCACCTCGCGCTCGCCGCCGCCGACCTGGTCGTCTGCCGCGCCGGGAGCCTCACGGTGTCGGAGCTCATGGCCGTCGGCCTGCCTGCGGTGTACGTGCCGCTGCCCTACGGCAACGGCGAGCAGGGCATGAACGCCGCCGACCAGGTCGCCGCCGGGGGAGCGCTGCTGGTCGACGACGCGAGGTTCACGGCAGAATGGGTGCGCACGCGACTCGTGCCGCTGCTGCGGGACGCCGATCGGCTCGCCGAGATGGCCAGCGCCAGCGCGGGAGCGGGGGCGAGCGACGGCGACGACCGCATGTGCGAGCTCATCGAGCGGGCCGTGGCCACGAGGAGGCAGTCGTGATCGAACCGGACTTCACCCAGGAGATCCCCGGGGCCATCGAGCGGGTCCACTTCATCGGCATCGGCGGATCCGGCATGTCCGGCATCGCCCACATGATGCTCGATGCCGGCCTCGCCGTCTCGGGCTCCGACCGCTCCGGCTCCGCCACCGTCGACCGCCTCGTGGAGCGCGGCGCGAGGGTCGCGATCGGGCACGACGCCGCCAACCTGGCGGTCGAGGGCGACGAACGGCCCGACGCGGTCGTCGTGACGAGCGCCCTGTGGCCCGACAACCCCGAGCTGCTCGCCGCGCGCGAGCACGGCATCCCGGTGCTGCACCGCTCGCAGGCGCTGCACGTGCTCGCCCGCGGCAAGCGCGTCGTCGCGGTCGGCGGCGCCCACGGCAAGACCACCACCACGGGCATGCTCGTCGTCGGCCTGCACGGCCTGGGCGTCGACACCGGCTTCGTCAACGGCGGCGTGATCGCCGGGCTCGACGCCTCGAGCGGCCACGGCACCTCCGACATGTTCGTGCTCGAGGCGGATGAGTCGGACGGCTCGTTCCTGCTCTACGACGTCGCGGTGGCGCTCATCACGAACGTCGACACCGACCACCTCGACCACTACGGCACGCCCGCGGCCTTCGACGAGGCCTTCGCCGAGTTCGCGAACCGCGCGAGCGAGGCCGTCGTCATCTCGCTCGACGACCCCGGCGCGCAGCGCGTGCGGGGCCTCATCGACCACGAGCGGGTCGTCACCTTCGGCGGGGCCGAGGGCGCCGAGGTGCGCATCCTGGAGATCCGCACGGGTGCCAGCGCGGCCTGCACGGTCGAGATCGCCGGCGAGCGCATCGAGCTCGAGGTCGGCGTGCCCGGCCGCCACAACGCCGTGAACGCCGCCGGCGCGCTCGCGACGCTCGTCGCGCTGGGCTTCGCGCCCGCCGACGCGGCACGGGCGCTCGCGGGCTTCCGCGGCACGGGCCGCCGCTTCGAGCTGCACGGCGAGCGCCGCGGGGTGCGCGTCTACGACGACTACGCGCACCACCCGGCAGAGGTCGACGCCGCGCTCACCGCCGCGCGCACCGTCATCGGCGAGGGCCGCATCATCGCGATCCACCAGCCCCACCTGTTCACGCGCACGCGCGACATGGCGGGCGAGTTCGCCGAGGTCTACGAGCGGGTCGCCGACCACACGGTGGTGCTCGACGTGTTCGGCGCCCGCGAGGATCCGATCCCGGGCGTGACCGGCGCCCTGGTCGCCGAGCGCTTCGCCGACCAGGCCGAGGTCGACTTCCTGCCCGACTGGCAGCGCGCGGCCGAGCGCGCCGCCGAGCTCGCGGAGGAGGGCGACATCATCGTCACGCTCTCCTGCGGCGACGTGTACCGCATCATCCCGCAGGTGCTCTCGGCCCTCGAGGACGGCGACGACGCGTGAGGCGTCCCGACGGGTTCGAGCGACCGCTCGAGACGCCGGCGGAGGCCGACGCCGAGCAGCAGGGCAGGAGCGTCGCCGCCGAGGCGCGCGAGGTCATCCGGCTCGACGCGCTGCGCCGGCGGCGCGAGGAGGCGCAGCGCTCGGCTCCGGCCCCCGAGGGAGCGGAGCCGCGCCGCTGGGCGCTGAGCGCCTACGCCGATCTCGACGACGAGCCGGAGGCGGCCGAGCCGTCCCTGCCGGCGGAGCCCGGCGCGGAGCCCGACGCCGAGGGCCCCCGCCCGTCCCGGCGCGGATCCAACGCCCAGCGCGTCGACCGCGCCTGGCGCTCCGCGCAGCGCGAGCAGCGCAGGCTCGACCGCGCCGAGGCGGCCGACACCCGGCGCGAGGCGAAGGCGGCCAGGCGCGCCCGCACGCGGGCCGAGCGCGCGGAGGTGCGCCGCTTCACCGCCGCGCGCCGCAGGCAGCTGCGGCTCGCCCTCATGACGGCCGGCGGCCTGGCGCTCGCGCTGCTGCTGCTGGTCGGGCTCGTCTGGTCGCCGCTGATGGCGGTGCGCGAGGTGCGCGTCGAGGGCACCGATCGCCTCGACGCGGCCGTCGTGCAGGAGGCGCTCGCCGACCAGGTGGGGGAGCCGATCGCGACCGTCACCGAGGCAGGCGTCGCCGAGCGGCTGCAGGCGATCCCGCAGATCGAGTCGTTCCAGCTCGACGTCGTGCCGCCCTCCACCGTGATCGTGCGGCTCGTCGAGCGACGGCCGGTCGCGATCATCGAGACGGATGGGTCGGCATCCGTCATCGACGCCGCGGGCGTCGTGCTCGGGCAGGTCGACGACACGACGGCCTCGCTGCCGAGGCTCGACGGCGTCGAGCTCGGCACCGAGCAGTTCGAGGCCGTCGCGACGGTGCTCGTCTCGGTGCCGACCGAGGTGCTCGAGGCGACCGACACGATCGCCGCGTCGACGCCCTCCGACATCCGCCTCAGCCTCGCGAGCGGTCAGACCGTGCAGTGGGGCGGCGCGGAGCAGAGCCCGCTCAAGGCCGACGTGGTCGCCGCGCTCATGGCGACGCAGGATCCCGCGGCCGCCGCCGTGCTCGACGTGCGCGCGCCGGAGCACCCCGTGGTGCGCGGCGCCGAGACGCCTGGAACCTGACGAATCTTTTTCTTGGTCGACGTGCGCGCGACACGCCCCGGCGCTCCCACTCTCGCGAGCCCCGCGCCCGTACCGTCGGAGACGTCAGCATGAAGTGAGGAATTCTCTAAACTTCAACTAGAGGTTGAGAGTTCGATCGAGGGGCCGGAACGTGACTTCCAACAACAACTACCTCGCCGTCATCAAGGTGGTCGGCGTGGGCGGTGGCGGCGTGAACGCCGTGAACCGCATGATCGATCTCGGCCTGCGAGGGGTCGAGTTCATCGCCATCAACACCGACGCGCAGGCGCTGCTGCTCAGCGACGCCGACGTCAAGCTCGACGTGGGCCGCGAGCTCACCAAGGGGCTCGGCGCAGGTGCCGACCCCGAGGTCGGGCGGCGCGCGGCAGAGGACCACGCGGAGGAGATCGAGGAGGCGCTCTCGGGCGCCGACATGGTCTTCGTCACCGCGGGCGAGGGCGGCGGCACCGGCACCGGTGGCGCACCGGTCGTCGCGCGCATCGCGAAGAGCCTCGGGGCGCTCACCGTCGGCGTCGTGACGAAGCCGTTCTCGTTCGAGGGCAAGCGCCGCCAGGCGCAGGCCGAGACGGGCGTCGAGGCGCTCAAGAACGAGGTCGACACGCTCATCGTGGTGCCGAACGACCGCCTGCTCGAGATCAGCGACATGGGCATCTCGATGGTCGAGGCCTTCGAGACCGCCGACCAGGTGCTGCTCGCGGGCGTGCAGGGCATCACCGACCTCATCACCACGCCCGGCCTCATCAACGTCGACTTCGCCGACGTGAAGTCGGTCATGCAGGGCGCCGGCAGCGCGCTCATGGGCATCGGCTCGTCGCGCGGCGCCGACCGCGCCATCAAGGCCGCGGAGCTCGCGGTCGCGAGCCCGCTGCTGGAGGCGAAGATCGACGGCGCGCACGGCGTGCTGCTGTCGATCCAGGCGGGCAGCAACCTGGGCATCCACGAGACCTACGACGCGGCCAAGCTCGTGCAGGAGGCCGTGCACCCGGAGGCGAACATCATCTTCGGCACCGTCATCGACGACACGCTCGGCGACGAGGTGCGCGTGACGGTGATCGCGGCGGGCTTCGACGGCGCCGGCCCGGTCGCGAAGGACGACGACTCGGTCATCCGCAGCGCCGGCCGCGAGGAGATGGGTCTGCGGGCGTCGTCGACGCCCAGCGCGCCCTCGGCCTCCGAGCCGCGCACCGCCCTCCGTCAGGAGCAGGAGCCGGCCGAGCGCCGCGCGGTGCCCGCGCCGCCGGTCGCCGATCACCTCACCGGCCCCGTCCAGCCGCTCACCCAGGTGGACGAGGAGGAGGACGAGTTCCTCCCCGACTTCCTGCGCTGACACCCGCATGACCGACGCCCCCGCAGCGCGCCTGGCCGCCTTCCTCGAGGAGCTCGAGGAGGTGCGCCAGGCGCGCGAGGTCTCGGTGATCGTGGTCACGAAGTTCCACCCGGCCGAGCTCGTGCGCGAGCTCGCCGCCGCCGGCCACCGCGACTTCGGCGAGAACCGGCATCCCGAGGCGCGCGACAAGGCGGAGGCGCTCGCCGAGCTCGGCCTCACCTGGCACTTCCTCGGGCAGCTCCAGCGCAAGAAGGCGCGGCAGGTCGCGCGCTACGCCGACGTGCTGCACTCGATCGACTCGCTCGAGCTCGTCGACGCCCTCGAGGGCGGCGAGCCGGGCGACGAGCGAGGCGTGCGCGATGCGCTCGTGCAGATCAACCTCACCGACGACCCGGGCCGCGGCGGCGTCGAGCCGGAGCGGCTCGAGGCGCTCGCCGAGCGCGTCGCCGCCTCCCCGGCGCTGCGGCTGCGCGGCGTGATGGCGGTCGCGCCGCTCGACGAGGAGCCCGGCAGCGCCTTCGCCCGCCTCGCGACGCACGCCGAGCTCGTGCGCCGTGTGGACGCATCCGCCACCTGGATCTCGGCGGGCATGAGCGCCGACTGGCGCGAGGCCGTCCGGCACGGCGCGACACACCTGCGAATCGGCACGGCAATCACGGGAAACCGCGCTGTCGGCGGATAGCGTGAACGCACGCCACGAGGAGGATCCAGCATGAGCAACGCACTGAAGAAGGCGGCGATCTACTTCGGCTTCGCCGAGGAGGATGAGCTGACCCAGGAGGTCCGCCCCGTCGAGCGGACCGAGGAGCACGAGCGTGCCCCCGAGCAGCCGCGCGAGCGCGTCGAAGAGCCGCGCAGAGCACCCGTCACCAAGATCCGCGCAAGCCAGAAGGTGAGCGACATGAGCGAGATCCTCACGGTGCACCCGCGCCAGTACAAGGACGCCAAGCCGATCGCCGAGGCGTTCCGCGACGGCACCCCCGTCATCATCAACCTGTCGCAGATGACCGACGGCGACGCGCGTCGCCTGATCGACTTCTCCGCCGGCCTCACGCAGGGCCTCGGCGGCCGCATCGAGCGCGTCACCACCAAGGTGTACCTGCTGACGCCGGAGCACATCGCGGTCTCCGGCGGCCGGGGCGTCGACGAGGACGCGGACTCGGCCGTCTTCTCGCACTGACCCGGTGGAGATCGTCTCGATCCTCGCCTGGATCGTCCACACCGCGCTGCTGATCGCGTTCTACGTCCTCTGGGCGCGGATCATCCTCGACTTCGTCCGGCAGCTGCGGCACGACTGGCGGCCCAAGGGCTTCTGGCTCTACGTCTCGGTGTGGCTGCTGCGGCTCACCGATCCTCCGCTGCGCTTCGTGCGCCGCTTCGTGAAGCCCGTGCGCATCGGCGGCGCGATGCTCGACATCGCGATGCTCGTGCTGCTGCTGGCGCTGCTGCTGCTGATGACGATCGTCGGGCCGCTGCGCTAGCGCTACGATCATCGGAACGCGAACGGCGACGGTACAGTGAACCTGCGCTGCCTGCCACAGGCCGCGAGTAGACCAAGAAAGGCACGCCATGGCACTGACTCCTGACGACGTCGTCCACAAGCGCTTCGAGACGACGCGCTTCCGGGACGGCTACGACCAGGACGAGGTCGACGACTTCCTCGACGAGGTGGTCACCGAGCTCCGCCGGCTGACGGAGGAGAACGAGAGCCTCCGCACCGAGAACGAGCAGCTCAAGCAGGGCGGTGGCGCCGCTGAGGGCGGGGCCGTCGCGGCCCCCGTCGCCGAGCAGCCCGACACGGCAGAGCTCGAGAGCCTGCGCGCCGAGAACGAGCGCCTCACGAAGGAGCTCGCGGATCGCGACGCGGCGGCCGCAGAGGCCGCAACCGCCGCCGAGGCGGAGGCTGCGGCGCAGCCCGAGGAGGCAGCGCCCGAGGCCGCCGAGCAGGCGCCGGAGGCCCAGGAGGCGGCAGAGGCAGAGGCGGCGCCGGTCGCAGAGACCCCCGCCGAGGCCGCGCCGGCCAGCGCCACCGCCAACGCCGACGGCCTGCTCGCGCTGGCCCAGCGGGTGCACGACGAGCACGTCGCCGAGGGTGAGCGCAAGCGCGACGAGCTCATCGCCGCCGCAGAGGCCTCCGCGAAGGAGATCGAGGACGCCGCCGAGCAGCGCAAGGTCGCGCTGCAGGCAGACTTCGACGGCAAGAAGGCCAAGCTCGACGAGCAGAAGGCCGGCCTGGAGTCGAAGATCGACGAGCTCAAGAGCTTCGAGCGCGACTACCGGCTGAAGCTGCGCGGATACATCGAGAGCCAGCTGCGCGATCTCGACCGCTCGTCCTCGCTCGCCTTCGGCGGGCAGGGCGGCAGCTGAGCCGATCGGTGGCCTCCGCGACTCCTGACAGCGAAGCGGCGGTCCCGAGACGCACGACCTGGCGTGTGCTGGGTCTCGTCCTCGGGACCGCCGTCGTCGCGTGGACCCTCGACTTCCTCTCGAAGGAGTGGGTCATCGCCTCGATGGCCGAGGGGGAGCAGCGCCAGGTGCTCGGCGAGGTGCTGCAGTGGCACTTCGTGCGCAACCCCGGCGCGGCCTTCTCGCTCGCGGCCGGCTCCACCTGGATCTTCACGATCCTGGCCGCCGCCGTGGTGATCTTCATCGCCACGCAGCTGCGACGCATCCGCTCGATGCGCTGGGCGGCCGCGTTCGGCGGCGTGCTCGGCGGCACGCTCGGCAACCTCACCGACCGCCTCATGCGCGAGCCCGGCTTCTTCGTCGGCCACGTCATCGACTTCATCCAGGTGTGGGGCTTCCCGGCCATCTTCAACATCGCCGACATCTTCATCGTCGGCTCGATGATCGCGGTGGTGCTGCTGGTGCTCGCGAACATCGGCCTCGACGGCATCCGCCACACCGACGAGCCGAAGCCCGCGGCGGCCGAGGCCGACCCCGACGCGACGCAGCCGCTCGACCCCGAGGACCGTCCGGGCGAGCGGCACTGATGGAGTCGCGCTTCCTGCAGGTGCCGCCCGGCCTCGACGGCGCACGGGCGGATGCGGGGCTCGCCAAGCTGCTCGGCCTCTCGCGCACGGCGGTGGTCGGGATGCTCGAGGCGGGCGGCGCGCAGCAGGAAGGCAGCGTGCTCGGCAAGTCCGACCGGCTGCGCGGCGACGCCTGGCTCGACCTGACGTGGCAGCCGCGCGAGGAGCCGCGGATCGTGGCGACGCCGGTGCCGGAGCTCGGCATCGTGCACGACGACGACGACATCGTGGTGGTCGACAAGCCCGCCGGCGTCGCCGCGCACCCCTCGATGGGGTGGCAGGGGCCGACGGTCGTCGGCGCGCTCGCCGCCGCCGGCTTCCGGATCGCGACCTCCGGGGCCGCCGAGCGGCAGGGCGTCGTGCACCGGCTCGACGCCGGCACGAGCGGGCTGATGGTGGTGGCCAAGAGCGAGCGCGCGTACACGCGGCTGAAGGCCGCCTTCCACGACCGCGAGGTGACGAAGATCTACCACGCGGCGGTGCAGGGCCATCCCGATCCGCTCAGCGGCACGATCGACGCGCCCGTCGGCCGGCATCCGAGCCACGAGTGGCGCTTCGCCGTGGTCTCGAGCGGCAAGCACGCCGTCACGCACTACGAGACGCTCGAGGCCTACCGCGGCGGCAGCCTGCTCGAGGTCGAGCTCGAGACCGGGCGCACCCACCAGATCCGCGTGCACATGGCGGCCAGGAGGCATCCGTGCCTCGGCGACGCCATGTACGGCGCGGACCCCACCGTCTCCGCCCGACTGGGGCTCACGCGCCAGTGGCTGCACGCCATGCGACTGGGCTTCCGGCACCCGGCGTCGGGGGAGCCCGTGAGCTTCGAGTCGAGCTACCCGGCAGAGCTCGCGCACGCGCTCGAGGTGCTGCGGGAGCAGTAGCCCTCCGGGTGCGCGAGCCGGCCCGGCGAGTGGGTGCCGCGCCGTAGGATCGAGGGGCCATGGCAGAGAACTTCGCGCACCTCCACGTCCACACCGAGTACTCGATGCTCGACGGCGCCGCCCGCATCAAGGACCTGATGCAGGCGGTCGACGACGAGGGGATGCCGGCGGTCGCGATGACCGATCACGGCAACATCTTCGGCGCCTTCGAGTTCTGGAAGGCGGCCAAGGCGCAGGGCGTGAAGCCCATCATCGGCACCGAGGCGTACATCACGCCCGGCACGCACCGCAGCGACAAGACCCGCGTCAAGTGGGGCGGGCAGGACGCCAGGCCCGGCGACGACGTCTCCGGCAGCGGCGCCTACACGCACATGACGCTGCTGGCCGAGAACAACGAGGGGATGCACAACCTCTTCCG
Source organism: Agrococcus baldri (assembly GCA_007988785.1). Classification (GTDB taxonomy): domain Bacteria; phylum Actinomycetota; class Actinomycetes; order Actinomycetales; family Microbacteriaceae; genus Agrococcus; species Agrococcus baldri_A. The sequence goes on from BJUU01000014.1 coordinate 37,393, forward strand.
GCTCTCGTCGTACGCGTCGATGGAGGGCTTCTACTTCAAGCCGCGCATGGATCGCGAGCTGCTCGAGCGGTACTCCTCGGGGCTCATCGCCACCACCGGCTGCCCCTCCGGCGAGGTGCAGACGCGCCTGCGGCTCGGGCAGTTCGACCTGGCGCTCGAGGCCGCGGCCTCGTACCGCGACCTCTTCGGCGCCGAGAACTACTTCCTCGAGCTCATGGATCACGGGCTCGAGATCGAGCGGCGCGTGCGCGACGGGCTGCTCGACATCGGCAAGCAGCTGGGCCTGCCGCTGCTGGCCACGAACGACCTGCACTACACGCACGCCGAGGATGCCAAGAGCCACGAGGCGCTGCTGTGCGTGCAGTCGGGCTCGACGATGGACGACCCGAACCGCTTCCGGCTCGAGGGCGGCGGCTACTACGTGAAGTCGGCCGCCGAGATGCGGCACCTCTTCCGCGACATGCCGGAGGCCTGCGACAACACGCTGCTGATCGCCGAGCGCTGCGACGTGGAGTTCGACACGAGCGCCAACTACATGCCGCGCTACCCGGTGCCGGAGGGCCACGACGAGCACTCGTGGTTCCGCCACGAGGTGCAGGTGGGCCTCGAGCGCCGCTACCCGAGCGGCATCCCCGATGCCGTGCAGCAGCAGGCGGAGTACGAGATCGGCGTGATCTCGGGGATGGGCTTCCCCGGCTACTTCCTGGTGGTCGCCGACTTCATCAACTGGGCGAAGGACAACGGCATCCGCGTGGGGCCCGGCCGCGGCTCCGGCGCCGGCTCGATGGCCGCCTACGCGATGCGCATCACCGACCTCGACCCGCTCGAGCACGGCCTCATCTTCGAGCGCTTCCTCAACCCCGACCGCGTCTCGATGCCCGACTTCGACATCGACTTCGACGACCGGCGCCGCGGCGAGGTCATCCGCTACGTGACCGAGAAGTACGGCTCCGAGCGCGTCGCGCAGATCGTCACCTACGGCACCATCAAGCAGAAGCAGGCGCTCAAGGACGCGAGCCGCGTGCTCGGCTTCCCCTTCGGCATGGGCGACAAGCTCACGAAGGCGATGCCGCCCGCGATCATGGCGAAGGACATCCCGCTCGCCGGCATCACGGACCCCACGCACGAGCGCTACCGGGAGGCGGGCGACTTCCGCGCGCTGATCGAGACCGACCCGGAGGCGAAGACCGTCTACGAGACGGCGCTCGGCCTCGAGAACCTGAAGCGCCAGTGGGGCGTGCACGCGGCCGGCGTCATCATGTCCTCCGACCCGCTGATCGACATCATCCCGATCATGAAGCGGGAGCAGGACGGCGCGATCATCACGCAGTTCGACTACCCGGCGTGCGAATCGCTCGGTCTCATCAAGATGGACTTCCTGGGCCTGCGCAACCTGACGATCGTCTCGGACGCGCTCGACAACATCCGCGCGAACCGGGGCGAGACCATCGACCTCGAGACGCTCGCGCTCGACGACCGCGGCGCCTACGAGCTGCTGCAGCGGGGCGACACGCTCGGCGTCTTCCAGCTCGACGGCGGCCCGCTGCGCTCGCTGCTGCGGCTGATGAAGCCCGACAGCTTCGGCGACATCTCGGCCGTCATCGCCCTCTACCGGCCCGGCCCCATGGGCGCCGACTCGCACACCAACTACGCGCTGCGCAAGAACGGGCAGCAGCCGATCACGCCCATCCACCCGGAGCTCGAGGAGCCGCTCGCCGACATCCTCTCCGAGTCCTACGGCCTCATCATCTACCAGGAGCAGGTGATGGCGGTCGCGCAGAAGGTCGCCGGCTACTCGCTCGGCCAGGCCGACATCCTGCGCCGCGCGATGGGCAAGAAGAAGAAGGAGGAGCTCGACAAGCAGTTCGTCGGCTTCTCGGGCGGCATGCGCGAGCGCGGCTACTCCGACGCCGCGGTGAAGGCACTGTGGGACATCCTGCTGCCCTTCTCCGACTACGCCTTCAACAAGGCGCACTCGGCCGCCTACGGCGTCATCTCCTACTGGACGGCCTACCTCAAGGCGCACTACCCGGCCGAGTACATGGCGGCGCTGCTGACGAGCGTCGGCGACTCCAAGGACAAGATGGCGATCTACCTCTCGGAGTGCCGGCGGATGGGCATCACGGTGCTGCCGCCGGATGTCAACGAGTCGACCCTGTACTTCACGGCCGTCGGCGACGACATCCGCTTCGGCCTGGGCGCCGTGCGCAACGTCGGCGACGGGGTCGTGGACGGCATCGTGGCAGCGCGTGAGCGCGAGGGCGCGTTCACCTCGTTCCACGACTTCCTGAAGAAGGCGCCGCTCGGGGTCGCGAACAAGCGAACGGTCGAGTCGCTCATCAAGTCGGGCGGCTTCGACACCATGGGCGCGAGCCGCAGGGCGATGCTCGAGATCCACGAGGATGCGGTGGACGCCGCCGTCTCCATCAAGCGCAACGAGGCCAACGGCCAGGTCGACCTCTTCGGCGACATCTTCGACGACCTCGACACCGTCGCCGACCGGGTGCCGGAGCGGCCCGAGTGGGGCAAGCAGGACAAGCTCGCCTTCGAGCGCGAGATGCTGGGCCTGTACGTCTCCGACCATCCGCTCTCCGGCCTCGAGCTCGAGCTCGCGAAGCACGCGACGCACCAGATCCAGGAGCTGAACGAGTCGGTCGAGGACGGCGACCACGTCGCCATCGCCGGGCTCATCACGAGCGTGCAGCACCGGGTGGCGCGCAACTCGGGCAACCCCTACGGCATCATCGCGGTCGAGGACTTCAGCGGCGAGCTCGAGATCATGGTGCTCGGCAAGACGTACACCGAGTTCCGGGCGGCGCTGCTGGCCGACCAGGTGGTGGTGGTGCGCGGGCGCGCGCAGACCCGCGACGACAGCATCACCGTGCGCGCCAACAGCATCGACACGCCCGATGTGCAGCCGATCGACGACACCAGGCCGCTCGAGCTGCGCATCCCGGAGCGGCGCGCCTCGATGACGGCGATGCGCGAGCTGCGGGCGCTGCTCGAGCGGCACTCGGGCCCGACCGACGTGCGCATCGCGCTGCAGCGGCCGGAGGTCGAGCGGGTCTTCGCGCTGCCGCAGCAGGTGCGCGTCTCGAGCGACCTCTTCGGCGAGATCAAGAGCCTGCTGGGCCCCGCCTCGATCGCGTAGCGGCCCACCGGGGCAGGCGCCGCCCTTCGACAAGCGCAGGAACCGGAGCGCCGGCCGCAGGCCGACACCCGTCGGTCGAGGAGCGCCGGCCGCAGGCCGACGCGTCTCGAGACCGAGCCCGGCGATCTACGATGGAACCCGTGCTCCGACGAATCGACCTGACGACCCTGCCCGCCGAGCAGGAGCTGCGCGCGCTGCTGCCCCGGCCCGCGGTCGACGTCGCCGCATCGCTGCCGGCGGCGACCGAGCTCATCGACGCGGTCCGCGAGCGCGGCGCCGAGGCGCTGCTCGAGCAGGCCGAGCGCTTCGACGGCGTGCGCCCCGACGCGATTCGCGTTGGCGTCGAGGTGCTGACGGATGCGCTGGCGTCGCTCGACGCGTCGGTGCGGTCGGCGCTCGAGGCCGCGATCGAGCGCGTGCGCGTCGGCTCGACGGCGCAGGTGCCGCCGCCCATGATCGCCCACCTCGGCGAGGGCGCGGAGATCGAGCTGCGCTGGCAGCCCGTCGACCGTGTCGGCCTCTACGTGCCGGGCGGCAAGGCCGTGTACCCCTCGAGCGTCATCATGAACGTGGTCGCCGCGCAGGCGGCCGGCGTGGCATCCATCGCGGTCGCGAGCCCCGCCCAGGCCGAGCACGGCGGGCTGCCGCACCCGGCCATCCTCGCCGCATGCGCGCTGCTGGGCGTCGACGAGGTCTACGCCATGGGCGGCGCCGGCGCCATCGGCGCGCTCGCGCACGGCGTGCCGGCGATCGGGCTCGCGCCGGTCGACGTCGTGACCGGCCCCGGCAACGTCTTCGTCGCCGCGGCCAAGCGCGTGGTCGCCGGCACCGTGCGCGTCGACGCCGAGGCGGGGCCCACCGAGATCCTCGTGATCGCCGACGATTCGGCCGACGCCGAGCTCGTGGCGGCCGACCTGGTGAGCCAGGCCGAGCACGACGAGCTCGCCGCCGCCGTGCTCGTGACCGACTCGGTCGAGCTCGCCGACCGCGTGGACGCATCCGTCGCACGACGTGCCGCCGAGACCCCCGCTGCAGCGCGCGTCTCGGCGGCCCTCGCGGGCGAGCAGTCGGCGATCGTGCTGGTCGCCGACCTGCCGGCCGCCGCAGCGGTGAGCGACGCCTATGCGCCCGAGCACCTCGAGATCGTCACGCGCGACGACGACGCGGTGCTGGCCCGCGTGCGGCACGCCGGCGCGATCTTCCTCGGCCCGCACACCCCCGTGAGCCTCGGCGACTACGCCGCGGGCTCCAACCACGTGCTGCCGACCGGCGGCCAGGCGCGCCGCGTCGCGGGGCTCGGCGCCGCGACCTTCCTGCGGCCGCAGCAGGTGGTGCGCTACGACCGCGCCGCGCTCGCCGAGGTGCGCGAGCACGTGATGGCGCTCGCCGCCGCCGAGGGCCTGCCGGCGCACGGCGAGGCCATCGAGGCGCGGTTCACGGACGCGAGCGGGGAGGTGCGCTGATGCACTGCCCCTTCTGCCGCAACCCCGACTCGCGCGTCGTCGACTCGCGCACGAGCGACGACGGCACCTCGATCCGGCGGCGTCGCCAGTGCACCGAGTGCGGTCGCCGCTTCACGACCACCGAGACGGCGAGCCTCTCGGTCGTGAAGCGCTCCGGCGTGCTCGAGCCGTTCCGCCGCGAGAAGGTCATCGAGGGCGTGCGCAAGGCCGTCCGCGGCCGCCCCGTCACCGACGCCGACCTGGCGGGCGTCGCCCAGTCGGTCGAGGAGACCATCCGCGCGACCGGTGCGAGCCAGATCGACGCGAACGAGATCGGCCTGGCGGTGCTGCCGCCGCTGCGCGAGCTCGACGAGGTCGCCTACCTGCGCTTCGCGAGCGTCTACAACAACTTCGACTCGCTCGAGGACTTCGAGGCGGCCATCCGCACGCTGCGCGAGGGCAAGGCCGGCGCCGAGGAGCTCGCCGAGTGACCGCCTACGAGCTGCTCTTCCGGCACGCCTTCACCCGCGTCGACCCGGAGGCGGCGCACCACCTGGGCGCGACCGCCATCCGGGCGATCGGTGCCGCGCGGCCGGGCGTGCGCACCGATCCCGCGCTGCGCACGCGTGCGTTCGGCCGCGAGCTCCCGACCCCCTTCGGCGTGGCGGCGGGCTTCGACAAGGACGCCACGATGATCGCGGGCCTCGGCGCGCTCGGCTTCGGGCACGTCGAGGTGGGTACGCTCACGGCGCAGGCCCAGCCCGGCAATCCGCAGCCGCGGCTGTTCCGCCTCACCGACGACCGCGCGCTCGTGAACCGGATGGGCTTCAACAACGGGGGAGCGGCCGCTGCCGCCGAGCGCATCGCCGCCGCCCGCGAGGCCCGCTCGCGCCCCGTGATCGGCGTCAACATCGGCAAGAGCCGCGTCGTCGATGCCGACGACGCGCCCGCCGTCGAGCGCGACTACCTGCGCTCCACGCGGCTGCTCGCACCCGTCGCCGACTACCTCGCCGTCAACGTCTCCTCGCCGAACACGCCGGGCCTGCGCGGCCTGCAGGACGAGCGCCTGCTCGAGCCGCTGCTCACCGCCATCCGCGGCGCCGCGGGCGCGACGCCGGTGCTCGTGAAGATCGCCCCCGACCTCGACGACGCGCAGGTGGAGGGCATCGCCGGCCTCGCTGAGCGCGTCGGCCTCGCCGGCGTCATCGCCACGAACACGACCATCGCCCGCGCGGGCCTGCGGAGCACGGCGGATGCGGTGGCGCGCGCGGGCGCTGGCGGCCTATCCGGCCCTCCGGTCGCCGCTCGCTCGCTCGCGGTGCTGCGGCTGCTGCGCGCAGCGCTGCCGGCGTCGCTCGAGATCATCTCGGTCGGCGGCGTCGAGACGGCCGCCGACGTGCGCGAGCGGCTCGCCGCAGGCGCCGCGCTCGTGCAGGGCTACACCGGCTTCATCTACCGCGGGCCCGGCTGGGCGCGCGAGGTCAACCGGGGGCTGCTCCGTCCGCAGGCCTATTCCGGGTAGCGGAACAGCTTCGTCTGCGGCTTCGGCATGCGCATGAACGGCAGCTGCACGGCACGCATGGTCGCGTACCAGCCGTGACCCTTGGCATCCTTCTGCCCGAACTTCGCGCGGATCGCCCGTCGCAGCTGCCACGCCATCAGGATCGAGTCGAGCACCACGACGGCCACGAAGGCCCACAGCACGAGGTTCGCGATCATGCGCCACTGCGGGTCGTTGATGAAGGTGAGCACGAGCACGACGATCATCATCGGCATCGCGAGCGTGCCGATCGACAGTCGGGCGTCGACGAAGTCGCGCACGTACTTGCGCACCGGCCCCTTGTCGCGCGGCGGCAGGTACTTGTCCTCGCCGCGCTCGAAGCCCAGGCGCGCCTTCTGCCGCTCGGCGCGCATCTTGTCCTGCACCTGCCGCTTGGCCTCCCTGCGGTCCTCCGGCACGAGCGGGCGGCGGTTGCGCGCGACCTGCTCGGACTGCTTGGGCGTGCGGCGCACCTCGGGCTCAGGCTCGGGGCGAGCCTTGTCGTCGGCAGATCGGCTGAACAGCGCCACGGGAGGTCCTTCGGAGAATCGGCGGGGGATCGGTCCATCCTACCGCCGCACGCGTGCCGCCTCGCCGCCCTGCCGCGTCTGCTCGCGGCCACCTAGGATCGTGCGCATGACCGATCTCTCCGCTGACTCCGGCGCGCCCGCGGCGCGCGACCTCTCCGACCGCGACCGCGCCGTCCTCGCCGCCGTCGACGCCGGCTTCGACCGCGCGCTCGAGGACCTGCGGGCGCTCGTGCGCATCCCCAGCGTCCCCTGGGACGCCTACGACCCCGCCCACGTGCAGGCGAGCGCCGAGGCGGTCGCGGCGCTGGCGGAGGGCACGGGCGTGTTCGAGCGGGTCTCGATCGAGCGCGCGCCGATCGGCGACAGCGAGGAGCTCGGGCAGCCCGCGGTGCTCGCCGTGCGCCCCGCGAAGGCCGGCAGGCCCTCGATCCTGCTCTACGCGCACCACGACGTGCAGCCCTGGGGCGACGAGGCGCTGTGGCGCACGAAGCCCTTCGAGCCGACCGAGATCGACGGCCGCCTCTACGGTCGCGGCGCATCCGACGACAAGGCGGGCGTCATCACGCACATCGCCGCGATCCGCGCCCTCGCAGAGGTCGCCGACCCCGAGGTGGGGCTCGCGCTGTTCATCGAGGGGGAGGAGGAGCACGGCTCGCGCTCCTTCAAGAGCTTCCTGCAGCAGCACGCCGAGGTGCTCAGCGCCGACCTCATCGTCGTGGCCGACAGCGACAACTGGTCGACCGAGATCCCCTCGCTCACCGTCGCGCTGCGCGGCAACGCCGCCTTCAACGTCACGCTCACGACGCTCGAGCACGCGAGCCACTCGGGCATGTTCGGCGGCGCGGTGCCCGACGCGATGATGGCCTTCTCGCGCCTCGCCGCGAGCTTCTGGCACGAGGACGGCTCGGTCGCCGTCGCCGGCCTCACCGAGGCAGACCTCGACGTGCCCGAGCAGACCGAGCAGCACGTGCGCACCGAGGCCGGCGTGCTCGACGGCGTCGAGCTCATCGGCAGCGGCCCGGTGCTCTCGCGCATGTGGGCCAAGCCCTCCATCACCATCACGGGCGTCGACGCGCCCAGCGTCCCCGACGCATCCAACACGATCCTGCCGACGGTGCGGTTCCGCCTCTCGGCGCGCATCGCGCCCGGGCAGTCCTCCGCCGAGGCGTTCGCGGCGCTCGAGCGCCACATCGCCGAGCACACGCCCTACGGCGCGCGCATCGAGTACGACAGCGTCGACCTGGGCGACCCGTTCCTGGTCGACACGAGCGGCTGGGGCGCGACCGCGGCCAAGGACGCGATGGCGGATGCGTGGGGCGCGGCGCCCGTGGAGGCCGGCATCGGCGGCTCCATCCCGTTCATCGCCGACCTGGTGCAGCAGTTCCCGGCGGCGCAGATCCTGGTGACGGGCGTCGAGGACCCGGGCACGATGGCGCACAGCCCCAACGAGTCGCAGCACCTGGGCGTGCTGCGGAAGGCGATCGGCGCGGAGGCGCTGCTGCTCGCGCGCGCCTCGGAGCGCAGGGAGTAGACTGGGGCGGGCTTTCGAGAGGAGCTGCAGATGACCGATCTCATGACGCACGGCGTGAACCTCACCGAGACGGCAGCCGACAAGGTGCGCCGGCTGCTCGACCAGGAGGGCCGCGACGACCTGCGCCTGCGGGTCGCGGTGCAGCCCGGCGGCTGCTCGGGTCTCATCTACCAGCTCTACTTCGACGAGCGGCAGCTCGACGGCGACGCGATCCGCGACTTCGACGGCGTCGAGGTCATCGTCGACCGCATGAGCGTGCCTTACCTGGACGGCTCGACCATCGACTTCGAGGACTCCATCCAGAAGCAGGGCTTCACGATGGACAACCCCAACGCGGGCGGTTCGTGCGCCTGCGGGGACTCCTTCCACTGAGCGCATAGCGCCACCTCGCGCGACACGCCGCCGATCCCGGGATCGGCGGCGTTTCGCGTCTCACGGCTCCCTAGCAGGGGTGTGGCAGGAGCCTGAGCCGCGTCTGTGGGTACTAGGATCGAGGCAGACGTTCACAAGAGTCGGAGGAAGACATTGCGCACTCGTCGATCTCGTTGGATCGCGGCCCCCGTCGCCGTCGTGGTGGCGCTCGCGCTCGCCGGATGCACCCAGGCTCAGCTGCAGGGGTGGATGCCGTCTGAGCCGGGGCTGACGAACCACGTCGACCGGATCATGGGCCTGTGGACGACCTCCTGGATCGTGCTGCTGGGCGTCGGCCTCCTCACCTGGGGCCTCATGATCTGGGCCGGCATCGCGTACCGCCGCCGCCGCGGCCAGACCGGTCTGCCCGCCCAGCTGCGCTACCACATGCCGATCGAGATCTTCTTCACGATCGTGCCCGTCATCCTCGTCGCCGGCTTCTTCGCCTTCACGGCGCGCGACCAGGCGATCATCGAGGAGCCCATCGAGGATCCCGACTATTCGCTCACCGTCTGGGGCAAGCGCTGGGCGTGGGACTTCGTCTACGACCGCGAGGGCCAGGACCCGGTGTACTACCAGGGCCTGCAGGCGATGAACGACCCGGAGTCGAACCTCATCGACCCCGAGTCGCTGCCGACGCTGTACCTGCCGACGAACTCGACCATCGAGATCACGCTCGAGTCGCGCGATGTCGCGCACTCGTTCTGGGTCATCGAGTTCCTCTACAAGAAGGACATGCTGCCGGGCGTCACGAACCACATGTACTTCGAGACCGGCTCGGAGGAGGGCGTCCTGCGCGGCAAGTGCGCAGAGCTGTGCGGCGAGTACCACTCGCTGATGCTCTTCAACGTCGAGCTCGTCAGCCCCGAGGAGTACGACGCCTACCTCGAGAGCCTCGAGGCCGAGGGCAACGTGGGCGAGATCGGCGAGTCGATCAACCCGAGCACGGGCGACGCGAGCATCGACCCCGAGGCCGATGAGGACGTCGACAACACGAACACGCAGGAAGGCGAGGGCCACTGATGACCGCCTCGGCAACGCCCAGCGCCACGCGGGCCCCCATCAGCCCCAGCGCGCAGCGCAAGGGCAACGTGATCGTCAAGTGGCTCACGACCACCGACCACAAGACGATCGGCTACCTGTACCTCATCACCTCGGTGCTGTTCTTCATGATCGCCGGCGTGATGGCGCTGCTCATCCGCGCCCAGCTGTTCGCGCCGGGCCTCGAGATCGTGCCGACCGAGGAGCAGTACAACCAGCTCTTCACGATGCACGGCACGATCATGCTGCTGATGTTCGCGACGCCGCTCTTCGCCGGCTTCGCCAACGTGCTCATGCCGCTGCACATCGGCGCGCCCGACGTCGCCTTCCCGCGTCTGAACGCGCTCGCATACTGGATGTTCAGCTTCGGCTCGCTCATCGCGATCGCGGGCTTCCTGACGCCGCAGGGCGCCGCCTCGTTCGGCTGGTTCGCCTACACGCCGCTGAGCACCACGGCGTTCTCGCCCGGCATCGGCGGGCACCTCTGGGTGATGGGCCTCGCGCTGTCGGGCTTCGGCACGATCATGGGTGGCGTCAACTTCATCACCACCATCATCACGATGCGCGCGCCCGGCATGACGATGTTCCGCATGTCGATCTTCACCTGGAACATCCTCATCACCTCGCTCCTGGTGATCATCGTCTTCCCGGTGCTCGCCGCCGCCATGTTCGGCCTGGGCCTCGACCGCATCTTCGGCGGGCACATCTACGATCCGGCCAACGGCGGAGCCGTGCTCTGGCAGCACCTGTTCTGGTTCTTCGGGCACCCAGAGGTGTACATCATCGCGCTGCCGTTCTTCGGCATCATCTCCGAGGTCATCCCGGTCTTCAGCCGCAAGCCGATCTTCGGCTACAACACGCTCGTCGGCGCGACCATCTCGATCGCGGCGCTGTCGGTCACGGTGTGGGCGCACCACATGTACGTCACCGGCACGGTGCTGCTGCCGTGGTTCTCGCTCATGACGATGCTGATCGCGGTGCCCACGGGCGTGAAGATCTTCAACTGGATCGGCACGATGTGGCGCGGCTCGATCACGTGGGAGTCGCCCATGCTGTGGGCGTTCGGCTTCCTCGTGACGTTCACCTTCGGCGGCCTCACCGGCGTCATCCTCGCCTCGCCGCCGCTCGACTTCCACATCTCCGACACCTACTTCGTGGTCGCGCACTTCCACTACGTGGTGTTCGGCACCGTCGTGTTCGCCATGTTCTCGGGCTTCTACTTCTGGTGGCCCAAGTGGACGGGCAAGATGCTCAACGACCGGCTGGGCCACGTGCACTTCTGGATGCTGTTCATCGGCTTCCACCTGACGTTCCTCGTGCAGCACTGGCTGGGCGTCATCGGCATGCCGCGTCGCTACTACACGTACCTCGCCGAGGACGGCTTCACCTGGATGAACCAGCTGTCGACGATCGGCGCGATGATCCTGGGCCTGTCGATGCTGCCGTTCCTGTGGAACGTCTGGATCACGGCGCGCACCGCGCCGAAGGTCGAGGTCGACGACCCGTGGGGCACGGGCCGCTCGCTCGAGTGGGCGACCAGCTGCCCGCCGCCGCGCCACAACTTCACCACGATCCCGCGCATCCGCTCGGAGTCACCGGCCTTCGACCTGCACCACCCGAACGCGGGCATGCAGTTCGGCGTCGGACCGCTGAAGGACGCCCCCAACCGTCCCGTGCTCGACACCACGAAGGGCGAGGTGCGCTGAGATGCGCTCGAACATCATCATCCTGGCGATCATCGCCGTCTTCTTCTACATCTGCTCGGCGGTCTACACGCTGTGGCACATGGCGGCGTACGACGGCGCCGTCGAGTGGGCCGGCACCCTGGGCATGGGCCTGACGGGCGTGCTGGCGACGCTCATCGGCTTCTACCTCGTGCTGGTCTACCGCGGGCAGAGCGGCGAGCTCGCCGCCGACCGGCTGGACGGAGAGCTCGACGAGGACGACCCCGAGATGGGGCACTTCGCGCCCTGGAGCTGGTGGCCGATCGGCGTCGGCGCCGCGCTGGCGATCGTGTTCGTCTCGATCACCGGCCCGACCTTCCTCGTGCCGATCGGCGGCGCCCTGGTGCTGATCATGATGGTCGGCTGGGTCTACGAGCACTACCGCGGCACCTTCAGCCGCTGACCGTCACGCCCTGCGGCCGGCGCGCAGCCCGGAGTGCAGGCAGCCGCCCAGGAAGGTGCCCTCGAGCGCCCGGTAGCCGTGCACGCCGCCGCCGCCGAAGCCCGCGGCCTCGCCGACCGCGAACAGCCCAGGCACCGGCTCGCCGGCTGCTCCCAGCGCGCGCGAGTCGAGGTCGGTCTGGATGCCGCCGAGGGTCTTGCGGGTGAGCGTGCGCAGCCGCACGGCGATGAGCGGCCAGTGCCGCTCGTCGAGGATGCGGTGGGGCGCGGCCGTGCGCACGAGCCGGTCTCCGAGGTACTCGCGCGCCCTGCGGATCTCGACCGCCTGCGGATCGGTGGAGGCCGGGTCGGCGACGGCATCGTCGCGCTCCTCGATGGCGGCGACGACGCCCGCGCGGTCGATCGGGCCGCTGAGGCGCTCCATGCCGTCGAGCAGCTCGGTGAGCGAGTGCGCCACGACGAAGTCCTCGCCGTGGTCGAGGAAGGCCTGCACCGGGGCGGGCGCGCCCGGCAGCACGCGCTGCAGCAGCTTCGGCACGCTGCGGCCCGTGAGGTCGGGGTTCTGCTCCGAGCCCGAGAGGGTGAACTCCTTCTCGACGATCGACTGCGTCAGCACGAACCAGGAGTGCTCGGCGCCCACGCTGCGCAGGTGGGCGAGCGTCGAGAGGGTGTCGAAGCCCGGGTAGTTCGGCGACGGCAGCCGACGGCCCAGGTGGTCGAGCCACAGGCTCGAGGGGCCGGGGAGGATGCGGATGCCGTGGTCGGGCCAGACCGGATCCCAGTTCTTGATGCCCTCGGTGTAGTGCCACATGCGGTCGCCGTTCACGAGCCGCGCCCCGGCCGCGCCGGCCAGGCCGAGGCCGGAGCCGTCGACGTGCACCGGCACGCCGCGCACCGCCTCGCGGGGCGCCGTGCCGAGCGAGGCGGGCCACAGCTCGCGCACCCGCTCGAGCTCGCCCCCGATGCCGCCGGTCGCGACCACGACGCTCTCGGCGCGCAGCGAGAACTCGCCCATGACCTCGCGGCTCGAGGGCTCGCCGCGCACCGTCACGTCGTCGGCGAGCCGTTCGCCCGCGACGCCGACGACGCGGTCGCCCTCGGTGAGCAGCTCGGTGACCCGGTGCCGGAACGCGAGCGTCGCGCTGCCGTCGCGCACCGCATCCCGCAGCCTCCTCGTGAAGGGGGCGACGAGGCCGGGGCCCGTGCCCCAGACGATGTGGAAGCGCGGCACCGTGTTGCCGTGGCCGCCCGGCGTGCGGGCGCCGCGCTCGGCGTGCCCGACGACGGGGAAGAGGCGGATGCCGAGCTCGCGCAGCCAGGGGCGCAGGTCGCGGTGGGCGAAGTCGAGGTAGGCGTCAGCCCAGCGGCGCGCCCACAGGTCCTCGCCGTCGTCCCCGTCGCGGTCGAAGCCGGCGGTGTGCTCCCAGTCCTCCCACGCGAGCTCGAGCGAGTCCTCGATGCCGAGCCGGCGCTGCTCGGGGGAGTCGACCAGGAACAGTCCGCCGAACGACCAGAAGGCCTGGCCGCCGATCGACTGCGGCCCCTCCTGCTCGACGAGCGTGACCGTGCGGCCGCGGTCGAGGGCGGTGCAGGCGGCCACGAGGCCCGACAGGCCGCTGCCGATCACGATCACGTCGGTGTCATGCGCGGCCATGGCTGCCTCCCTCTACCGGCGGAACGCCGGGTTGTGGTTGATCATCGCGGTGGCGGCGCGATCGAAGTAGTCGTCGAGCTCCGCGCGCAGCAGCGGCGCGGGCTCGAGCGCGTCGAGCGCGGCCGTCATGCAGGCGATCCAGCGGTTGCGGGCGTCGTGGTCGATGGGGAAGGGGTGGTGGCGCATGCGCAGCCGCGGGTGCCCCCGCTGCTCGCTGTAGGTGCCCGGCCCGCCCCAGAACTGCATCAGGAACAGGCTGAAGCGCTCCTCGGCGCCGGCCCGGTCGTCCTGCGGGTACATGCGGCGCAGCACCTCGTCGGCCCAGACGCGCTCGTAGAACTCGTGCACCAGGCGACGGAAGAAGGCCTCGCCCCCGACCGCGTCGTAGAGCGTGGCGCGACCGGTCGCATCCGTCATGCGACGCCGTCCTCGATGCCCTGCACGACGATCTTCTGCAGCGACGGCAGCGTGACGCCGAGGTCGTCGAGGCCGGCCTTGACGCGACGGCGCAGCTCGCGGGCGGCGTCGTACTTGGCGCTCGCGCGGGTCTTGACGACCAGCCGGATGACGACCGCCTCGGCCGACACCGACTCGATGCCCCAGACGGCGGGCTTGTCGATGATGCGGCCGAGCCAGTCGGGATGCTCGCTCATGTCGACGGCGACGTCGAGCAGGCGCTGCGTGACGGCGTCGATGTCGCTCTCGTACGGCACGGCCTGGTCGATGACGACGCGGGCCCAGCCCTGCGACTCGTTGCCGACCCGGACGATCTCGCCGTTGCGCACGTACCAGAGGGTGCCGTTGACGTCGCGCACCTGCGTGACGCGGATGCCGACCGACTCGACGACGCCGCTGGCCTCGCCGAGGTCGACGGTGTCGCCGATGCCCAGCTGATCCTCGAACACCATGAACAGGCCGTTCAGGAAGTCCTTGATGACGCCCTGCGCGCCGATGCCTGCCGCCGCGCCCAGGAAGCCGGCCATCGCCACGAGCGACGCCGGGTTCACGCCCAGGATGCTGAGGATGAGGATGAGCGCGAAGGCGCCGATCAGCCACGCGGCGAGCGTGTTGAGCACGCTGCCGATCGCGCGGGTGCGCTGCACGACGCGCACCTGCGCGAGCGGCGAGTTCGAGAGCGCCTCGGTGTCGGCGGCGTCGGCCTTGCGCTTGACGCCCGTGACGACCTCGTGCACGACGCGGCCGATGACGGCCTTGACGATCGCGTAGGCGATGAAGGCGCCGATGATCGTCAGCAGCACGCCGATGGGCGCGCCCCAGGCGGCCCACCACTCGGCGAAGGCGGCCCAGTCGATGCCGCCGCCCTCGCCGCCCTGCCCGCTCTCAGCCACGTGCTGCTCCGATCAGGCGTCGCGCTGCTGCGCCCGGAGCGCCCGCTCGACGCCGGCGAGGTGCTCGACGATGATGCGACGCAGCGCCGGCACTGCCGACTCGTTGGCGGCGAGCCAGGCCCGGCTCGCCTGCGCGAGCTCGTCGCTCGCGAGCACCGCCGGGTACAGGCCGCCCAGCAGGCCCTCGGCCATCTGGTACGTGCGCGCATCCCAGATCGGCTGGATCGCCTCGTGGTAGCGGGCGACGAGGCCCGAGAGCACGGATGCGTCGTTCACGTGCTGCAGGCCGAGCCCGGTGTAGCGCACGATGAGGTTCGACGCTCCCGCCTCGTCGGCGACCGAGGCGAAGGCGGCCTCCTTGGCCGCGGCCGTGGGGATGGTGGCGCGGGCGCGGGCGGCGAACTGCCGGCCCGTCGCGGTGTCGTCGCTCGCGAGCTCCGCGGCGATCTCCGCCTCGCCGGCGGCGCCGTTCAGCACCAGCCCGTCGAGCAGCTGCCAGCGCAGGTCGCTGTCGACCGTGAGCCCGTCGAGGGTGCGCGTGCCGTCGAGCAGCGCCCGCAGCGTCTCGACGTGCGCGGGCGTCGAGGCGAGCCCCGCGAAGGCGCCGGTGAACTGGAACTGCGCATCGGATCCCGCCTCGGCCTTCGAGGCGAGCTTCCAGAGCCGGTCGCCGACCCTCTCGATCGTCTCGGCGCGGCGCGAGGGGTGCACGTACGTGCGCGCCGCCTGCGTCAGCTGCGCGAGCGCGAGCCGGATGGTGGTCGACTCGGTCTCCGCGCCGATGTTGTCGAGCACGAGGTCGACGTAGTCGCTCGCGGGCGTCTCGGCGTCGCGCGTGGCATCCCAGGCGGCGCCCCACACGAGCGCGCGAGCGAGCGGGTCGGCGATCTCGCGCAGGCTCGAGAGGGCCGTCCGCATCGACTGCTCGTCGAGGCGGATCTTCGCGTACGCGAGATCCTCGTCGTTGATGAGGATGAGCGCGGGGCGCACGTGGCCGACGAGCTGCGGCACCTGCGTGAGCGGGCCGTCGACGTCGAGCTCGAGCCGCTCGGTGCGGCGCAGCGCGCCGTCCTGCTGCTCGTAGAAGCCGATCGCGAGCCGGTGCGGGCGCAGCGTCGAGTGGTCCGCGGGCGCCGACTGCTCGATCGCGAAGGCGGTGATGATGCCGTCGTCGGTGGTCGCGAGGCGAGGGCGCAGCGTGTTGACGCCCGCGGTCTCGAGCCACAGCTTCGACCATTCCGTGAGCTCGCGGCCCGAGGCCGCCTCGAGCTCGACGAGCAGGTCGCGCAGCTCGGTGTTGCCCCACGCGTGCTTGCGGAAGTACGCGCCGACGCCCTGCATGAAGGCGGGCAGCCCCACCCACGCGACGAGCTGCTTGAGCACCGAGCCGCCCTTGGCGTACGTGATGCCGTCGAAGTTCACCTGCACGTCGTCGAGGTCGCGGATCTCGGCGACGATCGGGTGGGTCGAGGGCAGCTGGTCCTGCCGGTACGCCCAGGTCTTCTCCATCGCCTGGAAGGTCGTCCACGCGCCCGTCCACTCGGTGGCCTCGGCGGTCGCGAGCGTCGAGGCCCACTCGGCGAAGGACTCGTTGAGCCACAGGTCGTTCCACCAGCGCATCGTCACGAGGTCGCCGAACCACATGTGCGCCAGCTCGTGCAGCACGGTGACGACGCGGCGCTCGCGCATGGCGTCGGTGACTTGCGCACGGAACACGTACGCCTCGGTGAAGGTCACGCATCCGGCGTTCTCCATCGCACCGGCGTTGAACTCCGGCACGAAGAGCTGGTCGTACTTGTCGAACGGGTAGGCGACGCCGAACTGCTGCTCGAAGAAGGCGAAGCCCTTGCGCGTGATGTCGAAGAGGTAGTCGGCGTCGAGGTGCTCGGCGAGCGAGGCGCGGCAGAAGATGCCGAGCGGGATCGTGCGGCCGTCGCTCGAGGTCAGCTCCGAGCGCTCGACCGAGTAGGGGCCGGCGACGAGCGCGGTGATGTAGCTCGAGATGCGCGGCGTGGGCTCGAACGCCCAGGTGCCGGTCTCGCCCTCGATCGTGGGCTCGGGGCTCGGCTGGTTGGAGACCACCTGCCAGCGGGCGGGCGCCGTGACGGTGAAGCGGAAGGTGGCCTTGAGGTCGGGCTGCTCGAAGACCGCGAAGACGCGGCGCGAGTCGGGCACCTCGAACTGCGAGTAGAGGTAGACCTCGCCGTCGACGGGGTCGACGAAGCGGTGCAGGCCCTCTCCGGTGTTGACGTAGGCGGCGTCGGAGACGACCACGAGCTCGTTCTCGACGGCGAGGCCCTCGAGCCGGATGCGCGTGCCGTCGTTCACGGCGGATGCGTCGAGCTCGGTGCCGTTGAGGGTCACGGCGTGCACGGCGCGGGAGATGTGGTCGATGAACGTCGACGCGCCCTCGGTGGCGGTGAAGCGCACGGTGGTCGTCGAGCGGAACACCTCGTCACCGGTGGTGAGGTCGAGGGCGATGTCGTAGCTGGCGACCTGCACGAGCGCTGCGCGCTCCTGGGCTTCGGCGCGGGTGAGGTTCTCTCCGGGCACGCTGGACTCCTTCGGCAGTGGTGTGCTGGTGCGACCAGCGTAGTGCGCCCCCGCCCCTCGATAGGCTCGAGCCATGACTGATCAGGCTGCGCAGACCCCGCAGAGCGTGCGGATGTGGTTCGACCCGACGTGCCCGTGGGCGTGGATGACCTCCCGCTGGCTGGGGGAGGTCGCTGAGCACCGCGGCTTCGACGTCGACTGGCAGGTGATGAGCCTCGCGGTGCTGAACGAGGGCCGCGACCTGCCGGAGGAGTACGCCGCGCGGATGCCGCGATCCATGCGCATGACGCGACTCGTGACGACCGCCAGGGCCGCGGGCGGCGACGCCGTCGTGAAGCCCCTGTACGACGCGCTCGGGGAGCGCATCCACCACCAGCGGCGCAAGGACGATGACGCGCTCATCGCCGAGGCGCTCGCCGAGGTCGGCCTCGATGCCGGCCTCGCGGAGGAGTCCGACGCCCACGACGCGACGCTGCGCGAGAGCCACCGGGCGGCGATCGACCTGGTCGGCGACGACGTCGGCACGCCTGTCATCGCGGTCGACGAGGTGGCCTTCTTCGGGCCGGTCGTCTCGCCGGCGCCGAAGGGGGCGGATGCGCTGCGGCTGTTCGACGGGATCGTCGCGGCCGCGTCGGTCGACGGCTTCTTCGAGCTCAAGCGCTCGCGCACGCGCGGCCCGCAGTTCGAGACCGAGACGAAGGTCGAGACCGCCTGATGCGCATCCACGTCGCCACCGACCACGCCGGCTTCGAGATCTCGAAGCGGCTCGTCGCGCACCTGAGCGCCGCGGGCCATGATGCGATCGACCACGGGCCGCGCGAGTACGACGCCGAGGACGACTACCCCGCGTTCTGCATCAGCGCGGCGCGCGCGGTGGTCGCCGACCAGCGGGCGGGCGTCGAGGCGCTCGGCGTCGTGTTCGGCGGCTCGGGCAACGGCGAGCAGATGGCGGCCAACAAGGTCGAGGGCGTGCGCGCGGCGCTGGCCTGGAGCCTGGCGACCGCGCGGCTCGCGCGCGAGCACAACGATGCGAACGTGGTCGCGGTGGGGGCGCGTCAGCACAGCGAGGATGAGATGCTCGCGATCATCGACGCCTTCCTCGCCACGCCGTTCTCCGAGGCCGAGCGGCACGCGCGCCGCATCGCGCAGCTGGGGGAGTACGAGACGACGGGCGCCATCGCCGGCCACGAGATCGCCTGATGCCGGTGGCTGCACATGCCTGAGGGCCACTCCGTCCATCGCATCGCGCGGCAGTTCGGCGCGAACTTCGTCGGCAGTGCGGCTGCCGTGACGAGCCCGCAGGGGCGCTTCGAGGTGGGCGCCGCCGAGCTCGACGGGCGCGAGATCACGTCGTCCGAGGCGATCGGCAAGCACCTGCTGCTGGGCTTCGACGGCACGGCGAGCGCACCCGAGCGGGTGCTGCACGTGCATCTGGGCATCTACGGCGCGTGGGACTTCGCGGGGGCGATCTCGGTCGACCCGACGATCCTCGCGAGCCGCGCGGCCGTGGGCGCGGCGCGCATGGGGCAGACGGGGATGCGCGGCGTCGGCGGTGCCGGCACCGACGGCGAGAACGAGGAGTCGATCGCGTCGATCGGCGCCCCGCGGCTGGCGCGGCTGCGTGCCGGCGAGCAGGAGACGCTGGCCGAGCCTGCGGCGTTCCCGCCGGAGCCCGTCGGCCAGGTGCGCGTGCGCATCCTCACGGAGACCGCGGTGGCCGACCTGCGCGGGCCGACGGTCTGCGAGGTGCTCGAGCCGGCGCAGGTGCGTGCGCTCGCGCAGCGGCTGGGCCCCGACCCCGAGGCGCCGACGGAGTCGCGGGCGAAGGCCGAGGCGCGCTTCGTGGAGCGCGCGTCTCGCTCGAACCAGCCGATCGGGCAGCTGCTGATGGATCAGTCGGTGGTGGCCGGCATCGGCAACGTCTACCGCGCCGAGCTGCTGTTCCGGGCGCGCATCGACCCGCACCGCCCGGGCAGCCGGCTGACGAGCGACGAGCTGCGCGCGCTGTGGCGCGACTGGGTGAAGCTGCTGCGGATCGGCGTCGAGACCGGGCAGATGCTGACGATCGACGGGCTGCGCGGCGCGAAGCGGGCTGCGGCGCTCGCGAACCGGGCCGACCGGCACTGGGTCTACAAGCGCGAGGGGCTGCCGTGCCGGCGCTGCGGCGCCACGATCGTGCTCGAGACCATGCAGGGGCGCAAGCTCTACCGCTGCCCCGGCTGCCAGCTGTAGGCCCGCTCAGCTCCAGCGATACAGGCGGGCCTGGTCCATCGAGTCGGTCGGGCTGATGAGCCAGGCGCCGCTCGTGGCCGCGTCAGCCCGGATCGAGACGATCACCTGTGCGGCATGGCTGTCGCCGGGAGCGAACTCCCAGATGTAGCCGAGGTCGTTGGGCGCGGCGGCGATGGAGGCGGAGTTCTGGTCGGCGACGGGACCGCCGTCGGGCTGGTAGCCGAAAGTCATGTCGTGCATGGGGTGCGTGGTGATGGCGCCGACGTTGGTGATCTCGAGGTTCATCACCACGAAGCGCTCGCCGGCCCGGGGCGTCGAACCGGTCTGGGCGGCGAGCGAGTCTGCCGGGTCGACCGAGTCGAGCACGGTGACCTCCCACGTCGAGCCGCGGTCGGTGTGGATGGTGGCGGTGTCGCCGTAGGCGTAGTCGCCGGGGGCGGTGGTGGGCACCGGGGGATCGGTGGGCCCATTGGTGGTGGGCGGGGGCGCGAGGTCGGTGAACACCGGCGTCGGGCTCGCGGGGATCTCCGGATCGCCGGGGGTCGTCGCGGGCATCGCCACGCATGCCCCGAGGCCCAGCGCTGCGGCTGCGACGAGCGCGGCGCCGAGGCGGTTGGAGCCGCGGCCGCGCCGGCGGGTGACGATCCTGGAGGGCACAGCGGCACGCTACCGGCAGCGGCTGTGAGGCGACGCGGCGCATCACGGAGCGAGCCGCGCTCAGAACGGGTGCGGCGCCAGCATCGGTTCGGCAGGAGCGCCCTGCTCGCCACCCCATTCGTAGGGCACGGTGGCGGGATCGGGTGGCGGTTCGTCCTGCCGCGCCGCATGCTCGGCCTCGAGGCGCTCGAGCATCGACCGCTGTCGCCTGAGTCGTTCGGTGCGGGTGAGGGGGATCGGCTTCGGCCTGCTGCGCGGCATCTCGGTGAAGACGGGCCCGGCGGGCTCGGGGATGTCGTCGATCACGTCGCCGATGGGCGAGGTCCATCGCAGCACACCGCCCGTCCGCTGCTCGACTCGCCAGCGGGTGCCGTGCTTGAACACGTGATCCGTCCGGCACATGTGGGCGAGATTGGTCAGGCTGGTCGTGCCGCCCTTGGCGAAGTCTCGCGTGTGGTCGAGATCGCCCGTGCGTGCGGGCTGGCTGCAGCCGACCATGCGGCAGCGGATGTCGCGGGCCTGCAGGAGGCGCCGCTGCGCGGCGCTGGCCCTGTAGGTGTCGACGGTGACCGCGACGCCGGTGACCGGATCGGTGAACAGCCGCTCCCAGACGGCGCTGCCTGCGGCCAGTCGGCGGGCGGTGTCGGCATCGACGAGCACCTTCCCGTCCAGCATCGCCGGAAACTGCAGCTTCCGAAGCGCGTCACCGTCCTGGTACTCGTCTTCGAGCAGCGTGGTCGCGGGGATGGTGATCGACACCTGCGGCTTGATCGACGAGATGCCGTGCAGGTCCTCCGGCACCACACCCGCCAGCAGCAGCTCCTGCACGGCATCGGCTCGGAACTGGTCGAAGGTGCGCGGGTCGTCCTTCGACTTGCCCTTGGCCGCCTGCGTGGCCCGATCCCAGATCGCCGTCACCACCAGGATCGGCGCATGCAGCAGCAGATCCCCCATGCCGTCGCCAGCGTCGAACAGCGAGAGCTTGCGCTTCTGCCGCGCTCGATCGTGACGGATCTGCAGGGGCTCGGTGAGCACGTCGTTGATGATCTGCTTCGCCTTGGGAGCGAACCGGCTGGTCGAGAGGCGCTCGGCGACGTCCACCAGCTCGGCCTCCACGCGGTTCCGCTCGCTGGCCGGCACCGCCTCGTCGAGGCGCATCGGCAGCGTCTCCCGCTCGATGATCCGCAGGTGCGTGGTCGTGATGCGGCCCTGCGCCGCGGCTTCATGCGCACGCGGCAGCTGCGTCACGATCGCGTGCGCCTCGGCCATCCCGTCCAGGATGCTGCGCCGCGACACGCCCAGATCGACCGCGACCATCGCGGCCAGCTCCTTGCGGTTCGTGTCGGTGTCGCCGGGCAGATCGATCGCCCGCTGCATGTTCGCGGCCAGCAGCACCCGCCGCTCACCCTCGATGCGCGCCGTCTGCACCTGCAGGGCGCGCATCCGCCCCACGAGCTGATCGTCCTGACGGAAGCGCTCCTCGAACGCGGACTCGGGCTCGACCGGCAGAGGCGGAACCTGCGCACCGTCGGCGACCTCCTCCGGCGTCATGGCCAGCAGCCGCTGCGTCCACTCCGCGTCGAACGCGTCCAGCTCGTCCTGCAGCGTGTCGGCCGACCTCCCGAACGGATCGACCGCGCCGGCACGGATCGCGGCGATGTAGTCCTCGCCATCGATGCCGCTGGTGTCCATGCACAGAGAGTCTCACGGGCCACCGACATGGGAACGAATGTTCGAACGAGGTGTGGAGAACTCGGGGTGAGGGAGCGGGCGACGGGAATCGAACCCGCGTAATCAGTTTGGAAGACTGAGGCTCTACCATTGAGCTACGCCCGCGCGCCCCGTGCCGTGAGGCATCGGGACGGGACGAATCTACCGCATCCGCGCCGACGCATCCGCACCCCCGACGGGTCGGGCTACGCTCATGGGGTGCAGCGACGCATCCCCACAGACCTCATCCTCGGCGGCGCGACCGCCGCCTTCCAGATCGAGGGCGCAGCGGCCGAGGACGGCCGCCGCCCGAGCATCTGGGACACCTTCGCGCGGGTGCCCGGCGCGGTGATCGACGGCCACAACGGCGACGTCGCATGCGACCACTACCACCGCATGCCGCAAGACGTCGCGCTCATGCGCGAGCTCGGCCTGCAGACCTACCGCTTCTCGACCAGCTGGGCGCGGGTGCGGCCCGAGGGCGGCGAGCCGAACGGCGCTGGCATCGACTTCTACTCGCGCCTGGTCGACGAGCTGCTGGGCGCCGGCATCCTGCCCTGGCTGACGCTCTACCACTGGGATCTGCCGCAGGCGCTCGAGGATCAGGGCGGCTGGACGAACCGCGACACCGCGCACCGCTTCGTCGACTACGCGCTCACCGTGCACGAGACGCTCGGCGACCGCGTCACCAACTGGACCACCATGAACGAGCCCTGGTGCTCGTCGTTCCTCTCCTACACGGCCGGCGCCCACGCGCCCGGGCGGCAGAGCGTCGAGGCCGGGCTGCAGGCGGGCCACCACCTGCTGCTCGCGCACGGCATGGCCGTCACGGAACTGCGCGAAGCCGGCGCCGAGCGGCTCGGCATCACCCTCAACTTCCAGCCGGCCGAACCGGTCGACGCGAGCAGCGCATCCGACCTCGAGGCCGCGCGGCGGCTGAACGACCAGTACAACCGCTTCTTCGTGCACCCCATCATGCGCGGCGAGTACCCCGAGTCGCTGCTCGCCGACGTCGGCCACCTGGGGCTCGACGCGGTCGTGCAGCCCGGCGACCTCGAGACCATCGCGGCGCCCATCGACGTGCTGGGCGTGAACTACTACCACGACGACGTCGTCTCGTACGAGCCCCCGGCGGCTCCCGTGCTGCAGGATGCGCCGACCGACCGGCCGATCGCGAGCCCCTACCCGGCGGCCGAGGGCGTGCACGCGCACCCGCGCGAGCTGCCGACCACGAACATGGGCTGGGAGGTGCAGCCGGCGGGCCTCACGAAGCTGCTGCGCCACCTGCACGACGAGTACACGGGCGAGGCGGGCGTCGAGCTGTGGGTGACCGAGAACGGCGCGGCGTACGACGACGAGGTCGTGACGGATGCGTCCACGGGCCAGGCGCGCATCCACGACGTCGAGCGGGTCGAGTTCCTCCGCGCGCACGTCGGCGCCGTGCTCGACGCCATCGACGCCGGCGTGCCCGTCAAGGGCTACATGTACTGGTCGCTGCTCGACAACTACGAGTGGGCGTGGGGGTACCACAAGCGCTTCGGCATCGTGCGGGTCGACTACGACACGCAGGAGCGCACCGTGAAGGACTCGGGGCTCGAGCTGGCGCGGATGATCCGAGAGCGGACGCTCTAGGGCTCTGCGCTGCCGCGGGTGCGCAGCGCAGCGTGGTGCGCACCCGCCCAGGCGAGCACCGCCGTCGCGACGCCGACGATGATCGCCGGTGCCACCACCACCCAGCCGGTGACGACGGCGCCCTGCGCGAGCAGTGCTGTGATGCCACCGCCGATCGCTCCGAGCGCGGCGAACACGAGCAGGTGGATGGCCTCGCTGGTGACGGGACGGAGGGCGGTCGCGGCCGCGATCGCGACCGGTACGCCGTAGAGCGTGAGCATCGGCAGGCCGAGGATGACGCCTCCGTACACGTCACGAGATCCCCCTGTCGCCGATAGACTCATCCGCTGTACGGGAGCGATCCCTACGGGGCGTAGCTCAGCTTGGCTAGAGCGCCCGCTTTGGGGGCGGGAGGTCGCAGGTTCGAATCCTGTCGCCCCGACTCACGCCTCCGGGATCGTGATGCCGAAGCCGTCCGCCGTGATCGACGAGGGCTCGGGCCCGCCGCGGACGCCGGTCTCGAGCGCATCGATCGCCGCGAGCTCGGCATCCGTCAGCTCGAAGTCGAGCACCGCGAAGTTCTCTGCGATGCGTGCAGGCCTGACGGACTTCGGGATCGCGGAGCGGCCCTGCTGCAGGTGCCAGCGCAGCATCACCTGCGCGGGGGTACGGTGGTGCGCTGCAGCGAGCTGCAGCAACGCGGGGTCGGTCAGCGTGCTGCGCTCGCTCTCGCGGTAGACGGTGATGCCGCCGATCGGCGACCACGCCTGCGTGATGATGCCGTGCTGCTCGCCGAGCGCCACGACCGAGCGCTGCTGGAAGAACGGGTGCAGCTCGATCTGGTTCACCGCGGGCACCGTCTCGGTCTCGGCCAGCAGCCGCTCGAGATCTTCGACCATGAAGTTGCTGACGCCGATGGCGCGCACGCGGCCGTCGGTGAGCAGCCGCTCGAGCGCGCGGTAGGCGACGAGCGTGCGCTCGAACGCTGTCGGCACCGGCTGGTGCAGCAGCAGCAGGTCGAGCTGCTCGACGCCGAGCTTCGACGCCGACTTGTCGAAGGCGTGCAGCGTCTCATCGAAGCCGTAGTCGCTCACCCAGACCTTCGTCTCGATGAAGACGTCGTCGCGCGCCAGACTCGAGTCGGTGATCGCACTGCCGACCTCGCGCTCGTTGCCGTAGGAGGCCGCGGTGTCGATGTGGCGGTAGCCGACGCGCAGCGCCTCGGCGACGGCTGCGGTGGTCTCTTCCGGCGGGGTCTGGAAGACGCCGAGCCCGAGCGCGGGCATCGCGACGCCACCGGCGAGCTCGATGGCGGGCACGGTGCCGATCATGCGTCGACCGGGTCCACGCGCAGCGTCGTCGCCCGCGCCACGTCGCTCGTGATCGACTGCGAGGCTGAGCCGCGGCCGTACTTCTCGAAGTAGGCGGCATCGATCGCGTCGTCGCGGGAGTCATCGTGCGCGAAGACGACGTCGCGCGTCTGCCCGCTCCAGCTGATCGCGCCGCGCAGCTGCCGCAGCACGCCGCGATACCACTGGCCCTCGTCGCCGTGCACGCTTCGGGTGTAGAGCATGCCGTCGACGACGACGTGCCAGACGATCGTCAGGGTGCGCAGCGAGCCATCCCGGCGGCTGCCAGCCACCCGGATCTCGCCCACTCGGTGCAGCTCGTCAAGCTCTGCCTTCGTCCATTCGGTCGCTGTCTGCTCAGGCATGGTTCCTCCTCAGGCCGTCCCCAGACTGCCACTGCCGCGTGCGCTGAGACAGGCACTCCGAGTACCGGGCAGACCAGGCACTGCCGCGCGCATCGCTCGAGCGGTTGCATGGCGGATGTGCCGCGGCAGACAGCTCCGGCGCACCACTCCACTCGAAGGAATCATGCGAGCCACACTCATGTACGGCGCGGGCGACGTGCGCGTCGAGACCGTCCCCGATCCCAAGATCATCGAGCCCACCGACGCCATCGTGCGCGCGACCCGCGCCTGCATCTGCGGCTCTGACCTGCACCCCTACCACTCGATGCCAGGCAGCGAGCAGGGCACCCCGATGGGCCACGAGCTCATCGGCGTCGTCGAGGAGATCGGCACTGCGGTCACGACCGTGAAGCCCGGCGACTTCGTCATCGTGCCCTTCGCGTTCAGCGACAACACCTGCGCCTTCTGCCGCGAGGGCTTCCAGACCGCGTGCACGCACGGCGGCTTCTACGGCTCGCTCGAGATCCCCGGCCTGCAGGCCGAGCTCTCGCGCATCCCGCAGGCTGACGGCACGCTCGTCGCGGTGCCCGGCATCGACGAGCGCAGCGAGCTGCTGCCGTCGCTGCTGGCGCTCTCCGACGTCTACCTCACCGGCCACCACGCCGCGTTCATGGCCCATGTCGAGCCCGGCAAGACCGTCACGGTCGTCGGCGATGGCGCGGTGGGCCTCTCCGCGGTGCTCGCCTCGCGCCAGCTGGGCGCAGAGTGCATCATCCTGATGGGCCGCCACACCGCGCGCACCGACCTGGGTCGCGAATGGGGTGCCACCGACGTGGTCGCCGAGCGCGGCGAGGAGGGCATCGCGAAGGTGCTCGAGCTCACCGGCGGCGAGGGCAGCCACGTCGTGCTCGAGGCCGTCGGCCACATGCCGGCCTACGAGCAGTCGTTCGGCGTCGTGCGCGTCGGCGGCGTCATCTCGCGCGTCGGCGTGCCGCAGTACGAGCGGGCCCCCATCGGCTTCGGCTCGCTGTTCGGCAAGAACATCACGCTCACCGGAGGCCCCGCACCCGTGCGCGCCTACCTCGAGACCGCAGTGCAGCAGGTGCTCGCAGGCGAGATCGACCCGGGCCGCGTCTTCGACCGCACGCTCGGCATCGAGCAGGCGCCGGAGGGCTATGCGGCGATGGATGCGCGCGACGCGCTCAAGGTGATGCTCGCGTTCTGAGCATGACGGACACCACGACGCGCACGTCCACGGAGATCGCGACCGGGCCGAAGCACCCGGTAGCGATCCTCGCGGTCATCCTGCTCAGCTACTTCATGATCCTGCTCGACAACTCGGTGATCTTCACCGCGCTGCCGAGCCTCCAGCGCGACCTGGGCCTGACCACGATCGAGCTCACCTGGGTGCAGGACGCCTACACGCTCGTGTTCGGCGGGCTGCTGCTGCTGGGAGCCAGAGCGGGGGACCTGCTCGGCCGCCGTCGCGTCTTCATCGCCGGACTCGCGGTCTTCACGCTCGCGTCGCTGCTGATCGGCATCGCCACGAGCGGTCCTTGGATCATCGCCGCCCGAGCCCTGCAGGGCGTCGGTGCTGCCATCGTCGCTCCGGCAGCGCTCTCGCTGCTGACCGCCAGCTTCCCGGCAGGGCCCCAGCGTGCCAGGGCGATCGCGCTCTACAGCGCCACCGCCGGCATCGGCGCCTCGCTCGGCCTGCTCGTCGGCGGGGCGGCGGCCGAGCTGCTCACCTGGCGTGCCGGCTTCTTCCTGAACGTGCCGATCGGCATCGCCATGATCGCCCTCGCACCGCGCTTCCTGCCGCAGCAGCGCGCTGCGCGCGGCCGCTTCGACATCGTCGGCGCGCTCAGCGCGACGCTCGGCGTGGGCGCCATCGTCTTCGGCATCATCCACTCGACGGAGGGCGGATGGGCCGATCCGCTCACGATCGCAGCGCTCGCCGCGGGTGCGCTGCTGCTCGTCGTGCTCGTCGTCACCGAGTCCAGGGTGACGCAGCCGATCATGCCGCTGCACCTGTTCTCGAGCCGGCTGCGCTCCGGCGCCTATGCGGCGCGCTTCCTGTACCTGGGCTCGATGATCGGGTTCTTCTTCTTCCTCACGCAGTACATGCAGGGCGAGCTCGGCTTCTCGCCGCTCGAGGCCGGCATCGGCTTCCTGCCGATGACCATCGTCAACTTCGCGGTCGCCATGGCACTGCCACCCATCGCCCGCCGGATCGGCGAGACGATCCCGCTGGTCGTCGGCGTCGCCGCCACGCTCGCCGGCATGACCTGGCTGTCGGTGCTCGACCCTGCCGCCGGCTACCTGTGGGGCATCGGCGCGCCGATGGTGCTCATCGGCATCGGGCAGGGGCTGGCGTTCGGGCCGCTCACCTCAGCGGGCGTGGCCGGCACCTCCGCCGCCGACGCTGGCGCCGCATCCGGTCTCGTCAACACCTTCCACCAGCTCGGCATGGCGCTCGGCCTCGGCATCCTGGTGGCGGTCGCGCACGGCGCGGCCAGCGCCGGTGCCGATCTGGCCGGCGAGGTCTCGGCGGCGCTCGCGGCAGGCAGTGGCCTGCTGGCGCTGTGCCTGATCGTCTGCCTCGCCTGCATCGTGCCCGCCGCCGCGATCGCCCGGCGCGCATCACACACCCGCGCACCGGCGCGCATCACACGCTGAGCAGCCCGCTCGGCGCACACGAGAGGAGCTCGCATGAGCACACGACGACTGCCCACGACGCCGACGGTCAAGGGGCCGCCGGAGCTGTTCACCGGCGATGTCTGGTTCAACGCCCACTATGCGGGCGAGGCGCCGTCGCGCGCCCGGCTCAACATCGTGCGGTTCTCGCCGGGAGCCCACACCGCCTGGCACACCCATGCGGTCGGCCAGACGCTCCATGTGACCGAGGGGGTCGGATGGGTGCAGTCGCGTGGCGAGGAGCTCGTCGAGCTGCGTCCGGGCGACACCGTGCACACGCCCGCAGGGGAGTGGCACTGGCACGGTGCCGCCTCTGATCAGTTCATGTGCCATCTGGCGCTCTGGGAGGCGCCGACGGACGGCGACGAGCCAGAGACCACCTGGGGCGAGCACCTGGCGGCAGGGGAGTACCCGCTCAGTCCACGTTGACCGCGGCCTCCGCCCGCTCGAACTCCTGCGTCGCAGCCCAGCTCGAGAGCAGCCGCAGACCGTCGGCGGCAGGGGAGTCGGCCGGTGCCGTGTAGACGTTGAGCACCAGACCGGGCTCGCTGGGCAGCTCCATCGACTCGTAGTGCAGCTCGAGCGCGCCGACCACCGGGTGGTGGATGCGCTTGATGCCGCTGCGGTGCAGCACCACGTCGTGCGAGGCCCAGCGCTGTCGGAAGAGCTCGCTCTGGGTCGAGAGCTCGCCGACCAGCTGGATGAGGTCGGGGTCGTGCGGGCGCAGGCCGGCCTCCATGCGCAGCATGGCCGCGGCGTCGTTGGCGATGCGGTCGAAGTCGATCCAGAACTCGCGTGCGGCCGGGTTGAGGTAGGCGAAGCGCGTCGTGTTCACGGGGCGTCGCGGGTCGTCGAAGACGGGGGAGTACAGCGCCCTGCCCATGCGGTTCGACGCCACGATGTCGTGGAGGCCGTTGCGCACCCAAGCGGGTGATTCGATGGCGTCGAGCACCTGCTGCACGGCGGGGCGCACGGCCTTCGCGGGCGAGCGTCGGCGCTTCGGCTCGCCGCTGGTGCGCGCGAGGTCGAACAGGTGGATGCGCTCGGCCTCGTCGAGCTGCAGGGTCCTGGCGAGCGCATCGAGCACGCTCTCGGAGGCGCCGCCGAGGTTGCCGCGCTCGAGCCGAACGTAGTAGTCGACGGAGACGCCGGCGAGCATCGCGACCTCTTCGCGGCGGAGGCCCGCGACCCGCCGGTTGCCGCCGTACGCGGGCAGCCCCGCCTGCTCGGGCGTGATGCGCGCGCGGCGGCTGCTCAGGAACTCGCGGATCTCGCTGCGGACATCGGCCATGCCCTCACGCTACGCCCGTGGGGCCGTCCCAGGGAGGCACTGCGGTGCCCCGTCAGTCCTCGTCTGCGATGGCATCGGGCGGTGTCGGGCCGTCCTTCCGACGCTGCGCCACGAGAACGACCGCGACGCCCGCCGCGGCGACGATCATGCCGACGACGCCCAGCACCGACACCGGCACGCCGAAGACGAGCCACACCCACAGCATCGTGGTCGGCGGCGTCAGGTAGAGCATCGTCGAGACGTACGTCGCGCCGTGCGAGCGCGTCACCGTCACGTACAGCACGTAGCCGCCCAGGCTCGCGAGCACCACCAGCCACGCGATCGCGCCCCACACGTCGAGCGAGGTCGGCGGCACCGCCTGGCCCCGCACGAGCGCGATGAGCATGATCGCGGCGGCAGCGACGATCGACTGGATCGTCAGCGTCTGCAGCAGGTCGTCGTGCATGTGCCAGCGTCGCTGCAGCACCGTGCCGGTGCCGAGGCACAGCACGCCGATGAGCGGCAGCCCGTACACCCACAGCGGTGCACCCGACTGACCCAGCTGCCCCGAGACCACGAGCGCGACGCCCGCGAACCCCAGCAGCATGCCCGACCACATCCACGCGTTCGCGCGCTCGCCGAGGATGCGCCCCGCGACGGTCGCGACCAGCATCGGCTGCAGCGCCGCGATGAGCGAGGCGGTGCCGCCGTCGACGCCGAAGCGCACCCCCTCGAAGATCATCAGCAGGTAGCCCGCCTGGCTCAGCAGCGCGATCGCCCCCTGCCGCAGCCAGCTGCGCCAGCGCGGCCAGCGCCGACGCGCGACGAGCATCGCGAGGCTCAGGATCGCCGCCAGCACCGTGAAGCGCCACGCCAGCACGTTGACGGGCTCGCCACCCGCGCGCGCGGCGAGCTCCGCGCCCACGAAGCCAGAGCTCCACATGACCACGAGCGCGACCGAGGCGACCACGATCGCGGTCGGCCCGAGCCGGGTGGAGTCGCGCGGGCTCACGGAATCTGACACCGCTCGATCCTGTCACCCCGCACCCACGCCCCGGCGCACCGGGCGAGCGGATGCGTCAGGTCTGGACGACGAGGAAGGGGTCGGTGGTCGGTGCCTCCGACCCGCCTTCGGGCTCGACCGTCACGCCCACGGCGACGCCCGCATCCATCTGCCCCTCGAGCAGCACGGCGGTGCTGCCTCCGGCAGCCTGGAAGACGCCCGCGCTGCGCGGGCCGGCCCCGTCGATGTACCAGGCCTGGTACTCGTGCCCCGCGGGCGCAGCCTCCAGGCCGTCGAACAGCACGACCGACTGCGCGAGCTCCGCCGACCAGATGACGGTGGCGGTGGCGCCGCTGGAGAGCTCGACCTCGCTGCGCTGCGCGTCTGCCGCGGCGACCACGGCGCCGAGCTCCTCCTGCTGCGTCGCGCCGCCGAGCTGCGTGCCGATGACGATGCCGCCGGCCAGCAGCGCGGCGCTCGCGGCGACCGCCGTCACCACGCGCACGGGGCGCCAGCGCGCGCGGGCGCGGCGCTCTGCCGGGCCGGGGCCCGACGTCCGGTCGCGACGCGCGGATGCGTCGTCGTCAGCACGAGGGGCGGATGCGTCGGGCTCGGGACGTGCGTCGGGCGCCGCGACAGCCTCCCGCGGCTCCGCGCGGATGGCGTCGAGCACGCTCGCCCGCAGAGCCGGCGGGGGAGCGACCTCGTCGGCGGCGAGCAGCGTCGCCGTCTCGGCCAGCTGCTCGGCCTCGAGCCGCGCGGCGGGTGAGGCCTCCTCCTCGAAGCGCCGGCGCTCCGCGGGGGTGAGCGCGTCGAGCGCGTATGCCGCCGCGAGGTCGTCCACTGGCTGCCGCTCATCGCGCATCTCGTCACCCCCGTTCATGTCGTCACCAGAATTCCCGCCGTGCCGGCTCATGTCGCCACCCCGAGCACCTCGCGCAACCGGCGCATGCCGTCGCGCAGCCGGGTCTTCACCGTGCCGAGGGGCGCGCCGATCCGCTCGGCGATCTCGGTGTGCGTGAGACCGCCGAAGTAGGCGAGCTCGATCGCCTCGCGCTGCGGATGGCTCAGCTCTGTCAGCGCCCGCTTGGCCCGAGCGGACTCGAGCGAGACCTCGACGCGCTCCGCCACGTCGTCGATCGGCACGGCCGCGTCGCGCACGCCGATGCGGGCATCGCGGTCGCGCTGCGCCTGCGACGCGCGCACGCGATCGACGGCCCTGGCATGGGCGATCTGCAGCAGCCAGCTGATGGCCGCGCCTCGCGCCGGGTCGAAGCGACCCGCGCTGCGCCAGGCCTCGAGGTAGACCTCCTGCGCGACCTCCTCGGCCTGCGCCCGGTCGATGAGGATGCGCAGGATCAGGCCGAAGACCCGCGCCGCCGTGGCGTCGTAGAGCTCGGCGAAGGCCCGCTCGTCGCCCGTCGCCGAGCGCACCAGGCACTGCTCGACGTCGATGCTCACGAGCCCGAGTATCGCAGGCCGTCGCGCCCGTGCCCGCACGACGAGCCGACGAGGCGGCGCGAGGAGGGGCATCGTGGTCATGCCGGTGGTTCGTCGCCGGCGAACGCTCGGATTGCGACGGGCGGTCACGCGGCCGGTAGGCTTGGGCGGTGGTCCGCCCGCTCGCGGCGGATCCGGCGCGCCTCCGCGTCACAGGCCGGCACGGCCGGCACATCCACCACACCTCAGGAGACCACCTCGTGAAGACCACGGTCGAGAAGATCGAGAACACGCGCGCCAAGCTCACCATCGCGGTCGAGCCCGAGGAGCTGCGCCCCGCGATCGACCAGGCGTACAAGACCGTCGCCGAGCAGATCAGCGTGCCCGGCTTCCGCAAGGGCAAGGTGCCCGCGGCGATCATCGACCAGCGCGTCGGCCGCGAGGAGATCCTGAACCAGGCCGTCTCCGACGCCATCGACGACTTCTACCGCCAGGGCGTCGCCGAGGCAGAGGTGCGCCCCATGGGCCGCCCGCAGGCCGACGTCACCGCGTGGCCCGAGGTCAAGGACTTCTCGGGCGACCTGGTGCTCGAGATCGAGGTCGACGTGCGCCCCGACTTCGACCTGCCCCAGGTCGAGGGCCGCACCGTCACCGTCGACGCCATCGAGGTGGGCGACGAGGCCGTGCAGAAGGAGCTCGACGAGCTGCGCACCCGCTTCGGCACGCTCGTGACCGTCGACCGCCCGGCCGCCAAGGGCGACTTCGTGCAGCTCGACCTCACCGCGACCATCGACGGCGAGACCGTCGACGAGGCATCCGGCATCTCCTACGAGGTCGGCTCCGGCGAGCTCATCGACGGCGTCGACGAGGCCGTCGAGTCGCTCACCGCCGGCGAGCAGACCACCTTCACGTCGACGCTCGTCGGCGGCGACCACGCGGGCAAGGACGCCGAGGTGAGCGTCACCGTGCAGGCCGTCAAGGAGCGCGAGCTGCCCGAGGCCGACGACGACTTCGCCCAGATGGCCAGCCAGTTCGACACCATCGACGAGCTGAAGGCCGACCTCGCCGAGCAGGCAGGCCGCTCCGGCCGCATGGGCCAGGCCGAGCAGGCCCGCCAGCGCCTCCAGGACGAGCTCGTCGAGGCCGTCGAGATCGAGGTCCCCTCGCAGGTCGTCGAGGACGAGGTGGTGCGCCACCTCGAGGCCGAGAACCGTGCCGAGGATGCGGAGCACGGCGAAGAGGTGCGGCAGGAGACCCGCAAGCTGCTCAAGCAGCAGATGCTCTTCGACCGCTTCGCGGAGGAGGAGAAGCTCGAGGTCACGCAGCAGGAGCTGACGCAGATCATCGTGCAACAGGCCGCCCAGTACGGCATGGGTCCGCAGGACCTCGTGCAGGCGCTCGAGCAGAACGGCCAGCTGCCGGTGCTGCTGGGCGACATCCTGCGCGGCAAGACCATCTCGACGCTGCTCGGCCGCGTCACCGTCGTCGACGACAAGGGCGCGACGGTCGACCTGACCGACTTCCTGCCCCCCGCCGAGTCGGACGAGGTGGGCGAGGACGACGTCGAGGCCGCCATCCGCGAGACCGAGGCGAAGCTCGCGGCGCAGCACGCACAGGACTGATCCGCAGCGAAGGGCCGGGCGTCAGCCCGGCCCTTCTCGCTACCCTCCGCCTGCGGCGAACACGGCCCGGGAGGGGCCCCTGGCTCACCTAGTGTTGAGAGCAATCGAGAGAAGGAGTCACCCGTGGCTGAACCCGTCTTCGCGCCGTCGGTCTTCGACCGGCTGCTGCGCGACCGCATCATCTGGCTCGGCGAGGAGGTGCGCGACGACAACGCGAACGAGATCTGCGCCAAGATCCTGCTGCTCGCCGCAGAGGACCCGAGCAAGGACATCTTCCTCTACATCAACTCGCCCGGCGGATCGATCACCGCGGGCATGGCGATCTACGACACGATGCAGTTCGTGCAGAACGACATCGTCACCGTCGGCATCGGCATGGCGGCCTCGATGGGCCAGCTGCTGCTGACCGCCGGCACCGCCGGCAAGCGCTACATCACCCCGAACGCACGCGTGCTGCTGCACCAGCCGCACGGCGGCTTCGGCGGCACCTCGAGCGACATCCAGACGCAGGCGCAGCTTATCCTCGACATGAAGAAGCGCCTCGCCGAGATCACCGCGGAGCGCACGGGCAAGAGCGTCGAGCAGATCAACGCCGACGGCGACCGCGACCGCTGGTTCTCGGCCGAGGAGGCGCTCGAGTACGGCTTCGTCGACCACCTGCGCGCGTCGGCGGCCGACGTCACCGGTGGCGGCGGCACGGATCAGGACGGCACGGCCGGCCAGGAGGACAAGTGATGGAGACCCCCACGTTCCAGGCGGGCGGCAGCGCCCTGCAGATGCCCGGCTCGCGCTACATCCTGCCGAGCTTCGAGGAGCGCACGGCCTACGGCTTCAAGCGCCAGGACCCGTACGCGAAGCTCTTCGAGGACCGCATCATCTTCCTCGGCGTGCAGGTCGACGACGCATCCGCCGACGACATCATGGCGCAGCTGCTCGTGCTCGAGTCGCAGGACCCCGACCGCGACATCATCATGTACATCAACTCGCCCGGCGGCTCGTTCACGGCCATGACGGCGATCTACGACACCATGCAGTACATCCGGCCCGCGGTGCAGACCGTGTGCCTCGGGCAGGCGGCCTCCGCCGCGGCCGTGCTGCTGGCGGCGGGCGAGCCCGGCAAGCGCCTCGCGCTGCCGAACGCGCGCATCCTCATCCACCAGCCCTCGACGTCCGACGCCGGCCGCGGCCAGGCATCCGACATCGAGATCCAGGCGCGCGAGGTGCTGCGCATGCGCGAGTGGCTCGAGGAGACGCTCTCGAAGCACTCGAACCACGACGTGGCGAAGGTGTCGAAGGACATCGAGCGCGACACCTTCCTGTCGGCGCAGGAGGCGCTCGAGTACGGCCTGATCGACCAGGTGCTCACGAGCCGCAAGACGGGGCCGAACCAGCTCGGCGCCTGAGCGAATCGACGACGAGGGCCGGCACCCGCTGGGGTGCCGGCCCTCGTGCGTGCGCGGGAGAGGTCACACCTCGTCGTCGCGGGGCTCCTCCTCGCGGCGGGCGCGCATCTCGCCGCGCAGGCGGTTGGCGCGGTAGGCGATCACGGCCAGCACCGCCAGCAGCGCGAGGACGCCGATCGCGATGAACGGGAACGAGCCGCCCGCATCGCCGGCCTCGCCCTCGGTGTCGCCACCGCTCTGGCCCTGCTCGGCGGATGCGGTGGCAGGGGCGCCCTCGGATCCCTCCTCGGCCGCGGCCGCGCCGCACACGGGCGCCTCTGCGGCGCCCGGCTGCCCGGCCTCGCCCTCGGCGGGGTCGAAGGTGAAGTCGATGGTGTCGGAGACCGGGTGGCCGTCCGCCGAGACGACCTGGAACGTCATCGCGTAGTCGCCGGCCTCGCCCAGCTCGGCATCGAGCGAGACCGTGTCGCCCTCGACGGTCAGGCACCCGTCGCCGTAGTACAGGCCCGCCGCATCCGTCACCTGGATGGCGTTCGAGCCGGTCGCCCCGTCGACGGTGAGGATCTCCTCGTTCATGACCACGCTGATGGTGCCCGGCTGCTCGGTCACCACGTCGCCGGCGGCCGGCGTCGAGCCGATCATGGAGGCGTGGGCGGGCAGGAGGATGAGGGCCGCGGCGGCCGCGGCGATGGCGGGAAGCATGCCCCAAGCCTACCGAGGGCGATTCCGCGCCCGGCGGCGTGGTCGGCCACGGTGTCGGTGGCCGGTCCTAGACTTGTGCAGACGGGCGCAGCCTGCGTTCGACGATGATCAAGAGGTGCGAGATGGCGCGACTGGGAGAGAGCGGCGACCTGCTGAAGTGCTCCTTCTGCGGCAAGAGCCAGAAGCAGGTGCAGCAGCTGATCGCTGGCCCCGCGGTGTACATCTGCGACGAGTGCGTCGAGCTGTGCAACGAGATCATCGAGGAGCGCATGGCCGAATCCGGCGAGGCTCCCTCGAACGAGGGCTTCACGCTGCCGAAGCCGCGCGAGATCTTCGAGTTCCTCGAGGAGTACGTCGTCGGCCAGGAGAGCGCCAAGCGCTCGCTCGCCGTCGCCGTCTACAACCACTACAAGCGCGTCGCCGCGGCGCAGCAGCTGCAGTCCGCCGAGTCGGCGGGCGAGGGCGTCGAGATCCAGAAGTCGAACATCCTGATGGTCGGCCCGACCGGCTGCGGCAAGTCCTACCTCGCCTCCACGCTCGCGAAGCAGCTGAACGTGCCGTTCGCCGTCGCCGACGCCACGGCGCTCACCGAGGCCGGCTACGTGGGCGAGGATGTCGAGAACATCCTGCTCAAGCTCATCCAGGCCGCCGACTTCGACGTCAAGCGGGCAGAGACCGGCATCATCTTCATCGACGAGATCGACAAGGTCGCGCGCAAGGCCGAGAACCCCTCGATCACCCGCGACGTCTCGGGCGAGGGCGTGCAGCAGGCGCTGCTGAAGATCATCGAGGGCACGGTCGCCTCGGTGCCGCCGCAGGGCGGGCGCAAGCACCCGAACTCCGAGTTCATCCAGATCGACACCTCGAACGTGCTGTTCATCGTCGCGGGCGCCTTCGCTGGCCTCGAGGACATCATCGCCAACCGCGCGGGCAAGCGCGGCATCGGCTTCGGCGCCCCGATCGCCTCGCTCAAGCCCGACCTCGACGTGTTCCAGGATGTGCTGCCGGAGGACCTGCACAAGTTCGGGCTCATCCCCGAGTTCATCGGCCGCCTGCCCGTGATCGCGACCGTGTCGCCGCTCGACCAGTCGGCGCTCGTCGAGATCCTCTCGGAGCCGAAGAACGCGCTCGTGAAGCAGTACCAGCGCATCTTCGAGATCGACGGCGTCAAGCTCGACTTCGAGCCGGAGGCGCTCGAGGCGATCGCCGATCTGGCGGTCGAGCGCAAGACCGGCGCGCGCGGCCTGCGCTCGATCCTCGAGACGGTGCTCGCGCCGGTGATGTTCGAGGTGCCCTCCCGCGAGGGCGTCGAGCGCGTCATCGTCACGAAGGAGTCGGTCTCCGGCGACGAGTCGCCCGTGGTGCTGACGGCGGACGACATCGAGGAGCTCTCGGCCTGACGCCGAATTGCGCGCCGCCGTGAGGTAAGGCTAGCCTTACCTCGTGACCGGATCCCACGCGCTGCGCGCCACCGACGTATCGATGGCCTACGGCCGCGAGCGGATCGTGCACGACGCATCCGTCGCCCTCGTGCCCGGCACGGTCACCGCCCTCGTGGGCCCGAACGGCAGCGGCAAGTCGACGCTGCTGCGCGGCCTGACCGCGCTGCACCGGCCGGCGGGCGGCACCGTCGTGTTCGCCGACGGCGCCGACGCCTCGGCGCTCGGGGAGCGCGACCTCGCCCGCCGCATCGCCCTGCTCGCGCAGTCGCACCCCGAGCCGTCGGGCGTCAGCGTGCGCGAGGTCGTCGCGTACGGCCGCTTCGCGCACCGCGGGCGCTTCCGCAGCGGCGACCCCGACGGCGCCGACGTCATCGACCGCGCCATGGCCGCGACCGGCATCGCCGAGCTCTCGGAGCAGCCCGTCGCCCAGCTCTCCGGCGGCCAGCGCCAGCGCGTCTGGCTCGCCACCTGCCTCGCCCAGCAGACCGGCATCGTGCTGCTCGACGAGCCCACCACCTACCTCGACGTGCGGTACCAGCGCGAGATCCTCGAGATCGTGCGCGACCTCGCCGACCAGGGCGTCGCCGTCGGGGTCGTGCTGCACGACCTCGAGCAGGCGGCCGAGGTCGCGGACTCCGTCGTGCTGCTCGTGCACGGCCGCATCGTCGCGACCGGCACACCAGAGGAGGTGCTGACGGCCGAGCGCCTCAGCGCCGCCTACGAGGTGCCCATCGACGTCGAGCCCGAGCTCTCGGGCCTGCGCATCCGGCCGCAGCGGCTCCGCCGCCGGCTGGCCGAGTCACGCGCCGCGTGACCCGATCCACCATCAGGCTCGCGGGCAGCGCCCCGGGCCGAGGAAGGCTGACCATGCCCCAGCGTCCCGCGCCGTTCAGGCCCCTGCTCGCCGGCACCGCCGTGCTCACCGCGCTCGCGCTCGCCGCGTGCGGCACCACGGAGGCACCGGCCGAGAGCCCCGCACCGGGAGCCGCGAGCGAGTCGGTCACCGTGACGGATGCGCGGGGCCAGGAGGTCGAGATCCCCGCCGGCGTCGAGGACGTCGTGGCACTGGAGTGGGCGGTGGTCGAGCACCTGCAGACCGTCGGCGTCGAGCCCGTGGGCGTCGCCGACGTCGCCGGCTACACCGACTGGGCCGGCACCGGGGCGCCGCTGCAGGGCGAGCCGACCGACGTCGGCACGCGCGTCGAGCCCTCGATCGACGCGATCGCCGGGCTCGCGCCCGACCTGATCGTCGCCGTCGCCGGCCGCGACGCGGGCGCCTACGCCGACCTCGAGGCGATCGCACCGGTCGTCGTGCTGCAGGGCGCAGACGCCGCCGCGCCGCTCGAGACCATGTACGACGACCTGCGGCTCGTGGGCCAGGCCGTCGGCGCCGAGGACGCCGCCGAGCAGGCGATCACGGCGTTCGAGGCGCACGTCGACGAGCTGACGGCGACGGTCGAGGAGGCCGGTCTGGCCGGCACCTCGCTCGCGCAGATGGACGGCTACGACAACGGCGGCCAGATCGCCATCCGCCCCTACGCCGAGGGCGCGCTGCTGCCCGCGGCCTTCGAGGCCATCGGCTTCGAGAACGGCTGGCCGGGGGAGGGCGACGCCCAGTACGGCCTCGGCGCCACCGACGTCGAGGGCCTCTCGACGCTCGGCGACGACACCCACATCCTCTACATGGCGGTCGGCGACGACGACGTGTTCGTCAACCAGCTGGCCGACAACGCCATCTGGACGGGGCTGCCGACCGTGCAGGCCGGCAACGTGCACCGGCTGCCCGACGGCATCTGGCTCTTCGGCGGGGTCGACTCGCTGACGGCCTACCTCGACGCGCTCGTCGAGACCCTCGCTCCGACCCCGTGACGAGGCTCCGGCCGGGAGGGCTCGCGCTCGGCGCGGCCCTCCTCGTCGCACTCGTCGCGCTCGCCGCCTGGCACGTCACGCAGGGCACGACGGCGATCGGGCTGCCGGAGCTGCTGGCATGGCTGGGCGGCGAGCAGGGCGACTCGGCGATCATCGTCGACAGCCGCCTGCCGCGCGTCGCCGCGGCCATCGTCGTCGGCCTGGCGCTCGGCGCCGCCGGCTACGCGATGCAGACGCTCACCGGCAACCCGCTCGCCTCACCCGACACGCTCGCCGTCAACGGCGGCGCGAGCGCCGCGATCGCGCTGGCTGCCGTGCTCGGCATCAGCCTGCCGGGGATCGGCGGTGCCGGGATCGCCTTCGCAGGCGGCTTGATCGCCGCGCTCGTGGTCGTCGCGATCGGCCGCGGCAGGGGATCGACCACGCAGATGGTGCTCGTCGGCACCGCCCTCGCGCTCGCGCTGCAGTCGGTCACGACCGTCACGATCATCCTCGCCGAGCAGGAGACCTCCGGCCTCTACGCCTGGGGCGTCGGCCAGCTCTCGCAGAACGGCATCGAGACCGTCGCCCAGCTGCTGCCCGTGGTGCTGATCGGCATCGCCGTGCTGCTGCTGCTCGCGCGCAGGCTCGACGTGCTCTCGCTCGGCGAGGAGGCGGCCACCACCATCGGCGTCGGCGTCGGCATCCTCCGGCTCGGCAGCCTGATCGCCTCGGTCGCGCTCGCCGCGGCGGCCGTCGCGATCGCCGGCCCCATCGGCTTCGTCGGCCTGGCGGCGCCGATCGTCATCCGCATGCTCGCGAGCCGCGTGCCAGGGGCGGCGCGGCACATCGTCGCCATCCCGCTCGCCGCGCTCGCCGGCGCGGTGCTGGTCGTCGGCGCCGACGTGCTGCTGCGCGCCGTGCTGCCCGGGCAGGCCGCGCTCGACGTTCCCACCGGCGTCGTCACGAGCCTCATCGGCGCCGTCTGCATCATCGTGCTCGCGCGCAGCATGGCGGGGGCGGCGCAGACCGAGTCGATGACCGTGCTGGGCGCGCGCACCATCACGCGCCGCGCGTGGCTGCCGATCGCGATCGCCGCGGTCGTGCTGACCGCCATGACCCTCGGCGCCGTGCTGCTGGGCGACCGGATGCTGCTGCTCGGCGACGTCGCCAACTGGTTCGCGGGACGTGCGGGGGATGCGGTGCGGCTGACGCTCGACGCCCGTGCGCCCAGGATCGGGGCGGCCGTGCTCGCCGGCGTCGCGCTCGCGCTCTCCGGCGCCCTCGTGCAGGCGGTCGCCCGCAACGCGCTCGCCGAGCCCTACCTGCTCGGCGTCGCGGGCGGCGCCGGCGTCGGCGCCGTCAGCATCATCACGCTCGTCCCCGTGGCGACCGGCTGGGCGGTCGCCGGCAGCGCGCTCGCAGGCGGCGCGATCGCCGGCGTGCTCGTGCTGCTGCTGGTCGGCTGGCGCAGGCTCGGCAGCCTGCGGCTCGTGCTGACGGGCCTCGCCCTCTCGGCGGCGACGGCCGCGATCACGAGCCTGCTGATCGTCGTGACCGACCCCTTCAACCAGGGCAAGGCGATCGTCTGGCTCGCCGGCAGCACCTACGGCCGCGGCTTCGAGGACGCCGTGCCCGTGGCCGTGGCGATCGTCGTGTCGCTGCTGATGCTGCTGTGGATGCACCGCGACCTCGACCTGGCGCAGCTCGACGACGCCACGCCGCGCCTGCTGGGCGTGCGGCTCACGCGCGTGCAGATCCTCGCGCTCGCGCTGTCGGTCGTGCTCGCATCGACCGCGGTCGCCGCCATCGGCGTCGTCGCCTTCGTCGGCCTCGTCGCGCCGCACGCGGCCCGGGCGCTCGTCGGGGCGCGGCACCGGGTGCTGCTGCCGCTCGCCGCGCTGCTGGGCGGCTCGCTCACGCTGCTGGCCGACACGCTCGGCCGCACGCTGATCGCCCCCGCGCAGCTGCCCGCGGGCGTCATGACGGCGCTCGTCGGCATCCCCTACTTCATCTGGCTGGTGCTGCAGGCGGGCCGCTCGCGGTAGCCGCACCCGTAGGTCGAGGAGGCCGCGACCGACGGTCGCAGCTCCTCGATCTCCGGTCGGTCAGCCCTCGAGGCCGCGGCGCTCGAGCAGCGGGGCGATCTCGGCGTCGCGGCCGCGGAAGTCGCGGTAGGCCTCCAGCGGGTCCTTCGAGCCGCCCACGCCCAGCAGCCGCTCGCGGAACCGCTGGCCCGCCTCGCGGATCGAGGGCTGCTCCTTGAACCACTCGACGGTGTCGGCGTCCATGACCTCCGACCAGATGTAGGAGTAGTAGCCGGCCGAATAGCCGCCCGAGAAGACGTGCTGGAAGTAGCCGGTCGAGTAGCGCGTGGGCACGGTGGGGCTCAGCAGGCCGACGGCCTCGAGCGCGTCGCGCTCGAACGCGGCGACATCCGTCACCTCGTCGCCCGCGGTGCGCGCGTGCCACGCCTGGTCGAGCAGCGCCGCGGCGAGGTACTCGCTCGTGTCGTGGCCCTGGTTGAACGACTCGGAGGCCTGCAGCCGCTCGATCACGTCGGCGGGCAGCGGCTCGCCGGTCTCGATGTGCCGGGCGTAGTGCTCGACGATGCCCGGCCACAGCATCCACATCTCGTTCACCTGGCTGGGGAACTCCACGAAGTCGCGGAAGACGTTCGTGCCGCCGAGCGAGGGGTAGTCGACCTGCGCGAAGAGGCCGTGCAGCGCGTGCCCGAACTCGTGGAAGAGGGTGTTCGTCTCGTCGAAGGTGAGCAGCGTCGGCGTGCCGGCCGGCGGCTTCGGCACGTTGAGGTTGTTCATCACCACGGTCGGGTGGTCGAGCAGCGCGTTCTGCTGGATGAGCGGGTTCATCCAGGCGCCGCCGCGCTTCGCGTCGCGCGTGTAGAGGTCGAGCAGGTAGAGGCCGACCTCGCTGCCGTCCTCGTCGCGCACCTCGAACACGCGCACGTCGGGGTGGTAGCCGACCAGGTCGGTGCGCTCCTCGAAGGTCACGCCGTAGACCTGCGTGGCGGCGTGGAAGACGCCGTCGCGCAGCACCCGCTCGGCCTCGAAGTAGGGGCGCAGCGCGGCGGTGTCGACGTCGAAGCGGGCGGTGCGCTCCTTCTCGGTCCAGTAGTCCCAGTCCCAGGCGGCGAGCTCGTACGACTCGCCCGCTGCGTCGATCTGCGCCTGCAGGGCGGCGGCCTCGGCGCGCGCGTTCGCCGCGGCGGGGGCGGCGAGCTGCGAGAGCATCGCCAGCACGCGCTCGGGCGTGCCGGCGGTCTCGTCTGCGGTGATCGCGTGCGCGTGCGTCGCGAAGCCGAGCAGCTGCGCGCGCTCGGCGCGGGCCGCGGTGAGCTCGAGCACCGTCTCGCGGTTGTCGTGCTCGTTGCCGCGCGTGCCACGGGCGAGGGATGCCTCGAGCACGCGCCTGCGCACCTCGCGGTCCGTGAGCGAGGCGAGCCACGGGTGGCCCGAGAACAGCGGCAGGGTGATGAGCCACTTCCCCTCGAGGCCACGGTCGGCGGCTGCGGAGGCGGCAGCCTGGAGCTCGCCTTCGGAGAGCCCGTCGAGCTCTGCCGCGGCGTCGATGACGACCGCGAGGTCGTTGGTGTCGGCCTGCAGGTGCTTGTCGAAGCGCGTCGTCAGGGTGGCGATCTGCTGGTTGAGCTGCTTGAGCCGCTCGCGGGCCGCATCGTCGAGGCCGGCGCCTGCGAGGGTCATCTCGGTGTGCTTGCGCTCCACCAGGTAGCGCTGCTCGTCGGTCCACTCCGCCGCGGGCTGCTCGTGCAGGGCGCGGATGCGCGCGTACAGCGCCGGGTCGAGGGTGATGGAGTCGGCGTGGGCGGCGAAGCGCGGCGCGTAGCGCTCCTCGAGCTCCTCCAGGAACGGGCTCGAGTCGGTCGCGCTCATGCTGAAGAAGACGTGCGCGACGCGCGAGAGGATGCCGCCGGAGCGCTCGAGCGGCACCACGGTGTTCTCGAACGTGGGGGCATCCGTCTGCTCGACGATCGCCCGCACCTCGCGGGTCTGCTCGGCGAAGCCCGCCTCGAACGCCTCCTCGTAGTGCTCATCGCGGATCTCGGCGAAGGGCGGCAGCTGGTACGGGAGCGCGCTCGGCGCGAAGAACGGGTTGGTCATGCAGGCCAGCCTAAGCGGATCGTCGGGGCGCGACCTGGTCGTAGAGTCGGCGCATGAGCGCTGCGACCTACTCGCATGGCCACGACGCATCCGTGGTGGATGCGCACGCCGCCCGCACGGTCGCGAACTCGGCCGCCTACCTGTCACCGCTGCTCGAGCCGGGCATGCGCATCCTCGACGTCGGCTGCGGCCCGGGCTCGATCACGATCGACCTCGCGCGCCGCGTCGGCCCGAGCGGCAGGGTGCTGGGGATCGACGCGAGCGCGGAGGTGGTCGAGACGGCACGCGTCGCCGCCGCCCGGGCGGGCGTGGCGAACGTCGAGTTCCGCGTCGGCGACGCCTACGAGCCGCCGGCACCGGATGCGGCGGGCGGCGAGCGGTGGGACGTCGTGCACGCGCACCAGGTGCTCCAGCACCTCGGCGAGCCGGTCGCGGCGCTGCGCGCGTGGCGGGATGCCGGACATCTCGTCGCTGCGCGCGAGGTCGTCTATTCGGCGACGACCATCCACCCGCTGACGCCCGAGCTGCAGCGCTGGCGCGAGCTGATGGTGGCGCTGCAGGGCGCGAACGGCGGCGACGGCGACGCCGGGGCTCGTCTGAAGGCGTGGGCGCGCGCCGCGGGCTGCACGCAGATCGAGACGGATGCCGAGACCTGGTGCTTCGAGTCCGAGCGGGGCCGCGCCTTCTGGGGCGGCCAGTGGGTCGAGCGCGCGCTGCGCTCGTCCTTCGCC
Source organism: Agrococcus baldri (assembly GCA_007988785.1). Taxonomy (GTDB): domain Bacteria; phylum Actinomycetota; class Actinomycetes; order Actinomycetales; family Microbacteriaceae; genus Agrococcus; species Agrococcus baldri_A. The sequence goes on from BJUU01000014.1 coordinate 80,924, forward strand.
GAGGGCACCGAGCGGCACGGGCTGGCGGATGCGCGCGAGCGGCAGGCGATCTCGGACGCCTGGGGTGCCTGGTCGCGCGACGAGGACGGCTGGATGGCGATGCTGCACGGATGGATCCTCGCGCGCGGGTGAAGCTCGCTCGCGGCGCATGTCAGCTCGCTCGCTGAGCCGCTCCGCGCCCGCAGGGCGCTGAGCGTGTCGAAGCGTCGGCGGGCCTTCGACACGCTCAAGCACCTGCGGTGCCGGAGCGGCTCAGGCAGCAGCGTGGAGCGGCTCAGGCAGCAGCGTGGAGCGGCTCAGGCAGCAGCGTGGAGCGGCTCAGGCAGCAGCGTGGAGCGG
>BJUU01000015.1 GCA_007988785.1 Agrococcus baldri
GGGCTCGAGCCGGCAGCGGACTGAGCCGTAGCGGCCCGAGCCGTAGCGGGCTGCGCCGACCCGCACCCCGCGGCACCGACGACGAAGGCCCGACGGGACGCATCCGGTCGGGCCTTCGTCATGCGGTCTCGTGACGCGTGCGCCTGCGGCGTGCGCTCCTCGACCGACGAACGGGATCAGAGGTAGGCGGCGAGCTCCTGCTCGATCGCGGGCTTGGGGCGCGCGCCGATGAGCTCGTGCACGACCTCGCCGTTCTGGAACACCTTCATCGCGGGGATGGAGGTGATGTTGTAGCGCATCGCCAGGTCGGGCTCCTGGTCGACGTTCACCTTGACGACGTCGAGCTTCTCGGTCTCGCTGTCGATCTGCTCGAGGATGGGGCTCACGGCGCGGCACGGCCCGCACCAGGCGGCCCAGAAGTCGACGACGACGGGCTTGTCGGACTGCAGGACGTCCTGCTCGAACGATGCGGTGGTGACTTCTTTCACAGTGCTGCCTCCGTAGGGGTGGTGACGAGTGCCGGCACGGCGTGCGCGGCCAGGTGGTGCTGCGCGTCGAGCGCGGCGACGGTGCCGGAGCCGGCGGCCGTGATGGCCTGCCGGTAGGTGGGGTCGATGACGTCGCCCGCGGCGAACACGCCGGGCACCGAGGTGCGCGACGAGCGGCCCTCGACGGCGATGGTGCCCTCGGCGGTGAGCTCGAGCTTGCCGTGCACGAGGTGCGTGCGCGGATCCGAGCCGATCGCGACGAAGACGCCGTCGATCGGCATCTCCCACGTGCTGCCGGTGATCGTGTCGCGCAGCGTCACGCCGGAGACCTGGTTCGTGCCGTTGACCTCGGTGCCGTTGATCTGCTCGACCACGGCGTTGGTGAGGAACTCGATCTTCTCGTCCTGCTCGGCGCGCTCGAGCATCGCGGCGCTCGCGCGGAACGTCTCGGAGCGGTGCACGATCGTGACCTTGTCGGCGAACTTCGTCAGGAAGGTCGCCTCCTCCATGGCCGAGTCGCCGCCGCCGACCACGACCAGCTGCTTCTGCTTGAAGAAGAAGCCGTCGCACGTGGCGCACCACGAGACGCCGTGGCCCGAGAGGGGCTCCTCGCCGGCGATGCCGAGCTTGCGGTAGGCCGAGCCGGTGGCGAAGATCAGCGTGCGCGTCTCGAGCACCTCGTCGCCGACGTGCACGCGCTTGACCTCGCCGTCGAGCTCGAGCTCGGTGGCATCCTGCATGCGCACGTCGGCGCCGAAGCGCTCGGCCTGCTGCTGCATGGCGAACATGAGGTCGGGGCCCTGCACGCCGTCGGGGAAGCCGGGGAAGTTCTCGACGTCGGTCGTGGTCATGAGGTCGCCGCCCATCTCGACGCTCGAGGCGAGCACGATCGGCTGCAGGTTGGCCCGCGCGGCGTAGATCGCGGCCGTGTAGCCGGCCGGGCCGGAGCCGATGATGATGACGTCGTGCACGAGGCCTCCTGGTTCGTGGCGGGGATGCTCCTGGAAGAACCGATTCTAGGTCGTCGGCATTCCCTCGCCCCGTGGCTCGCGGGCGCTGCCCTCGGCGCCGGGCTCGCTCGAGGCGGGAGGGCCGACCACGGCCAGCAGGTCGCCGGTCGCGGCGTCGACGACGATCAGGCCGGTCGGCGGCCACTCGGGCGTGCGCCGCACGACGGGGCGCTGCACGCGGTCGCGCGCGCGTCGATCCCAGGAGTCGACCAGCCGCGCGGTGTCGGCGTCGACGATCAGCACCTCGGGGTGGGCGTGCGCGAGCGACGAGGAGGCGTCCGACGACCACCAGCCCTCGACCGCGAGCGGCCGGGGAGCGGAGGTGAGCGCGTGGTGCCGCGTGCGCTCACGGCCGAGCGTCGTCGCGACGATCGCGCCGACGCCGGCGAGCGCGCCGACCAGCAGCGGTGCGGCGAAGCGGATGAGCGGACTCGCCATGCGTGCCTCCCTGACGTCCCTGCGCGGCCCGGTGACGCATCCGCACCCGAACCCGCCGCCATGGTAGACGTCGGCCTTGTGCGCGGGCAGTGCGTCAGGCGGGATCTGCGGGCGCGGAGCCGTTCCCGCGGCCGCCGCGGAACTTCGCCACCACGATGTCGACCGTCGAGCGGAAGTCGGGGTTGCGCGTCAGGTAGAGCAGGCCGAAGTAGATGAGCGCCATCACGACGCCGGCGGCGATGCAGGTGAGCACGGCACCCGTCACGTTGACGGTGCCGAAGCCACCCGGGCGGTAGCCGCCGAGGGCCCAGACCGTGCCGGCCCCCGCCGCCGCCGCGAGCAGGCCGTACGCCAGGTACTGGACGTGGCGCCAGCCGATCAGCCGGAAGCCGAAGGGCCCGATCTTGCGGCGGACGAGGATGAGCCAGACCGAGCACGAGACGAGGTTGGCACCGGAGACGGCGAGGGCGGTTCCCGCGATGATCCACACCGGCGGGAGCGTCGACGCCCACCACAGCAGCCCGAACGTCACGAACATCCCGAAGCACGCGTAGATGAACGGGGTGCGCGTATCGCCGAGCGAGAAGAAGACGCGCTGGATGACGTACTCGGCGCTGAAGGCGACGAGGCAGACGAGGAAGGCCCAGATGACCCAGGCCATCGACAGCATGAGGTCGAAGCTGGGCTCGAGGATGCGGGCGAAGGGCACCGCGATGACGGCGAGCACGAGCGCCGAGATGGTCGTGAGCATGCCGACGCCGCGCAGCGCCGACGAGAGGTCCTGCCGGATGCCGGCGACGTTCGACTCGCTCGCGTGGCGCGACATGCTCGTGAAGTAGGCGATCGCGATCGACACGGCGATGATCGAGTGGGGGAGCGAGAACACGTACCAGGAGTTCTGCATCGTGGCGATGTTCGCCACCTCGCCCATCGACGCGACGCGCGACTGCACGACGCCCTTGATCTGCCCGATGATGACGATGCCGAACAGCCACATCGCGGCCGTTCCCGTCGCCTTCAGGCCCACGCCGCGCCAGCCGAAGTCGAGCCTGAAGCGCAGGCCCGTCTTGCGGAAGAAGAGCACGAGCACGAGCGCCTGCACGGCGACGCCGACGGTGGTCACCGCGCCGAGCAGCGTGATGCGATCCGGGTTCCACACCTCGATGTCGCTGTTCACCGCTTCGCCGCCGAAGAGCAGCATGAACGCACCGAGGCCCGCGATCGACACGACGTTGTTGACCACCGGCGCCCAGGTGTAGGGGCCGAACTGGCTGCGGGCGTTGTAGATCTCGCCCAGCAGCGTGTAGATCGCGTAGAAGAGGATCTGCGGCATGCACCAGTAGGCGAGGGCGACCGCGAGCGCCATCTGCTCGTTCGTGAAGCCGCTGCCGCTCTCGGTGGCGCTGACGGCGTACAGCTGGACGAGCCACGGCGCGGCGACGGTGGCGGCCGCTGCGATCAGCAGGAAGACCGTGCCGCCGAGGGTGAGGATCTTCGAGATGTAGGCCTCGCCGCGGTCGGCGGCCTTCGAGGCCTTGACGATCTGCGGCACCAGCACGGCGCTCATGACGCCGCCGGCGACCAGCGCGTAGACGTTGTTCGGCAGCTGGTTCGCGAGGCCGAACGCCTCGGCGGCGTGGGAGCCTCCCTGGCCGATCGCCATGGCGAGCATCGCCATCTTCACGAAGCCCAGCACGCGCGACACCATCGTGCCGGAGGCGATGATCGCGCTCGCCCTGCCTGCGTTCACGCGGTCTCCTCCTGATCGCGGTGCTCGCGGGCGAGGTCGTCGATGTCGCCGCGAGCCTGGCCGCGGCGCCGCTTCTGGATCGAGCGGAGGATGCCGAAGCCCAGCAGCAGCACGATCGCGATGCCGAGCGTCCACGCCACCGCCACCTCGATCGTCGGCTGCGCAGTGATGTGCAGCTGCTGGATCTGCCCGAGCGGCACCCCGTCGGGCGTGTGCAGCTGCACGACCATCAGCAGCGTGCCCGTGCCGACGACGTCGACGGGCACCTGCACCCGCTGCTGGCTCGTGGGCGCGATCGTCACGTCGATGCGCGGCTCCGGCACGCTGACGAGCGCGTTCGTGGGCCGCACCGTGAGCACGACGTTCGCCGGCACATCCAGCTCGTTCGTGATCGTGATCGGCAGGCCGACGCTCTCGCCGACCGCGTGGATGTCGCTGCCGCCGACGAGCTGCACGGCATTGCGCACCTCGCTCATGGTGCCCCCGAGGTTCTCGATCGCCACCCGGTCGGCCTCGGTCACCTCGCGGCCGGCGTCGGGCAGGGCTGCGAGCACCGCCAGCCGCAGCTCGGCGAGCAGCGCGGCGGGCTCGTCGACGATCGATGCGACGCGGGATGCCTCCGACTCCTGCTCGAGCGCGTCGGCGACGAGCGCGGCACCGTCGTTGCGCTGGGGATCGTCGGTCTCGACGAGCGTCGCCTCGCGCGGCGTCGCCTCGAGCGCCGTGTCGAGGCCGGCCGTCTCGACGAACTGCGCCTCGGCGAGGTCGGCGAGCAGCGGGGCGGAGTCGCCGCTGCTCGGGGGTGCCAGCACCGCGGCGAGCGTGCGCGGGTCGCTGGGGCGCTCGCGGGTGATGGTGGCGAGCAGCGCCACGACCTGCGCGCGCGCATCGGCCGCCGACTCCTCGTCGGCCTCGGCTGCGGCGCGCACGAGCTCCTGCAGCTGCGCGTCGGCGGCCAGCACGTCGACGCCGTCGACGCGCACGTGCGCGCTCGGCGTGCTGCCGCCGAGCTGCTCGTCGAGCGCCGCGGTCGAGAGCACGACGGTGCCGGCGCCGGCGAGCGACTCGAGCTCGCCCTGCCGCACGATCGCCCGGGTGGCGTCGATGACGGGCGATCGCGTGCCGACGGAGCCGGCCGTCGCCGGCAGCGGGTCGTCGTCCTCGCGCGGGATGCCGAGCGGCTCGAGCGGGTAGGCACCCGCTCGCACCTGCGCGATGGGGTCGGCGTTGGCGTAGAGCAGCGGATGGCTCGCCGGCGTGTCTGCGCGATCGAGCCAGTCGGTCGCCGCCTCGGGCGCCTCGTCGCCGAGCGCCGCCTCGCTCGCGCCGAACGCCGGGTCGATGCCGATCGTGGCGTCGGCGCCCAGCGCGGCGTCCAGGGCGGTGCGTGCCTGCCCGCCGGGCTCGGTGGCCGCCTCGAGCTGGTCGGCGGTCAGCAGCCCGCTGGCGCCGACGCGCGAGTCGATGGGGGCGGAGAGCGCGACGGTCGTGGGGCTCGCCTCGCCGGGCTCATCGCGCACCACGACGCTCGTGGCGCTGCCGAAGGCGGCGCCCGATGCGGCGAGGCCGTACGGCCCCCACGCGCGGCCGTCGAGGCCGAGCGCCTCCGCGTCGATGCTCGTGCGCACCGTCTCGCGGTCGAGGGCGTCGACCGCGGGCACCTCGACCGTCGCGATCGCGGAGCTCGCCATGAAGGCCTCGCCGTCGAACCAGCGGCTGAGGCTGTAGCGGGTGCCGATCGGCTGGGTCGTGAGCAGCACCTCGACGGTCGTGGCCTCGGTGGCGTCGGCGCTCGGGTTGTCGATGGTGAGCTCGAGGTCGAGCCCGTCGCCGTCCTGCAGCAGCGGGTCGACCGGCGCGAGGATCATGTGCGGCGCCTCGTCGAGCGGCTCGTCCGGCGGGGCGGTGGCGCTCGCGGGGGCGAGCTGGGGTGCCACCACCATCGCCGTCGCGAGCGCGACGACGGCGCACGCGGTCGCGCGCCGTCGCGCGAGGCGACCTGCCGACAGCATGGTGGCAAGTGTAGGCCGCTCGTCAGTGCGCGGCCCTCCGCTGCCCCGCCGCCCGGCCGCGCCGGAGGTGCCAGAATGGTCGGTCGTGACCGACATGGCCGAGGCGACCGCGCGACTGCACGCGCTCGTCGCCACCGCGCCCACGGCGCGGCTGGCCGAGGCGTTCACCGCCGCCGGCCACGAGCTCGCGCTCGTCGGCGGCCCGGTGCGCGACACCTTCCTCGACCGACCCGTCACCGATCTCGACTTCGCCTCGAGCGCCTCGCCCGACGAGATCCTCGCCGTGGTCGCGCCGCTCGCCGACGCGACCTGGGATGTCGGGCGCGAGTTCGGCACCATCGCCGCCCGCATCGGCGGCGACACCGTCGAGATCACCACCTACCGGGCCGACACCTACGACGGCGTCTCGCGCAAGCCGCAGGTGGCGTTCGGCGACACCCTCGAGGGCGACCTGGTGCGCCGCGACTTCACCGTCAACGCCATGGCGCTGCGCGTCACGCCGTCGCGGGGCGAGACGGTCACGGATGCGTCGCCGCAGCTCGTCGACGTCGGCGGCGGCCTCGAGCACCTGCTGGAGGGCGTGCTCGACACGCCCCAGGCGCCCGAGCGCTCCTTCGACGACGACCCGCTGCGCATGATGCGGGCCGCGCGCTTCGCCGCGCAGCTCGGCTTCGACGTCGCACCCCGGGTGGTGACCGCGATGACCGAGCTGGCCGAGCGCATCCGTGACATCTCCGCCGAGCGGGTGCGCGACGAGCTCACCAAGCTGCTGCTGACCGGCGGGCCCGTGCCGGGCATCCGCCTGCTGACCGAGACCGGCATCCTCGACCTGGTGCTGCCGGAGGTGCCGGCGCTGCGGCTCGAGACCGACGAGCACGCGCACCACAAGGACGTCTTCGAGCACTCGCTCACGGTGCTGCAGCAGGGCATCGACCTCGAGGCGTCGAGGAATCCGGATGCGGCGCCAGACCTGGTCTCGCGGCTCGCGGGCCTGCTGCACGACATCGGCAAGCCCGCCACGCGGCGCATCGAGGGCCGCACCGTCACCTTCCACCAGCACGACCTCGTCGGCGCGCGGATGGCGAGGAAGCGGCTCAAGGAGCTGCGCTTCGACAACGACACGGTGAAGTCGGTGGCGCGGCTGGTCGAGCTGCACCTGCGCTTCTACGGCTACGGCGAGCAGGCGTGGACCGACTCGGCCGTGCGCCGCTACGTGCGCGACGCGGGGCCGCTGCTCGAGCGGCTGCACATCCTCACCCGATCGGATGTCACGACCCGCAACCGGCGCAAGGCCGAGCGGCTCGACTTCGCCTACGACGACCTCGAGCGGCGCATCGCCGAGCTGCGCGAGCAGGAGGAGATGGACGCGGTGCGCCCCGACCTCGACGGCGAGCAGATCATGGCGATCCTCGGCATCCGGCCCGGCCGCGAGGTGGGGGAGGCCTACCGGATGCTGCTCGAGCACCGCCTCGAGCACGGGCCGGCGACGCCCGAGGAGGCCGAGCGCGTGCTGCGCGAGTGGTGGGCCGCGCGCGCGGTGGAGCTCTAGAGCGGAGACCCTTTCGGGTCTCCGCTGCGACCCCAGCGCCGACGCCCGTCTCGGGCGTCGGAACGCGCCGCAGCGCATCCGCCGGCGTGCTTGAGCGCATCGGGCCACTGCGCTACAGTTGACAGGTTGCGCTGGGTCCTGCCCGCGCACCATGCATACCCTCCTGCTGCAGACCGTCTGCAGCCGTTCTAGTCCGAAGGAGGTGGGTGAAGCATGCAGGAATACGAACTGATGGTGATTCTCGACCCGGAGATCGATGAGCGCACTGTCGCTCCGTCGCTCGACAAGTTCCTCAACGTGATCCGCAACGATGGTGGCACGATCGAGAACATCGACATCTGGGGCCGTCGCCGCCTGGCATACGAGATCGACAAGAAGACCGAGGGCATCTACGCCGTCGTGAACTTCACGGCCGAGTCCAAGACGACCGACGAGCTCGACCGGCAGCTGGGCCTGTCCGAGGCCGTCATGCGCACGAAGGTGCTGCGCGCCGACGTCGCCGTCTCGCAGACGAGCGACTCGAAGCGCGTCGCCGAGGCGAAGGCAGCCCGAGCCGCACAGGCTCCCGCCGCCGATGCCGCGAAGCCCGTCACCGACGCGAAGCCGACCGCTGCAGCGCAGGCCGCTCCGGCCGAGGCTGAGGCGGAGGCGACTCCCGCCGAGGCAGAGGCCAAGTAGCGATGGCTGGCGAGACGATCATCACGGTGGTCGGCAACCTCACTGCCGACCCGGAGCTGCGGTACACGCAGAACGGCCTCGCCGTCGCGAACTTCACGATCGCGTCGACCCCCCGCACGTTCGACCGTCAGGCCAACGAGTGGAAGGACGGCGAAGCGCTGTTCCTCCGCGCGTCGGTGTGGCGCGAGTTCGCCGAGCACGTCTCGCAGAGCCTGCAGAAGGGCAGCCGCGTCATCGCGCAGGGCCGCCTGAAGCAGCGCTCGTTCGAGACCCAGCAGGGCGAGAAGCGCACGGTCATCGAGCTCGAGGTCGACGAGATCGGCCCCTCGCTCCGCTACGCGACCGCTCAGGTCACCCGCACCACCGGCGGCGGCGCAGGCCGCAGCTCGGGCGGCGGACAGGGCGCAGGCCAGGCGGGCGGCTTCGGCCAGCCGCAGCAGGTCGCCAACGAGCCCTGGGGGCAGCCGCAGTCGCAGCCCCAGCAGGGCGGCGACGTGTGGGGTGCCCCGGGCACCACCTACAACGACGAGACGCCCTTCTAAGGCTCCTCGCACTCCACGATTCACGGGACGGCAGTCCCGAGCACGAAAGAAGGACACATGGCTGGCAAGCCGCAGAACCGCAAGCCGCGGGGACCGAAGGGCGGAAAGCCCGTCGCTCCGGCGAAGGCGATCAGGGTCGGCGTCATCGACTGGAAGGACGTCGCGACGCTCAAGAAGTTCATCTCCGAGCGCGGCAAGATCCGCGCCCGCCGCATCACCGGCGTCTCGGTGCAGGAGCAGCGCCTGATCGCCAAGGCGATCAAGAACGCGCGCGAGATGGCGCTCCTGCCGTACTCCGGCGCCGGACGCTGAGGGGGCTGAACCATGGCAAAGCTCATTCTCACGAACGAGGTCTCCGGCCTCGGCTCCGCAGGTGACGTCGTCGAGGTCAAGAACGGCTTCGCACGCAACTACCTCGTGCCCCAGGGTCTGGCCGTCGCGTGGACGCGCGGTGGCGAGAAGCAGGTCGAGGCCATCAAGGCCGGCCGCGCAGCCCGCGAGCACGCCACGATCGAGGAGGCGCAGGATCTGCGCGCCCGCCTCGAGGCGAACCCCGTGACGCTGTCGGCCAAGGCCGGCGCCGAGGGCCGCCTCTTCGGCTCGATCCAGACGAAGGACATCGCTGAGGCCGTCGAGGCCGCCGGTCACGGCTCGCTCGACAAGCGCGTCATCGAGATCCCGACGCCGATCCGCGCGGTCGGCGAGCACCAGGCGGTCGCCCGCCTGCGCGACGAGATCGTCGCCACGATCACCCTCAAGGTGGTCGCTGCGAAGTAGTCGCACCCGCACGAGCCGAGGGCCCGCATCCATCGTGGATGCGGGCCCTCGTCGTGCAGCACGAGGGGCGGATGGGTGTCAAACGGGCACGGGGGACGCAAACCTTCAACGTGCAGTTCACTGTTCGTTGCACCCACCGGCTGTGGAATCGGAAAAGCCCGGTCAGCGCCGCTTTAGGCCGGTTTCCGGTTTTCAGTTCCACAGGTCTGTGCACAGGTTCGCGACGTCCGGGCGGCGCGTTGTCCCGGCGTTGTCCCCAGGTATCCCCAGCACTGTCCACAGGGCGATTCGACGGGCGCCCCGCAGGCTCCTAGCCTGTGCGAGGCTCCCTCCCTCGATCGCGACCCGACGCGATCGCTGTGGGTGGGGTGCGGCATCGTCGAGTCGAAGGGGGAAGCGCAATGACGGATCTTGCAGAGATCGGCCTCGACGAGAGCCGCTACAGCGAGCGCACCCCGCCGTTCGACATGCTCGCCGAGCAGTCCGCGATCGGCGGCATGCTGCTGTCGAAGGATGCGGTGGCCGACTGCCTCGAGACCGTGCGCGGCGCCGACTTCTACCAGCCCAAGCACGAGATCGTCTACGAGGCGATCCTCTCGCTCTACTCGCGGGGCGAGCCGACCGACGTCATCACCGTCTCCGACGAGCTGACGAAGACCGCGATGCTCTCGCGCGCCGGCGGCGTCGAGTACCTGCACTCGCTCACCTCGATGGTGCCGACGGCCGCGAACGCCGGCTTCTACGCCGAGATCGTCGCCGAGAAGGCGGTGCTCCGCCGCCTGGTCGAGGCCGGCACGCGCATCGTGCAGATGGGCTACGCCTCCGAGGGCGAGGTCACCGACCTGGTCAACAACGCGCAGGCGGAGATCTACTCGGTGATGGGCGAGGACCAGTCCGAGGACTACGTGCCGCTCAGCATCGCCGTCGAGATGGCGATCGAGGAGATCGAGGCCGCCAAGGGCCTCGACGGCGTCATGACCGGCGTGCCGACCGGGTTCCGCGAGCTCGACGAGCTGACGAACGGCCTGCACCCCGGCCAGCTCGTCGTGGTGGCCGCGCGCCCCGGCCTCGGCAAGTCGACGCTCGCGATGGATCTCGTGCGCTCGGCCTCGATCAAGAACGACATGCCCTCCGCCTTCTTCTCGCTCGAGATGGGCCGCACCGAGATCGCCATGAAGCTGCTCTCGGCCGAGTCGAACATCCTGCTGCAGAAGCTGCGCAAGGGCGCGATCGAGGGCCGCGACTGGACGACGCTCGCGCAGGTGCGCGGGCGCATCAACGACGCCCCGCTCTACATCGACGACAGCCCGAACCTGACGCTCGTCGAGATCCGCGCGAAGTGCCGCAGGCTCAAGCAGCAGGCGGGACTGAAGATGGTGGTGGTCGACTACCTGCAGCTGATGACGAGCGGCAAGAAGGTCGAGTCGCGCCAGCAGGAGGTCTCGGAGTTCTCGCGCTCGCTCAAGCTGCTCGCGAAGGAGCTGCAGGTGCCGGTGATCGCGCTCTCGCAGCTCAACCGTGGCCCCGAGCAGCGCGGCGACAAGAAGCCCGCCATCAGCGACCTGCGCGAGTCGGGCTCGATCGAGCAGGACGCCGACATCGTGATGCTGCTGCACCGCGAGGACGCCTACGACCGCGACATCCGCCCCGGCGAGGCCGACATCATCGTCGCCAAGCACCGCGGCGGCCCGACGAAGACCATCCCGGTCGCCTTCCACGGCCACCTCGCGCGCTTCGCCGACATCGCGCACGGCTCGGGCCCGAGCGACGGCGGCGGCATGCCCGGCGCGCCCGCGATGCCGCCCGGCGGCACGCCCTTCGGCGGCAGCCCCTACGGCGCGCCCGACGCGCCGCCGCCCGTCGAGGGCTGAGCGCACAGCAGTGCCCCCGATCCGAGGACCGGGGGCACCGCGATCCGGGACTACTCCTGCTGGCCGATGGCGAAGTCGACGCGGCCGTCGGGCTGCGCGGATGCGTCGAGCACCTTGTCGTCGAGCGCGACCGCGGCCTGCGGGTCGAGGAAGACCTTCGCGCCGGCGGACTCGACGACCTGGTCGTCGCCCTCCGGCTGGTTGGCGACAGCGACGTTGAGGCCGGAGCCCTCGAGGTCCTGGGAGATGCGGATGCCGCCGGTCTGCGGCGCCTGCGCGCCGTCGACGATGCCGGTGATCACGGTCTGGGCGTTCTCGGTCAAGGTGAGCATGGCGCTCCTTCCGATCGGTGAGCCCGCCACGATGCCGTGCCCGCGGGGGCGCCGCAACCCGCGTTCGCCCTCAGCGGGACTCGGGCGTGTCGATCGGGCATCGATGGGGGCAGACTGAGCGATCGTGAGCACCTCTCGAGCAGCAGCGCCGCGCGGCCTCGGCGCGAGCTTCTGGCGGCTGTTCGCCTCCTCGAGCGGCTCGAACCTGGGCGACGGCATCCTGCAGGCGGCGCTGCCGCTCGTGGCCGCATCCCTCACCCGCGACCCGCTGCTGGTCTCGCTCGTCGCGTCGCTCGCGATGCTGCCCTGGCTGCTGTTCGCGATTCCCGCCGGCGCGATCGTCGACAGGATGGATCGTCGCCGCGCGATGCAGGCGGCGAACGCGTTCCGCGCGCTCGTGCTGCTCGTGCTGGCACTGCTGCTCGCGACCGGGCTCGCCTCGATCTGGGCCGTCTACGTGGTCGCCTTCCTGCTCGGCATGGCCGAGACGATCTACGACAACGCGGCACGGGCGATGCTGCCGAACGTCGTGCGCCGCGACCAGCTCGAGCGCGGCAACTCGCTGCTCTCGACCGTCGAGAGCGTCACCAACCTCTTCCTCGGCGCTCCGCTGGGCGCGCTGCTGTTCGCCGCCTGGGCGGTGCTGCCGCTGGGCGCCTCGATCGTGCTGTTCGTCGCCGCGGCACTGCTCATCGTCACCGTGCGGGGCCGCTTCGCACCGGAGCGCGCGACGCGCACCACGCTCTCGGCCGACATCCGTGAGGGACTGGTCTGGCTCATCCATCACCCCGTCCTCCGGCAGCTGGTGTGGGCGACGGGGCTCGGCGCCTTCGCGTTCTCGATCGTGAACGGCATCGGCGTGCTGTTCGTGCTCGATGCGCTCGGGCTCACCGAGGCGGCGTTCGGCGTGCTGCTCTCGGTCGTGGGCGTCGGGGCGGTGCTCGGCGCGCTCGCCTCGCCGCTGCTCACCGCCGCGCTCGGCCGCACGGCGGCGATGGGCGTCACGAGCGTGACGGCAGGGCTCGCGCTGGCGGCGATGGGGCTCTGGCCGACGGTCGTCGTCACCTTCGTCTCCTGGCCGCTCGCCTCGCTCGCCGTGAGCGCGTTCAACGTGCAGGTCATGTCGGTGCGGCAGGCACTGATCCCGGATGCGCTGTTCGGCCGCGTGCAGGGCGTCTACCGGACGGTGCTGTGGGGGAGCATGCCGCTCGGCGCCGTGTTCGGCGGCGCCGTCGGGTCGACCCTCGGCCTGCCCGCCGCGTTCCTGGTCGCCGGCGGCATCGGCACCGTCTCCGGCATCGCGACCTGGACGGTGCTGGCCGTCTTCCGGCGCCGGATCGCCGCCGCCTTCGCCGACGAGCCCGCGCCGCGCTGACAGACTGTGCGCATGCCCACCGACTCCGAGCCGCGCGTCGCCGTCTACATCGACTTCGACAACATCCTCATCTCCCGCTACGACCAGCTGCACGGTCGCGGCGCCTTCCACGCCGACAAGGTGCGCACGCTGCCCGCCGACGGGCGCGAGTCGAAGGCGCGCACGCGGTTCCAGCAGGCGACCGTCGACCTCGGCGCGATCATCGACTACGCCTCGAGCTTCGGCTCCATCGTGCTCAGCCGCGCCTACGCCGACTGGTCGGTGCCCGCCCACGCCGCCTACCGCGACCAGCTGCTGGCGCGCGCGGTCGACCTGGTGCAGATGTTCCCGACCACGCGCGCGCTGAAGAACGGCGCCGACATCCGCCTGGCCGTCGACGTGGTGGAGGATCTCTTCCGGCTCGAGGACATCACCCACGTCGTGATCGTCGCGGGCGACAGCGACTACATCGCGCTCGCGCAGCGCGCCAAGCGCCTCGGCAGCTACGTCGTCGGCATCGGCGTCGCCGGCAGCACCTCGAAGTCGCTCGCCGCCGCGTGCGACGAGTTCGCCGACTACGACGCGCTGCCCGGCATCGAGCCCGTGCAGCTCGACGAGCCCGAGCCCGAGCCGGCGGCCGAGCCGGATCCCGCGGCCAAGGCGCCCGCGAAGGGCAGGGGCAAGCGCGGCGCCGCGCAGTCGCAGGTCGAGCCCGAGCCTGCCCCGCTCGAGGCCGAGCCCGAGCAGCAGCCGGCCCGGCGCCGTCGCCGCGCGACGAGCGAGTCGGTCGCCGCCTCGCAGGACGAGGTGGCGATGACGGCAGACCAGCGCGGCGACGCCGCGACCGGGCTCCTCGAGCGCGCCCTGCGCATCCTGCACCAGAAGACCGACGACGAATGGCTGCACGCCAACGTCGTCAAGGAGCAGATGAAGCGCATGGACCCGGTCTTCAACGAGAAGTCGCTCGGCCACAAGACGTTCACCGACTTCGTCACCGCGCGCGACAGCCTCGTCGACATCCGCGAGGAGGGGCAGGCGCGCCTGCTGCAGCTCAAGGACCGGTAGCGGCCCTGTCGCCGCGTCGGCGGCCGGGTGCACACTGGAGGGCATGCCGGAGCTGCCGGAGGTCGAGGCGCTGGCGGCCGATCTGGGCGAGCGCCTGACCGGCCGCACGATCCGCCGCGTCGACGTGACCGAGATCGCGGCGCTCAAGACCTTCGACCCGCCGATCGACGCGCTGCGCGGCACCGCGTTCACCGGCGCCGGGCGGCGCGGCAAGCACCTCGTGCTGACCGTCGACAGCGGCCTGCACCTCGTCATCCACCTCGCCCGATCCGGGTGGGTGCGGTGGCGCGAGGCATCCCCGCGGCCCACGGCCGGCCGCGGCAGGGGGCCGCTCGCGGCGCGCGCCGTGCTCGAGCCCGCCGCCCACGCCGACGACGATGCGCTCGGCGGCGACGGCTTCGACGTCACCGAGCAGGCCAGCCACAAGCGGCTCGCGATCCACGTCGTCACGCATCCCGAGCAGGTCATGTCGATCGCGACGCTCGGGCCGGAGCCGCTCGGCGAGGAGTTCACCGAGCAGCGCTTCGCCGCCATCCTGGCGCACGCCGGCCGCGCGCAGATCAAGGGCGTGCTGCGCGACCAGCGGCGCATCGCCGGCATCGGCAACGCATACTCCGACGAGATCCTGCACGCGGCGCGCATGTCGCCGTTCCACCCCGCGTCGATGCCGGCCGACGACGTCGCGCGCCTCTACGCGGCGCTGCGGGAGGTGCTCGGCGGGGCGGTCGAGCGGGCCCGGGGGGTCAGCGCCTCGTCGCTCAAGGCCGAGAAGCGGCAGGGCATGCGCGTGCACGGCCGCAAGGGCGAGGCGTGCCCGGTGTGCGGCGACACGGTGCGGCAGGTGATCTACGCCGACTCGACCTTCGAGTACTGCGCCGGCTGCCAGACCGGCGGCAAGCCGCTCGCCGACCGCGTGCTCTCGCGGCTGGGCGTCAGGCGCTGACTACCGCAGCTCTCCCAGCACCTCGTTGAGCGCCTCGGTCGACGACGGATGCGTCCAGATGCCGTCGCGCAGCTCGGCCGCCGTCACCCCCGCGCGCATCGCCAGGGCGACGAGGTTGATGACCTCCTGGGCGTCGACCGAGTGCAGGGCGGCGCCGAGCACCAGGTCGGTCTCGGCGTCGACGACGACCTTGATGATGCCGTGCGTCTCGCCGAGCGCCTTGGGGCGCGGCATGGCGGCGATCGTCGCGACCGGCTTCGCCCCGACCAGCACCCGCAGGCCACGCTCGCGTGCCTCGCGCTCGGTGAGCCCCACGCGTGCCAGCGGCGGGGTGGTGAAGACGGCGGTCGGCACCGCGACCCGGTCGGCCCGGTTGCGCTCCTCGGCCCCCGTCAGCTGCGCGTGCACGATGCGGCTGTCATCGAGCGAGATGGGGGTGAGCTGCTGCCCGCCGGTGACATCCCCCACCGCCCAGACGCGCCGCGAGCTGGTGCGCAGCAGGTCGTCGACGATCACGAAGCCGCGCTCGTCGGTGCGGATGTCGGCAGCGGCGAGGTCGAGCGCAGCGGTCGCAGGCGCACGGCCGGTGGCGAGCAGCACCGCGTCTGCGGCGACCTCACCCGCGCTGGTCACGACCGTCGCACGCTCTGGGCCATCGTCGATGCGCGTCGTCGACGCATCCGCCAGCACGGCCACGCCCGCGTCGGCCAGCGCGTGCTCGACGCTCGCGCGCACGTCGTCGTCCTCGTCGGGCAGGATGCCGGCGCCGCGGGCGATGATCGTCACTGCGCTGCCGAAGCGCGCGAACATGCTGGCGAACTCGAGCGCGATCGTGCCGGCACCGACGATCGCGAGCCGATCGGGCACCGAGTCCAGGTGCTGGATGCTCGTGGAGTCATGCACGCGCGGGCCGTCCTGCCCGTCGATGCCCGGCATCCGTGGCACCGTGCCGGTGTTCACGACGACGACCTCCCCGGCGATCTCGAGCTCCTCGTCGCCGCCCGTGACGCGCACGGTGTGCGGCCCCGTGAAGCTCGCTTCGCCGCGCACGAGGGTGACGGCGTCGACGGTTGCGAGCAGCTGTCGGTTGGCCTCGCGCAACCGCTCGACGAGGGTGTCGCGCGAGGCGATCGCCCGCGCGAGGTAGGCGTCGGGGTCGTCCTCCGGCCGGCGCCGCTCCGCCTGGATCACCAGCGCCTTCGTCGGCACGCAGGCGACGTTGATGCAGGTGCCGCCGATCATCGTGTCGTCGCGCTCGACGAGCACCACCCGGCGGCCGGCCCTGCCGAGCGCTCGGGCGAGGGTCTTGCCGCCCTTGCCCCAGCCGATCACCAGCACCTCGGTGCTGAGGCGGGCGGTCATCAGCTCGCCGCCCCGGGGATCGCGCCCGTCGCGATCGTCCATGGCTGCACCGTCACCACCTGCACGCCGGGTGCCGCGTAGTAGGGGTCGGCATCGAGCGCCGCCCGCACGACGCTCATGTCATCGGTCGAGAACAGCAGCAGCGCCCCCGACTGGTCGGCGAAGGGGCCGCCGGCCAGCAGCACCCCCTGCGCGTGCAGCTCGGCCGCACGCTCGCGGTGGCCGGGCCGCAGCTCGAGGCGGGCGGGGTCGTCGGAGAACGAGAGGATGACGGCGATCATGGCTCCACACTAGGCCGGACGGCCGGGCCCAGACGGTCAGGGGGCTGACCGGAACCGATCGGGAGGGAAGCCCCGACGACAGCGGTGCCGCACCCGGCTTGGCTGGAGCCATGAGCACTCCCGCAGCGCGCGCCCGACCCGGTCACGCCGGCGCCGCCGTCACCTCGCCCATCCTCACCGCCGCGGGTCCTGTCGGGTTCGCTCCGGTGCCTCCCGCCGGCCGCACGAGCCGGCTGCCGCGCGCTCGCACCGCGCTCGCGGCGTTCGCGGCGCTCACGCTGCTGCCGATGGTGGGCCTCGCGGCGCTCGCCTTCGCGGGCGGCATCGACGGCGCCGACCTGCAGGCGATGACGACCGCGGTGATGCTGCTGCCGGCGCTCGTCGCGGTGTTCGTCTGGTCGGTGACGCGGCCGCTGCCGATCGGGCAGGCTCTGCGGGTGCGGCCCGAGCGCGGCTGGCCCCGCGCGCTCGGCTGGTCGCTCGTCGCGCTGGTGGCGGTCGCCGCGATCGGCGCCGCCACCGCCGGTCTCGCGCTGCTGCTCGGCATCGCCGAGCCCGGCCTCGACTGGCAGGCCGTGCTGCCGGCCATCCCGCCGGTGCTGGCCACCATGCTCGCGCTCTCGCTCGCCGAGGAGGTCGGCTGGCGCGGCTTCGCGCAGCGCCTGCTCGCGCCGATCGGCCTCGTGCGCGCCTCGCTCGGCATCGCCGCCTTCTGGGCGCTCTGGCACGCGCCCGCCATGACGGTGTGGGTGTGGGAGGGCAGCATGCCGCTCGCCGTCGCGCTCACCACGCTCGGCGGCCTGCTGCTGGGCGGCCTCGTGCTCTCGGCGCTCGCTGCGCTCGGCGGCAGCGTCTGGCCCGCGGTGGCCGGCCACGCGGCGATGAACTCGATCGTGGTCTTCGCCACGAGCACGCTCGTCACGGGCGATGCTGCGGAGATCGGCGCGCTCGGGCTGCTGCCGTGGGCGCTCGCGGCGGCGGCGCTGCTGGCCGTCGCCGCCCGCCGCGCGCTGCCGGCACGACGGCGTCGACCGCGCTGATGAGACGACGACGGGCGGATGCGCTGCCAGGCCCGGCAGCGCATCCGCCCGTGTCGTGTGTGGTGCGGCTCAGGCCGCGACGAGCGCCTCGTTCGCGGCGGTCACGAGGCCCGCGACGCTCTCGCGCAGCGCCTCGGCCGAGCGGCCGACGAAGGCGGGGGAGTCGACCATGCGCATCGCCTCGTCGAAGTCGGTGGGCTGGAAGGGCATCTGCACGCCCTCGCCCTGCATCGCGAGGCCGATGTAGTCGAGCACGGCGTGCAGCTGTGCCGCGGCGGAGCGGCCGCCGGCCCAGCCGTAGGAGACGATCGTGGCGGGCTTGCCGACCCACTCGGCCTTCAGGTAGTCGATCGCGTTCTTGAGCGCGGCCGGGTAGCCCGCGTTGTAGTCGGGGGTGACGAACACGACGCCGTCGAGGGCGTCGATCTGCTCGGCCCACGCGATCGTGTGCGGGTTGGTGCGCACGCCGGAGGCGGGCGGCAGGGCCTCGTCGAGCAGCGGCAGGCGCTGCTCGGCGAGGTCGAGCATCACGGCATCGGCGCCTGCGGCCTCGACGAGCGCGGCGAGCTCGTCGGCGACGGGGCGGCCGACGCGCACGGGGCGGGTGCTGCCGACGATGATGCCGATCTGGGGGCGTGCGGACATGACGGTCTCCTGACGTGTCTGGTGGTTGGTCATGGCGCGCGACGCTGGGCACCAGTGATCAGACAACGGGGGAGTGCGGGCAGATATTCCAGATTCGAACGAATCCGGCCCTGCCTGGGCTACGCCAGGAAGGCGCGCGCCGCCGCGACCATCGCGGTGGTCGCCGTGTCGAGCGTCGGCTGCAGCACCGGGATGAAGTCGGGCGCGTGGTTGGAGGGCACGTCGACGTCGAAGGTGCCGCGCGCGCGGGCCTGCGCGACGAGCTCGGGGTCGAAGCCGCCGTACATCCAGAAGACGTACGGCGCATCCCACACCGCCGGCAGGTAGCTGAAGTCCTCCGAGCCCAGGTACTGCGGCGAGGGCACGTGCGCGGCCCCGAACGCGGCGTCGAAGGCCGCGCCCACGGTCGCGGCCGCATCCGCGTCGTTGACCGTCAGCGGCGCCAGGTCGCCCGTCTCGATCGTCGCCGGCGGCGCCCCCGCCGCCTGGCACTCGCCCTGCACGATGCGCTCGATCGCGGCGATCATGCGCTCGCGCACGCGCGGCTCGAAGGTGCGGATGTTGATCTCGAAGCGCGCCGAGTCGGGGATGATGTTCTGCTTCACGCCCGCGTGGAAGGTGCCGATCGTGAGCACGGCGCGCTCGGCCGGCGCCACCTCGCGCGAGACGATCGTCTGCAGCCGCACCACCATGCTGGCGGCCAGCACGATCGGGTCGATGGTCTTCTCGGGCTGCGAGCCGTGGCCGCCGCGGCCGCGCACCGTGACGATGAAGTGGTCGCTCGCGGCCATGATGGGGCCGGCTGCGGTCTGCACCTCGCCGGCGGCGCCGGGCATGAGGTGCTGCCCGAGCGCGACGTCGATGCCGCCGGGCAGCAGCTCGCGCAGGGCATCCTGCATGCCCGCCGCGCCCTGCATGACCTCCTCGGCCGGCTGGAAGACGGCGACGATCGTGCCGGACCAGTCGCGCTGCTCGGCGAGGATCGCGAGCGCGCCCTGCAGCGAGGCCATGTGGGTGTCGTGGGCGCACGCGTGCATGACGCCGGTGCGCTGCCCGTCGAGCTCGTCGGTGACGCTCGAGCGGTAGGGCACGCGCTCGGCCTCGGTCACCGGCAGCGCATCCATGTCGGCGCGCAGCAGCACCGTCGGGCCCTCGCCGCTCCGCAGGATGCCGACCACGCCGGTCGCCTTGCCCACCTGCTCGTGCACCTCGAAGCCGCGCTCGCGCAGCAGCTCGGCCATGCGCGCCGCCGTGCGGTGCTCGCGGTTCGAGAGCTCGGGGTTCGCGTGCAGCTCGCGGTAGAGGTCTTCGATGAAGGGGCGGTGCGTCTCGAGCGTCATGCCGCCAGGCTACGCCGCCCGCGCACGCCGGTACGATGGAGGGCGAACCGTGAGGAGAGCCGTGACCGCCACGCCCGCCGCCTCGCAGGAGCTCCAGCACTGGCACCTTCCTGCGATGCGAGCCGTCCCCGCGCTCGTCGTCGGGCTGCCGCTGCCGTTCATCCAGCTGCACGCGCCGATCGTCGGGCTCATCGCGCTCGCCGTGCTGCTCGCCGGCACCGCCGCGGCGACGTGGCTCGGCCGCCGCGCGGTGCCGGAGGGCGCCGGCCGCTGGCCCGCGGTCATCGCCGTCTGGTCGGGCGCCGTGGCGCTCGTCGCCGTCGCCCTCGCGATCGCCATCCCGAGCGAGACGATGCTCGGGCTGACCGTCGCGCTCTGGGCGATCCCCGCGGGGCTGGTCGAGCTGCAGGGATGGGCGCGGATGCGGTCGGTGACCGAGCCGCGCACGCGGCAGCTGGTGCGCGATTGGCTCATCGTCGGCGTCTTCACGATCCTGCTGGGCCTCGTCTTCGCGTTCCTGCGCGACGCCGTCAGCCTCGTCGGCCTGCTCGGCGCCTACGCCGTCATCGTCGGCGTCTTCCACGCGGTCGCGGCCCTCTCCGCCCGCCCCGCCCGCGCCACCACGACAGAGCGGAGCGACGCATGAGCGACCAGCAGCACGACCCCACCCGGCGCCAGAAGCTGAAGCCCTTCGAGTACCTGCTCTTCGCCGGCGGCGTCGGCATCTTCATCGGCCTGATCGTGCTGATGTCGGTGCGCGAGGTGGTGCTCGCTCTCGTCTTCGGCGGCATCGGCTTCATCGCCTCGCTGCTGCTCATCGCGACGCTCATGCTGGCCATCAAGCCCAAGGGCCGCTCGTCGGCGGATCTCGACAAGCGCGACGGCTTCGAGCAGTGAGGCGCGCGCGGCTGCTCGCGGCCGCCACGCTGCTGCCTGCGCTCGCGCTCGTGGTCGCCGGCTGCACGCACGTCGCCACGAACACGATCGGCGGCGACTCGGTCGCGCCGACCGGCGAGCAGTCCGCGACCAACGACCCGCAGCTGGTCGCCGAGGGCCTCGCGTTCGACCCGGTCATCCACGACGTCGACCCCGATGCCGACTGCGACGGCGAGGCGGGGCGCGCGCCCTGGGAGAGCTTCGACCGCGCCGCCTGGCCCGACCTCGACGTGACCGCAGGGGAGACCACCCTCACCTGCGGCAACGCATCCGGTGCCGGCTGGCGCCACATCGCTGACGGCCACGCCGGCGACTTCGGCGAGCTCGCCGAGCTCGTCGGCGCCGGGTGGGAGGACGTCGCGGTCTTCGCGATCGACCGCGCGCTCGAGCAGCCGACGCGCGTCGAGGAGTACCGCGACGACATCGTCAACTACGACGTGCTGGTCGAGTACGTGAACGGCGGCGAGGCGCAGCGGTCCTGGATGGTCACGGTCGGCGTCGGGCTCGGCAGCGGGCACGTCATCACGTCGTTCCCTGACGAGCAGCGCTAGCCAGATCGCGTCTTCCGCCGGCGCCCCGGCGGTGCTTCACTGACCCCGATCCATAACGGCGTTTCATCGAGGAGGCGCAGCATGCACATGGAGCACGGGCCCTACCTGGGCACCGACATCGCCGGGCTCATGCACGCGGCACGGGCCGAGGCCCGACGGGTGATGGCATCGACGAAGGGCGACATGGTGGGCGACCACCGGGCGATCCTGGAGCGGCTCGAGGTGGCCGACCTGATCACCCACGAGGAGGCGGGCACGCTGCTCGACCTCTACCGCATGGGCTACGAGGCCGGCGAGGGCAAGGGCGACGCGCAGCGCGCGTTCTTCGCCACCCGCGGCACCTACGACCGGCTCGCCGCGAGCGGCACGGCCAGCCCCGTCGCGCTCGTGCTGGCCTCTGCGTCGGTCGGCTCGTACGAGGTCGCGCCGGGCGACGACGGCTCGACCACCGTCACCATCGCGCGGCAGAGCTACGGCACGAGCCTCGCGGGCATCGGGGCCGGCATCGGCGCGGTGATCGGCGGGCCGATCGGCGGCACGCTCGGCGGCGCGATCGGCGGACTGATCGGCGGCATCGTCGACGAGAAGAAGGACACCAAGAAGACCTGAGCCGTGCTCTGCCACGATGGGGCGCATGCGTGATCTCGTGGACGTCGGCTGGCTGGCAGCGCACCTGGGGGAGGGCGGCCTGGTGGTCGTCGACGCCTCCATGGCCCCGCCGGGCACCGACGACCCGCTGCCGACCGATGGCATCCCCGGCGCCGTGCGGCTCGACCTGGCCGGCGCCTTCTCGAGGCAGGACGACGCGGATGGGCTGGGCCCGGTGGGCGTGCACGACATGCCCGCGCCGGCCGAGCTCGAGCGCGCGCTGCGCGAGCTCGGCATCCGCGCCGGCGACCGCGTGGTCGCCTACGACGCCGCCGGCATCTACTCGAGCGCCCGCGCGTGGTGGATGCTGCGCGCCGCGGGCATCGACGCCGCCGTGCTCGACGGCGGCCTGCCCGCCTGGGCCGAGGCGGGGCATCCGCTCGCCCCGGTCGCCGCATCGACCGGTCGGGCCGGCGACGTCGCGGTGGTGTGGGATGCCTCGGCCCTCGTCGACGCGGACGCCACGGCCGCCGCGCTCGCCTCGGGCGGCGCCGCCGTGCTCGATGCCCGCTCGCCCGGCCGCTTCTCGGGCGACGAGCCCGATCCGCGCGCCGAGGTGCGGGCCGGCCACATGCCCGGAGCGGCCTCGCTGCACTACGGCGCGCTCGCGCCCGGCGGTCGCCTGCTGCCGCCCGAGCAGCTCGAGCGGGCGCTGCGGGACGCCGCGGGGGAGCGGCCCATCATCGCGAGCTGCGGCTCGGGCGTGACGGCGGCGGTGATCGCGCTCGCCGCGACGCTCGTCGGCCGCGACGCGAGCGTCTACGACGGCTCGTGGTCGGAGTGGGGCCACGCGGCATCCGGGCGGCCGGTGGTCACCGGCGGCTGAGCCGCTCAGCCGGTCAGGCCGGCCTCGCGCGCCACGATCGACGCCTGCAGCCGCGTCGAGCAGCCGAGCTTCGCGAGCACGCGCGAGACGTGCGTCTTCGCGGTCGCGGTGCCGATGCCGAGCCGCTGCGCCGTCTGCGCGTTCGAGAGGCCGTCGCCCAGGCACGCGAGCACCTCGCGCTCCCGCTCGGTGAGCTCGCCGATGCCGGGGTGGGCGGATGCGGCGGCCGGCTCGGGCGCGGCGGCGAAGGCGTCGAGCACGCGGCGCGTCACCTCCGGCGCCATCACGCCCTCGCCGCGCGCGACGCGGCGCACGGCGTCGACGAGCGTCGGCGCATCCGCCGACTTCAGCAGGAAGCCGGCAGCCCCGGCCCGCAGGGCGCCGAAGACGTACTCGTCGAGGTCGAAGGTCGTGAGCACGAGCACCTGCGCGAGCCGCTCGTCGACGATCGCGCGGGTGGCGGCGATGCCGTCGGTGCCCGGCATGCGCACATCCATCAGCACCACGTCGGGGCGCAGGGCGCGGGTGTTGCGCAGCGCGGTCGCCCCGTCGCCCGCCTCGCCCAGCACCCGCACGCCCGCCGACTCGAGCAGCAGCCGCAGGCCGCCGCGGATCGCCTCGTGGTCGTCGGCGATGAGCACGCGCGGCATCACGCCGTCAGCGGCAGCGTCGTCTGCACCGTCCATCGCGCACCTCCCTCCCGGTCGGGCCCGGCCGTCAGCTCGCCGCCCAGCGCGGTGGCCCGCTCGCGCATCATCCGCACCCCGAGGCCGGCCGAGGGCGGCGCGCTGGGCCGGGCCGAGGCATCCATCGCCGACTCGACGCGCAGCGTGAGCGCATCGCCCGTGCGCTCGACGCGCACGGTCGCGGTCGCGCCCGGCGCGTGCTTCATGGCGTTCGTGAGCGACTCCTGCAGGATGCGGCCGGCGGCCTGGTCGATCGCGACCGGCATGGGCGGCGGCTCGCCGACGAGCGTGACGTCGAGGCCGCGCTCGCGCGCCCTGCCGATGATGCCCTCGGCGTCGCTCAGCCGGTCGGGGGCCGCCGGCGCGTCGCCGCCGGCGCGCAGCACCAGGATCATCGATCGCATCTGCTCGAGGCTGCGGATGCTCGCCGCCCGGATGGTCTCGAGCGACGAGCGCTGCGGCTGGGGCGCGGCGAGCGCCGCCTCGGTGTGGATGGCGATCGCCGAGAGCTCGCTCGCGATCGCGTCGTGCAGGTCGCGCGCCATGCGGCCGCGCTCGGCCTGCACGACCTCCTGCTGCGTGAGCGCGGCGAGCCGCTCGAGGTCGTCGGCGCGCTGCGCCTCGAGCGCCGCGCGCGAGCGCTCGCGCTGCACCGCGAGCCCCCACCAGTAGGGGGTGACGACGACGGCGACGAGCTGCAGTGCGGTGAAGGCCGCGAGCCGCAGGTCGCCGCTCAGCACCAGCACGAGCACCGTGCCGCCGATCGCGAGCGTCGCGATGATCGCGAGCAGCACGCGGCGCCCGCGGTCGCTCGTGTGCAGCGCGGCGCTGTAGATGGCGTCGACGAGCACCAGCAGCACGCCGATGGTGCCGCCGATGGTGATGTCGGCCGCGAACAGCGCGG
This sequence comes from Agrococcus baldri, assembly GCA_007988785.1. Classification (GTDB taxonomy): domain Bacteria; phylum Actinomycetota; class Actinomycetes; order Actinomycetales; family Microbacteriaceae; genus Agrococcus; species Agrococcus baldri_A. Next base: position 24,029 of record BJUU01000015.1, read on the forward strand.
TGGCGCCCGCGAGCACCGTGAGCGGCGCGCGCCGCTTGACCAGCAGCGCGAGGCAGCCGAGCACGAGCAGCGCCGCGTGCACCCAGCCGGCGTGCTCGAGACGCACCATCGGGGTGGTGTTCAGCGGCACGTCGAGCGCCAGGAACAGCAGCCCGATCGCGAGCGTCGCGGCCGCCGTGAGCGGCACCGTCCAGGCGCGCGAGCGCCACGGCAGCATCTCGGTCGGGCGGAGCATGCACTCATTCCAGCACGGCCGCCCCGCCCGGGCGTCACCCGAAGGGCGGAGGCGCGCGAGCGCACCGACCCTCCTTCGGCCGATGCGCGCCCGGGCCGCGCTCGCGAGGCTCGTGGCATGGATCTCGCACTGCTCCTCTCGCTCGCCCTGCTCGCCCTCGTCGACAGCCTGAGCGTCGGCACGCTGCTCGTGCCGATCTTCTTCCTGCTCGCGCCCGGCGGCGTGCGCATCGGCCGGGTGCTGCTGTACCTCGTGTCGATCGCCGCCTTCTACCTCGTCGTCGGGGTGGTGATCGCGAGCGGAGCGGGATGGGTGACGGATGCGATGGCCGGCGTGGGCGAGAGCGGCCCGGTGACGTGGGCGCAGCTCCTGCTCGGCCTCGCGCTGCTGGGCGGGGCGCTCGTGTTCGGCAAGCGCGCGCCGAAGGCCGGCACGCCGGAGGCGGAGGCCATGCTGAGCCGCCCGCCCGGCAGGCTCTCGCGCTGGCGCGACACGGCGATGCAGGACGGCGGCGGCGTGGCGCTCGTGGGCGTCGCGGTGGGCGCCGGCGTGCTCGAGCTGGCGACGATGCTGCCCTACCTGGGCGCGATCGGGCTGCTGACGCAGGCGGCGCTGCCGCTGCCGCAGCTGGTGGCGGTGCTCGCCGGCTACTGCGCGATCATGGTCGCGCCCGCCCTCGTGCTGCTGCTCGGACGCGTGCTGCTGCGCGCGGTCGTCGAGCCGCCGCTGCAGCGGCTCGCCCGCTGGCTGCAGCTCAACGGGGCCGAGAACACCGCGTGGATCATCGGCATCGTCGGCTTCCTGCTGGCGCGCGACGCCGCGACGCGGCTCGGCCTGCTCGAGCAGCTCGGCGTCGCCCTCGGGTGACGTCGCGCGCGAGGCGACGCGGGCTGTCCGCGCTCGTGACGCGCCGCCGGCCTCCCTTGCTGTTTTGAGTCATTCATGATTGAGTGAGGGCATGAGCACGGAGGTCGAGCAGGCGGCGACGCGGGACACCGCGCTGCTGCGCGAGCGCGGCCTGCGGGTGACGCAGGGCCGCCTCGCGGTGCTCGACATGCTCGCGCGGCAACCGCACGCCGACGCCGAGCGGCTGCATCGCGCGCTCGCCGAGCACGGCCACCCCACGAGCGTGCAGTCGGTGCACAACGTGCTGGGCGACCTCACGGCCGCCGGGCTCGTGCGACGCTTCGAGCCGGAGCGCTCGGCCGCGCGCTACGAGCGCCGCATCGACGACAACCACCACCACGCCGTCTGCGAGCGCTGCGGCAGGGTCGAGGACGTCGACTGCGTGGTCGGCGAGGCCCCGTGCCTGCACGCCGACGCGCCCGCGGGCTTCACCGTGCACGCCGCCGACATCACGTTCGTCGGCGTCTGCGCCGACTGCGCGACGGCGGCCTAGCGGCGCACCCGCACCACCCACCCGCGCGACGCAGCGCACCCGGGCGACGCAGCCCATCCGACCCCATGCCCCGGGCCGCAGCGCCACCGCGCCGCGCCCGCGAACCGAACGACAGTCACGAGAAGGAGACGAGCAGCATGACGAACCCCACCACCAACGCCGTCGGCGCACCGATCGCGAGCGACGCGCACTCGCAGAGCGTCGGCGCCGACGGCGCGATCGCGCTGACCGACCACTACCTGGTCGAGAAGCTCGCCCACTTCAACCGCGAGCGCGTGCCCGAGCGCGTGGTGCACGCCAAGGGCGGCGGCGCCTTCGGCACCTTCGTGACGACGCACGACGTGAGCGCCTACACGAAGGCCGCGCTGTTCCAGCCCGGCGCCGAGACCGACATGCTCGCGCGCTTCTCGACCGTCGCCGGCGAGCAGGGCAGCCCCGACACCTGGCGCGACCCGCGCGGCTTCGCGCTGAAGTTCTACACCAGCGAGGGCAACTACGACCTGGTCGGCAACAACACCCCCGTCTTCTTCATCCGCGACGGCATCAAGTTCCCCGACTTCATCCACTCGCAGAAGCGCCTGCCCGGCTCGAACCTGCGCGACAACGACATGCAGTGGGACTTCTGGACGAACTCGCCCGAGTCGGCCCACCAGGTGACGTGGCTGATGGGCGACCGCGGCCTGCCCAAGTCGTGGCGCTTCATGGACGGCTTCGGCTCGCACACCTACCAGTGGATCAACGCCGCGGGCGAGCGCTTCTGGGTGAAGTACCACTTCAAGACGAACCAGGGCAACGACTTCCTGCCGCAGGCCGAGGCCGACCAGCTGGCAGGCAGCGACGCCGACCACCACATCCGCGACCTCTACGAGGCGATCGAGCGCGGCGAGCACCCCACCTGGCAGCTGCACGTGCAGGTCATGCCCTACGAGGATGCGAAGACCTACCGCTTCAACCCCTTCGACCTCACGAAGGTGTGGCCGCACGCCGACTACCCGCTCATCCCGGTCGGCACGATGACGCTCAACCGCAACCCCGAGAACTACTTCGCCGAGATCGAGCAGGCGGCGTTCTCGCCCGCCAGCTTCGTGCCCGGCATCGCGGCCAGCCCCGACAAGATGCTGCAGGCGCGCATCTTCAGCTACGCCGACGCGCACCGCTACCGCATCGGCGTCAACCACGCCGACCTGCCCGTCAACCGCGCACAGGCCGAGGTGCACAGCTACCACAAGGACGGCAGCATGCGGCACGGCTTCCGCCCCGCGTCGGCACCCGTCTACGCACCGAACTCGTTCGGCGGGCCGGCGGCGGATGCGGCTGCGGCCGGTGACGAGGCGGGCTGGGCGTCCGACGGCGAGCTCGTGCGCGTCGCACACACCCTGCACCCCGAGGACGACGACTTCGGCCAGCCGGGCACGCTCTTCCGCGAGGTGTTCACCGACGCCGAGCGCGAGCGCATGATCGCGAACGTGACCGGCCACGTCGGCGCCACGCGCATCCCCGAGATCCGGGAGCGCGCCATCCAGTACTGGAAGAACGTCGACGCCGAGCTCGGTGCGCGCGTCGAGGCGGGGCTCGCGCCCATCGCCGAGCCGCGCACGGCGCTCGCGGGCGAGCCGGTGCCGGCTCCCGTTGGCGCGAAGTGACGCGCACAGCGCACCCGTCGCTTCGTCGCATGACGTGACGGATGCGTTCCCGCACGCGGCCCGCACCGGTTCCGATCGGCGCGGGCCGCGTCGCGTCGCGAACGGGACCCGTTCCACCTCCGGGGACTCGGTGCACCAGGTCCCCGAAGGTGCAACAGGTCCCCGAAGCAGGGGGCGCGACGGGGCGCGCTGCACGCGCCGAGCCCGTAGGTCGAGGAGCGCGCCGGCGCAGCCGGCACGCGTCACGAGACCGGAGCCGTCGATCAGTGCAGGATCGGCCCCTGCCGGTCGAGCATCGCCTCGATCGCCGGCAGCGCCGGCCGCGGCTCCAGCGCACCACCCGACTCGACCAGCACCTCGTCGTAGGCCGGCACGCCGTGGCGGGCCACCGCATCCGGGTAGGGATCCCAGTCGAGCGCCCGCGCCAGGTGCACCGCCCCGTGCTTCGCGGTCAGCCGCACGAAGGTGCGCGGCCGCGAGCCGAGCCCGACGGCGCGCCGCTGCCGCAGCAGCAGCCCCGTCACGCCGCGATCGGGCTCCCACAGCACGACGTCGGCGAGCGCCGTGACCATGATCGGCACGGCGCGGCCGTCGCCGATCATCTTGCCCAGCAGGTTGCCGATGCGCGCCTCGTACGCGTGCGGGTCGACGATGCGCACGAAGCCCTCGCCGAACGAGCCGTAGCCGCAGCGCTGCCAGAGCTCGACGATCTCCTCCGGGACGAGCCCCTCATAGGCGTCGAGCGTCTCCTGCGCGACCGGCGCGTGCGCGACGAAGTCGGGGATCTCGAGCATGGCCCTGCAGCGCCTGCTACGGCAGTCGGTCGACCAGCTGCGAGGCGACGCCCGTGTACGTGCTCGGCGTGAGCCGGCGCAGCCGCTCCTTCGCCGCATCCGAGATGTCGAGGCCGTCGACGAAGGCGACGAGCTCTGCCTGCCCGACCTTCTGCCCGCGGGTGAGCTCCTTGAGCTGCGCGTAGGGGTCGGCGATCTGCGAGCTGCCGGCGAGCACCTCGGCGCGGATGACGGTCTGGATCGCCTCGGCCAGCACCTCCCAGTTGCCATCGAGCGCCGCGTCGAGCGCCGCATCCGAGACCGCGATCTCCGACAGGCCCCGCCTCAGGTTGTCGAGCGCGAGCAGCGAGTGGCCGAGCGCGACGCCGATGTTGCGCTGCGTCGACGAGTCGGTGAGGTCACGCTGCAGCCGGCTCGTGACGAGCGTCGCCGACAGCGACTCGAGCAGCGCAGAGGCGATCTCGAGGTTGGCCTCGGCGTTCTCGAACCGGATCGGGTTGATCTTGTGCGGCATGGTCGACGAGCCGGTGGCGCCCGCGACCGGGATCTGCGTGAACGTGCCGAGCATGATGTACGTCCACACGTCGGTCGCCAGGTTGTGCAGGATGCGGCCCGCGTGCGAGATGGCGCCGAAGAGCTCTGCCTGCCAGTCGTGCGACTCGATCTGCGTCGTCAGCGGGTTCCAGGTGAGGCCCAGGTGCTCCACGAAGGCGGATGCGGTGGCCGGCCAGTCGGCGCCCGGCTCGGCCACGACGTGGGCCGAGAAGGTGCCCGTGGCGCCCGCGAACTTGCCGAGCGCCTCGACGGCGCCGATGCGCTTCGCCTGCCGCTCGAGCCGCCAGGCCACGACCGCGAGCTCCTTGCCGAGCGTCGTCGGGGTGGCGGGCTGGCCGTGCGTGAGCGAGAGCATCGGCCGGTCGCGCTGCTCGAGCGCGAGCTCGCGCAGCCGGTCGATCACGCCGCGGAAGGCGGGCATCCAGACCTCGTCGACGGCCGCCTTGATGGTGAGCGCGTAGGAGAGGTTGTTGATGTCCTCGCTCGTGCAGGCGATGTGCACGGCCTCCGCGAGCCGCGTCAGCCCCTGCTGCTCGAGCCGGTCGCGCACGAGGTACTCGACGGCCTTGACGTCGTGCCGGGTGACGGCCTCCTTCTCGGCGAGCGCGTCGATCTGCTCCTGGCCGAAGCCCGCCGCCCACTGCCGCAGCGCATCCGCATCGCCCGCGTCGACCGGCTCGGCGCCGAAGAGCCGGTGCTCGGCGACCCACAGCAGCCACTCGACCTCGACGTGCACGCGCGCCCGGTTGAGGCCCGCCTCCGAGAGGTGCTCGGCGAGCGCCGAGGTCTGCCGGCGGTAGCGGCCGTCGAGCGGCGAGAGGGGCTGGATGGGCAGCGGCATGGGGCTCCTTCAGGGGCGCATGGCGGGCTGGATCTGGCGGAACAGCCTGCCGACGGCGGTCTCGATCTGGTGCAGGACGGTGCCGAAGAACGCGTCCTCCGAGTAGTAGGGGTCTGGCACGTCCTGCCCCGTCGCGTCGGGATCGAACGACAGCAGCAGCCGGATCTTGGAGTGCTGCTCGTCGCCGCGGGCGAGCGAGCGCAGCGCGCGCTCCTGGCCGCGGTCGAAGGCGATCACGAGGTCGAAGGAGTCGAGCCACTTGGCCTTGAACTGCTTGGCGCGGTGGGCGACGGCGTCGTAGCCGGCGTCGGTGAGCGCCGCGAGCGTGCGCGGGTCGGCGGTCTCGCCCACGTGGTACTCGCTGATGCCGGCGCTCGCGACCAGCAGCCGGTCGGCGACGCCGTGCTTCTTGGCGAGGTGCTCGAAGACGGTCGCCGCCATCGGCGAGCGGCAGATGTTGCCGGTGCAGACGAAGCAGACGCGGAAGCGCGTCGCATCGGCGAACTCCCGGTCGATGGTCACGCCTCCATTCTGGCGCACGGGGATGCGCCGCGCGCGCGGGTCGGCCGGCGGATGTGGAGGGCCGGCTTCTCCACAGGCCGATACCGCGGCGGCACGGCGGGCGGGCCGCCAGTGGCACGGTGCCTGCCGGGAGGGTGCGAGATGACGATGACGATGACGGATGCGATGGCGATGGCCGCGCGGTCGAGCGCGGTGGCCGAGGCGCGGGAGGCCAGCGCGGCGGTCGCGAGGGCGGCGCGGCGCGTCGACGACGCCCGGGCGCTGATCGACCTGCGGGGCGCCGAGGGCTGGCTCGGGCCCGCGCGCGAGCTGCTGGACGCCCGGCTCGCGGCGCTGCGCGGGCGGATGGCGGCCGAGGGCCGCGAGCTCGAGCTGCTCGCGGGCGCGATCGAGGGTGCGGTGTGAGCGGCCAGGGCGGCGACTGGAGCGGTGGCGGCGGCATCGTCGGACGCTCCGGCGGCGGCTTCGGCGGGGGAGGCGGGGCGCTCGCGGGATTCGTCGGCACGGGACTCGTCGGCGGCGGTGCCTTCGGCGCCGCGCCCGCAGCCGTGCCGCCTCCCGCGACGGGGCAGGTGGTCGCGTGGGACGAGAGCGCGACGAGCATCGCGTGCGCCCGCCTGCGGGACGGCGTGCGGCAGCTCGAGCACGCGCTCGTGGCGCTGCGCGGCGCCCCCGACCTGTGGGTGTCGCCGGCGCCCGGCGTCAACCGGGCGCTGCTGCGCCGCTGCGCGGCGGAGATCGACCGCCGCACCCTCGAGGTGCAGCGGCTGTGCACCGAGCTCGACGACCTGCACGACCTGACGCTGCTCGCGGGTCGCGCCTACGAGGCGGCCTCCGAGGGGGTGCAGCGGCTGATCGAGCATCTCGCCGGCACGCTCGCCTTCGGCGCCGGCCTGGCGCTGCGCACCGCCATCGCGGCGGCCGCGGCGACCGCACCGGCGTGGGCCCCCGGCCTGCTGCTCGCGGCGGGGATCGGCGCCGGCGCGGCGCTCGCGATCGGGCTCGTGGCGGTGCCGATCGCCGCGCGGCTCGCGCTCGCCGACCCGCAGCGCGCCGAGGAGCTCGTCGATCTCGCCGGCGACGGCTTCCGCGACATGCTCGCGCAGGCCGCGGCCGTGTGGGAGCACCTGGGGGAGGCGATGCTCGCCGATCCGGCCTTCCGCGCGGCGCTCGCGATCGCGCTCGAGTCGATCGACGAGGCGCTCATGGGCTTCGCGGGCGTGCCGCAGGTCGTCGCCGAGGGGCTGGGTGAGCCGGCCGAGGACGCCGTCGTGTTCGGCTATCTCGCGGCCGCCGCGGCCGGGGCCGTCAGCGCGCCGCTCGCCTTCGCGGGCAGGGCGCGCGCGACCGCGGTGCGGCGCATCCCGTCGCCCGCCGCGCCGGTCGGCGACGCGGCGACGGCGATGGCCGTCATGACCGAGGCCGACGCGCCCGTCACGATCTACGCCTTCCGGCTGCCGGACGGCCGGATGCACTACCAGGTGTTCGTGCGCGGCACGGAGTCGTGGGCCCCGTCGCCGGAGACCGGGATCGACGGCCTCGCCAACCTCGAGAACGCCGCCTCGAGCCCGGCGCGGCTGCAGGGATCGGACGCCGCGGTGGCCGAGGCGATGCGCGCGGCCGGCATCGACGACGGCGACTCCGTCGACCTGTTCGGCTACTCGCAGGGCGGCGCCGCGGTCGCGAACGTCGCCGCGAGCGGCGCCTTCGACGTGCGCGCCATGCTGCTGATCGGGGCGCCCGTCGGCGGCACCGTCGTGCCCGAGGGCATCGACGTGCTGAGCGTCGCGCACACCGGAGACCTCACGGCCGCCGCCGACGGCATGGCCGACGGCAGCATCCGCACCGTCTACCTCGAGAACCGCGGCAGCGAGGGGTCCGGCCCCATGGCCGACCACAGCAGCGCCGACTACCGCACGACCCTCGAGACCGCGCGCGGCGACATGATGCTCGATGCCTTCAGCGAGCGGCTCGCGCTCGGCACGGCGGGCGCGGTGCCGGTGCAGGGCGCGGCCGTGGAGGTGCAGCGGGTGCCGTGAGGCTGCCCGGGCTCACCTCTCCCGGGGGCGCTCCTTGCCGAAGATCGGCCGCGTCAGGATGGTGATGAGCCAGGTGAGGAAGGCGATGCAGACGGCGGCGAGCATGCCCCACCAGAAGCCGTCCACCCGCAGGCCGACGCCGACCGCCTCCGAGATCCAGTGCACGATCATCAGCAGGAAGGCGTTCACGAACAGCGCGACGATGCCGAGCGTGAGGATGTAGAGCGGGAACGCCACGATGCGGATGAGGTTGCCGATCGTCGCGTTCACGAGCGCGAACACCAGCGCCACGCCGAGCGTCGTGAGCGCGATCTGCCACCACGCCTCGCCGTAGGAGACGATGTGGATGCCGCCCACGAACAGCGTGACGAGCCAGATCGCGACGGCGGTGAAGACCACCCGGAGCAGGAATCGCATGCCCCGATTCTGTCACCCATATCCCCCACGGGAGCAGAGACTCGCAATAGCCTGAGGCCGTGACTGTGCGACTTCGACCCGAGATCGCTGCCGTGCCGCCGTACCAGCAGGGACGGCCGGCGCCGCAGGGCGGCTACAAGCTCTCCAGCAACGAGAACCCCTTCCCGCCGCTGCCCGCGGTCGTCGAGGCGGTGCAGCGCGAGGCCGAGCACGTCAACCGCTACCCGCGCCCGGGTGCACCGCAGCTGCGTGCCGCGCTCGCCGAGGAGCTCGGCGTCGACGCCGAGCGGGTGCTGATCGGCGACGGCTCCGCCACCCTCATCCAGCAGCTCATCCACGCCGTCGCGGGCCCCGGCGACGAGGTCGTCTACGCCTGGCGCTCCTTCGACGCCTACCCGCTGTTCGTGCGCACCGGCGGCGCGACGCCCGTCGAGGTGCCGGTCGACGCCGAGCACCGCCACGACCTCGACGCCATGGCAGCCGCGATCACCGAGCGCACCCGCGCGGTGATCGTCTGCAGCCCCAACAACCCGACCGGCACGATCGTCACCGCCGACGAGCTCGACGCCTTCATCGCCCGCGTCCCCGCGGACGTGCTGATCATGCTCGATGAGGCATACATCGAGTTCGTGCGCGAGCCGACGGCCAACGGCATCGAGCTGCAGCGGCAGCACGCGAACCTCGTCGTGCTGCGCACATTCTCCAAGGCGCATGGACTCGCGGGCCTGCGCGTCGGCTACGCCGTCGGCGACCCGGCGGTGCTGCGCGGCGCCGACCTGTGCGGCGTGCCGCTGTCGCAGACCTCGCTCGCCTCGACCGCCGCGATCGCGGCGCTCGAGCACGTCGGCGAGACCTTCGCGCGCATCGACGTGCTCGCCGATCAGCGCGACGCGCTCTGGCAGCGGCTCGTCGACGCCGGCGTGCCGGTGCCGAAGCCCTTCGGCAACTTCTTCTGGATCCCCTCGCGGCCGGGCCAGGAGGATGCGATCCACGACATCCTCGACGCCAACCGCATCGTCGCGAAGGTCTTCACCGACGGCACCCGCGTCTCGGTCGGCGAGCCCGAGGCCGACGAGCACATCCTCGCCGCCGCGATCGCGATCCAGGCGATCCAGTGACGCACCCCTCCGTGACGGGCGCCGCGACGGCGACCGAGCCCATCCGCCTGCTCGACGCCGAGGGCAGCCTGGTCGAGTCCGACGCGAACGCGCCCTGGCACGAGCTCGCCGCGCAGCTGTCGACCGACGACCGGCTCGCGATGCACGGCGAGATGGTGCGCACTCGCCGCTTCGACGTCGAGGCCGGGCACCTGCAGCGGCAGGGCAAGCTCGGCCTGTGGGTGCCGTCGATCGGCCAGGAGGGCGGGCAGGTCGGCGCCGCCTGGGCCGCCCGCGAGCAGGACACGATCTTCCCCTCCTACCGCGAGCACCTCATCGCGCTGCACCGGGGCGTGGCGATGGATCAGATCATCGACACCTTCCGCGGCGCCCGCCACGGCGGCTGGGACCCGCTCGAGACCCGCGGCATGCGCATCTACTCGCTCGTGATCGCCACCCACGCGCTGCACTCCACCGGCTACGCGATGGGCATCAGGCTCGACGGCGCGTGCGCCACCGGCGACGCCCAGCGCGACGAGGCCGTGATGGCCTTCTACGGCGACGGCGCCGCCAGCCAGGGCGACGCGAGCGAGGGCCTCGTCTTCGCCACCAGCTACGAGGCGCCGATCGTCTTCTTCGTGCAGAACAACAAGTGGGCGATCTCGGTGCCCTCCACGCGGCAGAGCCGCTCGCCGCTGCACGAGCGCGCCCGCGGCTTCGGCCTCGACGCCGCGTGGATCGACGGCAACGACCCGCTCGCGAGCTTCGCCGTGACCAGGCGGATGCTCGACGCGGCCCGGCAGGGCGCGCCCGGCTACATCGAGGCCGACACGTACCGCATGGGGGCGCACACCACGAGCGATGACCCCACCCGCTACCGCACGCGCGACGAGGAGGAGTCGTGGCGGCGCCGCGACCCCATCGCCCGGCTCGCCGCCCACCTGCGCGAGCAGGGCGTCGCCGAGGCGGCGCTCGCCGAGCAGGAGCAGGAGGCGGCCGACCTCGCGAGCGATCTGCGGCGCCGCACGCTCGAGGCCGGCACCGCGGCCAGCGACGACATCTTCGACCACGTCTACAGCGAGCCGCACCCGCTCATGACCGAGCAGAAGCGGCGGCTGGCCGAGTTCGAGGCGAGCTTCGGGGGCGACGCATGACCGACACCGCACCGCAGGCCGAGCCGGCGCAGGCGGCCGGGCCCGCCGCATCCGTCACCATGCCGATCGCGAAGGCGCTGAACAGCGCGCTGCGCGAGGCCATGCGCGCCGACGAGAAGGTGCTGCTGATGGGCGAGGACATCGGCCCGCTCGGCGGCGTCTTCCGCGTCACCGACGGGCTGCACGCCGAGTTCGGCGAGCACCGGGTGCTCGACACCCCGCTCGCCGAGTCGGGCATCATCGGCACCGCCATCGGCCTCGCCATGCGCGGCTACCGGCCGGTGGTCGAGATCCAGTTCGACGGATTCGTCTACCCCGGCTTCGACCAGATCGTGTCGCAGCTGGCGAAGATGACGGCCCGGCACCGCGGCACCGTCTCGATGCCGGTCGTGATCCGCATCCCCTACGGCGGCCACATCGGCGCCATCGAGCACCACCAGGAGAGCCCGGAGGCCTACTTCGCCCACACGGCCGGCCTGCGCGTGGTGAGCCCCTCGACCGCCAACGACGCGCACTGGATGCTGCGGCAGGCGATCGAGTCGGACGACCCGGTGATCTTCCTGGAGCCGAAGTCGAAGTACTGGTCGAAGGGCGAGGTGCTCGTCGAGCCCGCCCCGGGCATGGGCGGCACCGCGGGCATGCACCGCGCCGTGGTCGCGCATCCGGGCACCGACGTCACGCTCATCGGGCACGGCGCCATGGTGCACGTGCTGCTGCAGGCGGCGCAGATCGCCGAGCGCGAGGGCACCTCGTGCGAGGTGATCGACCTGCGCTCGCTCTCGCCGATCGACTGGGAGACGCTCGTCGACTCCGCCCGCCGCACCGGCCGCGTGGTCGTCGCGCAGGAGGCGCCCGGCCACGTCTCGGTCGGCAGCGAGGTCGCCGCGACCATCGCCGAGCGCGCCTTCTACTCGCTCGAGGCGCCGGTGCTGCGGGTGTCGGGCTTCGACGCCCCGTTTCCGGCGGCGCAGCTCGAGGACATCTACCTGCCGGACGCCGACCGCGTGCTCGACGCGGTCGATCGCGCGCTGGCCTACTGAACGACGGAAGGACCGCTGTGCAGGAGTTCCGACTGCCCGACCCGGGCGAGGGCCTCACCGAGGCCGAGATCGTCAGCTGGCGCGTGAAGCCGGGCGACACCGTGCACGTCAACGACGTGCTGCTCGAGGTCGAGACGGCCAAGTCGCTCGTCGAGCTGCCCAGCCCCTTCGAGGGCACCGTCGAGGCGCTGCTGGTGGAGGAGGGGCAGACCGTCGAGGTCGGCTCGCCGATCATCCGCGTGACGAGCGGTGAGAGGCACGCGGTGGAGACGACCGTCGACACCGCCGACACGGTGGAGAGGGACGAGGACGGCGGCGCCGTGCTGGTCGGCTACGGCGTGCGCGGGGGAGCGGAGACCCGCAGGAGGAAGCCGCGCACCGTGCAGTCGGTGCCGGCCCCCACCGGACCGGCGCGGCCCGCCTCGGTGCCCGCCGCATCCGCCCACCCGGTGGTGGCGAAGCCGCCCACCCGCAAGCTCGCGAAGGATCTCGGCGTCGACCTGGCCGCGCTCGCCGGCACCGGGCTCGCCGGCGAGGTGACGCGCGACGACGTGGTGGCCGCGGCCGAGCAGGTGAAGGTGTTCCGCAACCTCACGGCACCCGAGTGGTCCGGCGGGCGCGAGGAGCGCATCCCGGTGAAGGGCGTGCGCAAGGTGATCGCGCAGGGCATGGTCGACTCGGCGTTCACGGCGCCGCACGTGTCGGTGTTCACCGACGTGGATGCGACGCGCACGATGGAGTTCGTGAAGCGGCTGAAGGCCTCGAGCGACTTCGCCGACGTGAAGGTCTCGCCGCTGCTGATCATGGCGAAGGCGATCCTGTGGGCGATCCGCCGCAACCCGCAGGTGAACTCGACGTTCACGGGCGACGAGCTCGTCGTGCACCACTACGTGAACCTGGGCATCGCCGCGGCGACGCCGCGCGGGCTGCTGGTGCCGAACGTCAAGGACGCGCAGGAGATGTCGCTGCTCGAGCTCGCGACCGCGCTGCAGCAGCTGACGGCGACGGCGCGCGAGGGCCGCACGCAGCCCGCCGACATGCAGCACGGCACCTTCACGATCACGAACATCGGCGTCTTCGGCATGGACACCGGTACGCCCATCCTCAACCCGGGGGAGACGGGCATCATCGCCCTCGGCACCATCCGGCAGAAGCCGTGGGTGGTCGACGGCGAGGTGCGGCCGCGCTGGGTGACGACCGTGGGCGGCTCGTTCGACCACCGGGCGATCGACGGCGACGTGATCAGCCGCTTCGTCGCCGACGTCGCCTCGATCCTCGAGGAGCCGGCGCTGCTGCTCGACTGAGGCTCGCCGCCCCGCCTACTCGAAGAGCGGTCCGGCGCTCGGCCGCCACCAGTCGTCGTCGGGCCCCGGCGGCATCCGCCGCTTGTGCTCGGTGCGGTCGTGCTTCGCGATGATCTCCTCGGCGACCGCCTCGTCGACCGGCTCGCCGCGCAGGAACGCGTCGATCTGCTCGTAGCTGAGACCCAGCTCGGCCTCGTCGGTCTGGCCGGGCCGGTCGTCAAGCAGGTCGGCGGTGGGCGCCTTCTGCCACAGCCGCTCGTCGGCGCCGAGCTCGCGCAGCAGCTCCTTGCCCTGCCCCTTCGTGAGCCCCGCGAGCGGCAGCACGTCGGCGCCGCCGTCGCCGTGCTTCGTGTAGAAGCCGGTGATGGCCTCGGCCGCGTGGTCCGTGCCGATCACCAGCAGCCCGAGCTGCCCGCCGATCGCGTACTGCGCGATCATCCGCGCCCGGGCCTTCACGTTGCCCTTGTGGTAGTCGCTCACCGCGCCGATGGCGGCCTCGACCGAGGCCTCGAGCGCGTCGACGCCGGGCTTGACGTCGACGGTCACCTCGCGGTCGGCGCCGATGAAGTCGAGCGCGAGCTGCGCATCCGCCTCATCGGCCTGCACGCCGTAGGGCAGCCGCACCGCGACGAAGCTCGCCTCGCCGCCGGCGGCCCGCACCCGCTCGACGGCGAGCTGGGCGATGCGGCCGGCGAGCGTGGAGTCCTGCCCGCCCGAGATGCCGAGCACGAGGCCGCGCGAGCGCGTGGCGCCGAGGTAGTCGACGAGGAAGCGGATGCGTCGCTCGAGCTCGGCGGGAGGGTCGATCTGCGGGCGCACGCCGAGCGCCGCGATGATCGCCGACTGCCGCGTGCCGAAGGAGTTGGTCGCCATGGCTGGGAGCCTACGCGCGGCACGTGTCGATCGCGTTGCGACTCGAAATTGACAATCGTTCTCACCTGCGCGTAGCGTTTCCCCGTGCGGCAGGTCGCCGCGCTGGACAGGACTCCTCATGCGCACCCTCCCCGCCATCGCCGCCGTGGGCGCCGTCTCGCTCGCGCTGGCCGGATGCGCCGGCACGGCCACCGGCGCGGGATCGGCCGACGACCGGCTCGAGATCGTCGCCACCACGACGCAGCTCGCCGACGTCACGCGCGAGCTGGTGGGCGATGCCGCCGAGGTCACGAGCCTGCTGCAGCCCGGCGCCTCGGCGCACGCCTTCGATCCCGGGCCCGCCGCGCTCACCGCGCTCGCGGAGGCCGACCTGCTCGTCGTCAGCGGCGCCGGCCTCGAGAGCTGGCTCGACGACACCGTCGAGGCGTCAGGCTTCGACGGCACGCTCGTCGACACCTCCGCCGGCCTCGACCTCATCGCCGCCGAGGACGACCCGCACGAGGGCCACGACCACGGCGATGAGCATGCCGGGCACGACCACGCCGACGAGCACGCTCACGAGGACGAGGGCCACGACCACGGCGAGTTCGATCCGCACGTGTGGACCGACCCCGCGAACGTCATCCTGCAGGCCGAGGCGATCGTCGACGCCGTGACCGCCGCCGACCCCGACGCCGACCTCGACGCATCCGCCACTGCCTACCTCGCGCAGCTCGCCGAGCTGGACGAGTGGATGCGCGGCTCGATCGAGCAGGTGCCGGTCGAGGAGCGGCTGGTCGTCACGACGCATGACACCTTCGGCTACCTCGAGCGCGCCTTCGACGTGCAGGTGGTCGGCACGGTGCTGCCGAGCCTCGACGACAGCGCCGACGCGAGCGCCGCGCACATCGACGAGCTGGTCGCCGAGATCCGCGCGACCGGCGCGCCGGTGGTGTTCAGCGAGAATGCCATCGACCCGCAGCTGGCCGCCACGATCGCCCGCGAGGCCGGCGTCGAGCTGCGCCAGGGCGAGGACGCGCTCGCCGCCGACGCGCTCGGCCCGGAGGGCAGCGACACCGGCACCTACATCGGCTCACAGATCCACAACACGGCCGCGATGGTGAGCGCCTGGGGAGCCGAGCCGCTGCCGGTGCCAGAATCGCTGTCATGAACCAGCAGCCCGAGCCGGTCGTCGAGATGCGCGACGCCGCCTTCGGCTACGGCGGTGCACCCGTGCTGACGGGCGTGAGCTTCACCGTGCAGCCGGGCGAGGCGGTCGCGCTCATCGGGCCGAACGGCGCGGGCAAGTCGACCCTGCTCGCCGGCATCCTGGGCCTCGCGCAGCACACCGCATCCGTCTTCCGGGTGCCCGGCGGCACGGGCGAGATCGGCACGCTGCCGCAGTCGAGCTCGATCGACCCGGCATTCCCCGTCACGCTCGAGCAGGTGGTCTCGATGGGCCGCACGCCGCGCCTCGGGCTCCGCTGGCCGGGGGCGCACGATCGGCGCATCGTCGCCGAGGCCCTCGAGACCGTCGGCCTTGCCGCGCAGCGCCGCACCCGCTTCGGCGACCTCTCCGGCGGGCAGCGCCAGCGCGGCCTGCTCGCGCGGGCGCTCGCGAGCGAGCCGCGCCTGCTGCTGCTCGACGAGCCCTTCAACGGGCTCGACCGGGGCGCGCGCGACGACCTGGTCGAGACCATCCGCACGCTCAAGGCGCGCGGCGTCGCGCTGCTCATCACCACCCACGACCTCGAGCTCGCCCGCGCCGTCTGCGACCGCACGCTGCTCGTGAACCAGCGGCAGGTCGCGTTCGACGAGACCGGATGCGTCCTCACGCTCGAGCAGGTCGAGGCCGCCTTCGCGTCGCACGTGATGGAGATCGACGGGCACACCCTCGCCACCACCGAGCACCACGCGAGCGAGCATGCCGGGCACCACCATCCGCTCGCCGACGACTGATGATCGACCCCTTCACGCCGTTCGCGGCGCCCTTCCTGGGGCGCCCGCTCATCCTGCTGGTGGCGCTCGCGGTGGCCGCCGGCACCGTCGGCGTGCTCGTGCACCTGCGGCGGCTGGAGTTCTCGACCGACGGTCTCACGCACGCCGTCTTCCCGGGCCTCGCGATCGGCGCGGCGCTCGGCGGCGCCGCCGGGCTGCTGCCCGGCGCGATCGGCGCGGGGCTCGTGGCCGCCGTGGTGCTCGCGCTCATCTCCCGCCGCGGCCAGCCGCGCGACACCGCCGTCGCGATCGTGCTCACCACCTTCTTCTCCTTCGGCGTCGTGCTCGTCTCGCTCTCGCGCGGAGGCGGGAGCATCTCCGACTTCTTCTTCGGCCGGCTCCTCACCATCACCTGGGGCGACCTCGGCGTCGCCCTGACGCTCATCGCCGTCGCCGTCGTGCTCATCGTCGCGACCGCCAGGCAGCAGCTCTTCGCCGCCTTCGACGCCGCGGGCGCCCGCCGCGCCGGCCTGCCGGTGCTCGCCCTCGAGGTCATCGGCACCGTCGCCATCGCGCTCGTCGTGGTCGCCGCATCCGCCACGGTCGGCACCCTGCTGGCGCTCGCCGTCGTGATCGTGCCCGCCGCGGCAGCACGTGCGCTGACCCGCTCGCTGCCGGCCGCCATCGCCATCTCGATCGCCTTCGGCGCGCTCACCGGCTGGGCCGGCCTGTGGCTCGTCGTGCAGCTCGCGACGGCCGGCGTCGACGCCGCACCGGGCGCGACCGTCGCGCTGACGATGATCGCCGGCTACCTCCTGGCGCTCGGCGCCGGAGCCCTGCGCCGACGGACGGCCCTCCGGGCCGCGCCGACCCCCGAGCGCGAGCGGGTGGCGCGCTGATGCTCGACCTCCCGGCGCTCGACTTCCCAGCGCTCGACTTCTTCGGCCTCGCGATGCTCGAGGTCGTGCTCGCCGGCGCCCTCGCAGGGCTCGTCGGCGTGCTCGTGGTGCTGCGCGAGCGCGCCTTCTTCACCATGTCGCTCACGCACGCCACCTTCCCGGGCGCCGTCGCCGCCGCCATCCTGGGCGTCTCCATCCCGCTCGGCGCGGCGGTCGCCGCGGTCGCGCTCATCGCCGTGGCCGTCGGCATCGGCCGCATCCGCTCGCAGGGCCCGGCCGTCGCATCCGGCATCATGCTCACCGCCGGCTTCGCGCTCGGCGCCTTCCTGCAGTCGGTGGCGCCGCTGGCGATCGACGTCGAGTCGTTCCTGGTCGGCCAGGTGCTCGCCGTCACGGGCGCCGACCTCGCCCTCACCGCCGCCGTGCTCGCGGTCGCGCTCGCGGTCTGGGCGCTCGCCGGCCGCCACCTGATCTTCTCGAGCGTCGACGAGGCCGGCTACCGCCGCGCGGGCCTCGCCCCCTGGCTGCCGGAGACCCTCGCGCTCGCGACGATCGCCGGCACCGTGGTCGCGATCATGCCGGTCGTCGGCGCCATCCTGGGCGTCGCGCTCATCGTCGCGCCCGCCGCGGCCGCCCGCCTGCTCGTGCGCGATTGGCGATGGATGCTCGTGCTCGCCCCCGCCATCGGCATCGCCTCGGGCGTGCTGGGCCTGTGGGCGTCGCGGTGGCTCGACCTCGCCGCGGGCGGCGCGATCGCGCTCGTCGCCGCGCTCGCCTACGGCCTGGCGTGGCTGGTGCACGCGCTGCGCGCGCGACCCGCCGTCGGCGACGCCGTGCCTGCCGCCGTGCGGATCCCCGCCGGGCATGCGACGATCGAGACGAGGAGCCCATGACCGACGACACCGCCCCCCGCCGCACGACGCGCCAGCGCGAGGCCGTGCGCGAGGCGCTCGGCGCGAGCGACGAGTTCGTCTCGGCCCAGGCGCTGCACCAGTCGCTGCGCGCCGGCGGCTCGACCGTCGGCCTCGCGACCGTCTACCGGGCGCTCGCGGCGCTCGCGGAGGACGGCGAGGCGGATGCGCTGCAGTCCGGCGGCGAGGTGCTCTACCGCGCCTGCACCCCCACCCACCACCACCACCTGATCTGCCGCAGCTGCGGGCGCACGGTCGAGCTGGAGGCCGCAGCGGTCGAGCGCTGGGCCGGGCAGGTCGCCGCAGAGCACGGCTTCGTCGAGCCCGAGCACGTGGTCGACATCTTCGGGCTGTGCGCCGAGTGCGCGCGCCGCTGATCCCGCCATCCACAGGCGGCGGGTCCGTGCTGGCATCCGCCCAGGTGTCGATGTGAGACTGAGCGCACCCGATCGAGGAGGTCGTCCGTGACGAACCCGCCCAGCCCGTACGGCCACCAGCACCCCGCCAGCGTCCCCGACACCCAGACGGTGCGGCGCCAGCCACAGGCAACCGGCGCGGGAGCCGCGCCGCGCGAGGCACCCGCGCCCCGCCGCATCATGGGCATCCAGCCGGTGCTGTTCGTCGGCATGTGCCTGCTCGCGATCGTCACGCTCATCACCGTGGTGCTCATCTTCGTCGGCGACTTCGAGAGCCAGGCGCCGCGCGTGGTCTGGACGGTGGTCGTCTTCCTCGCGTTCACCGGCCTGCTGGCGCTCGACCTCGTGCTCGCGCGCCGCTCGGCGACCCCGCTGGTGATCGGCGTCGCCGCGAACACCTACCTGCTCGCGGTGCTCATGATCGCGATCTGGGTGCGCGGCGGCCGCTCGGGCGGCGAGGTCGACGAGTACGACTTCGGCTCCGGCTGGCTCTTCGCCGAGCTGCTCGGCATCGTGCTGCTCACCCTGCTCGTGGTGCGCGCAGCCGCGGCGGGCTCGTGGGGGCTCATCAACCTCGGCAAGGCCTCCGGCACGCAGTTCGGCCGCGTGCTCGGGCTCGTCGCCGCCGGGCTGCTCGGCCTCGTGGGGGTGCTGCTCACGCTGCACTTCGCGATCGACGCCTTCGGCAACGAGGTGGACGAGTGGTACTGGCGGTCGACCGTCGCCGCGATCGTCGTGACGGCGCTCGCCGCCTCGGTGACCGTGCTGCTGTTCTGGAACCGCCGCAACCTCGACTGGCAGGAGGCGGAGGCGCGCGGCGAGCACGTGCGCATGCCCGCCGCGGCGCCCGGGGCCGTACCGCCGCCCGCGCAGCAGGCGATGCCGGCGCCGGCGCCGAGCGCTGCGGCCGCATCCGCAGCGGCAGCGGCCACCGGCGCGGCGACCGCATGGCCGCCCGCGCAGCAGCAGCCGCAGCAGCCGGCGCAGCCCCAGCAGCCCGCTGCGCAGCCCTCCGCGCAGCAGCCCGGCGCGTGGCCCGCGCAGCCCGCGCCGCAGCCCGACGCGAACGGCCTGCTGCCGTGGCCGACGCATCCCGACGGCACGCCCTACCCGATGGGGCCGGACGGCCAGCCGGTGTTCCCGCCCTACGGCCGCTGACGCATCCGCCCCTCCTCGGGCGCCCGTCGAACTCGGGATTGCCGCGGGGTGCGGGCGTGCCGTACGATAGACCCTTGGTGCGGCCTCGGCCGCGCAGCACACGCCCCCTCCAACACCCGCAAGGGCACGGCAGCGGCGTGGGCAGGCAAGTGATCTTGGGTGGGCTCAGGCCCACGGTAACCATATGGAGGAACCATGGCAGCGGTATGCCAGGTGACCGGAGCCGTTCCCGGCTTCGGGCACAACATCTCGCACTCGCACCGGCGCACCAAGCGCCGCTTCGACCCGAACGTGCAGCGCAAGACCTACTTCGTCCCGTCGCTCAAGCGCAACGTGACGCTCAACGTCTCGGCCAAGGGCATGAAGGTCATCGACGCCCGTGGCATCGAGTCCGTCATCCGTGACCTGCAGAAGAAGGGGGTGAAGCTCTGATGGCGAAGAAGTCGCAGGACGTCCGTCCGATCATCAAGCTCCGCTCGACCGCGGGCACCGGCTACACCTACGTGACGAAGAAGAACCGTCGCAACAACCCTGACCGCCTTGTGCTGAAGAAGTACGACCCCGTCGTCCGCCAGCACGTCGAGTTCCGAGAGGAGCGATAATGGCCAAGAAGAGCATGATCGCCAAGAACGAGCAGCGGAAGGTCATCGTCGCCCGCTACGCCGAGAAGCGCCTGGCGCTGAAGAAGGCGCTCGTCGACCCGAAGAGCACGGACGAGGAGCGCGAGGCCGCTCGTCTCGGCCTGCAGAAGCTGCCCCGCAACGCCTCGCCGGTGCGCGTGCGCAAGCGCGACGCCATCGACGGCCGCCCCCGCGGCCACGTCGGCGACTACGGCATCTCGCGCGTGCGCTTCCGCGACATGGCGCACAAGGGCGAGCTGCCCGGTGTGACCAAGTCGAGCTGGTAAGCACCCGCTTCGCGCCAAGGCCCCGGCCCCGTGGATCCCACGGCGGCCGGGGCCTTCGCCGTCTTCGGCGACCTGCCGCGCGCACGGCGCGCTCGCGACCTCGCACCGGCGAGCGTGGCAGAGTGCAGGCATGAGCGACTTCGGCGGCGGCTTCGCCCTCCTCGGTCTCCTGCCCCTCATCTTCTGGACGCTGGCGGCGGTCGGCATCGCGGTCGCGATCGTCATCGCTGTGCGCGCACTGACGAGCATCGACCGCTCGCTCAAGCAGATCGTCGAGCAGGGCGTCGCCCGCGGCGAGGGTCCGTTCGACCTGCCCTCCCAGCCGTAGCTGCGCCTACACCCTGCGGATGCTCGCATCGGCGGGCGAGACCTGCAGCCAGCGCCATCCGTAGGCGTCCAGGTCGAGCTCGAGCATGCCGTCGATCGTCATCGACGAGTCGTCGAAGCGGTCGACGAGGGTGACCGGCCCCGACCCGGCACGCACCTCGAGCCGCACCGACTCCCGCCCGTCGCCCAGGTTGTGGAGCGCGAGCATCGCCCAGCCCTCCGCCCGGCACACGTGCGCGAGCACCGCCTTCTGGCGCACGCCGATGACCTCGAGGGCCGACCAGGCCAGCTCCGGCGCGTCGCGGTACATGGTCGTCAGCCGCTGGATGTGCCGCCACAGGGATGCCGGGTCGCGGCGCTGATCGGCGACGTTCACCCGGTCGGGCCCCCACTCGCCATCCGGCATCGGCCGCGGCCAGCGGCGCTGCGGCGCCGTCGAGAAGCCGGCCGAGGCATCCGCCTCCCACTGCATCGGCGTGCGCACCGCGTAGCGCCCCTCGACCTCGAGCGCCTCGCCCATGCCGATCTCCTCGCCGTAGAACAGCACCGGGCAGCCGGGCAGCGAGAACATCAGCGTGTACGCGAGCCGCACGGCGCGATCGTCGCCGAGCATCGTCGGCAGCCTGCGCCGGATGCCGCGGCCGAACAGCCGCATCCCCTCCTCCGGCGCGAACGCCGCGAACACCTCCTCGAGCTCGTCGGGCGCGAGCTTGTCGAGGGTGAGCTCGTCGTGGTTGCGCACGAAGTTGCCCCACTGGGCGGTCGCCGGCAGCTGCGGCCGCTCGCGCAGCGCGGCCGCGAGCGGATGCGCGTCCTTCCGCGCGAGCGAGAGGAACAGCTGCTGCATCGAGACGAAGTCGAACTGCACCTGCAGTCCCGCCGCCTTGCCCTCCGCCTCGAACCATCGCAGCTGCTGCTCGTGCGGCAGGTTCACCTCGCCCAGCAGCATCGCCTCGCCGTTGCGCCGCGAGACGAACCGCTCGATCGCGCGCAGGTGGTCGTCGCCGTCGTAGTCGACGCCGGTGCGCTCGGTCGAGTGCTGCTCGGCGCCGCTGAAGAGGTAGGGCACCGCGTCGATGCGGAAGCCGGAGACGCCGATCTCGAGCCAGAGCCCCAGGTTGCGCTCGATCTGCTCCTGCACGGGCGGATGCGCGATGTTCAGATCGGGCTGATGCGCCCGGAAGTGGTGCAGGTAGTACTGCCCCGTGCGCTCGTCCTTCGTCCAGGTGGAGTCCTCGAGGCCCGGGAAGACCGGCGGGTCGGGGTTCGGCGGCGGCGCGTCGCGCCACACGTACCAGTCGCGCATCGGGGAGTCCTTCGACGCGCGCGAGGCCTTGAACCAGGGATGCTCTGCCGAGGTGTGGTTCATGACGAAGTCGACGATCACGCGCATGCCGTGCGCCCGCGCGACGCGCACGAGCTCGACCAGGTCGCCGAGCGTGCCCAGCCGCGGGTCGACGGCGAAGAAGTCGGTGATGTCGTAGCCGTCGTCGCGGTCGGCGGTGGGGAAGAAGGGCATGAGCCACAGGCAGGTCACGCCGAGGTCGGCGAGGTAGCGGATGCGCGCGATCAGGCCCTGGATGTCGCCGTCGCCGTCGCCGTCGGAGTCCTGGAAGACCTGGATGTCGAGGCAGTAGTAGACGGCGTTCCGCCACCAGAGGTCGGCGGACTCGATCGGCCGCGGGCTCATGCGCCGAGACCCGCCGAGGACGGCTCGAGGGCCGGCAGCACGCGCTCGCCGAAGGCGTCGATGAACGCCGCCTGCTGCTGCCCGACGTGATGCAGGTAGACGGCGTCGTAGCCGGCGTCGATGATCTCGGCGATGCGCGCCTCGTGCACGCCGAGATCGCTCGAGACGGTCACGGCGCGCCGGATGGCCGCCTCGTCCACGCCTGCGCTGCGCCGGTCGAACTCCTCGGGCTGCGCGACGTCCCAGGACTCGGGCGCGCCGAGCGTGCCGTAGGCCCACTGGTCGAGCGCGAGGGCGATCGCCTCCTGCTCGTCGGGCGCCCACGAGAGGTGCAGCTGCGCCGACACCGGGCCGCGCCCGCCGGCGTCGCGGTAGGCGGCCGGCACATCCCGCAGGGCCGGGCCGCTCGCCGCGACCGTGATCAGCCCATCCGCCCACCGCGCGTGGGATGCGGCCGAGGCGGGCGAGACGGCGGCGCCGATGAGCGGCGGCGGCTCGGGCGGCCTGGACCAGACGCGGGCGCGATCGACCACGACCTCGCCGGCGTGCGTGACCTGCTCGCCGGCCAGCAGGCGCCGCATGACGTCGGCGCTCTCGGCGAGCCGCCGCTCGCGGGCGGCCTTGTCGGGCCACGGCTCGCCCGTGACGTGCTCGTTCACGTTCTCGCCAGAGCCGAGCGCCGCCCAGAAGCGGCCGGGGAACATCTCGCCGAGCGTGCCGATCGCCTGCGCCACCACCGCCGGGTGCGCGCGCTGGCCCGGCGCCGTGACCACGCCGAAGGGCAGCTCGGTCGTCGCGAGGGCTGCGCCGAGCCACGACCAGCTGTGCCCGCTGTGCCCCTGCCGCACGCTCCACGGCGCGAGGTGGTCGGAGCACATCGCCGCGCCGAAGCCGGCCCGCTCGGCGTGCTGCACGTGCCGCAGCAGCGCGCTCGGCGCGATCTGCTCGTGCGAGGCGTGGAAGCCGATGATCGCCATGCCGCCAACGCAAGCGCGGATCGGGGCGCTCGTCAAGGGCAGCCGCGGCATCACACGACGGCGGATGCCGCCAGTCGCGTCGTGTCGGGAAGCTCGCCCGCGTGCAGGGCGCGCCAGGCGCCGCCGAGCCTGGCCATCGCGTCGGCGGTGACCTCCGGCTCCCACGTGATGGGGATGCGGGCGAAGCGGTCGAGCACGCCCGAGGGCGCGAAGCGCGGCCCCGGCGGCAGCAGCAGCCCGCGGTCGCGCGCGGCGAGCGAGAGCGCCGTCGACCACGGGCCGCCGAGATCCACCCAGGCGGCCAGGCCGCCCGGCACGCGCGGCATCGCGACCTGCGGCAGGTGCGCCGCCAGCCCGGCGGCGACGGCCGCGCGCCCGGCCGACAGGCGCTCGCGCGCCCGCGCCAGCAGCGCATCCATGTCGTCGAGCAGCTCGATCGCGATGCACTGCTCGAGCAGCGGCGTGCCGAGATCGATCGAGGGCCGCGCCGCCAGCAGCCGCGCCACCTGCGCGCCCTCGGCGCGGATCCAGCCGATGCGCAGCCCGCCCCAGGCGATCTTCGACATCGAGCCGAGCAGGATCGCCGGCCCGTGCGCGGCGAAGGGGCGCGGCGTCCAGCCGCGGTCGATGTCGAGCTCTGCGCAGGTCTCGTCGACGACCAGCAGCGTGCCGGTGGTGCGCGCGACGGCCGCGAGCCTGGCGCGCTCGAGCTCGGGCATCGTCGCCCCGGTGGGGTTGTGGAAGTCGGCGATCAGGTAGGCGAGCGCGGGCCGCTGCGAGCGCAGCGTGTCGATGAGGTGCGCGGCGTCCCAGCCGCCGGCATCGCCGCCGCCGGTGCTCGGCGCGGCATCCGGCGCCGCCGGCGTCACGGGCGTCGGCAGCAGCCGATGGCCCGTGCGCCGCAGGGCATCCATCGCGTGCGGGAACGAGGGCTGCTCGACGAGCGCCGCGCGCCCGCGCTCGCCGAAGGCGGCGAGCACGACGGTCAGCGCGTGCATCGCGCCGCTCGTCACGACGATCTGCTCCGGCGAGGTCGGCAGCCCGCGGGCGGTGTAGCGCGCGGCGATGCGCTCGCGCAGCTGCGGCAGCCCGTCGAGCGAGTAGCCGGGCGTGCCCAGCAGCCCCGCCAGCCGGTCGAGCGCGCGCACGGTCGCCGCGTGCATGCCCGGCGCAGAGCCGACCGAGGCGATCGTGAAGTCGATCACCCCGTCGCCCGCCGCCTCGGGGCGCTGGATGCGCTGGGTCGGCAGGGCGGCGCGCGTGCCCGAGCCGTGCTCCCGGGTCGCGTAGCCGCGTGACTCGAGCAGCTCGTAGGCGCGCGCGATCGTCGCCCGGGAGCGCCCCAGCTCGGCCGCGAGCGCCCGCTCGCTCGGCAGCCGCTCGCCCACGGTGATGCGCCCGTCGAGCAGCAGCATGCGGATGCGGTCGGCGAGCGAGGCCGCGACGCCGCCTGTCGCGTGCCACTCGCCGAGCTGGGTGCCGAGCCGGGATGCCATGCGCTCATCCTGCCGCACAGTGGACTGCTCGGCACGCGCCACTTGTGGGGGAGTGGACCGCGCCGCGCACCCGCACGAGGCGGTGGAATGGTGCCGTGCACCGCATCCGCCGACTCCTGCTGCCCATCGACGCGCTGGGCCCCGCCGACACCGCCGCCCGCGTCGCGCAGCTGATGGCGGGGCTGCTGCTCTACGGCATCGCGCTCGCGCTGCTGGTGCGCGCGAGCCTGGGCGTCGGCCCGTGGGACGTGTTCTCGCTCGGCATCGCCAACCACCTGCCGATGAGCTACGGCACCGCGACCGTGGTGGTCTCGGGGCTCGTGCTGCTCGTGTGGATCCCGCTCAAGCAGCGGCCCGGCATCGGCACGCTGCTGAACGCCGTGCTTGTCGGCCCGGCCGCCGACCTCGGGCTGTGGCTCATCCCCGCACCGACCGAGCTGTGGGGGCAGGCGCTCATGCTCGCCGGCAGCATCGTGCTGCTCTCGATCGCCACAGGTATCTACATCGCGCCGCAGCTCGGCCCCGGCCCGCGCGACGGCCTCATGACGGGGCTGGTGCGGCTGACCGGCTGGCGCATCTGGATCGTCCGCACGCTCATCGAGGGCACGGCGCTGCTGATCGGCTGGCTGCTGGGCGGACCGGTGGGCGTCGGCACCGTCATCTTCGCCTTCGGCGTGGGCCCGCTCATCGGCGTCTTCCTGCCCTTCTTCGAGCGCCGCAGGGCCGCGACGGCGTCGCGCCTCCGGGCGCGACGGCTGGCCGCGGCATCGGCCATCGAGGCTGCCTGAGCGCGCATTTGTCCCCCAATCGCGTTCGCGAACCGCGAAAACACGCGGAAATCGCGGCGTGTCGGGGTGTTTCTCCGTGGGATTCGGGGGCTCGCGGCTACGTTCGGGTGTGGTCGGAGCCCCACCAGGCCCCGGCGGATGCCCGCCCCTAGGCGGGACGGACATGCCACGACCAGGAGGACACCATGGCTGAGACCATCAACAAGACCACGCTCGCTTCGAAGATCGCCGCCTCGACCGACCTCTCGCAGGCCAAGGTCAGCGCCGTGCTCGACGCGCTCTTCGACGAGGTCTCGACGGCCGTCGCCGCCGGCGACAAGGTCTCGATCCCCGGCTTCTTCAGCGCCGAGCGCACCGCGACCGCTGCCCGCACGGGCCGCAACCCGCAGACGGGCGCCGAGATCAAGATCGCTGCCGGCCACCGCGTCAAGCTGACCGCCGGCTCGAAGCTCAAGGCAGCCGTCAAGTAAGACCGCTCCACACAGCGCACGAGGGGCCCCGCCACGACGGCGGGGCCCCTCGTGTCTCGTCCTGCTGTCTGAGCCGGGTCGCTGCGACACGGCGGGCGCCCTGCGGGCGCGCACCGACTCAGCGAGCGGGAGGGCCATAGCCGCGGCGACTACCCTGGATCCGTGCAGCGCCTCCGTCTCCTCGCGCCAGCGCTCGCGATCCTCGCGGGGCTGGCGGCGACCTGGGCGGCGCTCGAGTTCGGCGGCGGCGCCGTCGAGCAGCCCATCGAGGATCCGGGCGCCGCGGTGCGCTACGGCGTGCCGATGGCCACCATGCTGCGCAACCTCGCGATCGCGAGCGCCTTCGGCGGCCTCGTGCTCGCCTGCTTCGCCCTGCGGCCCGGCAGCCGCGACTGGCACCGCACGCTCGACGTCGCCGCCGCCTCGACCGGCATCGCCGCGGTGGCGCAGGGCTTCGTCGCCTGGGGCGGCTTCCGCACCGTCGTCACCAACCCCGTCACCGCGACGAACGACTTCGGGCGCCTGCTGCAGCTGTTCTTCGTCGAGGTCGAGACCGGCCGGCTGATGCTCGCGACGCTGCTCTCGCTCGCGGTGCTGACCGTCGTGCTGCTCGTGGCGCGCGGCGCCGTCGCGGCCGGCTTCACCGTCGTCGGCTGGGCCGCGCCGTTCTGGTTCATCGCCTCCGGCGGCCACGCGGGCGGCACCGCCGGCCACGACGTGGCGGTCTCGGCGCTGCTGCTGCACCTCGTCTTCGTCTCGATCTGGCTCGGCGGCCTCTTCCACGTGGGCCTGCTGGCGCACGGCCGACGCGCCTCGGCCGGGCCCGACGCATCCGACCCCGGTCTGCAGCCCGACGCGTCGATCGGCGACGTGCTGCTGCGCTACTCGAGCCTCGCGGCCGCGAGCTTCGGCGTCGTCGCCTTCAGCGGCATCGCCTCGTCGTGGATCCGCATGGAGGGCGACTGGTTCAGCGAGTACGGCATCCTCTCGATCGCCAAGGCGGTGCTGCTCGTCGTGCTCGGCGGCTTCGGCGCCTGGCAGCGGATGCGGCTGCTCAGCCCCGCGAAGACCCTCGGCGCGCGGGTGGGCGGCAGGGCCATCGCGACGATCCTCGCGCTCGAGCTGGTCGTGATGGGCGTCACGGCCGGCGTCGCGGCGGGCCTCGCGCGCACGCCGACGCCCGTGCCGGAGGTGCCGCCGGGCCTCGAGGCGACGCCCGCCGAGCTCCTCACCGGCACGCTGCTGCCGCCGCCGTTCGACGCCGGGCGGCTGTTCACCGAGTGGGCCCTCGACCCGCTGTGGACGGTCGTGTGCGCGCTCTTCCTGTTCTTCTACCTCGCCGGCGTGCGGCGGCTCGCGCAGCGCGGCGACCGCTGGCCGGTGCTGCGCACGCTCTCGTGGAGCGCCGGCGTGCTGCTGCTGTGGTGGTGCACCTCCGGCTCGCTGAACCTCTACCAGGAGTTCCAGTTCTCGCTGCACATGCTCGTGCACATGCTGCTGGGCATGGCCGTGCCGGTGCTGCTGGTGCCGGGCGCGCCGATCACGCTCGCGATGCGGGCGATCGCCAAGCGCGGCGACGGCACGCGCGGCGGCCGCGAGTGGATCCTCGCCATCGTGCACTCGAAGTACATGCAGGTGGTCGGGCATCCGCTCGTCTCCGCCGCCATCTTCGTGCTGAGCCTGTGGGTGTTCTACTACACGCCGATCTTCGAGTGGGCGATGAACGACCACCTCGGGCACGTCTGGATGGTGGTGCACTTCGTGGGCGCCGGCTACCTGTTCGTGCAGGCGATCATCGGCATCGACCCGGGCCCCGCCCGGCCGCCCTTCGCGCTGCGGCTGGTGCTGCTGATCGGCACGATGGTCTTCCACGCCTTCTTCGGCCTCACGCTCATGACCGGCGAGGCGCTGCTGCTCGCCGACTGGTTCGGCGCCATGGGCAACGGGGTGGATGCGCTGCGCGATCAGCAGGAGGGCGGCGGCATCGCCTGGTCGATCGGCGAGATCCCGACGGTGATCCTGGCGATCATCACCTCGGTGCTGTGGGCGCGCAGCGACAAGAAGGAGCGCACCCGCATCGACCGCGCGGCCGACCGCGACGGCGAGGCGCAGCTGGGCGCCTACAACGACATGCTCGAGGAGATGGGGAAGCGATGACGGATCAGCCGGCGGAGACCGCGCAGACGGATGCGGAGCAGCACCTGCCCGAGGAGCTCGCGGCCCTCGCGGGTGGCCGGGCCGTGCGGCTGCGCATCGTGCGCCACGCGGAGACCGAGCACAACGTCAACCACGTGCTGCAGGGCGTCTCCGACTCGCCCATCACCGCGAGCGGCCGCGAGCAGATCGCCGCGGTCGCCGAGCGCCTCTCGACCGAGCGCTTCGACCTCGCCTTCAGCTCGGACCTGCAGCGCACGCGCACGACCGCCGAGGGCATCCTCGCCGCGCTCGAGCCGCAGCCGCCGGTCGAGTTCACCGAGCTGCTGCGCGAGTGGAACTTCGGCTCGCACGAGGAGCGCCCCGCGGCCGACGTGTGGGGCGAGGTGATCGTCGAGCACGGCTTCGAGGTCGACCGCGAGCTGAGCGCGCTGCGCACGATCGGCGAGCAGGTGGGCTGGCGCGGGCTGTTCGACACCATCGCCAGGCTCGATTCGAGCGGGCAGGCCGAGCAGGCCGCCGGCACCGTGCTGCGCGCGGACGCTGCGCTCGAGCACATCGTCGGCGCCGCGGCGGCCGTGCCCGGCGAGGGGCAGGTCGAGGTGCTGGTCGTCTCGCACGGCGGCTTCATCACCTCGCTGCTGCGGCAGCTGGTGCCCGAGCTCACGCCCGACGTGATCCTGCCGAACTGCTCGATCACGACGGTGTCGCTGCCCGCCGGCACGCTCGTGTGGCAGCTCGACGCGATCGGCCAGGTCGCCGGCGAGCGCTGACCGCGCCCAGCCGGCCGCCGCGCGCGCATGCGAGCATGAGGGCATGGCGACGATCCCAGAGCAGTACCGGTACCTCATCGATCAGCCGCTGTTCGCGCACCTCGCGACCGTGCGGCCCGACGGCACCCCGCAGGTGAACCCGATGTGGTTCGGCTTCGACGGCGAGCACATCCTCTTCACGCACACGAGCACGCGGCAGAAGTTCAAGAACCTGCAGGCGAACCCGGCGATGTCGCTGTCGATGACCGACCCCGAGAAGCCCTACCTCTACGCCGAGCTGCGCGGGCACCTGGCCGAGGTCGTGCCCGACCCGACCGGCGACTACTACGTCGAGCTCGGCAGGCGCTACGGCAACGCCGCGCAGACGCCCCCGCCGGATGCTGCCGATCGCGTCATCCTCAAGATGGCGATCGACAGGGTCTCCGGCCGGGTGGAGACGCCGAAGCACCTGGAGTGACCCGCAGGCCGCGTCTCGAGGCCGAGCTGTCGCGTCGCGCCGACGGCGTCGGCTACTCGACGCCCGTCGCGCCGGGCAGGTGCACCTCGATCTCGTACAGCTCGCGCGGGTCGGCCTCGTCGACGCGCTCGCCGGAGAGCCCCAGCTTCTTGTAGAACTCGGCGGCCACCTCGAGCGACTGCCACTCGAGCACCCGGATGCGGGTCTGCTCCTCGGCCCAGGTCTGCACCGCGCGGAACAGCGCGGTGCCGGCGCCCCGGCCGCGCGCATCGGGCGACACCCACAGGTCGTGCATGCGCGCGATCGACCAGTCGCGCTGCGGCGCGGGCCCATAGTCCTGCGCGGCGGCGTAGCCGAGCACCTGCCCGGCTGCCTCGGCGACGACGATGTGGTGCTGGTCGTTGACCACGAGCGAGTCGAGGCGCTCGCGGTAGCGGTCGACCTTCTCGTCCTCCTCGTCGGCGTGGCGGTGGAGGGCGATCAGCCGCTGCAGCACGGGGGCGTCGTCGGCGGTCGCCCGCCGGATGTGGATGTCGCCCTCGCCCATGCGGCCAGCGTAGCCGCCGCCCGCCGCTCAGGCCGCCGCGACGTGGTCGGCGCAGGCCGGCTCGCACTCGCCGCACACCGGCACCTGCCTGCGGCACGACCACAGCCGGCAGTTGCCCATACCGCCCGTCGGCGCGCCGCAGGCCGCGCACGAGCCCAGCACCGCCGCATCCGCCCCGAACGTCATCGTCTGCCGCTGGTCGAAGACGTACAGCGAGCCCTCCCAGAGCCCGCGGTTGCCGAAGCTCTCGCCGTAGCGCACGATGCCGCCGTCGAGCTGGTAGACCTCCTGGAAGCCTCGCTTCGCCATCAGCGACGAGAGCACCTCGCAGCGCACGCCGCCGGTGCAGTAGGTGACGACGGGCTTGTCCTTCAGGTGGTCGTAGGCGCCCGAGTCGAGCAGCCGGGCGAAGTCGCGGGTCGTCTCCGCGTCGGGCACGATCGCATCCTTGAACCTGCCGACCTCCGCCTCGAAGCGGTTGCGGCCGTCGAAGAAGACCACGTCGTCGCGCTGCTCGACCAGCTCGTGCAGCTCGCCCGGCTTCAGGTGCCGCCCGCCGCCGACCACGCCCGCCTCGTCGACCTCGAGCTCCTCGGGCGCGCCGAAGGTGACGATCTCGTCGCGCACCTTCACGCTCAGCCGCGGGAAGTCGCTGCCCGTGCCCGCCGACCACTTGATGTCCATCCCCCGGAACCCCGAGTACTCCCTCGTCGCGCGCGCGTAGCGCTTCAGCGCATCCGTCTCACCGCCGACCGTGCCGTTGATGCCGTGCGGGGAGATGATGATGCGCCCGGTCAGGCCGAGCGAGGTGCAGAGCGCGCGCTGCCACAGCCGCACCGCCTCGGGGTCGGCGATGGGCGTGAAGCGGTAGTAGAGCAGCACCTTGTGCATTGTTCGATTCTCCCAAAGACGAGCGGATGCCCGTGCCGGCTCGGGCAGGATGGCTGACCGTGAACATGTGGTTGCAGTGGCTGCTGGCGATGACCGTGAAGAGCAAGGGGCGGCCCGCGCTCGGCATCGACGGGGTGGCGCGCACGCCGTTCGTGGTGCTGCCGACCGACATCGACCTGCTGGGCCACATGAACAACGGCCGCTACCTGTCCTACATGGATCTCGCGCGGGTCGACATGACCAACCGCACGGGCATGGCGGCGGTGCTCGACAGGGCCGGCATCTACGCCGTGGTCGGGCAGTCGACGATGGTCTACCGGCGATCGCTCGACCTGTGGCAGCGCTTCGACATCGAGACGGCGGTGCTGGGCGCCGACGAGCGGGCGATCTACCTGCAGCAGCGCTTCGTGGTCGACGGCGAGGTGCACGCGCGCGGCGTCGTGCAGGGGCGGTTCATCGAGCGGGGCGTCGGCACGGCGCCGATCGCGCGCGTCGTCGAGGTGCTCGAGGCGGCGGGGCTGCAGGTGCCGCTGCCGGAGCTCGACCAGCGGGTGCACGACTGGGCCGAGATGAACCGGCTGCCGTCGAACCGGCAGGCCGCGCCGTCGAGCTGGGCGGGGCGCACGCCGCGCTGAGCGCGCTGCCCGCCCGGTCGTCGATTCGCCCGCTCGTCAACCGGTTCTGGGTGGCTTCGAGCCGAGAATCAGGGTGAGCAGCCCGAGAACCGGTTGACGAACGATGGGCGAGGGCTGCCGGGACTGCGACGGGTTAGGGCAGGCGGCTCGCGAGCAGCTCGAGCGCCGCGTGCGCCGCGTTGTGGCCGCCGATGCCGGAGACGGCGCCGCCGCGTCGCGCTCCGGCGCCCGCCATCAGGATCCGCTCGTGCGCCGTCTCGACGCCCCACCGCTCGGCGACGGAGCCGGCCGGCGCCTCCAGCCACGGCCACGAGAGCGGGCCGTGGAAGATGTTGCCGCCCGGCATCGCGAGCGCGTCCTCGATGTCGAGCGTGGTCTTCGTCTCGATGGCGGTCGCGGCGACGCCGTC
Organism: Agrococcus baldri; assembly: GCA_007988785.1. GTDB lineage: Bacteria > Actinomycetota > Actinomycetes > Actinomycetales > Microbacteriaceae > Agrococcus > Agrococcus baldri_A. The sequence goes on from BJUU01000015.1 coordinate 55,764, forward strand.
AGACCCCGTTCCCTGCAGCAGCAGCGGCTCGATCGGCTCGGCGAGCACCGAGTCGAGCGAGGCGAGCACGGCGCGCTCGAGCTCGCCGCGCATCCGCTCGTTGGTCTCGCGCGTGAGCAGCCGGTCGGGCACGTGCAGCCCGAAGACGGTGAGCGTGTGGGCGCCGGATGCGCGCAGCTCGTCAGCGAGGATCGTGCCGTCGGTGAGGGAGTGGCAGTAGATCTCGCACGGCAGCGGCTCCGGGATGCGCCCGGCGCTCGCCGCCGCGTGCGCGGCCCCGAGCTGCGCGTAGCCCTCGTTGATGTGGAAGGTGCCGCCGAACGCCGCCTGCGGCGAGACGCCGTCGCGCAGCCGCGGCAGCCGCGAGAGCAGCATGTTGACCTTCACCTGGGCGCCCTCCGGGCGGGGCACGTCGGCGCCCTCCGGGCCGAGCAGCCGCGCGAGCACGTGCGGGGCCACCGCCGAGAGCACGAGGTCGAAGCCGGCCGTCACCTCGGTGCCCGCGTCGCCGGCCCACGTGACCTCGCCGTCGGGGGTGATGCGGGTGACGGTGACGCCCGTCAGGATCGAGGCTCCCGCCGCGCGCGCCGCCTCCTCGAGCCCGCCCGAGACGCGCCCCATGCCGCCGATCGGCACATCCCAGTCGCCCGTGCCGCCGCCGATCACGTGGTACAGCAGGCAGCGGTTCTGCTCGAGGCCCGGGTCGTCGAGCGCCGCGAAGGTACCGATCAGCGCATCCGTCGCGATCACGCCCCGCACGAGGTCGTGCGCCACGGCGGACTCGATGGCGTCGGCGATCGGCGCGTCGACGATCTCGGACCAGGCGGATGCGTCTCCCGCGGCCGCGCGCGCCGCCTCACGGGTGGGCAGGGGCCCGGTGAGGGTGGGGAACAGGGACGCCGCGAGCCGGGTGGTGCGCTCGGTGAACCGGCCGAACCCATCCGCGTCTCCAGCCGCGCCGATGGCGGAGAAGGAGTCGCGCGTGGCGGTCTCGTCGCCGACGTCGACGAGCAGGCCGCGGTCGGTGCCGGGCTGCGGCGTGTAGCTCGAGTAGCGGCGGCGGGCGAGCCGCACGTCGAGGCCGAGGTCGCGGATGATCTGCTGCGGCAGCAGGCTCACGAGGTAGCTGTAGCGCGAGAGGCGGGCGTCGAGCCCGACGAAGCCGGCGGTCGAGACCGCGGCGCCGCCGGCGTGCGGCAGGCGCTCGAGCACGGTCACGTCGACGCCGGCGCGGGCGAGGTACGCGGCGGCGGTGAGCCCGTTGTGGCCTCCGCCGACGATGGCGACGGCGGGCCGGCCGCCGGTGGCGGTGCCGGTGCCGTGGGTGCCGGTGCTGGTGGCAGCGGGCATGCGGGTCCTCCTCCAGGGCGGTGGTCGGCCGGGGCCCCGGCTCGGGGTTCATGGCCTGCACGCATACGATATGCGGCATGACCGAGCAGCCCAGGGACGATGACTTCGACGCCCTGATCGCCGAGGGGATCCAGGACGTCGAGCGCGAGCGGCCCGCGGGCGGGGCCGACGGCGATCCCGGCGCGCCGGCTGCCGGCCGCGAGCAGGAGCGCCAGGACGACATCCGGCAGCTGGGCCTCGACGAGCCGCTCGAGGTGCTCGACGAGCAGGACGCCGACGAGCAGGACACCGACGCGCAGGACGCCGACGAGCAGGACGCCGACGAGCCGGATCCCGACGAGCCGGTGCGACTGACGGTGACGCTCGACTCCGGCCCCGCCTTCGAGATCGACGACGCCACGTGGGCGGCGGCGGTCAGCCCGTACCAGCCGGTCGAGGTGCCCGGCGTCGCGCGCTCGGCCGAGGAGCCGCCCGCCCAGGGCTGGTCGCTCTCGAGCGACGTCGGCGAGGTGCCGACGGTGCAGATGGATGCGCTGGAGCTGCGGGAGGAGCTGAGGGCGGCATCGCTGACGCCGGTGCCCGAGGCCGCGCAGGCGCCGGTGCCGGCGGAGCCTCCCGCGGAGCCGGACGCGCTGGAGCACACCGTCGCGATCGAGACGGTGCCGGCCGCGATGCCCGAGCCGCTCGCCGAGCCGGAGCCGGAGCCGGAGCCCGCACCGGTCGTCGAGCCGCAGCCGGCGCCCGTCCCCGAGCCGGCCGTCGCGCCGCAGCCCGTCGTCGCGCCGCAGCCGGAGGCCGCCCCGGAGCCGGCCGCCGAGCCCACGCCGGCTCCTGCCGCCGAGCCCGGACCGGAACCTGCACCCGAGCCCGCCGCCGAGCCCGTGCCGACGCCCGCATCCGCCCCCGTCTTCCGCCCCGCACCGACCCCCGCCGCCGAGACCGGCAGCGACGACCCCTTCGCGCTCGCCGCCATCGAGCGGGTGCGGGGCTGGGTCGCCCGGCCCACGCCCGGCAAGCGCGACAAGGCCGAGGAGCGGCTGGCGGGCCTGCTGCAGGACCCGAACGGGCTCGACTTCGCCGTCGGCTTCGTCGACAGGGTCGTGCGGCCCGAGGATCCGAAGGTGGGCGCCCGCAACTTCGAGGAGCTCAGCCGCGACATCCCCGGGTTCCTCGACTGGTACCTGAAGCTCGGCGTCACGCTCGGCGGCGGCTTCGGCATCGTCAGCCCCAAGCTCGTGATCCCCATGGTGAAGAAGGCGATGCGCGAGATGGTCTCGCACCTCGTCATCGACGCGACCCCCGCCAAGCTCGCCAAGCCGCTCGCGAAGCTGCGCGAGGACGGCACTCGGCTCGACATCGACCTGCTCGGCGAGGCCGTGCTCGGCGAGGAGGAGGCCGCCAGCCGGCTCGCCGCCCTGACCGAGCTGCTGCAGCGCGACGACGTCGACGCCGTCTCGGTCTCGGTCTCGTCGATGGCGCCGCAGCCGCAGCCGTGGGCGTTCGACGAGACGGTCGAGAAGGTGAGCGATCGGCTGCTGCCGCTCTACGCGCTCGCCGCGCAGTCGCACCCGCCGAAGCTCATCACGCTCGAGATGGGGGAGTACCGCGACCTCGACCTGACGATCGCGGTCTTCGAGCGGCTGCTCACCCGGCCAGAGCTCGCGCGGCTCGAGGCGGGCATCGTGCTGCAGGCCTACCTGCCCGACGCGCTCGCCGCCTACCGCCGCCTCGCCGCCTTCGCGAAGGAGCGCCGCGCGCACGGCGGCGCCGGCATCACGGTGCGGCTCGTGAAGGGCGCGCACCTCGCCATGGAGCGGGTCGACGCCGCGCTGCACGGCTGGCCCCTCGCGACGCTGCCCTCGAAGGAGTCGAGCGACGCCAACTTCAAGCGCGTGCTGCGCGAGGCGCTGCTGCCCGACAACGCCTTCGCCGTGCGCGTCGGCGTCGCGAGCCACAACCTCTTCGACCTCGCCTACGCCGCAGAGCTCGCGCGCGAGCACGGCACCCACCAGCGCATCGACGCCGAGATGCTGCTGGGCATGGCCGCCGACCACCGCGCCGCCGTGCGCGAGGTGTTCCCCAGGCTCGTGCTCTCGACGCCCGTGGTGCTGCCCGACCGGTTCGACACGACCGTCGGCTACCTCATCCGCCGCCTCGAGGAGCACGCGGCCGGCGAGGGCTTCATGTCGAGCATGTTCGAGCTCGCCGACCCGGTGGTGTTCCAGCGCGAGCGCGACCGCTTCCTCGCCTCGCTCGAGCTGCTGCGCGCCGAGGACGCCGCCCGCGGCGACGGCCGGCCGCCGCGGCCGAACCGCACCCAGGACCGGCTGGGCGACCTGCAGGCGTCGATGACGCATCCGACCGGATTCGCGAACGAGCCCGACACCGATCCCGCGCTCGCCGCCAACCGCGACTGGGCGCGGCAGATCGTGCAGCGCGCCGGCGCCACCGAGCTCGGCGCCCGCACGCTCGAGATGAACCGCATCGAGGACTGGCCGACGCTCGAGCGGCGCATCGACCGGGCGGCGCAGGCGAGCGACGGATGGGCTGCGCTCGGTGCCGAGGCGCGGTCACGGATCCTGCGCGATGCGGCCGCGGCGCTGGGCGCCTACCGCGGGCGCCTGATCGAGATCATGATGGCCGAGACCGGCAAGACGATCGCCGAGGCCGACCCGGAGGTGTCGGAGGCGATCGACCTCGCGCGCCTGGCCGCCGAGCAGGCGCTCACGCTCGAGCAGATCGAGGATGCGACGCCGCAGCCCGTCGCCCTCACCGTCGTGGTGCCGCACTGGAGCGTGCCGGTCGCCGTCCCCGTCGGCGGCGCGACCGCGGCGCTCGCGACCGGTTCGGCCGTCATGCTCACGCCGCCCCCGCAGGCCCGGCGCAGCGCGGCCGTGCTGTGCGAGGCGCTGTGGGAGGCGGGCGTGCCGCGCGAGGTGCTGGTGCTGTGCGACGTCGCGGAGGGGCCGGTCTCGCAGCAGCTCATCGCGCACCCGGCGGTCGGCCGCGTGATCCTCACCGGCTCGTCCGAGACGGCGGCGCGGTTCACCTCCTGGCGCCCCGAGCTGCCGCTGCTGGCCGAGACGGGCGGCAAGAACGCGATCGTCGTCACGCCCTCCGCCGATCTCGAGCTCGCTGCGGCCGACATCGTGCGGAGCGCCTTCGGCCACGCCGGGCAGAAGCGCGATGCCGCATCCGTCGTCATCATGGTCGGCACGGTGGGCGACTCGGAGCGGTTCCGCCGCCAGCTGGTCGACGCGACCCGCTCGCTGCGCATCGGCTCGCCGCTCGACGCCCGCACCCACGTCGGCCCGCTCATCGAGCCCGCGCAGGGCGCGCTGCTGCGGGCGCTCACGACGCTCGAGCCCGGCGAGGAGTGGCTGCTCGAGCCCAAGCGGCTCGACGCCGCCGGCCGCATCTGGTCGCCCGGCATCCGCGACGCCGTCGAGCCGGGCAGCTTCACGCACGTGACCGAGCTCTTCGGCCCGCACCTCTCGCTCATCGAGGTCGAGACGCTCGACGAGGCGATCGACGTGCAGAACGCGAGCGAGCTCGGGCTCGCCGCCGGGCTGCACTCGCTCGACCCGATCGAGGTGGCGCAGTGGCTCGACGAGGTGCGCGCCGGCACCCTGTACGTCAACCGCGGCATCACGGGCGCGATCGTGCGGCGCCAGCCCCTCGGCGGCTGGAGGCGCTCGCAGGTCGGCCCCGGCGCCAGGCCGGGCGGGCCGAGCGCCCTGCACTCGCTCGTCGACTGGCAGCCGGTCGAGCGCGGCCCGCGCGAGTCGGTGCGGCTGCACGGGCTCGACAAGCGGGTCTCCGAGCTCATCGAGTCGGCGACGCCCGCGCTCGACTTCCTCGCCTTCGACCGCGTGCGCGCCGGCGCGAACAGCGACCAGCGCGCCTGGGAGGAGGAGTTCGGCGAGGCGCGCGACGTCGCGCAGCTCGGCGTGGAGCGCAACGTGCTGCGCTACCGGCCGGCGGATGTGCTGCTGCGGGTCGCCGAGGACGGCTCGGTCGCCGACCTGGTGCGGTTGATCGCCGCCGCGGCGCGCACCCGCGCGATCGTGCGCATCTCGACCGCCATCGAGGTGCCCAGCGGCATCGTGAAGCTGTCGAAGCAGCCCATCCCGCACGTGCGCATCGAGGAGATCGTGGAGGAGTCCGACGCGGCCTTCCACGCGCGCATCGCCTCGGGCGAGGTGCTCGCCGAGGTCGAGAACGAGGATGCGCTCGGCCTGACCCGCACGACCGAGCCGCTGCGGCGCATCCGCCTCATCGGCACCGACGCGGGCCTGCGGCCGGCGCTCGCCGGCAACACGACGGTGGCGGTGTACGACGGGCCGGTGACGACGGCGGGCCGCATCGAGCTGCTGCCGTTCCTGCGCGAGCAGACGGTCTCGATCACGGCGCATCGCTTCGGCACGCCCGACAAGGAGATGCAGGCGCTGACGCCGTAGTGCCCGGCCGCCCGCCGGCCCCGCCCGCGCCTCCGCTCGCAGCCCCCGGCGACGCCTGGTTGACTGGGCGGCATGCGGTACGGATACAAGGCCAGCGCCGAGCAGTTCAGCCCCGCCGAGCTGCTCGAGCTCGTGCAGCTCGCCGAGCAGGTGGGCCTCGACAGCGCGTTCATCAGCGATCACCTGCAGCCCTGGCGGCACGACGGGGGGCACGCGCCGAACGCGGTCGCGTGGCTCGGCATGGCGCTCGAGCGCACCGAGCGGATCGTGCTCGGCACCTCGGTGCTGACGCCCACGCTGCGCTACCAGCCGGCGGTCGTGGCGCAGCAGTTCGCGACGCTCGGGCAGGTGCACCCCGGGCGCCTCATCCTGGGCGTCGGCACCGGCGAGGCGCTCAACGAGCAGACCATCGGCGCCCCGTGGCCGGAGCTCAAGGAGCGCTTCGCGCGGCTGCGGGAGGCCGTGCGGCTCATCGACCGGCTCTGGCGCGAGGATCGCGTCGAGTTCGAGGGCGACTACTACTCGACCAAGGGCGCGACCATCTACGACCGGCCGGAGGAGCCCATCCCCATCTACGTCGCCGGCGGCGGCCCCGCCACGACCCGCTACGCCGCGCGCTCGGCCGCCGGCCACATCTGCACCTCGGGCAAGGGCGACGAGTACTACCGCGACACGATCGTCGCGAACCTCGAGGAGGGCCTCGCGAAGGCCGGCCGCGACACGGCCGAGGTCGACCGCATGATCGAGATCAAGGTCTCGTACGACCGCGACGCCGACGCCGCCCTCGAGAACACGCGCTTCTGGGGTGCGCTGTCGCTCACGCAGGAGCAGAAGCACGCGGTGCACGATCCGATCGAGATGCAGCGGCTGGCCGACGAGCTGCCGATCGAGCAGGTGGCGAAGCGCTGGATCGTGGGGTCGGATGCGTCGGCAGTCGCGGGTGCGATCGGCCACTACGCAGAGCTCGGGTTCACCCATCTGGTGCTCCACGGCCCCGGGCACGACCAGCGCCGCTTCCTCGAGCAGTTCGCCGAGGACGTGCTGCCGCTGCTGCCCGCGCGCTGACACCGCCCGCGGCAGCGCTCAAGCGGACCCGTTCCGCCCAGTCGGACCCGGTCCACCAGGTCCGCTTGGGCGGAACGGGTCCCCTTCGGGCGGCGCCGCCTCAGGCCGGCGCCGCCTCCGTCGCCACCCGCCGCACGAGCGGCAGCGCGCACGCGGTGGCGCCGAGCGTGACCACGACGGCGCCGACCGCCATGAGCGCCCAGGTGAGCACCGAGCCGGGGTTCTCCATCCAGAGCATGAAGCTCGGCAGGATCAGCAGCAGCGCCATGCCGGCCGCACCGCCGACGCCCACGAGCAGCGGCAGCGCCACCTGCCGCACGATCGCGTCGCGCATGACGGGCAGGTCGACGCCCATCCGGTGCATCGCCTGGTGCTCGCGACGCTGGTCGAGCACCTTGGCCGACTGCGCGATGCCGGCGAGCACCGCGCCGAGCACGCCGGCGATCGCGATCGTCAGCGCCGCGCCGGTCGCCATGTCGCGGCTCATCGGGTCGTCGCCCGCGGCCATCGCCGGTGCGAGCGAGGCGAAGCCGCCGGCCATCACGGCGATCGCCATGGCGCCCACGATGTTGAAGGCGCCGCGCGGGTCGTCGACCACGCGCCGGGCCGCGAGCAGCGTCGCGGGGCGGCGGGCGCCCTTCGCGACGAGCCACGCGATGCCCTGGATCACGAGCGGGCCGATGAGCGCGTACGACAGCACCAGGATCGAGATGAGCACGATCGAGACGGTCAGCTCGACCGGGATGAGCCCGAGGCCGACGACCACCACGTAGGCGGCGACCACCACCAGGAAGCCCGCCACCCGCCACAGCGACAACCGCTTCGCGCCGACGCGCTGCGCGACGCCGAGCGGCGTCACGTGCACGCGCTGCAGCGAGGCGAGCGCTGCGCCGAGCGCGATGAGCACGACGGCGCCGGCCGCGGCGAGCCACACCCAGACGGGCGGCAGCAGCTCGGCCACCGTGAACGGCAGCCCCTGGAACTCGATGCGGGCGATGCCCGGCGTCACGGCGAGCGCCAGCATGGCGCCGACCAGCACGCCCACGAGCGCCTGCGCGACCGCGTCGAGCACGGCCATCGCGCTCACCTGGCCGCGGGTCGCGCCGGCCAGCCGGAGCGCTGCGAGCCGGTCGTCGCGGCGGGCGATCG
>BJUU01000016.1 GCA_007988785.1 Agrococcus baldri
CGCCACTCACACACGGGAGGCGCCACTCAGACGCGGGAGGCGCCACTCAGACGCGGGAGGCGCCACTCAGGTGCGGGAGGCGCCACTCGAGGGCGGGAGGGGTCAGGCGTGGGTGTGGGGCTCGTGGGCGGCGTGGCCGGGGGGCTCCAGCTGGAAGGTGGCGTGCTCGAGCTTCAGCGGGAAGTGCTCGGCGGCGCACTCCTGCAGCGCGTCGAGGATGCGCGGCGCATGGCCGTCGCCGAAGCAGCCCGCCTCCACCACCACGTGCGCCGTCAGCTGGTGCAGGCCGGTGCCGAGCGTCGAGGCGTGCAGGTCGTGCACCGAGACGACGTGCTCGACCTCCAGCAGGTGCGCGCGCACCTCGTCGAGGTCGAGCTGCTCGGGTGCCGCCTCGAGCAGGATGCGCCCCGCATCGCGCAGCAGCACGATCGAGCGCGGCACGATCAGCGCCGCGACGAGCGCGCTCGCGATCAGGTCGGCCTGCTGGAAGCCCCACAGCCAGATCGCGAGCGCCGCCGCGATCACCGCCACCGAGCCGATCGCGTCGTTCAGCACCTCGAGGAACGCCGCCCGCAGGTTGAGGCTCGCTCCCCTGCCGCCGGCGAGCACCGCGAGCGAGACCAGGTTGCCCGCGAGCCCCACGACGCCGAACACCAGCAGCAGCGGGCCCGGCACGTCGGTGGGCTCGCCGACGCGCCGCACGCCCTCGATCACCACCACGAGCGCCACGATCAGCAGCGCCGCCGCCTGCCCGGCGGCCGCGAGCACCTCGACCCGCACGAGCCCCCACGTGCGGCGGCCCTTCGGCGGCCGCCGCAGCAGCCACTGCGCCGCGAGCGCGACGCCGAGCCCCGCGACATCCGTCAGCATGTGCACGGTGTCGACCAGCAGCGCGAGCGAGCCGGTGAGGATCGAGCCGATGATCTGCGCGATCAGCAGCGCCGCGGTGATGCCGAACGCGACCGCGACGCGCGTCGTGCTCGACGCATCCGCCCCGTGGGCGTGACCGTGCGCGTGACCTCCAGACACCGCTATCGAGCCACTGCTACAGGCGCGACTTCGTGTGCCAGACGGTCTTCGTCTCGGTGAGGGCGAGGATGCGCTGCGGCGTCTCGGGCGCGGGGCCCGCGACCGGGCGGATGACGCGCTTGAGCGTGTCGGCCGCGAGCTGCTCGAGCTCGACCCAGTCGAGCTCGCCCGCGCCCGTGAGGTCAAGCGCGTTCACGTCGGCGTGGCCCGCGAGCCACGGCGCGAGCTCGGCCGCGTCGCCCGGGAGGATGTTCACGACGCCGCCCGGCAGGTCGCTCGTGGCGAGCACCTCGCCGAGCGAGATCGCCGACAGGCCGGCGCCGCCGGGCACCACGACGACCGTGTTGCCGGTCACGAGCGCGGGCGCGACCACCGAGGTCAGCCCCAGCAGGCTCTGCGCCTGCGGCGCGACGATCGCGACGACACCCGTGGGCTCGGGCACCGAGAGGTTGAAGTAGGGGCCGGCGACCGGGTTGGCGTTGCCGCCGATCTGGGCGATCTTGTCGGTCCAGCCGGCGTGCCACACCCACAGGTCGATGGCGGCCTCGACCTGCTTCGCGGCGCGCGCCGCGGTCAGGCCCTCGGTCTTCTGCAGCTCGTCGACGAACTGCGCCTTGCGGCCCTCGAGCACCTCGGCGACGCGGTACAGCACCTGGCCGCGGTTGTACGCGGTCGCGCCGGCCCAGCCGGGCTGCGCCTTGCGGGCGGCGCGCACGGCCTCGCGGGCATCCTTGCGGGAGGCCTTGGCGACGTTCGCGACGAAGCGACCGCGCGCATCCGTCACCTCGGTGACCCTGCCGGACTCGCTGCGCGGGAAGGCGCCGCCGATGAAGAGCTTGTAGGTCTTCGGCACGTCGAGCCTCGTGCTGGGCTTCGCGGCGGCCCTGCTCGCCGTGGTGGTCGCGGTCTTCGCGGTGGCCATCAGTTGCCGCCCTTCAGGTATGCCTGCATGCCCTGGCGGCCGCCCTCGCGGCCGTAGCCCGACTCCTTGTAGCCGCCGAAGGGGCTCGCGGGGTCGAACTTGTTGAACGTGTTCGTCCACACCACGCCGGCGCGCAGCTTGTCGGCGACGGCCAGCACGCGGCTGCCCTTGTCGCTCCAGATGCCCGCCGAGAGGCCGTAGGGCGTGTTGTTCGCCTTGGCGATCGCCTCGTCCGGGGTGCGGAAGGTCAGCACCGACAGCACGGGGCCGAAGATCTCCTCGCGGGCGATCGTCGAGGAGGCCTCGACGCCCGTGACGACGGTGGGCGCGAACCAGTAGCCCTCCTTCGGCAGCTCGCACGCGGGGCTCCACGCCTCGCCGCCCTCGGCGATGCCGGCGTCGACCAGGCGCGTGATGCGCTCGAGCTGCTCGGTGGAGTTGATGGCGCCGACGTCGGTGTTCTTGTCGAGCGGGTCGCCAAGCCGCAGCGTCGACATGCGCTCCTTCAGGCGATCCATGACGGCGTCGTGGATGCTCTCCTGCACCAGCAGGCGGCTGCCCGCGCAGCACACCTGGCCCTGGTTGAAGAAGATGCCGTTCACGATGCCCTCGATGGCCTGGTCGAGCGGGGCGTCGTCGAAGACGATGTTGGCGCCCTTGCCGCCGAGCTCGAGCGTGAGCTTCTTCTCGGTGCCGGCGAGCGCCTTCGCGATCTCGCGGCCGACGGCGGTCGAGCCGGTGAAGGCGACCTTGTCGACATCCGGGTGCCGCACGAGCGCCGCGCCCGTCTCGCCCGCGCCCGTGATGAGGTTGACGACGCCGGCGGGCAGGCCTGCCTGCTCGCAGATCTCAGCGAACAGCATGGCCGTCAGCGGCGTGGTCTCGGCGGGCTTCAGCACCACGGTGTTGCCGGCGGCGAGCGCCGGGGCGACCTTCCACGACAGCATCAGCAGCGGGAAGTTCCAGGGGATGACCTGCGCGGCGACGCCGTGCGGCTGCGGATCGGCACCGAGCCCCACCCAGTCGAGCTTGTCGGCCCAGCCGGCGCAGTGGAAGAACCACTGGGCGACGAGCGGGATGTCGGCGTCGCGGGTCTCCTTGATGGGCTTGCCGTTGTCGAGCGACTCGGCCACCGCGAGCTCGCGGGCCCGCTCCTGCAGGATGCGCGCGATGCGGAACAGGTACTTGCCGCGGTCGCGGCCCGACATGGGGCCCCAGGTCTGCCGGTAGGCCGTGCGGGCGGCGGCGACCGCCGCATCCACATCACCCTCGTCGGCGGAGGCGAAGGTGGCGATCTGCCGCTCGGTGGAGGGCGAGACCGAGGCGAAGCTCGTGCCGCCGCCGGGGCGCCACTCGCCGCCGATGAACAGGCCGTACTCCTGGCGCAGGTCGAGGATGGAGGTCGACTCGGGAGCCGGTGCGTAGTCGAGGAATGTCATCGCGTGCCTCAGTCGATCGTCACGTAGTCGGGGCCGGAGTAGCGGCCGGTGGTGAGCTTCTGGCGCTGCAGCAGCACGTCGTTGAGCAGGCTCGAGGCGCCGAAGCGGAACAGGTGCGGGTCGAGCCATGCCTCACCGCAGGTCTCGGCGACCGCGACGAGGTACTTGATGGCGTCCTTCGAGGTGGAGATGCCGCCGGCGGGCTTCACGCCGATGCGCTCCCCCGTCAGCCGCTCCCAGTCGCGCACGACCTGCAGCATGAGCGTCGTCACCGGCAGCGTCGCCGCCGGCTGCACCTTGCCGGTGGAGGTCTTGATGAAGTCGCCGCCCGCGAGGATCGAGAGCCAGGATGCGCGGCGCACGTTGTCGTAGGTGACGAGCTCGCCGGTCTCGAGGATGACCTTCAGGTGCGCGAAGGTGCCGTCGTCGCGGCGGCAGGCCTCCTTGGTCTGGACGATCTCGTCGAAGACCTTGCCGTAGTTGCCCTCGAGGAAGGCGCCGCGGTCGATGACCATGTCGATCTCGTCGGCACCGGCGGCGACGGCGTCGCGGGTGTCCTGCAGCTTCACGGCGATGCTCGCGCGGCCGGCGGGGAAGGCGGTGGCGACGGCGGCCACGTTGATGCCGTCGTCCTTGCCGGCGCTCCACGCGCTGCCGAGCGCCTCGACCGCGTTCCCGACCATGTCGCCGTAGACGCAGACGGCCGCCGGCCGGGGCGTGGAGGGGTCGGATGCGTCGGGCACGAGGGCCTTCGCGACCAGCGACCGCACCTTGCCGCGCGTGTCGGCGCCCTGGAGCGTGGTCAGGTCGATCATGCGGATGGCGGTGTCGAGCGCCGCCGCCTTGGACGTGGTCTTGATGGAGCGGGTGCCGAACGACGCCGCGCGCGCCTCGAGGCCGACGGCGTCGACCGTCGGCAGGCCCTCGAGGTGCTGGCGGAGCGCGACCTCGGAGAGGTCGCCGCCGAGCAGCTGGACGGCGCGCTGCGCCGGCGCGAGCGCTTGACTGGGTGTGGTCACGCTGTTCCTTCTGCTGAAGCTGCGGTGCGGATCATCGCTAGGTGGTTCGCGGCTTGCGTGCAGGGAAGTCTACCCAGCGAGCAGCGGCGCCACGCTCTCGCGCGTGTGCTCGACGTCGCGGTGCATCTGCGCGATCAGCTGCTCGAGCCCGTCGAAGCGGTGCATGGGGCGCACGAAGTCGACCAGCTCGAGCTCGATCGGGCGGTGGTAGAGGTCGAGGTCGACATCCAGCAGGTAGGCCTCGACCGTCTTGGCCTGCACACCGTCGAAGGTGGGGTTGTCGCCGATCGACACGGCGGCGGCGAAGGTGCCGGCGTCGACGTGCGCGATCGCGGCGTAGACGCCGTCGGCGGGGATGAAGCCGTCGACGGGCACGCCCAGGTTGGCGGTCGGGAAGCCGAGCGCCTTGCCGCGCTGGAAGCCGCGCACGACGTCGCCGCGCAGCTGGTGGCGGCGGCCGAGCATCTCGGTCGCCTCGTCGACGCGGCCGAGCTCGAGCGCCTCGCGGATCCAGGTGGAGGAGACCCGGCGGCCGTCGGTGAAGCAGATGTCGTCGATCGACTCCACGCGCACGCCGCGCGGCTCGCCGAGCTCGCGCAGCAGCGCGGGCGTGCCCGCACCCCTGAAGCCGAACCGGAAGTCGTCGCCGACCAGCAGCATCCGCGCACCGAGCCCGTCGAAGAGCACGCGCTCGGCGAACTCCTGCGGCGGCTGGGCCGCGGTGGCCTTCGTGAAGGGGACGACGATCACGCGGTCGGCGCCGGCGGCGCGCAGCAGCGCGATCTTGTCCTCGAGCGAGGTGAGCGGCACCGGCGCGATCTCGGGGCGCACGACCTCGAGCGGGTTGCGGTCGAAGGTGACGACCGTGGTCGCGAGGCCCTCGGGCTCGGCGAGCGCGCGGAGCTGCTCGAGGATGCGCTGGTGGCCGATGTGGACGCCGTCGAACTTGCCGATCGTGACGGCGCTCGGCACCGACTCGAGCTCGTCGATCCAGGCCATCGGGTCGGGCTCGGAGGCGGCGCTCATGCGGCCACCCGCTCTCGGCTGGCGCGCAGCCACCACAGGCCCAGGAACGGCAGCACGGCGGGGATGAAGAGGTAGCCGATGCCGAACCAGCTCCACACCGAGGGGTGGCCGAACAGCTCGGGGGCGACGAGCGAGAGGGTGCCGACCACGAGCACACCGGCGAGCTCGAAGCAGACGGCGGCGAGCGCGACCCTCCTGGCGGTCTCGCTGCGCTGCATCGCGAGCGCGACGGTGGCGACGATGTAGACGACCGCGGCGACGGCGCTCAGCGTGTAGGCGAGCGGCGCCTCGTCGAAGCGCTGCACGATCTGCACGAAGGAGCGGCCGGTCGCGCCGATCGCCAGCACCGCGTAGACCGCGATGAGGACCCGGCCGATGCCTGCATGCCTGCGCTCGCTCACTCGAACCATTCTAGCGGCGGGTCCTTCGACACGGTGTGCGCCTGCGGCGGCGCGCACCGGCTCAGGAAGCGAACGGCGGTCCTGTCCTGCGGCGCGCACCGGCTCAGGAAGCGAACGGCGGTCACGCGACCTGCACGAACCAGATCTGGTGCATGCGGTAGGCCATCACGGCCACCGCGAGGATGGCGATGCCGACGATGAGCGTCTGCCACTCGTTCTTCTTGTCGACCAGCGCCCACATGACCGCCGCCGGCGGGATGAGCAGCGCCGAGATCAGGTAGACCCAGTACTCGAACAGGTCGCCCGTCGGCCCCGCGCCCGCCAACGGCGCGATGATCGAGGCGACCGCCTGCACGATGAGCGTCAGCAGCGTGAGGGCCGCCGCGCCCAGGATCCAGTCGTTGAAGGGCTTGCGCAGCAGCCCGACGATCACGACGGCGAACCCGATCACCGCCAGGCCGATCGCCTGCGCGAGCATGAGCCAGTCGATCACTCGTCCTCCAGATCAGACGGTCGGGTCGGCAGCCGACACGGGGAAGTTCGTCACCGGCAGCAGCCGGCTGCCCGAGACGCGGGCGATGCCGATCAGCCGCTCGCCGTGGATCGCGGCCACGATGCCGCGCTCGCCCTCGAGCGCGGGCGTCCTGCGGCCGTGCATGAGGTTCGCGGCCCGCTCGTCGTCGAGCTGCGCGACGGGCAGGATGCGCGCTGCCGCCGCGGCGGGCGGCACGAGCAGCTCGGCCGCGCCCTCGGCGGGCAGCGCGTCGGCGATCGGGGCGCCGTCGACCTCGAACGGTCCCACGCGCGTGCGGCGCAGCGCGCTCAGGTGCCCGCCGACGCCGAGCGCCTCGCCCAGGTCGCGGGCGAGGGCGCGGATGTAGGTGCCGCTCGAGCAGTCGACGACCACATCGACCTCTGCGGGCCGGTCGGCGGATGCGGCGGGCCGGAAGCCGAGCACCTCGAAGCGGGAGACGGTGACGGGCCGGGCGGCCAGCTCGACCTCCTCGCCCGCGCGCACCCGCGCGTAGGCGCGCTCGCCGTCGACCTTGATCGCGCTCACGGCGCTCGGACGCTGCTCGATGTCGCCCGTGAGGGCCGCGATCGGGGTCGTGAGGTCGTCGCCCGACAGCTGCGACGCATCCGCCCTCGTGGTCACCTCGCCCTCGGCGTCGTCGGTGGTGGTGGCCGCGCCCAGCGCGATGGTCGCCGTGTAGGTCTTGTCGAGGCCGACCATGTGGGTCAGCAGCCGCGTGGAGGGGCCGACGCCGAGGATGAGCAGGCCGGTCGCCATCGGGTCGAGGGTGCCTGCGTGGCCGACCTTGCGGGTGCCGAGCGCGCGGCGGGCGCGGCTGACGGCGGTGTGGCTCGTGATGCCCTGCGGCTTGTCGACGAGCAGGATGCCGTCGGGGGCGGTGGGGGCTGCTGGCACCCCGGAAGCCTACCGGCGGATAGCCTGGCCGGCATGGCGACGGACGACTCGGCAGCACCCGCGCGGCAGCGGATCGCAGTGATCGGCGCGGGCGCGATCGGCGGCGTCATCGCGGCGCGGATGGATGCCGTGGGGCACGACGTGACCGTCACCGCGCGGGGCGAGAACCTGGCCGCCATCGGCGAGCACGGCCTGCGCATCAAGGGCGGCTTCGGCGCGCACACGGCGCGGGTCGAGGCGCTCGAGGCGCTGTCCGCGGCGCCCGACGCGGCGATCCTGGCGGTGAAGGCGACCGGCGCCGTCGAGGCGCTGGAGGCGAACCGCGACGCGCTCGAGGGCGTGCCGCTGCTGGTGGTGCAGAACGGGCTCGGCGGCGAGCGCGCGGCCGCCAGGCTGCTCGGGCACGAGCGGGTCGCCGGCGGCATCTCGCTCATGGCGGCGAACTCGCTCGAGCCCGGCATCGTGACCGTGACCGCGGCCGGCGACACGATCGTCGGCGGGGCGGAGGGCGCGCGCTTCGCGGCGCTGCTCGGCGATGCCCTGCCGACGAGCGAGACGCCCTCGATCGAGGGCGCGCAGTGGACGAAGCTGCTCATCAACATGGTCAACGCGATCCCCGCGATCGTCGGGCACTCGGTGCAGGACGTGATCCGCGACCCGGGCCTGCGGCGCGTGCTGCTCGCCTCGATGCGCGAGACCGCCCGCACCGGGCTCGCGGCCGGCGTGCGGTTCCAGCCGCTGCAGGGCCTCACTCCCCTGCTCGTGCGCCTGGTCGCCTTCGCGCCGCGCCGCATCGCGCAGCAGGTGCCGCTGCGCATCAAGGATCGGCTGGGCGAGGTCCCCAACCTCGGCTCGACGCAGCAGTCGATCCGGCGCGGGCAGTTGACCGAGGTCGATGCCATCAACGGCGCGGTGGTCGCCGAGGCGGCGCGGCTCGGGCGCGAGGCGCCCGTGAACGCGGCGCTCGTCGAGCTCGTGCACGAGGTGGAGCGGTCGGGGGCGTTCCTGGCGCCGAGCGTGGTGCGGCGACTCGCTTAGGGGTCTCGTGACGCGAGCGGCCTGCGGCCGCGCGCTCCGGATCCTGAGCCTGTCGAAGGGCGACCTACGGGCTAGCAGGAATCCGCGAAGGACTGGAAGGGCTTGCGCCAGTCGCTGTTCTCGACGATGAAGGTGGCCCTGCGGCGCGGCGTCGAGGCCCGCTCGTACTGCTCGTGCGCCTCGCGGTAGCGGGCGTGGGAGGCGTGCGCGACGTCGGGGTGCGCGCCATCCCGCGCGCGCATCCGCTCGCCCCTGACGCGGTCGGAGGCCTCGAGATAGACGACCGCGTGCCACTTGCCGGCCAGCGCCGGTCGCTGCAGGAAGACGCCGTCGACGATCAGCACCGCGTCGGGGCCGGCGGTCTGCCACTCCATCTCGACCGGCGCGTCGCGGTGCAGGTCGAACGCGGCAGTCTGGAAGCCGGTGGAGCCGCCCATGCGGAACGGGTGCAGCAGCACGCGGTCGAGCAGCTCGGTGTCGAAGGCATCCTCGTAGTAGCCCTTCGACGAGTCGCGGCCCTGGCGGTATCGGAACGCCTGCGGACGGTGGAAGTCGTCGACGCTCGCGCGGAAGGCCTCGACGCCCGCCCGCGCGAACGCGACCTGCAGCGCGTCGGCGAAGTGCGTCTTCCCGACGCCGTCGCGTCCCTCGACGGCGACCAGCCGGCGGCCACGGGGATTGCGGCGCACCATGAGCTCGGTGAGGTGCGTGTAGAGCTGCTTCTGCTCGGGCGTCCACGACGCCGCCCGCATGAGGAGTGCGCTGTCTGCCATGTCGCCAGCCTAAGCCGCCGCCGCGGCGGCGCCTACGGCGTTCGCGATCAGCCGACCGGCGTCGGGGCGGCGACCCGACGCCTGCCGTAGGCGAGCCTGCGCAGCAGCGCCTCGGCCGGACCGCGGCTGCCGCGCGCGTCGAGGACGAGCGCGACGACCACGGTGACGAGCCACACGCCCACAGCGAGGGCCGCGGCGCCCAGCGGCGTCAGGATCGCGCCGAGGCCGAGCCCCCATGCCGCGAGCAGCGGCGCGAACAGCACCGACTGCAGGAGGTAGCTCGTCAGCGAGCGCTTGCCGACCGCGGTGATCGCCCGCGTCACGAAGCCCCGGCGCTCGCCGATGGCCGCCGCGACCAGCCCGAACAGCGCCGCGTAGCCGATGCCGCCGGCGACGCCCGCGAGGCCCGAGAAGCCCATGGTGGCGAACGACAGCACCGGGTCGAACAGCAGACCGGCGAACTGCAGCGCCGCGAGCGCGCCGCCCGCCCAGCCGATGAGGATGCCGCCGATCGCGATGCGGGTGAGCAGCGCCCGGTGCTCGGCCGGGCGGTCGAGCAGGCCGCGCCGGGCGGCCTTGATGCCGAGCACGATCGCGAGCGGCACGGTGAGGAAGAAGACCTGCCCGGCGCTCGCGAGCAGCCAGGTGCCGAAGCTGCCGAGCATGAACAGCAGGTAGTTCGACTCGGCAGCCATGACGGGATACATCTCGGTGCCGCCCCCGAACACGGCGGGATCGCCCGCCACGCCGGTGCTGAGCAGCAGCGCGCTGCCGAGCATGAGCGCGCCGAACAGCAGCAGCAGGCCCGTCATCACCCACGCGACGACCGTGAGCGTGCGGTCGGATCGGCGCAGCAGCAGCCCGACGACGACGAGCCCGACGATGCCGTAGGCGCCGACGATGTCGCCGTACCAGAGCAGCAGCGCGTGCACGGCGCCGAACGCGACCATCCAGGCGTGGCGGATCTGCAGCACGCGCCGCGCCTCGCGCCACGGCGTGCCGGCCGCGGCCTGCCGCGAGTACATCTGCCAGATGCCGTAGCCGAACAGGAAGGCGAACAGCGGGTAGGCGCGGCCGTCGATCGCGACGAGCGAGAACAGCTGGTACGCGAGGTCTCCGCCGGTGTGGCCGAGGCCGTGCGCGTTCGTCAGGCCGTGCGGCGCGCCGTACAGCCACCACGGCACGTTGGCGAGCGCGATGAGCAGCAGCATGAGGCCGCGGGCGAGGTCGGGCGCGAGGCTGCGACCGCGGGCGGCCATCGCGGCCGCAGCGATGTCGACGTCGGGCAGGTGCGCGTGTGGCCGGCGTGCATCCGGCTGGGGTGCAGTCACTCGCTCGAGGCTAACTGCGCGCCGTCTACGCTGGCTGGATGCCCGGTGCACTTCCGCTGAACGAGCTCGCCGGCTGGTATCGGGCCAGCGCCCGCGACCTCCCGTGGCGCCGCCCGGAGTTCGACGCTTGGGGCACGCTCGTGAGCGAGATCATGCTGCAGCAGACCCAGGCCGCCCGCGTCGCCGTCGAGATCGACCGCTGGCTGACGCGCTGGCCCACCCCCGCCGACCTCGCCGACGCGCCCACGCACGAGGTGCTGCGGCAGTGGGGCACGCTCGGCTACCCGCGTCGCGCGCTGCGGCTGCAGGACACCGCCCGCGCCATCGTGGAGCGGCACGGCCGCGAGGTGCCGAGGGACGTGGATGCGCTGCTCGCGCTGCCGGGCGTCGGCGACTACACGGCGCGGGCCGTCGCGGTCTTCCACTACGGCGACCGGCACCCGGTGGTCGACACGAACGTGCGGCGCGTGATCGCGCGCGCCGTGCACGGGCAGGGCGAGGCGGGGCCCGCGAAGCGACGCGACCTGGCCGACGTCGAAGCCCTGCTGCCCGCGGAGCCGGCCGAGGCATCCGTCATCTCCATCGCGCTGATGGAGCTCGGCGCGCTCGTCTGCACGGCGCGTGCACCGAGGTGCGAGGTGTGCCCGATCGCGGCGGCGTGCGCGTGGCGGGCGGCGGGCTACCCGGCCTACGAGGGCAAGCGGGCGCCGCGGCAGTCGAGGTTCGCCGGCAGCGACCGGCAGGCGCGCGGCACGGTGCTGCGGGCGCTGCGCGGCGTCGACGTGCCGCTCACCGAGGCCGAGCTCGCGCCGCTGTGGCCCGAGGACGAGCAGCGCGAACGGGCGATCGGGTCGCTGGCCGCCGACGGACTGGTGGTGCGCGAGGGAGGCTCGGTCAGGCTGCCGCACTAGGTTGGTCGCCATGCCGGCACGACACCAGCGACTGACCGAGACCACCGACGAGCTCGACGCGGCGCTCGCGGCCATCAGGGAGGAGCTCGGGCTCACGGCCGGCTTCCCGCCGGCGGCCGAGGCCGAGGCCGAGGCGTTCTCCGCCGATCCGCAGCTGCCGGAGGCGGATCAGACGGGCGTCGAGTTCGTCACCATCGACCCGCCCGGCTCCACCGACCTCGACCAGGCGCTGCACCTCGAGCGCGACGGCGACGGCTTCACGGTGCGCTACGCGATCGCCGACGTGCCCGCGTTCGTCGCGCCCGGCGGCGCCATCGACGCCGAGGCGCGCCGGCGCGGGCAGACGATGTACGCCCCCGACGGCCGCGTGCCGCTGCATCCGCCGGTCGTGAGCGAGGGCGCCGGCAGCCTGCTCGCCGGGCAGGAGCGCGGCGCGTACGTGTGGACGATGCGACTGGATGCGTCGGGTGACGTCGTCGAGACGGCGCTCGAGCGCGCACGGGTGCGCTCGCGCGAGCAGCTCACCTACGAGCAGGCGCAACAGCGCGTCGAGGGCGGTGACGCCATGCTCGGGCTGCTCGAGACGGTCGGCGAGCTGCGCATCGCGCTCGAGGCCGCGCGCGACGGGGCGAGCCTCGACATGCCGGAGGAGCAGATCGCCCGCGCCGGCGACGCGTTCGTGATCGAGCGGCGCGTGCTACTGCCGGTCGAGCGGTGGAACGCGCAGATCTCGCTCATGACCGGCATGGAGGCGGCGAACCTGCAGCTGCGCGCCGAGCGCGGCATCCTGCGCACCATGCCCAGGCCGCCGAAGGGCGACGTCGACCGGTTCCGCAAGGAGGTGCGCGCGATCGGCGAGGAATGGGCCGAGGGCGAGCACTACGGCGCGTTCCTGCGGCGGCTCGACCGTGCGAAGCCGACGACGCTGGCGATCCTGCAGGCGGCACGGCGGCTCTTCCGCGGTGCCTCCTACACGGTGCTCGACGACGGGTCAGACGCCGCGCAGCTCGAGCAGGCGGCGATCGGCGCCCCCTACGCGCACACCACCGCTCCCCTGCGGCGGCTCGTCGACCGCTACGTGCTCGCGCACTGCGAGGCGATCGCGAACGATCGTGAGATCCCGCAGTGGGCCGCCGAGGGTCTCGCGGGCCTGCCGGAGATCATGCAGACCTCCGGCCAGCTGGCGAACAAGCTCGAGCGGGAGTCGATCGACGCCGTCGAGATCGCGGTGCTGCGCGGGCGCATCGGCGACGAGTTCGACGCGGTGGTGGTCGAGAGCCGCAAGGAGGGCGCGACGATCCAGCTGATCGATCCGCCCACCGAGGCCGCGTGCGAGACGGATGCGGAGCCCGGCTCGCGCATCCGGGTGCGGCTGACCGAGGCAGACCTGGGGACTCGCCGCCTGCGCTTCGTCCAGGCCTGAGCCTGCTCCCTGAGCCGCTCCGCGCCGCAGGCGCAGAGCGTGTCGAAGGGCCGCGTCCTGAGCCGCTCCGCGCCGCAGGCGCAGAGCGTGTCGAAGGATGTCACACCCGGCGCCGCACCTTCGGCACACCACGACGGCGTGCGGCGGCTCGAACGCCCTCCCAGTCGTCGGCGATGAGCGCCTCCTTCTTGACGCGCGACCAGCCGTGGACTCGCCGCTCCATGGCGTACGCCTCGGCGGTCGACGCGAACTCGCCCGCCCAGGCGAGCTGCACCGGCAGCCGCCGCTTCGTGTACTCGGCGCCGACACCATCGGCATGCTCCTGCAGCCTCGACTCCAGCGTTCTGCCCGTGCTTCCGACGTAGAAGGAGTCGTCAGCGCAGCGAAGCAGGTAGGTCCAGGGCATGCGGAGGAGCGTGGCACGCGCCTCGGTGGGGCGCTGCGGCCTTCGACACGCTCTGCGCCCTCCGGGCGCGGAGCGGCTCAGGGAACAGGAACCGCGAACCGCAACGACCCTTCGACACGCTCAGCGCCCCTCGGACGCGGAGCGGCTCAGGGAACAGAGGCGGCGAACGCCGCGACCCTTCGACACGCTCTGCGCCCTTCGGGCGCGGAGCGGCTCAGGGAGCGGGGCGGCGAACGCAACGGGCCTTCGACACGCTCAGCGCCCCTCGGGCGCGGAGCGGCTCAGGGAGCTGGGGTCAGGCGTCGTCGCGCTCGTCGTCCTCGTGGGGCTTGCGGTAGGGGTCGGCCTCGCCGGCGTACTGGGCAGCGGCAGCCGCCTCGTGCGCAGCCTTGTCGCGCATGCGCGCCTCGTCGAGCAGGTGCTCGATCGACGCCGCGTTCTCGGGCAGCGCGTCGAGGATGAACTCGATCGCCGGGGTCAGCCGCAGGGTCAGGCCCTTGCCGATCTCGCGCCGCACGACACCCTTGGCGCTCGCCAGCGCGATCGCCGTGTCGGCACGCTCCTCATCGGTCCCGTAGACCGTGTAGAAGATCGACGCGTGCTGCAGGTCTCCGGTGACCCGGACATCCGTGATCGTCACGAAGCCGAGCCGCGGATCCTTCACCTCGCGCTCGAGCGCCCGCACGGTGATCTCGCGGATGCGGTCGGCGATCTTCCTCGCCCTGGGGTTCTCCTTCATGACTTCCTCCAGTCTCCGAAGACAGGTGTGGGGCGACCGAGGCCGCCCCACACTCAATCACGCGATCAGACGCGCGGCTTCTCCACCATCTCGGTGGTCTCGATCTCATCGCCGATCTGCAGATCGTTGAACCTGCCGAGGCCGATGCCGCACTCGAAGTCCGTGCGGACCTCGGTGACGTCGTCCTTGAAGCGGCGCAGCGACTCGATGGCCAGGCCATCGGCCAGCACGACGCCGTCGCGGATGACGCGGGCCTTCGCGTTGCGGGTGATCGTGCCGGAGCGGACGATCGAACCTGCGATGTTGCCGAACTTCGACGAGCGGAACACCTCGCGGATCTCCGCCACACCCGACTTGACCTCCTCGTACTCGGGCTTGAGCATGCCCTTGAGCGAGTTCTCGATGTCGTCGATCGCCGCGTAGATGACGTTGTAGAAGCGCACGTCGACGCCCTCGCGGGCGGCGCGCTCACGTGCCTTCGGGTCGGGACGGACGTTGAAGCCGATGATCACGGCGTCGTCGACCGTCGCCAGGTTCACGTCGGACTCGGTGACGCCGCCGACGCCGCGGTGGATGATCCGCAGATCGACCGTGTCGTCCACCTCGATCTTCAGCAGCGACTCCTCGAGCGCCTCGACGGCACCCGAGACGTCACCCTTGATGATGAGGTTGAGCGTCTCGACCTTGCCCTGCTCGAGCGCGGTCTTGAAGTCCTCGAGCGACAGGCGCTTGCGGGCCTTCGCCAGCTGGGCGTTGCGCTCGACGGCCTCGCGCTTCTCAGCGATCTGGCGCGCCGTGCGGTCCTCCTCGGTGGAGATGAACGTGTCGCCTGCACGGGGAACGCTCGAGAGGCCCTGCACCTGCACGGGCATCGACGGGTACGCCTCCTGCACCAGCTCGCCGCGGTCGTCGACCATCGCGCGGACGCGGCCGTAGGCCGTTCCCGCCACGATGGCGTCGCCGACGCGCAGCGTTCCGGACTGGATGAGCACGGTCGCGACCGAGCCGCGGCCCTTGTCGAGGCGAGCCTCGATGGCGACGCCGCGCGCCTCCTTGTTCGGGTTCGCGCGCAGGTCGAGACCGGCGTCCGCCGTCAGCAGCACCGCCTCGAGCAGCTCGTCGATGCCGGTCCGTGCCAGCGCCGAGACGTCGACGAACATCGTGTCGCCGCCGTACTCCTCTGCCACCAGGCCGTACTCGGTGAGCTGCTGGCGCACCTTGGCCGGGTTGGCCTCGGGCTTGTCGACCTTGTTGACGGCGACCACGATCGGCACGCCTGCTGCCTGCGCGTGGTTCAGCGCCTCGACCGTCTGCGGCATGATGCCGTCGTCGGCCGCGACCACCAGGATCGCGATGTCGGTGACCTGCGCACCACGGGCACGCATGGCGGTGAACGCCTCGTGGCCCGGGGTGTCGATGAAGGTGACCGAGCGGTCCTCGCCCTCGTGCTCCTGCCAGACCTGGTAGGCGCCGATGTGCTGGGTGATGCCGCCGGCCTCGCCCTCGATGACGTTCTCGTTGCGGATCGCGTCGAGCAGGCGGGTCTTTCCGTGGTCGACGTGACCCATGACGGTGACGACCGGCGAGCGGTACTCCAGGTCCTCCTCCGACTCGTCCTCGAGCTCCTGCTCGAGGTCGATGTCGAAGCCCTCCAGGAGCTCCTTGTCCTCGTCCTCCGGGCTGACGATCTGGATGCGGTAGCCGAGCTCGGCACCCAGCAGCTCGAAGGTGGCCTCGTCGAGCGACTCCGTCGCCGTCGCCATCTCACCGAGGTGGAACAGCACGGTCACGAGGTCGCCGGGGCTCGCGTCGATCTTCTCCGCGAAGTCGGCGATGGATGCGCCGCGGCGCATGCGCACGACGGTCGTGCCGTCGCCGCGACGGACCTTGACGCCACCGATCGACGGCGCCTCGCGCATCTCGAACTCGAGCCGCTTCGTGCGCTTCGACTTGCGCGACTTGCCCTTGGCGCCGCCCTTGCCGAACGCGCCGGCAGTGCCGCCGCGACCACGGCCACCGCCGCGGCCCGCGAAGGCGGGGCCGCCGCGACCGGGAGCGCCGCGACCGGGAGCACCCTGGCCGGCACGCTGGAATCCACCGGGACCGCCGCCGGCACCGCCGGGACGACCGCCGCCACCACCGCGCGGCGCGCCGGGGCGCGGAGCACCGGGACGGGGAGCACCGGGCCGGGGCGCGCCGGGGCGCGGGGCCGCCGGACGCGGGCTGCCGCCCTGCTTGCTGGTGAACGGGTTGTTGCCGCCGCGGGGACGACCCATGCCCTGGCTGGAGGCGAACGGGTTGTTGCCGGGCCGGGGCGCGCCGGGGCGCGCCATCGGGCGCGGGATGGCATTCGGGGTCGGGGCGTCGGCCGCCGGGGCGTCGCCGCCCGGCTTCGCGGCCGCAGCGGGCTGCTCAGCGGCGGGCGCGGCAGGCGCTGCCGGGGCGGGTGCGGCCATCGAGGCCGGCATCGGCGCGGCCTTCGAGGTCGACGCGGGGGCATCGGCCTTGGGGGCGGCCGCGGGCTTGCTCGCCGGCGCTGCCTTCGCGGGTGCCTTGGCAGGCGCCTTCGCGGCGGCGGCCTTCGGCTCGGCCGCAGCGCCGCCGCCCTCCGCCTCGAGGGCGGCCTTGAGCTTGCGGGCGACCGGGGGCGCGACCGCCGAGGCGGGTCCCTTGACGAACTCGCCCATCTCCTTGAGCTTGGCCATTGCGACCTTGCTCTCGACGCCGACTTCGGCGGCGATCTCGTGCACGCGTGGGTTTGCCACTTCTCTCCTGTCCTGGTCCGCCCAGGACAGGGCGGACGTCACTTGCTGACGGGTCTCATTTCGAGCTGCTCATCAGTTGTCCATGTGCGTTTCGTTCCTTCGGTCAGGGCTCAGACGAGCCCGTCCTGTGCCCATCGGGCGATGGGCGAGGTATCCAGGTGCCGCTGGCGCAGTGCCCGCGGGATCGCGCGCAGCGCGCGTTCCGCGCACCGCTGCGTCGGATGCACCCACGCGCCCCTGCCGGGAAGCCGTCGATCGAGATCGACGACCGCCTGCCCGTCCTGCGCAGCGATCCTCACGAGGTGCGAGGGTTCGACGCGCGCGCGGCAGCCGAGGCACGTACGGATGGAGTTCAGCATAACAGGCGACACGCCCGGCTTGCATTGGTCTCGAGACGCGTGCGCCTGCGGCGCGCGCTCCTCGACCAACGGATCCGGGTTCATTCCTCCATCACGGAGTCGGGCTGGATGTCGATCTTCGCGCCCGTCAGCTTCGCCGCCAGGCGGGCGTTCTGCCCTTCGCGGCCGATCGCGAGCGAGAGCTGGAAGTCGGGCACGAGCGCACGCACGGCCCTGGTCTTCTCGTCGAGCATGAACGCATCCGACACCCGTGCCGGGCTGAGGGCGCTCGCGACGAACGCGGGCAGATCCTCCGAGTAGTCGACGATGTCGACCTTCTCGTCGCCCAGCTCGGCCTGCACGGCGCGCACGCGCGAGCCCATCTCGCCGATGCACGCACCCTTGGCGTTGATGCCCGGCTCGGTCGCGCGCACGGCGATCTTCGAGCGGTGGCCGGCCTCGCGGGCGATCGCCACGATCTCGACCGCGCCGGAGGCGATCTCCGGCACCTCGAGCGCGAACAGGCGACGGACGAGGGACGGATGCGTGCGGCTCACGGTCACCTGCGGACCGCGCTGCCCGCGCTCGACCTTCGTGATGTAGACGCGCATCCGCCTGCCGTGCGCATACACCTCGCCCGGCGCCTGCTCCTCGGGCGGCAGCAGCGCCTCCATGTCGTCGCCGAGCTTCACCTGCACCATGCGCGGGTTGGTGCCCTGCTGCACGACGCCGGCGATGATGTCGCCCTCGCGATCCTTGTAGGCGCCCAGCACCGTCTCGTCGCTCTTGTCGCGCAGCGCCTGGAAGATGACCTGCTTGGCGGCGGTGGCGGCGATGCGGCTGAAGTCGTCGGTGGTGGCGACCGACTCGCCGATGCGGTTGCCGTCCTCGTCGAGCTCGGGCTCGTAGAGCGTGACCTCGCCGGTCTTGCGGTCGATCTCGACGCGCGGCTGCGGCGCTGCGGGGTCGGGCTTCTCGCCCGAGCGCACGTGCGCCTGCAGGATCGCCTGCTCGGTGATGCGGATCAGGTCGTCCTGGGAGATCTCCCGCTCGCGCTCGACGGTCTTCAGCACGTTCAGATCGATCTTCACCTGTGGGCTCCTTGTTCCTGCGGTCCGTTCGGCGACGAACGCCGACCGGTCAGTCTACCGCTTGTCGGTCTCGTGACGCGAGCGCCTGCGGCGCGCGCTCCTCGACCAACGGAACTACCGTCCCAATGCGGCCTCGAGCTGCGCGATCTCGACCTGCTGCCGCTCCCCCGTCGCGCGGTCCCAGACCTCGACGGAGCCCTCGACGGCGTCGCGGCCGACGATCACGATCTGCGGCACGCCGATGAGCTCCGCATCGCCGAACTTGACGCCCGGCGAGACCTTGGGGCGGTCGTCGAAGAGCACCTCGAGGCCGCGCGCCTCCAGCTCGGCGACCACGGTCTCGGCGACGCCGAAGATGGCCGCGTCGCGGCCGGTGGCGACCACGTGCACGTCGAACGGCGCGACCTCGCGCGGCCAGACGAGGCCCTTGTCGTCGTGCGCCATCTCGGCGATCGCGGCCAGGTTGCGGGTCACGCCGATGCCGTACGAGCCCATCGTGACGGTCACGAGCTTGCCGTTCTGGTCGAGCACCTGCACGCCGAGCGCCTCCGCGTACTTGCGGCCCAGCTGGAAGACGTGGCCGACCTCCATGCCGCGCTCGAGCGTGACGGGGCCCGAACCGTCGGGAGCGGGGTCGCCGGCGCGCACGTCGGCCGCCTCCACCCATCCGTCACCGACGAAGTCGCGGCCCGCCACCAGGCCGAAGACGTGCCGGCCGGGCTCGTTCGCGCCCGTGATCCAGCTCGTGCCGTCGACGACGCGCTTGTCGAGCAGGTAGCGGATGCCCGTGGCCGATTCCAGCCCCAGGACCGGCCCGGAGGCGCTCCACGGGCCGATGTAGCCCTTGACGAGGCCCGGGTTGGCCGCGAAGTCCTCCTCGTCGGCGGGCGTGACGACGGCGGGCTGGAAGGCGACCTCGACGCGCTTGGCGTCGACCTCGCGGTCGCCGGGCAGGCCGACGACGACCAGCTCCTTCGAGCCGTCAGGCTGCGTGAGGCGCAGCACGACGTTCTTGAGCGTGTCGGCGGCCGTCCGGGCGCGGCCGTCCTCGCGCGGGAAGCGCGCGTTCGCGTCGGCGACGAGCGTCTCGATCGTGGGGGTGTCGGGCGTCTCCTGCACCACCGCATCCGCCTTGCCCTCGATCGCGACGGGCTCGGGCGCGACGGTCTCGAAGGCCTCGACGTTGGCCGCGTAGCCGCCGGGCGAGCGCACGATCGTGTCCTCCCCGACCGGCGTGGGGTGCAGAAACTCCTCGGACTTCGAGCCGCCCATGGCGCCCGCGTCGGCGGCCACGATGACGTACTCGAGGCCGAGCCGGGCGAAGATGCGCTCGTAGGCGTCGCGCTGGCGCTGGTAGGAGGCGTCGAGGCCCGCGTCGTCGACGTCGAAGGAGTAGGCGTCCTTCATCGTGAACTCGCGGGCGCGCAGCAGGCCGGCGCGCGGGCGCGTCTCGTCGCGGTACTTGTCCTGGATCTGGAAGATCGTCAGCGGCAGCGACTTGTAGCTCGAGACGAGATCCTGCACCAGCAGCGCGAAGACCTCTTCGTGCGTGGGCGCGAGCAGGTGGTCGGCGCCCTTGCGGTCCTGCAGCGTGAAGATGTCGTCGCCGTACTCGGTCCAGCGGCCCGTGCGCTCGTAGGGCTCGCGCGGCAGCAGGCCGGGGAAGAGCACCTCCTGGCCGCCCGCCGCCTCCATCTCCTCGCGGATGATGCGCTCGATGTTGCGGCGCACCCGCAGGCCGAGCGGCAGCCACGAATAGAGGCCGGCGCCGGAGCGGCGGATGTAGCCGGCGCGCAGCAGCAGCCGGTGGCTGGCGACCTCGGCCTCGGCCGGGTCCTCGCGGAGGGTGGTGAAGAAGAGCTGGGAGAGGCGGATCACCCTCCGAGTCTATGGACTCACCAGGGCTGGTCGACGCTCGGGCCTGCGGGGCCCTCCTGGTCGCCCTCGTCGTACTGGTCCTGCTGCTGCTGCTCCTCCTGCGCGCCCTGGTTCTGCTCCTCGAGCTGCTCCTCCGGCGTCTGCGGCTCGCCGTCCTCCTCGCCCTCGCCCTCGGCATCCCCGTCGCCCTCGCCGTCGCCCGACTCGATCTTCTCCTCGATGCGGGGCACGGCGGCCTCCAGCTGCGCGGCGGTGTCGGCCTCGCCCTCGCGGGGCTCGTCGAAGCAGCCCTCCGGCTGCGCGTCGATCACGCCGAGCGCCTCGGTGTAGAAGCCGTTCGCCGCCTGCGTGTCCTGCGCCTCGCGGGCGACGTCGCCCTGCTTCTCGATCGAGGTCACGAGCGAGGCGACGATGACGCAGTGCTCGTGCATCTGCGACGCGGTGCCGGGCTCGCCGTGCAGCGCGAGCGACTCCTCGATCTTCGCGCGGCCCTCCTCGAGCGAGCCCGCCATCGTGAGGTTGACGCCGACGGCGAAGGGCGCCTTCCACGGCTCCGTCCAGTTCCAGGTCTCGAGGCCGCGCGCGGCGTCGGCGCCCTGCGCGTAGGCGCGCGACTCGAAGCGGTCGATCGCGGTCTGCCCGAGCACGTTGACGCCGATGAGCTTGGTCGCGAGGATCACGGCCGCGAGCGCGACCGGGATGAGGCCGAGCAGCAGCCACCAGCGCAGCGTGCGGCGCTGGTCGTCGGTCATCGTCCGGCGCGTCATCGCTGCGCCCCCTTCGGCAGGATCCCGCGCGTGCTGCGCAGCGAGCGGGCGAGGCTGAAGCCCTCCGCGGCGAGCAGCAGCGCGATCGGGATGCCCAGCACCCAGGCCACCTCGAGGCGCGCCTCCTCGGTGCGATCCAGGTTCGCCTCGCCGTCGAGCGCGGCCATCGGGCCGAGCGCATCCGTCACCGGCACGCCCGGCGCCCTGTGCAGGTAGCTGATGCCGAGCTGGTCGGCGATGCCGCGCAGCCTGCCCTCGTCGATGCGGCTCACGGCATCGCCGCCCGCAGGATCCTGCACGTACTGCTCGCGCTCGGCGGCGTCGAAGCTCGACACGCGCATCCGCCCGCCCTGCTCGGTGCCGTAGCCGAGCACCAGGCCGCGGTCGACGAGGCCCGCGACGTCGTCGAACGCCTGCGGCTCGTCCTCGGCGGTGTGCTCGCCGTCGCCGAGGTAGAAGACGATCGCCGGGCTGGCGGGATCCTCGGCCTCGCTGCGCTCGAGCTCGGTGCGCAGCAGGTCGTGCGCGGCGGCGATCGAAGTGCCGCGCGACTGCTGCGCGATCTCGGGGCGCAGCGCCCGCACCATCTCGATGACGGCCGAGCCGTCGTCGGTGAGCGGCACGCGCAGGCTCGCCTGCGAGTCGAAGGAGATGACCGAGATGTCGGCGCCCGCGAACGAGCGGGCGATCTCGACGACATCCTCCTGCATCCCCTTCAGCCGGGGCTCGTCGCCCCAGTCCTCGGCGGCGACCGACTGCGAGGTGTCGACCATCACGAACACGCGCGCCTGGATGGATGCGGTCGGCACCTCGCCGCCGGGCAGCGCGGGGCGGAAGGCCATCGCGACCGCGAGCAGCACCAGCAGGGTGCGGCGGATCCAGGCGACGCGGCGGCCGCGCACCGTGACGAGCTGCCAGATGCACAAGGCCAGGGCGAGCGCGCCGACGACGATGACGACGATCGGCAGCGTGGGGTGGAAGCTCAGCATCACAGCCTCACCCGCGCAGCGACCGCGCACGCCGCGGCGACCAGGATCAGCACGACCAGCGGCAGCGCGCCGGGCCGGTCGACCACCTGGATCTGCGGCGGCGTCTCGATGTAGCCGGCCTCGATGGCGTTCACGCGCTCGACGATCTGCGGCACGGTCTGCGCGAAGTCGAGCGGGAAGTAGGCGCCGCCGGTGCCCTCGGCCGTGTCGCGCAGCTCCTGCGAGGCCGGGTCGCCGCCCCAGTCGAAGGGGTTGATCGCGTAGACGCGCACCTCGTGGTCGACGGCCAGCTGCCCCGCCTGCGGCAGCGTGAAGATCTGCTGGCCGTTCACGATGTTGTCGGTCGCGAGGATGATCGAGCGCGGCCGCTCGCTCTGCTCGAGGTCGGCGAAGTCGAGCACGCAGGAGGCGAGCCCGTCGCCGACGAGCGAGGCGCCGAGGCCGCTCGCGGTGCCGGCCTGGTAGTTGAACTGCTCCTCGGGCCCGAGCGTGCCGTTCAGCGCCCGCTCGTAGCGGCCCAGCTGCGCGGCGATGTAGTCGTAGTCGCTCGTGAGCGGGAACGACATGACGCTCGAGGCGTCGAAGATGCGCATGCCGATGCGCTCGCCGTCGAGCTCCGCCGCGATCTGCTGGTAGACGCCCAGGATCTCGGCGTCGACGTCGATCATCGATCCCGAGACGTCGAGGCACAGCACGATGTCGCGCTTGTAGTCGTCCTCCTGGTTGGCGTGGGTGCCGGAGGGTCGCGAGGCGACTGCGCCGGCGATCAGCGCCCCCGCGAGCGATGCGAGCAGGGCGCCGCCGATCCACAGCCGGTACCGCAGCAGGGCGCCGCGGAAGGCGGCCAGGCTCGTCATGCGGTCGACGTGCGCGACCGGCAGCCCGCGGTCGCGCCGGCGGCGCGGCAGCCACAGGCCCAGCACCGCGAGCACGACGGCGACCACGCCGACGAGGGCGAGCATCCACGGCCACAGCAGCATCACATCCATGTCGCCACCACCTGTCGCGCCGCGGCGATCGCGGCCTCGGGGTCGTGCGTGGCGGCTCGGCGGAACGACGAGGGGTAGTACTGCGCGACGGCGCCCTCGACCGACGGCAGGTCGGCGTCGCCCAGGTCGCGCAGCGTCATCACCTCGGCGACGACGCCCGTCGACTCGTGCGCGAAGAAGCGCAGCACCAGGCTGAGGCGCTGCGAGAGCTCGCGCGGGTCGAGCTCGCCCTCGCTGTGCGAGAGCGCCACCTCGTCGATCATGCCGAGGTACTTCTCCTTCACGCTGCGCACGTCGATGGGCACGGGCGGCGGCGGTGGCGGGGTGAGGATGCCGCGCGGGCGCGTCCATGCCCAGGCGAACGCGTAGAGCCCCGCGACGAGCAGCAGCGCGGCAGCCCCGAGCACCCACCACGGCCAGTAGCCGAAGGGCGCGTAGGTGTCGGGCGCCGGCAGCATCGCGAGCGCGCGCAGCCCCTCAGCGGCGCGCACGGCGGTGCCTCTCGAGCAGGCGGAACAGGCTGCCGATGGCGGTCGCGGTCGAGGCGACGCGCACCGAGGCGATGCCGAGCGAGCGCAGGCCCGTCTCGAGCCGCTCGCGGCGCTCGGCGATCGCGCCGTCGAAGGCGCGGCGCAGGCCCCGGTCGCGCCGCAGGAAGGCGGGCAGGCCGACGCCGGTGTCGACGCCCACGAGCTCGCGGTGATCGCCGGCCCGCGACATCAGGTCGGCGTCGCCGATCGACACCCAGAGCACCTCGTGCCGCGCGTGCAGCCGGCCGAGGTGCACGTCGAGGTCGTGCGTGTAGGCGAGGTCGTCGGCGATCACGACGATGAGCGAGCGCCGCCGCATGCGCCGCACGGCGTGCTCGAGCACGTCGACGAGGCTCGAGCGCGGGCCGTCGATCTCGATGGCCTCGTCGATGCGCCGCAGCATGCGCTCGAGGTGCGACTCCGAGCCGCCCTCCTGCATGTCCTGCCGGCGCTCCTCGTCGCCCATCAGCAGCGCCACGCGGTCGCCGTGCCGGGTCGCGAGGTAGCCGAGCACGCCCGCCACCAGGATCGCCAGCTCGCGCTTCGACTCCCCCGACTCGGCCGTCGCCGCCATGTTGCGGCCGGAGTCCACCACCAGCAGCACGTTGTGCTGCCGCGAGGCGATGTAGCGCTTGATGAGCGGCACGTGGCTGCGCGCGGTCGCCTTCCAGTCGATGTCCTTCACCTCGTCGCCCGGCTGGTACTCGCGCAGGTCGTCGAAGTCGTGGCTGCGGCCGTGGTGGATCGACGCGTACTCCCCGTCGAGCAGCTCGAGGGTACGGCGATGCGCGTGAATCGACATGGTCGTCTTCACCTTGCGCAGCCGCCGCTCCATCGGCGCCGCCTACGGGGTCCGCACGGCGCCGAAGATGGCGTCGATGATCTGCTCGCTGGTCACGCCGTCGGCCTCGGCCTCGTAGCCGAGGATCATGCGGTGGCGCAGCACCGCGTGCCGCAGATCCTTCACGTCCTCCGGGATCACCCAGTCGCGGCCCTGCACGAGCGCGAGCGCGCGCGAGGCCTGCGAGAACGACAGCGAGCCGCGCGGGCTCGCGCCGTACTCGATGTAGCCGGCGAGCTGCGCGCCGATGTACTCCTCCGCGTGCCGCGTCACGTACATGAGCTGCACGACGTAGTTCGTGATCGCCTGGTCGACGTAGACGCGCTTCACGAGCCCCTGCAGGAACCGCACGTCGTCGAGCGTCACCACCGGCTGGTCGTGGCCGTCGTCGAACACGCCCGCCTCGGCGCGCCGCACGATCTCGGCCTCCTCGGTCGGCGAGGGGTAGGTGAGGATCTCCTTCAGCAGGAAGCGGTCGAGCTGCGCCTCGGGCAGCGTGTAGGTGCCCTCCTGCTCGATCGGGTTCTGGGTCGCGAGCACGAGGAACGGGCTGGGCAGCGGGAAGGTCTCGCCGCCGATCGAGGTCTGCCGCTCCTGCATCGCCTCGAGCATCGCCGACTGCGTCTTGGCGCTCGATCGGTTGATCTCGTCGAGCAGCACGAAGTTGGCGTGCACCGGCCCCAGCTGGGTGCGGAAGTCGCCCGAGTGCTGGTCGTAGATCTGCGTGCCGACGATGTCGCTCGGCAGCAGGTCGGGCGTGCACTGGATGCGGTGGAACGAGGCCGACACGGAGCGCGCGAGGGTCGCGGCGGCGGTCGTCTTCGCCAGCCCCGGCACCGACTCCATGAGCACGTGGCCGCCGGTCAGCAGGGCGACGAGCAGTGAGCGCAGCAGCTGGTGCTGACCGACCACGGTCGACTGGAACGCCTGCTCGATCGAGCGGATGATGCCCTTGGCGCGCTCGAGCTCCTCGGGAGTGATGGGGTCCCTGCCGGGCACTGCTTGGGTCACGCGTCGCTCCTCGCGATCGATCGCCCGGCGGTGCCGGGCACGGTCTGACTGGCTCTCGCCCCGGTCACGGTATCTGCTCGCGCGATCACGTCGCTGGGGGTTCGGTGAGCGGATGCGGCGCGCAGCTCACGCGCTCCGGTCGCGCGTGCGGGTGGCCAGGATCGCCGCGATCACGAGCGCCGCGATCACCGGCAGCATCGCCAGGTTGAGGCCCGCGTAGCCGACGAGCCCGAGCACCGGGCCGGCGAGCGCGCCGGCGGCGGCGCCCGAGAGGCCCATGATGAGGTCGCTGCGGCCCTGCAGCGCCGGTCGCAGGTCGGCGGGGACGGCGCCGGCGACGAGCGTCGAGCCGGCGACGGTGGCGGCGCTCCAGCCGAGCCCCAGCAGCGCGAGCGGCACGGGCGCCATCGCCGAGCCCAGCAGCAGCGCGGTGACGACCGCGCCGACCAGCAGCGCGGCGCCGCCGATGGCGACGCTGCGGCCGCCGATGCGGTCGGTGAGCCAGCCGAACACGGGCGAGAGCGCGTACATGCCTGCCGTGTGCGCGCTCATCGTCAGCCCGATCATCGTGAGCCCGTGGCCGTCGTGCTCGAGGTGCACGGGCGTGAGCGCCATGATGCCGACCATCGTGGCCTGCGCGCACGCGACGGTGACGACGGCGGCGAGCGCTCGCGGGTGCTGGATGAGCCGCAGCCGCGGGATGACCCGGTCGTGCGCCTCGACGAGCCCGCGCGCGGTGAGCAGCGGGTCGGGCCGCAGCCCGGCCCAGAGCAGGATGGCGGCGAGCACGAGCGTCGCGGCAGAGATCAGATAGGCGCCGACGAGGTGCGGGAGGCCGAGCGCGAGGCCGAGCGTGTCTCCCGCGGGGATGAGGTTGGGGCCGATGATGACGCCGATCGTCGTCATCCACACGACGAGGGAGAGGTCGCGGCCGCGGTGCCGCGGCTGCGAGAGGTCGGTGGCGGCGAAGCGCGACTGCAGGTTGATGGCGGTGGAGGCGCCCAGGATGGCGAAGCCCGGCAGCACGATCCAGGGGCTGCCGAGCGTGCCGCCGACGACGAGCGTGAGCGCGCCGACGAGGGCGATGAGCGCGCCGGTCGACAGCGAGACGCGGCGCCCGCGGCGGTCGGCGAGGCGCGCGAGCGGCACGGCCAGCAGCGCGCCGCCGAGCGTCAGCATGGTGGCGGCGAGGCCGGCGAGGGCCGGGTCTCCCGTGACCTGCTCGACCAGCAGCGAGCCGACGCCGAGCGCGACGCCGTTCGAGAGGCCGCCGAGCGCCTGCCCGGCCGAGAGCACGGTGAGCGCGCGGCGCTGCGCGGCGCGCACGTCGACCGCCGGCGCGGCGGTCATGCCGCGCTCCCCGACGGGTGCGGTGCGGCGGTCACGCGCGGGTCGCGGTCACGCCGTGACCACCTCGGCCTCGCCGGCCGGCAGCCCCTGCTCGTCGGCGATGCGACGGGCCTCCTCGATGAGGGTGGCGACGATGTCGGCCTCGGGAACCGTCTTGACGACCTCGCCCTTGATGAAGATCTGCCCCTTGCCGTTGCCCGAGGCGACCCCGAGGTCGGCCTCGCGAGCCTCGCCCGGGCCGTTGACGACGCATCCCATGACCGCGACGCGCAGCGGCACCTGCACGTCCTTGAGCCCCTCGGTCACGTCGTCGGCGAGCGTGTACACGTCGACCTGCGCGCGGCCGCAGGACGGGCAGGAGACGATCTCGAGCTTCTTCTCGCGCAGGCCGAGCGACTGCAGGATCTGCATGCCGACCTTGATCTCCTCCACCGGGGGCGCCGAGAGCGAGACGCGGATGGTGTCGCCGATGCCCTCGGCGAGCAGGATGCCGAACGCCGTCGCAGACTTGATGGTGCCCTGGAAGGCCGGGCCCGCCTCGGTGACGCCCAGGTGCAGCGGCCAGTCGCCGCGCTCGGCGAGCTGGCGGTAGGTCTTCACCATCACGACGGGGTCGTTGTGCTTGACCGAGATCTTGAAGTCGTGGAAGTCGTGCTCCTCGAACAGGCTCGCCTCCCAGACGGCGCTCTCGACGAGCGCCTCGGGGGTGGCCTTGCCGTACTTCTCGAGCAGGCGCGGGTCGAGGCTGCCGGCGTTGACGCCGATGCGCAGGCTCGTGCCGGCGTCCTTCGCGGCCTTGGCGATCTCGCCGACCTTGTCGTCGAACTTGCGGATGTTGCCCGGGTTGACGCGCACGGCGGCGCAGCCGGCATCGATGGCCTGGAAGACGTACTTCGGCTGGAAGTGGATATCGGCGATCACCGGGATCTGGCTCTTCTTCGCGATGATGTGGAGCACATCGGCGTCGTCCTGGCTCGGCACCGCGACGCGCACGATGTCGCAGCCGGTGGCGGTGAGCTCGGCGATCTGCTGCAGTGTCGCATTGATGTCGGTCGTCTTCGTCGTGGTCATCGACTGCACCGAGACGGGTGCGTCGCCGCCGACGAGCACCTTGCCGACCTTGATCTGCCGACTCTTGCGGCGGGGCGCGAGCGTGAGCGGCTCGGGCTTGCCGAGGTTGATGGCTGCCATGCCTCCAGCCTACGCTTCACGGAACACTCGGCCCGTTCGCCGATGGCAGACTCGTCGGGTGATCACGGCAGCGGCAGACGGCTCCTCGCTCGGCAACCCCGGCCCCACCGGCTGGGGCTGGTACATCGACGACGAGCGCTGGGCCGCGGGCGGGCAGCGCACGGGCACGAACAACATCGGCGAGCTCTCGGCCGTGCTCGACCTGCTGCGGCAGACCGAGGGCGTCGACGAGCTGCACGTGCTGTGCGACAGCCAGTACGTCATCAAGGCGATCACGCAGTGGATGCCCGGCTGGAAGCGCAAGGGCTGGAAGAAGGCCGACGGCAAGCCGGTCATGAACGTCGAGCTCATGCAGGAGCTCGACCGGCTCATGGCGGCGCGGAGGGCTGCCGGCGGCGTCGTGCGCTTCGAGTGGGTGAAGGGCCATGCGGGCCACGTGCTCAACGAGGCCGCCGACCGGCTCGCGAACGGCGCGGCCGCCGCCTACCAGCGCGGCATGGTGCCGGATGCGGGGCCCGGGTTCGGCGGCGTCACGGCACCACCGGTGGCCGAGATCCCCGCCGTCGCCCTTCGGCAGGCGCAGGAACCGGAGCCTGCGGCCGAGCGCTCCTCGACCAGCGATGTCGACCTGTTCGACGGCCTCGACTTCCTCACCGACGAGCCGGCCGAGGCGGAGGTCGTGCGGCTCGAGCGCTCGCTGCTGAGCGACGAGGTGCGTGCCGACCCGGCGAGCGTCGCCGCGCTGCTGCACCCCGAGTGGGAGGAGATCGGCGCCTCCGGCCGCCGCTGGAGCCGCGACGAGCTGCTCGCCGAGATCGCGCCGCTGCCTGCGCCGGTCGAGCTCGAGCTGCTCGCGACGCACGAGCTCGGCGAGGACACGCTGCTCATCGTCTGGCGCTCGGTGGGCGCGGAGCCGGCGCTGCGCAGTTCGCTGTGGGTCCGCACCGGCGGTCGCTGGCGCCAGCGCTTCCACCAGGGAACCCCCCAGCGGTAGCGGGCGCGCAGTGTGCAGTTGCTGCGGCTGCAGACCGCAGAACGCGCAAGAAGTGCACACCGGCCATCGTTGGACGGCGGGCGAGGCGTCAGCCGCCGAAGACGCTGATGGGCTTGACGATGTCGGCGTAGATGAGCAGTGCGCTCATGACGCCGAGCACCGCCGTGACCGCGAGCGTCACCGGCACCCACTTGGCCGTGTCGAGGGGTGTGGCGACCTTCCCGCGCAGCTTCGCCCATCCGCGTCGCACCGCATCGACGATCGCGCCCAGCACGTGGCCGCCGTCGAGCGGCATGAGCGGGATGAGATTGAAGACGAACAGCGCGACGTTGAGGCTCGCGAGCAGCTGCACCATGGCGCTCATGCGCTCGAGGATGGGGATCTGGTCGAGCGCCGCGATCTCGCCCGCCATGCGGCCGACGCCGACGACCGACATCGGGCCGTTCGGGTCGCGCTCCCCCGGGCCGAAGGCGGCTGCCGCCACGTCGACGAGGCGCTGCGGCAGGTTGATGATCAGCTCGCCGACGCGCACGACGTTGTCGCCGACGGCCGGCAGCACCGCCGTCACCGGCTGCTGCTCGACGACGTACTGCGGGCCGACGCCCACGAAGCCGATGGTCTCGGTGACGGGCTCGCCGCCCGACTCGACGACCTGTCCGAGGTCGTCGACGACGTACCGCTCGCTCTCGAGCGGCGTGACCTGCAGCGTCAGCTCGGCCCCGTCGCGCTCGACCACGAAGGGCACCTGCTGCCCGGCCAGATCGCGGATCGAGGCCTGGATGGCCTCCCAGTCGTCGATCGGCTGCCCGGCGATCGACACGATCGTGTCGCCCGGCTCGATGCCCGCCTCGGCGGCGGGCGCGAGCGGGTCGCCCGACTCGCACTCGGTGCGGTCGGCGGATGCGGCGATGACGCACTGCGAGACGCTCGAGATCGTGGTCGAGGGCACGGCGATGCCGAAGCCGCAGAGCACGACGCCGTAGGCGACGACCGCGATCAGCAGGTTCATGAACGGCCCGCCGAGCATGATGACGATGCGCTTCCAGGTCGCCAGGCGCCAGAACGCCCGGTGCTCCTCGCCCTCGTTGATGGTGTCGGCGCTCGAGTCGCGCGCATCCTGCACGAGCGTGTCGAGGAATCCCGTCGACGCATCCCGCGACTCCTCGCCGGGCCTGCGGGGCGGGAACATGCCCGACATCGAGATGTAGCCGCCGAGCGGGATCCACTTCATGCCGTACTCGGTCTCGCCCTTGCGGAACGAGAAGATGGTCGGCCCGAAGCCGATCATCCACTGGCCGACGCGCACGCCGAAGAGCTTCGCGGGCCACAGGTGCCCGAGCTCGTGCAGGCCGATCGAGACGGCCAGGCCGACGACGACGACGAGCACGCCGGCTATGAAGAGGAGGACGGCTTCCATCGAACGGTCAGCGTAGCCGTGCTCGCTATGGAACCCACAGCGCACGGCCGTAGCGTTGCGCCGTGCCCTCCAGCCGACCGGTCGCCGAGCGCGTGCCCCGCAGCGGCGATGCGCGCGCCATCGTGCTGGGCGCGATCGGGCTGCTGCTCGTGGTGCTGCTCGCGTGGGTGATCACGCGGCCGGCGCCCGACCCGGTCACGCAGACGGCCGCCGTCGAGGGCGAGCTGCCGCGATCGGCCGCCGGCTGGGATCGCGGCCAGCTCGCGAACGCGGCCATCGTCATGCAGGCCGGCCGCGACCTGGGGCTGGACGAGCGCGACGTGCGCATCGGCGTCATGACCGCCATGGGCGAGTCGAGCCTGCGGGTCGTCGACCACGGCGACGATGCCGGCCCCGACTCGCGCGGCCTCTTCCAGCAGCGCACCGGCTGGGGCGAGTACGAGGTGCGCATGGATGCCTACGGCTCGGCCGTGCTCTTCTACCGGGCGCTCGCGCGGCTCGACGGCCGCGAGGAGCTCGCCCCGACCCGCGTCGCGCACGCGGTGCAGATCAACCTCGACCCCGACCACTACGCCCGCTGGTGGGATGACGCGGGGGCCGTGGTGGAGGCGGTCGATGCGGCGGATGTCGAGGTAGTGGTGACGCCGCGCGGGGCTTCGGTCTCGTGACGCGTGCCGGCTTCGCCGGCGCGCTCCTCGACCTACGCAGACGCGTGCCGGCTTCGCCGGCGCGCTCCTCGACCTGCTGCTAGCGGTCGACGCCGCAGACCTCATCGGCGACGCGGCGCGCCCAGCGCTCCGCCGCGAGCACGCCCTCGAGCGTCAGCTCGCCCGGCTCGTGCTGCTCGAGCACCCGCTCGATCGCCGGGATGATGTCGAGGAAGCCGATCTCGCCGGCGTGGAAGGCGTGCACCGCCTGCTCGTTCGCGGCGTTGAACACCGCCGGGAAGGTCGAGCCCGCCCGCCCGACGCGCTTCGCGAGCGCCACCGCAGGGAAGGCCTCCTCGTCGAGCGGCTCGAACTCCCAGCTCGAGCTGCGCGTCCAGTCGAGCGGCGCGCCGACGCCCGGGATGCGGTGTGGCCAGTCGAGGCCGAGCGAGAGCGGCAGCCGCATGTCGGGCGGCGAGGCCTGCACGATCGTCGAGCCGTCGACGAACTCGACCATCGAGTGCACGATCGACTGCGGGTGCACCGTCACGTCGATCCGCTCGTACGGCACGTCGAACAGCAGGTGCGCCTCGATCACCTCGAGGCCCTTGTTCACGAGCGTCGCCGAGTTGGTCGTGACCATCGGGCCCATCGCCCACGTGGGGTGCGCGAGCGCATCCGCCGGTGAGACGTCGGCCATGCGCTGCCGGCTCCAGCCGCGGAACGGGCCACCGGATGCGGTGAGCACGAGCCGCCGCACCTCGCTCTGCTCGCCGGGGCCGTGCGCGCCCGATCGCAGGCACTGCGCGATCGCCGAGTGCTCGGAGTCGACCGGCACGATCTGGCCGGGCTGCGCGCGCGCCATGACCATGTCGCCGCCGGCGATGAGCGACTCCTTGTTGGCGAGCGCGAGGGTGCGTCCGGCGTCGAGCGCCGCGAGCGTCGGCGCGAGCCCGACGGAGCCGGTGATGCCGTTGACCACGACGTCGGCCTCGACCGACTCGATCATGGTGACCGCCGCATCCGCCCCCAGCGCCGCCTCGCAGCCGAACTCGGCCTGCTGCGCCTCGAGCCCTGCCCGGTCGCTGCCGGCGATGAGGCCGACGACCTCGAAGCGGTCGGCGTTCGCGCGGATGACGTCGAGCGTCTGCACGCCGATCGAGCCGGTGGAGCCCAGCAGGATGACCCGGCGCCTCGCGCTCACGCGACGACCCGACCGTCGACCAGGATGGTCGGCTCGTGCAGCACCGGGAAGCTCACCGACGAGGCGATGAAGCAGTCCTTGGCCGCCTGCCCGTGCGCGTCCAGCGCATCCGCCGCCTGGGACGCATCCGTGATCGTCACCTGCGGCCGCAGCAGCGCCTGGGTGAAGCGCCCACCCGTGCCGGCGGTCTCCATGGTGCCGCTCGCGGCGTCGCGGTAGGCGGTGACGACGATGCCGCGGCTGGCGGCCTGGTGCAGGTAGCTGAGCATGTGGCACTGCGCGAGCGCGCTCAGCAGCAGCTGCTCGGGGTTGTGTCGGGCGCGGTCGCCGCGGAAGGTCTTGTCGGCCGAGCCCAGGATGTCGGGCAGCCCGTCGATGCGCACCACGTGATCGCGCGTGTAGGAGCGGTAGTCGGCGGTGCCCGCGTCGCCCGCGCCCGTCCACTCGACCTCGACGGCGTAGCTGTGCTGCATCGGCATGCCGCCAGCCTAGGCCCGCTCGCTGTCGGCGGCACGGCGCGCGGCGTAGGATTCGAGCATGACTGACATCGCCGCCCCCGCCCTCACCCGCTCGGTCACGACCGAGATCCCCGGCCCCAACTCGCGCGCGCTGCTCGAGCGCAAGGCCGCCGCGGTCGCGCAGGGCATCCCGCACCAGCTGCCCGTCTTCATCGCCGAGGCGCACGACGCGATCATCACCGACGTCGACGGCAACCGCTTCATCGACCTCGGCTGCGGCA
The DNA here is from genome assembly GCA_007988785.1 of Agrococcus baldri. GTDB lineage: Bacteria > Actinomycetota > Actinomycetes > Actinomycetales > Microbacteriaceae > Agrococcus > Agrococcus baldri_A. The sequence continues at coordinate 32,628 of BJUU01000016.1, forward strand.
TCGGCGTGACGACCATCGGCCACACCAACGACGCGGTGGTGGATGCGGTGCGCGAGCAGGTGGGCAAGCTCACGCACTCGCTGTTCGGCACCACGCCCTACGAGCCCTACGTGCGGGTGGCCGAGTACCTGGCGAAGCACACGCCGGGTGACCACGCGAAGAAGTCGTTCTTCGTGAACTCGGGCTCGGAGGCGGTCGAGAACGGCGTGAAGATCGCCCGCAAGTTCACGGGCCGTCGCGCGGTCGCCGTCGTCGAGCACGGCTACCACGGCCGCACGAACCTGACGATGACGATGAACTACAAGCCGGCGCCCTACGCGACCGGCATGGGGCCGCTCGCCTCCGACATCTTCCACGCACCGGGCTCGTACCCGCTGCAGGACGGGCTGGACGGCGCCGAGGCGGCCGAGCGCACCCAGTACTACCTCGAGAAGCACGTGGGCGTGAGCGACCTCTCCTGCCTCGTGATCGAGCCGATCCAGGGCGAGGGCGGCTTCATCGTGCCCGCCGACGGCTACCTGCCGGCGATGCAGGAGTGGTGCACCGCCAACGGCGTCGTGATGATCGCCGACGAGGTGCAGTCGGGCATCACGCGCACCGGCAGGACCTTCGCTGCCGAGCACTTCGGCTGGGTGCCCGACATGGTGCTCTCGGCCAAGGGCATCGCGGGCGGCCTGCCGCTCGCGGGCGTCACCGGCCGCGCCGAGATCATGGACTCCGTGCACACCGGCGGCATCGGCGGCACCTTCGGCGGCAACCCGGTCGCGTGCGCCGCCGCGGTTGCGGTCTTCGAGCAGATCGAGTCGAACGACCTGAACGGCGAGGCGCAGCGCATCGAGCGCGTCATGCGGCCGCTGCTCGACGAGCTCGCCGAGCAGCACGCCGAGATCATCGAGGTGCGCGGCAAGGGCGCGATGCTCGCCATCGAGTTCATCGACCCCGCCACCGGCGCGCCGATCCCGACCGCCCCGATCTCGCAGGCCGCGGGCCTCGAGGGCGTGCTCGTGCTCACCGCCGGCACCGACTACAACGTGCTGCGCTTCCTGCCGAGCCTGGCGATCACCGACGAGCAGATCCGCGACGCGATCGAGGTCATCGGCCGCGCGATCGCGTCGACCAAGAGCGCAGCCTGATGCGCATCGGGGTCCCGCGCGAGGTCAAGCCAGACGAAGCGCGGGTCGCCCTGACGGCCACCGGCGCGACCGAGCTCGTCGCGCGCGGCCACGAGGTGGTCGTCGAGGCCGGCGCGGGCGTCGGCAGCGGGATCCCGGATGCGGCCTACGAGGCCGCCGGTGCGCAGATCGTGGCCTCGGCGGGCGAGGCGTGGGCCGCCGAGCTGGTGCTGAAGGTGAAGGAGCCGATCGCGGCAGAGCTCGGCTTCCTGCGCGACGACCTGACGCTGTTCGCCTACCTGCACCTGGCGGCGGCGCCCGAGCTCGCGCAGGCGCTCATCGAGCGCGGCACCACGGCGATCGCCTACGAGACGGTGCGCGCGCCCGACGGCTCGCTGCCGATGCTCGCGCCCATGAGTGAGGTGGCAGGCCGGCTCTCGGTCACGCAGGGCGCCTCGCTGCTCACCGCCCCCGCGGGCGGTGCCGGCCTGCTGCTGGGCGGCGTGCCCGGCACCCGCGCGGGCCACACGGTGGTGCTCGGCGGCGGCGTCGCCGGCACCTCGGCGGTCGAGATGGCCGTCGGCCTCGGCTCGCGCGTCACGGTGCTCGACGTCTCGCTCCCCCGCCTGCGGCAGTTCGATGCCATCTACGGCGGCCGCGTCGAGACGCTGCACTCGAACCGCGTCACCGTCGAGGCCGCCGTGCGCGACGCCGACCTGGTGATCGGCTCGGTGCTCATCCCCGGCGCGAAGGCCCCCAAGCTCGTCACGAACGAGATGGTCGCGGCCATGCGACCCGGCTCGGTGCTCGTCGACATCGCCATCGACCAGGGCGGCTGCTTCGCCGACTCGCGGCCCACGACCCACCGCGAGCCGACCTTCCGGGTGCACGAGACAGTCTTCGCGTGCGTCACGAACCTGCCCGGTGCCGTGCCGCGCACCTCGACCGAGGCGCTCACGAACGCCACCCTGCACGCCACGATGCGGCTCGCCGACCTGGGCTGGCGCGAGGCGCTGTCGGCGGATGCGGGCCTGGCGGCGGGCCTCAACACCACCGGCGGGCAGGTGGCCAACCCCGCCGTCGCGGCGGCGCTCGAGGCTCAGGCGGCACCGCTCGCCTCGCTGCTCGGGTAGCGCAGGCGCTCGAAGCCGCCCGCCTCCAGCACCCAGGCCGGCGCGGAGCGCATCGGCGGTGGCAGCGGCGCGTGCCGCAGCACCTGCCGCAGCTGCCGCTCGTCGACGCCCAGCACGAGCACGGGCCGCTCGGTCCGCAGCCGGTCGAGCTCGCCCCATGCGGCCTCCCACTCGGCGACCGCGCCCACCACGAGCTCGGCGCCGCCGTCCTGCCCGGGCCTCGCCGCCCGGGCAGCCGCGTCGAGCGCGGCGAGCGTCGGCGGCAGCTGCGCGCCGACGCCCAGCACCACCGCGACCGGGCCGTGCGGCAGCGGCACCGAGCGCGGCTCCCGCCGCGGGGCCGCCCGCTCGGGCAGCGCGAGCTGGACGCGCTCGTCGTGCAGCCAACCGGCGCCCGGCGGCAGCCCCGCGTCGTGCAGCTGCCCCGCGCCGCCCGCGACGATGTGCTCCTGCCTGCTGGCGATGCGCAGCAGGATGCGCAGCTCGGCGAGCGGCGCCACCTGCCCCATCGCGGTCGAGACCCGCCGAGCGGTGAGCGCCACGGGCGAGCCCTCCCGCATGCGCCGGGCGAGCGCCTGCGAGACGCTCGACTGCTGCTCCTCGCCGAGCCGCGCGAGCTGCAGGTCGAGGTCGTCCACGACGAGCGGGCCCGGCTCCTGCAGCGCATCCCAGAGCGCATCCTCGCGGTCGACGACCGCGGTGCCCAGCTGCCCGGCGAGCAGCTCGGCGAGGCTCGTGCGTCCGCTCGCGGCGCCCCCGATCGCCAGCAGCGGGCCGTCGGCCTGCGGCCGCCAGGTGACGGGCGCGACGAGCTGCTCGGCCGGCCGGTCGACGAGGCCCAGCCGGATGCCCGGTCGCTCCCCCGCCTGCGCCTCGACCGCCGCGAGCGGCAGCGAGGCCGGCAGCGGCTCCCGCCAGGGCCGGGGCGCGCGCGGCTGCTGCTCGGCGGCGGCGACGAGCGCGGCCAGGTGCTCGGGGCTCGCGAGCGCCGCCTGCGCCGTGCGCGTCGCCCCGCCGCTCACGCGCACGACGCAGCGGCCGCGCGCCGCGAGCGGGATCGCCGCGGCCGAGGCCTCGCCCGTCACGGCGACCGCGTCGTGCTCGTCGGTGACGCGCAGCGAGATGCGGATGCCGCAGTTGGCCAGCAGCGAGTCGCGCACCGCCTCGGCCGGCCGCTGCGTGCAGAGCACGAGGTGCACGCCGAGCGAGCGGCCGCGGGCGGCGAGGTCGACGAACAGCCGGTGCAGGTCGGGCAGCTCGGCCAGCATGGCGGCGAACTCGTCGACCACGATCACGAGCCGCGCCATGCCGCTCGCCTCCTCGATCGAGCGCGCCCCCTGCTCGGCGAGCAGCCGCTCGCGCCGCCGCAGCTCGGCCCTGAGGCTCTCGATCGCGCGCCGGGCGCCCGCCTCGTCGAGGTCGGTCATGACGCCCACGCAGTGCGCGAGCCCCAGCAGCGGCGCGAAGGAGGCGCCGCCCTTGAAGTCGACCAGCAGGAACGAGACCTCTGCCGTCGTGCGCCCCGCAGCGATCGCCGCGACCCAGGCGATGAGCAGCTCGCTCTTGCCGGAGCCCGTCGTGCCGCCCACCACCGCGTGCGGCCCGTCGCGCACGAGGTCGAGCTCGATCGGCGCCTCGCCGGCGAGGAAGACCGCGGCGAGGCCGCCCTCGGCGAGCGGCAGCTGCGCGAGCTCGACGTGCGCCGGCAGCGAGCCCGCCCGCCGGATGCCCGCGTGCGCGGCGGCGCCCGCGAGGGTCTCGATCGCCGCGAGCGCCTCGCGCTCGGCGACGGCGGTGGGGACGAAGGAGCGCTCACCCACCCTCGCGCGGTCGAGCGAGGCGTGCACGACCACGCGGCACTCGCGCGGCAGCTGCGCGGCGTGCTCGGCCACCGCGATCGTCACCTCGACGTCGTCGCCGACGAGCCGCACGACCGAGCCGGGCTCGCGGTGCAGCGGGTGCGGCAGCTGCGCCAGCCACTCCCAGCCCGCTCCGTCGGGCGCGATCGCCTCCGCGGCATCCGGCGCCACCGCATCCGCCGCCTGCACGACCGCGGCGCGCGCGAGCGCGAGCGCCACGAGCGGCGGCCCGACGATGCCGATGCCCTCGCGCGCGTCGACCACGACCGGCCCCTCGACCACCGCGGCGGCGGAGCGCAGCCGGTCGGCCTGCTCGGCGGCGCCGAGCCTGCGCACCGCCGGATCGGTGGCGGGGATCGCGCCCTCGACGGCGATGCCGGAGGGCAGCGGGCCGATGCCGAGCACGACCGGCACCGGCGCGTCGGGATCGCGGCGCCAGCGGTGCGGATCGTGCGAGGGCCGCGCCGCGACCGCCCGCGGGCCCGGGTGCGCGAGCAGCAGCGCGGCGCGCCGCTCGTCGAGCGCGGCGTCGACGCGATCGCCGACCTCGGCGATCTCGGCCTGCCAGCGCGCCGCCTCGCGCTTGCGCCGCCGCGCGCGGCTGCGGCGGCCGTCGCCCATGCTCGCGACGGCGATCACGGGCCCCAGGATGGCGAAGATCAGCACCGTCGGCGTCTGCAGCAGCAGCCACATGGCGCCGGCTCCCAGCACCGGGGCGAGGCTCGCGAGCAGCGGGAAGGGCGTCGGCTCGGGGTCGGCGGGCGGCCGGGGCAGGTCGATGCGCGTCTGCATGGCGGCAGGATGCGCCACGCGCCAGGGCGCACGCGGCACCTCGGTGCGCGCCTGTGGAGAGCGCGCTCAGCGGCGCACGAGCGAGGCCGGGTTCAGCCTCGTCAGCAGCGGGCGCAGCCAGCCCTGCCCCGCATCGCGGGCGGTGAGCACGGCGCCGCCGATCGCCCAGGTCGCCTCGACCTCCTGCTCGCTGGGCGGCTGGGCGGCGAAGACGGCGCGATCGACGCGGTGCGCGAGCTCGTGCATGCGCGCGTCGCCCGCGGCCTGCTCGACGCGCGTGCCGCCCGGCACGAGCGACTCGCCTCGGTCGCGCAGCCCGTCGACGACCTCGGCCCACGCGCCCTCCGCGCGGTCGCGCGGCTCGTCGGCACGTCGCCGGCGCCTGCGGCGCACGACCTTCGCGATCACGAGCCCCACCGGGATGGCGGCGATGAGCGCCACGAGCCCCAGCACCGCGCCGACGGCGGCGAGCACCTGCAGCAGGCGCGCGGCGCTGTCATCGGTGTCCTGCGGCGCGCTCGGCGCCGCCGGGTCGCCGCCCTCGGTCTGCCCGCCGGGCGCGGGCGCGGGCGCCTGCTGCAGCGGCGGCTCCTCCACCACGGAGGGCGAGCCGTCCTCCTGCTCGGGGATCGGCCGCGGCTCGGGCGTCACGTCCACCCCCACCCAGCCGGACTGCGCGCGCACCTCGATCCACGCATCCGCATCGGAGCCGAGCACCGTCGTCGGCTGCCCCGGCTCGACGCCGTCGGGCGTGAAGCCCACCACCACGCGCGCGTCGAAGCCGAGCTGGCGCGCGAGCAGCATCGCGGCGGTCGCGTACTGCTCGGCGTCGCCGATCATCGGATCGGCGAACAGCGCCTCGAGCCGCTCGAGCGAGTGCCCGGGGCGGGAGGGCACCTCGTCCTCCAGCACGCCGTGGCTGACGTAGCCGTCGGCGCGCAGCCCCGCGACCATGGCCGAGAGCCGTTCGCCGGGCGTCGACGCCTCGCCCGTCCAGGCGGCGAGCGTCGTGAGCATCGCGTCGGGCAGCGCCTGCGAGCCCTGCCGCGGATCCTCGGGCTCGAGCGCGGCGAGCGCCTCGGGCGCGACGATCTCGCTGCCCGGCTGCGAGAGCATCTGGTAGCCGTCGCCGGGCCGGATGCCCTGCTCGAGCACGTAGGTGCCGAGCGCGTCGTTGCGGTGCAGTCCCCCTGCGAGCCGCTCGGCGCGCTCGCCCACGAAGCGGATCGCCGATGGCGTGCCGACGACGGGCAGCCACTGGCTCGCGAGCCCGTCGACGGTGACGCCGACGACGTCGCCCCTGCCCGGCTCGGCGCCGGCCACCCGCTCGAAGGGCGACCTGCCGACGCTCAGCACCTCGCCGTCGTAGCTCTCGAGCACGGCGGTGCGGATGCGGTCGCCCGGCTCGAGGCCGGTGGCCGTCAGCTGGGCCGCGGCGCGGGTCTCGGCCGCCCAGAAGGAGCGGTACGCCGCCAGCGGCGAGGCGCCCTCGAGCTCGATCGAGGAGGGGCTGTCGCCGCGCAGCACGGTGCGCTCCGGCAGCGGCACGAGCGCGCCGGCGACACCGGCGGCGCCGGCCGCGACCACGGCGACGAGCGAGCCGGCGACGATGCGGCGCGCGAGCGAGGAGAGCGCGCGGGGCGCGCGCACGCGCCGGCGCGCCTGCCGCACGACGGCGACGTAGGCGCCGATCGGCACGAGCGCGAGCAGGCCGCTCAGCCAGGGGTCCGGCAGGTCGCGCGGCCCCCACAGGATCGACCAGACGCCGATCGCCGCCGGCACGAGCGCCGCCGTCTCTGCCCGCCGGGATCGCAGCGCGAGCGAGACGCCGATGATCGTGCCGGCGAGCACGAGCACCACGGGCGCCATCAGCAGCGAGTCGCCGGTGCCGACCGGCAGCCCGATCGTCAGCAGCCGGCGCCAGGAGAGCACGAGCGCCGCCGCCGCGTCGGCGAAGGCGGGCAGCCACTCGCCGCGCGGGATGCGCTGCGGGGCGGTGAGCGGCACGGCGAGCAGCGCGAGCGCCGCGAGGCCGGTGAGGATGATCGTGATCGACGACCAGCGGCGCACGGCCGCGAGCCAGGCGATCGCCGTGCCGACGAGCACGACCACGGCGAGCGAGACGACGAGCTGCAGCGTGCCGAACATCCACCACATCGGCGCGCACGCGGCGCCGATGGCCACGAGCAGCACGGCGACGGCGGGGGCGCGCTGGATCATCGCTGCCTCGACTGGCCGATGCCGCGGGAGAGATCCTCGATGGCGCCGACGGTGACGACGTCGGCGTCGCCGAGCCGCGACCGCGCGGGCAGCGCGCCGACGGCGGCGCGCACCACCACCGAGACGACGCCTGCGGGCATGCCGTTCGCGGCCGTGCGCAGCGTGCGCGGCGAGACGGTCGAGCCGGTGATGAGCCATGCGAGGCTGCCGGGCGCGGCCCGGCGCGAGGCGCGGGCGGTGGCGGCGATGCCGAGCTGCTGCTCGGGCTGCAGCACGGCGAGCGCGTCGAGCAGCCTGTCGCGGGTCGCCGCGTCGATCGCCCGCGCCTCGCCCCGCTCGGTGCGGGGGCTCTCGACGATGCGCAGGGCGCGGCGGTCGGCCATGGCGGCGAGCCCGAGGGTGCCGACGAGCGAGAGCGCCAGCTCGAAGTCGTCGCCGTCGTACTCGCGTGGGTCGGTGGAGAGCACGATGAGCGTGTCGGCGCGCCGGGAGGGCTCGAACTGGCGCACGAGCAGGGAGCCGTGGCGGGCGCTCGAGCGCCAGTGCACGAGCCGCCGGTCGTCGCCGGGCGAGTACTCGCGCAGGCTGTGGAAGGAGACGTCGTCGGCGGTGCGCTCTGCCGCGGCCTCGCCGTCGAGGTCGCGCACGATGCCGCCGGCGCCGCCGGGCAGCCGCACGACCCGCGGGTGCACCACGAGCGTGCGCGACTCGGTGAGCCGGTGGCGGCGCTCGAGCACGCCGAAGGGGTCGGTGCGCATGATCGTGGCCGGGCCGATGGTGCGCAGGCCGCGCCGCGAGGTGTCGAGCGGCACGGAGCGCACGACGCGCCCGCCGACGTCGATGGGCGGGATCTCCAGCACCACCTCGTCCTCCCCCACGTCGAGGTCGACCTGGCTGGGCGTCGCCGCCCTGCTGGGGCGCGACACCTCGACGAGCGCGAGGGCATCCGCCCCCACCGGCACCCGCTCGGCGCTCAGCCCGATGCGGGCGCGCGCCCAGCGCTCCCCCACGATCCACGGCACGGCGCCCAGCAGCAGCACGGCGGCGGCGACGGCGGCGACGAGCGCCTCCGTCCAGCCGAGCGCCCGCGCCAGCACGAGCCCGACGACGACGACCGCGAACAGCGTCCACCCCCACGGGGTGATCGCGCGCAGGGCGGCGTCGAGGCGGTGCATGTCAGTGCCGGGGCATGTCAGCGCCGGGGCGGCGCGACGGTCAGCATGAGCTGCTGCACGATGCTCTCGGGGCGCACGTCGTCGAACTCGGCCTCGGGCTGCAGCACCAGCCGGTGCGCGAGCGCCGGCACGGTGAGCGCCTTCACGTCGTCGGGGGTGACGTAGTCGCGCCCGTGGATCGCCGCCCATGCCCGCGCCGTGCGCACGAGCGCGAGCGCGCCGCGCACGGAGACGCCCAGCCGCACCTCGTCGGCCTCGCGCGTGGCCTCCACCAGGCGCGCGACGTAGTCGACGATCGACGCCTCGACGTGCACCTTGCGGATCCGCGCCGCCATCTCCTGCACGACCCGGGCATCCGCCACCGGCTGGATCTCCTCGGGCGAGACCTCGTCGCCCGAGTCGGTGAGGATGCGCAGGGTCGAGGCGTGGTCGGGGTAGCCGATCGACGCCTTGAGCGCGAAGCGGTCGAGCTGCGCCTCCGGCAGCTGGTAGGTGCCGGCGTGCTCGATGGGGTTCTGCGTCGCGATGACCATGAACGGATGCGGCACGGGGTGCGCGATGCCGTCGACCGTCACGTGCCCCTCCTGCATCACCTCGAGCAGCGCCGACTGCGTCTTCGGGCTCGCGCGGTTGATCTCGTCGGCGAGCACCACGTTGGCGAACACGGGGCCGGGCCGGTACTCGAACTCGCCGCGGCCCTGGCTCCAGACGCTGACGCCGGTGATGTCGCCGGGCAGCAGGTCGGGGGTGAACTGGATGCGGCTGGCGGTGCCGTCGATCGAGGCCGCGAGGGCGCGGGCGAGCGAGGTCTTGCCGGTCCCGGGATTGTCCTCGATGAGCAGGTGGCCATGGCTGAGCATCGCGGTGAGCGAGAGCTGCACGGCGAGCGGCTTGCCCACCAGCACGCGCTCGACGCGCTCGACGACCCGCTCTGCCAGCTCCTGGATGCTCGCGACATCGACCTCCACGGGCGGTACCTCCTCGTTCAGTCGTCGATCGCTCACAGCCCGCATCCCGCGACCGTCGGCTCGGGATCCCGATGGGGCCCGGACTCCAGATAGGTTACGACGCCCCAGGCCCGCACCCGCGTCGCCCCCGCCGGGACGGGCTCGGACGCCGGCCGCTCGGAGCTCCAGGTGCCGTTGTCCAGGTAGCTCGCGACCACCTCGCCCTCGATCGCGGCGGCGGCGTTCGCGGGCGGCGTGGCGCTGAGCGGCGCGAGCGGCGCGCACGCGCTCACGGCCGCGCGCAGGCTGAGCGGCACGCCGCTGCCGACCGTGGTGGCGTCGGAGCAGACCTTGCCGGCCCCGGCGCCCGAGGGCGCGCAGGCCCGCAGGTCGACGGATGCCTGGCGGCCGTAGGCGAAGGACGTGGTGGTCGGGGTGAGCCACGAGCTCGCCGCCACGCGCACCCACACGGGGTCGACGGCCTGCGGCGACTGGCGCACGCGGGCCTCGAACCACTGGCCGCTTGGCAGCGCCGGCACCTCGGTCAGCCGCAGGTCGAGCGCGTCGTCGCGCACCTGGGCCGTGCCGCCGGCCACCGTCACCTCGTCGGGGTCGACGGGCTCGGGCTTGCCGAAGACCGGCTCGGAGGTCGAGACCGAGCAGTGCCAGCCGTTGTCGGCGGTGACGGCCACGACCACGCGGGATCCCTCGGCGACCGACAGCGAGGCGCTCGTGCCGGCGGTGCCGGCGGGCGTGCCCGTGGCGCTGCTCTCGCAGCGCAGCGATGCGACGTCGGCGACGGGCACGATGCGCGCGGTGTAGGCGACGCGCGAGGCGCCGCCCGCGTCGACGCGCGACCAGCTGGCGGTGACGGTGCCGGGTGTGCGGTCGGTGATGAGCACGGGCGTGGTCGCCGGCTCGCCGACGGCCGTGAACGGCACGGGCGCGCTCGGCCAGCGCCAGCCCTCCTCCGGCACGCCCGCCGCGTTGGTGGCGGCGACGGCGACGCCGTAGGCGAGGCCGGGCGTGAGGTCGCCGACGACCGTCGCGCGCTCGGTGGCGCCGGCCCGGATGATGCGGTCGGCCCCGTTGCCGGTGATGCGCACGAGGTAGCCCTCGATGGGCGTGCCGCCCTGCGGCTGCTGCGCGCCCTGCCAGGCGATGCGCACCGAACCGGGCTCGGACGTGGGCATCGCGGTGACGCCCCGCACGGTCGCCGGCCGGCGGTCGGCGTGCACCGGCTCGGAGGCGGCGGATGGGTCGCTGTCGCCGAGCGCGTTCGTCGCGATCGCGCGCAGCCGCAGCTCGACGCCCGCGGGCAGCCCCTCGATGCGGCAGCGCGGCTCGACGCCGCAGTCGTAGGTGACGCCGTTGCCCTCGATGCGGTAGCCGGTGATGGGGCTGCCGTTCGCGGCGGGCGGCTCGATGCTCATCGTGACCACGCCGTCGACGTGCTCGTCGAAGGCCTGCACGGGCGGCGCCGGCGCATCCGGCACATCCTGCACCGTCACGGTGATCGGGCTCCAGACGGCGCGGTCGGGGCTGTCGGTGGCGTCGAGCACGAGCGCGCGCACGATCGTCGTGCCGATCTCGGCGCCCTCGTCGACGTCGACGGTCACCCTGCCGCCGTCGACGCTCGCGCGGATGCCGCGCTCGGCCGCTCCCTCGTCGCTGATCGCGCCGATGCGCAGCGGCACGGTCGGGAACGGGTTGGAGGCCTCGTCGTTCGCGAGCGGCCGCACCTCGGCGCTCGTGCCGCGCTGCACGGTCACGGCATCCGGCACGGGCGCCACGAGCGGCTCTGTCGAGGTGATGACGGAGAGCCGCACGACGCCGCGCTCGCCCGTCACGTCGCCGTCGCGCACGCCGATCTCGAGCTCTTCGGCCGTGCCGGCCTCGGTGCCGGGCAGGGCGCTCACGGTCAGGATGGAGCCCGACACCGACGCGCGGAACCCCGGGGGCACGCCGTCGGCGATCGCCCAGACGGCGGCCTCGAGGCGCGCGGGGTCGGGTGCCCTGGTGATGCGGGCGAGATCGATCTCGCGCTCGCCGCCGGGCTCGAGCTGCACGTAGGAGCCGAGCACGCTCAGCGGCGTGTCCTCCCCCGCGACGACCTCGATGGGCAGCACGATCGTGCCCCGCCGGCCCTCCGGGTCTGTGGGGCTGTCGCCGTCGGTGACCTCGAAGCGGATGCTCGCGGGCCCGTAGTAGCCGGCCGGCGGCACGAAGCGCAGGGTCTTGTTGTCGATGACCGGGTTCGAGCCCTCGTCGGGCGAGGCCTCGACGGCGCTCGCGTCGGTGATGAAGACCCCCTCGCCGTCGACGGTGGCGACCACGTCGTCGATCGCGATCTCGAGCGTCTCGCCCGCCTGCACCCGCAGCGGCGCGACCTCTGCCCGCAGCTGCGGCAGCGCGTCGCGCGTGCCGGGCACGGCGATGACGGCGGTGCCGAGCGCCGTGGGGTCGTCGGTGCGCGTCACCGCGAAGGGCACGAAGCGCGTGCGCTCGGCGACGGCGATCTCGATCGCGCCGTCCTCGCGCAGCTCGACCCCCGGCGTCTCGAGCGGCAGGCTCGCCTCGAGCACATCGGCGCGGCCGTCGCGCACCGATACGTGCGCGAGCGGGTCGATCACGACCGCCTCGGCGTCGGCGATCGACTGGATCGCCACCTGCACGTCCTCCACGTCGGGCGCGGGCGGCGGCGCCTCCGGATCGACGTCGACGCGCAGCCAGCTGGTGGCGCTCGAGCCCGCCGAGTTCTCGACCGTCACGAGCACGCCGACGGCGCCCACGTCGGCGCCGGCGCTCACCATCACCGCACCGTCGCGCAGCTGTGCGGCGGCGCCGCGCGTGACGCTCTCCACGCCGACGATCTCGAGCGGCAGGCCCGCGGGGTCATTGTCGTTGTCGAGCACCGGCACGACGAGCGTCGAGTCGGGCCGCATCTGCGCCTCGTCGACGCCCAGCACGGGCGGCAGGGCCGGGCCCGGCTCCACCACGGCGACGCGCACGATGCCCTCGGCGACCGCACCGAGGTCGTCGACCACGCGGTAGCGGAACTCGTCGGTGCCGGGCGAGTACTCGCCGGCCTGGTAGCGCAGCGTCGAGCGGCCCCACTGGGTCACGAAGCCGAGCGCGGGCGCCGAGGAGGGGCCCAGCAGCTGCACCGGGTCGCCGTTCGGGTCGGCGTGCGAGAGCGGCAGCGAAAGGTCGACGCTCGCGCCCGCGACGACGCGCGCCTCGACGGTCGGCGCGATCGGCGCGGCGTTCGTGGTCTGCGCGGCGTCGACGACCCGCAGCGTGATGCCGGCGCTGGCCGCCTGCCCGTCGGGGCCGCGCACGGCGTAGGCGGCCGTGAACGTGCCGGGCTCGTCGGCCGCGACGTAGCGCATCCGGTCGCCCTCGGCGAAGAGCAGGCCCGCCTCCGGCGCGGCCACGAGCTCGCGCTCGAGGGCGATCGGGAGCCCGTCGGGCTGCTCGTCGTTGGCGAGCACGGGGATCTCGACCAGGCCGCCGGGCCGCACCGAGACGACGTCGTCGCGGGCGATGGGCGCCTGCACCGCGGCGCCGCCGGTCTGCGAGACGCGCAGCGCGCCGGTCGAGGTGGCGATGCCGTTGGTGACCGAGAAGGTCACGGCGACGTCGCCGTCGAGGTCGTCGGTGAGCGAGAGCCGCAGCCGCTCACCGTCGAGCACCTCGGCGCGCACCGCCGGCGAGTCGGATTCGGCCGCGGTGAGCGCGACGACGCCGCCGGCCGGGTCGTGGGCGAGCTGCTCGACGTCGAGCTCGGTCGAGCTGATCGCCGGCACCGCGGCGCGGACGGGGTGGGTCACCGGCGCCGAGGACGCGTCGGCGCCCTCGAGCACGCGCACGACCGCGAGGCCGTTCCTGGTCGACTCGCCGTCGGTGACGACGTAGCCGAACCGCAGCAGGCCCGCCTCCGTGGGGTTGACGCGGATGGTGCCGTCGGAGAAGTCGGGCGTCACGGGCTCGCCGCCCGCCACCACGTTGTGCAGGCTGAGCTCGCCCGAGCCACCGCGCGCGGCCAGCAGCGGCTCGAGCACGAGCTCCTGCCCCACGCGCGTGACGGCGGTGACGGGCTGCGCGCTGATCGGCACGGTGCCGGCGTGCACCGTGAGCGCGATCGGCTCGGTGGTCTCGTTCCTCCCGTCGGTGACCGTCACGCGCACCTCGCGCTGCGCCCCGGCGCGGCCGTCGCGGAACTCCAGCCGGCCGTCCGGGCGCACGCTCACGCGGTCGGGCTCCTCGGCGGTCGCGCCCAGCACGGCGAGCGGGTCTCCCTCGGGATCGACCCAGCCGTCGAGCGCGTCGAGCACGAGCGTGCCGCCGGCCTCGAGCGTGGCCTGCTGCGGGCGCACGAGCACCGGCGGCTCATCGCCGGTGCGCACGGAGACGAGCGCGGTGGCGCTGTCGGTCGCCGCGCCGTCCGAGATGTCGTAGGCGACGCGCACCGCCCCGGACTCCGGCGCCTCGAGCCGGATGCCGCGGCCGTCGGGGGTGATGGAGACGGATGCGTCGTCGCGGTCGGCCTGCGCCTCGGTGATGACGATGGGGTCGCCGTTGGCGTCGGTGTCGTTGAGCAGCACCGGCAGCACGGTGACCGCGCCGGGGCGCGCGCCGAGCTCGTCGTCGATCGCGACGGGCGGCTCGGGATCGGCCTCGACGGTCTGCTCGACCGTCTCGCCCTCCGCGGGATCCTCGGGCGCCGGCTCGTCGTCGTCGATCTGCCAGCCGGTGATGCGGCTGCCGTCGTGGTCGATCGCCCAGGCGTCGCCGGTTCCGGGGTCGACGGCGGCGGTGGCGCTGCCGCGCTGCAGGATGCGCAGCTGCGCGTCGTCCGCGACGCCGTCGAGGCTCAGCACGGCGGGCTCGGCGCCCTCGCACGAGCGCCAGGCGGTGCCGTCGTCCCACGCGGCGAAGATGCAGCCCTCGCGCACCACGGGCTCCGCCGCCGCGCCGGCGGTGCCGGAGGCGAGCACGGACGAGCTCGGCACGCCCAGCTGCTGCCGCACGAGCGACTCGTCGGTCGCATAGACGAGCGTCGAGGAGGCCGCTCCGGGCTGCTGCAGGCGCACGCCGCTCGCGTCGAGCGCCGTCTGCCAGGTGCGGGTGGAGAGCACGCCGGAGCCGGAGTCGTACAGCACCCAGTCGTCGCCGAGCACCGTCAGCTGCAGGTCGGGCGCCGAGGGCGAGACCGGCGCCCGGTCGCTCGCGACGATCTCGCCGGCCTGGTCGACGCGCAGCACGCGGCCGAGCCCGGGCGAGGCCGCCAGCAGGCCGTCCTCGGCGAGCACCGCGACGCCGCCGCGGCCGAGCGCGACGACCGGCTCGCCGAGCGGCGCGCCCTCGGCGAGGGCGCCGGTGGTGGTGCGCCAGACGTCGCCGGTCGACGGCGAGGTGATGACGATGCGGTCGCCGCGCACGCCGACCACGGCGCCGGAGACGATCGGCACGGCCGAGCCCGGCTGGGTCGCCCCTTCGCGCACGACGCGCACGGTGGAGGCGTCGCGGTCGACGATCACCGTGCCGGTGGCGGCCTGGTGCGTCTCGTCGGCGGAGCCGACGTTCACGACCCGCTCGACGGTGCTGTTGGCGGTGTTCGCGAGCCCGATGACGCCCGCCTCCGAGTTCGCGATCCAGACGCTCGAGCCGTCGAGCTGCGGCTCGACCGCGGCGTACCCGGGGCTCAGCACCGCCCCGGCGACGACGCCGGCCGCCAGCAGCGAGCCCAGCGCGACGCCGGCGACGCGGCGCTTCACGGCAGCGGCTCCGCGCAGGCCCGCGTGGGTTCGCCGGTGCCGCCGTCGCGGTTGACGGCGACGTCGATGCAGAGCTGCTCGCCCGGCTCGCCCGTCATCGAGAACTCGCGGCCGCCCTGGATGAGCGCGTCGCCCGTGGAGGTGCGCACGTGGTACGTGTCGGGCTCGACGAGGCCCGGGTCCGTCCACGTGAACTCGACCCGCCCGGATTCCGGCACCGCCTCGATCTCGGTCACCACCGGGATCTGCTGCGAGATGCTCGAGAGCGCCATGGCGGCGACGGCGACGATGCCGAGCACCACGATGCTCGCGATGCCGATGCCGATGCCGATCGCGAAGCGCTTCGGCTTCTGCGGCTGGCGCCTGCCGGTCGACTGCGAGATGTCGACCCGGCTGCCCGTGATGCCCGCGCCCCTGCGCGAGCGGCGCTGGCGCAGCCGCAGCGCATCCGAGTCCTCCTCGACCTCTGGCTCGGCGGCGGGCTCTGCGGCCCAGGCGTCGACCTCGACCTCGACGGCGGTCTCGTCGAAGCCGAGCTCGCGCTGCACGGCCTGCAGCTCGAGCAGCATCGCCTCGACGGTCTCGAAGCGGTCGCCGGGCTTCGCCGCGAGGGCGCGGTCGAGCACCGTGCGCAGCGGTGCCGGGATGGCGCGCGAGGGCAGCAGCTCGTGGCTCGTGATGCGCGCGCTCAGCGCGTCGTGGTCGTTGGCCCTGCCGGGCTGCTCTGCCGGGCTGCGGCCGGCGATGAGCGAGAAGAGCGTCGCACCGAGCGACCACACCTCGGTGGCGACCGTGCCGCCGGTGTCGCCGCGCAGCACCTCGGGGGCAGCCCACGGCACCGAGACGCCTGCCGCCTCGGTGGTGTCGTGCTGCAGGCCGGCGATGCCGAAGTCGCTCAGCACCGGGTGGCCGAAGGAGGTGGTGAGGATGTTGGCGGGCTTGATGTCGCGATGCAGCACGCCGGCGCGGTGCGCGGTCTCGACGGCGGCGCCGATGCGGATCGCGACGCGCAGCGCCGCCTCGACCGGCAGCGGCTCGGTGCGGAAGCGCTCGCCGAGCTCGGGGTTGGCGAGCTCCATCACGAGGTAGGGGCGGCCGTCGCTCGCGACGCTCGCGCCGTAGACGGTGAGGATGCTCGGGTGCGAGGAGAGGCGGCCCATCAGGTTGACCTCGGTGCGGAACGAGCGGCGCACGTCCTCGTCGACGAGCTCTGCCAGCAGCACCTTGACGGCGACCGGGCGGCGCGGCAGCGCCTGCTCGTAGAGGAAGACGTCGGCGTACCCGCCCGTGCCGAGCACGTGGAGGTGCGAGTAGCCGGGCAGGACCGGCGGCGCTGAGGGGAGCCGCCTGGCCATCAGGCTCGCCTGGTCTCCTCGTCGCGCAGCGTCGTCCGGGGCACGGTGCGGTCGACGTCGTCGACCGTCGGTGCCTTCGTGACGTCGACGACGATGACGGTGACGTTGTCGCGACCGCCGTTGTCGAGCGCAGCGGCGACGAGGGCGCTGGCTGCGGCCGCGGGCTCCTCGTGCTCCGACAGGAGGCGCTCGATCTCGATGTCGTGCACCTCCTTCGTGAGGCCGTCGGAGCACACCAGCAGCCGCAGCTGGGGCATGATCGGCAGCAGGAAGTAGTCGGGCACCGGGTCGATGCCGGCGCCCACCCCGCGGGTGACCACGTTGGCCTCCGGGTGGGTCTCGGCCTCCTCCTCGGTGAGCAGGCCGGCGTCGATGAGCTCCTGCACGACCGAGTGGTCGATGGTGATGCGCGTGAGGCGCTCGCCGAGCATCGCGTAGGTGCGCGAGTCGCCCACGTTGAAGACCGCGAAGTGCGGTGCGTCGTCGTGCATGGCGAAGGCGCAGCCCGTGACGGTGGTGCCCGCGGCGCCCTCGCCGTCGCCCAGCCGCTCGATCACGTCGGTCGCCCGGCGCAGCGCGTCGACGACGTCGATGGGCTCGACCGTCTCGAGCTCTGCGAGCCCGCCGAGCTCCTCGGCGACGGCCTTGCTGGCGAGGTCGCCGTGCGAGTGCCCGCCCATGCCGTCGGCCACCGCGAAGACGGGCGGCTGCGTCACGAGGGAGTCCTCGTTGTGCTGGCGGCGGAAGCCGGTGTCGGTGAGACCGGCCCAGCGCACTGCGAACCGACGCCCGTCCGGGCCCTGTGTCGCGTGCTCGCCGGTCGCCGCTCCGATGTGGGTCACATCCTCCAGTCTCCCATGTCGCGGCCCGAGCTGCTGCACCACGCCCATCACCGCGCATCCGCACCCTCGCTCCCCTGTCGCGGACGCGCCGGATCCTGCGGGCGCAGCACCCAGTCGGGCGCCCCCTTCGCGTCGATGATGTCGCGCAGCAGCGGGGCCATCGTCAGCGCCGGGTCGATCGTCATCGCGAGCTCTGCGCAGCGGCCCGCGGTGCGCGCGCGGCCGAGGAAGAAGTGCAGGAAGCCGACGATCACCAGCAGCGGCGCGCGCAGCTCGAGCGGCGCCGCCTCGGCGATCGCCGTCCAGCGGCGCAGCCGGTCGGTGAGGCGCGCGACGTCTGGTGCGGACCCGACGCCCATGAAGCGCTCCGCCGAGGCGATGCCGGCGGGCGAGGCTGGATCGGCGAGCTCGGCGAGCGTGGCCGCCGCGGCCTCGCTGCCGTCGAGCGCGAGCTCGATGGCGACATCGCGCATGGCGGGGCTGTCGACCAGCGCGATCGCGAGCGCCGCCGCCTTCGCGGGGTCGACGCCGAGCGCGCCGGGGCCCTCGCCGAGCCGTGGCGCGAGCGCGACGGCGAGCTCGAGGGCGTCGACGGGGGCGGCCCGCGCGGCGTCGAGGTCGCCCCGGTGCATCGCCTCGAACCAGCCGGCCACCGCCCGGGCCGCGTCGCCGTCTGCGCCGACGGGCACGCCCGGCAGCGGCACCGGCGCCGGCACGCCGGGCGCGGGATCGTCGAGCAGGTCGAGCTCGGCGAGCGGCCCGCGCGCGACGTCGGGATGGGCGTAGTCGCCCCAGGCGTCCGGTGCGATGGCGAGCAGCTCGAGCGTGCGGATGCCGCGGCCCTCGAGGCGCTCGGCGACGCCGACGAGCTCGTCGCGCAGCGGCAGCGGATCGGTGCCGAGCGGCGCGGCCAGGCACGCGACGAGCACGACGGCCTCCGCGCCGAGCGAGCCGGATCGGATCGCGTGGGCGACGGCGTCCTCGGCGCCACCGACCGGCAGGTCGACGACCATCGGCATGCCGGAGCGGCCGGCCGAGAACGGCAGCGCCACGAGCGACGGCGCGGTCGTCTCGCCGACGAGCCGCGGCAGCAGCTGCAGCAGGGATTGCGGGGTGCGGATGCGTACGGTCTCCATGGGCGGAGGGTGCGGCATCGCGGGCGGTCGCCGCCGCGCGCTCGGAGGCGGGTGTGGATATATACCCCTAGGGGGTATAGGTTGTCGCCATGAGCGGGACCCACGAGCACGGCGAGCGCACCGGCACGGCGGACGCGGCCCAGGAGCACGCGCACGACCGGCAGCGCGCGGACCACCAGGAGCACGCCGGCCACGCCGGTCACGGCGACCACGGCGACCACGGCGACCACGTGGCGATCTTCCGGCGCCTGTTCTGGTGGATGCTCGCGCTCGCCGTGCCGACGGTGCTGCTGAGCGGCATGTTCGCCTCGATTGTCGGCTACGCGCTGCCCGCCTGGCCGTGGCTGCCGTGGGTCGCGCCGGTGCTCGGCACGGTCATGTTCGTCGTCGGCGGCCGCCCCTTCCTCAGCGGCGCCGTCGACGAGCTGCGGGCGCGCAGGCCCGGCATGATGCTGCTGATCGGGCTCGCGATCAGCGTCGCCTTCGTCGCATCCTGGGCCGCGTCGCTCGGCATCGCCGATCATCGGCTCGAGTTCTGGTGGGAGCTCGCGCTGCTGATCGTGATCATGCTGCTCGGCCACTGGATCGAGATGCGCTCGCTCGCG
This sequence comes from Agrococcus baldri, assembly GCA_007988785.1. Lineage (GTDB taxonomy): Bacteria > Actinomycetota > Actinomycetes > Actinomycetales > Microbacteriaceae > Agrococcus > Agrococcus baldri_A. The sequence goes on from BJUU01000016.1 coordinate 51,584, forward strand.
CAGACCTCCTCGGCGCTCGACTCGCTCGCCGCGCTGCTGCCCGACGAGGCCGAGCGCGTCACCGAGGGCGGCACCGAGCGCGTCTCCCCCGACCGGCTGCGGCTCGACGACCTCGTGGTCGTGCGCCCCGGCGGCCGGGTGCCGGCCGATGGCGTCGTGGTCGAGGGCGCCGCGAGCTTCGACGAGGCGATGATCACGGGCGAGTCGCGGCCGGTCGCGCGCGCCGAGGGCGACCGCGTGGTCGCGGGCACCGTCGCGACCGACTCGGGCGTGCGCATCCGCATCGACGCCGTCGGCGACGACACGGCGCTCGCCGGCATCCGCCGGCTGGTCTCCGACGCGCAGGCCTCGAGCTCGCGCGCGCAGCGGCTCGCCGACCGGGCGGCGGGCTGGCTGTTCTGGTTCGCCCTCGCCGCGGGCGTCGCGACGGCGATCGTCTGGTCGCTCGTCGGCCTGCCCGAGGATGCCGTGGTGCACGCCGTGACCGTGCTCGTGATCGCCTGCCCGCACGCGCTGGGCCTCGCCATCCCGCTCGTCGTCTCGATCGCCACCGAGCGCGCGGCCCGCGGCGGCGTGCTCGTCGCCGACCGGCTCGCGCTCGAGACCATGCGCCGGGTCGACGTCGTGCTGTTCGACAAGACCGGCACCCTCACCGCGGGCGAGCCGGTCGTGCTCGAGACCCGCGGCGTCGACGGCGACGCCGAGCGCCTGCTCGCGCTCGCCGCTGCCGCCGAGACGCCCAGCGAGCACCCGCTCGCGAGCGCCATCGTGCGCGCGGCCGAGGATGCCGGCGTGACCGTGCCCGGCGCATCCGACTTCAGCTCCTCCCCCGCCGTCGGCGTCACCGCCTCTGTCGACGGCCGGCGCGTGCGCGTCGGCGGCCCGCACATGCTCGCCGAGGAGGGCGCCGCCGAGCTCGCCGAGGTCGAGCCGTGGCGCGCAGAGGGCGCGATCATCCTGCACGTGGTCGTCGACGGCGAGGTCGCCGGGGCGCTGCGCCTGGCCGACGCGATCCGCCCGGAGTCGAGGCAGGCGGTGGATGCGCTGCACGCGCTCGGCGTCGAGGTCGCGATGGTCACGGGCGACGCCGAGGCGGTCGCGCGCTCGGTCGCGAGCGAACTCGGCATCGACCGGGTCGCCGCCGGCGTGCGGCCCGAGCACAAGGAGCGGGAGGTCGCCCGCCTGCAGGACGAGGGCCGCACCGTGGCGTTCGTCGGCGACGGCGTGAACGACGCGCCGGCGCTCGCGCGCGCCGACGTGGGCCTCGCGATCGGCGCGGGCACCGATGTGGCGATCGCGTCTGCCGACGTGATCCTCGCGAGCTCGGACCCGCGCAGCGTCATCTCGGTCGTGCAGCTCTCTCGCGCGAGCGCCAGGAAGATGGTGCAGAACCTCTGGTGGGCGGCCGGCTACAACCTGCTGTCGGTGCCCCTCGCGGCGGGCGTGCTGGCGCCGGTGGGGTTCGTGCTGCCGATGTCGGTGGGCGCGATCCTCATGTCGCTGTCGACCATCGTGGTGGCGCTCAACGCGCAGCTGCTGCGCCGGCTCGACCTCGACCCGGCGCGGTGGAGCTGAGGGCGGATAGCGTGGCCGCATGATGCGCACGCGGCCAGAGCTCACCGGTGCGTTCGGCGCCGTCGCCTCGACCCACTGGCTCGCCTCCTCGAGCGGCATGGCGGTGCTCGAGCGGGGCGGCAACGCCGCGGACGCTGCGGTCGCGGCCGGCTTCGTGCTGCACGTCGTCGAGCCGCACCTCAACGGCCCCGGCGGCGACCTGCCGCTCATCCTGCGGGCGCCGGGCGAGGCGCCGCGCGTGCTGAGCGGGCAGGGCGTGACGCCCGCGGCGGCCACGGTCGAGCGGATGCGCGGCGAGGGCGTCGAGCACATCCCCGGCACCGGGCTGCTCGCGGCCGTCGTGCCGGGCGCCGTGCCCGCGTGGCTGACGCTGCTGCGCGACCGCGGCACGTGGGCGCCCGGCGAGGTGCTGGCGTTCGCGATCGAGCTCGCCGAGCGCGGCCACCGGGTGCTGCCGCGCGTGGCTGCGACGATCGCCGGCCGCGCCGCGTTCTTCCGCGAGCACTGGGCGGCGTCTGCGGCGCTCTGGGCCGCGCCGGTGCCCGAGCCCTGGGCGGTGATCCGCAACCCGGCGCTCGCCGAGACCTACCGCCGGCTCGCCGAGGCCGGGCGCGGCAAGGGGCGCGAGGCCGCGTGCGACGCCGCCATCGCCGCCTGGAGCGAGGGCTTCGTCGCCGAGGCGATCGACCGCCACAGCCAGCAGCCGCACGTGGATTCGACCGGCGCCGCCCACGCCGGCCTGCTCAGCGGCGACGACCTCGCGGCCTGGCGCCCGGCGTGGGAGGACACGCTGTCGATGCCGTGGCGCGGCACCACCGTGCACAAGGCAGGCGGCTGGACGCAGGGGCCCGCGCTGCTCGAGGCGCTCGGCATCCTCGACCCGCTGCTGCCCGAGCGCTCCGCCGTGCCGGGCGTGGCCGACGCCGAGCTCGTGCACGTGGCGGCCGAGGCGACGAAGCTCGCCTTCGCCGACCGCGACGCATGGTTCGGCGACCGCGCCGACCTGAGCGGCCTGCTCGACGGCGGCTACCTCGCCGAGCGGCGCGCGCTCATCGGGCATGAGGCGTCGCTCGAGCTGCGACCCGGCGCGCTGCGAGGAGCGGCGCCGCGACTGCCCCGCGTGCGGGCGGCGGCCGATGCGGCGAAGCCGGCCGGCGCCGGCGAGCCCACCCGCGGCGACACCTGCCACATCGACGTCGTCGACCGGTGGGGCTCCGTCATCTCCGCCACGCCGTCGGGCGGATGGCTGCAGTCGAGCCCCGCGATCGCCGAGCTCGGCTTCTGCCTCGGCACGCGGGCCCAGATGCTGTGGCTGGAACCGGGGCTGCCGACGAGCCTCGCCCCGGGCATCCGCCCCCGCACCACCCTCTCGCCCACGATGCTGATCGACGACGACGGCGCTGCGGCGGCGCTCGGCACGCCCGGCGGCGACCAGCAGGATCAGTGGCAGCTGTCGATGCTGCTGGGCATGCGGGTGCTGGGCATGAGCCCGCAGGCGGCGATCGACGCGCCCGCCTGGCACGTGACGCACCTGATCTCGTCGTTCGAGCCGCGCGTGTGGGAGCCGGGCGGCCTGCACGTCGAGTCGCGGCTGGGCGAGGCGACGATCGCCGAGCTGCGCCGCCGCGGGCATGCGGTGACGGATGCGGGGCCCTGGGCCCTCGGGCGCCTCTCGTTCGCGTCGCACGAGGCCGACGGCACGATCCGCGCCGCCGCGAACCCGCGGGGCGAGCAGGGCTACGCCGTGCTGCGGTAGTCCAGCATCTCGCGGCCCCGTGGCGCTAGCCTCGTGCAGGCGGATCGGTCACGAGGGGGCGCACCATGCAGATGGCGAAGCGACGCAGCACACGCACGGCACGGTTCACGGCGCTCGCGGTGGTGGCCGCGCTCGCGATCACGGGCTGCGGGCCGCAGGAGCCGACGCCCTCGCCGACGCCCACGGCATCGGCACCGGCGCCCACGCCGACCCCCACGCCCACGCCGACCGGGCCCGTCGATCCGCTGCCGGAGGGCGCCGTCACCGCGCTGCTGCTCGGCACCGACTCGCGCACGCCCGGCAGCATGACCGGCCAGGCCGACGCGATCATGCTCGCCCAGATCGCCGCCGACCGCGAGACGCTCTCGCTCGTGTCGATCACGCGCGACTCGTGGGTGCCGCTCGCGGGCGGCTACGGCTCGGGCAAGATCAACTCGGCCTTCGCGCGCGGCGGCACCTCGGTGATGGTCGAGACGGTCTCGTCGATGTTCGGCGGGCTCGAGATCGACTACGTGGTGCAGGCCGACTTCCAGGGCTTCATCGCGCTCACGCGAGCGCTCGACGGCTTCGACGCCGAGAACCAGCACCCGACGCGGGTGACGGTCAACAGCACCGGTCGGGTGGTCGACTTCTCGGCAGACCCCGTGCACCTCTCGGGCACCGACGGCCTCATCTACGTGCGGCAGCGCAAGGGCCTGCCGCAGGGCGACCTCGACCGCACCGAGCGGCAGCGCGCCGCGGTGATCGGCATGCTCGAGCGCATCGACGAGATCGCCACCGAGGATCCCGCGCAGCTCGTGACCGTCTTCGGGCACTTCGCCGAGCGGCTGAAGATCACCGGCGAGCTGTCGATCGACGACATGATCGCGCTCGCCTCGCTCAGTCAGAACCTCGAGCGCGACGACGTCGTGAGCCTGATGGCGCCCATCACGGGCTTCGGCAACCAGGGCGGCCAGTCGGTCAACGTGGTCGACACCGGGCAGACGGCGGCGCTCGGCGAGGCGCTGCGGGCCGGCGACATGGCGCCGTACGTCGAGCAGTACGGCACGGGGTACTGACGGGCACTGTTTCCGAACGGCGTTTCCGCTAGCCTGAGTCGCAGGCGGCGGGGAGGTCGCGATGCGGGCAGCGGGAGTCGTCACGACTCGACGGGCGGGGCGGATGCGTCCGGTCGCGCTCGCCGCGCTCGTCGCGATCGCGGCGGTGGGCTGCGGCACGCAGGCCGGCTCCACGCCGAGCCGCTCCCCCGAGCCCGCCTCCGCCGCGACCGCCTCCGCCGCACCCGCCACCACCGGTCCGGCCGTGCCGAGCGCATCCGCGCGGCCGAGCGCATCCGCCTCCCCCGCGACGCCCGCCGACCCGCTGCCGGACGGCCCCGTCACGGCGCTGCTGGTGGGCACCGACTCGCGCGACCTGTCGAGCTGGGAGGGCAACGCCGACGCCGTCGTCGTCGCGCAGCTCTCGGCCGATCGGAGCACCCTCGCGCTCATCTCGGTCTCGCGCGACTCGTGGGTGACGATCCCCGGGCACGGCGAGGCGAAGCTCAACGCCGCCTTCGCGCTCGGCGGTGCGGCGCTGCTGCGCGAGACGGTCTCCGAGCTGTTCGGGGGCATCGAGCTCGACTACACCGTGCAGACGAACTTCGGCGGCTTCCTCGGCCTGCTCGACGCGGTCGACGGCGCGTGGGTCGCCAACCCGCACCCCGCGGTCGCCGGCTTCAGCTCGGCGGGCGAGGTCGACCTCGAGGCGGGCAACTACGACTTCACCGCCGACCCGATCCTGCTCGACGACGCGGAGGCGCTGTACTACGTGCGGCAGCGGTTCGAGCTCCCGTACGGGGATCTCGACCGCGCGCACCGCACCCGCGAGACGATCATCGGCCTGATGGAGCGGCTCGACGAGCTCGGCGACGATCCGCCGGCGCTGACGTCGGCGCTCGTGCACATCGCTTCGAGCGTGCGCATCACGGGCGAGCTGCGGGTGGCCGACATGGTGGGGCTCGCGGGCGTCAGCCGGCAGCTCGAGCGCGACGACATCCTGAGCATCATGGCGCCGATCGCGGGCTTCACCGGCCGTGCGGGCGCCTCGGTGAACCTCGTCGACGCCGCGCAGACGGCGGCGCTGGGCGAGGCGCTGCGCGCCGGCGACGTGCGGGCCTACGTCGACCGCTACGGCACCGACTACCGGCCCTGAGCCCGGAGCGCTCACCCTCGTGGAGCGCGCGCCGCAGGCGCACGCGTCGCGAGATCTAGGCGAACACCTCGGAGATCCGCTCGACCGTCGCGGCGTCGAGCTCGCCGCGGCCCGCCGCCGCGTTCTGGGCGACCTGCTCGGGCTTCGTGGCGCCGGCGATGACGCTCGTGACGGCCGGCTGCGCGAGCAGCCACTGGAAGGTCGCGTCGAGCATCGTCGTGCCCACCTCGCGCACGATCCGCTCGTACTCGTCGACGCGCGTCCAGTCCGCCTGCTCGAGCAGGTCGGGCTTCAGCGCCGTGAGCCGCGCATCCGCCGGCCCCGTGCCCCTGCCGCCCGCGCCGCGGGAGTACTTGCCCGAGAGCAGGCCGTTCGCGAGCGGGAAGTAGGGCAGGAAGCCGAGCCCCGTCTCGAGCACGGCGGGCAGCACCTCCTTCTCGACGTCGCGGGCGACGAGCGAGTACTCGTCCTGCGCCGTCACGAAGCCGTTCGGCGACTCGACCTCGGCGGCGGCACCGATCTGGTCGGGCGTGAGGTTCGAGTGGCCGTAGGCGCGGATCTTGCCCTCGGCGACCAGCTCGTCGAGCGCCCGCACCGTCACCTCGATCGGCGTCGCGGGGTCGGGCGTGTGCAGCTGGTAGAGGTCGATGCGGTCGGTCTGCAGCCGGCGCAGCGAGGCCTCGACGGCGTTGCGGATGTAGCGGCGGGCGCCCTTCGGCCCCCATTCCTCGGCGCCCTCGAGCGCGACGCCCTGGTGGCCCCACTTGGTGGCGAGCACGATCCTGTCGCGGGCGGCGCTGCCGGCCTTCGCGAGCGCGACGCCCATGAGCGTCTCGGAGGTCGTCGGCGGCTGGCCGTACATGTCGGCGGTGTCGAACAGGGTGATGCCCTCGTCGATCGCCGCGTGGACGACCGCGTCGGTGCCCGCCTGATCCTCCGTGCGGGTGCCCCTGCGGCCGAAGTTGTTGCAGCCGAGGCCGATGGGCGAGACCTCGATGCCGCTGGATCCGAGTGTGCGCGTCATGCGTCCCAGCCTAGGCGCGCTACGGCCTGCCGGGCCCCATGCCGCCGCCCATGCCGCCGCCCTGGCCCCCGCCGCCCTGGCCGCCGGCCGTCGCGGTGCCGAGCGCGACCTCGGTCGCGGCGCCGTCGACGGTCACGGTCGCCGTCTCGCCCGTCAACCCACTGCTCGAGAAGACGACATCGCTGAACGCCCGCTCTGCCGTGTACGACGCGAGCACGGTGCCGTCGGCGTCGAGGATCTCGACGCTCGAGCCCGCCTGGCCGCTCGCGGCCGCCTGCAGCCACGCCTGGCTCGAGCCCGCCTCCGGCGACTCGGCCATGCCCGACGAGCCGACCGCCAGCAGCGTGCCGCCCGAGACGGTCAGGCCGCCGTTGGCGTCGAGCGCGCCGTTGCCGTCGCTCGTCGGCCCCCAGACGGTCACGGTGCCGCCCGAGATCTCGATCGAGCCGTTCGAGTCGAGCCCGTCGCCGCCGGCGCGCAGCGTCACCTCGCCGCCGGTGATCGACACGAGCTCACCCGAGTCGGCCATGCCGCCCATGCCGCCCATCGCACCCGGGCCGGCCGACGCATCCGTCGTGCTCGATCCCGCGGAGCCGTTGATGGCGTCGTCGGATGCGGTGATGTCGATCGTGCCGCCGTCGAGCTGCACGAGCGCGGACTCGAGCCCCTCGTCGGAGCCCTCGACCGTGACGGCGCCCGCCGCGACCGCGAGCGCCACGTCGGCGTGCAGGCCGTCGCCGGTGGCCTCGACCGAGACGGTGCCGCCGCCGATGAGGATGTCGGTGAGGGCGTTGAAGCCGTCGTCGCCGGCGGTCGCGTCGATCGTGCCGCCCTCGATGCGGATCCAGCCGCGGCCCTCCTCCTCGTCGTTGTCGCTCTGCAGCGCGTCGCCGCCGGCGTCGAGCGCGAGCGTGCCGGCCTCGACCTGGATCGAGTCCTTGCCGCGCAGCGCCTCGTCGGCCGCCGTCACGGCGATGGTGCCGCCGATGATCGCGAGGTCGTCCTCGCTCGTGATGCCGTCGCCCGCGGCGTCGACCGTGAGGGTGCCGGCGCCCGAGAGCGTGAGGTCCTGCTCCGAGAAGATCGCGGCGTTCGCGTCGGCGTCCTCGGCGTAGCCGGTCGTGTCGGTGATGGCGCTGTCGCTGCCCTCGGCGAGGTGGATGGCGACGTCGTCGGCCGTCTGCACCTCGATCGCGGGCCCCGCTGCCGAGTCGATCGTCGCGCCGTCGAGGATGAGCACGACCAGGGCGTCCTCGGGCGCGGCGACCACGACGCGGCCGTCGAGCGAGCCGCTCAGGCGGTAGACGCCCGCCTCCGTGACGGTCACGACGCCGTCGGCGCTCGTCACGCCGCTCGCGGCGGTCGCGCCGCTGCCCGAGAGCGTGACGTCGATCGCGTCGTCCTGCGACCACTCGTCCTCGCGCACGACCGTGCCGTCCTCGTTGGTGCTCACGAGCTCGTCGAGCGTGGCGCTGGCGACGGCGGTCGTGGTGCTCGTCTGGCTCGTGCCGGTGCCGGTGCTCGTGCCGGATGCGGCCTGCGCGAGCCCCGACTGCACGGCGGTGCAGCCGGCCAGCAGCACCCCGCCCGCCATCACGGCGACGACGGGGATGAGGCGCCGGAGGCGGCGCGGGCGGCGGGTGGGCCCGCCGCTCGTCGAGGCGGTGGTGCCGGGGGCGGTCGCGGCGGTGGCGTCGGTGTACATGGTGGTCTCCTTGCGTGGGTGGATCGTGGTGGTCGCGGTCAGGCCGCGGTGCGCTCGGCGTCGGCGAAGCAGCGGCGCAGCACGCCGTGCCAGCGGTTGGAGGGCAGCTCGGGCCGCAGGGCGGCGAGCCCGGTGGCGAACTTGCTCACCCGGTCGGGCCGGTGGCCGGCGCGCCACAGCAGCCGGTCGACGGCGCCGGGCCCGCCGGTGGCCTTCGTCTCGACGATGACGAGCCCCGGCGTGCGCAGCGTCGTGCCGTCGTCGAGCCGCCACGCGAGGTCGGTGTCGACCGTCGCGCGGGTCGCGCCGTCGGGCAGCAGCAGGGTCGTGCGCCGGTAGCCCGTCTCGATGACCGGCGAGAGCGGCGGGGCGGGGATGCCGACCGCCGCGAGCCCCTCGCTCGCGTACTCCCGCCCGTCGGCGGTGAGCACGGCGCGGTGCTCGGGCGCGTACTCGATGCGCTCCTTCACCGTCGTGCCGCGGCCGCCGCGCGTCTTCAGCTCGAGGAAGGCGAGGTTCGAGTCGACGTAGGTGCGGGTGCGCAGCTTGAAGCGCCGCCGGCGGCCGTGCGCGGCGAGCCGGTAGGCCAGCAGGTCGCGCGAGTCGAAGTAGCACGATGCGTAGGCGAGCGAGCGCTCGCCCCCGATCTCGAGCGCCCGCGTGCCCGCGGGGAGCGCGTCGAGCATCCGCACCGCGTCGTCGGCGGCGAGCGCGTACTTGCGGTCGACGCGCGTCAGGAGCGCGGCGGATGCGGTGAGCTCGGCGAGCGAGACCGGGTCGAGCCGGTCGATGGCCGCGTCGAGCCCGCTCACGCGGCCACCGCCAGGCGGGCGGCCTCGGCCGGGCGCCAGCGCACGTCGACGAGCGTCGAGTCGTCGATGAGGTCGATCTCGACGACCGTCGCGCGCTGCACCGTGCCGCCCAGCAGCTGCTCGAGGTGGGCGACGAGGTCGGTCTCGTCGACGAAGGCACGGTCGAGGCGCACCATCTGCTGCCGGTGGCCGGCGAGCAGGCGCGGGTGGTCGACGATCGCCATGGCGACGACGACGAGGGCGATGAGGCCGATCGCGATCGGCAGGCTGCCGCCGCCGAGGCCGGCGACGAGGCCGATCGCGAGCGAGGCGAAGTAGTAGGCGACCTCGCGCTGCGAGATCTCGGTCGAGCGCAGCCGGATGATCGAGAGCACGCCGAACAGCCCGAGGCCGACGCCGATCGAGGCGGTGGCGCTCGCGAGCACGAGGCTCACGGCGAGCACGCCGATGTTGACGCCGACGAAGGCGACGAGCAGGTCGCGGCGGCGGTGGCGGCGGAAGTAGATGCCGAAGGCGAGGACGGCGATCGCGAGTGCGTCGATGCCGATCATGATGAGGTCGTTCACGGGAGCTCCAGTCGGGGTGCTGTCGGTCGGATGGGTGCGGTCGCGGTCGCGGCCGCCGGTCTGCGGGGCCGCTGCTCGGCGATGAAGACGCCGAAGCGCTGCGCGAGGTAGGTGAGGACGGCGAGGGCCGCGTCGATGGCGAGCTTCGCGGGCAGCAGCGCCGCCCCGGCGGCGACGGCGAGCTCGAGCCCGATGGCGCCGACGAGCACGGTGCCCGCCGCGAGCAGCGCGTAGCGGCGCAGCTGCTCGCGCAGCGGCCCCGCGGCGCCGAAGACCCAGCGGCGGCCGGCCAGGAAGTGCACGGTGGCGGTGCCGAGGCGCGCGAGCACGGCGGCGACGCCGGCGGAGCCGATCGCGGCGGCGAGCACGACGACGAGCAGCGCGTCGAGGGCGAGGCAGCCGATGCCGAGCGCCGCGAACCGGGCCAGCGGCGCGAGCAGCGGCGCCACGACGCGCACCGAGTCGGTCAGCGGCCGGAAGTGCGAGGAGGCGTTGCCGTCGAGGTAGACGGCGGCGATGGGCACGCCCACGAGCGGCAGTCGCCGGCGGGCGGCCTCGAGCAGCACGCGCTGCTCGTGCTCGAAGCGGTCGCCGGGCACGGTGCGCACCCAGTCGAGCGCGTCCGCGGGGATCCCGCGCAGGCCGGTCTGCGCATCCGCGACCATGACGCCGGAGGCGAGCGCGAACAGCGCGCGCGAGGCGGCGTTGCCGATGCGGCTGCGCATCGGTGCGGATGCGCCGGTGAGGCGCCGCTCCCCCAGCACGATCGTGCCGGGTGCGATGGCCGCCTCGACCGCGGCGATGTCGGCGGGCCGGTGCTGGCCGTCGCAGTCGGCGGTGACGACGTGCTGCCCGGGGTGGGCGGCGCGCACGTGGTCGATCGCGGTGCGCAGGGCGGCGCCCTTGCCGCGGTTGCCGGGGTGGCGCAGCACGGTCGCGCCGAGCTCGCGCGCGGCCGCGAGGATGGGGCCGGCGGCGGGGCCGCTGCCGTCGTCGACGATCACGACGGCCCTGGGGGCGAGCTGCTCGACGAGGGCCACGAGCCGCTCGTCGGGCTCGAGCGCGGGGATGACGACGACGGCCATCAGCCGGCCAGGTAGAGGATGTCGCTGGTGGCGCGCTCGCCGCCGTTGGACGGCGTGTTGACGACCTCGCCGTCGACGACCATGGTGCTCGAGCCGCCGCCGTCGAGGTTGTAGGCGGTGACGGCGCCGATCGACGCGAGGTGCTCGGCGAGCTCGGTGAGCGTCATGCCGGCGCTCGCGTCGCTGCGGCCGTCGACGACGACGAAGGCGATGCTGCCGTCGGCGAGCACGGCGATGGCGGTGCGCGGCTGGTCGCCCTGGATGGAGTGGTTGCCGAAGTTCGTGTCGACCTCGACGTCGTCGATGCCGTCGACGACCTCGCCCGCCTCGACGAGCGCGGGGCCGAACGAGAGCGTCTGCCATGCGCCGTCGGCGAGCAGCTGCTCGCCGCTCGTGGTGGTCTCGTCGACGACCGCGGCGGTGCCGTCGCGGTAGAGCACGAGCGCCTCGCGGGCGCCGGCATCGCGGTAGAGCACGCCGTTGCGGATGACGATGCCGTTGTCGCGGAAGCCGTAGTAGTCGCCGTTGATCGCGAGGCTCGCGCCGACCTGCTCGGCGATGACGCTCGGCAGCTCGGTGATGTTCTCGCCGTAGGCGTCGTCGGCGAAGGCGCTGCGCAGCTGCGTGATGTCGTCGAGCTCGAGCACCGCGGTGGTGACCAGCGCCGCGTCGCTGCCCGTGCCGACCGTCTCGGCGGTGACGGTGAAGGCGGCCGCCTCGGTGGTGGTCGCGACGGCGCCCGCGCCCTCGACGGCCGAGGCGCTGACGAGCTCGACGTGCTCGACGACGAAGCGGTCGAGCGCCCAGGCGGCGCCGCCGATGGCGGTCATGCACGTGACGAGGCCCGCGGCGATCGCGATGCGGATGCGGGTCGACGGGCGGCGGCGGAGGCCGGGGCGCTGAGGCGGCGAGGAGGTCATGCCTCTAGAGATACGCAGGCACCCCTGACCGCAGCAGAAGCGTTCCTTGGTCGTTCATGAGTGCGCCGCGGCGCGCGCGGCGCTCGGCGGTCAGCGCCGCTTGGCGGACCTCGCCGGCTTGTGCGGCTGCGTCGCCGCGATCGTCTGGGCGACCTCGTGCAGCCAGTCGACGTCGTCGAGCGCGTCGTCGTCGACGATGCCGTAGGGCTTCGAGCCCGGGTAGGCCTCGCCGCGCGGCAGGTGCTCGGTGAGCTCGGTCGCCTCCGGCACGAGCTTCAGCAGCAGCGTGTCGTCGCAGACGAAGCCGAAGATCCGGTCGTCGCAGTAGATCGCCTGCTCGCCGAACATCGGCTGCAGCCGGATGGGCAGCGGCTCGAAGGCCTCGCGGATGCGCTGCAGGGTCTCTGGCCGGTTGGACACGGCTCGATCGTACGGCTGCGGC
>BJUU01000017.1 GCA_007988785.1 Agrococcus baldri
GCGGCAGCCGCACGCTGAACTCGGTGCGGCCCGGCTCGCTGCCGACCTCGATGGTGCCGCCGTGGGCGGCGACGATCGCGAGCGAGATGGACAGCCCGAGGCCCGTGCTGCCGGCCGCGCGGTGGCGTGCCTCGTCGCCGCGGGCGAAGCGCTGGAAGAGGCGCTGCTGCAGCTCGGGGTCGATGCCGGGCCCGTCGTCGACGACGCGGATGACCGCGTGGGTCTCGTCATGGGCGAGCGAGGCCGTCACGGTCGTGCCGGCGGGCGTGTGCGCGCGGGCGTTGCCGAGCAGGTTGACGATCACCTGGCGGATTCGGTCGGCGTCGCCGGGCACCTCGATCGCCTCGTCGACGTCGAGGATCCACTCGCGCTCGGGCGATGCGGCGTGGGCGTCGCTCACGGCGTCCATGAGCAGCAGGGCGAGGTCGACGCGCTCGCGGCGCAGCTGCTGCCCGGCGTCGAGGCGCGCGAGGAGCAGCAGGTCGTCGACGAGCGAGCTCATGCGCACGGCCTCGGCGCCGATGCGCTCGAGCGAGCGCTCCTGGGTGGGGGTCATCGGCGCCCCCTCGCTGTGGGAGAGCTGCGCGTAGCCGCGGATGGAGGCGAGCGGCGTGCGCAGCTCGTGGCTCGCGTCGGCGATGAAGCTGCGCAGCTGCTGCTCGCTGCGCTCGCGGGCCGACAGCGAGGCCTCGACGTGCGACAGCAGGGTGTTGAGGGCGTGGCCGACGCGGCCGACCTCGGTGCGCGGATCGGTGTCGGCCGCGTCGACGCGCTCCGGCAGCTCGACGGCGCCGGCTGCGAGCGGCCGCTCGGCGACCCGCTGGGCGGTGGTGGCGACGCGGTCGAGGGGGCGCAGCGCGCGCGTGACGACGAGGGCGAGGCCGACGATCACGAGCAGCAGCGCGATGCCCATGACGGCGGCGAGGATGGCGGTGATGGCACCGGTGGTGGCGTCCACGTCGTCGAGCGAGCTGCCGGAGATGACGGTCACGTCGCCGCGGGTCTCGGCGGCGACGCGCAGCGTGCCGAGCTCGCCGCCGAGGTCGATCGTGACGGGCGCGCGCTCGGCCAGCTGGGCGTCGCGCAGCGCCTCGGTCTGCGAGGTGGCGAGCGGGATCTCCTCGCCGTCGACGCCGGTGTAGGTGGCGCTCGTGACGGTGCCGGATGCGTCGACGAGCGCCTGCAGGGTGCCGACGCGGGCTGCGGGCTCGGGTCCGCCGCCGTCCACCGGTGCGCCGGGGCCCTGGTCGGGCGCGCCGTGGGGCATGGCCGCGAAGTCGAGGCCGGCGAGCACCTGCTGGTCGAGGCGGTCGAGCTCGGCGGATCGCAGCGCCGTCATCGTGACGATGCTCGTGATGAGGAAGGCGAGCGCGACCAGGGTGCTCGCGCCGGCCACGAGGGTGCGGCGCAGCGTCCAGGCGCGTCGGGTCGTCATGCGGGCTTGATCGTGTAGCCGACGCCGCGCACCGTGTGGATCATCGGCTCGCCCAGCGGGTCGATCTTCTTGCGCAGGTAGGAGATGTAGATCTCGACGATGCTCGACTTGCCGCCGAAGTCGTAGCTCCAGACGCTGTCGAGGATCTGCGCCTTGCTCAGCACGCGGCGCGGGTTGCGCATGAGGTAGCGCAGCAGCTCGAACTCCTTGGCGGTGAGCGTGATGGGCGTGCCCGCCCGCTCGACCTCGTAGGTCTCCTCGTCGAGCACGAGGTCGCCGACCTGCAGGCGCGGGTCGTCGTCGGAGATCGCGACGTGCCGGCGTGCCATCCGGCGCAGCCGCGCGATGACCTCCTCGAGGTTGAAGGGCTTGGTGACGTAGTCGTCTCCGCCCGCCTCGATGCCGGCGATGCGATCCTCGACGGCGTCCTTGGCCGTCAGGAAGAGCACGGGCACGTCGTTGCCGGTCGCGCGCACGCGGCGCAGCACCTCCATGCCGTCGATCCGCGGCATCATGATGTCGAGCACGACGATGTCGGGCTGGAACTCGCGCACGGCGTTCAGCGCCTCCTGGCCGTTGCCGGCGGTGCGCGCCTCCCAGCCCTCGTTGGTCAGCGCCATGCGCAGCAGCTCGCTGAGGTTCGCCTCGTCGTCGACGACGAGCGCCCGGATCGGCTGGCCGTCCGGCCGCACGAGTGCGGTGCGGACGCTCGGTGGTGTCATGGACATAGTCAACCCGATCCTGGTGCGCGTGCTGCGGATGCCTCGCCCGGTCGTGCGGGGCCGTCACCATCGTGCGACCGCTTGCAGGATCGCGCCTTGACGCAACCTTGGAGCACGCCAAGCGAGTCGCCTCGCGAGGCGTCAGAGCGGCCGCCTGCGGAGGCTCCTCAGACGACCGACGCGAAGCGCGGATCCTGCACGACCAGCCGCAGGCCCTCATCGGTGCGCGTCAGCGGCACGTCGGCCGACGCCGCCCACCGCACCAGCGCATCCGCCGAATCGGCCTCGACGCCCGCCTCGGCGAGCGAGCGCACGAGCGCGCCCTTGCCCGCCTTGTTCCAGTGGTTGAGCGCCTTGCCCTCCGGCGAGACGATCTCGACCGGCACGGCGCCCGCGACGGGCGCGAGCGAGGCGTAGGCCTTCGAGCGCAGGTCGATCGCGAAGCCCGAGATCTCGGCACCGGCCTGCGACCACAGCGCGCGCATCCGCTCCCCCGGCAGCCGCGTGTGCTCGGAGACCTTGTACGACGGGATGGGGTCGGATGCGCGCACGAAGCCGAGCAGGGCCGACTGGATCACGACGTGGGCATCCACCCACCGCCGCGCGGACGGCGCGAGCGAGGCAGCGGCGAGCGCGTCGTAGAGCACACCCGTGTAGCGCTCGATCGCCGGCATGGTGGGCGAGGTGCGCACCGCGGCGTTGTCTGCCGCGGCGCGCGCCTTCGCGGGCGTCGAGACATCCTGCCCGGCGGCGACGAGGCGGTCGAGGGCGGCCAGCGCCCGCGAACGGGCGACGGCCAGGCCGGGGAATCCCAGCCTGGCCGTCGTGAGCCGCTCTCCTGCCCCGCCTGCCGCCTTCGTCTCGCTGGGCGGCAGCAGGACGATCACGTGAGCTTGGCGTTCCGCGCGACGATCTCGACGCGGTCGTGGTCGACCGAGAGGAAGCCGTCGGCTGCCTCGACCGTGTGCACCGTGCCGCTCGAGTCGGTGACGCGCACGTTCCCCTCCTCGGCGAGCACGGCGAGCACCGGCTCATGGCCCCGCAGGATGCCGATCTCGCCCTCGGTGGTCTTGGCGATGACCTGCGTGGCCTCGCCCGTCCAGACCTCCTCCGCGGCGGAGACGATGCTGACGGTCAGAGCCATCAGCCGTTCTCCTTCTGGATCTGCGCCCACTTCTCCTCGACGTCCGAGATGCCGCCGACGTTGAAGAACGCCTGCTCGGCCACGTGGTCGAACTCGCCCTTGGTGATCGCGTCGAACGACTCGATCGTCTCCTTGAGCGGCACCGTCGAGCCCTCGACACCGGTGAACTTCTTCGCCATGTAGGTGTTCTGCGAGAGGAACTGCTGGATGCGGCGCGCGCGGTTCACGACGATCTTGTCCTCCTCGGACAGCTCGTCGACACCGAGGATCGCGATGATCTCCTGCAGCTCCTTGTTCTTCTGGAGGATCTGCTTGACGTTCGTCGCGACGCGGTAGTGGTCCTCGCCCAGGTAGCGGGGGTCGAGGATGCGGCTGGTCGACGTGAGCGGGTCGATGGCCGGGTAGAGGCCCTTCGACGCGATCTCGCGGCTCAGCTCGGTGGTCGCGTCGAGGTGCGCGAAGGTCGTCGCCGGGGCCGGGTCGGTGTAGTCGTCAGCGGGCACGTAGATGGCCTGCAGCGACGTGATCGAGTGGCCGCGGGTCGACGTGATGCGCTCCTGCAGGATGCCCATCTCGTCGGCGAGGTTCGGCTGGTAGCCGACGGCGCTGGGCATGCGGCCCAGCAGCGTCGAGACCTCGGAGCCGGCCTGCGTGAAGCGGAAGATGTTGTCGATGAACAGCAGCACGTCCTGCTTCTGCACGTCGCGGAAGTACTCCGCCATCGTCAGCGCGCTCAGCGCGACGCGCAGACGCGTGCCCGGGGGCTCATCCATCTGGCCGAAGACGAGGGCGGTCTTGTCGAACACGCCCGCCTCCTCCATCTCGTGGATGAGGTCGTTGCCCTCACGGGTGCGCTCGCCGACGCCGGCGAACACCGAGACACCGCCGTGGTCGGATGCCACGCGCTGGATCATCTCCTGGATGAGCACGGTCTTGCCGACGCCGGCACCGCCGAACAGGCCGATCTTGCCGCCGAGCACGTACGGGGTGAGGAGGTCGATCGACTTGATGCCGGTCTCGAACAGCTCGGTCTTCGACTCGAGCTGGTCGAACGACGGCGCCTTGCGGTGGATGCCCCAGCGCTCGGTGACCTCGAGGGTCTCGCCCTCTGCGAGGTTGAGCGCCTCGCCGATGACGTTGAAGACCTTGCCCTTGGTGACGTCGCCGACGGGCACCGTGATGGGCTCGCCGGAGTCGCGCACCTCCTGGCCACGGACGAGGCCGTCGGTGGGCTTGAGCGCGATGGCGCGCACGAGGTCGTCGCCGAGGTGCTGCGCGACCTCGAGCGTGATCTCGGCGGGCTCGGTGCCGTCACCGAAGTCGACGGTCGTCTTGAGCGCGTTGTAGACGGCGGGGATGGAGTCGTGCGGGAACTCGATGTCGACGACGGGACCGGTCACGCGAGCGACGCGACCGACGCCGGCCTGCGTCTGCGAGGTCTCGGTGGTGTCAGTGATGGTCATGGTGGTTGCCTTTCGTGGCTACTTCGCCGAGGCGAGGGCGTCCGCGCCGCCCACGATCTCGGAGATCTGCGTCGTGATCTCGGCCTGGCGCGCGTTGTTGCGCAGGCGGGTGTAGTCGGTGATGAGCTTGTCGGCGTTGTCGGAGGCCGACTTCATCGCCTTCTGCGTGGCCGCCTGCTTGGCGGCGGCCGACTGCAGCAGCGCGTTGAAGATGCGGCTCTCGACGTAGACCGGCAGGAGCGCGTCGAGCACGCGAGCGGGCTCGGGCTCGAACTCGTAGAGGGGCAGGTGCTCGGCGCTGCCGGACTCCTCCGCCTCGACGACCTCGAGCGGCAGCAGGCGGACCGTCGTCGGATCCTGCGTCATCATGCTGACGAAGCGGTTGTAGACGACGTGGATCTCGTCGACCTGCTCGGAGACGTAGGCCTCGAGCACCGCCGCGGCGATCTCCTGCGCGACCTCGGGCGTCGGGACGTCCGAGATGCCCGTCCACTCCTTGATGTACGAGCGCTGGCGGAACTTGAAGTAGCCGACGGCCTTGTTGCCGATCAGGTAGTGATCGACCTCCTTGCCCTCAGCCTCGAGCTTCGCCCGCAGCTCGCCCGCCTCGCGGATGATCTGCGAGTTGAACGCGCCGGCCAGGCCGCGGTCGCTCGTCAGGATGACGATCGCCGCCCGCTTGAGCTGCTCGCGCTCGACCGTCAGCGGGTGCGCCTCGTTGGAGTACGTGGCGACCGCGCTCACGGCACGGGTCAGCGCTCGGGCGTACGGGTTCGACGCCTTGACGCGGACCAGTGCCTTCTGGATGCGCGATGCAGCGATGAGCTCCATCGCCTTGGTGATCTTCTTGGTCGACTGCGCAGACTTGATCTTCTGCGTGTAGACCCGGAGCTGGGCTCCCATTCCGCCTCCTCAGCGATCGGTCAGCGCCGGCCCTTGACGATCTGCTCCTGGTTGACGTCCTCGACCATCGGGTTGTTCGCCTCGGTGCCGGGGTCCGTGATGCTCGAGGACTCCTTGCCCTGCCAGTTCTTGGCGAACTCGTCGACCTCGGACTCGAGCTGAGCCTTGGTCTCGTCGTCGAGCTTGGCCGCGTCGCGGATCGTGCCCAGGATGGTGCTGTTGTTGCGCAGGTGCTCGAGCAGCTCCGACTCGAACTGCAGCACCTGGTTCACCTCGACGTCGTCGAACTTGCCGTTGGTGCCGGCCCAGATCGAGACGACCTGCTCCTCCACCGGGTACGGCGAGTACTGCGGCTGCTTGAGCAGCTCGGTAAGGCGAGCGCCGCGCGCCAGCTGGCGGCGCGAGGTGGCGTCGAGGTCGGATGCGAACATCGCGAAGGCCTCGAGCGAGCGGTACTGCGCGAGCTCGAGCTTGAGCGTGCCGGAGACCGACTTGATCGACTTCACCTGCGCGTCGCCGCCGACTCGCGAGACCGAGATGCCGACGTCGACCGCGGGACGCTGGTTGGCGTTGAAGAGGTCGGACTGCAGGAAGATCTGGCCGTCGGTGATCGAGATCACGTTGGTCGGGATGTACGCCGAGACGTCGTTGGCCTTCGTCTCGATGATCGGCAGGCCGGTCATCGAGCCCGCGCCCAGCTCGTCCGAGAGCTTCGCGCAGCGCTCGAGCAGGCGCGAGTGCAGGTAGAAGACGTCACCGGGGTATGCCTCGCGGCCCGGCGGGCGGCGCAGCAGCAGCGAGACGGCACGGTAGGCCTCGGCCTGCTTCGACAGGTCGTCGAAGATGATCAGGACGTGCTTGCCCTCGTACATCCAGTGCTGGCCGATGGCCGAGCCCGAGTAGGGGGCGAGGTACTTGAAGCCTGCCGGGTCGGAGGCGGGCGAGGCGACGATGGTGGTGTAGGCCATCGCGCCGGCGTCCTCGAGCGCGCCCTTCACCGAGGCGATGGTCGAGCCCTTCTGGCCGACGGCGACGTAGATGCAGCGCACCTGCTTGTCGACGTCGCCCGAGTCCCAGTTGGCCTTCTGGTTGATGATCGTGTCGATCGCCAGGGCCGTCTTGCCGGTCTGGCGGTCGCCGATGATCAGCTGGCGCTGGCCGCGGCCGACGGGGATCATGGCGTCGATCGCCTTGATGCCGGTCTGCAGCGGCTCGTGCACCGACTTGCGCTGCATGACGCCGGGCGCCTGCAGCTCGAGGGCGCGACGGCCGCTCGAGGCGACGTCGCCCAGGCCGTCGATCGGGTTGCCGAGCGGGTCGACGACGCGGCCGAGGTAGCCCTCGCCGACGGGGACCGAGAGGACCTCGCCGGTGCGGGTCACCTCCATGCCCTCCTCGATGCCGCCGAACTCACCGAGCACGACGACGCCGATCTCGGCCTCGTCGAGGTTCTGCGCGAGGCCGAGCGTGCCGTCCGCGAAGCGGACCAGCTCGTTGGCCATGACGCCGGGGAGGCCCTCGACGTGCGCGATGCCGTCTGCGGCGTCGATGACGTGGCCGACCTCGGCCGTCGTCGAGGCCTGCGCCTCGTAGGACGAGACGAAGTCGGCGAGGGCGCCCTTGATCTCGTCGGGGCTGATGGTGAGCTCTGACATGTGTCTTCCTCTTCGGGGCTTTCGACCTAGCCGAGCTGCAGGCGGAGGTCGGTGAACTTGGAACGGACGGTGCCGTCGATGATGTCGTCGCCGATCGAGACCCGGAGTCCGCCGAGCACGGCGGGGTCGACGATCTGCTGCAGCTGCAGCGTGCGGCCGTACTGGCGCTCGAGCCCGGCACGGAGCCGGTCGAGCTGGGCCGTGGGGATCTCGCGGGCCGTGGTGACCGTCGCGAGCGACCGGCCGGCGGCTGCGGCCACCTCGGTCGCCGCGCCGCGCAGCAGCTGCCCGATGCGGCGGCCGCGCGGGGCGCGGACCAGGTGGTCGAGGATGACCGCGGCGGCCTCGCTCGACTTGCCCGCGAGCAGCCGCTCGACGAGCAGCGCCTTGTCGTCGGCCGTGCCGCGCAGGCCCCCGAGGGCCAGCTCGAGCTCGGCGTCCGAGGCGACGATCCGCTGGAACGAGGCGATCTCGCCCGCGACGTCCGTCTCCCCCGCTGCCTGCACGGCGACGCGGATGCCCGCGGCGTCGATGGCCTCGAGGATGTCGGCGGCGTCGGACCAGCGCTGACGTGCCAGGTGCGCGACGATCGAGACCGCCGGGGCACCGAGCCCGCCCAGCACGCGCTCGGCGAGTGCCGCACGCGCGTCGGGCGCCGAGACCGGGTCGCCGAGGGAGGCGAGCACCTGCGAGCTGCGCTCGATGGCGCGCGATGCCCGGAAGAGCTCCCGCGCGTCCTCGAGGCCGGCCTGCGGCTGTGCCCGGAGCGCCTCGTCGATGCCGGCTCGTGCCTGGCTGGTCGCGCTGCCCACTAGCGGTTCACTCCGTCACGCTGAAGATCGGCGCGCTCGAGGTCAGCGAGGAAGCGGTCGACGATGGCCGCCGAGCGCGAGTCGTCCATCGACTCGCCGACGACCTTCTCGCTCAGGTCGAGGGCGAGCGTGCCGACCTCCGACTTGAGCGACGAGAACGCCGCCTGGCGCTCCTGCTCGATGCGCTGCTGCGCCTGCACGGTGATGCGCTCGGCATCCTCCGTGGCGCGAGCCTTGAGGTCGGCCTCGATCTTGGAGGCGTCGGCGCGAGCCTTCTCCTTGATCTGCGACGCCTCGGCGCGAGCCTCCGCGAGCTGGGTGTTGTAGGACTCGAGCGCGGCAGCGGCCTCCGCCTGCGCCTCCTCGGCCTTCTTGATGCCGCCCTCGATCGCTGCGGCGCGCTCGTCGAGCAGCGTCTGCATGCGAGGCAGGACGACCTTCCAGAAGATCAGCAGGAGGACGACGAAGACGACCGCCGACCACAGGATGTCGTAGAAGGCGGGCAGCAGCGGATTCTGCGTCGCGCCCTCCTCCGCCATCCGGAGTGCAGTTGTCAGCATCGAGGCCTCAGACCATGAAGAAGAACGTGGCGATGCCGATGAAGGCCAGCGCCTCGGTGAACGCGATGCCGATGAACATCAGGACCGTCAGGCGGCCCTGCAGCTCGGGCTGGCGCGCGACACCCTCGATGGTCTTGCCGACGACGATGCCGACGCCGATGGCGGGGCCGATCGCGGCGAGGCCGTAGCCGACCGTGCCGATGTTGCCGTTGATCTCGGCGAGAATGGTCGTGGCGTTGTCCACGGTGGTTCCTTCCGTTGTGTTCCGGGAGTTGCGGGGTAGGTCAGTGCTCTTCAGCCAGCGCGAGCTGGATGTAGACAGCGGTGAGAATGGCGAAGACGTAGGCCTGCAGCACGGCGACGAGCAGCTCGAACACCGTGAACGCGAAGCCGAAGGCGAGCGTGCCGACGCCGAGCAGCGGGAAGAGCCCGCCGGCGCTGAAGAGGAAGAACTGCGTGGCGGCGAAGAACAGCACCAGCATGAGGTGGCCGACGAGCAGGTTCATCATCAGTCGCAGCGTGAGCGTGATGGGGCGCAGCACGAAGGTGGAGACGAACTCCATCGGCGTGACGATGATGTAGAGCGGCCACGGGACGCCGGCCGGGAAGAGCGAGTTCTTGAAGAACGCGCCCGGGTGCTTCTTGACGCCCGCGTAGATGAAGGCGACGTACGAGACGATCGCCAGCACGAGCGGCACGCCGATCACCGAGGTGCCCGCGATGTTGAGGCCCGGGATGACACCGGTCAGGTTCATCGCCAGCACCATGAAGAAGATGGTGGTGATGATCGGCAGGAAGCGCTTGCCGTCCTTCTCGCCCAGCAGGTCGTAGGCGATGCCGTCGCGCACGAAGCCGAGGCCCATCTCGATCAGGCTCTGGCCGCGCGTGGGGATGAGCTTCATCTTGCGCGTGCCGAGCACGAAGATCAGGATGATCGCTGCGGCGGCGATGAAGCGCACCAGCATGATGCGGTTGATGCCGAAGATCGGATCCTCGTTGCCGAGCCACTCGATCGTGGGCTCCATGAACAGGAAGACCGGCGGGAAGAAGTCGGCCAGGCTCGGCGGATGGAACGGCTCGGGCTCGTTCGCAGCGGAGGCCAGCAGCGTCATCAAGGCGTTCAGCGTCTCTTCCTCAACCTCATGGCGCCTGGCGCCGGTTCGACGTCGGTGCACCCCCTCGCACGATCGCGCTCAGAGCATGAGCGGTGCAGTTGGGGGAACGATACGACTCTATCAGAGCGGATTCGGCCGATCCGCCACTTCGCGCGCAAGATTCAGGCGCGTGCGCCGGAGGCGGGGCGCCCCTGCGTCTCGTCGTCCGCGTCGCTGTCGACCGTCGGCTGACGGCTCGTCGCGATGACGACGCAGTCGATGGCGAGCGAGCCGATCACGGCGGCGACGAGGGTGCCGAACGCGACGCCCCGGTGCAGCCACTCCTGATCCCCGAGCACGAACACCAGCACGATGAAGAGCGCGAACTTGAGCAGCCAGCCGCCCAGCACGATGCCGAAGAACGCGCCGGAGACCATCTCGCCCTTCGACACCTTCAGTGCGAGCAGGATGCTGCCGGCCGTGAGCATGCAGAAGACGATCGCGAGTGCCGTGCCGACCAGTGCGGAGGCGACGCCCGCGCCCGCGGCCAGGAACCATCCGACCAGCCCGCCGACGACGGCGACGGCCGCGGCAAGGATGCCGCCCCACAGCAGGATGCGCTGCATGATCTGGGTGCTGCTCACCGGGTCACTCCCCTACGGATCGGCGCGCGTGTGGACGCGGGTCTCGGTCGAAGCCATTCTTCCATGCGTGCCGCGCCGCTCGCGCATCACCCGCAGGAAGGTGCGCCAGATGCGCCGGCTGACGGGTGCGGCGGTGAGCAGCGCGCAGACGATGAAGCCCGCCGCCATGACGGCGACGACGACCCACCACGGCCAGATGAGGAAGAGCAGGCAGCCGACCGAGACGACCGCCGTCCACGCGTAGAAGATGAGCACGGCGCCCAGGTGCGAGTGCCCCATGTCGAGCAGCCGGTGGTGCAGGTGCTTGCGGTCGGCGGCGAACGGGCTGTTGCCGTTGATGACCCGTCGCACGACGGCGAGCACGAAGTCGGTCATCGGCAGCAGCAGGATCGCGAGCGGCAGCAGCACCGGGATGAACGCCGGCAGGATCTGGCTGCGGCCGCCCATGGTGCCCAGGTCGATCTGGCCGGTGACGGCGATGGCGCTCGCCGCCGTCAGCAGGCCCAGCATGAGCGCGCCGCCGTCGCCCATGAACATGCGCGCCGGGTGCCAGTTGACGGGCAGGAAGCCGAGGCAGACGCCCACGATGATCGCGGTGATGAGGCTCGCGAGCGAGAAGTAGGCGTTCTGCTGGCCCAGGTTCTGGCTGATCATCCAGATGTAGCCGAAGAAGGCGGCCGAGCCGATGATGGTGGTGCCGGAGACCAGGCCGTCGAGGCCGTCGATGAAGTTCACCGCGTTCATCACCAGCACGATGATGAGCACCGTCAGCACGATCGCCATGGTCGCCGAGGGCACGGTGAGGCCGGCGATGGGCAGGCTCACGATCTGCACGCCGAACAGCGCGATGCCCGTGGCGACCAGGATCTGCGCGCCGAGCTTCAGCATCCAGTCGAGGTCGAAGAGGTCGTCGAGCACGCCGATGGCGCAGATCGCGATCGCGCCGCCCAGCAGCGTCCAGATGCGCAGCGGCTCGGCGAACAGGCCCGCGAGCTCTGGCACGAGCGCCGCGATGCCGAAGGCGCCCAGCACGCCGATGCACATGGCGACGCCGCCGAGCCGGGGCGTCGGCCGGGAGTGCACGTCGCGCTCGCGCACGGGCGGGTGGATGCCGTGCTTGAGCGCGAGGCGCAGCACGACCCGGCTGGCGACGAAGGTGATGACCGCCGCGGCGAGCGTGATCAGGAGGAAGGTCATCGCGTCATCCGTCGACGAGCAGCTCGCCGAGCGCGGCCGCGATCGTCTCGCGCGGCAGCACGCCCTGGCGGACGATGCGCACGACGCCGTCGGTCGAGCAGTCGAGGATCGTCGAGCCGTTCTGCGCGCCAGGCTGCGTCGCGGCGCCCGCGTCGCCGACGGTGCCGGCGTCGAGCACCACGGCGACGCCGTCGCCCAGCATCTCGGCGGCGGCGGCGGCCTCGGTGGGGGCCGGCATGCCGTGCAGGTTGGCGCTCGAGACCGCGAGCGGGCCGGTCTCGCGCAGCAGGCCGATGGCGATCGGGTGATCGGGCACGCGCAGCGCGACGGTGCCGCCGGTGTCGCCCAGATCCCACGTGAGCGACGGCTGGGCGCGCACGATGACGGTGAGCGGGCCGGGCCAGTGGGCCTCGAGCAGCGGCTCGATCTCGGGCGGGATGCGCTCGGCGAGCGCCGTCGCCATGTGCCGGTCGGCGACGAGCACGGGCGGCGGGAAGCCGCGGTCGCGCCCCTTCGCGTAGAGCAGGCCCGCGACCGCCGCGTGCGAGAAGGCGTCGGCGGCGATGCCGTAGACGGTGTCGGTCGGCATCACGATGCACCGGCCGGCCGCGATGGCCGTGCGAGCGGCGCGCACGCCCTCGAGCAGCGAGGCGGGATCGGCGGTGTCGTGGATGGCGGGCATCCGCCCATGGTATTCCGGTGCGCCGGTCGCCGTCACCGGGTCGCGGCCGTGACCCGGTCGCGGCCGCCGAGGTCGCGGCGGGTGAACGGGTCGCGGAATCCGGCGTCGGCGAGCAGCTCCTGCACGGCGGCGGCCTGCTGCTCGGCGTGCTCGAAGGCGACCAGCCCGCCCGGCTCGACCAGGTCGGCGGCGATCGAGACCAGGTCGCGGATCAGGTCGAGCCCGTCGGCGCCCGAGTAGAGCGCGCCGGCGGGGTCGAAGGAGCGCACCTCGTGGTCGGCGGGGACGGATGCGTGCGGCACGTAGGGCGGGTTGGAGACGAGCGCCGCGAGCGAGCCGGGCACGATGCCGACCGCAGCGAGCGCCGTCGCGTCGCGCGCATCGGCGTGCAGCAGCACGGAGGAGGGGGCGAGATCCGCCAGGTTGCGGCGCGCCCAGACGTAGGCGGCGGGGCTCTGCTCGACCGCGACCACGCGGGCGTCGCCCTCGCGCGCGATCGCGATCGCGACGGCGCCGCTGCCGGTGCCGACGTCGAGCACGAGCGGCGGGGTGTCGCCGAGGCGCCTGCGCAGGTGCTCGAGCACGACGTCGACGAGCACCTCGGTCTCCGGCCTGGGCGTGAAGACGCCCGGGCCGACGCGCAGCTCGATGTGGCGGAAGGGCGCGAGGCCCGTGATGTGCTGCAGCGGCTCCCGGGCCGCGCGGCGGGTGACGGCCGTCTGGAAGCGCGCCAGCGCATCCGCCTCGAAGGCACGGCCCATCGCCAGGTCGACGCGCAGCTCCCCGAGCGAGCAGCCGGAGGCCCAGGCCGCGAGCAGCTCGGCGTCGGGGCCGTCGATGCCGACGGTCGCGAGGCGCGTGCGGGCGTCGCGCACGAGGTCGCCGACGGCCTGAGGATCCACGGCACCACGCTAGCGCCACGCGAGGCGCCGAGCGCACGGGAATGCGGCCCTGCGGGCGCGCGCTGATGCACAGCGGGCCTCCCGTAGAGTAGAAGCCCAGCTTCAGCCCGATGAAAGGACACGGCATGGCGCGCATCTTCGACGACATCACCGCCACGATCGGCGGCACTCCCCTGGTGCGCCTGCAGCGCATCGACGACTCCGAGGCGACCGTGCTCGTCAAGCTCGAGTCGTTCAACCCCGCCGCCTCCGTCAAGGACCGCATCGGCAAGGCCATCGTCGACGCCGCAGAGGCATCGGGCGAGCTGCAGCCGGGCGGCACGATCGTCGAGGGCACGAGCGGCAACACCGGCATCGCGCTCGCGCTCGTGGGCGCGGCTCGCGGCTACCGGGTGATCCTCTCGATGCCCGAGACGATGTCGGTCGAGCGGCGCGCGATCCTCAAGGCCTACGGCGCCGAGCTGGTGCTGACGCCCGGCCCCGACGGCATGCGCGGCGCGGTCGAGCGCGCGCAGCAGATCGTCGACGAGACCCCCGGCGCCGTGCTCGCCCGCCAGTTCGAGAACGAGGCGAACGTCGCCGTGCACCGCGCGACCACCGGCCCGGAGATCTGGGAGGACACCGACGGCGCCGTCGACATCTTCGTCTCCGGCATCGGCACGGGCGGCACCATCTCGGGCGCCGGCAACTTCCTCAAGCAGCAGAAGCCCGGCCTGCAGGTGGTCGCCGTCGAGCCGATCGACTCGCCGCTGCTCACCGAGGGCAAGGCCGGCCCCCACAAGATCCAGGGCCTGGGCGCCAACTTCGTGCCGGCCATCCTCGACCGCGAGGTCTACGACGAGGTCATCGACGTGACGCTCGACGACTCCGTCGCGACCGCGCGCGAGCTGGCCGCGAAGGAGGGCATCTTCGCCGGCATCTCGGCCGGCGCCGCCGTCTGGAGTGCGCTGCAGGTGGCGCGCCGCCCCGAGTCGGCGGGCAAGACGATCGTCGTGATCGTGCCCGACACGGGCGAGCGCTACCTCTCGATGCCCGTCTACGCCGAGCTCGTCTGAGGCTGCGCGCATGGGCCTGCTCAACATCCGTGAGGACATCGAGAACGCGAAGCGGCACGACCCCGCTGCGCACGGCAGCGTGACGATCGCGCTGACCTACTCGACCCTGCACGCGGTGTGGGCCCACCGCATCCACCACCGCCTCTGGCTCGCCGGTGCGCGCCCGCTCGCGCGCGCCGGCAGCCAGTGGATGCGCTTCCTGACCGGCGTCGAGATCCACCCGGGGGCGCGCCTCGGCCGCCGCTTCTTCATCGACCACGGCATGGGCGTCGTGATCGGCGAGACCAGCGAGGTGGGCGACGACGTGATGCTCTACCACGGCGTCACCCTCGGCGGCACGGCGAACGCCGCCGTCAAGCGCCACCCGACGCTCGGGCACCGCGTGCTCGTGGGCGCGGGCGCGAAGATCCTCGGGCCGGTCGCGCTCGGCGACGATGTGAAGGTGGGGGCGAACGCGGTCGTGCTGCACGACGCGCCCTCGGGCGTGACGCTCGTGGGCATGCCGGCGAAGCCCGTCGCGCACCTCTCGCCCGCCGAGCTGCCGCAGATCGAGTACTCGATCTAGCAGCGGCCGCTCGAGCCGGCGCGCACTCAGCGAGGGGCGGGTGCGTCGGGCTCGGCGGGCACGGTCGCCTCGGCCCGCTCGGTGAGGGCGAGGCCCGCGACCGCCACCAGGATGCCGGCGAGGAACAGCAGCATGAGCGGGTTGAACGGCTGCGCGCCGGAGGCGAGCGCCCAGATCACGGTGAGCGCTCCCCCGACGCCCGTCCAGACGGCGTAGCCGGTCGCGAGCGCGATGTGCTGCACGGCCCGCTCGAGGCCGATGAAGCTGAGGATCGCGGCGACGGCGAACACGATCGTGGGCACGGGCTGCGAGAAGCCCTGCGACTGCCCGAGCGCGGTCGCCCAGACGGCCTCGAGCACGGCGCTGACCAGCAGCACGATCCATGCGGTGCGGCGCGTCATCTCAGCTCACCAGCTTGAGGCCGACGAGGCAGCCGATCAGCAGCACGAGCAGCAGCGAGCGCACGACCGTGAGCCGCTCCTTGCCGCGCGCGAGCTGCAGCAGCACGGTCGCGACGGCGCCGACCCCCACCCACACCGCGTAGGCGGTGCCGGTCGGGATCTCGAGCATCGCCCAGGCGAGTCCGCCCATCGAGGCGAGCATGGCGACGACGAAGAGCACGGTCGGCTTCCAGCGCCGGAAGCCCTTCGAGGCCTGCATGGCGGATGCCCACACCGCCTCGAGCAGGCCGGATGTGAGCAGGATGATCCACGACATGACGAGTCCTTCCGGCCGTCTTGTCGCGATGCGGGTACGGCTCCCTCGTCCGCGGATCCAGCGGTGGATCCACGGCAGATCCTAGCAAATCGGGGGCGATCCGGCAGGGCTTCGGGGCCCTACGGCCGGCGCCCGCCGATCGATGCGGTCAGCCGGTCGGCCGCCGCGACCACCTCGTCGATGAGCGCCTCGCAGCGCTCCTCGGTGAGCCGCAGCGTCGGCCCCATCACGGTGAGCGCGCCCGCGAGCACGCCGTGCGCGTCGAACACGGGCGCCGAGACGCCGCTCGAGGCCTCCACGCGCTCGCCCGCCGTGATGGCGTAGCCCTCGGCGCGCGTGCGCGCGACGACCGCACGCAGCTCGGCGGGATCGGTGATGGTCGACTCCGTCAGCGCCTCGAGCGGTGCCGCCAGCACCTGCTCGAGCAGATCCTCGCGCCAGGCCAGGATGACCCGCCCCGCGCCGCCGACGTGCAGCGGCTGGAGGCGCCCCACGTACATCTCGCGCTTGAGGCCGTGCCGCGTCTCGGCGACGCCGACGCACACGCGGGCGCCGCGCTCGGCGATGAAGAAGCACGCGGTCTCCTCGGTCGCGTCGCGCAGCGCCACGAGCTGCGGCGGCAGCAGGTCGCCGAGCGCCCGCGCGTGCACCGCGGGGCCGGCCCAGAAGGCCATCCGCGCGCCGATCGAGTAGTCGTCGCCGACGCGGTCGAGGAAGCCGTGCTCGACGAGGTTGCCGAGCAGCCGGTGCGCGGTCGAGGTGGGGATGCCGGTGGCGCGGCGGATCTCGGCGGCCGTCATGCTCGGATGCTCGAGCGTGAAGGCGTCGAGGATGGCCGTGATCTTGGCGAGGACGAGCAGCGGTGCGTCGGACACGCCTCCATCCTACGGCCACGACACGCCGGATTGTTCCGCATCGTGGACACTCCCCTACGATGTGGGAACCCGTGCCGCGCGTGCGCACGGCCTCAAGGGAGAGGAACCCCATGGCTGACTGGTCCATCCTCGTGGTGGTGGGCGTCGCGATCGTCGCGGTCGTGCTGCTCATCGTGCGATTCCACGTGAACCCCGTGATCGCCCTCGCGCTCGGTGCCGCCGGCATCGGCCTCGGCAGCGGCCTGGGCGCCGTCGGCACCGTCGAGACCATGGCGAGCGGCTTCGGCGAGACGATGGCGGAGGCCGGCCTGCTGATCGCCTGGGGCGTGCTGATCGGCTCGCTGCTCAACCGCATGGGCGCCGTCGAGCGGCTCGTGCACGCGCTGCTGAAGGCCTTCGGCCCGAAGGGCGTCCCGTATGCCATCGGATTGTCGTTCGCGACCTACCTGCAGACCATCTTCGTCGACGTGATGATCGTGATCGCCGCTCCCCTGGCCCGCCGCATCGCGCCGCGCCTGGGCAAGGCGGGCACGGGCATCATGGCGACGATGTTCGCCATCAGCCTCGAGACGGGCATCGCGCTCATGGTGCCCGGCATCGGTGCCGTCATGATCGCCGCGAGCCTGGGCATCCCGCTCGGCCAGATGATGCTCTTCGGCCTCGTCGTGGTCATCCCCACCGTGGCCATCTCGATCTTCATCATGACGATCGCGCTGCGCGCCGGCTTCTGGAACCCCGAGCGCGACGAGCAGGAGGTCATCGACGACTCCAACGCCGGCGACACCCAGCGCTCGGTCTCGGGTGCCACCACCGCGGTGCCGGTGCAGGACGGGGCGGATGCGTCGCAGGGCTCCGCCGGCGAGGGCTCGGCCGTGCAGACCAGGGCCCGCGTCGCCACGAAGGCCGAGCCCGTCCCGGACCGCTCGGGCCAGCTGCCGCTCATCGTGCTCTTCGCGCCGCTGCTCGTCGCGCTCCTGCTCATCGCGAGCGGCGCCATCCTCGACGTGCTCGAGATCGAGGTGCCCGCCATGCAGTTCCTCGGCTCGCCCAACATCGCGCTGCTGCTGGGCGTGATCGGCACCGCGCTCGTCGGCCGCTGGGCGATCGGCGCCAAGGATCTCGAGCGCGCGCTCGTGCACGGGTTCAAGGACGCCGGCCAGATCTTCGCCCTCACCGGCGTCGGCGGCGCGCTCGCCGCCATCATCTCCGCCGGAGAGCTCGGCGACCTCCTCACCGGCTACTTCGGCGCATCCGCCTTCGCCCCGATCCTGCTCGTGTGGGTGATCGCGGCGATCCTGCACGTCGCGGTCGGCTCGGTGACGCTCTCGGCCATGACCGCGGCGGGCATCCTGGCACCCGTCGCAGCGACGCTCGGTCTCGATCCCGTCCTCATCGGACTCGCGGCCGGCGCCGGAGCCCTGTTCTGCATCCACGTGACCTCGAACACGTTCTGGCTGCTGCAGATGTTCCTCGGGCAGTCGGTGCGCGGGGCGCTGAAGACCGTCACGGTCGGCGTCTCCGTCGCGTCGATCGTCGCGCTGGGCGTCGTGCTCGTGCTGTCGGTGTTCCTGTGAGCGCGCAGAAGCCGCTCGCGGGCGTGCGGGTGGTCGAGCTCGGCAACTACATCGCCGCGCCGACCGCCGGCCGGCTGCTCGCCGACTTCGGCGCCGAGGTCGTGAAGGTCGAGCGGCCCGGCAGGGGCGACGAGCTGCGCCGCTGGCGCCTCACCGAGGGCGACACCTCGATGCTCTACCGCACCATCAACCGCGGCAAGCGCTCGATCGTGCTCGACCTGCGCAGCGACGAGGGGCGCGCCGCCGTGCTCGCGCTCGCCGCCGAGGCCGACGTGGTGCTCGAGAACTTCCGCCCCGGCACGCTCGAGAAGTGGGGCATCGGGCCGGCAGAGCTCGAGGCGGCCAACCCCGAGCTCGTGCTGGTGCGCATCTCGGCGTTCGGCCAGAGCGGGCCGATGTCGGCCCGGCCCGGCTTCGCCGCGGTCGCCGAGGCCTACGGCGGCTTCCGCGAGATGGTCGGCGAGCCCGGCAGGCCGCCGAGCCGCACCGGCTTCTCGATCGGCGACTCGATCGCGGGCCTCTACGCGGCCTTCGGCGCCGTCATGCGGCTGTTCGAGCGCGAGCGCGCCCGGGTGGCCGGCGGCGGCGAGGCGCGCATCCCCCTCGATCAGCGCACGATCGACGTCGCGCTCAACGAGGCGATGCTGTCGGTGACCGAGTCGCTCGTGCCGGAGTTCTCGGCCTACGGGCGCCGCCGCGAGCGCACCGGTGGGCGCATGGAGGGCATCGCGCCCTCGAACGCCTACCTGTGCGGCGACGGCAAGAGCATCGTCGTGGCGGGCAACGGCGACGGCATCTTCAGGCGCTACATGGAGGCGATCGGCCGGCCCGATCTCGGCAGCGACCCGGCGCTCACCTCGAACGAGCTGCGCTGGCTGCGCCGCGACGAGCTCGACGCCGCGATCGGCGAGTGGACGAGCCGGCGCTCGAGCGCCGAGGCGCTCGAGGCGCTCGACATCGCGGGGGTGCCTGCCGGCCCCATCTACACGGCAGAGGATGTGATCGCAGACGAGCAGTACGCCTCGCGCGACATGATCCAGCGCTTCGACATCGACGACGGCGCCGGGGTGCGCAGGGATGTCGCCATGCCGGGCATCGTGCCGGTGGTGGGCGGCCGCAGCCTGCTCATCGCGCATCCGGGGCCGGATCTGGGCGCCGACACCCGCGACGTGCTCGCGGGCTGGCTCGGCTGGGACGCCGCGCGCATCGCCGCGCTCGAGGGAGAGGGTGTGGTCGCATGACCGTGCAGATCCGTGACGTGACCCTGCGGGACGGCCTGCAGCTGACCGGCAAGCCGTTGCCCACCGAGCGCAAGGTGCGCCTGGTGCGCGAGCTGCTCGCCCTCGGCGTCGAGCACATCGAGGTCGGCTCGATGGCCCGGCCCGACCTCGTGCCGGCCGTCGCCGACACGCTCGACGTGGTCGCGCAGCTCACCCCCGAGGAGCTCGAGCGCTGCTGGGTGTGGGTCGCGACGCCGCGCCACGTCGAGCGCGCGGCCGCCGCGGGCGTGACCCGCTTCCAGTACTGCTTCTCGGCGAGCGACAGCCACAACCGGGCCAACATCGGCCGCGACACCGAGACCTCGATCGCGGCCATGCCCGCGGCGCTCGAGGCCGCGGGCGCCGTCGACGGCCTGCTGCAGCTGTGCATCGCCACCTCGTTCACCTGCCCCTTCGAGGGCGAGGTGCCGATCGAGCGGCTGCGCATGATCCTCGACGACGAGCGCACGAGCGGCGCGAGCGACGTCGTGATCTGCGACACGCTCGGCCAGGCGCATCCCGCGAGCGTGCGGGAGCGGGTCGCGCTCGCGGCGGAGCGGCGCCCCGAGGCCGGGCTGGTCTTCCACGGCCACGACACCTGGGGCGCGGGCGTCGCGAACGCGCTCGCCGCGGTCGAGGCAGGCGCGGGCGTCGTCGACGGCGCGCTCGGCGGCCTGGGCGGCTGCCCCTTCGCGCCCGGCGCCTCCGGCAACACCTCGACCGAGGATCTCGCCTTCACCCTGCGCCCGTCCTGGGCGGGGACGGATGCGTTCGCGCAGCTCGTGCGCCTGGGCCAGGAGATCACGGGGTCGCTCGACGAGCCCGACCGCGCCCGCGTGCTCGGCGGGGCGCTGAGCGAGAAAGCGCGCGCCTTCCCCTGGACGCTGCAGGCCTGACGCTGACCTGACGGCCCTCAGCGGACGGTCGCGACCGCCCGCCAGCCGGCCAGCACGAGCCCGATCACGAGCACGACGAGCGCGAGCACCACGAGCACCGTGCCCTCGCGGACGGCGCCGGAGCCGGCGAAGGCCAGCGCGGCGAGCGCCGCGATCACCGCGATCGAACCCGTGAGCCAGACGATCGGCGTCGCGGCGCGATGCGCGGCACTCCAGGTCTCGTCGGAGGCGAGCGTGGGCGCCAGGCGCAGCCCGAGCCAGCGGCTGCGGCCGATCCGGCCGACCCCCGCCAGGTGCACGATCGCGATGATCGCCGCGGCGCCGAGCGCGACCACGATCGCGCCGATCACGATTCCCGAGCCGCCGTCCATGCGCCCATCCTCGCACCGATGCGGAAGGCCGGCCCCGACCAGCCGGTCCCGGGCAGCCGGTAGCCGGTCTCGATCAGCCGGTCTCGATCAGGCGGTGCGCCTCGTGCTCGCCCGGCCACTCGAAGCCCTCGACGTACTCGCGCAGCAGCTGCGGGTCGACCACCACCGCGTCGGGGCCCGGCTCGCGCCCGGCGACCCGCCGCGCGAGCGTCTCGAGCGGCGCGCGCACCACGACCAGCGTGACGGGCACGCCCATGGCGCCGCAGCGCATCCGCCACCGATCCCGCACCGCGCGGGTCGAGAGCGAGGCGTCGAGCACGACGTGGCGGTCGGCCGCGACGGCCTCGGCGATCCGCCGGTGGAAGTCGTCGTCGATCTCGTGCATGAGCGCCTCGGACGGCAGGCCGTCGCGCACGCCGCGCGCCCAGGACTCGCGGTCGTAGCTGAGCACGAGCGCGCCCGCGGCCTCGAGCTCGCGCGCGAAGGTGGTCTTGCCCGCGCCCGCGGGCCCGCACAGGAGCGTCACCTCGGCCATGGCGCGAGCCTACGCCCGCGTCGCGTCCGGAGGAGAGCGAGGAGGCCGCGCGCACGCGACGTGCCGAGACGAACCAGACGAGCGGGCCGAGGATCGGCACCACGACGATCAGCAGCATCCACAGCACGGTCTCGAGACCCGTGAGCTTCGCGCGCAGCACCTGGAAGACGGCGATGACGGCGAGCGCGGCGATGCCCGCGAGCATGGCCGTCCACATGAGGTCGTAGCCGGCAGGCAGCAGCGGGTTGACGGCGGCGGTGCGCATGCGCCGAGCCTACCGAGCCGTGCGGCCGCGGGCGAGCGGCGAGGCGGCGATGCCGACGGCCGCGACCGCGAAGCCCGCGCACACGACGGCGAGGGCCACGCCGAAGCCGATCGCGTCGCCCAGCAGCCCCGCGAGCGGTGCGGCGACCACGATCATCGCGCGGTTGACGGTGCGCATGGTGGCGTTCATGCGCGCCTGCATGCGGTCGGGGGTGGCGCGCTGCCGCAGCGTCATCTCGTTCGGGTTCGACAGGCCCATGACGACGCCGAGCACGGCGAGGCCGGCGAGCGCGAGCGCGAGGCCGCCGAGCGCCGGCAGCGGCAGCAGGCCCGCGAGCGCGACGGCGCCCCAGGCGAAGGGCATCACCGCCCGCTCGAGGATGATCGTGCGGGCGTTGCCCAGCCGGTCCGCGACGAGACCGGCGAGCGCGGTGCCCGCGAGCGTGGTGGCGCCCAGCACGCCGAGCGCCAGGCCCAGCCCGGCGGGCCCGGCGTCGAGCTCGATCAGCACGAGCGGCACGAGCAGCGTCATCGCGGCGCCGTTGCAGAGGAACCACACGTGCGTCCAGCGCGCGAAGGGGCCGAGGCGCGGATGCCGGTGCACGAAGCGCAGGCCGTGCAGGATCGAGCGCCCCAGACCGTGCGAGCGCTTGCGGCTCGCCTCGTCCCGCGGCAGCGTCCACAGCACGATCGAGGAGACGAGATGCGCGCCGGCGGCCAGCAGCAGCGAGATCGGCGCCCCGAGCCACGCGATCACGGCGCCGGAGACCGCGGGGCCCGCCGACTGCGCGGCGTTCGAGCCGGCGTCGAGCCGCTGGTGCGCCGGCAGCAGCCGCTCGCGGCCCACCAGGCGCGGCACGAAGGCCTGCGAGGCGGCGTCGTTCACGAGGCTCGCGGTGCCGAGCAGCACGACCGCGAGCAGCAGCACCCACAGCGCTCCCCCGCCGGCGAGCCAGACGACCGCGAGCCCGCCGAGCACGAGCGCCCGCACGAGATCGCTGACGATCATCACCGTGCGGCGCCGCAGTCCCTCGACGATCGCGCCGACCAGCAGGCCGAGCACCATGTAGGGCAGCCAGCGCGCCGAGGAGAGCCAGCCCACCTCGGTCGCGCCGCCGCCGAGGTCGAGCACGACCATCGTCTGCAGCGCGATGACGGCGAGCCCGATGCCGGTCTCGGTGGCGAGCTCGACGCTCCAGAAGCGCCAGAAGGCCCCGCCCATCCGGCCGGACCCTGACGGCCCGCGCCCAGGACGCATCCGGCCAGCACTCATGCGTGCGGCCCGTCCGTCATGGTGCGATCAGCCCTCGTCGCCCGCGAGGGCGGCAAGGCGCGCCTCCTCGTCGGCCGTGATGCAGGAGTCGATCACCGCCTGCAGCGCGCCGTCCATGACGGTGTCGAGGTTGTAGGCCTTGAAGCCCGTGCGGTGGTCGGCGATGCGGTTCTCGGGGAAGTTGTAGGTGCGGATGCGCTCGGAGCGGTCCATGCCGCGGATCTGCGACTTGCGCGCATCCGATGCCGCCGCCTCGAGCTCCTCCTGCTGGCGCGCGAGCAGCCGGGCGCGCAGCACGCGCATGCCGGCCTCGCGGTTCTGCAGCTGGCTCTTCTCGTTCTGCATCGAGACCGTGATGCCGGTCGGCACGTGCGTGATGCGCACCGCCGAGTCGGTGGTGTTGACGCTCTGGCCGCCGGGGCCGGAGGAGCGGTAGACGTCGATCTTCAGGTCGTTCTGGTCGATCTGGATCTCGTCCGGCGCATCCACCTCCGGGAAGACCAGCACGCCGGTCGTCGAGGTGTGGATGCGGCCCTGCGACTCGGTCGCCGGCACGCGCTGCACGCGGTGCACGCCGCCCTCGTACTTCAGCGAGGCCCACACGCCCTCCGCGGAGTCGTTCGAGGAGCCTTTGATGGCGATCTGCACATCCTTGTAGCCGCCCATGTCGCTGGGCGTCGACTCGAGCATCTCGACCTTCCAGCCGCGCGCCGCCGCGTAGTGCGAGTACATGCGCACGAGGTCGGCCGCGAACAGCGCCGACTCCTCGCCGCCCTCGCCGCCCTTGACCTCCATGATCACGTCGCGCCCGTCATCGGGGTCGCGCGGGATGAGCAGCCTGCGCAGCTTCTCCTCGGCCTCGTGGGCGGCCTGCTCGAGCGCCGGCACCTCCTCGGCGAAGGCGTCGTCCTCGCGGGCGAGCTCGCGCGCGGCCTCGAGGTCTTCGCCGGCGGCCTGCCAGCGCTCGTGCGAGGCCTTGATCTGGTTGAGCTCGGCGTAGCGTCGGTTCACCCGGCGCGCACGCACGGCATCGGCGTGCAGCGCCGGGTCGGCGAGCTGCTGCTCGAGGTCGGCGTGCTCGGCGAGCAGCCCGGCGACCGACTCGAACATGTCAGTCCTTGTCGTGCTGGCCGGGCACCGACTTCGAGACCTTCATGAGGAACTCGACGTTCGACTGCGTCTCCTTGAGCTGCTTGAGCACGAGCTCGAGCGCCTGCTGCGTCTCGAGGCCGGCGAGCGCCCGGCGCAGCTTCCACATCACCTTGGTCTCCTCGACGCCCATCAGCATCTCTTCACGGCGGGTGCCGGATGCGTTGACGTCGACCGCGGGGAAGATGCGCTTGTCGGCCATGTGGCGCGAGAGGCGCAGCTCCATGTTGCCGGTGCCCTTGAACTCCTCGAAGATCACCTCGTCCATCTTCGAGCCCGTCTCGACGAGCGCGGTGGCGAGGATGGTGAGCGAGCCGCCGTGCTCGATGTTGCGCGCGGCGCCGAAGAACTTCTTCGGCGGGTAGAGCGCGCTCGAGTCGACGCCGCCCGAGAGGATGCGGCCCGAGGGCGGGGCGGAGAGGTTGTAGGCGCGGCCGAGGCGCGTGATGCCGTCGAGCAGCACGACCACGTCGTGGCCCAGCTCGACCAGGCGCTTGGCGCGCTCGATCGCGAGCTCGGCGACGATCGTGTGATCCTCGGCGGGCCGGTCGAAGGTCGACGCGATGACCTCGCCCTTGACGGTGCGCTGGAAGTCGGTGACCTCCTCGGGGCGCTCGTCGACGAGCACGATCATCAGGTGCACCTCGGGGTTGTTCTCGGCGATCGCGTTGGCGATGGCCTGCATCACGAGCGTCTTGCCGGCCTTCGGCGGCGAGACGATCAGGCCGCGCTGGCCCTTGCCGATCGGCGCGACCAGGTCGATGACGCGCGTCGAGAGCTTGTTGGAGGTGGTCTCCAGCCGCAGGCGCTCCTGCGGGTAGAGCGGCGTGAGCTTCGAGAACTCGACGCGGGTGAGCGAATCCTCGGTCGACTGGCCGTTGATCGAGTCGACGCGCACGAGCGCGTTGTACTTCTGGCGGTTCGACTGCTGCTCGCCCTCGCGCGGCTGCTTGATGGCGCCGACGACCGCGTCGCCCTTGCGCAGGCCGTGCTTCTTCACCTGCGCGAGCGAGACGTAGACGTCGTTGCTGCCCGGCAGGTAGCCGGAGGTGCGCACGAAGGCGTAGTTGTCGAGCACGTCGAGGATGCCGGCGACCGGGAGCAGCACGTCGTCCTCGTGGATCTCGGGCTCGCCGTCCTGCCCGCGGGTGCGGGTGCGGTCGCGGCCGCGGCCGCGGCGCGAGGCGCCGTCCTGCTCGGCCTGCTGCTGGTTGCCCTGCGTGCCGTTCTGGCCCCGGCCGCGTCCGCGGCCGCGGCGCGAGCCGCCCTCATCGTCGCCGTCGTCGTCCTGCTGCTGGCCCTGCTGGCCGCGCTGGCCGCCGCCCTGCTGGTTGCCCTGCTGCTCGCCGTTCTGGCCGCCCTTGCCGCGGCTGCGGCGGCGGCGCGAGCTGCTCTGCGACTGCTGGTCGTCGCCCGACTCGTCGTCCTGCGACGGCTGCTCGGCGCGGCCCTGCTCGGGCTGCTCCCGGTCGGCCTCGCCCTGCTCGGACGTGCGCTGCTCGCGCTTGCCCTGCTCGCGCTTGCCCTGCTCGCGCTTGTCCTGCTCGCGCTTGTCCTGCTCCGCGTCGTCGCCGGACGGCGCCTGCTCCTGCTCGGTCTGGGCGTCGTCGCCCGTGGACTCGGCGGCGGCCTCGTCGGCGCGCTTCTGCGCGGCGGTGCGGCGGGTGCTCGTGCGGCGCGCGGTGCGCTTGGCGGGTGCGGCCTCGGCGGCGTCGCCGTCGGCGGCCTCGGCGGGCTGCTCGGCCGGTGGCTCGGCGCTCGCGTCGCCCTCGCTCGCTGCGGCCTCGGCGGCAGCGGCCTCGTCGGCGCGCTTCTGCGCGGCGGTGCGGCGCGCGGGGCGCTTGGCGGCCGGCTTCTCGGCGGGCGCCTCGGCGTCGGCCGGCGCGGCGTCGGCGGCTGCCGCCGAGGCGGGCGCCTCTGCCTGCTCGGCCACCGAGGAGGTGGATGCGCGGCGCGAGCGGCGCTTCGGCGCGGCGGGCGCCTCGGCGGGCTGCGCGTCGGCGGGCGAGCCGGACTGCTCGCTCGTGGCGGCCGCCTCGGCTGCGGTGTCGGCAGGCTCTGCTGCCGGAGTGTCGTTGATCGTCTCGCTGGTCATGGCGCGAGGGCTCCTTCGATGTCGGCCCGCGCGCGATGTCGCGGGCATGGGACCTTGTCTCCCGCTGCGCTGACGTTCGCTTTGGCGATCGAGCGCATCAGAAATGCAGAGAGTGGAGTCTGGAACACCCCGGGCCGGGCTAGGCCGCGGCCGTGCTGGGGATGGCCTCCACTGTACCACCGCGGATGTCGACGGCGAGCAGGCGCGCAGTCCATCCCTCTGGCCGTGCCTCGACGATCGCGGCCGCCTCGAGCCGGGCCGCGGGGTCGGCCGCGAGCACCAGCACCGAGGGGCCCGCGCCGGAGACCACGGCGGCGTGGCCGGCGGCGCGCAGCTGCCCCACGAGCTCGCTCGTCTGCGGCATGGCGCTCGCCCGGTACGACTGGTGCAGGCGATCCTCGGTGGCGTCGAGCAGCAGCTCGGGGCTCTGCGTCAGCGAGGCGACGAGCAGCGCCGAGCGCGAGACGTTGAAGACCGCGTCGGCGTGCGGCACGGCCTCCGGCTGCAGGCTGCGCGCGAGCTTCGTCGACATGGTCGCCTCCGGCACGGCCACGAGCACCGAGACCCCGCGGTGCACGGCGAGCTGCTTCTGTCGCGGCCCGGTCTCGTCGACCCAGGCGATCGTGAGGCCGCCGAAGATCGCCGGCGCCACGTTGTCGGGGTGCCCCTCGAGCTCGGTCGCGTAGCGCAGCACGTCGTCGTCGCTGACGTCGACGACGCCCTCGAGCAGCCCCTTGGCGGCCAGCACGCCGGCGACGATCGCGGCGCCGGAGGAGCCCATGCCGCGGCCGTGCGGGATGCTGTTGCTCGCGCTGATGACGACGCCCGGCGGCACGATGCCGACGCGGTCGAACACGTGCAGCAGCGAGCGCGCCACCAGGTTGCGCTCGTCGGCGGGCACGGCGAGCTCGCTGCCGGGCTCCCCCACGCCCGTGACGTCGACGCGCACGCCGGAGGCGACGGCCTCGACCTCGAGCTCGTCGTGCACGTTGAGCGCGAGCCCGAGCGTGTCGAAGCCGGGGCCGAGGTTCGCGCTCGTCGCGGGCACGCGCACGCGCACGCGGCGCCCGAGCGGCACCGTCGCGGCAGCGGGGCCGGTCACGCGAGGCCCAGCAGCTGGGCGACCTGCGCCGTGTCGGCGTCGGCCGACTCGGGCACGGCGTCCGAGCCGTCCTCGAGCTTCAGCCCCCACTGCGCGTCCTTCAGGCCGTGGCCGGTGACCGTCAGCGCGATCGTCGAGCCCGCGGGGATCTCGCCCGCCGCGTGCCGCTCGAGCAGGCCGGCGACCGAGATCGCCGAGGCCGGCTCGACGAAGACGCCGGTGGAGGAGGCGAGCAGCTTCTGCGCCTTGAGGATCTCGCGGTCGTCGATCGCGCCGATGTGGCCGCCCGACTCGTCGCGGGCGTCGAGCGCCTGCTGCCACGATGCCGGGTTGCCGATCCGGATGGCGGTGGCGACCGTGTCGGGCTCGAGCACGCGCTCGCCGCGCACGATGGGCGCGGCGCCGGCGGCCTGGAAGCCCAGCATGCGCGGGCGCTTCGTCGCGGCGCCCGTGGTCTCGGCGAGCGAATAGCCGCGCCAGTAGCTCGTGATGTTGCCGGCGTTGCCGACCGGGATGCAGTGGATGTCGGGCGCGTCGCCGAGCACGTCGACGATCTCGAGCGCGGCCGTCTTCTGCCCCTCGATGCGGTCGTCGTTCACCGAGTTCACCAGGTGCACCGGGTACTGCTCGGCGAGCTCCTTCGAGATCTCGAGGCAGTCGTCGAAGTTGCCGCGCACCTGCACGATGCGGGCGCCGTGCACGACCGACTGGGCGAGCTTGCCCATCGAGATCCTGCCCTCGGGCACGAGCACGATCGCCTGGATGCCGGCGGCCGCGGCGTACGCGGCGGCCGAGGCGGAGGTGTTGCCGGTCGAGGCGCAGGCGATCGCCTTCGCGCCCCGCTCGACGGCGCGCGAGACGGCGACGGTCATGCCGCGATCCTTGAACGACCCCGTCGGGTTCAGGCCCTCGAACTTCACGAGCACCCGCGCATCCGTCACCTGCGAGAGCACGCGCGACTCGATGAGCGGGGTGCCGCCCTCGCCGAGCGTCACGACCGTCGACGCATCCGTCACGTCGAGCACGTCGGCCCACTCGCACAGCACGCCCTGCCAGAGGTTTCGTGAACCCTGCTTCGCCATGTCAGTCCTCCTAGTCGATGAGACGGATCACGCTGTCGATCCGCTCCACGTCGTCATGCGCCTCGAGCGCCTCGAGCACGGCTGCGATGCGGGCCTCCGAGGCGGCGTGGGTGCCGAGCACGAGCGCGGCGGAGCCGTCGCCCGGATCCTGCCGCACCGACTCCACCGAGACGCCCTGCTCCGAGAAGAGCCCCGCGACGGCGGCGAGCACGCCGGGCCGGTCGGTGACCGACATAGCCAGCTCGTGCCTGGCGACGACGTCGCCGAAGGGCGCGAGCGGCAGGTTGGCGTGCGTCGAGCCTGCCGTGCCGGGCCCGCCAGCCACGTGCCGGCGCGCGATCGAGACGAGGTCGCCGAGCACGGCAGAGGCCGTCTCGGGCCCGCCGGCGCCCGCGCCGTAGAACATCAGGTCGCCCGCGGCCTCGGCGGTCACGAAGATGGCGTTCATCGCCTCGTGCACGGCGGCGAGCGGATGCGTCGCGGGCAGCGAGACGGGATGCACGCGTGCCGAGACGCGGTCGCCGGCGTCGCCAGGCAGCCGCTCGCAGATGGCCACGAGCTTGAGCACCCGGCCGGAGCGCTCGGCCTGGGCGACCATCGCATCCGTCACCCCGGTGATGCCCTCGCGGTGCACCTCGGTGGCGGGCACCTCGGTGTGGAAGGCGAGCGAGGCGAGGATGGTGGCCTTGCTCGCGGCGTCGTAGCCCTCGATGTCGGCCGTCGGGTCGGCCTCGGCGTAGCCGAGCTCGGTCGCGGTGGCGAGCGCGTCGGCGAGGCTCGATCCCTCGGTGTGCATGCGGTCGAGGATGAAGTTGGTGGTGCCGTTGACGATGCCCATCACGCGCGTGACGCGGTCGCCGGCGAGCGAGTGCTCGAGCGGGCGGATGATGGGGATCGCGCCGCCGACGGCCGCCTCGTAGGCGACCTGCGCGCCGACGATCTCTGCCGCGTCGAACAGCTCGGGCCCGTGCGCGGCGACGAGCGCCTTGTTGGCGGTGACGACGTCGGCGCCGGCCGCGAGCGCGTCGAGCAGCAGGCTGCGGGCGGGCTCGATGCCGCCGAGCAGCTCGACGACGATGTCGGCTCCGGCGACCAGGCCTGCGAGGTCGGTGGTGAGCAGCTCGCGCGGCAGCGGGGCGTCGCGCTTCGCGTCGATGTCGCGCACGCCGATGCCGACGAGCTCGAGCGGTGCGCCGACGCGGGCGGCGAACTCGTCGCCCTGCTCGAGCAGCAGGCGCGCGACCTGCGAGCCGACGCTGCCGGCGCCCAGCAGGGCGATGCGGAGGGAACGGTAGGAGTTCATGCGGGTGCGGCTCCGTCGGTGTCGGGGTCGGCGTGCGGGGCGTCGGCGGCGGCGTCGAGGCCGGGGTCGAGGCCGGGGTCGAGGCCAGTGTCGAGCCCAGCGTCGCGGGCGAGCAGGTCGTCGATCGACTCGCGGCGCACGAGCGTGCGCACCTCGCCGCCGCGCACGGCGAGCACCGGCGGCCGCGGTGCGGCGTTGTAGTTGGAGGCGAGCGAGTGGCAGTAGGCGCCCGTGGCGGCGACGGCGAGCAGGTCGCCGGGGGCGACGTCGGCGGGCAGCCACTCGGCGTCCACGACGATGTCGCCCGACTCGCAATGGCGGCCGGCGACGCGCGCGAGCATGGGCGCGGCGTCGGATGCGCGGCTCGCGATGCGCGCGGAGTACTGCGCGCCGTAGAGCGCGGGCCGGGCGTTGTCGCCCATGCCGCCGTCGACCGAGACGTAGGTGCGGGTGCCGGCGCCGAGCCGCACGGGCTTGACGGTGCCGACCGTGTAGACGGTGATGCCGGCGGGCCCGACGATCCAGCGGCCGGGCTCGATGGCGATCCTGGGCACCGCGATGCCGAGCTCGTCTGCGGCGCCGCGCACCGCATCCGCGAGCCTCGATGCGATCGTCTCGATCGGCTCGGGGCTGTCGGCGGCCGTGTAGGCGATGCCGAAGCCGCCGCCGAGGTTGAGCTCCGGCAGCGGCTCGGTGCCGCCGAGCTCGGCGTGCAGCGCGAGCATGCGGCGCGCCGACTCGGCGAAGCCCGTGGCGTCGAAGATCTGCGAGCCGATGTGGGTGTGGAGGCCCACGAGCTCGAGGCCGGGCAGCTCGCGGATGCGCCGGGCGACCGCGGCCGCCTCGGCGAGCGGGATGCCGAACTTCTGGTCCTCGTGACTGGTCGCGAGGAACTCGTGGGTGGAGGCGTGGACGCCCACCGAGATGCGCAGCCGCACGCGCTGCACGCGGCCGGCGCGGCTGGCGGCGGCCGAGATGCGCTCGGCCTCGAGCGGCGAGTCGATGATGAAGGTGCCGATGCCGGCGGTCACGCCCGCCTCGATCTCGAGCTCGGACTTGTTGTTGCCGTGGAAGCCGATCGCGGCCGGCTCGACGCCGGCGCGCAGCGCGGTGGCGAGCTCTCCCCCGGTACACACGTCGATGCGCAGGCCCTCGGCGCGCATCCAGCGCGCGACGTCGGCGGTGAGCAGCGCCTTGCCCGCGTAGTAGACGTCGACGCCCGTGCTGCCGAACGCGGCCTCGAAGGCTTCGCGGATGCGCCGGGCCCGGTCGCGCGCGACCGTCTCGTCGACGAGCAGGAAGGGCGTGCCGTGCTGCGCGGCGATGTCGGTGACGGGCACACCGCCCATGTTGAGCGCCCCGTCGACGCGCTCGGCGCTCGCGGGCCAGACGCCGTCGACGAGCGCGTTCGCGTCGCGCGCGTCGGGCAGCTGGGGGGCGAGCGGGTGCGGCACGGGGGCTCCGTCCGGGTGGTGGTGTGGCCGCTGCGGATCGCTCCGGCAGCAGGCGGCGTCGGCGCTTGTGGCGCTGCCGACCATCCTACGGAACAGTCAGATACCGTGCGTGCGTGGCGACTCCGGAGGCAACCTGGTTCGAGCGCGATCCGCTCGAGCTGGCGCCGCTGCTGCTCGGCGGCGTGCTCAGACGGGCGGATGCGGCGGGCGCCGTCGCGCTGCGCCTCACCGAGGTCGAGGCCTACCGCGGCGGCGACGACCCGGGCGCGCACACGTTCCGGGGCAAGACGGCCAGGAACGCGACGATGTTCGGTCCCGGCGGCCGCGTCTACTGCTACTTCACGTACGGCATGCACCACGCGGTGAACATCGTCGCGGGGCCGGAGGGCTCGGGCTGGGGCGTGCTCGTGCGGGCCGGCGAGGTGGTCGAGGGTCGCGAGCTGGCCGCCGAGCGCCGGCATGTGCGCCGCCGCACGCCGATCGCGGGCGAGCTCGCGCGCGGCCCCGGCAACGTGGCGCAGGCGCTCGGCGCCACCCTCGCCGACGACGGCGCGCAGCTGACCGACCCCCTCGCCGCCGGTCTAGGAGAACGCGCGCCACTCGCTGGTCGAGGAGGGCGCGCCGAAGGCGCACCCGTCACGAGACCAACCGCTCCGTACGCTGGTCGCCCTTCGACCGGCTCAGGAGCCGTAGGGCAGCAAGCCCGCATCGAGATGACACCCACCTGGTCCTTCGAACCCGCCGCCCAGCAGCCCACTTTCACCACCGGCCCCCGCGTCGGTGTCAGCGGCCCCGGCGGCGACGCATCCGTCTACCCCTGGCGCTTCTGGATCCCCGGCGAGCCGAGCGTGTCGGCGTACCGCGCGGCGACGAAGCGCGCGCGACCGTAGCGCCGCTTGGCGTCTCTCTACGGAACTTCCGCGACAGCAGCTTCGTCACCACGATCATGACGAGGCCCGCGCCGTCACGAGATGAGGACGTGTTGCTGAACGAGGACGATTCGTCCTCAACCGGTGACGGATCGCGAATCGCTCCTCGGTTCGCTGCGGGGCTTCGGCACGATCTGCGGGCTGCGGGACCGGGGCTCGAGACGAGCCCCGGCGCCGGGGTCGCGGCGGACGCCCGAAAGGGCCTCCGCTCCAAGCTCCACCGCGCGGATCGGCTCAGCCGGCGAGAGCGCGCTACATGCGCTCCGGTGCCGAGACGCCCACGGTCGACAGCGCCGTGCGCAGCACCTGGCCGGTGGCGTCGTTCAGCCACAGGCGCGTGCGGTGCACGGTCGTGATCGGCTCGTCGCCGACGGGCGTGACGCGGCAGGCGTCGTACCAGCGGTGGTAGAGGCCCGCGAGCTCCTCGGCGAAGCGGGCGACGCGGTGCGGCTCGCGCAGCTCCGCCGCCTGCGCCAGCACGCGCGGGAAGTCCGCCAGGGCACCGAGCAGCGCCGACTCGCTCGCGTGCGAGAGCAGCGAGGGGTCGAACTCCGAGCGGTCGACGCCCGCCTGCGCCGCGTTGCGGCCGACGGCCGACATGCGGGCGTGCGCGTACTGCACGTAGTAGACGGGGTTGTCGTTCGTGCGCTGCGTGAGCAGCTCGAGGTCGATGTCGAGGGGCGTGTCGGCGCTCGAGCGCACCAGGGCGTAGCGGGCGGCGTCGACACCGACCGCATCCACCAGGTCCTCCATCGTCACGATGGTGCCGGCGCGCTTCGACATGCGCACGGGGGCGCCGTCGCGCATCAGGTTGACCATCTGGCCGATGAGGATCTCGAGGTTGTGGTGCGGCTGGTCGCCGAAGGCGGCGCACATCGCCATCATGCGGCCGACGTAGCCGTGGTGG
Organism: Agrococcus baldri; assembly: GCA_007988785.1. GTDB lineage: Bacteria > Actinomycetota > Actinomycetes > Actinomycetales > Microbacteriaceae > Agrococcus > Agrococcus baldri_A. The sequence continues at coordinate 32,619 of BJUU01000017.1, forward strand.
TCGGCGCCGAGCATGATGATGTTCTGCTCGAAGCCGCGCTCGCGCTTGTTCTGGTAGTAGCCGAGGTCGCCCGAGAAGTAGGCGGGTGCGCCGTTCGAGCGCACGACCACGCGATCCTTGTCGTCGCCGAACGAGGTGGTGCGCAGCCACAGCGCGCCGTCCTCCTCGAAGACGTGGCCGCGCTCGCGCAGGGTCTCGATGGCGCGCTCGACCGAGCCGTCGGACTGCACCTGGTGCTCGTGGAAGTAGACGTCGAAGTCGACGCCGAAGTCGTGCAGATCCTGCTTGATCTCCTCGAACATCAGGGCCACGCCGCGCTCGCGGAAGGTCTCCTGCAGGGCGGCGTCGTCGAGGTCGAGCAGGTCGCCGTCGTAGGCGTCGTCGACCTGGCGGGCGATCTCGGCGATGTAGGCGCCGCCGTAGCCGTCCTCGGGAGTGGGGTCGCCGCGGAACGCCGCCACGAGGCTGCGCGCGAAACGGTCGATCTGGCCGCCGTGGTCGTTGAAGTAGTACTCGCGGGTCACCTCGGCGCCCTGCCGCTCGAGCACGCGGCCGAGGCTGTCGCCCACCGCGGCCCAGCGGGTGCCGCCCATGTGGATGGGCCCGGTGGGGTTGGCGGAGACGAACTCGAGGTTGATCTTCACGCCCGCGAGGGTCGCGCCCGAGCCGTACGCGTCGCCCGCCTCGACGATGGTGCGCGCGAGCTCGCCCGCGGCGCCGGCGGCGATCGTGAGGTTGATGAAGCCGGGCCCGGCGACGTCGGCGCGCTCGATGCCGTCGACCGCGGCGAGGGAGGCTGCGACCTCCTCGGCCAGCTCGCGCGGGTTCGCTCCCGCCTTCTTGGCGAAGCGCATGGCGGCGTTCGTGGCCCAGTCGCCGTGCTCGCGGTTGCGGGGCCGCTCGAGCACGATGTCGCCCTCGCCGACCTCGACCTCGTCGCTGCGTCGCCCCACCGCGGCACGGACGGCGGTGAGCACGGCGGCAGAGAGGTCAGAAGGCTGCATCCCTCGATGGTAGTCCGCGCGGCGACCGCGCTTCGCCGCCCGTGCACCGTAATCTGACTCCTATGTCGAGCCCCAGCCTGCGCATCCGTCGTCGTCTTCTGCCCGTCACGATCGTGGCAGCGGTGACGGCGCTGGCGCTGACCGGCTGCGAGCCCGGCGTGCTCGCGCCGACCGAGTCGCCCGAGCCCTCGTCGAGCCCCACGGTGACGCCCGAGCCGAGCGAGTCCGAGACGCCGGGCAGCGGCGAGCCGACCGAGACCGATGCGCCCGAGCAGAGCGGCTCCCCCGAGCCGACCACGCCGCCCGTCGCGGGCGAGCTGCCCTGCACCGAAGTGTTCACGGCCGACCAGCTCTACGACTTCAACCCCAACTTCGCGCCCACGAGCGACCAGGGCGAGCTGCCCGGTGCGATCGGCGAGATCGCGGATGCGGGGGGCACGGTGTGCGCGTACCAGCACGTGACCGGGTCTGACCGGCTGGTGATCGCGGTGCTGCAGGACGCCGGCGGGTTCAGCGGCGCGGGCTTCGAGACGGTCGGCGACGAGGGCGTCTCCACGGTGCCCTCCGGCGGCACGGTCGTGGCGGCGGCCTCGATCTACTTCGCGAGCGCGCAGGACGCGCGGCCGTACATCGACGAGGTCATCGCCAACCTGGGCTAGCCAGCGGCCCCGCAGGTCGAGGAGCACGTGCCGCAGGCGCACGCGTCACCCGCAGGTCGAGGAGCGCGCGCCGCAGGCGCACGCGTCACCCGCAGGTCGAGGAGCGCGCGCCGCGGGCGCACACGTCATCCGCAGGTCGAGGAGCGCGCGCCGCAGGCGCACGCGTCACGAGACCGACCCGCCTCAGAGCATCCGGTACCGCATCCCCGGGTCGTCCACGGCGCCGTCGATGAGCGAGTCGTCGGTGGCCTCCACCTGCAGCCGCGTGAGCCGCACCGGGTTGCCGCTCGTGGTCGCCCACGCGGTCTCGAGCGCATCCGCCCCGGTCGCGATGCGGATGAGGCTGCCGCGCGGCGCGAGCCCGGTCGGGTCGACCACCCACCAGTCGCCGTCGACGAAGACCTCGGCGACGGCGTGGAAGTCGGGCGGGGTGAGGCCGGGCGCGTAGACGCCGACGTAGCGGGCCGCGATGCCGGCGGCGCGGGCGAGCGCGATCATCACGTGGGCGTAGTCGCGGCACATGCCGCCGCCCTTCTCCAGCGTCGTCACCGCGGTGTCGTCGATCGCCGACATCGCCGGCGAGTAGGTGAAGCGGCGCGCGATCCAGTCGCGCATCGCGCCCAGCTGCTCGAAGCCGCTCGCGCGGCCGAAGCGCTCGTCGACGAAGCCGCGCAGCGCCGATGCCTCTATATAGCGGGAGTCGTCGAGGTAGCGCGCGGGGTCGGGGTCGTCGATGGGCCGCTGCAGGCTCGTGAGGCTGGAGTGGATGTCGACGTCGAGCGTGCCGGCCGGCGCCGTGAAGGCGAGCTGGCGGGTGTCGTGCGCGGCGGGCAGGATGCGCCACTCGACCGGCGCCCCGTCGACCGCGATCGAGATCTGGTCAGCGGATGCGTATGCCTCGGCGGGCAGCGCGAGCAGCACGAAGTCGGTGTCGCCCACGAGCGACATGGAGAAGGCTGCATGAGCGGTGCGCATCGGGGTCGATCATCCCACAGCGGGATGGCTCACGGCTGCGGCGAGACCTCCTGCCCGTGCATCGTGTAGAGGTAGCCGCTGGTGTCGAGCCTGGCCGGCTCGGTCTCGGTCGCCTCGACGACGCTGACGGTGCCGAGCGAGATGAGGCGGGCGCCCGTCTGCACGCGGCGCAGGAAGTCGAGCAGGCTGGATTCCTCGCCCTCGGCGGTGATCGTCACGGGGATCGCCGCGAGGTTGTCCGCGTTGATCTGCGGGTCGACGTAGGGCACCGGCGCCGGGATCTCGCCGGGTGCGCCCGCGGTGTCGGCCGGCGTCTCCGACGTGCTCGCCGCATCCGCCTGCGCCGTCTCGTCGGTGCCGCCGTCTTCTGCGGCCCCTTCGGCTGCAGGATCCTCCGCAGCGGGTGCTTCCGGGGCGGCCTCGACGGGCGAGGCGTACAGCATCGCCTCGCCGGTGGTGAGGCCCTGCAGCTGCACGCCGGTCTGCGACGCCAGCCGCTGCAGCTCGCGCAGGAACGCCGAGTACTCGGCCTCGGCGGGGATGCCTTGCGCGAGCTCGTCGCGCACGGCGGCGAACTCGCCCATGCGGGACGCGGCCTCCTCGAGCCCCGCCAGCCGGGTCTCGTGGATGCTGTTCTGCATCTCGACGTTCGAGCGTTCGCTGTCGGCGCTCGCGGCGGCGTCCAGGTCAGGCGAGACGGTGCCGAACCAGGCGCCGGCCAGCACGGCGATCGCGACGATCGCGGCGCCCAGCGCCCAGAGGCGGTCGATGGCGTTCATCAGTTGGCCTCTTCCTCGTCGCCCAGCGCTTCGACCGCGGGCTCGTCGTCGCTGGTCTCGGTGCCGGGGCTTGCGGGGTCCGAGCCGTCGGCGGGCGTCTCGACGGGGAAGCGGTTCGCGTAGGCGCCCTGGTCGAGGTGGACGACGAACGACGTCTCGACGGCCTCTTCGGTCGCGGTCGTGCTGGGCACCTGCGCGTCGACGAAGCCGGGCAGCGTCGCGAGCTGGTCGACGAGGGCGGGTACGGAGAGCATCGAGCTGCTCTGGATCGTGAAGCGCACCGTGGCGACCCGGGCGCCCTGCAGCGGCGACGTCGCCTGGGCGTAGAGCTCCATCGGCGAGGCGCCGTCGGCGTCCATGCTGAGCACGGTCGCGCCGGCGGGCAGCATCGAGCGGATCTGCGTCATGATGCTGCGCCAGTCGATCTCGGTGCTGGTGATCACGTAGCGGGCGGCGGTGCGCTGGTCGATCTCGGCCTGCACGCTCGTCACCTCGAAGTACTCCGCCTGCTGGGCGAGCAGCTGCTCGGTGCGCACCTGCGCGCCGGCGAGCCGCACCTCAGCGGCGACGGCGGCGAACTTGGCGGCGACGCCGCCGCCGATCGCGACGACCACGAGCAGCGCGGCGACGGAGATGACGCCCCGACGGATGCCGCGGCTGCGCCGTGCGACCCGCACCTCCTGCGGCAGCAGGTCGACGACCGGGTACCCGCCGACGACGAGCGGCGGGCCGCCCTCCGCGGGCGAGCCGATGGTGATGCCGAAGACCTTCATGCTGCGCTCCTCATCGCCAGGCCCACCGCGACGACCGCGCGGTGCGCGTCGGCCGCGGTGCGGGCGCGGTCGCGCTCGCGCACCGCCAGCGGGGCGAACGCGTTGCCGGCGTCGACCGGCATCCGCAGCACCTCGGCCAGCGCGCCGGGGAAGCCGCCGAGGCTCGCGCCGTCGCCGGTGAGCACGGCGCGCCGCACGGGCAGCTCGGGCCGCGAGGCGGCGAAGTAGGTGACGGTGTTGCGCACGCCCGTGACGAGCTCGCCCGTGACCTCGCGGATGGTGTCGACCGCGGGCTGGTCGTGCGGGGCGATCTCGTGCACGCCCAGGCCGAGCGAGCGCTTGGCATCCTCGGCGACGGCGCGCTCGATGTCGAGCCGCGCGTGCAGCGTGTGGGTGACCTCGTCGCCGCCGGTGGGGATGATGCGCACGAACTGCGGCACGCCAGCGTGCACGATCACGACGGTGGTGGTGTGCGCGCCGACGTCGACGACCGCGATGGCCTCGTCGGCGGGCACCGGCGGCAGCAGCGCGCGGCTGAGCGCGAAGGGGATGAAGTCGACGGTGACGGCCTCGAGCTTGGCCTTGTGCACGGCCTCGATGGTGGCAAGCACGCCCTCCTTGACGGCCGCTACGAGCAGCCCCTGCACCTGCCCGTGCTCGGCTTCGGCGACGGGGTAGAAGTCGAGGATGGCGTCGGCGACGGGCACCGGCAGCACATCCTGCACCTGGAACGGCAGCGACTCGCGGATGAGCGGCAGCGGCGCGCTCGGCACGGTCAGCTCGCGTGCGATCACCCGGTCGTTGCCGATGCCGAGCACGACGCGGTTGGTCGAGAAGCGCCCCTGCTTCCAGAGCGCCTTGAGCGCCGAGGTGAGGATCTGCGGCTCGACCACCTCGCCGCGCTGCAGCACGCCGCCGGGCAGGGGCAGCGAGTGGTAGCGCAGCAGCTTGGTGCCCTTGCGCGTGCGCGTGACCTCGGCGGCGCGGATGCCGCTCGCGCCGATGTCGAGTCCGACGATGCTGTTGCCCATCGGTGCCTCCTATTCCAGTCCCACGAGACGCAGGTAGCCGTGCCAGATCGGGTCGCCGGCGAAGATCGCGACGGCGGTGCCGGCGAGCATCCAGGGTCCGAAGGGGATGCCGCTCCCCCGGCCCGCGCGGCGCGCGAGCACGAGGATGATGGCGAAGGCGCCGCCGAGCAGGAAGGCGGCGAAGGCGCCGACGGCGAGCTCCGGCCAGCCGAGCCAGCCGAGCGCCATGCCGATCACGCCCGCGAGCTTGACGTCGCCCAACCCCATGCCGCGCGGGTAGGCGAAGGCCATCAGCAGGTAGCCGCCCCAGAGGATCGCAGCGCCGAGGGCCGCGCGCAGCATGTCGCCGTACTCGCCGGTCGCGAGGCCTGCGGTGCCCAGCAGCACGGCGAGCACGGGGTAGCTGGGCAGCACGATCGCGTCGGGCAGCCGCTGCGTGTCGAGGTCGATCCAGGCAAGTGCGATGCCGATGCCGGCGAGCACGAGGAACGCGAGCGTCTCGGCGAGCGCGCCGATGCCGGCGAGCGTCGAGATCTCGAATGCCTCCCAGGGCGCGAAGCGCAGTACGACGGCGACGAACGCGACGCCGGTGAGCAGTTCGACGAAGGGGTAGCGCGCCGAGATCGAGGTGCTGCAGTCGCGGCACTTGCCGCGCAGCAGCAGCCAGCTGAGCACCGGCACGTTGTCATACGGGCGGATGCGGTTGCCACAGCCCCCGCAGGCGCTCGGCGGGTTGACGATCGAGCGCCCCGCCGGCACCCGGAAGATGACGACGTTGAGGAACGATCCGATCAGCAGCCCGAACCCGCCGGTGAGCGCCGTCGCCGCCGCGATCACCGCCAGCTCCCCTCGGCGTCGATCGCGGGCTCGGTCTCGATCCAGGTGGAGACGCCGTATGCCGAGGTCACGGGCGAGAGGAAGTGGGGCGGCGACCGGAAGCGGAGGCGTGGGTCGTAGACGTAGTCCTTGTTGTAGCCGCTCTGGTAGGCGACGACGCCGCGGAATGCCTGCGCGATCGAGCCGCGCACGGTCAGCGTGCCGTCGCGATCGCCGGTCACGCCGGTGTTCTGTACCGCGAAGCTGCGCAGCGACAGGATCGCCGCGTCGATCGTGATGTTGGGCGAGTCGACACGGGTGGAGCAGGTCTCCCACCAACCGGAGCCCGTGCAGGTCTCGATCGCCGGATTCCGGACGTACACCATGTTGTTCCCGATCAGTCCGAGCATGTCGTCGTCGGGATCGACGTAGGTGGTGTTGCCCGTGATGTAGATGAAGTTCTCCGCGGCGAGCGTCACCTGGCCGTTCAGTGCGCCCTGGACGAACAGGTCGCCGCTGTGGCAGTCGTACGGCGCGACGCTCGCCACGGTTGACGGCGACCGCTCGTTGCTGACCGGGTAGCCGAGGCCGTTACCGCTCGCGCACCCGCTCGGACGCGCCCGGTAGTTCGGGTCGCCCGCGGTGCCCGGCACGTTCTGGACGTACACGGCCCCGGAGTCGGGGACGCGCACGGTCGCACCGACCGAGGAGGCGAGCTGGCTCGGTGCCCCGCATGAGACTGGATTCGGGATGCTCTGGCCGGGCCGGGTCGCGCGCGTCAGCGGCGACCGGACGGTCATGTCACCGTTGCTGAGCAGCCGGATGCTCGTCGGACCGGTGTACACGCATCCGCTCTCCAACGCGGCTGCGCGGATCTGCCCGTTGGTCTCGGGCATGCCGAGCACCGGCAGGTACGAGGGCGAGTTGCCGCGCTGCGCGTCGCGCACCTCGAAGGTCGGCGTGCCGCCGGCGCCGACGCAGCGGTAGCGCACGCCGCTGGAGGGGTTCCACGAGGTCGTCACCGCGCCCTTGAAGGTGGTGCCGCACGCGTAGATGATGTCGTTCGAGTGCACCTGCCCATTGATCACGTCGCTCGATGCGAACGTGATGATGCCGCAGCGGTCGTTCGGCCGCGAGGAGTTCGACGGTCGCGGCGGATTCGACCACGCGTAGCGATAGCACTCGCTGCCATAGGAGCTGAGCGCGGGATCCTGGATCTCGCGGTCGGTGAAGTAGAGGTAGTGCACGAAGCCCGCCTGCCGCAGGTCTGCGACGATCGAGCGGGTCTCCTCCCCCACTCGACCCGTGGACCTCACGCGGAGCACGCCTTCGCTGTAGTAGGCCGAGGTGTCGACCTCGTACCGGAAGCTCGCTCCGTCGACGGAGCCAGGCACCGTCGCCCAGCTGCTGCCGAAGCCGAGAGCCGGGTTGCTGGTGTCCTCCAGCAGCGAGCTGCCTGCGCTGAACGGCGCATCGTCGTTGCCGAACCGCACATAGTCCGGGTTCTCTGCGAGACGGCTCTGGTACTCCTCGACGCCCGCGTATGCGGCGGCCAGCGCGCCGTTCCAATCGACGTCGTCGCGTGCGTGCCGCATGCCGCCGACCGTGAAGATGACGGCGGTGGCGATCAGCGCCGTGACGACGGCGCCGATGCCGATGACCATGATGAGCGCGACGCCGCGCTCGCGATCCTCGACCGGCGTGCGCATCGCCCGCCACAGCGGCAGAGCGGTGATCTGGCGCGGCATCATGCCCCCGTCCTGGTGATGTCGAGGTTCGGGAGCGAGACGACCGAGACGAGCTCGGCCGGCGAAGCGTCGCTGCCGGGCACGGACTGCACGGCGAGGGTGACGCGCACCGCCGCGATCTCTCGCCGCTCGGTCTCGGAGAGCGCGCGCGACGGCAGCGCAGTGCTGTCTGCCCTCAGATAGGAGAAGGGCGCGGACGACGAGACGTCGTAGGCAAGGACGCGCGTCCGGCTCGGGGTGGTGCTGTAGACCCAGACGCCGCCTGCTCTGCTGGAGGCGAAGCGGGTCTCCACCAGCTCGCCCCTCGCGGCATCGACCGTGAGCGTGACACGCGTCGGTCCTTCGTCAGTGCTGTCCACCCCGACGTACGTGTTCATGGTCAGCGAGTCGGGGCGCGCTGTCGAGAACACCGGCGCTGGCTGCCAGGTGCTCGACAGCTCGAGCTCGGTTCCGCCGCGGATGACCTGGGTCACGCTTCGCATCGCGATGGCGGCACGGTTGGTGCTGTCCTGCTGGGTTTCCTGCTGGGTGAAGGTGCGCGAGGCGGAGACCACCATCGAGGTCAGGAGCGTCATCGCGACAGCCAGCAGCGAGATCGCCACGAGCAGCTCGATGAGGGTCATGCCGCGCTCGCGCTCGCGCCCGGCCGCGAGGCGCTGCGCGCTCACGGCGCCACCTCGCGCGGATCCAGGGTCACCGTGTTCGACGACACCGTCGCGCCACGGCTGACGAGTTCGACGGACACGCTGCTACCGCCTGCGGTCGTGAAGCGCCAGGTGCCGAAGGGCACGGCGATCACGTCGTTTCGCTGCACGTTGCTGTAGCTCAGCTGGATCGTCGCGTCGCAGGTCGGGTCCTCTGCGCGCCCCGTCGTCGAGTGCGCACGGAGGCTGGTGATGCCGTTGGGGACTCGCACGAGCCCCATCGGCACGTCCAATGCTGCGGTCGCGCCGGGCTCGGCGCTCAGCTCGGGGGCCGCACCGGGGCCGAGCTGCTCTCCCCCGACGGTGCCCTCGAGCCACGAGGTGGGGTCGATCGCGGCGCATTCCGCACCGCTGGCCTGCTGGAAGGGGCCGGCCGCGACGCGATAGCTCACGCGCGGGTGCGTCGCGATGGTCTGCCGCGCGTTCGCGCTCGGCAGCGTGATCGTGCGCACGCCGTAGGTGCTCAGCAGCGACAGCGGCATCGAGCTCGGCATGCGCACGGTCGTGCCGGCGGCGAAGGTGATATCGAAGCGTGCGGCGAGGTCGTACTGCAGCCCGATGGTCGTGGAGGATCCGGCCTGCACGCTGACGTCGCGCTGCTGCGGGGTCTCGACGAGGATGCCGGTGTAGCCGGTCTTGGAGACGCTGACGTCGTAGGTTCCCGTGGGGACCTGGAGGAAGTAGGCGCAGCCCTGGGCGTCGGTCGTGACTGCGGGGATGGTCGCGCCGCCGGAGGTGGCGGCCAGGCGCACACTGGCGCCGGAGACGCCCTCGCCGAGCGAGTCGATGACGGAGACGAGCACGGTGCCCTTCGAGGGATCGTTGATCCGCTCTGCCGGATTGATGATGGTGTCGGAGCGGACGGGCTCGGCACTGTCCCGCATGCCGTCCCACGTCACGGTGACGTGCACCCGCTTGAAGCGCAGGCTGCCGCCGCCGCCGCCGCAAGAGGCGACGCCGCCGGCGTCGCTCACCCATGCGGTCTCGCGATTCACGTGGAAGGTCGTGCCGTTCACGGTGACGTCGCGTGTCTCGTTCAGGAGCGCGAAGAGGTCAGGGGTGTCGAGGGCGAGTTCGATCTCGGCCGCCGCCAGGTTGGCGGCGGCGTGCTGCGATCGCGAGTGCTGGGTCAGCGACACGATCTGCAGGAGGGAGGAGAGCACGAGCGTCGAGATGATCGCGAACACGAACATCGCGACCATGACCTCGACGAGCGTCATGCCGCGTTCTCCGCCGAGCGCAAGCCGCGAGCAGCCGTGTTTCGCACGCATGTAGCCTCCCTGAGTTCGGTCAGTGGTCGTCGCGATTGGGGCCGACGTGGCCGCGAGCGCTGAGCCCGCGGCCACGTTCCCAAGGACTACGGCGCAGTGGTCGGCTCGCTCAGACCACCGGTGCTGCTGTTGTAGACCACGTCAGCGTCCAGATCCGGGTGATCGATCGTGACCGTGAAGTTGTCACCCTCGTCCTGAATTGCGACAGTTGCGTAGGTTGCGGTCGCGGCGGCTTCCCGCGAAGGCTGGAACCCTGCAGTTTCAAGCTCGGCCTCAGTGTGGGCTTCGTACTTGCCACCGTTGCTCGTAGCGAGAGTTTCAACAACCAGTGCTGCGTTGCGAGCATCCGATTCCGCCTCGGCCTGCCAAGCGCTCGTGCGCTGGTTGAGGAAGACGGGGATGGCGATGCCGGCGAGGATACCGATGATGATGACGACGACGAGCAGCTCGATGAGCGTGAAGCCCTTCTGCTTCTCGTCCTGGTTCTGGAGTGCGGCACGGCGGTCGCCGAGCACGCGGAGCATCTTCTGCATGGATGTGCCTATCTGTGTTGGGGTGTTGGGGTTGGGGATGAGAGGGAATTGACGTTCATCTGGGAGCAGCGTGACAACGGAGGCCCATCACCTCAGATCTGCTCGAAGATGGTGAAGATGGGCATATAGAGGGCGACGATCATCGCCCCGACCAGCGCGCCGACACCTGCGATGAGCAGGGGCTCGATGATCGAAGTCATCTGGGATGTGGTCGCCTCGACCTCGTCGTCGAAAGAGTCGGCGATCTTGGCGAGCATGATCTCCATCGAGCCGGCGTCCTCGCCGACCGAGATCATCTGCACGACCATGGGAGGAAACACCGGTTCCTGCTCGAGCTGGCTCGCGACAGACCGGCCTTCGCGGACCGCCTCGGCGATGCGGTCGGTCGCTTTGCGGATCACTGAGTTGCCAGAGATCTGGCCGACGACCCGAAGCGCCTGCACGATCGGCACACCGGCACCGAGCAGCGCCGCGAAGTTGCGGGTGAATCGGGCGAGCGCGATCTTCTTGGAGAGCTCACCGAACACCGGCGCCTTGAGCAGCAGCGGGTCGACCACGTTGCGCACCTCGTCGGTGTGCTTGTTCCTGCCCCACCAGATCGCGAACACGATGGCCCCGACGAACAGCAGCGGGCCGATCCAGATCATGTTGCGTGAGATCGCCACGAGCGCCTGCGTCGGCAGCGGCAGCTCGCCGCCCATGTCGGCGAACATCTGCTCGAAGATCGGCACGATGAACCAGAGCATGCCGATGACGGCGAGCACTGCCATGCTGACGACCACCACCGGGTAGGCCATCGCCGACTTGACGGTATTGCGCAGCTTGACCTCCTTCTCGAAGGAGGTCGCGACCGAGTTGAGCGCATCGTCGAGGAAGCCGCCGGTCTCACCCGCAGCGATGAGCTGCACCATGAGCGGCGGGAAGACGTCCCCGTGCTTGGCGAACGAGCCCGAGAGCGAGCCGCCCGTCTCGACGTCGCTGCGCACCTCGCCGAGCAGCTTGCGCAGCGTCTTGTTCTCGGTCTGCTCGGCGAGGATCTTCAGCGCCCGCAGCAGCGACAGGCCCGCCGACGTCATCGTCGACATCTGCCGGCTCATGACGGCCAGATCCTGCAGCTTCACGCCCTTGCCGAACGGCAGCTCGATCTCGCGCTGCAGGCCCGTGCCGGTGCCAGCCTCCTCGATGCTGACCGGCGTCACGCCCATCTCGCGCATGCGCGCGACCGCGGCGGCCTGGCTGCCGGCGTCGAGCTTGCCCTTGACGATCTTCCCGCCGACGTCGCGCCCGCGGTACTGCCACGTCTTCGCCACGGTCATGCGCGGTGGCCCTTCGAGAAGGCGTCGCCGAAGTCGACGCCCGAGTCGAGCGCCGCGGCGGTGCCGCCGTTGGCGAGCATGTCGCGCAGCTCGTCGATGTTCTGCGCCTTCTCGCGCGCAGACTCCTCGCGGATGATGCCGCGGTTGACGAGCTCGGCCAGGTGCTGGTCGAGCGTGCGCATGCCCAGCGCGGCGCCCGCCTGCAGCGCGCTCGGGATCTGGTGCGTCTGGCCCTCGCGGATGAGGTTCGAGACCGCCGAGGTCGCGACCAGCACCTCGCTCGCCGCGACGCGCCCCCGGCCGCTCGCGCGAGGCACGAGCGTCTGGCAGACGACGCCCTCGAGCGTGGCCGCCAGCTGCGCGCGCACCTGGTTCTGCTGGTGCGGCGGGTAGACGTCGATGATGCGGTCGATGGTCTGCGCGGCGCTCTGCGTGTGCAGTGTGGCGAAGACGAGGTGGCCGGTCTCGGCCGCGGTGAGCGCGACCGAGATGGTCTCGAGGTCGCGCATCTCGCCGACGAGGATGACGTCGGGATCCTGGCGCAGCATGTGCTTGAGCGCCGACGCGAAGCTGCGGGTGTCGTGCCCCACCTCGCGCTGGTTCACCACGGCCTTCTTGCGCGGGTGGATGAACTCGATCGGATCCTCGATCGTGATGATGTGCTCGGCGCGCGTGCGGTTCACGAGGTCGATGAGCGCCGCGAGCGTCGTCGACTTGCCCGAGCCCGTCGGGCCCGTGACGAGCACGAGGCCGCGCGGCAGGGTCGCGAACCGCGTGATGCTCTTGGGCAGCTCGAGCTCTTCGATCGTGCGGATGCGCGTGGGGATCAGGCGGAACGCGGCACCCTGGGCGGAGCGCTGCTGGTACACGTTGACGCGGAAGCGCGCCGTGTCGGAGAGCTGGTAGGCGAAGTCGAGCTCGAGCACCTGCTCGAACTGCTCGCGCTGCGGCTGCGTCAGGATCGCCGCGAGCGCGCGCTCGACGCGGTCGCTCGACCAGATGCCGAACTCGTCGAGCGGCACGAGCGAGCCATCGACGCGCATCGTGGGCGGCGCATCCGCCGTCACGTGGAGGTCGGAGGCACCGACCCGCACGACCCACTCGAGCGCGAGCTGCAGATCCTGCTCGTCGCCGCGCGGCTGCGGCAGATCGGGGGTCGCGGGCTCCTCGGGGCGCTGGAAGCGCTCGCTCGCGGCTCGCTGCCGCAGGCTCGCACGGGTCTCGCCGGTGGTCTCGAAGATGCTCATACGATCACCCGCAGCACTTCATCGACGGAGGTCAGGCCGGCCGAGGCCTTCTGCCACGCGTCCTGCCGCAGCGAGCGCATGCCCTGGCTCGCGGCCACGCGGGCCAGCTCGGCCGTCGACTCGCGCGCGACGGTCAGTCGCTCGATCTCCTCGGTGACGCTCATGACCTCGTGGATCGCGATGCGGCCGCGGTAGCCGGTGCCGGAGCAGTTCGTGCAGCCGACCGGGTGGTGCAGCTGCGCGTGCGGGCCGACCTCGAAGCCGAGCGCGGCGAAGTGCTCGGCCCCGCGCGGATCCGGCTGCTTGCAGCGGTCGCAGAGCTTGCGCACCAGGCGCTGGGCGACGACGCAGTCGAGCGCCGAGCCGACCAGGAAGGGCTCGATGCCCATCTCGGTCAGGCGCGTGACGGCGCTCGGGGCGTCGTTGGTGTGCAGCGTGGAGAGCACGAGGTGGCCGGTGAGCGAGGCCTCGATCGCGATCTGCGCGGTCTCGTGGTCGCGGATCTCACCGATGAGCACGACATCCGGGTCGGAGCGGAGGATGGAGCGCAGCGCCGCGGCGAAGCTGAGGCCCGCCTTCGGGTGCACCTGCACCTGGTTGACGCCGGGCATCCGGTACTCGACCGGGTCCTCGACCGTGATGACGTTGACCTCGGGCCGCGCGACCTCGTTGAGGGTCGTGTAGAGCGTCGTCGACTTGCCGGAGCCCGTGGGCCCGGTGACCAGGATCATGCCGTAGGGCTTGCGGTACGAGGCCTGGTAGCGCTCGAAGTTGTGCGGCAGCAGGCCCAGGTCGCTCAGCTGCAGCTTCATGCTGCCGGTGTCGAGGATGCGCATGACGACCTTCTCGCCCCACACCGTCGGCAGCGTCGCGACGCGCAGGTCGATCTTGCGGTCGCCGTGCATGACCGACATGCGGCCGTCCTGCGGCCTGCGGCGCTCGGCGATGTCGATGTCGCTCATGATCTTCAGGCGCGAGATGATGCCCTGCTGCATCGCCTTGGGCGCTCCGGGCATCTCGTGCAGCACGCCGTCGACGCGGTAGCGCACCCGCACGTCCTTCTCGGCCGGCTCGATGTGGATGTCGCTCGCGCGATCCTGCACCGCCTGGTTGACGAGCAGGTTGACGAAGCGCACGATCGGTGCATCCTCGTCGGCGGCGTCGCCGGCGCCGAAGCCGAGCTCCTCCGGCTGCTGATCCTCCTGCAGCGTGGAGGTGATGTCGTTGAGCTCGCTGTCGGCGCGGTGGTAGCGGTCGATCGCTGCGAGCAGGTCGGCGCGCTCGGCCACCACCGGCTCGACCGGCATGCCGGCGACCTGGCGCACATCGTCGATCGCCAGCACGTCGGCGGGATCCGCCATCGCCACGACCAGGCGACCCGCATCGCGGCCGATGGCCAGCACGGTGTGCCGACGAGCCGTCGCACCCGGGACGAGCGCGACCGCCGCGCGGTCGACCGCCGTCTCGCTCAGCACGACGAAGGGGACGCCGGCCTGGGCAGAGCGTGCCCAGGCCGCCTTGGCGCTCGTGATCGTGCCGTCCTCGACGAGCAGGCGCATGGCGGCGTCGTCGTCCATGCCGGCCGCGACCAGCTGGTCGCGGCGCGCCATGGAGAGGTCTCCTTGGCGCATGAGGAGGTACGTCAGCGATGCCATCTCTGACCGGCGATCGCTAGCGCATCGCGCGGCCGACGGCAGATGCCGTGGCCGCACTCAGCAGTGCGTACATGGAAGTGGGTCCTTACGTGACAGGACCGGAGCTGGGGACTCCGGGACTCAAGGGAGGCCGCCCTGGGGAGGCGACCGATTGGATGGTGGCACGAGGCTTGCTCACCACGCAACTATCTTGTAGCCCAGGTTTTGCTCAAGACCGCCAGTGCAACCTCAGCAAACTTCGCAATTCGTCACGCTCGCTTGACTGTAACGATGTTATGTTGCAAACTTGCTGCGCGGGCCAGCCAACCGGCTACCGGCTCGTCGACCGCCGGGCGCCTCGCCCGTCGGGCGTCCCCTCGAGACCGGAACCAGCCATGGTGCCCACCGCCGCCTCCACCACCTGGATGCACCTGGGCATCCGCATGGCTGACGCTCGGTCTCGCCCCAGTACAGTGAGCCACCATGCCTGAGACGAACCCGCCTGCCGAGCAGCCGCAGCCCGGCCTGCGCGAGCGCAAGAAGCAGCTGACGCACCGCACCATCGCGGATGCGGCGTTCTCGCTCGTGACCGAGCGCGGCCTCGACCACGTCACGGTCGACCAGATCGCCGACCGCGCGTTCGTCTCGCCGCGCACCGTCTCGAACTACTTCACCTCGAAGGAGGCCGCGATCGTCGCGGCCAACAACAACGCGCCCATCGAGCTGCTCATCGGCATCGAGGATCGACCCGCCGACGAGGCGCCGCTCGAGACGCTGCGCGTGGTGCTCACCGGCTCGGTGCGCGGCTGGAGCAAGCAGCAGCTGCAGGCCCTCAAGGCCAAGGAGGCGATGGTCGCGGAGTACCCCGCGCTGCTGCCGCACCGGATGGCGCAGTGGGACGAGCTCGAGGACGCCATCCGCGAGGCCATCGCCGAGCGCCTTGAGGCCGACCCGGAGACCGAGGCGCTGCCGCGGCTCATCGCCGGTGCCGCGACTGCGGCCGTCAAGACCGCGATCCGCATCTGGGACAACACCGGCGGCGGCGCGGATGCGATCGCAGACCTGATCGATCAGGCGTTCGTCGATCTCGAGGCCGGACTCACGACGGACAGCTGACCGCGCGGAGGCGGAGGTCGGCGGTCGCGCCGCGCGGTGATAGATTGGTCGCCGCTGCCTCGGCAGCCCGGCCCCCATAGCTCAGGGGATAGAGCGTCTGCCTCCGGAGCAGAAGGCCGTAGGTTCGAATCCTACTGGGGGCACCGATGTCACACCCGTGACTGTCCACCCGGAACGCGATGATGCCCCTCCCGAAGGAGGGGCATCGCGCCAGGACTGTCCCGTCCGAAGAGAGCTGCCTCCCCGCTCAGCCGGCCTGCAGGTAGCCGAAGTCCACCTCGACGATGTCGCCGGAGACGTAGCTCGCCTCGTCCGACAGCAGCCAGACGACCGCCGCCGCGATCTCTTCGGGGCGAGCCATCCGCTTGCTCGGCATGAGCGCCTCGTAGCCGGCCACGATGTCCGCGGGCTGCGCCACCATCTGCGGAGTCTTCACCGACCCTGGAGCGACCGCGTTGACGCGGATGCCGTGCTCGGCGTAGTCGATCGCGGCCATGCGGGTGAGGCCCACAGCGGCGTGCTTGCTCGTGACGTACGCCGTCAGTCCCTTGCTCGCCTTGAGCCCGGTGCCGGATGCCGTGTTGACGATCGAGCCGGCGATGTCGTGCTCGCGCATGTACGCGATCGCGTACTTCAGACCGAGGAAGACGCCCCGGGCGTCGATCGCCATGACCTTGTCGTACTGTGCCGTCTCCATCTCGTGCAGGGGCACCGGCAGGTGCCCGATGCCCGCGTTGTTCATCGCGAAGTCCAAGGTGCCGTACCGCTCGACGACGGCGTCCACCATCGCTCTCACATCGTCCTCGCTCGAGACGTCGACGTGCAGGTAGCTGGCGGTGCCGCCGGCCTCCGTGATCTCGCGCACGACTCGCTCGCCACCGGCATCGTCCACGTCGGCGACGACGACCGATGCTCCCTCTGCCGCGATGCGCTTCGCGATCGCCTCGCCGATTCCGGCGCCCGCTCCGGTGACGAAGCCGGCGCGGCCTTCCATGAGTGCCATCTCTTCTCCTCTGTGTGTGCGTTACTTCTGGGACTGAGCGGCGTCGACCAGCACGATCTCGCCGGACATGAACGACGCGTCATCCGAGAGCAGGAACGCCATGACGTTCGCGATCTCCTCCGGCTCGGCCGGTCGTCCACCGGGCTGCAGCTGCGCGTACATCTCCTGCGCGTCCTGCGGGTAGGAGCGGAACTGCGGCGTCGCCACGAGGCCCGGGGCGACGGCAGTGACCCGGATGCCGTCGGTCACGTACTCGATCGCCGCTTGCTTCGTGAGGCCGACCACTCCGTGCTTGGCGGCGACGTAGCCGCCCTGGCCGGGTGCCGCCTTGAGGCCTGCCCCGGACGCGGTGTTGACGATCACGCCGCCGCCGACGGTGAGGAAGTGCGCGATCTGGGCCCTGAGCCCGAAGAACACGCCGCGCAGGTCGACCGAGTGCACACGATCCCAGTCAGCCGTCGTCATCTCGTGGATCTTCTTGACGGGCTGGCCGACGCCCGCGTTGTTGATCGCGCCGTCCAGGCGCCCGTAGGTGTCGACGGCGTGCCGCACGAGCCGGTCCGCGTCGCCCTCCGCGCTGACGTCGATGTGCACGAAGCTCGCGGTGCCCCCGGCCGCCTCGATCTCGCTCACGACTCGAGCGCCCGCGGAGTCGTCCATGTCAGCGACCACCACGGTGCCGCCCTCGCTCGCGACCTTCTTGGCGGCCGCCTCGCCGATGCCGGAGCCTGCGCCTGTGATCACGTAGACCTTGTCGGAGAACCTCATCGTTCACCCTCCTATTTGATTTCCTTGGGACACCATCCGTGTCATCCGGAGCCTACGCCCGCCGTGCTTGAATTGGCGAATGGCGATACGGCTCGGCTCCTCGGCGTTCGGAATGCCCCTTGCCGAGCAGCTGTCGACGCTCGTCAACCGCTGGAGCTCACACCGCTTCCAGCTCGCCCACGCCTCGCGCCTCCACAACGAACGCGACTTCACCGCCAACAAGGTGCTCTACCTGCTGGGCTCGAACGGCCCCATGCGCCCATCCGAGCTCGCCACGGAGGTCGGCACCGGGCGCGCCAACGTCAGCAAGGTCGTCGCTCGACTCGAATCCGATGGCCTCGTCGCCCGCTCGCTCGACGAGACGGACGCGCGCGCGACGCTCGTCTCGCTCACGGCGCGCGGCGAGGTCGTGAGCAGCGACGTGTTCACCATCGGCGAGGAGATGATCGCCGAGCTGACCGCAGGATGGACGCGCGCGGAGCGCGCCACGCTCACGTCGCTCCTGGAGCGGCTCAACGCTGCGACCGAGCGCTACGAGCGCCGGCTCACGACGCGCTCCCGCCCGACCGGCTCGAAGTGAGTCAGATCCCGCGCGCCGGGCGGACGCTCGCGAGGTCACCGTTTGATAACGATGTTTTCGCAATCTCGCCTATTGCGACCCGCGCGACTTAGGGTCGAATGCGGATCGCCATGTGGAAACAGCGTACGATTACTCGCATGGGACGACCCCGACTCCACGATGAGCACCTGCGCCAGCGCCTGCTCGAGGCCGCGACCGACCTGATGGCGGTCGACGGCCCCGATTTCTCGCTGCGCCCCCTCGTCGCGTCGGTCGGCACCTCCACCTCGGCGGTCTACTCGCTGTTCGGCTCGCGCGGCGAGCTGCTCGAGGCCATCACCCTGCGCGCCGCGAGCTCGTTCGTCGACGCGCAGCGGGCTGCCGACAGCGACGACCCGGTGCAGCGCATCCTCGGCCTCGCCCACGCCATCCGCCGCTGGGCCACCGAGAACGCGGCCATGTTCCAGGTGGTCTTCGGCCGCACCAACGACTCCCCCGCCATCGCCGAGGCCCGCGAGGGCGCGACCGAGCCGCTGCTCGAAGCGGTCACCGCGGCCACCGCGCAGGGCATCCTGCACGGCGACCCCCAGACCACCACCCGCACGATCTTCGCCGGCGTGCACGGCTTCATCGCCCTCGAGCTGCTCGGCCACTACCCCGCCGGCCAGGCCGACGCGCTGTTCTCGTCGTTGCTCGCCGCCATCTGGCGCAGCTGGGCGACGCCCGAGCACGTCGGCGCCGTCGCCGCCTGACGCTTGTCACCCATACCCCACCCGGGTATCATGGCGGCATGACCGCCGAGACCACCGTCGCGCCGCCGCACGGCTACGCCGCCGACAAGGACGCGCTGCTCAAGCGCCTGCGCCGCGCCGAGGGCCAGGTGCGCGGGGTCGCGCGCATGGTCGACGAAGACGTGTACTGCATCGACATCCTCACCCAGGTCTCCGCCGCCACGAAGGCGCTCGAGACCGTCGCGCTGCAGCTGATCGAAGACCACCTCGCGCACTGCGTCGCCGAGGCGGCCGCGCAGGGCGGCCCGGTCGCCGATGCGAAGATCGCCGAGGCCAGCGCCGCGATCGCCCGCCTCGTGCGCTCCTGATCACCACCGACACCCGACCGACGAACGAAAGGCGCCCCGTGCTGCAGAACATCGAGATCACCTCCACCCCCGTCGACACGAACGAGCAGGCGGGCGGATGCTGCGGCGGCGCGTGCTGCTCGACCTCGGCAGCGGCGACCGCGACCGACGCCGGCGTCTCCCAGAGCTTCGCCGTCGAGGGCATGACCTGCGGCCACTGCGTCTCGTCGGTCACCGAGGAGATCTCGGGCCTCGCGGGCGTCGAGGGCGTCGACGTGCAGCTCGTCGCGGGCGGCCGCTCGACCGTCACCGTGGCCTCCGACAGCCCGCTGCGCATCGACGACGTGCGCGCCGCGGTCTCCGAGGCGGGCTACACGCTCGTCGAGGGCTGAGCGCAGGAGCCTGCAGATCGCCGATCCCGCTGGGCGTCGGCGTTCTTGCTCCAGCCGCCGGATGACCTCGATGCGCGGTCTTCGGCCGCTGCTCGATCACCGTATCGTCGCATACCCCTGGGGGGTATAGTGGAGCGCATGACGGACGCCACGACCACCGTCGATCTCGAGATCGGCGGCATGACCTGCTCCTCCTGCGCGAACCGCATCGAGCGCAAGCTCAGCAGGCTGCCAGGCGTCGAGGCGAGCGTCAACTACGCCACCGAGGTCGCCCACGTGACGCTGCCGCAGGGCACCACGGTGGCGGATGCGATCCGCACGGTCGAGCAGACGGGCTATACCGCCGCGGTGCCCGAGCCGGAGGGCGATGGCGACCACGAGGCCGGCGGAACGAGCCTGCGGGCGCGACTGGTCGCATCCGCAGCCCTCGGCCTGCCGGTCGCCGTGCTGTCGATGACGCCGGCGCTGCAGTTCGCCGGCTGGCAGTGGGTGGTGCTCGCGCTCACGCTGCCGATCGCGCTGTGGGGCGCGTGGCCGTTCCACCGCGCCGCCGCCGTCAACCTGCGGCACGGCGCCGCCACGATGGACACGCTCGTCTCGCTCGGCGTGCTCTCGGCGCTCGCGTGGTCGCTCTGGGCGCTCGTCTTCGGCGACGCCGGCCGCATCGGCATGCGCATGGAGCTGCAGTGGTTCGGCGGCCACGGCGACGAGCTCTACCTCGAGGTCGCCGCGATCGTCACCGTCTTCCTGCTCGCCGGCCGGTACATCGAGCACCGCACCAAGCGCTCGAGCCAGCAGGCGATGCGCTCGCTCGCCCGCCTGGGCGCGAAGGAGGCGAGCGTCATCCGCGACGGCGTCGAGTCGCGCATCCCCGTCACGGAGCTCCTCGTCGGCGACCGCTTCCGCGTCGTGCCGGGCGAGAAGATCGCGGCCGACGGCGTGGTCGTCGAGGGCGCCTCGGCGATCGACGCCTCGCTGCTGACGGGCGAGTCGCTGCCGGTCGAGGTGAGCGCCGGCAGCGAGGTGGTCGGCGCGACCATCAACGGCCACGGCATGCTCGTGGTCGAGGCGCGGCGCGTGGGCGCCGACACCGAGCTGAGCCGCATCGCCTCGCTGCTGCAGCGCGCGCAGGAGGGCAAGACCGACGTGCAGCGGCTCGCCGACCGCGTCTCGCAGTTCTTCGTGCCGGCCGTGCTCGTGCTCTCGCTCGCGGCGCTCGTGGGCTGGCTGCTCGTGACCGGCGACGTGCAGGCCGCCTTCACCGCCGCCGTCGCGACCCTCATCATCGCCTGCCCCTGCGCGCTCGGCCTCGCCACGCCGACCGCGCTGCTGGCCGGCACGACCCGCGGTGCCGAGCTCGGCATCCTCATCCGCGACGCGCGCGTGCTCGAGTCGAGCCGCGGCATCACCGCCATGCTCGTCGACAAGACCGGCACCGTCACCGAGGGCCGGATGCGCGTCGAGGCGGTGACCGCGGCCGCCGGTGGCGACGCCGACGAGGCGCTGCGCATCGCCGCCGCCGTGGAGCGCGCGAGCGAGCACCCGATCGCGCGGGCCGTCGTCGAGGCCGCCGACGCGCTGGAGATGCGCGTGACGGATGCGCGGGCCGAGCAGGTCACGGCGGCCCCGGGCGCGGGCGTGGTCGGCACCGTCGCGGGGCGCGCCGTGCAGGTCGGCAAGCCCGCGTGGCTCGCCGCCGACTGGGGCGTGGCGATGCCGGTCGAGCTCGCCGAGGCCTTCGAAGCCGCCGAGGCGAAGGGGGCGACCGCGCTCGCCGTCGCCTGGGACGGGCGGATGCGCGCCGTCGTCTCGGTGCGCGACACCGTCAAGGCGACGAGCAGGGCCGCCGTCGCGCGGCTCGCCGCGCTCGGCATCGACGTCGTCATGCTGACCGGCGACCACGAGCGGGCCGCGCGGGCGGTGGCCGACGAGGTCGGCATCCGCCGCGTGATCGCGGGCGTCTCCCCCGCCGCGAAGGTCGACGCCGTGCGCGCCGAGCAGGCGCGCGGCGACCGCGGCCGGCCGGCGAGGGTGGCGATGGCCGGCGACGGCGTCAACGATGCGGCCGCGCTCGCCGCGGCCGACCTGGGCCTCGCGATGGGCACCGGCACCGATGCCGCGCAGCAGGCCGCCGACATCACGCTCGTGCACGGCGACCTCGCGGGCGCCGCCGACGCCGTGGCCCTCTCGCGCCGCACGCTGCGCACCATCCGCGGCAACCTGTTCTGGGCCTTCGCCTACAACGTGCTCGCCATCCCGCTCGCCATGGCGGGGCTGCTGAGCCCGCTCATCGCGGGCGCCGCGATGGCCTTCTCGAGCGTGTTCGTGGTGCTGCACTCGCTGACGCTGCGGGGGTTCCGGCCCACCCGCTGAGGTGGCGGGTCGACGACGCGCTCAGGGCGCGAGCAGTCGCGCCCCGCGCCCGCGGATGAGCCAGATCGCGAGCGTCGTGCCGACCACGCCCACCGTCGCGAGCGCCGTGTCGAGCCCGAGCACCATGATGAGGAACGGCGCGGCCGCGAACAGCAGCACCGCCGCAGCCGTCACCGGCATGCCCGGATGCACGGGGTCGACCAGGTGCGAGGGGCTGCGCTCGTAGCGCACCAGCCACAGCGAGAGCAGCCAGACGATGCCCAGCACGATGAGGAGGACGGGGATGCGCGTGAGCCACCAGGTGGCGGAGCCCGGCTCGGGCAGCGGGATCGGCAGCAGCAGCTGGATGCCGACCACGGCCATGATCACCGGCAGGTGCCACAGGTAGATGGTCATCAGCCGGCTGCCTGCGAACCAGACGACGCCGCGCGCCGCCCGCGTGCGCATGAGCGCGCTGAGCGGCCGATGCAGCAGCGTGAGGGCAGCCGCCTGCGCGAGACCGAGCACGAGCATCGGCACCGTCGGCGGGTACTGGTTCGAGAGCATGCTCCACGAGTAGCCCGCGAGCGGCACCACCGTGTACAGCGAGGCGAAGCCGACCACGACGATCAGCCCGAGCGTCCGCGGCGAGCGCGACCGGAACCATCCGTCGTGCATCCAGAACCCCAGCTGCTGCACCGCCACCCAGACGAGCACCACGTTCGGCAGCCCGAGCAGCTCGAAGCCCGAGAGCAGCCGCACCGCGTCGACCGCGATCACGCCCACCGCGAGCGCCAGCATCGTCTCGACGCGCGCCCGCCGGTGCAGCCGGATCATGAGCGGCGCGAGCGACTGCGCGAGCACGTAGGCGGCGAGGAACCACAGCGGCGAGCCCACGCCGATCGCGACCGTGTCGACCATCGCCGGGTCGACGCCGAGCGCCCACGCCGCGCCGAGCGCGATCGCGAGCAGCACGAACAGCGGCAGCGCCGGCCGCGCGAGCCGCATCAGGCGCGTGCGCACGAAGCTGCTCGCGCCCGCACGGCCGCCGGCCCCGCGGCGCTCGAGGCTGCGCCACCCGGCCATCGCCGCGAAGCCGCCGACGACGAAGAACAGCGGCATGATGTCGCCCACCCAGGTGGCTCCCGCGAACCACGGCTGCGCCTCGATCGTGCGCTCGATCACCAGCGAGCCGTCCGGGGCGCGGCCGACGCCCACGAACAGCAGGTGGATCACCACCACCAGCAGCACGCACGCCACGCGCGCGAGGTCGAGCGTCAGATCGCGCTGCGCGAGCTGCTGCGCGACGTCGCCCTCGGCGGCATCACTCGCCACCGATCACGCTTCGAGCGTGTCGAGGAACTCCTGCACGCGCCTGCGCACGCGGTCGCGGATGCGCCGCACCTCGTCGGTGCCGCGGCCGGCCGGGTCGTCGAAGTCCCACGACTCGAGCCGCTGGTCCTCGGCGAGCTCGAAGGGGTGCTCGATGAGCATCGTCACGATCACGTCGGCGGCGCGGGCGACGTCGTCGGTGACGGGCTTCGGGTAGCTCTCGGTGAGCGGCACGCCATCCTCGGCCATCACGTCGACCACGGTGCGCAGCACCTCGTCGGCGGGGCTCAGCGCCGCCGACAGCGCCTCGACGCGCCCGTCGCCGAGCGCATTGAGATAGGCGGCGGCCATCTGCGAGATGCCGTCGTTGCGGATCGACTCCACCAGGATGCGCAGCGGCGCGCCCGCCTCGCGGCCCTCGCCGCGATCGAGCGCGTGCAGCCGGTCGGCGGCGAACTTGAGGGCGAGCGTGGGCAGATGCGTCCTGATGCGCGCTCCGCGCGCGAGCGTCGCGTGCGACTCGAACACGATGCGCTCGACGAGCGTGGCATCGAGCCGCGGGTGCAGCTCGGCGAGATGCGCCGCGCCGCGGCGCAGCGCCTGCTCCGGCGAGTTCAGTCCCTGGGCGGTCTCGGTCATGTCGGCTCCCTCGGTCGACGTGGCGAGATCAGCGTAGGCCTGCCGCGACCGTCTGCCAAGACCCGTGCGGGCCGCGATCGCGACCCGACGCATCCGCCCCTTCAGACCCATGCGATGCCGCTCACAGCTCTGGCGCGTGGCGCTCGAGGAACTCGTACAGCTCGGCGTCGTCGACGCCCGGGTAGGTGCCGCGCGGCAGCGGCGCGAGCGTGTGCTGATGCATGCGCGCCGAGGCCCACGACTTGTGGCGCCAGCGGTCCGCGAGCGCGTCATCGGGGCGGGCGCAGCAGCGCTCGTCGGGGCACGCGGAGACCTGCCGGAACGCGGTCTGCGAGCCGCGGAAGAACTTGGCGTCGTCGAAGGGCACGCCGAACGAGATCGAGAACTCGCCCTCGGTGCCGGCGCCGATCTGCGTCGAGCACCAGAACGTGCCCGCCGGCGTGTCGGTGTACTGGTAGAACTCCGTCGTGCGGCTCGTGCGCTCGAACGCGCTGCGGGCGGCGAACTTGCGGCACACCACCTGCCCCTCCGCGTGGCCGGATGCGTCGACCGGGATCGGCATGCCGTCGTTCTCGTACACGCGGCTGAGCGCGCCGTCCTCCTGGACGCGCAGGAAGTGCACGCGCAGGTCGAGGTGCGTCGTCGCGAGGTTCGTGAAGCGCATCGCCGCGGTCTCGTGCGTGACGCCGAACGCGTCGCGGAAGTCCTCGACCGCCAGGTTGCGATCCTTCTTCGCGCGCTTCAGGTAGTCGACCGCCCGCGAGCGCGGCATGAGGGTCGCGGCGGCGAAGTAGTTGATCTCGAGCCGCTGCTGCAGGAACTCGCTGTAGTCGCGCGGCTCGTGGTGGCCGAGCAGCCGGTGCGCGAGCGCCTGCAGCGCCATCGAGCGCAGGCCGTGGCCGCCGGGGATCGACGCCGGCGGCAGGTAGATGCGGCCGGTCTCGAGGTCGGTGACCGAGCGGGTCGAGTGCGGCAGGTCGGTGACGTAGACGAGCTCGAAGCCCAGCCGCGCAGCGATCTCGCTCACCGTGCGGTGCGTGAGGCTGCCGCCCTCGTAGCCGACCGCCCGCAGCTGCTCCTCGGCGAGCTCGTCGATCTCGGGCAGCGCGTTGCTGCGCTCGCGCATCGCGTGCCGCAGCGCGGTGGCGTCGCGGCGCGCCTGCTCGGGCGTCGCGATGGCCTCGCGGGCGCGGCGGTCGAGCTCGCGGTGCAGGCCGACGAGCGCGCGCAGCTGGTCGTCGCCCATCGAGCGCGTGGGCCGCACGACGGGCAGGCCCAACCGCCGGTAGCTCGCCCCCTCCTGCAGCCGCTGCAGGTCGAGCTCCATGCGGCTGCGCTCGCTCGGCGGCTCGGGGTCGAGCAGCTGCGCGCTCGTCACGCCCAGCACCTCGGCGATCGCCTGCAGGTGGCTGAGCTTCGGCTCGCGGTGGCCGTTCTCGATCAGCGACAGCTGGCTGCCCGCGAGCCCGATCCGCTCACCCAGCGCGTCGAGCGTCAGCTCGGCGCCGGTGCGGAAGTGACGGATGCGGTGCCCGAGAACTGCTGCGTCGACCATGCGACCAGTGTACGAAACTTCCAGCGAATCTTCGCCATGTTCGTCCCGAACGCCGTCACGTCGGCCTCATCCGCCGCCTGGAGCGCGCAACTTTCGTCGAAGTGAAGGATGGGTGGTTTCTTCTGCGCGATCGGTGGCCGCAGCGTCGACGGCCGGACGAGACTCGAGACATGACGCTCCTCCCTCCCGCGCCGACCCGCTCATCCGCCAAGCCCGTGAAGCCCGCGCTCGTCAGCGCGCCCGCGGGCGCCGACCCGGGCGTCGTCTCGTGGGTGGCGTCGATCGCCGAGCTCACCGAGCCCAAGGAGATCGTCTGGGCCGACGGCACCGAGGAGGAGTTCGGCCGCCTCATCGACATCATGCTCGAGGCGGGCACGATCGTGCCGGTGCCCGCGCGGCCGAACAGCTACCTGGCGCGCTCGCACCCCGACGACGTCGCGCGCATGGAGAGCCGCACCTTCATCTGCGCCGAGGACGCCGACGACGCCGGCCCCACGAACAACTGGCGCGACCCCGCCTCGATGCGGCAGGTGCTCGGCGGCCTCTTCGACGGCGCCATGCGCGGCCGCACGATGTACGTCATCCCCTTCTCGATGGGCCCGGTCGGCGGCCCCATCTCGAAGCTCGGCATCGAGATCACCGACTCCCCCTACGTCGTCGCCTCCATGCACGCGATGACGCGCGTCGGCACGGCGGCCCTCGAGGCCATGCACGGCACGAAGGACTGGGTGCCGGCCGTGCACTCGATCGGCGCCCCGCTCGCGGAGGGCGAGCAGGATGTCGCCTGGCCCTGCAACAGCACCCGCTACATCTCGCACTTCCCCGAGACGCGCGAGATCTGGTCGTTCGGCTCCGCCTACGGCGGCAACGCGCTGCTCGCCAAGAAGTGCTTCGCGCTGCGCATCGCCTCGGTGCAGGCGCGCGACGAGGGCTGGCTCGCCGAGCACATGCTGCTGCTGCGCATGCGCCACGACGACGGCCGCGTCATGCACCTCGCGGGCGCCTTCCCCTCGGCGTGCGGCAAGACGAACCTGGCGATGCTGCAGCCGACCATCCCCGGCTGGAAGGTCGAGACGCTCGGCGACGACATCGTCTGGATGCGCCCCGGCGAGGACGGCCGGCTGTGGGCCATCAACCCCGAGAACGGCTTCTTCGGCGTCGCCCCCGGCACGAGCGAGAAGACCAACGCCACCGCGATGGCGATGATGACGCACGACACGATCTTCACGAACGTGGCGCTCACGGCCGACGGCGACGTCTGGTGGGAGGGCATGACGAAGGACGCTCCCGAGGGCCTCACCGACTGGCAGGGCCGCCCCTACGACCCGGCCAACGGACCCGCCTCGCACCCGAACGCGCGCTTCACGGTGCGCGCCGAGCAGGCCCCCTCGATCGCCCCCGACTGGGAGCAGGCGGTGCCGCTCGACGCCATCATCTTCGGCGGCCGCCGCCCCACGCAGGTGCCGCTGGTGCTGCAGGCGCGCGATTGGGAGCACGGCGTCTACATCGGCTCGACGGTCTCGAGCCAGCAGACAGCCGCTGCCGAGGGCACCGTCGGCGACATCCGCCGCGACCCCTTCGCGATGCTGCCCTTCTGCGGCTACAACATGGGCGACTACTTCTCGCACTGGATCGACATGGGCCACCGCCTCGGCCGCCACGCGCCGAAGATCTTCTCGGTGAACTGGTTCCGTCGTGATGAGGACGGCGGATTCCTGTGGCCCGGCTTCGGCGAGAACGCCCGGGTGCTCGAGTGGATCGCGGGCCGCGTCGCCGGCGATGCCGCGGGCGTCGACACCGCGATTGGCGTCATGCCGGCCGAGGGCGCGCTCAACCTCGACGGGCTCGACCTCGACGACCGCACCGTGGAGGAGCTGTTCGAGGTGGAGCCGAAGGCGTGGCTGACGGAGCTCGTCGACGTCGAGGCCTTCTTCGGCCAGTTCGGCCACTCCCTGCCCACCGGCCTCGTGCGCCAGCTGAACCACGTGCGGTGGCGCCTCGAGCACGTGCAGCAGACGCAGGCGCAGCCCGCGC
>BJUU01000018.1 GCA_007988785.1 Agrococcus baldri
GGCCGACTGCCCGCTGATCGCCCGCCCGACGATGAGCGAGTTCATCTGGGCGGTGCCCTCGTAGGTGTAGAGCGCCTCGGCGTCGGCGAAGAATCGCGCGACGTCGTAGTCGGTGACGATGCCGTTGCCGCCGCACACCTCGCGGCACCACGAGACGACCTCGCGCATCCGCGTCGTCGCATAGGCCTTCGCGAGCGCCGAGTGGGCATCCTCCTGCCTGCCCTCGTCGAGCATCCGCGACACCTGCACGCACAGGGCGATCGAGGCGGTGATGTGGCCGAGCGACTTGGCCAGCAGATCCTGCACGAGCTGGTGGCCGGCGATCGGCTTGCCGAACTGCACGCGCTCGGTCGTGTAGCGCACGGCCGCCTCGTAGGCGCCCACCATGACGCCGACCGCGCTCCACGCCACTTCGGCGCGCGTGAGCCGCAGCACCCGAGCGGTGTCGCGGAAGCTGGATGCCTCCTGCAGCCGCAGCGACTCGGGCACGCGCACGCCCTCGAGCACGATGTCGGCGTTCTGCACCATGCGGAGCGAGATCTTGCGCTCGATCTTCGTGGCCGTGAAGCCCGGCGTCTCCGTCGGCACGATGAATCCCTTGACCTGTCCGTCCGCGACATCCTTCGCCCAGATCACCACGATGTCGGCGTGGGTGGCGTTGCCGATCCAGCGCTTCTCGCCGTCGAGCACCCACTCGTCGCCCTCGCGCCGCGCGGTGGTGCGCAGGCCCTGCGCCGAGTCGGAGCCGGAGAGCGGCTCGGTGAGCCCGAAGGCGCCGACGACCGAGCAGTCGGCGAGCCTCGGCAGCCACTCGGCGCGCTGCTCGGGCGAGCCCGCGACGCCGATCGAGCCCGCGACCAGGCCGTTCTGCACGCCCACGAAGGTCGAGACGGATGCGTCGATGCGGCTCATCTCGAGCGCGACCCAGCCGCGGTAGACCGCGGAGTTCTCGAAGCGCGCGCTCTCGGCCCAGCCCGGGCCGACCACGCCGAGGGCGGCGATGCCGGGGATGAGGTCGACGGGGAACGTGTCGGCATGCCAGTGCTCGTCGATCACGGGGCGCACCTGCTGCTCCATGAACTCGCGGATCTCGGCCAGCGAGGCCTGCTCCGCGTCGGTGAGGTCGGCGGCGAGGCCGAAGAAGTCGCTCGTGAGCGGGGTGAAGGTCATAGCGGCAGGCTACGGCGCGGGTCGGGACCGCGCCCGCCCGTTGGTACGCTCATGCCAATCTGCCGGAAGGAGACCGCGGCGTGTTTGTGCCGATCGCCAACGAGCCGAGGGGCTACGCCTGGGGCAGCACCAGGCTGCTCGCCGACTACCTGCGGCGCGAGCCCTCCGGCGGTCCCGAGGCCGAGCTGTGGCTCGGGGCGCACCCCGGCAGCCCCTCGCGCGTGACGCGGGGCGAGCACGCGGGGCTCGACCTGCCAGAGGCGATCGAGGCGGCCGGCGGCAGGCAGCCCGCGATGCTGCTCAAGGTGCTCGCGGCGGCCGAGCCGCTGTCGCTGCAGGCGCACCCGGATGCGGCGCGGGCCCGGGAGGGCTACGACCGGGAGGATGCGGCGGGCATCGCCCGCGACGCGCCCCACCGCAGCTACCGCGACCCCTTCCCGAAGCCCG
The DNA here is from genome assembly GCA_007988785.1 of Agrococcus baldri. Taxonomy (GTDB): domain Bacteria; phylum Actinomycetota; class Actinomycetes; order Actinomycetales; family Microbacteriaceae; genus Agrococcus; species Agrococcus baldri_A. Next base: position 1,618 of record BJUU01000018.1, read on the forward strand.
AGCTCGTCGTCGCTGTCACGCCCTTCGAGGCGCTCAGCGGCTTCCGGCCGCAGGCGCAGGCGCAGGCCGTGGCCGACGCGCTCGCCGCCATCGACGCACGGCTCGCGCCGGTCGCCGAGCACGTGCGCGCCGGCGATGCGCTCGCCTGGCTGCTCTCCGGTGCCCCGGAGGTGCGCGCCGCCGTCACAGCGGCGGCCGAGCGCTCCGCCGCGATCGCCGCGGCGCTGCCCGCCGAGGCCGACACGCTCGCTCGACTGGCCGCTGCCCACCCGGGCGATGCGGGCATCCTGGTCGCCCTGCTGCTCAACCGCGTCTCGCTCTCGCCGGGCGAGGCGCTCTACCTGCCGGCGGGCAACCTGCACGCCTACCTCGAGGGCCTCGGCATCGAGCTCATGGGCCCGAGCGACAACGTGCTGCGCGGCGGGCTCACGCCCAAGCACGTCGACGTCGACGAGCTGCTCGCCGTGGTCGACACGACGCCGCTCGACGATCCGCGACTGCCGGCGGTCGAGCTCGACGGCGCGATCGCCTACCGGCCCGATGCGCCGTTCGAGCTGCGGCTGGTCGAGGGCGAGCACCGCGTCGAGCCCGGCAGGGCGCTGCTGCTCGCGGTCTCGCCCGCGCGCGTCGAGATCGACGGCGAGACGCGCGAGCTGGATGCCGCGGAGGCCGCCTGGATCGACACCGGTGCCCCGTTCGCGGTCGTCTCGGACGAGGCCTGGCTGGCGCTCGAGCGCGACACGCCGTAGGGTTCCCCTCCGCCGACCTGGCGCGCGACACGCTTACAATCCTCGACTTGACGCGAGGCGAACTACACCGGTGTAATTGGTGCAACGCGGGCCCGGCCGGGGTCCCGCAGGAACCGGGGGAAGCCATGCGAGAGGGAGTGCAGCGCAGCACGACAGCAGCGCGAGGCGCCGAAGAGGGCGGGCTGCGTCGCGGCGTGCCCGGCGACTGGTTCGTCGACCCGATCATGCTGGGAGTCCCTGGCGTCCGCAACGAGGCGGACGACCACCCCCTGGCATGGCAGGCCGACGCGCTCTGCGCCGAGACCGATCCCGAGGCGTTCTTCCCCGAGAAGGGCGGCTCGACCCGCGATGCCAAGCGCATCTGCGACACCTGCGAGGTGCGCCAGCAGTGCCTCGAGTACGCGCTCGAGAACGACGAGCGCTTCGGCATCTGGGGCGGCCTCTCCGAGCGCGAGCGGCGCAAGCTGCGCAAGCTCGCCTGAGCGGGGTGACCGTGAGGGTCGTCCTCACGATGATGGTCCGCGATGAGGCGGACGTCATCGCAGCGACCATCGAGCACCATCTGGCCGAGGGCGTCGACCGCATCCTGGTGACGGACAACGCATCCGTCGACGGCACGCGCGAGATCCTCGCCGACTACGCGCGCGTCGCGCCCGTCACCGTCTTCGACGACCCGGAGCACCGCAAGCAGCAGGCCGAGGTCGTCACCCGCATGGCGAGGCTCGCGGCCACCGAGCACGGCGCCGACTGGGTGGTCAACGGCGACGCCGACGAGTTCGTGCTCGCGGGGGAGCGCACGGTCGCCGAGGCGCTCGCGAGCGCGCCGACCGCGATCGGCTCGTTCCACGTGCCGGTGCGCAACCTCGTCGGCCCGACCGCCCGCAGCGGCTCCGGCCTCGCCACCCGCATGCACTGGCGCGACGAGCGCGCGCCGCAGCAGCTCGAGGCGGCGGGCGTGCAGGCGCACCCGACCCCGAACGCGATCCATGCCGCCGACCCGCACGTCGAGGTCGCGCAGGGCAACCACTTCGTCTCCACGCCGCAGCGCGGCGAGGCGGCGGATGCGTTCGGCCTCGAGGTGCTGCACGTGCCGTGGCGCTCGTGGCAGCAGTTCGAGCGCAAGACCATCAACATGGGGCGCGGCTACGAGGCCTCGCCCTCGCTCGACCCCAGCCCCAACCACCACGGCATGCGCGACTGGCGGCGCTGGAAGGCCGGCATCCTGCTGCCCTTCTACCTCGCGCGCACCCCGGTCGCCGACGGCGACTTCGGCGAGGGCTTCGTGCGCGACGACCGGCTCGCGGCGCGGCTCGCCGCACTGCCGGCGGTGCTGCCGGATCGGCTCGCCGAGGCGGTCGACGCCGAGCGCGATGCACCCTTCGAGCCAGCGGAGGTGCGCGAGCTGCTCGACCGCGAGCGGCAGCTGCACGCGCTCGACGAGGCCTTCCACGCAGAGGTCGCGGGCGAGATCGCCCGCCGCCAGGCGCTCGAGCGGCGCGCCATCACGCCCGAGCGGCTCGTGCGGGGCGCCCGCCGCGTCGCGGGCCGTGCCGGCGCCGCCATCCGCCGCATCCGGCGCTGAGCGCGAGCGCCGAGTTCGGGCGCGCAGATCACGGCACACCGACCGCAACCGCGGCCCACGGCCGCCATCGCACCTAGCCTTGCCAGGTGCATCCGAGGGTCTTCGCCGTGCTCGCGGCCAGCAGCGGCGCCGCATATCTGCCGGCGACCCTCGCCGCGATCGACGCGCAGCTCGTCGCGCCCGAGCGGCTCGTCGCCGTCGACGGCGGCTCGAAGGACGACACGCGCGCCCTGCTCGAAGCCTCGAGCGCGCGGAGCGTGGTGGCCGCGCAGGCGCTGCCGTACGGCCAGCTGATCGCGAAGGGCGTGGCCTCGCTGCCGCACGCCGAGGACGGCGACTGGCTGTGGCTGCTCGCGCACGACGCCACGCCGCACCCGCGCGCGCTGCAGGCGCTGCTCGCGCACGTCGAGTCGCACCCGAGCGTGGTGATGGTGGGCCCGAAGGTGATGCGCGCCGACATCCCCGACCGCTTCGCCGAGCTCGGCGAGACGATGACGCCGTTCGGCCGCAGCCTGCTGCTGCACGAGGGCGAGCTCGACCAGGGCCAGCACGACGACGACAGCGACACGCTGGGCGTCGCCGAGACCGGTGTGCTCGTGCGTCGCGACGTCTTCGACGCCATCGGCGGCTTCGACCCGGCGCTGCGCTCGATCGACGCGGGCCTCGACCTCGGCGTGCGCGCCAGGCTCGCCGGCCACCGCGTCGCCGTCGAGCCGCGCGCCAGGGTGCGGCGGGCCGGCGGCCCCGAGCACTTCGCGGCGCGCTCGGTGAGCGACAGGCAGCGCGTCGCCGTGGCTCGCCGCGCACAGCTGCACCGACGGCTCGCGTACGCGAACCCGTTCGCGCTCGTGCTGCACTGGCTGCTGCTGCTGCCCCTCGCCGTGGTGCGCACGCTCGCCCACCTGCTCGCCAAGCGGCCGGCGGCCGTGCTCGCCGAGTGGCGCGCGACGCTCACGACGCTGGTCGCCTTCGGCGCGACGGCCGGCGCGCGGCGGCGCATCTCGCTCGCCCGCAGGACGGGATGGTCATCGCTGCGCCCGCTGCGCGCATCCTGGCGCACGGTGCGCTCGCAGCGGCGCGCCCTGGGCGATCCCGAGCGCATGCAGGTGGCGGTCGACGAGCGGGTGGGCTTCGTCGAGGGCGCGGGGCTGTGGGTCACGGCGCTCGCCGTGGTGGTGGGCGTGGTGCTCTCGCCGCAGCTCATCGGCGCCGCGGCCGCGACCGGCGGGGCGATGCTGCCGCTGTCGGGCTCGCTCGGCGAGCTCTGGGCGCACACCCTCGCCGGCCCCCGCGACACGCTCGGCGAGCTCTCCGGCCCCGCCGACCCCTTCTCGCTGCTACTCGCGCTGCTGGGCTCGCTCACCCCCTGGCAGCCGTCGACGGCCATCGTGCTGCTGCTGTTCCTCGCCCCCGCGATCGCCTCGCTGACGGCCTTCTTCGCGGCACGCAGGATGACGCGCTCGCGCTGGGCCCCCGCCGTGGTGGGCGCGCTGTGGTCGCTCTCGCCGCTGCTGCTGGCGGCGATCGTCGACGGCCGGCTCGGCGCCGTGCTCGCGCACATCGCGCTGCCGCTCGCGCTCGTGGGCATGCTGCGCGCGGCAGAGTCGTGGCGGGCGGCCGGTGCCGCAGCGATCCCGGTCGCGGTCGTGGTCGCGGGCGCCCCCGTGCTGCTGCCGGCGATGCTGCTGCTGGCGCTCGTCGCCGCAGCGATCGGCTGGCGCCGAGCGCTGCGCCCGCTCGCAGCGCTCGTGCCCGCCGCCGCCCTGCTCGCGCCCGTCGTGATCGCCCGTTGGCTCGACGGCGCTCCGCTCGCCGCGCTCGCCGACCCGGGGGTGCCGAAGGCCTCGGCGCCGCCGACGGCCGTCGAGGCCGCGCTGCTGGCTCCCGACACCTCGCTCGCGTCGCTCGAGGGCGTGATCGCCTGGCTCGCGCCCGGTGCCGACCCGGTCTGGTTCGCCCTCGGCCTGCTCGCCCCGCTCGCGCTCGCCGCGCTCGCTGGCGTCGTGCTGCGGCCGCTGCTGGCGTGGCCATCGGTGGTGCTGCTGCTGGCCGGCTACGCGACCGCCGTCGCCTCGACCAGGCTCGCACTCACGAGCCTCGACGGCGAGCCGGTGACGATCTGGGCCGGCAGCGGCGCATCGCTCGCGCTCGCGGCGCTCATCGCCCTCGCCCTCGTCGCCGTCGAGCTCGACGACCGCCGCGGCGCGGTGCCGGGCGCAGTCGTGACGCTCGCGGCCGTCGCGGCCGCCGTGCCGCTGATCGCGACCTCCTTCCTCACGCCCGCGACCGTCATCGCGGCGCCCGAGCGCCGCATGCCGGCCTTCGTCGACGCCGCAGCGGAGCGCGACCCTGGCATCGGCACGCTCGTGCTGCATCCGCTCGCCGAGGGCGTGCTGGGGGTCGATGTCGAGCGCGGCCACGGCACCGCGCTGGACGACGTCGCCACGGCTGAGCTCGTGCGCGATCGCGCCGGCGAGACCGAGCAGCGGCTGGCGCAGGCGGCGGTCGACATGGCCGCCGGCGGCGACGTCGACGTCTCCGCCCTGCTCGACGAGCAGGGCGTGCAGTTCGTGCTGCTCGAGCAGGAGCGCGAGGGCGCGGCGGGCGTGCACGACCGCGCGCAGCGCTCGCTCGATGCGCGCGGCGACCTGCAGGCGATCGGCCAGACCGAGGCGGGGCTGCTGTGGCAGCGCACCGTCGAGACGAGCGCCGAGCGCGCCGCACCGCCCGTGTGGGCGGGATGGCTGCTGCTCGGCCAGCTGGTGGCGGTCGTGGGCGCGATCGTCACGGCGCTGCCGTCGCTGCGCCGCGGAGCGCGCGTGCGCACGCGTCGGCTGGAGGGAACGGAGGAGTGGCGATGAGCGATCGTGACCGGGAGCCGCTCGACGACTCGCAGGAGTTCGACGACCCCTCGCCGATCGACGACACCGACGCCCCCCGCGAGCATCGGCCGGCCCCGGAGGAGCTGGCGGTCGAGGCCGGGGCCGAGCCCACCGGCGACATCGCGAGCGACGTCTCGCTCACCGACCGCGAGGCGGTCGCGAACGACGCCGCGGAGGCCGGCAGGCGCGTCGAGCGCCGCGACGTGGTGCGATGGAGCGCGCGGGGGCTCGCCGGCATCGCAGCGCTCGCGCTCGGCTTCGGCGCGGTGGCCGGCGCGGGAGCGCTGCCCGACGACGCTCGCGTGCTCGCCGAGGCGCCGTCGACGCACGTGCAGCCCGCCTCGCCGCTGCAGTCGCGCGTGTGCGCCGGACCCGCGCTGCGGGTCGGCACCTCCGACGGCGAGAACGCGCTCGCGATCGCATCGCTCGCCGATCCGCAGGTCGAGGTCGGCACGCTCGGCGGCGAGGTCGAGCGGGCGACGCTGAGCGTCGCGAGCGCCGACGAGGTGCCCGGCGGCGAGTCGATCGCGCAGCGCAACGAGCCCTCGACGCTCTCGGCCGCCCAGGGCATCGGCGTCGACCTCGATGCGGTGCGCGGCTACGCCGCGAGCGAGTGCGCCGAGACGAGCCTCGACCAGTGGCTCGTGGGCGGCTCGACGCGCACCGGCAGGCAGACGGTGCTCACCGTCGCCAACGCCGCCGAGGTCGGCGCGAGCGTCGACATCACCGTCTACGGGCCCGAGGGCCCCATCGAGAGCGTCGGCTCGACGGGCATCGCCGTGGCGCCCGGCACCGAGGAGGTGCTCGACCTCGCCGCGCTCGCACCGGGCGTCGCCGACGCGGTCGTGCGCGTCACATCCGTCGGCGCCCCCGTCGCCGCGCACCTGCAGCAGATCACCACGCGCGGCCTCGAGCGCGGCGGCTTCGAGACCATCGACCCGGTGCCGGCGCTGACGCGCGCGGTGCTGCCGGGGGTCGCCGTGACCGAGCCGACCGGCCTCGAGACCCAGCCCGACTACGACGACATCGCGCCCGTGCTGCGGCTGCTCTCGCCCGAGGGCGGCGACGTGCGCGTGGTCTTCCGGGCCGCCGACGGCTCGACCATCGAGTCGGAGGGCGTGCTCGAGGCTGGCAGGGTGACCGACTTCGCGCTCGAGGAGCTGCCGGTCGGCACGCACGCCATCACGGTGGAGTCGGATGCGCCGATCGTCGCGGGCGCGCGCACGCTCGCGACCTCCTCGGAGGGGCTCGACTTCGACTGGATCGCCGGCGGCCAGGCGCGCTCCGGCACCTCGGCTATCGCGGTGCCGCCCGGCCCCGGGGCCACGGTGCACGTGGTGAGCGCCTCGGACGCCGAGCAGGAGATCACGGTCGACGGCGAGACGGTGCGGCTGCCGGCGAGCGGCGTGCACGAGCAGCGCGTCGACAGCGGATCGGTCGAGGTGAGCGGCGAGGATCTCGTGATCGCGGTCGCCTACCGCAACGCCAACCAGGTGGGCGGCTTCACCGCGAGCCCGCAGGGGCCGACCGCGCAAGGGGTGCAGGTGCTGCAGTGACCCCGGGCGCCGGCCACCGGGTGGTCACGACACGCCGCGTCGCTCGGGCCGGGTGGTCACGACGCGCCGCGCCGTGACCGCGAGGGGCGGCGTGTCGTGACCACCCCGGGCTCGCGGGAGCGCGGGCGCATCAGTGATGCCGCCAGCGATCCGGCGCGACCTCCCACGGGTCGCGGCCGATGAGCTCGGCGGCGGCGCGGAAGACGGCGCCCTCGATCGCGATCTGGCGGTGCCAGGGGTCGTCGATGTGCACGCGCGGCAGCCGCTGCAGCGGCAGCCGGTAGATCGTGATGGTGCGGCGCTGCGTGTCGATCGCCCACTCCGGCACCTCGTCGAGCCGGTCGGCGAGCGCCCTCGGCGGCATGTCCGCCCAGCGGAACCGCACGTCACCGAGCTCGGCCGGCCAGAGTGCGGCCACGTAGTCGGCCGCATCCGCCGCGATGTCCTCGAAGCGCGTCTCGCGCGAGGAGAGGAACGGCAGCACCGGGCCCGCGACGGACGAGCGGATGTCGCGGCCGTGGCGCGATCCACGGGAGCGTTGGCGCGCGGGCATGGCGACATCCTACGTGTCGCGCGCCAGGCGGCCGGCTCGGCACTACCCTTGAGCGGATGGATGACAGGACGTGCTCGCGGCCCGGCTGCCGCCGGTACGCCGACCGCACCGTCACGGTCGACTACGAGGCGCAGCTGCTCGTGGTCGGACCCCTGCAGCCGGCCACCAGGCAGGGCGCGATCGAGGGCAGCTACGACCTGTGCGACCCGCACGCCGACCGCCACGCGGGCCCGGCAGGGTGGCAGCTCGTCCGCTACGAGCCTGGGAACGCGAGCCGCTGAAGGCCGCACGAGATGGAAGAGGAACCATGGCGCTGACGGACATCGTGAAGGCCTATGACGTGCGAGGCCTGGTCGACGGGCAGCTGACCGAGGAGGTCGTGCGCGCGCTCGGCGCCGCCTTCGCCGACGAGGTCGCCACCGGCGAGCCCGGCTCCGGCAGCCCCATCGTCATCGGGCACGACATGCGCCCCTCCTCGCCCGCGCTCGCCGCCGCCGCCGCCGAGGGCGCGCAGGCGCGCGGCGCCGACGTGGTGCTCATCGGGCTGTGCTCGACCGACGGCACCTACTTCGCCTCCGGCTCCCTCGACGCACCCGCGATGATGTTCACCGCATCCCACAACCCCGCCGCCTACAACGGCATCAAGTTCTCGCGCGCGGGCGCGCGCGGCGTGAGCCTCGACACGGGCCTCGCCGCGATCCGCGACGGCGCGCAGCGCTACCTCGACGAGGGCCTCAGCGAGGTCGCCGAGCGGGGCGGGCTGACCGAGCGCGACGTGCTCGCCGACTACGCGGCGCACCTGCGCGGCCTCGTCGACCTCAGCGGCATCCGCCCCCTCAAGGTCGTGGTGGATGCCGCCAACGGCATGGGCGGGATGACCGTGCCCGCGGTGCTCGGCGACGCCGCCGGGCTCGGCGCCCTGCCGCTCGAGATCGTGCCGATGTACTTCGAGCTCGACGGCACCTTCCCGAACCACGAGGCGAACCCGCTGGAGCCGGCGAACCTCGTCGACCTGCAGGCCGCCGTGGTCGAGCACGGCGCCGACATCGGCCTCGCCTTCGACGGCGACGCCGACCGCTGCTTCGTGATCGACGAGCGCGGCGGCGCCGTCTCGCCCTCGGCGGTGGCGGCGATCGTGGCCGAGCGGGAGATCCGCCGCGTGCAGGCGGAGGGGGAGCGCGACGTGGTCGTGATCCACAACCTCATCACCAGCCGGGTCGTGCCGGAGGTCATCGCCGACGCCGGCGCCACCCCCGTGCGCACCCGCGTCGGCCACTCGCTCATCAAGGACGAGATGGCGCGCACGGGCGCGGTGTTCGGCGGCGAGCACTCGGCGCACTACTACTTCCGCGACTTCTGGGGCGCCGACAACGGCATGCTCGCGGCGATGCACGTGCTGGCGACGCTCGGGCAGCACGACGAGCCGATGAGCGCGCTCGCCGCCCGCTACACGCCCTACTTCGCCTCCGGCGAGATCAACTCGACCGTCGCCGACGTGCCGGCCGCCTACACGCGCATCGTCGAGGCCTTCGCGGGCCGCGGCGACTTCGACGAGCTCGACGGGCTCACCGTCACCGCGCCCGACGGCGCCTGGTGGTTCTCGGTGCGCCCCTCGAACACCGAGCCGCTGCTGCGGTTGAACGCCGAGGCCGAGCAGGAGTCGACGATGGTCGCGATCCGCGACGAGGTGCTGGGGCTGATCCGCGACTGACGCGGTGCGCCCCGGCGGCGCTGCTCAGCCGGCTGTCGCGACGGGCGTGAGCAGCGCGTCGACGCTCTCGGCGATCAGCTCGAGCCCGTCGGCGGTGGGGTGGATGTCGTCGTCGGTGATGAGCTCGGGGCGATCCTCGAACAGGTCGCCGAGGTCGACGTACTCGGCACCGACGCGCGTCGCCTGCTCCGCGACCTGCTCGCGGATCGGCAGCAGCACCGCCGGCGTCGGCCCGTCGCTCCACAGCGGCGAGGTCACGATCAGCCGCTCGGTCGGGAACGCCGCCCGCAGCTGCGTGTAGAACTCGGCGATCGCGGTCGCGACGGCCGCCTGATCCTCGAGCCACATGTCGTTGCGGCCGCCCGAGACGACCACGATGTCCGGATCCGCCGCGACGGCGTCGTCGATGACGCCCGCGTAGGCGGGGCAGCCCTCCGGCGGGCACCACGACTGCTCGTGCGACTTCGCGTAGCCGGTGCCGGAGATCGCGAGGTTGACGGGCTGCCAGTCGCGCAGCTCCGAGAGCCGCTCCGTGAAGCCGATGCCCTCGAGCGGGGTGTTCTGGCCGACGGTGTACGAGTCGCCGATGAAGACCACGACCGGCTCGGGCTGCTCGCCCTTCTCCGCGTCGGGCACGATCGCGTGCTGGCCGGTCTCCGTGCCGTCGGCGGCGAGGTCGCCCGCGACGACCGCCTCCTGCGGGGCGTCGGTCAGCGAGCCGACGCCGTACGCGATCACCACGCCGACCGCGACCGCGCTCGCGCCGATCGCGGCCCACAGGCGTCGTCGATCGCCCTTCGCCAGCCGGTTCCCCATGCGTCCATGATAAGAGGCGCCGGGGGCGCGCCACGAACGCGACACGACGCCCTGTGCACGGGCGCCCCGCGCATCCGTCGCCGTTCCCCTCCCCGCCGAAGTAGCCTGTTCCTCATGCCGCATTCCGTCACCAAGGCCGTCATCCCCTCCGCGGGGCTCGGCACGCGATTCCTGCCCGCGACCAAGGCGCTCCCGAAGGAGATGCTGCCGGTGGTCGACAAGCCCGCCATCCAGTACGTGGTGGAGGAGGCGGTGCGCGCCGGGCTGCAGGACGTGCTGTTCGTGACCGGCCGCAACAAGAACGCGCTCGAGAACCACTTCGACCGCGCGACCGAGCTCGAGGCGATCCTGCAGAACAAGGGCGACGCGCAGAAGCTCGCGCGCGTGGCCGAGTCGACCGATCTGGCGAACGTGCACTACGTGCGGCAGGGCGACCCGAAGGGGCTCGGCCACGCGGTGCTGCGCTCGAAGGCGCACGTGGGCGGCGACTCGTTCGCGGTGCTGCTGGGCGACGACATCATCGACGGCCGCGACCTGCTGCTCGAGCGCATGCTCGAGGTGCACGACGTGCGCGACTCGTGCGTGGTGGCGCTCATGGAGGTCGACCCGGCGCAGGCGCACCTGTACGGCATCGCCACGGTCGAGGCGACCGAGGAGGACGACGTGGTGCGGGTGAAGGGGCTGGTGGAGAAGCCCGAGCCCGGCACGGCGCCGTCGAACCTCGCGATCGTGGGCCGCTACGTGCTCAAGCCCGAGATCTACCCGGTGCTCGAGCAGACCGCGCCTGGGCGAGGCGGCGAGATCCAGCTGACGGATGCGCTGCTCACGATGGCCGATGACGGCCAGCACGGCGGCGTGCACGGCGTCGTCTTCCGAGGCCGCCGCTACGACACCGGCGACCGGCTCGACTACATCAAGGCGAACGTGCAGCTCGCCGCAGAGCGCGAGGACCTCGGCCCCGGCCTGCGCAGCTGGCTCAAGGAGTTCGTGCAGGGCTTCGACGCCTGATCGCGCGCGCCCTGATCGCTCGCGCCCGGGGCGCTCGCGTGGTGGGAGGATGGTCGGCATGACCGACACCGCCCCCCGCGTCCTCGAGCACGACGTGCGCGACCTCGGCCTCGCCGAGGCCGGCCGCCACCAGATCCGCCTCGCCGAGCACGAGATGCCCGGCCTGATGGAGCTGCGCCGCCGCTACGCCGATGCGCAGCCGCTCGCCGGGCAGCGCATCGCCGGCAGCCTGCACATGACCGTGCAGACGGCCGTGCTGATCGAGACCCTCGTGGCGCTCGGCGCCGAGGTGCGCTGGGCCAGCTGCAACATCTTCTCCACGCAGGACGAGGCGGCGGCGGCGATCGCGGTCGGCGACGGCACCCCCGAGGCGCCGGCCGGCGTGCCGGTCTTCGCCTGGAAGGGCGAGACGCTCGAGGAGTACTGGCGCTGCACGAACCGCATCTTCGACTTCGAGGGCGGCCCGACGCTCATCCTCGACGACGGCGGCGACGCCACGATGCTCGTCCACAGGGGGCGGGATGCGGAGCTCGCGGGGGCCGCACCCGTCACGCCCGAGGGCGCACCGGACGAGCTGCGCGTGATCGACGCGCTCATCGGCCGCACGCTCGCCGACGACCCGCAGCGCTGGACGCGCATCGCCGAGCAGCTGCGCGGCGTCACCGAGGAGACCACCACGGGCGTGCACCGCCTCGAGCAGCTCTTCGCCGAGGGCCGACTGCTGTTCCCGGCGATCAACGTGAACGACTCGGTGACGAAGTCGAAGTTCGACAACCGCTACGGCATCCGCCACTCGCTGCCCGACGGCCTCAACCGCGCCACCGACGTGCTGATCGGCGGCAAGACGGCCTTCGTGGTCGGCTACGGCGACGTCGGCAAGGGCGCGGCGGAGGCGCTGCGCGGGCAGGGCGCGCGCGTGATCGTCTCGGAGGTCGACCCCATCTGCGCGCTGCAGGCGGCGATGGACGGCTTCCAGGTGGCGCGCATCGAGGACGCGCTGGAGACCGCCGACATCTGGATCACCACCACCGGCAACGAGCACGTCATCACGCTCGAGCACCTGCAGTCGATGAAGCACCTCGCGATCGTCGCCAACGTCGGCCACTTCGACAACGAGATCGACATCGCCGGGCTCGAGCGCTCGAGCGCCGAGCGCATCGAGATCAAGCCGCAGGTGCATGAGTGGCGCTTCGAGACGGGTCGCGCGATCCTCGTGCTCTCGGAGGGCCGCCTGATGAACCTCGGCAACGCCACCGGGCATCCCTCGTTCGTGATGTCGAACTCGTTCTCGAACCAGGTGCTGGCGCAGATCGAGCTCGCCACGAAGGGGTACGAGCTGGGCGTCTTCCGGCTGCCGAAGGTGCTGGACGAGGAGGTCGCGCGCCTGCACCTCGACGCGCTCGGTGCGCGGCTGACGCAGCTCTCCCCGGCGCAGGCCGCCTACATCGGCGTGCCCGTCGAGGGCCCCTTCAAGCCGGAGCACTACCGCTACTAGCCGCAGCTGGGGTCGCCGACGCAGTCGGCGTCTCGAGCCCGAGCGCGCTTGCGCCGAGCTTCCCCAGATCGAGCGGTCGCGACGCGATTCGCTCCTTCTCGGGAAGCTCGCGGAGTTCGCCCTCGTCGAGCTTCCCTGAATCGTGCGGTTCGGAGCGGAGACGCGCGACTTGGGGAAGCTCGGCGCTCAGAGCAGCGCGTCCCCGAGCACGCGCAGCAGCTCGGCGAGGCGCGCCTGGTCGTCGGCGGGGATGCCCCGCAGCAGCCGCCGCTCGGCCTCGAGCAGCGCGTCGAGCGCCACGTCGACGCGGTCGACGCCCTCGTCGGTGAGCGCCACGAGCCGCACCCGGCGGTCGCTCGACCCCTCGACGCGCTCGACGAGGCCGGATGCGACCAGGTTGTCGATGCGGTTCGTCATCGTGCCGCTCGTCACCATGGTCTGCGCGATGAGGTCCTTCGGGCTCAGCGGGCCGCCCGCGCGGCGCAGCGCAGCCAGCACGTCCCACTGCCACGACTCGAGGCCCGCCAGCTGGAACGCCTCGGCGCGCACCCGGCCGAGGCTGCGCGAGATGCGCGTCATGCGGCTGAGCACGTCGAGCGGTGAGACGTCGGCGTCCGGTCGCACGCGCATCCACTGCTCCATGATGCGATCGACGTCGTCGCGCGGCTCGGCCATGGCGCCAGTCTCGCATCTCGAGCGGTGGGCACCCTTCGACACGGTGTGCACCTGCGGTGCGCACCGGCTCAGGGAGCAGGCGGTTCGCCTGCGGTGCGCACCGGCTCAGGGAGCAGGGGGTTCGCCTGCGGTGCGCACCGGCTCAGGGAGCAGGCGCCGCGGCGCTGAGCGTGTCGAAGGGCTCCGCCCTTCCTCGCTTCGCTCGGAACTGGCGGCGTCGCAGACGACGAGTCGTCGTCGTCTGCTCCGCCACCAGGATTCGAACCTGGACAAACGGCTCCAAAGGCCGCTGTGCTGCCGTTACACCATGGCGGATGACGCCCACCAGGGTATCGGCCCCGAAGCCGCCGACAGGTAGCAGGCCAAGTGCTCCGAACCGCCGCCGATGAGCGCAGATCGCCTGATAGCTGCGAGCGGCAGGCGGGGAGTGGCGGCAGGCGGCCGGTCGGCCCCGCAGCATCCGGCAGACTGGTGCGCATGCCGTCCAGCCCCGCCGAGGTCGTCGCCGTCGCCGTCGCCTACCGGCCCGACGAGGCCGCATTCGGCGAGGTGCTCGCCCGCGCAGCCGAGCAGGTCGGCACCCTCGTGGTGCTCGACAACGACAGCCCCGAGGTCGACGGCGCGCACTGGAGCACGCGCGTGCCGCTGCCCGCCGGCGTCGAGCTGCAGCGCGAGCGCACCAACCTCGGCCTCGGCGCCGCCTACAACCGCGCCGCCGCCATCGCCCGCGAGCGCGGCGCCCGCTACGTCCTGCTGCTCGACCAGGACTCCCTGCTCGAGCCGGGCTGCGTCGCCGCGCTCCTGCGGCACGCCGACGCCCGCGCCGCCCGCGGCCCGCTCGGCGCCGTCGGCCCCACCTTCGTCGACGCCCGCAGCGGCGAGCGCGCCCCCTTCGTGCGCTTCGGCTTCCCGCTCAACCACAAGCTCCACGCGCCCGCGGGCGGCGACGTCGATGCCGACTTCCTCATCTCCTCGGGCTCGCTCATCCCGCTCGCCGCGCTCGAGACCGCCGGCGCCTTCGACGAGGGCCTCTTCATCGACAGCGTCGACATGGAGTGGTGCTTCCGCGCCAAGGCCGCCGGCCTGCAGCTGGCCGGCGTCGCCGACGCCCGCATGCTGCACACCATCGGCGACGAGCTCGTGCGGCTGCCCGGCGGCGGCACCATGTTCGTGCACTCGCCGCTGCGGCTCTACATGATGACCCGCAACCGCGTGGCCCTGTGGCGCCGGCCCGGCACCCCACCCGTGTGGACCGCGCAGGATGTGCCGCGGATGCTCTTCAAGCTCGGGCGCATGACCGCGTTCGCCGCACCGCGCATCCGCAATGCCCGTGCCATGCTGCGCGGCGCGCGCGACGGCTGGCGAGGTCGGCAGGGACCGCCCCCTGCGCGCCGGTAGCCTGATGACGAACCGATCGCATCCGATGGGAGAGCCCGTGCCTCAGGTCGCCGTCATCGTCCTCGCCGCTGGCGCGGGCACCCGCATGAAGAGCCGCACGCCGAAGCCGCTGCACCACCTCGCAGGCAAGCCGCTCATCGCCCACGTGCTCAGCACCGCCGGCGAGCTGCACCCGGCCTCGATCGTCACCGTGGTGCGCCACGAGCGCGACCGCATGGCAGAGGCGGTGCTCGAGTTCGCCCCGCACGTCGTGATCGCCGACCAGGACGATGTGCCCGGCACGGGCCGCGCCGTCGAGCAGGGGCTGGATGCGCTGGGCGCGTTCGAGGGGCACGTGGTCGTGCTCTCGGGCGACGTGCCGCTCATCGACGGCGCCACCCTCGCCTCGCTGATCGAGCGCCACGAGCAGGAGGCCAACCAGCTCACCCTGCTCTCGGCCCACCTGGCCGACCCGACGGGCCTCGGCCGCATCGTGCGCGACCAGGCGGGTGCCTTCCAGCGCATCGTCGAGCAGAAGGACGCCTCCGACGACGAGCGCGCCATCGACGAGGTCAACGGCGGCATCTACGTCTTCGACGCCGCCGCGCTGCGCGCCGCGCTCGCCACCATCGACCGCGACAACGCGCAGGGCGAGATGTACCTGACGGATGCCGCGGTGCGCATCCAGGCCTCCGGCGGCCGCATCGCCGCGGTGCCGGCGAGCGACAGCTGGGCGATCTGGGGCATCAACGACCGCGTGCAGCTCGCCGCCGCCGCGCACGAGCTCAACGACCGCATCATCCGCCGCTGGCAGCGCGCCGGCGTCACGGTCGTCGACCCCGCATCGACCTGGATCGACGTCGACGTCACGCTCGGCGAGGACGTCACCATCCTGCCCGGCTCGCAGCTGCACGGCGCTACCGTCGTCGCGGCCGGCGCCACCATCGGCCCCGACACCACCCTCGTCGACACCGAGGTGGGGGAGGACGCGGTCGTGAAGCGCACCGACGCGACCCTGTCGGTGATCGGCGCCCGCGCATCCGTCGGCCCCTGGGCCTACCTGCGCCCGAACTCGGTGATCGGGGAGGGCGGCAAGATCGGCACCTTCGTCGAGACCAAGAACTCGCAGCTCGGCGCCGGCAGCAAGGTGCCGCACCTGTCGTACATCGGCGACGCGACCATCGGCGAGGGCGTCAACGTCGGCGGCGGCGCCATCACCGCCAACTACGACGGCGAGCGCAAGCACCGCACCACGATCGACGACCAGGTGCACACCGGCGTCCACAACAGCTTCGTCGCGCCGGTTAGGATTGGGGCGGGCGCGAAGACCGGAGCCGGCGCGGTCGTCCGCAAGGACGTCGAGGCGGGTGCCCTGGCCATCTCGGTCGCACCGCAGCGCAACATGGCGGGATGGGTCGAGGCCAACCGGCCCGGATCGAAGGCAGCCGACGCAGCCGCGGCGGCGAAGCACGAGGCACCAGAGGCCTAGGAGGCACCCGAGTGGGATCGATCGTCGCGAAGAACCGCAAGCACCTCGTGCTGGCGACCGGAAGGTCGCACCCGGAGCTCGCGAGCGCCGTCGCGGCAGAGATCGGCACCGATCTCATGGATGTCGACAGCCGCACCTTCGCGAACGGCGAGATCTACGCCCGCTTCCAGGGATCGGTGCGCGGCTCGGACGCGTTCATCATGCAGTCGTACTGCAGGCCCGTGAACGAGTGGCTCATGGAGCAGCTCATCATGGTCGATGCGCTCAAGCGCGCCTCGGCCAAGCGCATCACGGTCGTCATGCCGTACTACCCCTACTCGCGCCAGGACAAGAAGGGCCGCGGCCGCGAGCCGATCTCGGCCCGCCTGGTCGCCGATCTGTTCAAGAAGGCCGGCGCCGACCGCATCATGTCGATCGACATCCATGCGGCGCAGATCCAGGGCTTCTTCGACGGGCCCTTCGACCACCTCTTCGCGATGCCGGTGCTGCTCGAGCACTTCAAGCACACCGTCGACCCCGAGACGCTCACGGTCGTCTCGCCCGACATGGGGCGCGTGCGCGTCGCCGACGTCTGGAGCGACAAGCTCGGCGCCCCGCTGGCGATCATCCACAAGCGCCGCGACCCGCTGGTGCCGAACCAGGTCTCGGTGCACGAGATCGTCGGCAAGGTCGAGGGCCGCACCTGCCTGCTGGTCGACGACATGATCGACACCGGCCGCACGATCGTGAAGGCGGCGGAGGCGCTGAAGGCGAACGGCGCGACGAACGTCATCGTGGCCGCGACGCACGCGATCTTCTCCGAGCCGGCATCCGAGATCCTGAACTCCGAGGTGATCGACAAGGTGGTCGTGACCGACACGCTGCCGCTGGGCGAGGATCAGCGCTTCGAGAAGCTCGAGGTGCTCTCGATCGCGCCGCTGCTCGCGCGCGCCATCACCGAGGTCTTCGAGGACGGCTCGGTCACGAGCCTGTTCGACGGGGCAGCCTGAGCGGATCCTCGCCGGTCGAGGAGCGCGCGGACAGCGTCCCTCGAGACCACCTACGCTGACCAGATGCAGACGACCGAGTCGCGGGCGCTCGACTGCGCCTACTTCGACAGCTGGCGCTGCCGATCCTGCACGCTGCTGGCCACGCCCTACGAGCGCCAGCTCGCCGACAAGCAGGCGGCGGTGGCGGATGCGCTGCCCGCGCTGGCATGGGATGCCCCGTTCGCGAGCGCGGCCGGGGGATTCCGCAACAAGGCGAAGATGGCGGTGGCCGGCACCCTCGAGGCGCCCACGCTCGGCATCCTCGCGGTCGACGGCTCCGGCATCGACCTGCAGGCCTGCCCGCTGCACGAGCAGCCCATCCAGGACGCCATGCCCCGCCTCGAGTCCTTCGTGCGCGAGGCACGGCTGACCCCCTATGACGTGCCGAGCCGGCGCGGCGAGCTCAAGCACCTCATCGTCACCGCCTCGCCCGACGGCGAGCTGGCCCTGCGGCTCGTGCTGCGCTCGAGCGAGGCCGTGCCGCGCATCGCCAAGCACCTGCCCGCGCTCGCCGACGCGCTGCCGCTCGTCAGCGCATCCGTCAACCTGCTGCCCGAGCACAGGGCCGTGCTCGAGGGCGATGAGGAGACGGTGCTGCTGGGCGGCACGCTCGTCATGCGCGTGAACGCGGTGCCGCTGCGGCTCAAGCCCCGCAGCTTCTTCCAGACCAACACCGCCGTCGCCGCCGGCCTCTACCGGCAGGCCACCGCCTGGATCGACGAGGCGTCGCCCGCGAGCCTGCTCGACCTCTACTGCGGCGTCGGCGGCTTCGCGCTGCACGCCGCGCGCCCGGGCCGCGCGGTCGCGGGCGTCGAGGTCGCGGCCGACGCGATCGAGGCGGCCCGCGAGTGCGCGGCGGAGCTGGGGGCGGATGCGTCGTTCGCGGTCGGCGATGCCACCTCCGTCGACCTCGAGGGCACCGGGGCGCCGGAGCTCGTGGTGGTCAACCCGCCGCGCCGCGGCATCGGCCCGCTCGCCGACCGGCTCGAGCGCTCGGCGGTGGATCGGGTGGTGTACTCGAGCTGCAACCCGGCGACGCTCGCGAAGGATCTCGCGGCGATGCCGTCGCTGAGCCCCGTGCGGGGCAGGCTGTTCGACATGTTCCCGCACACCGGCCACGCCGAGGTGCTGGTCGAGCTGCGGCGAGGGGCCTGAGCGCGCCGTCAGGGCGTCGCGGGCTGCGGCCGGCGTGCGGCTCGTCCGACGGGCACCGGTGCGGGCAGCGCCGAGAGCTTCGCGAGCACCGCGCCTGCGGGCGAGCCGGCGGTGGCGCGCTCGGCGGCCGCGCCCTCCCACCGCCGCCGGGCGGTGCCCTCGTCGCCCGCCGCGCGGGCGCAGTCGCCGAGATCCTCCAGGCAGTCCGCGGCGCCGATGCGGTCGCCGAGCGAGCGCGCCAGGCGCAGCGCGTCGTCGAACGTGGCGCGCGCAGTCTCGATCGCGCCACGGCCGAGCCGGGTGCCGCCGAGCGTGCGCAGCAGCTCGAGCTCGGCCTGCTGCATGCCCGCCGCACGGGCGGCGCCGAGCCCCCGCTCGGCGAGCTCCGCCGCCTCTTCGAGGTTGCCCAGCGCGCACAGCGAGGCCGCGAGGTTCGACGTCGCCACGACGGTGCCGGGCACGTGGCCGAGCGACTCCATGGCGGTGAGGCCGTGCTGGGCCTCGACGGCCGCGGCGGCGGGATCGTCGAGCTCGAGCAGCAGCTTCGCCAGGTTGACGTGCCCGCGGGCGGCCGCGGCGAGGTCGCCGCAGCGTGCGCTGATGGTCGTCGAGCGCTCGAGCGACGCCCGGCAGGCGGCCAGCTCGCCCGTGCGCAGCTGCAGCAGCGCCATGCTGTTCCACAGCAGCCCCTCGCGCCACAGGTCGTCCTGCCCGAGCGCTGCCTCGATGCCGCGCTCGAGGCAGACCCGGGCCTCCACGGTGCGGCCCTGCGCCAGCAGGCTCGTGCCGAGCGCGCCCAGCGCCAGCGGCGCCTCGGCCGGCCAGCCCGGGAGCGCCCGGTCGACGCCCGAGAGCACCGCCTCCGCCTCGGCGCTGCGGCCGGTGTGGGTCAGGGTCGCGCCGAGGTCGACCAGCGCCCGCAGCTCGCCCTCCGCGTCGCCGCGCTCGCGGGCGACGCGCAGCGCCTCGCGGAAGAGCCGCTCGGCATCGTCGGCGCGGCCGGCGCGATGGAGGGCGTCGTCCAGGGTCTCGGCGATGAGGTTGACCGGTGCCGGGCCGTCGTCGGCGGATGCGTGCAGCGCGACGTGCAGGAGCAGGTCGAGGTCGTCGGTGAAGGTCGCCTCGGCCTCCTCGCGGGTCGCCGGCGCAGGGCGGTGGGCGGTGCGCGGCGCGCGCCCCGCGGACTGCCGCGATCGGCTGCGCCCGAGGTGCGCCGACCAGGCACGATCGATGACGCTGCGGTGCAGGCGCTCGGCCGCTGCGCGTCGTCGCGAGGCCGGGTCGAGCTCGAGGCCCCGGTCGGCTGCGTGCACGCGCACCAGCTCGTGCATCTCGACCGCGCCGGCGGCTGAGCGGGTGATGAGGCTGTGCCGCGCGAGCTCGGCCAGCGCCGCGTCGACCTCGTCGGCCGCGGCGTCGGCGATCACCCGGATGCTCTCGCCGTCGAGCAGCGCGACGGGGTGGGCGGCGAGCCCGCGCAGCAGCCGCTGCGCGGGCTCGGAGAGCACGCGGTAGGTGGCCTCGAGCGAGCGGGCGACCGGCGCGTCGAGCCGCAGGCCCGCACGTCGCGCGCGAGCGAGCTCCAGGTGCTCGGCGAGCGTCCAGCCCGCGGCCGCGGCGACCCGGCTCGCCGTGATGCTGACGGCGAGCGGCTGATGCTCGGTCAGCTGCAGCAGCTCCTCGGCCGCGCGCGGATCGCGCTCGATCGCCGCGCGCCCGGCGAGCGCGTCGAGCAGCGCGAGCGACTCGTAGGGGGCGAACAGCGGCAGCTCCATCGGGCGGAAGCGGGGCGCGGCGGCGACGATCCTGCTGGTCACGATCACCATCCCCGGCGGGTCCGGGACGATCGCCTCGACCTGCTCGAGCGATGCCGCGTCGTCGAGCAGCAGCACGCGCCGCTGCGCGCGCAGCAGGTCGCGCAGCAGCCGCCGGGCCGACGCTGCGGGCAGCGGCCCGCTGCGGTCGCCGAGCACGCGCAGCGCCGCGCGGACGACCGCCTGCGGGTCCGCGGGCGGGCCGACGGGGCTGTGCCCGCGCAGGTCGGCGACCACCGCGCCGTCGGCGGCGCCCGAGTCGATCGCCTCGCGAGCCGCCTGCACCGCGAGCGCGGTCTTGCCCGCCCCCGGCATGGCGCTGATCCAGTGGGCGCCCGGCCGCCCGGTGAGCGCGGCCAGCTCCCGGGCCCTGCCGACGAACGGCGCAGCGGGCGCGGGCAGCGCGTCGGTCACCGTCACCACCGCCGCGGCGCCGATCCGCTGGCCGAGCACGGCGAGCGCCGAGGCCCAGGCGCGCGCGGTCGCCTCGTCGCGCGCGAGCGCCCGCACGATCGCGATGATGAGGGCGGTGTCGAACCGCTTGCGGCCATCGCGGAAGCAGTCGTACACCGTCGCTCGGGAGACGGCGCCCTCGCGGCCGCTCGCGGTGCGCAGCGCCGTCACCCGGCGCGCGACCTCCGCATAGGACGGGTCGCCGGCCTCGGCGCGCAGCGCGCGGAGCCGGGCGGGCACCTCGTCGGTGCGCAGCGGGGGCGTGCTCATGGCGCTCCTGATCCTCGTCGGTCTCCTGATTCTGCTGCCTCCGCGGTGGCATCGCACGCGCGCGGCGTCCGGAGTTGTTGGGGAACCGTGCGCGCGGGCCGGCGCGCGGGCACAGTGTGCACGGGCGAGCCCGCCGCGTCGGCCGACGGCGCAGCGGCCGAGCGGAGGAGCACGAGATGAGCGATCGCGAGCGAGAGCAGCCGCAGCCGGCCGACGGCGCGCCGGTGCGCAGGAAGCGCACGCTGCTGTGGGTCGGCGTCGCCGGCGTCGCGGCGCTGGTGGTCTCGGCCGGCGTCGCCATCCCGATGGTCGCGCAGGCCCAGCGCGTCGAGGCGTACGGCGCGCTCGCCGCGCAGCGTGACGCGTCGCTCGCGCAGCGGGCGGAGGCTCAGGTGCGGCTGGACGCCGCGATCGCGCTGGCGGTCGCGCAGCGCGGCGAGTCGATCGCGCTCGCCGAGCGTGCCGTGGCGCTCGGCCAGGCCGCCGAGCCCGTCCTGAGCGCCGAGCGCGCGGGCGAGCTGACGGCGGCGGGCGAGGCGGCGATCGAGGCCATCGACGCGGCCGTCCCGGCGCCAGCGGAGGACGACGACCGGGCGCAGCTGCACGCGTCGCTCGCGGAGGCGGCCGACCGGCTGCGCGCGGAGGACGAGGCGGCGCTCGCCGCAGCCGATGCCGCCGGCGAGGAGCCGCCGGCACCGGTGGCGATCGCGTCGTTCCTGCTGCTCGACGTCGCGGGCGCGACGGCCGTGCTGTCGATCGAGCCGCACCCCGAGGCTGCCGAGACGGTCGCCGACGACGCGGTCACCGACGAGGTGATCGAGCAGACGCAGACCCATCTGGCCGACATCGAGCGGCAGAACGAGGCGCTCGCCAGGTCGATCGCCGACGAGGAGGCCGGCATGCTCGCCCTCGGCGAGGCCCTCCAGCCCGCCCACGACGCGCTGGTCGCGGCCGCCGCGTCCGCCACCGCGCAGGCGGCCCAGATCGTCGAGCAGACGGCGAAGGCCCCGGATGCGTCGGAAGCCGTCACGACGTCGGCGCAGCACGCGCAGGAGCTCGGTGCGGACGCGGATGCCGCGCAGCTGCTGGAGGCGCTCGAGGGGTACGTGGCCGCGGCGGGTGCCGCGCAGACCGCGCACGCGGAGGCGGTCGAGGCCGAGCGGGCGGCTGCGGCCGCTGCGGAGGCCAGGGCTGCGGAGGCCCGCGCTGCGGCGGCCCGGCAGGCCGCGGCGGGGCAGAGCCGGGGCGGCACCTCGAACGCGGGCAACGGCTCGTCGGACTCCCCGCGGCTGTGCGCGCGCTACCGGCCGGACTGGGGCGGCGGCGGGAGCCTGGTGCTCGTGCCCTGCTGATCCCGGCCGCCGCGCACCGCGCGTTCACCGGCGCGCCGTAGCCTCGCGGCATGACCCAGCTCGAGCGGCGCATCGGCGTGCCCGGCGCGATCGCGATCGGCCTCGGAGCCATGATCGGCGGCGGCCTGTTCTTCGTCTGGGCACCCGCCGCGGCGCTCGCGGGCCCGATGCTGCCGGCCGCCATCGCGCTCGCCGGCGCCATCGCGGTGCTCAACGCGCTCTCGACCGCGCAGCTGGCGATGGAGCACCCGGTCTCCGGCGGCGCCTACGCGTACGGCCGCGCCGAGGTGGGCGAGCAGGTGGGCTTCGCCGCCGGCTGGATGTTCCTCACCGGCAAGACCGCCTCCGCCGCCGCCATCGCCGTGATCGCCGGTCAGCACCTCTGGCCCGAGCACGCGAGCTGGGTGGCGGCCGCCTGCGTCGCGGCGCTCGCGGCGCTCAACATGCTGGGCGTGCGGGTGACCGCCTGGGTCTCCAGCGGCATCGTCGCGATCGTGCTGCTGGTGGTGCTCGCCGCGCTCGCGTGGGCCGCCTTCGGCCAGCCGATCGCGCCGGGGGCCGGCGAATTCGGCTTCGTCGGCGGCACGGGTGACGCGCTCGGCACCGGGGGCGCACCCGGCGCCGCCGGGCCGCTCGGCTGGCTCACCGCATCCGGCATGCTCTTCTTCGCCTTCGCCGGCTACGCCCGCATGGCGACGCTCGGCGAGGAGGTGCGCGCGCCGCGCCGCACGCTGCCGATCGCGATCGTCGCGGGGCTCGCGATCGTGCTCGCGCTCTACGCGGCGGCGGGCTGGGCCACGAGCGCGAGGCTCGGCCTCGCGCTGCCCGGATCGGTGACGCCGCTCGCCGACCTGGTGGGCCACCCGGTGCTGCACGCGGCGGTGCTCGGGGCCGGCGCGCTCGCGTGCCTCGGCTCGCTCATCGGGATCCTCGCGGGCCTCAGCCGCACGGGCCTCGCGATGGCGCGCAACCGCGACCTGCCGGGCCCGCTGAGCCGCATCGCCGCCCGCACCCGCACGCCGATCGCCTCGGAGGCGGCCACGGCGCTGGTCGCGATCGTGGCGGCGCTGACGCTCCCGGCGGGCGGCCTGGTCGCCTTCTCGTCGACGTGCGTGCTCAGCTACTACGCCGTCGCGCACCTCTCGGCGATCCGCATGCGGGCGACCGCCCGTGCGGGCACGCGCGCCGGCGGCGGGGTGCGGATGTGGCTGCCGGCCTGGGTGCCGTGGCTCGGCGCGATCGCGTGCCTGGGCGTGGTGCTCACGCTGCCGTGGCAGGGCGTCGTGGGCGCCGCCGCCTGGCTGGCGCTGGGCCTCGCGGCCCGCGCGCTGCTGCGCCGCGCCGAGCCCGACGCCGCGACACGCTGATCGCGCTGAGCGGACGCCGGGCGCGCTGGCTCGCGCGGCCGGTGCGCGCTCGCGTACCGTGGCGGGTTCCGTGACGAGAGGAGCCTGACGTGACCGACGTGCTCGATGTGCTGGTGCCGCTCGGCATCGCGCTGCTGATCGCCATCGCCGTGGCGGTCGCCGCGAGCCTGCTGCTGCTGGCGGTGACGGTCGCCACCGTGCGCTCGCACGAGCGTCGCGCGACGGTGCGACGGCAGCTGCGCTGGCCGATCGCCGCGCTCGCGGCGCTCGTCGCCTTCGGGCTTGCGTGGTCGGCGACCGGCGTGCGCGGCCTGCTGGGCGAGGCGGGCGAGATCGCCGCGCACGCGCTCGTGATCATCGCCATCGGCGCCACCGCGTGGCTCGTCGTGCGGCTGCTGGCGGTCGCGGGCGACGCGGTCATCGCGCGCTTCGGCGCCGCGCACGGCGACCGGCGCGCCCGCAAGGTGCAGACGCAGGTCGAGGTGCTGCGCCGCGTGCTGACCGCCGTGGTCATCATCGTCGCCGTCGGCATCGCGCTGTTCACCTTCGAGGCGGCGAGGGTGGCGGGCACGAGCCTGCTCGCCTCGGCCGGCCTCGCCTCGCTCGTCGCCGGCCTCGCCGCGCAGTCGGTGCTCGGCAACGTCTTCGCCGGCATCCAGCTGGTCGCCTCCGACGCGATCCGCGTCGACGACGTGGTGGTGGTCGAGGGGGAGTGGGGCACGATCGAGGAGATCACGCTCACCTACGTGGTCGTGCGCATCTGGGACGAGCGCCGGCTGGTGCTGCCCTCGACCCACTTCACGACGATGCCCTTCGAGAACTGGACGAGGCAGTCGAGCGAGGTGATGGGCGCGGTCGAGCTCGACGTCGACTGGCGCGTGCCGGTCGGCTCGATGCGCGCGGAGCTCGAGCGCATCCTCGCCGGATCCGAGGCCTGGGACGGCCGCGTGCAGGTGCTGCAGGTCTTCGACGCGGTCGGCGGGTTCATCCGCCTGCGGGTGCTCGTCACCGCCGCCGACGGCCTGACGCTCGCCGACCTGCGCTACACCGTGCGGGAGGGCCTCGTCACGTGGCTGCGCGAGCACCACCCCTACGCGCTGCCGCGCCAGCGGCTCGAGCTGCACGAGGCGCAGTCCGGCCGCGTCGCCGACCGCGCGAGCGAGCCGCAGGGCCTGTTCACCGGCGACGCCGAGGCCGAGGCGCGCCGCGAGTCGATGCTCAACGCCGGCGAGGCGGTCGACGAGCGCGAGGCCGAGCCGGTCGAGCCCCGCTGAGACGAGCAGCGCCCTCCGGTGACGGAGGGCGCTGCAGGTGACGGATGCGGTGGGCCGCGTCAGTGCGCGTCGGCCGAGTTGGCGCGGGCCCGGTCGGCCTCGCTCGCGGAGCCCCGCTCGTCCTGGCGCTCCTCGAGCCCCGGGGTCTCGCCGTGCTCGTCCGCGAGCATGGTGCGCTCGTCGAACGGCCGCTCGCCCGAGAGCACCCCGCGCACCTGCTCCATGTCGATCTGCCGGGTCCAGGTGCCGATGAGCAGCGTGGCGACGGCGTTGCCGGTGAAGTTCGTCAGCGCGCGCGCCTCGGACATGAAGCGGTCGATGCCCACGATCACGCCGACGCCGTCGACGAGGTCGGGCCGGTAGGTCTGCAGGCCGCCGGCGAGGGTCGCGAGGCCGGCGCCGGTGACGCCTGCCGCGCCCTTCGAGGCGATGATCATGAACACCAGCAGACCGATCTGCTCCGGGATCGACATCGGCATGCCCATCGCGGTCGAGATGAACAGCGAGGCCATCGTCAGGTAGATCGCGGTGCCGTCGAGGTTGAACGAGTAGCCCGTCGGCACCGTGATGCCGACCACCGGCTTCGAGACGCCCGCGTGCTCCATCTTCGCGATCAGGCGCGGCAGCGCCGACTCCGACGACGAGGTGCCGACGATCAGCAGGTACTCGCGGCCCAGGTACTGCATGAGGCGGAAGATGTTCACGCCCGTCACGACCCGCAGCAGCGTGCCGAGCACGACGACGATGAAGAGCACGCAGGTGGCGTAGAAGCCCAGCATCAGCGTCGCGAGGGCGACGACCGCGCCCCAGCCGGTCGAGCCGACGACGCCGGCGATCGCGCCGAAGGCGCCGATGGGCGCGACCCAGAGGATCATCGTCAGCACCCGGAAGACGAGCGTCTGCAGCTGCTTGACGACGTTCAGGATCGGCTTGCCGCGCTCGCCCATCGCCTGCACGGCGAAGCCCACCAGCAGGGCGACGAAGAGCGTCTGCAGCACCGACTCTCCCGTCAGCGGCGAGAAGAGGGTCGTGGGGATGATGCCCAGCAGGAAGTCGGTGGTCGACTCGGCCTCGCCCTCGGTCTCGTAGGTGGCGCCGGCGATGTTCAGCCCCTCGCCGGGGTGCACGAAGTTGCCGACCAGCAGGCCGATCGCCAGCGCGAAGGTCGACATGACGAGGAAGTAGATGAGCGCCAGGCCGCCCACCTTGCCGACCGTCGCGGCCTTCGCGATCGAGCCGATGCCGACCACGATCGTGCAGAAGATCACCGGGGCGATCATCATCTTGATGAGCGCGACGAAGCCCTTGCCGATCGGGGCGAGCGCCTCGCCGGCCTCCGGCGCGACGAGGCCGACGATCGTGCCGAGCACGACCGCGATGATGACGGCGATGTACAGCCAGTGCGTCTTGTCGATGCGCCGCAGGCGGCCGGGCCGGCTGCGGTCGTTGGTGCGGGGCGTCATTGCCATGCTGTGCTCCTCGATCAGGCGCCGCCTCTGCGCGACGCTTCCGAGCAGTCAGCCTGGGCCAGCGTCCGCGCGGGGTGCCCGTTTCGTGCATAGTGTTCACAGCGCGAGCGGAAGGGCGGTGCGATGCTGCGGTGGTGGCGCTCGGCGAGCATCGCCTCTCGCGTCTTCCTGCAGACCGCCGTGCTGCTGGTGGTCGCGGCGATCGCGGCCTTGGGGCTGCTCGCGCTCGACGCGCAGCGCGAGCAGGAGCGCGAGGCGGCGCTCGCGAGCGAGGAGCTCGCGCTGGCGATGGCGGCCACGCCGACCGTGCGGCAGGCGGTCGCGCACGCCTTCAGCGTGTACCCGGAGGATGCCGATGCGGCGGTCGGCGGCGCGACCGAGTCGCTGCAGGCCTACGTGGAGGACGTGCGGGCGGCGACGCGCCTCGACTTCGTCACGGTCATGCATCCCGACGGCACCCGGTACACGCATCCGGACGTCGAGGAGATCGGCGGGGAGTTCCTCGGCACCACCGCTCCGGCGCTCGCGGGGGAGACGTTCACCGAGGTGTTCGAGGGCACCCTCGGCGCCTCGGTGCGGGCCGTCACGCCCGTGATGGTGGACGATCGCGTCGTGGGAATGGTCGCGGCCGGCGTGACGATCGAGCGGGTGGGCTCGGTGGTGCTCGCGAAGCTGCTGCCGGTCGCCGCGATGCTCGTCGGCGCGCTGCTGGTCTCGGCCTTCGGCGCCTGGCTGCTGGCGCGACGGCTCGATCGGGTCACGGGCGGCAAGGGGCCGGAGGAGCTGGCGCGCCTGTTCGACGCGCACGAGGCGGCGCTGCACTCGGTGGACGACGGCCTCGTGCTCGTCGAGGACGGCAGCGTGGTGCTCGCCAACGACCGTGCGCGCGCACTGCTGGGCATCGGCGACCTCGCCGCTCCGATCGCGCCCGATGCGCCCGTGGCGCCCGCCGTGCGGGCCGTGCTTGCGGGCGCCGAGGGGCAGGTGCGCGTGGGCGACCGCTGGCTGCTGGTCTCGCGGCACGCGACCGAGCGGCCGGCGACGACGACGCTCACGATCAGGGATCGCACCGAGCTGCAGCGCATGACGGGCGAGCTCGCCGCCGTCAACACGCTCGCCGCGGCGCTGCGGGCGCAGACCCACGAGTTCGGCAATCGCATGCACACCGTCGCGACCCTCATCGAGCTCGAGCAGCCGGAGCGCGCCCTCGAGGTGGCCACGGCCGGGCGCGACCTGGGGCAGCGGCTCGCGGACCGGGTCGTGAGCGACGACGAGGAGCCGGTGATCGCGGCGCTGCTGCTCGGCAAGGCCGCGCAGGCGCACGAGCGCGGCGTCGAGCTGCACGTCGAGACGCACCTGCCTCCCGGCACCCACGGGATCGACCCGGTCGACTTCGTCACGGTGCTCGGCAATCTGGTCGACAATGCCATCGACGCCGCGGCGGATCGGGCGGCCAGGGCGAGGGAGGGCGGCGACCGGCACGCCTGGGTGGAGGTGTACCTCGACGATGACGACGACGGGATGATCGTGCTGCAGGTGAGCGACAGCGGTGCGGGGATCGACCCGCACGCGCGAGAGCGCGCGTTCGCGCCGGGCTGGTCGACGAAGCCCGCGGGCGCGCTCGGGCGGGGCTTCGGCCTCGGCATCGTGCGGGAGACGGTCGAGCGGCTGCAGGGCACGATCGAGATCGGGCGCGGCGAGGTGCGCGACGGGGCGCCGGCGGGCGCGGTCGTGACGGTGCTGCTGCCGAGGCCGGCGGTCGCGCCGTGACCCGGGTGCTGATCGTCGAGGACGAGCGCGGCACCGCCGCGGCGCACGTGGAGTACGTGCGGCGCTGCGATGGCTTCGAGGTGGCGGCGGTGGCGCACACCGCCGCGGCCGCGCTGCACGCGATGCGCGAGGCCGCCGCGGCGGGGCTGCCGATGCAGCTGGTGCTGCTCGACATGCAGCTGCCGGACGGCCACGGCCTCGATGTCTGCAGGCGGATGCGGGCGGAGGGCCATCTGGTCGACGTGATCGCGGTGACCGCCGAGCGCGGGCTCGAGACCGTGCGGGATGCGATCGCCGTCGGCGTGGTGCAGTACCTCATCAAGCCGTTCGCCTTCGCGGCGCTGGCCGACCGGCTGCAGCGCTACCGCGAGTACCGCGAGCGGCTCGACGGCGCGGGCCGCCTGACGCAGCACGAGGTCGACCAGGCGATCGCGGCGCTGCGCACGACGAACGCGCCGGGGCTGTCGAAGGGGCTGTCGGCCGAGACGCTCGACGCCGTCGCCGCCCTGCTGACCGACGGGACCGCGCGGTCGGCCGCGGAGGTCGCGACCGAGCTCGGGCTCTCGCGCGTGACGGCGCGGCGCTACCTCGAGCACCTCGCCGCGACAGGTGATGTCGAGCGGGTGCCGCGCTACGGCTCGCGCGGGCGGCCCGTGCTCGAGTACGTGCGGCCCGACCGCTGACCGCTAGTGCGTGTCGGTCGCCTCGATCTCGGTGCGGTCGCCCGACCACTGCGTGTGGAAGGTGCCCTCGCGGTCGATGCGGCGATAGGTGTGGGCGCCGAAGAAGTCGCGCTGGCCCTGCACGAGCGCGGCCGGCAGCCGGTCGGCGCGCAGGCCGTCGTAGTACGACAGGCTCGACGAGAACGCCGGTGCGGGGATGCCCGCCTGCGCCGCGGCGACGACCACCCGGCGCCATGCCTGCTGCGTCGCGGCCATGATGTCGCGGAAGTACGGTGCCAGGATGAGCGCGGGGAGCTCGGGCGTCGTCGCGTAGGCCTCGGTGATGTCGTTCAGGAAGCGGGCGCGGATGATGCAGCCGGCGCGCCAGATGCGGGCGACCTCGCCCTTCTCGATCTGCCAGCCGTGCTCCTCGGCGGCGGCGACGATCTCGTCGAAGCCCTGCGAGTACGCGACGACCTTCGACGCGAACAGGGCCTGCCGCACATCCTCGATGAACGCATCCGCGTCGTCGACCTTCCACGCCTCGGCCGGTCCGGGCAGGTCGCTCGCCGCCTCGCGCTGCGCGAGCTTCGAGGAGAGCGAGCGGGCGAAGACGGCCTCGGCGATGCCGGAGACGGGCACGCCCAGGTCGAGGGCGGTCTGCACCGTCCAGGCGCCGGTGCCCTTCGCTCCGGCGGCGTCGAGGATGACGTCGACGAGCGGCTTGCCGGTGTCGGCATCGACCTGGCGCAGCACCTCCGCGGTGATCTCGATCAGGTACGACTCGAGCTCGCCCTGGTTCCACTCGTCGAAGACGTCGGCGATCTCGGCGGGGCTCTTGCCGGTGCCGCGGCGGATGAGGTCGTAGGCCTCGGCGATGAGCTGCATGTCGGCGTACTCGATGCCGTTGTGCACCATCTTCACGAAGTGGCCGGCGCCGTCGGTGCCGATGTGCGTCACGCACGGCTCGCCCTCGGCGACCGCCGCGATCGAGCGCAGGATCGGGCCGAGCGTCGCGTACGACTCGGCGGTGCCGCCGGGCATGAGCGAGGGGCCGTTCAGCGCACCCTCCTCGCCGCCGGAGATGCCGCAGCCGACGAAGTGGATGCCGGTCTCGCGCACCGCTGCCTCGCGGCGGATGGTGTCGGTGAAGAGGGCGTTGCCGCCGTCGACGATGATGTCGCCCGGCTCGAACACGCTCACCAGCTCGTCGATGACGGCGTCGGTGGCCTTGCCGGCCTTCACCATGATGATCGCCGTGCGCGGCGTCTGCAGGCTGTCTGCCAGCTCCTGCATCGTGGCGGCCTTCACGAAGCCGGCTTCGGGGTGCGCGGCGAGCAGGTCGTCGGTCTTCGCGGTCGTGCGGTTGTACACGGCGACGGTGTTGCCCTCGCGGCTGGCGAGGTTGCGGGCGAGGTTCGAGCCCATGACGGCGAGCCCGACGACGGCGATGTTTGCATTGGTCACGCTGCCAGCGTAGCCCGCGGCATCGCCCGCTCCAGGCGTGCGGGGCGATGCGGCAGGCGAGGGGTTGGCAGGCGGCCGCGGTGCTCCTACGTTCGAGGCATGGAGATCGGATACAAGCTCTTCGCCGAGGACGTCGCGCCCAAGGAGCTGATCCGGCGAGCGGTCGAGGCCGAGCGGGCGGGCTTCGACTTCGTCGAGATCAGCGACCACTTCCACCCCTGGCTGCCGGAGCACCGGCACTCCGCCTTCGCCTGGTCGATCCTCGCCGCGATCGCGGCGCAGACGCAGACGCTGCGGCTGGCGACGGGCGTCACCTGCCCCTCGGTGCGCTACCACCCGGCGATCATCGCGCAGGCCGCGGCGACCACGCAGATCATCTCGGACGGGCGCTTCACGCTCGGCATCGGCGCGGGGGAGCGGCTGAGCGAGCGCATCGTCGGGGCGGGCTGGCCCGAGGTCGGCGACCGCCACCGCCGCCTGCGCGAGGCGCTCGAGATCATCCGGATGCTGTGGCGGGGCGAGACCTGCTCGTACCGAGGGGAGTTCCTGCGGCTCGAGGACGCGCGCGTGTACGACCTGCCCGAGACGCTGCCCGAGATCGTGGTGGCGGCCGGCGGCCCCCAGGCGGCCGAGCTCGCGGCGGAGCTCGGCGACGGCCTCTTCGCGACCGACCCCGATCCCGAGCTCATCGCGGCCTGGGAGCGGGCGGGCGGCAGCGGGCCGCGCTACAACGAGGTGCCGCTCGCCTTCGCCCCCGATGAGCGTGCCGGCGCCGAGGCCGCGCACCGCCGGTTCAGGTTCGGGCCGCTGGGCTGGAAGGTGCTGGCCGAGCTGCCGGATCCGGCTGCCTTCGACCAGGCGACGCAGACGGTGCGCGTGGAGGACATGCAGGAAGCGTTCGCGTGCGGGCCGGATGTCGAGCGCCACGTCGAGGTGTTCGAGCAGTTCCGCGGCGCGGGCTTCGACCACCTGGCGCTCAACGACGCCGGCGACGACCCCGACGGCTTCTTCGCGTTCTTCGCCGATGAGCTCGGCCCGCGCCTGCGCGCGGATGCCTCCTAGCGCTCGGCGATGACGCGGCGGGCGACGGCGATGTCGCGCTCGCCGTGGCCGCGCTCGACGATCTCGTCGAAGAAGGCGCGCAGCGTCGGCAGCAGCGCGGGGCTCGTGCCGGTCGCCTCGGCGACGTCGGCGGCGAAGGAGAGATCCTTGATCATGTAGCGCGCGATGCCCGAGGGGGTGTCGTCGCCGTCGACCAGCTTCTGCTTGCGGCTGGCCAGCAGGTTCGAGCCGGCGTAGCCGCCGCCCAGCAGGCTCCAGAGCGCCTCGAGATCGATGCCGGATCGCTCGGCCAGCACCGTCGCCTCGCCGAGCGCCGTGATGGTGGCGGAGACCACCAGCTGGTTGCACGCCTTGGCGACCTCGCCCGCGCCCAGCGGGCCCAGGTGCACGGGGCTGCCGCACGGCGCGAGCAGCTCGGCCGCGCGCGCGGTGTCGGCTTCGTCGCCGCCCAGCATGATGGAGAGGGTGCCCGCCTCCGCGCCGTCGACCCCGCCGGAGACCGGACTGTCGACCACCCGCAGGCGGCCGCCGGTGGCATCGGCGAGGCGCTCGGCGAGCGCGCGCACGCCGGTGGGCGAGGAGGTCGAGCCGATCATGAGCAGCAGCCGCCCGTCGTCGCCCAGCCCGGCGAGCAGGCCGTCGTCGCCCTCGAGCGCCTGCTCGAGCTCCGGCAGGTCGGGCAGCATCGAGAGCACGGCGCCCGCGCTCGCGGCGAGCTCGCGCGGCGAGCGCGCCCAGGCGGCACCCGCCTCGACCAGCGCGGGCCTGGGGGAGCGGCCCGTGACGGCGACCGCACGGCCGGCCCCGAGCATCCGTCGCACCATGGGCTCGCCCATGGCTCCGAGGCCGATGACGCCGATGGTCTGCTCGCGGGTGGTGGGCTGCGCGGCGGTGCTCATGGCGGCAGGCTAGCGCAGGGCCAGCGGGTCGAACCGTGTTCATCCGGTTGTATCGGCCCTAGGGTGGTCGCATCGACCCCCGACCGCGAAGGAGCGGCATGACCGCCACGACCCCGCCGACCAAGGGCGACCGCGACCCGGCCCCCGCGGTCTCGCGCGCGCTGCGCATCCTCACCCTGCTCGCCGACGCCGAGGGGCTGCCGATGACGCTGAGCGACATCGCCCGCGCGCTCGAGCTGGCGAAGTCGTCGACCGCCAACCTCTGCGCGGCGCTCGAGGAGGGCGGCATGATCGAGCGCGAGGCGGGCGGCTACCGGCTCGGCCGGCGCACCGCAGAGCTCGGCGGCACGTATGCGCAGCAGTTCAACCAGGTGCGGGAGTTCTACGGCGTCGTCGCCGCCTCGCCGGCGCTGCACGGGGAGGTGGTGCAGATCGCGATGCTCGACGGGCGCGACGCGCTCTACCTCGCGCGCCACGAGGGCCGCTCGCCCTACCGGCTGGGCACGCCGCTCGGCTCGCGGCTGCCCGCACCGCTGAGCGCCACCGGGCTCGCGCTGCTCGCGCGCCTCGACGACGGCGAGGTGCGCACCCTGCTGCGCGGATCCGAGCCCTTCCCGCAGCTGACCCCCGAGAGCATCACCACGGTCGACGAGCTGCTGCCGCAGCTCGCCGCGGTGCGCGAGCGCGGCCACGCGGTCGACCGGGGCGGCTCCTTCGGCGGCATCGTGGGCGTCGCGGTGGCGCTCGACCCCTGGGTGCCCGCGGATCCGCCGCTCGCGCTCGGCGCCGCGCTGCCGGCCGAGCAGGCCGACGAGGCCCGCATCGTCGAGGTCGGCGAGGCGCTGCGCGACGTCGTCACGGCGCTCACCAACCCGCTCGGCGGCCGCGGAGCCTGAGCGCGGCGGCGACACGCCGCATCCGTCGTCCAATCGGTTGTACGCCGTTCAACCCGCTGGTACGGTCATCCGAAGCAATGTCGCCAGCACGACTGTCGAAGGGGATGGACCGTGAGTCAGACCACACAACCAGCGCACACCGATGACCCGGAGTACGCCGCCAACCTGCGCAGGGCCACGCTCGCCTCGAGCGTCGGCAGCGCGCTCGAGTACTTCGACTTCGCCCTCTACGGGCTCTCGTCGGCGCTGATCTTCAACACGCTGTTCTTCTCGAACCTCGACCCCGCGATGGGCGTGGTCGCGGCCTTCGCGTCGTTCGGCGTCGGCTTCGCCGCCTGCCCGCTCGGCGGGCTGTTCTTCGGCACCATCGGCGACCGACTCGGCCGCAAGTGGGTGCTGGTCGTCACCATCCTGCTGATGGGCGGCGCCACCACGCTCATCGGCGTGCTGCCGACCTACGAGCAGATCGGCATCTGGGCGCCGGTGCTGCTCACCGTCCTCCGCCTGCTGCAGGGCTTCGGCGCCGGTGCGGAGCAGGCCGGCGCGACCGTGCTGATGGCCGAGTACTCGCCCGTCAGGCGCCGCGGCTTCTTCTCGTCGCTGCCGTTCATCGGCATCCAGCTCGGCACGCTGCTGGCGGCCGTGGTGTTCTCGTTCCTGTCGTCGCTGCCCGAGGACGTCTTCCTCGGCTGGGCGTGGCGCGTGCCGTTCCTGCTCTCGTTCGTGCTCATCCTCGTCGCGCTCTTCATCCGCATGCGGCTGCGCGAGACGCCGACCTTCATCGAGCTCGAGAAGCACGACCAGATCGCCCAGCGGCCGATCCGCGAGATCTTCACGAAGGGGCTCGCGGGCGTCACGGTGGGCGTCGGCCTGCGCATGGCCGAGAACGGCGGCTCCTACATGTTCCAGAACCTGGCGCTCGCCTTCGTCGCCACCACCGGCACGAGCGCGTTCATCGCCAACCCGGTCGACCGCGGCGTCGCCACCTGGGGCGTCACGCTCGGCTCGCTCATCGGCATGGCGGTGATCCCGCTCACCGGCCACCTCTCCGATCGATTCGGCCGCCGCGCGGTCTACCGCTTCGGCTCCGTGTTCATGCTGCTCTACACCTTCCCGGCGTGGTGGCTGCTCTCGCTCGGCGACCCGGCCGTCGTCGTCGCCGTCATCGCGATCGGCATCGGCGTGGCCGTCAACACCATGCTCGGCCCGCAGTGCGCGATGCTGCCAGAGCTCTTCGGCAACCGGCACCGCTACCTCGGCGTCGCGATGGCGCGCGAGATCTCGGCGGTGCTGGCCGGCGGCCTCGCCGGCGTGCTCGGCGCCTACCTGCTCGCCACCTCCGGCGGCGACTGGCTGCTGCCCGCCATCTACATGGCGACGCTCGCGCTCATCACGACGGCATCCACCTTCCTCGTGCCCGAGACGCAGGGGCGCGACCTGCTGCGCTTCGAGGACGCCGTCAACGTCTCCGGCAGCGAGGGCTCCGACGAGCGCACCGAGGCCCACGCGTTCGCCACGGCGCGGCGCTGATGCGCATCGCCAGGGTCGCGCTCGACGGGAGCGCGCGCAGCATCGTGCACGCGCGCCCCGTCGGGGCGATCGGCGCCGACGGCCTGCCGGAGGCCTGGATGCCGATCGACGACCCCTACCGCTGCCTCGCGGAGGGCCGTGAGCCGCGCGACGCGTCGAACGCGCCGGTCGCGGCGTCGAGCGCGACCCTGCTGCCGCCGGCCGCACCCGCCCTCGTCATCGGGATCGCGCAGAACCGCGGTGCGAACGACCATCCGCTGCCCGTGCAGGCGTGGCTCAAGAGCCCGCGCGGCGTGGTCGCCCACGGTGAGCCCGTCACCACCAGGCGCGACGCCGGCCGGCTGGTCGTCGAGGCCGAGATCGCCGTCGTGATCGGTCGCGACAGCGGCGACCCGACGGCGCCGCAGCTGACGGAGGCGAACGCCCACGAGTTCGTGCTCGGCGTGACGGCCGTCAACGACATCTCCTATCCCGACCGCGCGCAGCTCGACGCCCGCAACTTCGAGTCGAAGGGCGGCGACGGCTCGACGCCGCTCGGCCCGTGGATCGACACCGAGGCATCCATCGACGAGCTCGAGCTCGCCCTCGAGCTCGACGGCCGGCGCGTCTGCGACACGAGCGCGCAGGCCATGCCCGTGCCCGTGCGCGAGGCGCTCGCGTACGT
Source organism: Agrococcus baldri (assembly GCA_007988785.1). Classification (GTDB taxonomy): domain Bacteria; phylum Actinomycetota; class Actinomycetes; order Actinomycetales; family Microbacteriaceae; genus Agrococcus; species Agrococcus baldri_A. The sequence goes on from BJUU01000018.1 coordinate 36,643, forward strand.
CGCGCGCTGGGTGCGGCTGGGCCCCGGCGACGTCATCATGGCCGGCGCACCGCACTCCAACCACGAGGCCGCGCCCGGCCAGCGCGCCGCCGTGATCGTCGGCGAGCTGCGGCTCGAGACCCCGCTGCGCTGAGGCGCACCACCGAACCCCCGGTCGTGCGCGGCCGGTTGACTAGCCTGGAGCTGAAGGAGCCACCATGCCCGAGCACACCCTGAAGGTCGCCGTCGCGGTCAGCCTCGACGACGCATCCGCCCAGCGCATCCGCGAGCTCGAGCCCCGCGTCGAGCTGCTGCGCGACCCCGCCCTCACCCGCCCCTGGCGCTGGCAGGGCGACTGGGAGGGCGACCCCGCGTGGGAGCGCACCGACGAGCAGCAGGTCGCGTTCGAGGCGATGGTCGACCAGGCGGATGCGCTGTTCGGCCTTCCGGACGTCTCCCCGGCCGCGCTCGCCCGCACCGTGCGCGCGAACGAGCGGCTGCGCTGGGTGCACACCACCGCGGCGGGCGGCGGCGGCCAGGTGAAGGCCGCGCAGCTGACCGCCGAGGAGCTCGAGCGCGTCACCGTCACCACGAGCGCCGGCATGCACGCCTCCACCCTCGCCGAGTGGGCCGTCTTCGGCGTGCTCGCCGGCGCCAAGGGCCTGCGCCGGCTCGAGGCCGACCAGGCCGCCCGCAGTTGGGGCGACGGGCGCCGCACCATGCGCCACGTGAGCGAGATGACGGTGCTGATCGTGGGCCTCGGCGGCATCGGCAGCGTCGTCGCCGAGCGCTTCGCGGCCCTCGGCGCGACCGTGTGGGGCACCTCCCGCTCGGGCGCACCCGTCGAGCACGTCGACCGGCTCGTGCCGATGGACGAGCTGGTCGACGCCGCCGGCCGGGTCGACGCGATCATCAACACGCTGCCGGGCACCGAGCTCACGACCGGCCTGCTGGGAGCCGAGGTCTTCGGCGCCGCGCAGCCCGACACCGTCTTCGTCAACGTGGGCCGCGGCACCGTCGTCGACGAGCCCGCGCTGCTCGAGGCGCTCGACGCGGGCCGCATCGGCTTCGCAGCGCTCGACGTCACCGCCGTCGAGCCGCTGCCGCAGGCCAGCCCCATCTGGGCGCACCCGAGCGTGCTGCTGAGCCCGCACACGGCTGCGCTGTCGGTGCAGGAGCCGCGCCGGATCGCCGAGCTCTTCGCCGCCAACGCCACCCGGCTGCTCGACGGCGAGCCGATGCAGAACGTCATGAGCACGAAGGAGTTCTACTGATGGCCACCGGCACCGCGCTGTTCGACCTCACGGGGCGCACCGCGCTCGTCACCGGCTCCAGTCGGGGCATCGGCCGGGCGCTCGCGCAGGGGCTCGCCGAGGCGGGCGCCACCGTGGTCGTGCACGGCCGCGACCGCGAGAAGGCCGAGCGGGCCGCGAGCGAGATCGCCGCGTCGACCGGCCGCGAGACGCACGTCGCGATCTTCGACGTGACGGATGCGTCGGCCGTCGACGCCGGGATCGCCGACGTCGAGGCGCGGCTCGGCACGCCGGACATCCTCGTGAACAACGCCGGCATCCAGCGCCGCAGCCCGATCGCCGAGTTCTCGGACGAGGACTGGAACGACCTGCTCGCGACCAACCTCACGAGCGCCTTCCTGCTCTCGCGGCGGGTCGCGAAGGGCATGATCGCGCGCGGCTCCGGCCGCATCGTCTCGATCGGCTCGGTGCAGTCGCAGCTCGCGCGCCCGTCGATCGCGCCGTACAGCGCCACGAAGGGCGCCATCGTCATGCTCACGAAGGGGCTGTGCGCCGATCTCGCCCCGCACGGCATCAGCGTCAACGCGCTCGCGCCCGGCTACTTCGCCACCGAGCTCACGCAGAAGCTCGTCGACGACGCCGAGTTCTCGGCCTGGGTCGCGCAGCGCACGCCCGCGGGCCGCTGGGGCGACGTGCAGGATCTGGTCGGCACGCTCGTGTTCCTCTCGAGCGACGCGAGCGCCTTCGTCAACGGCCAGACGATCTTCGTCGACGGCGGCATGACCGCGGTCGTCTGACCGCCCACAGCGAGAAGGAGCTGCACATGAGCGAGACCAGCGCGTCCGGGAACTGGGCGCTCGTCGCCCACGCCAAGGAGGATGTGCGCATCGAGGCGCTGCCCGAGCCCGACCCCGCGCCCGACGAGGCGGTCGTCGAGATCGCCTACGGCGGCATCTGCGGCTCCGACCTGCACTACTGGCTGCACGGCGCCGCCGGCCAGTCGATCCTGCGCGAGCCCATGGTGCTCGGGCACGAGATCGTCGGCACGGTGCTGACCGCGGCCGCCGACGGCTCGGGGCCGGCCGCCGGCGCGCGCGTGGCCGTGCACCCCGCGACCGAGGTCGACGACGGATCGGCACCGTACCCATCCGATCGCCCCAACCTCAGCCCCGCGGGCACCTACCTGGGCTCGGCGGCCCGCATGCCGCACACGCACGGCGCCTTCGCCAGCCGTGCCGCCCTGCCCGCGCGCATGCTGCGCGCCATCCCCGAGGGGCTCGACCTGCGGCTCGCCGCGCTCGCCGAGCCGGCCGCCGTCGCGTGGCACGGCGTCGGGCAGGCGGGCGAGATCGCCGGCCGGCGCGTGCTCGTGATCGGCACCGGGCCCATCGGCGCCCTCGCGATCGCGGTCGCGAAGCACCACGGCGCGAGCGAGATCATCGCGACCGACCTGCACGAGCACCCGCGCGCGCTCGCCGAGCGGCTGGGCGCGCGGGCGCTCGACGCGCGCGACGCCGACGCGATCGCGGCCGTGCACGCCGATGTGGTCATCGAGTCGTCCGGCACCGTGCCGGGCCTCACGGCGGCCATCAGCGGCGCGCGGCGCGGCGGCACCGTCGTCATGCTCGGCCTGCAGCGCGCGGGCGAGATCGCCGTGCCGATGGCGAGCGCCATCACGCGCGAGCTCACCCTCGTCGGCTCGTTCCGCTTCAACGACGAGATCGACGACGTGCTCGCGGCCCTCGCCGACGGCTCGCTCGACGCCGGCGCCGTCATCAGCCACGAGCTGCCGATCACCGATGGACTGCGCGCCCTCGAGCTCGCGCGCGACGCGTCACTATCCTCGAAGGTGCTGCTGACCTTCGCGTCGGCCGAGACCGAGGGAGTCGGACGATGAGCGAGACGCGGTACCCGTCGATGATCATCATGGGGGTGCAGGGCTCCGGCAAGTCGACGATCGGCGCGGCGCTCGCGCAGCGCCTCAACATCGACTTCATCGACGGCGACGACCTGCACCCGAAGGCCAACAAGGAGAAGATGCGCGCCGGCACGCCGCTCACCGACGAGGATCGCGTGCCGTGGCTGAAGATCATCGGCGAGACGATCGCCGAGGGCGCCGCGAAGGGCCGCGTCACCATCGTCGCGTGCTCGGCGCTCAAGCGCTGGTACCGCGAGCTGCTGCGCTCGAGCGACCAGTCGCTCGTGTTCGTGCACCTGGTCGGCGACAAGAGCCTGCTCGCCGACCGGCTCGCGCACCGCGACCACGAGTACATGCCGACGACGCTGCTCGAGAGCCAGATCGACACGCTCGAGCCGCTCGCGGAGTGGGAGCACGGCATCGCGATCTCCATCGAGCAGCGCCCCACCGCGATCGTGGACGAGGTCACCCGCATCCTGATGGCCCGCGCCGCGGGCCGCGTCGTCGAGCCCGGCCCCGGCTCGACCATCACCGGCACCATCGACGTCCAGACCGGTTGATCCGGGCGCCGTCGTCCCGGCGGCCGCCACACCCTTCGCACCGCACCGCACACTAGGAGTCAGACCGATGGAAGACCTCGTCCTCAACTGGGATCTCGGCACGGGAGGCCTGCTGCTGCTCGCGGCCGCCTCGATCGCGCTGCTGCTCGTGCTCATCATGGCGTTCAAGATCCACGCCTTCCTCGCGCTCATGATCACGAGCCTGCTGACGGCCGTCGCCGCCGGCATCCCCTTCGACCGGCTCATCGAGGCGATCGCGTTCGGCTTCAACCCCACGCTCGGCAACGTCATGCTGCTCGTGGCGCTCGGCGCGATGCTCGGCCGCATGATCGAGACCTCGGGCGGCGCGCGAGTGCTCACCGACAAGCTCATCGAGTGGTTCGGCGAGGCGCGCGCCGGCATGGCCGTGGGCGTCGCGAGCCTGCTGATGGGCTTCCCGATCTTCTTCGACGCCGGCCTGGTCGTCATGATGCCGATCATCTACGCCGTCTCGCGCCGGCTGGGCGGCTCGCTGCTCACCGTCGCGTTCCCCGCCGCGCTGGCCTTCAGCACCATGCACATCTTCGTGCCGCCGCACCCCGGCCCGGTCTCGGCATCCGCCATCCTGGGCGCCGACGTGGGCCTCGTGCTCATCCTCGGCCTCGTCGTCGCGATCCCCGTCTGGTACGTCGTGGGCGTGCTGTTCGGCGGCTACGTGGGCCGCAAGTACGACATCGCGGTGCCCACCATCCTCGACGGCACCGCCGACGAGGAGCGCGAGATGGAGTCGAACCCCTCGTTCGGCAAGATCGTCACGCTGCTGGCGCTGCCGCTCGTGCTCATCCTGCTGAACACCGGCCTCAACATGTTCGCCTCCACGCAGGAGGATCCGGATGCGTTCAAGGCCGAGCCCGTCATCGCGCTGCTGCGCACGCTCGGCGAGACCCCCATCGCGCTGCTCATCACCGTGATCGTCTCGATGTGGATGCTCGGCTGGGGCATGGGCAAGGCCGGCACCCTGATCGAGAAGGTCGCCGACAGCGCGCTCGGCCCGATCTGCTCGGTCGTGCTCGTCACCGGCGCCGGCGGCATGTTCGGCGGCGTGCTGCGCGTCACCGGCATCGGCGACGCGATCGCCGACTCGCTCAACTCGATCGGCATGCCCGTCATCGTGGCCGCGTTCCTCATCTCGCAGATCGTGCGCATCGCGCAGGGCTCCGCGACGGTGGCGCTCACGACGGCCGCGTCGCTCATGGCCGGCGTCGTGGTCGACGGCGGCTTCAACCCGGTCCAGATCGCGGCGATCGTGCTCGCGACCGCAGCCGGCTCGGTCGGCTTCAGCCACGTCAACGACTCGGGCTTCTGGCTGGTGAGCAAGTTCTTCGGGCTCGACGTCAAGACGACGCTGAAGACCTGGACGGTCGCGCAGGGCCTCATGGCGATCGTCGGCTTCGTGATCTCGCTGGCGATCTACCTGGTGGGCGGCCTGTTCGGGTAGCCCTCCGGCCGCACCGCGGCCGCGCCGCCCACTCGCCTTCCCACCGCCGTCGTCCGCTCTCGTCGAGCTTCCCGAAGGAGCGCGTTCCCCCGCGCATCCGCACCCTTTCGGGAAGTTCGACGATCGGGTTGGCCGCGAGCTTCCCGAGAAGGCGCGTTTCGTCGCGCATCCGCACCCTTTCGGGAGGCTCGACGATCGGGGCGGCCCCGAGCGTGTAGGATCGGAGGCTGAACTTCGGCGAGGGATGCACGCGCATCCGTGATCGACGCGGTGGGAGCAGCGGACCAGGTCCTCGCGCTTGCGCGTTCGAGTCGACACCACGACGGGCTGCGGCCCACAAGGAGCACTTCCATGGCTACTGAGTACGACAAGCTCGAGACCGAGACCCGCGAGTCCTTCGGCAAGGGCGCCGCGCGCAAGCTGCGCGCCGCCGGCAAGGTGCCCGCCGTGCTCTACGGCCACGGCACCGAGGCCCGTCACCTCACGGTCGACGCCCACGCGCTCTTCCTGCTGGTGCGCCGCTCGAACGCGATCATCGACCTGCAGATCGAAGGCTCGTCGCAGCTGGCGCTCGTCAAGGACGTGCAGCGCAACCCCGTCATGATGGGCATGACCGCCATCGAGCACATCGACCTCGTGATCGTCAAGCGCGGCGAGAAGGTCGTCGTCGACGTGCCCGTGCACCTCGAGGGCGAGTCGGCCCCCGGCACGATCTCGAACCACGAGTCGACCTCGCTGTCGATCGAGGTCGAGGCGCTGCACATCCCCGACTCGATCGTCGTCTCGATCGAGGGCCTGGAGGAGGGCGCGCACATCACCGCCGGCGCCGTCGAGCTGCCCAAGGGCGCGACGCTGCTCACCGACCCCGAGGCGCTCGTCGTCGGCATCGTGGTGCCGGCCGCACCGCAGCTCGAGGACGAGACCGCCGAGGCCGCCGAGGGCGAGACCGCAGAGGCCGCCGAGGGCGAGGAGTCGGCCGAGGAGTCCTCCGAGACCGCTTCGGAGTAGTCCCTCATCGACAGCGCCGGCATGGCGCAGACGTGGCTCGTGGTCGGGCTCGGGAATCCCGGGCCCGACTACGCGCGCACGCGCCACAACATCGGGCAGATGGTGGTCGCCGAGCTCGAGCGGCGCGCGAGCGCGACGCCGAAGAAGCACGGGCGGGCGGATGCGCTGGTCGCCGAGTCACGGGTGGTCGGCGGCCCGAAGGTGGTCACCGCCTTCCCGCTCACCTACATGAACCGCTCCGGCGGGCCGGTCGCGAAGCTGATGGACTGGTACGGCATCGAGCCCGAGCACGTGATCGTGCTGCACGACGAGCTCGACCTGCCGCTCGGCGAGCTGCGGCTCAAGCAGGGCGGCGGCCACGGCGGCCACAACGGCATGCGCGACATCATCGCCGCGCGCGGGCCGGACGTGCTGCGCGTGCGGCTCGGCATCGGGCGCCCGCCGGGCAGGCAGGATGCCGCCGCGTTCGTGCTGAAGCCCTTCGCGAAGGCCGAGCAGCCGGAGGCCGAGCTGCTCGTGCAGCTCGGCGCCGACGCCGTCGAGCGCATCATCGCCGAGGGCTTCCTCGCCGCGCAGCAGCGCATCCACTCGCCGTCCTGACGCCCGGGCGCCCGCCGCTAGCATGGAGAGCCCCCTGGAAGGAGTCCTCGTGCGCCGATTCGCCATCCGTGCCGCCGCCGTGATCGCGGCGACGCTCGTGCTCGCCGGGTGCGCCGGCACCGAGCAGGAGCAGCGCGGACCGGAGGGGCCCAACGGCTACTCGCTCTCCGCCACCTTCGACGACGGCTCGATGCTGTGGTGGGATCGGAGCCCCGAGTCGGGGCTGACCGACCTGATCGTCACCGACTCGACCGGCTTCCGCTCGGGCACGTGCCTCAGCGGCGAGCCGCTCTACTGCGTCGCGGGCCCGAGCGAGGCCCAGGTCGTGCTGGTGATCGCCCCGGAGGGCGCGGAGCGGGCCGTGATGAGCTGGTTCGGCGAGGACGTCGAGCTCGTCCGCGGCGAGACGAGCGGCGAGGGCGCGCCCCCCGTGTTCGGCGGCGTCATGCCGCCGCCGGCCGACCTCGAGGCGGGATACCACCTCGAGGTGCTCGACGGCGCGGGTGAGGTCGTCTTCACCTCGTGACCCTCAAGCCACTGCTCGAGCTGCTCGAGCGAGGCGCGCTCGAGCCCGTCGTCGCCGCGAGCGTCGGCGGTGCGCTCACCGGCATCGAGGCGATGCGCGCCCCAGTCGTCGCGACGCTCGCGGGCCAGCACGAGCGGCCGCTGCTCGTGATCACGGCCACCCGGCGCGAGGCCGAGGCGGTGCGCGACGACCTGAGCGCCTGGATGCCCGACGCGCAGGTGCTCGACCTGCCCGCGTGGGAGACGCTGCCGCACGAGCGGCTCAGCCCCTCCGCCGAGACCGTCGGCCAGCGCGGCGCCACCCTGCGAGCGGTCGCCGAGCGCGACCGCTCGCGCGCGACCGTGGTGATCGCCTCGGTGCGCGCCGCCCTGCAGCCGGTCGCCGACAACCTGCTCGCGGTCGAGCCCGTCGAGCTCGTCGCCGGTGCCCGCGGCGTCGACCTGGCCGCGCTCTCGCGGCAGCTCGTCGATCTCGCCTACGCGCGGGTCGACATGGTGACGCGGCGCGGCGAGTTCGCGGTGCGAGGCGGCATCGTCGACGTCTTCAGCCCTGCCGAGGACTTCCCGATCCGCATCGAGCTGTTCGGCGACGAGGTCGAGCAGATGCGCTGGTTCCACGTCGCCGACCAGCGCTCCGACGCCGCGCCGGTCGAGCGCATCGTGCTGCCGCCCAGCCGCGAGCTGCTGCTGACGGATGCGGTGCGCGCGCGGGCGCGCGAGCTCGCCCCCGAGTTCCCCGGCATCCAGCAGATGCTGGAGAAGATCGCCGAGGGGATGCCGGTGGAGGGCATGGAGTCGCTCGCGCCGGCGCTGCTGCCGCGGCTCGTGCCCATCACGCACTACCTGCCGGGCGCGGGCGTCGTCGTGCTCGGGCCCGAGCGCATCCGCGACCGGGTCGTGAGCCTCAACGAGACGAACCAGGAGTTCCTGGAGGCCGCGTGGAGCGTCGCCACCGCCGGCGGTGCCGCACCCGTGGACCTCTCGAGCGGCTTCCTGAGCCTCGACGAGCTGCGCGCATCCGTCGACGCCCCGTGGTGGAGCTTCTCGGTGCTCGCCGCCGACGACACCGTGACGGCGATCGAGGGGCAGCCCGTGCCGAGCTTCGCCGGCCGGGCCGACGGCGCCGTCGAGCACCTGCGCGAGCGCGCGCGCGAGGGCTGGCGCGTGGTGGTGACCGCCGCGGGACACGGCCTCGTCGAGCGCGCCGCCCAGGTGCTGGGCGAGCATGAGGTCGCCGCGCGCGTGGTCGAGGCGCTGCCCGCCGAGCTCGAGCCCGGCGTCGTGCACGTGACGCAGGCCTCGGTCGAGCACGGCTTCTCGCTGCCCGAAGAGCGCATCGAGCTCGTCAGCGAGGCGGAGTTCTTCGGCCGCGCCGTCGGCGTCGACGCCCGCCAGTCGCGCAAGCTCGCCGGCCGCCGCCGCTCGGTCGTCGACCCGCTGCAGCTGAAGGCCGGCGACTACGTCGTGCACGAGACGCACGGCGTCGGCCGCTTCGTCGAGCTCACGCAGCGCACCGTCTCGACCGGTGGCCGCAACCCCGTGAAGACGACCCGCGAGTACCTCGTGATCGAGTACGCGGCCTCCAAGCGCGGCCACCCCGGCGACCGGCTCTCGGTGCCGACCGACCAGCTCGACCAGCTCAACCGCTATGTGGGCGGCGAGGCGCCGCAGCTGTCGAAGATGGGCGGCAGCGACTGGCAGCAGTCGAAGGCGAAGGCGCGCAAGGCCGTGCGCGAGATCGCCGTCGAGCTCGTGCAGCTGTACTCGAAGCGGATGGCGTCGAAGGGCCGCCGCTTCGGGCCCGACAGCCCCTGGCAGCGCGAGCTCGAGGATGCCTTCCCCTACGCCGAGACGCCCGACCAGCTCACCACGATCGACGAGGTCAAGCGCGACATGGAGCGCGAGGTGCCGATGGATCGGCTGCTCTCGGGCGACGTCGGCTACGGCAAGACCGAGGTGGCGGTGCGGGCGGCGTTCAAGGCCGTGCAGGACGGCACGCAGGTGGCCGTGCTCGTGCCCACCACGCTGCTCGTGCGGCAGCACTTCGAGACCTTCGCGGCGCGCTTCGCCGGCTTCCCGGTGCAGGTGCGCGCGCTCAGCCGCTTCCAGTCCGACAAGGAGGTGCGGGAGACGATCGCCGGCATCACCGACGGCACGGTCGACGTCGTGATCGGCACCCACCGCATCCTCTCGGAGAACGTGCGCTTCAAGGAGCTCGGGCTCGTCATCGTCGACGAGGAGCAGCGCTTCGGCGTCGAGCACAAGGAGCGGCTGAAGTCCCTGAAGACCAACGTCGACGTGCTCTCGATGTCGGCGACGCCCATCCCCCGCACCCTCGAGATGGCGGTCACGGGCATCCGCGAGATGTCGACGCTCGCGACGCCGCCGGAGGCCCGCCACCCGGTGCTCACGTTCGTCGGCGCCTACAACGAGCAGCAGGTGGCCGCGGCGATCCGTCGCGAGCTGCTGCGCGAGGGGCAGGTGTTCTTCGTGCACAACCGGGTCTCGTCCATCAACCGGGTCGCCGCGCAGCTGGCAGAGCTGGTGCCGGAGGCGCGCATCGGCGTCGCGCACGGCAAGATGCCCGAGACGGCGCTCGAGCGGGTGATCGTCGACTTCTGGGAGAAGCAGTACGACGTGCTCGTCTCGACGACGATCGTCGAGACCGGCCTCGACATCCCCAACGCCAACACGCTCATCGTCGACCACGCCGAGCGCTACGGCCTCAGCCAGCTGCACCAGCTGCGCGGCCGCGTGGGCCGTGGGCGCGAGCGCGCCTACGCTTACTTCCTCTACGACGCCGACAAGCCGCTCTCCGAGACCGCGCACGACCGGCTCGAGACCATCGCGGTGCACAACGAGCTCGGCGCCGGCATGCAGGTGGCGCTCAAGGACCTCGAGATCCGCGGCGCCGGCAACCTGCTGGGCGGCGAGCAGTCGGGCCACATCGCCGGCGTCGGCTTCGACCTCTACCTGCGGATGGTGGGGGAGGCCGTCGCCGTCTTCCGCGGCGAGGAGGACGAGGGGCCGCGCGAGCTGCGGCTCGAGCTGCCCGTCGACGCGGTGATCCCGGAGGACTACGTCGACTCCGAGCGGCTGCGGCTCGAGGCCTACCAGAAGCTCTCGGCGGCGGCATCCTCGCGCGACGACGAGGCGATCGACCACGTCGCGGACGAGCTGCGCGACCGCTACGGCGAGCCGCCCGCGCAGGTCGCGGCGCTCATCGCGATCGCACGGCTGCGGCGCAAGGCGCAGGCCGCGAGGCTCTCGGAGGTCATCACCGTCGGCCCCAACCTGCGCATCGGCCCCGCAGAGCTCGCCGACTCGGTGCAGCTGCGGCTGCGGCGCATGTACCCGGAGGCGAAGCTCAACACGAGCGCGAAGACCCTCGTGGTGCCCATGCCCACCGCCGGCGGCGGCAGGCTCGCCGGCACGCAGGCCGAGCCGCTGCCCGACGCCGAGCTCGTCGCGTGGGTCGATGCGCTGCTGACGGCGATCTTCCCGCCGCCGAGGCCCGCGCCCGAGGAGGCCGCGTGAGCGAGCTCGACGACCTCGTCGCCGTCATGGCGCGGCTGCGCGGCCCGGGCGGCTGCCCGTGGGACGCCGAGCAGACGCACGCCTCGCTCGTGCCCTACGTGATCGAGGAGGCGCACGAGCTCGCCGAGGCGATCGAGGCGGCCGAGGGGGCAGACGGCGACGCGCACCTGCGCGAGGAGCTCGGCGACGTGCTGCTGCAGGTCGTCTTCCACGCCGACATCGCCCGCGCCGAGGGGCGGTTCGACATCGACGACGTCGCCCGCACCCTGGCCGAGAAGCTGCGCAGGCGGCATCCGCACGTCTTCGCCGACTCCGCGGTCGACGGCGTCGACGAGGTGGTCGCCAACTGGGATGCCATCAAGCGCGCCGAGAAGCCCGAGCGCGGCAGCGCGCTCGACGGCATCCCGGTCTCGCTGCCCGCCCTCGCGCGCGCCGAGAAGCTGCTGAGCCGAGCACGCCGGGCGGGCCTCGAGCCCGCGCAGCCTCAGGGGGCGGATGCGTCGGCGCCCGAGACCGAGGACGCCCTCGGTCGCGCGCTGCTCGCCCTCGTCCGCGGCGCGGCGGATCGCGGCCAGGACGCCGAGCGCGCGCTGCGCGGCGCGACCCGCGCGCTCGAGGCCGAGCTGCGGGCGCAGGAGCACGCGCGCGCCGCGCGGCACGCCGAGCCGCAGCCCTAGGATCGAGGCGATGACCACCGCAGCGGCCCTGCCGATCGACGTGCGGCTCCAGCGCCGGCGCCGTGCGCTCGCCGCCGCGCTGTCGGTCTCGGCCGCCACGACGCTCGTCACCGGCCTCGCGCACTCGCTCGCCGGGGGAGCGGCGCCCGACGCGCTGCTGCTCGCCGCCGCGGCCGTCGTCACGCTGCTCGTGCTCACGCCCGTCGTCGGCGCCCGGGGCTCCGGCCGTGGCGCCGGTGCCCGCCGGGTCGCCGCCGTCGCCCTCGCGCAGCTCGTGCAGCACAGCCTCTACTCGCTGCCGAGCACCGGCTCGCACGCCGGCGGCCACGTGCACGACGCGGGCGCCGCCATGCAGACGGCCGGCATCGTGCACGAGCACGCGAGCATGCCGCTCGCGCACGTGCTCGCCGGCGCCGTGACGCTCGTGCTGCTGCGCCTGGCGCCCCGCGCGGTGGCGGCGCTGCTCGCCGCCGTCTCGCCGCGCCTGGCCGCGGCCGTGCTCTCCTGGACGGCACCGCACGCGCGACGCCGCGCATCCGTCACTGCCGTCCGCCCCGCCCGCCGCCGTGCGCTCGACGTGCTGCACGGCGCGCTCGGCACCCGCGGCCCGCCGCTCGCCGTCGTCTGAGCCCATCCGTACGGCCACGGCCTACGAACCCCTTCGGCGACCGCTCACGCGGCTCGCCGCTCACACGACCGCGCGCGCCGCTGGCGCCGCGCATCAGCAGCAGGAGCTCGCAATGCACACGTCCACCACACCCGCACCCGCATCCACCCGCACCCGTTCGCGCCTCGTCGCCGGCATCGCCGCCGGCATCGGAGCCGCGGCGCTCGTGCTCGTCGCGCCCGTCGCGGCGAACGCCCACGTGCACGTCACGCCCACCACGACCGAGGCCGGCGCCGCGTCGGAGCTGGCCTTCTCGTTCAGCCACGGCTGCGACGGATCGCCCACGACCGCTGTCGAGGTGACGATCCCCGAGGAGGTCGCCTCGGTGGCGCTCATCGCCAACGCCGGCTGGAACGTCGAGTCGGCGCTGCGGGATGGCGCCCGCACCGTCGTCTTCACCGCGGACGAGCCGACACCGGACGGCGTGCGCGAGACGCTCGAGGTCGAGGTGACGCTGCCGGAGGACGCCGCCGACGGCGACGTGCTCACCTTCCCGACCCTGCAGGTCTGCGAGACCGGCGAGACGCTCTGGGGCGACGCCGACCCGGAGGCCGAGACGCCGGCGCCGCAGCTCACGATCGGCGAGACGGCGGATGCGCACGGTCACGCGGGTCACGGCCAGGTCGAGACCGAGGGCGGTCACGAGGGCCACGCAGAGGAGGGTGCCGCCGCTGACGACGCCGCCGCGGCGGCGCCTGCGGCGGATGCCGGGACGGGTCCCGCCGTGCCGCTCTCGATCGCCGCGGTCGTGCTGGCCGCGCTCGCGGCCGTGCTCGCCGCGGTGTCGCTGCGCCGGCAGTCCCAGCGGCGATGAGCGCCGTCGGCTCCCGGGCGGTGGAAGCTCCGCCGGGTCAGGAGCGCGCCGACCAGCCGCCGCCGCAGGCCCCGATCGGCGCGCCGCCGGGCGGCAGGTGGGGCGACAGGCCGGGAGGCAGGCCGGAACCCTGGCTCGCGCCGCTGCTGCGCCGGCTGCACTGGCTCGCCGGCGTGCTCGTGGGCCCGTTCATCCTGGTCGCGGCGCTCTCCGGTGCCGCGTACGCGCTGGCCCCCTCGGTCGAGCAGGTGCTCTACCGCGATGCGCTCACGGCGCCTGCGGAGGGCGAGCCGCTGCCGCTCGCCGAGCAGGTGCGCATCGCACAGCAGGCGGCGGGGGGTGCGTCGCTGTCGGCGCTGCGACCGGCACCGGAGCCGGGTGCCACGACGCGGGTGCTGTTCGCCGACGAGGGCCTGGTCGACAGCGAGAGCAGGGCGATCTTCGTCGACCCGGTGAGCGGCGAGGTGCGGGGCGACATGACCGTCTACGGCACGAGCGGTTCGCTGCCGCTGCGCACCGCCATCGACCACTTCCATCGCGGGCTGGGGCTCGGCGAGGTCGGCAGGCTCTACTCCGAGCTCGCGGCCAGCTGGCTCGGCATCGTGGTGCTCGCGGGCGTCGGCCTCTGGATCGGCAAGTGGCGCACCGGTCGGCGCCGCAGAGACCTCGTGCGGCCGGATCGCAGCGCGACCGGGGTGCGGCGGCTGCACACGTGGCACGCCTCGCTGGGCATCTGGCTGGCGCTGGGTGCGCTGTTCCTGTCGGCGACGGGCATCACCTGGTCGCAGCTCGCCGGCGCGAACGTGACCGAGCTGCGCGCTGCGCTGGGCTGGTCGACGCCGTCGGTGTCGACCGCGCTCGAGGGCGACGGGGGTGCGGGGGATGAGCACTCGGACCACGGGGCCGCCACCGCGGCCGCCGACGTCGATCCTGCGCGCTTCGACGAGGTGCTCGCGGTCGCCCGCAGCGAGAACGTGAACGTCGGGCTCGTCGAGATCCGGCCGCCGGCCGACGCGCAGTCGGCGTGGGTGGTGCAGGAGATCCAGCGCTCGTTCCCGACGGAGGTCGACAGCGTCGCCGTCGACGGGGCGACCCTCGCGGTGGTCGACCGGGTCGACTTCGCCGACTTCGGGCTGATCCCGAAGCTCGCGCGCTGGGGCATCGACCTGCACATGGGCTCGATGTTCGGGCTGCCGAACCAGCTGGTGCTCGCGGCGCTCGCGCTCGGCATCGCCACGATGGTGGCGCTCGGGATGCGGATGTGGTGGCGTCGCGGCCCGTACGGCAGGCCCGGGGCGCCGCCGGAGGCCGGCGCGCTCGCTCGGGCGCCGTGGTGGGGGATCGCGGCGGTCGTGGCGGTCGGCGCCGCGGTCGGGCTGCTGCTGCCGCTCGTCGGCTGGGGCCTGCTCGGCTTCGTCGTCATCGACGGCGTGCTGGTCGCCGCGCGCACCCGCACCCGGGTGTGAGCCGCCGGGGCGGCGCCGCAGCCGGCGTCGCCCCGGCCATGGGCACCGGCCCCGCCTACGGCAGCACGACGAGGTTGCCGACCTTGCGGCGCGAGTCGACGATCTCGTAGGCGCGAGCGATCTCGGCCAGCGGCAGCGCCTCCTGGATGACGGGGTCGAGCTCGTCGCGCTCGAGCGGCGCGAGCACGCGCGCGACGAGCTCGGCGCCGCCCGGGGCGCTGCCCGCCTTGACGGGGCCGCGCGCCTGCAGCATCTGCCAGAGATCGGCGACCGCCAGCACGGCGGTGCCGCCATCGCGCACCAGGCCACGCGCGGTGCGCGGCGTCAGCGTGCCGGCGGCATCGAGGATCGCGTCGAAGCGCCGGCCCAGCCCCGCGGGGTCGGTCGTCGTGTAGTCCACGTGCTCGTCGACGCCGAGGCGACGCAGCAGCTCGGCGTTGCGCCCGCTCGAGACGCCCGTCACCCGCGCGCCGGCGTGCGCCGCGAGCTGCACCGCGCTCGTGCCGACCGCGCCGGAGGCGCCGACGACCAGCACGTCCTGCCCGGCACGCAGCCGTGCCACGTCGTGCAGGAAGTGCGCCGCGGTGGTGCCGCCGAAGATCGCGGCGGCGGCCGCCTCGTGCGAGACACCTGCCGGCGTGCGCACGAGCCGCGCCGCTTCGACGGCGACCAGCTCGGCGTGCGCGCCCATCCGCGCGCCGGCCATGCCGCTCACCCGATCGCCGGCGGTGAGCTCGGTCACCGCCGACCCGGCGGTCTCGACGGTGCCCGACAGCACCATGCCGAGCACCGGCCGACGCGGTCCACGAAGTCCCAGGGCGAGCCTGCCGGGCAGGCCCATCCCTGTGGGGAAGCTGCCGCCGCGGATGCGCGCATCGCCCGCCGTCACGGCGGTGGCGTGCACGCGCACCAGCACCTCCCCGGCTCTGGGCTCGGGGTCGGACGTCTCGGTGATCCGGACGACGCCGGGTGGGCCGTACCGGTCGACGACTGCTGCGCGCATGGGGTTCCTTACGGGTGTAAGACTGGGGTCACGGGAAGCGTAGCCTTACACTTGTAAGCAACGCAAGGGGCACGACGCGGGAGGGCACGATGGCGGAGCAGCAGCAGCAGCGGCGACCGGCGCCGGCGCTCACGCCTGAGCGAGTCGTGGTCGCCGCGGCGGCCGTCGCCGACCGTGCCGGCCTGCACGGCGTCAGCAT
The DNA here is from genome assembly GCA_007988785.1 of Agrococcus baldri. GTDB lineage: Bacteria > Actinomycetota > Actinomycetes > Actinomycetales > Microbacteriaceae > Agrococcus > Agrococcus baldri_A. The sequence continues at coordinate 52,326 of BJUU01000018.1, forward strand.
GCGCAGCGTCGGTCGCGAGCTCGGCGTCGAGGCCATGTCGCTCTACCACCACGTTGCGGGCAAGGAGTCGCTGCTCGACCTCCTGGCCGACTGGCTCATGGCGCAGATCGACCCGCCGCCCGCCGACGGCGACTGGCGCGCCGGCCTGCACGCCAGGGCGCACTCGTCCCGCGCCGCCCTGGGCGCGCATCCGTGGGGCCTCTCGCTGCTCGAGTCTCGCCGCACGCCCGGCCTGTCTCTGCTGGCGGGGCACGACGCCGTGCTGGCGGCGCTGCGCGCGGGCGGCTTCTCGGTGCGGCTCGCCGCCCACGCCTTCTCGGTGCTCGACGCCTACGTCTACGGCTTCGTCGGCACCGAGCAGCAGCTGCCCTTCGAGCCCGGCGACGGCGCCGACGCGATGATCCAGGAGATGGACGAGTCGCTCACCCGGTTCCCCGCGCTCGCCGAGCTCGCCGCCGAGCTCGTCACGGGCAAGGACTACGCCTACGGCGACGAGTTCGAGTGGGGGCTCGAGCTCGTGCTCGACGGCCTCGCCGCCCGCCTCGCCGACGAGCGCGCCGCATCCGCCCCCGACTCCCGGTAGCGCAGCCTGCCGACCCCGGCGACCAGGAAGATGCCGATCAGGAACGCCAGCAGCACCTGGCCGGTCGGCACCAGCAGACCGGCCCAGCCGCCGTGCTCGCCCGGGTCGAGGAAGGGGTAGGGGTACCAGCCGTCCACGAGCCCGCGCAGCCACGAGCAGCCGAGGTAGGCGAGCGGGTAGAGCATCCACCACGCTCCGCGCCCGAAGCGGATGCGCCGGGCGGTCGGCACCAGCAGCCAGTCGAGCGCGACCAGCCACGGGATGATCCGATGCTGCGCCGCGTTCGTGAACTCGATCGACCACGACCACACCTCGTCGGGCTTCGCCAGCAGCACCGCGTAGACGAGCCCCGTGAGCACGATGTAGGCCGTCGCCGCGCCGCGCAGGTGGTCGAACCACGCGGGCCTGCGCGACTGCGGCACCAGCAGCATCCATGCCATCACGACGATCACGAGCAGGTTCGCCTGCACCGTGAAGTAGGCGAAGTGCTCGCTCGCCCGCTCCCCGGAGGCGAGCATGTTCTTGATGTTCCAGGCCTCCGCGAGCGCGGCCATCAGCACGATCGCGATGCGCCACGCGACCACCGGCACGGCTCGGTCGTGCAGGGGCCAGGGTCGTCGCACGAGCCCATCGTGCCAGCCGGCGGCGCGAGCGGATGCGGCTTCGGCAGAAGGCGCGCATCTCTTGCGGGAGAATGGAGGCATGGCAACCCAGGTGCACCCGCCGCGCGGCATGCGCGACTTCCTGCCGGTCGACAAGCGCGCGCGCGAGCGCGTGCTGCGCGTCATCAGGGACGCCTACGAGCACCACGGCTTCGAGGAGATCGAGACGCCGGTGGTGGAGGATGCCGCGCGGCTGCACGCCGGCCTCGGCGGCGACAACGAGAAGCTCGCCTTCGCGGTCATGCGCCGCGGCCTCACCGTCGACGACCTGCGGGCCGCGGAGTCGCCGCTCGAGCTGGCCGACCTGGGCCTGCGCTTCGACCTGACGGTGCCGCTCGCACGCTTCATCGCCACCCACCGCGCGAGCCTGCCGCCGGTGTTCCGCGCCATCCAGATCGCGCCCGTGTGGCGCGCCGAGCGCCCGCAGCGCGGCCGCTACCGGCAGTTCATGCAGTGCGACATCGACATCGCGGGGGAGCCCGGCATCGCTGCCGAGCTCGAGCTGCTCGCCGCCACGGGCGATGCGCTGACGCGGCTGGGCATCCCCGACGCCTTCATCCGCATCAACGACCGCCGCATCCTCTTCGCCGCGCTCGCGCACGCGGGCGTGCCGGCCGAGCAGCACGATGGCGCGCTCATCACGGTCGACAAGCTCGACAAGATCGGCGCGGGCGGGGTGACGGCGGAGCTCGCGGAGCGCGGCGTCGACGGCGAGCGGCTGCTGGCGACGCTCGAGGCGATCAGGGCGCTCGCGGCGCAGCCCGAGGCCCGGCCCGAGGCGCTCGAGGGATTCGACGCGAGCGTGCTCGAGCCGGTGCGCGAGCTGCTGGCTGCCGAGGTCGGCATCCGGCTCGAGTTCGACCCCACGCTCGTGCGCGGCATGGGCTACTACACCGGCCCCATCTTCGAGATCGCGCACCCGGAGCTGCCGTTCTCGATCGGCGGCGGCGGACGCTACGACGGCATGATCGGCCGCTTCCTCGGCCAGGAGCTGCCCGCCGTCGGCATCTCGCTCGGCTTCGAGCGGCTCGTCGACCTCGTCGAGCTGCCCGCGGCCGCGGGCGCCGAGACGGTGGCGCTGCTGCTCGACAAGGCTGTGCCGGCGGCGGATGCGCTGGCCGTCAAGCGCGCGCTCGTCGCCGCCGGGCAGACGGTGCGCATGCAGCGCCGCACGAAGAACGTGACGGGCCTGCTCGAGCAGCTCGCCGCATCCGGTGCCACCCACTTCGCCTTCGTCCGCCCCGGCGACACCGCCCCAACCCTCGACATCAAGCCCATCTCCTGACCCCGCCCCGCCCCGCACCCTCCCCTCCCGCTCCGCCCGCCCCCTCCCGCGCCCGACTGGCGCCTCCCGCGCCTGACTGGCGCGTTCGGCGTGTGAGTGGCGCCTCCCGCGCGTGAGTGGCGCGTTCGGCGCTTGAGTGGCGCCTCCCGCGTGTGAGTGGCGCGTTCGGCGTGTGAGTGGCGCCTCCCGTGTTTGAGTGGCGCCTCCGGTGCCTGAGTGGCGGATGCAGTGCGCAGCAGGCGGATGCTCGCCACTCACCTGCGGGGGCCGCCACTCACGTGCGGGGGCCGCCACTCACGTGCGGGGGCCGCCACTCACGTGCGGGGGCCGCCACT
>BJUU01000019.1 GCA_007988785.1 Agrococcus baldri
CGGGTGATCGATCAGTAGCGGTCGGGCGTCGGGAACTCGGGCGTCGGCAGCACGGTGCCTGCCGTCTGCTCCCACAGCGAGGCCATGCGGCCATCCTCGTACGCTGCCTCGAGCGTGTCGTTGATGAACGTGCGGAACTCGTCGTCACCCTTCTCGATGCCGATGCCGTAGGGCTCGGCCGTGAACGTCTCGCCCTCGGCGACCAGCTCGAACTCGCCGGCGTTCTGGTCGACGAAGCCCGCCAGGATGACATTGTCGGTCGTCACCGCGACGACCTGGCCGTTGCGCAGCGGGTCGAGGCAGTTGGAGTAGGCGTCGGTCGGCACGAGCGTGGCGTCGTACTCGTCGACGATGTGCGCCGCCGGGGTCGAGCCCTCGACGGAGCAGACAGGCTGGCCCGCGAGGTCCTCGGGGCCCGTGATGCCCTCGGGGTTGCCCGCTGCCACCATCAGCGCCTGGCCGGCCTCGTAGTACGGCCCGGCGAAGTCGACGGCCTCCTTGCGCGCATCGTTGATCGTGTAGGTCGCGACGACCATGTCGACGTTGCCGTTCTGGATGAAGGTCTCGCGGTTCGCCGAGACCGTCTCCTCCCACTCGATGCCGTCGAACGGGATGCCCAGCTCTGCGGCGATGAGCGACCCGACCGCGACGTCGAAGCCCTCGGGGGCGCCGTCGGGCCCGACGAGGCCGAACAGCGGCTGGTCGAACTTCGTGCCGATCGTGATCGAGCCCGCCTCGGCGAAGGCGGCCATCGTGGTGCCCTCCTCGAACTCCGGCGACTCGACGACCTCGAGGCCGTAGGGGTGCTCGCCGCTGGCCGTGCCGCCGCCGTCGCCGGACTCCTCGGGTGCCTCGGACGAGGTCGTGCCGGCCGGTCCGCCGCACGCGGTGAGGGCGAGGACCGCGAATGCGGCCACGCCGAGCGTCAGCTTGCTGCGCATGGTGATTCTCCTTCGAATGATGATGGTGTGGGACGAAAGTCAGTGCGTGAGGATCTTCGAGAGGAAGTCCTTCGCGCGCGGAGTCTTCGGGTTGGAGAAGAACTCCTCGGGCGTGGAGTCCTCCATCACCTTGCCGTCGGCCATGAAGAGCACGCGCTCGGCCGCCTTGCGCGCGAAGCCCATCTCGTGGGTCACGACGACCATCGTCATGCCACCGTGCGCGAGCTCGACCATGACGTCGAGCACCTCCGTGATCATCTCCGGGTCGAGCGCGCTGGTCGGCTCGTCGAAGAGCATGAGCTTCGGCTCCATCGCGAGCGAGCGGGCGATCGCGACGCGCTGCTGCTGTCCGCCGGAGAGCTGGGCGGGCATCTTGTGGGCCTGGTTGCCGATGCCGACGCGATCGAGCAGCGTCATCGCCTGCTCCTCGGCCTCCTTGCGCTTCTTGCCGCGCACCTTGATGGGGCCGAGCGTGACGTTCTCGAGGATCGACTTGTGCGAGAAGAGGTTGAACGACTGGAAGACCATGCCGACGTCGGCCCGCAGCTGGGCGAGCTCCTTGCCCTCCTTCGGCAGGGGCGTGCCGTCGATGCGGATCTCGCCGGAATCGATGGTCTCGAGGCGGTTGATCGCGCGGCAGAAGGTCGACTTGCCGGACCCGGAGGGCCCGATGACGACGACGACCTGGCCCTTGGGGATGGTGATGTCGATGTCGTTGAGGACGTGGAGTTCGCCGTAGTGCTTGTTGACGTGGTCGAGCTCGACGAGGGGCTGCATGCGCTCATCAAAGCACGACCTGTGAAGCGCCCGTGCACGCATCGCGCGGATCGCAATGAAACGGTTACACGAGGACCGTTACACCCGGCGCTGGGCGAAGGCGCTCTGGTACAGGCAGACGGATGCGGCGGTGGCGAGGTTGAGCGACTCCGCTGCCCCGTAGACCGGCAGTCGAGCCGCCCGGTCGGCGAGCGCGAGGGTCGTCTCGTCGAGGCCCCTGGCCTCGTTGCCGAACAGCCAGGCGGTGCCGCGCGCGAGCGTGCCGTCGGCCTGCAGCGCGGTGAGCTCCTCCCCCGACACGTCGGCGGCGAGCACCTGCAGGCCCGACGCGCTCGCGGCGACCACCGCATCCGTCGTCGAAGCACCGACCGAGACGTCGACGTGGAAGAGCGAGCCCGTGGTCGAGCGCACGACCTTCGGGCTGTAGGGGTCGACGGAGTTGGCCGTGACGATCACGGCGGATGCGCCGGCCGCGTCTGCGGCGCGCAGGATCGTGCCGAGGTTGCCCGGGTCGCGCACCTCGTGGAGGATCGCGACGAGCGGATGCTCGGCGGCCGCGGCGCGCGCGACGGCCTCCTCGAGGCGCACGGGAGCCTGCTTCGCGACGGCGACGATACCCTGCGGGTGCACGGTGTCGGCGATCGCGGCGAGCGCCCGCTCGGAGGCAGCGGTGACGGGGGCGTGCTGCTCGGCAGCGGCGATCAGCGCACCGTGGCGCTCGCGCGCGGCGTCGGTGGCGAACACCTCGACCAGCAGCGCCGGCTGCCAGCGCACGATCTCGTCGAGAGCTGCCGGGCCCTCCAACAGGAACAGCCCGGTCTGGGACCGGGCTGTTCGCTGCTGGAGCTTGGCAGCCTCACGCACGCGGGGCGCGCGGGGGCTGTCGAGCACGTCAGGCGCTCTTGGGTGCCGAGGTGTCAGCCGGCAGGGCGGCCTTCGCCGACTCCACGAGCGCAGCGAAGGTGGCGGGCTCGTTGACCGCGAGCTCTGCGAGCATGCGGCGGTCGACCTCGATGCCAGCCAGGCCGAGGCCCTGGATGAGGCGGTTGTAGGTCAGGCCGTTCTGGCGCGACGCGGCGTTGATGCGCTGGATCCACAGGCGGCGGAAGTCGCCCTTCTTGGCCTTGCGGTCGCGGAACGCGTAGACGTGCGAGTGGAGCAGCTGCTCCTTCGCCTTGCGGTAGAGGCGCGAACGCTGGCCGCGGTAGCCCGAGGCCTGCTCGAGGATGACGCGACGCTTCTTGTGGGCGTTGACTGCCCGCTTGACACGTGCCATGAGTCTGTTCTCTCTATCTCTTCTATCGTCGCGCGCGTCAGCGGGCGAGCAGCTTCTTGATGTTCTTGGCGTCGGCCGGGGCCAGCACCTTGTCCTTGTTCAGGCGGCGCGTCTGGACCGACGACTTCACCTCGAGGTTGTGGCGCATGCCGGCCTGCTGCTTGCGGATCTTGCCGCTGCCGGTGACCTTGAAGCGCTTCTTCGCACCGGAGTGCGTCTTCTGCTTGGGCATTCTTCTCTCCTACTCGGATGCTGGCTCGCCGGCGGGCTTGGCCGGCTTGGCCTTGGGCGACGCGGGCTTGGCGGCCGCCGAGGGCGATGCGGGCTTGCCCGCAGGCTTCGGGGCGCCGGGCTTCGCGGCGGGCTTGGGTGCTGCGGACGCAGCGGGCTTCGCAGCGGCCGGGGCCGCGGCGGGCTGCGCTGCAGCGGATGCGGCAGCGGGCTTCGCGGGGGACGCCGACGCGGGGCGCGGGGCACCACCGGGTCGCGGCGCACCTGCGGGACGAGGCGCACCGGCCGGCGTCGGCTGGAGCGTGCGCGCCGTCTGCTTGGGGCGCGCGTCGCCGCGCGGCTCCGAACGGGGCTCCGAGCGCGTCTCGGTCTTCGGCCGCGACGAGGACGTCGGGCGCGAGGAGGACGAGGCGGGGCGGCTCGAGCGCGCGGGCTCCGGCTCGCTGCGGGTGCGGCTCTGCGCGGGCAGGGTCGGGCGCGCGGGACGCTCGGCCTCGATCGCGGCCTGGTGGGCAGCCTGCTTCTCAGCCTCGATGCGTCGCTTCTCCTGCTGCGCCTTCTTCTGCGCCATGCGGGCGGCGTTCTGCTCGGCCTTGGCATCGGACTTCGAGCGCATCGGGCCGACGATCATCGTCATGTTGCGACCGTCGATGGTCGGCGACGACTCGACGGCACCGTACTCGCGGATGTCCTCGGCGAAGCGCTGCAGCAGCTTCACGCCCAGCTCCGGGCGCGACTGCTCGCGACCGCGGAAGAGGATCATCGCCTTCACCTTGTCGCCGCCCTCGAGGAACCCCTGGGCACGCTTGCGCTTCGTCTCGTAGTCGTGCTCGTCGATCTTCAGGCGGAAGCGGACCTCCTTGAGGTCGGTGTTCGCCTGGTTGCGACGGGCATCCTTGGCCTTCTGCGCCTGCTCGTACTTGAACTTGCCGTAGTCCATGATCTTGACCACGGGCGGACGCGCGTCGGGGGCGACCTCGACGAGGTCGAGCTCTGCCTCCCGGGCAAGACGGAGGGCATCCTCGACCCGGACGACGCCGACCTGCTCGCCGGCAGGTCCGACCAGTCGGACTTCGGGAACGCGGATGCGCTCATTGGTGCGGGGATCGCTGATCGCGGGCTCCTTCTCGATGTGTGCTGTGTGCGGGTGCACGGCGAGAAGAGGAGCCAGGACGCGCGCGATGCCACGTGGCTCAGCACCTGTTCCTGCGGGTCTCACGACGCGCATCCGGTGCTGCTGACCCGGTAGCCTTGAAGCGGCTGCGGGTGGGATTGCTCCTCTTTCACCTCCGGGCAAGAGCCCGAAACCTGCACAAGCCTACCAGAGACCTACCTTCGGGAGAAGAGCGATGACCGACGCTGCCCAGCACTCGCATGACGACGACGGCCTCGAGCAGGCCCGCGACATCGCGGAGGTGCCGGCGGTCGAGCTCATCAACACGGTCGCCATCCATCTGCTGAGCGCGGCGGCCGTCAAGGTCGGCCTCGCCGACGATCCCGAGCAGCAGCTCGACCTCGACGAGGCGCGCAAGCTCATCAACGCGCTCGCCGGGCTCGTGACCGCAGCGGCGCCCGAGGTGGGCAGCATGCACGCGGCCCCGCTGCGCGACGGGCTGCGGTCGGTGCAGCTCGCGTTCCGCGAGGCGAGCACGATCGCCGACGCGCCCGGCAAGGGGCCCGGCGAGAAGTTCACCGGCTCGGTCGTCTGAGCCGGCTCCCGGCTACGCCCTGCCGCTCCGCCGGGCCTGCCATTCGGTGCGGGTGAGGGCGAGCGCCGCAGGCGCGACGAGCGGCAGCCGCGCGGATCCGCCGTCCCAGAGGTGCGCGCGCACCGCGAGGCCCGTGACGCGCTCGCGCACCACCTCGGAGCCGCTGAGCAGCCGCGCCGCCCGCTGCACCTGCTCGGTCGCGTCCTGCGCGCCGTCGACGAGCGCGTGCACCTCGAGCTCCGCCCCGGCGAGCCGGCTCCGCGGGTCGCCGGTCGCCAGCACCACCGCCTGCACCGCGGGCTGGGCGAACAGGGCCTCGGCGACGGCCGTGTGCACGGCCGCGTCCTCGGCACCCCACTGCCACGAGGCATCCGTCAGCAGCGCCTCGAGCATGGTGCGCGTGAGCACGAACTCGCTCTCGCTGCCGGGGTCGATGACGACGCGGGCGGGACCGTCGAGCGCTGCCGCGGCGGCGCGCTGCACGCTCGTCGGCACCGGCCGGGCCTTCGCGTTCCACGACTGCATCGCCGCGACGTGCGAGAACATCGGCAGGATGCCGCCGCCGTCGGGACCGGCCACGGTGACGATCGAGAGCTCCTGCGTCTTGTCGATCGTGCGACCGCGCTCATCGACGCCCGTCTCCCCCGCGGCGGCCAGCAGCGGCACCAGCAGGCGCTGCCCGCGCAGCGCGTCGACCACGAGGGCCTGGCCCCCGGTGCCGGCGGCCAGCGCGCGCACGGCGTCGACGTAGCCTGCCGGCGCCGAGCCGTCGTCGCCCGCGTAGGCGGTGTCGTGATGGGTGAACGAGCGCCCCTCCCAGGGGCGGCCCGCCGAGTCGGCCGCGTGGCTCACGCCCGCGGCCCTACGCGCCGGCGACGTCCAGCGCCGCGACGAGGGTGAAGGCGCCCGCGTAGAGCGCCTTGCCGACGATCGCGCCCTCGACGCCGTGCGGCACGAGCTCGCGGAGCGCGGCGATGTCGTCGAGGCTCGAGACACCGCCGGAGGCGACGACCGGCTTCTCGGTGCGCTCGGCGACCTGCTTGAGCAGCTCGAGGTTCGGGCCCCGCAGCGTGCCGTCCTTGGTGACGTCGGTGACGACGTAGCGGCTGCAGCCGGCGGCCTCGAGCCGGTCGAGCACGTGCCAGAGGTCGCCGCCGTCCTGCGTCCAGCCGCGCGCGGCGAGCGTCGTGCCGCGCACGTCGAGGCCGACCGCGATCTGGTCGCCGTACTCGGCGATGACGGCGGCGGTCCACTCGGGGTTCTCGAGCGCCGCGGTGCCGAGGTTGATGCGCTTCACGCCCGTGGCGAGGGCAGCCTCGAGCGAGGCCTCGTCGCGGATGCCGCCCGAGAGCTCGACCTGCACGCGGCCCTTGACGGCCTTGATGACCCGCTTGATGACGGCACGGTTGTCGCCGCGGCCGAAGGCTGCGTCGAGGTCGACGAGGTGCAGCCACTCCGCGCCCTGCCGCACCCAGTCCTCCGCGGCGTCGACCGGGCTGCCGAAGGAGGTCTCGGTGCCCGCCTTGCCCTGCGTCAGCCGCACGGCCTTGCCGTCGGCGACGTCGATGGCGGGCAGCAGCTGCAGCCTGGGCGACTGGTTGAAATCGGTCATGGGGAACGATGCCTTCTTCGGATGCGGTGGGTGATCGGCGCGGCGATCGGGCGTGCGATCAGCCCCAGCGATGGTACTCGCGGGGGGTCAGAGACCGCGAACCCAGTTCGACAGCAGGCGGATGCCCGCCTCGCCCGACTTCTCGGGGTGGAACTGGGTCGCGCTCAGCGGGCCGTTCTCGACCGCGGCGATGAACCGCTCGCCGTGCTCGGCCCACGTGACGCGGGGCTGGCGGATGCGCGGGTGCGGGTCGATGTGCCACTCGGTGGCCGCGTAGGAGTGCACGAAGTAGAAGCGCTCATCCCGCAGCCCGGCGAACAGCTCGGAGTCCTCCGGCGCGTCGACCTCGGCCCAGCCCATGTGGGGCAGGATGTCTGCCCGCAGGCGGCGCACCGTGCCGGGCCACTCGTCGAGCGCGTCGGTGTGGACGCCGCCCTCCTCGCCGGCGGAGAAGAGCACCTGCATGCCGACGCAGATGCCGAGCACCGGTCGCGTGCCCGCGAGGCGGCGGCCGATGAGCTCGCCGCCGCGGATGGCCTGGATGCCGGCCATGCAGGCGGCGATCGAGCCGACCCCCGGCACCACGAGGCCGTCGGCGGCCATCACGGCGCCGCGGTCGGCCGTCAGGGTGACGCTCGCGCCGGCGGCCTCGAGGGCCTTCGCCGCCGAGTGCACGTTGCCGAGCCCGTAGTCGAGCAGGGCGACGGTGGGCCGGGTCACGGCGCAGCCTCGATGGTGGGACGCAGCACTACAGCGCGCCCTTGGTGGAGGGCACGCCGCTCACGCGCGGGTCGGGCTCGACGGCGACGCGCAGCGCGCGCGCGAAGGCCTTGAACTCGGCCTCGGCGACGTGGTGCGGGTCGCGCCCGGCGAGCACCTCGACGTGCGCGGTGATGCGCGCGTTCAGCGTGATCGCCTCGAAGACGTGACGCACGAGCGAGCCGGTGAAGTGGCCGCCGATCCGGTGCAGCTCGAAGCCGGCGGGCTCGCCGCCGTGCACGAGGAAGGGGCGGCCGGAGAGGTCGACGACGGCGCGCGCGAGCGCCTCGTCGAGCGGCACCGTCGCATCGCCGTAGCGACGCACGCCCGCCTTGTCGCCGAGCGCGTCGCGGAGCGCGAGGCCGAGCGCGATCGCGGTGTCCTCGACGGTGTGGTGCGCGTCGATGTCGGTGTCGCCGGAGGCCTGCACCTCGAGGTCGATGAGCGAGTGCTTCGACAGCGCGGTGAGCATGTGGTCGAAGAAGGGCACGGTCGTCGAGATCGACGAGGTGCCGGTGCCGTCGAGGTCGAGCGAGAGGCGGATGCTCGACTCGCTCGTCGTGCGCTCGATGGTTGCGGTGCGGGCCATGGCTCGATCCTATTCTGCGAGCAGCTCGGCCATGGCGGCCAGCAGCGCCGTGGTCTCCCCCGGCGTCCCGGCGGTGATGCGCAGGGTGCCGGGGAGCCCCACGTCGCGCACCAGGATGCCGCGGTCGAGCAGCGACCGGAAGGTGCGCGCGGGGTCGGCGATGCCGCCGACGAGCACGAAGTTGGCGTCGGACGGGTGGGGCTGCAGGCCGAGCGCGGCAAGCTCGTCGACGATGCGGTCGCGCTGCTCGCGCAGCGCGTCGACGCGCGCGAGCATCTCGTCGCTGTGGCGGAGCGCGGCGATCGCGGCGGCCTGGGTGATGGCCGAGAGGTGGTACGGGAGCCGCACGAGCCGCAGCGCATCGATCACGGCCGGATCCGCGGCGAGGTAGCCGACGCGGATGCCGGCGAACGCGAAGGCCTTGCTCATGGTGCGCGAGACCAGCAGGCGCGGGAAGCGCTCGAGCAGCGTCAGCGCCGTCTGGCTGCGGTCGTGCGCGAACTCGGCATAGGCCTCGTCGACGAGCACGATCCCGCGCGCCGCCTCGGCGGCCGCCTCGACGACGTCGAGGCCGATGGCGGTGCCGGTGGGGTTGTTGGGCGAGCACAGGAACACCACGTCGGGGTCGTGCTCGGCGATGGCCGCGCGCACGGCCTCGGGCGTCAGCGTGAAGTCGGCCGCGCGCGGCACCGGCACCCACTCCATGCCCACGCCCTGCGCGAGCAGCGGGTACATCGAGTACGTGGGCGTGAACGACAGCAGCGATCGGCCGGGGCCGCCGAAGGCCTGCAGCACGTGCTGCAGCACCTCGTTCGAGCCGTTGCCCGCCCAGATCTGCGCCGGCTCGAGGCCGTGGCCGAGGTAGTCGGCGAAGGCGCCACGGAGCGTGTCGAAGTCGCGATCCGGGTAGCGGTTCGCCTCGGGCAGCGCCCGCGCGATCTCCTGCACGATGTCGAGCGCGACGGCCTCCGGCACGCGGTAGGCGTTCTCGTTGACGTTCAGCCGCACGGGGACCTCGAGCTGCGGGGCGCCGTACGGCGTCAGACCGCGCAGGTCGTCGCGGATGGGCAGGTCGTCGAGGCTCGTCACCGAACCAGCCTAGGTGCTCGGATCCCCGTTGTCAGATGCCGTGCGCGGTGCGGGGCGCGGTCAGCGCGTGTACTGCGCGGGGATGGCGAGCTGCTCGCCGGGCTGGATCGCACCGGCGATGCCGTTCAGCAGCTCGATCTCGGCGATCACGTCGCGCGGGTCGGCCTCGGGAGCGACCGACTGCGCGATCTGCCAGAGCGACTGACCGGGCAGGACCGTGACCTGCTCGAACTCTGCGGTCATCGCCGAGTTCGAGGCGACGGCGCCGGAGAGCGCGTCACCGAGCACGCCCGCACCGGCGAGCGCGCCGGCGGCGATCACGGGGGCGGCGACGAGCAGGGCGAGCGCACGGCGACCCCGCGCGGTCATCCGCACGCGGATCGTCGGCGTGGTGGCGGGAAGGGCGATCGTGGTCATCGGTGCTCCTTGCGGTCTGGGATCCGCAGGCGATGCTCGGCCGGGAGCACCGCCTGCGAATCTCTGTTTCGAACCTATCTTCGATTCACCGGATGCGTCAAGACCTGTCGCGGAGATTCTCCACGACACGCTCGAACACCCGTTTGATTCCAGCGTCCTGTCGGATACGCTTTCGAACCACATGGAGTCAATCGCAGGCCACTGACACGGCCCGCGAGCGAGAGCGGAGCGGGCGACGATGACACGGCAGCTGACCGAGAAGCAGCAGGCGATCCTGCAGGTGATCCAACGGGCCGTGCGCCAGCGCGGGTATCCGCCGAGCTACCGCGAGATCGGCGACGCGGTCGGGCTCTCGTCGCTCTCGAGCGTCACCCACCAGCTCGGGCAGCTCGAGCTCGCGGGCATGATCCGGCGCGACCCCGCACGGCCGCGCGCCATCGAGGTGCTGGTCGCCGATGAGGCCGACGAGAGCGCCGGCAGCCTCGAGCAGGCCGCCTTCGTGCCGCTCGTGGGCCGCATCGCCGCCGGCATCCCCATCACCGCCGAGCAGCAGGTCGAGGACGTCTTCCCGCTGCCGAAGCGGCTGGTCGGCAACGGCGACCTGTTCATGCTCAACGTGGTCGGCGACTCGATGATCGACGCGGCCATCTGCGACGGCGACTGGGTGGTCGTGCGGCAGCAGGGCGATGCCGAGAACGGCGACATCGTCGCCGCCATGCTCGACGGCGAGGCGACGGTGAAGGTCTTCAAGCAGCGCGACGGCCACACCTGGCTGCTGCCTCGGAACTCGGCCTTCGAGCCGATCCTCGGCGACGAGTCCGAGGTGCTCGGCAAGGTCGTGGCGGTGCTGCGGGCGGTCTGAGCCGCCCGCTCACCGTCCGGGCCTCAGCGGACCGATTCGACCCGGAACTGAGCCAGCTGGCCCGCCGCGGCCTCCGAGACCTTGGCGTCGATGCGCGTGCCGGCCTCGTCGTACGACTGGCGCAGCACCTCGAAGTGGTCGTGCAGCATCGCGACGACATCGCCGCGGTCGAACGGCACGAGCAGCGAGACCGGCACCTCCGGCCGCGGCAGCAGCTCGGCGATGCGCGCCAGGATCGCGTCGACGCCCTCGCCGGTGCGGGCAGAGGCGAAGATGGCGTCGGGCTGCAGCCCGCGCAGCACGAGCCGGTCGTCGTCGCCGATCAGGTCGGCCTTGTTGAACACCACGATCTCGGGGATCGACCGGGCGCCGGTCTCCCCCAGCACGTCGCGCACCGTCGCGATCTGCGACGCGGGGTCGGGGTGGCTCGCGTCGACGACGTGCACGATCAGCTCGGACTCTGAGACCTCCTCCAGCGTCGAGCGGAAGGCCTCGACGAGCTGGTGCGGCAGATGCCGCACGAAGCCGACCGTGTCGGCGATCGTGAAGTCGCGCCCGTCCGGCGTCGTCGCCCGCCGCACCGTGGCGTCGAGGGTTGCGAACAGGGCGTTCTCGACCAGCACGCCCGCTCCGGTGATGCGGTTGAGCAGCGAGGACTTGCCGGCGTTCGTGTAGCCCGCGATCGCGACGCCCGGCACCTCGAAGCGGTCGCGGTTCGCCCGCTTCGCCTGCCGTGCGGGCGCGAAGCCCTTGATCTGCCTGCGCAGCTTGGCCATGCGGGTGTGGATGCGACGGCGGTCGAGCTCGATCTTCGTCTCACCCGGTCCGCGCGAGCCCATGCCCGCGCCCTGGCCGCCGACCTGTCCACCGGCCTGCCGCGACATCGACTCGCCCCAGCCGCGCAGGCGCGGCAGCAGGTACTCGAGCTGCGCGAGCTCGACCTGCGCCTTGCCCTCGCGGCTCTTCGCGTGCTGGCTGAAGATGTCGAGGATGACCGCGGTGCGGTCGATGACCTTGACCTTGACGCGATCCTCGAGCGCGCGGCGCTGGCTGGGCGAGAGCTCGCTGTCGGCCACCACGGTGTCGGCGCCGAGCTCCTGCACGATCGCGGCGAGCTCGTCGGCCTTGCCCCGGCCCACGTAGGTGGCGGGATCCGGGTTCGGCCTGCGCTGCAGGATGCCGTCGAGCACCTGCGCGCCGGCCGTCTCCGCCAGGGCGGCGAGCTCGCGCATCGAGTTCTCGGCGTCCTCGGCGCCGCCGGAGTAGACGCCGACGAGCACGACGTTCTCGAGCCGCAGCTGGCGGTACTCGACCTCGGTGACGTCCTCGAGCTCGGTGCGCAGCCCGTCGACGCGGCGCAGCGCAGCGCGCTCGTCGCGATCGAGCTGCTCGCCGTCGCTGTCCCCGAGCGCGTCGTCGGCCTGCAGCGCCTGCGCCCGATCGGCGAGCACCTCGCTCTCGCTCGGCTGCGCCCACGCGAGGATGCGCTCCGTCGCGCGGCTCCGCTCGTCGGTGCCGCGCTCGCCGTCGCCGGCGCTCTGCGGTTCTGCCATGGTTCGTCCTTCGCTACTGTCGTGTCCGTGCCGGACCACTACTTCTCACCCGATCCCGCGGCTCCCGAGGCGGTCCGGACCATCCGGGTGCCGATCGCGGGCGTCGAGCGCGAGCTCGTGACCGCGACCGGGGTGTTCTCCGGCGACCGCCTCGACGCCGGCACCGCGGTGCTGCTGGATGCGGTTCCCGCACCGCCCGAGACCGGCGAGCTGCTCGATCTCGGCTGCGGCTGGGGGCCCATCGCCGCGACCCTCGCGACCCGCTCCCCCGGCGCGCGCGTCTGGGCCGTGGATGTCAATGCCCGCGCGCTCTCGCTCGTGGAGCGGAATGCCGAGCTGCTCAGCCTATCGAACATCACCCCTGCGACGCCAGAGCTGGTGCCGGAGCACGTGCGGTTCGCGACCATCTGGTCGAACCCGCCGATCCGCATCGGCAAGCCGCAGCTGCACGCGCTGCTGGAGGCCTGGATCCCGCGGCTCGAGCCCGGCGGCACCGCATGGCTCGTGGTGCAGAAGCACCTGGGCGCCGACTCGCTGCTGCGCTGGCTCGCCGAGCGCTTCGAGGGCTTCGAGGTCGAGCGGGCCGACTCGAAGCGCACGTACCGGATCATCGCCGTCACCGCACCGGACTGATCCCCTCGCCGCGGAACACGAGCGTCGCCGGGCCCGTCAGCCAGGCGTGGCCGCGCTCGTCGACCTCGACCTCGAGACGGCCGCCGGGGACATCCACGATCCACCGGTCTGCCGCATCCCCCGACCAGTGCCGCGTCGCCATGGCCGCCGCGACGGCGCCCGTGCCGCACGAGAGGGTCTCGCCCGAGCCTCGCTCGTGCACGCGCATGCGGATCGAGCCGACACCGTCGGCGATGGTGCCGGGCACCACGAACTCGACGTTGGCGCCGGCGTCGCTCACCGGGTCGAGGGCCGGGGCCGCGTGCAGCTCGAGCGCCTCGAGCTCTGCCGCGCTCGCGAGCGCGACCACCACGTGCGGGTTGCCGGTGGAGACGTCGAGGCCGGGGCGGGCGATGTCGAGGCCGTGCGCGGCGACCAGGCGGTCGCCGCCGAGCTCGAAGGGGCCGAGGTCGGCGGCGAACAGCTCGCCGCGGCGCTCGACGCGCTTGAGGCCCGCACGGGTGGCGATGTCGATGCCCTCGCCGTCGGCGAGCCGCACGAGCTGCGACTCGAGCAGGAAGCGCACGAAGACGCGAACCCCGTTGCCGCACATCTCGCTCACGCTGCCGTCGGCGTTCCAGTAGTCCATCGCCCAGGTGCCGGCCGGCGCGGCATCGAGCACGGCGTCGCCGCTCGAGCCCGAGCGCACGGCGCGGATGACGCCGTCGCCGCCGATGCCGAAGCGTCGATCGGCGAGCGCCACCACGCGCCCGGCGCTGAGCGGCGATGCGCCGTCGGGGTCGGCGAGCAGCACGAAGTCGTTGCCCGTGCCGTGGCCCTTCGAGAAGCCGTCGATGCGCAGCGCCGTCATGGCTCCAGGCTATCGAGCGCGTGCCGGGCGAGGGCAGCCGCGTCCGCTGCGGGCGCAGCCGGATACCGCTGGAACCAGGAGACCTGCCGGCGCGCGTAGCGGCGGGTCAGGGCCCGGGTGCGCTCGATCGCCTCGGCCTCGGTCACGCTCCCGTCGAGCTGGTCGAGGGCCTGCCGGTAGCCGATCGCCTGCTGCGCGGTCGTGCCGCGCTCGATGTCGTGCTCCCGCAGCCGCCGTGCCTCGTCGACGATCCCCAGCGCCCACATCCGCTCGACCCGCGCATCCAGGCGCTCGACGAGCTCGGCGCGCTCGACGCGCAGGTGCTGGATGACGGTCGGGCGCAGGAGCGACTCCTCCGGGGGCAGGCCGACGCGGAAGGGCTCGCCGGTGAGCGTGACCGCCTCGAGGGCGCGCACGAGCCGGCGCCCGTTGTGCGGGCCGATCGCCGCGGCGGCGGCGGCGTCGACGCGCTGCAGCCGCGCGTGCATGGCCGCGGCCCCCTCGCGCTCGAGCTCGGTCTCGAGCTCGGCGCGCAGCTGCTCGTCGGTCGCCGGGAACGCGAAGTCGTAGAGCACGCTCGAGGCGTACAGGCCGCTGCCGCCCACCAGGATGGGCACTGCGCCGCGGGACTCGATGTCGACCAGGGCGGCGAGCGCGGCATCGCGGTAGGCGGCGACCGCGGCATCCTGCCACGGCTCGAGCACGTCGAGCAGGTGGTGCGGGTGCCCGCGGCGCTCCTCGACGCTCGCCTTCGCCGTGCCGATGTCCATGCCGCGGTAGAGCTGCATGGCATCGCAGTTGACGAGCTCGGCGGTGCCGCCCTGGCGCACGACCTCGTCGGCGATGTCGAGCGAGAAGCCGGTCTTGCCGGTGCCGGTCGCGCCGACGACGGCGATCAGCGTCACGTGCGGGCTCGGCTCACCCGGATCTCGGCTCACCGGATCTCAGCTCACACCGGGCGCAGCGTCGGCAGCCCGAGCGAGACGGGTCCGCCCGTGGCCGCGCCCGGAGCGGGCGAGGGCACGGCGCAGGTCTCGGCCTGCGCGCAATCCCACGCGTCGCCCGCGCGAGTGCGGCGCATCGCGATCGGCTCGCGGTCGGCGATCAGGTGGAAGGGCGCGGCGTGCGAGATCTCGACGGTGACGACGTCTCCGGGCCTCGGCGCCTCGGCGCCGACCAGCCGGCCGGGGGCGAAGTGCACGAGCCGGTTGTCCTCGGCACGACCGGTGAGCCGGTGCGTCTCGGCATCCTTCTTGCCCTCGCCGACCGAGACGAGCACCTCGGCGGTGCGGCCGACCTGGCGGCGGTTCTCCTCGTGGGCGATGTGGTCCTGCAGCGCGGTCAGGCGCTCGAAGCGCTCCTGCACGACCGCCTTCGGCACCTGGTCGGGCATGGTCGCGGCGGGCGTGCCGGGCCGGATGGAGTACTGGAAGGTGAAGGCGGAGGCGAAGCGGGACGCCTCGACGACCCGCATGGTCTCGGCGAAGTCCTCCTCGGTCTCCCCGGGGAAGCCGACGATGATGTCGGTGGTGATCGCGGCGTGCGGGATCGACGCGCGCACCCTGTCGAGGATGCCGAGGAACTTCGCCGAGCGGTAGGAGCGGCGCATGGCGCGCAGGATGCGGTCGGAGCCCGACTGCAGCGGCATGTGCAGCTGCGGCATCACCGCATCCGTCTCGGCCATGGCGTCGATCACGTCGTCGGTGAACGCGGCCGGGTGCGGGCTCGTGAAGCGGATGCGCTCGAGGCCGTCGATCTCGCCCGCGGCGCGCAGCAGCTTGCCGAACGCGAGCCGGTCGCCGAACTCGACGCCGTAGGAGTTGACGTTCTGGCCCAGCAGGGTGACCTCGATCGCCCCGTCGTCGACGAGCGCCTGCACCTCGGCGAGGATCTCGCCCGGACGGCGATCGCGCTCCTTGCCGCGCAGGCTCGGCACGATGCAGAACGTGCAGGTGTTGTTGCAGCCGACCGAGATCGAGACCCAGCCGGCGTAGCTCGACTCGCGCTTGGTGGGCAGCGTCGAGGGGAAGACCTCGAGCGACTCGAGGATCTCGATCTCGGCCTCGCCGTTGTGGCGGCTGCGCTCGAGCAGCGTCGGCAGCGCGCCGAGGTTGTGGGTGCCGAAGACGACGTCGACCCAGGGTGCGCGCTCGACGATGGTCGAGCGGTCCTTCTGCGCCAGGCAGCCGCCGACCGCGATCTGGAATCCCTCGCGCTCGCGCTTGGTCTTCGCCAGCGAGCCGAGCTGGCCGTAGAGCTTGTTGTCGGCGTTCTCGCGCACGGCGCAGGTGTTGATCACGACCACGTCGGGGGCCCCGTCGAGGGCCTCGACGTAGCCGGCCTGCTCGAGCGAGCCGCGCAGCCGCTCGGAGTCGTGCACGTTCATCTGGCAGCCGAAGGTCTTCACCTCGTAGGTGCGCGGCGCGAGCGTGGTGGGCATGGAGCCCAGGATATCGACGAAGCGGAGGGCGGGCCGCTGTGGCCCGCCCTCCGCGTCGATCGGTCGCGCGCCCGGATCAGCCCTGGGTCGCGGTGAGCTCGTAGGTGTTGCCGTCGGTGCCCTCGCCCGTCAACGACATCGTGCCGTCTGCCGCGGTGCCCGACATGGTCACGTCGAAGGTCTCGGGGCTGGTCTCGTCGACGCGGATCTGCGTGACGGTGAGCTCGACGGTGTCGCCGCTCTGCGTCCAGACGTCGCCGGGCGAGTCGAAGGAGTCGCCGGCCCAGTCGTCGAAGTCGACCGTGCCGTCCTCGTTGAGGGTGAAGGCGACACCGGTGACCTGGCCGTTGAAGTCGCCCGTCCAGCTGGTGCCGGCGATGTCCTCGGACGTCGTGCCGCCGCTCGGCTCTTCGGTGGTCGTGGTGCCGCCGTTGCCACCGACCGGCGGCAGCTGGAAGCAGCCCGTGAGGGCGAGCAGCGAGGCGGCCGCGATAGCCGGGAGAGCGAGGATCCTGGTCTTCTTCATGCCTCGAACCTAGCCGCAGCACAGGGTGCGAATCTGAACGGAGGCTGGAAGAACGCCGACCGCGGTGCGCGCAGCGGGCAGATCAGCGGAACCGGGGGCCGCGTGCACGCGTGCGCTCGATGGCGGTGCGCACGGTCGAGCCGCCGAAGCCGCGCCGCTGCAGCCAGCCCGCGAGCCGGCGCTCTGCGGTCTCGTCGTCGAGGCTGCCGAGCCTGCGGCGCCGCTCGGCCGCGGCGTCGATGGCGCGCTGCAGCTCGTCGTCGGCCTCGCTGCGCTCGATCGCGTCAGGGTCGAGCCCCCGCTTGCGCAGCTCGGCCGCGATGCCCCGCTCGCCGAGGTGCTTGCGCTCCCGCAGCCGCTCCGCGAGATCCTGCGCGAGCTGCGCGTCGTCGACGAGCCCCTCGTCGGCGAGCCGGTCGAGCACCGCCTCGCGCACCTCCGGCTCGACCTCGCGGCGCTCGAGCGTGCGATCGAGCTCCTGCCTGCTCGCGGCGCGGCGGCCGAGGGCGCGCAGGGCGATGGAGCGCGCCGACTCCTCGTCGACCGGCTCCGGGGGCTGCTCGTGCCGGACCCCGCCGGCGGGCGTCACCGGCACCTCGCCCGGTTCGTCCTCGCGAGAGGCGATCCAGGCGGAGAGCTCGGTGACGCCGGCCAGCCGGTCGCGCTCGCTCACGCGCCCTGGCGCTCCTGGCGTCGCGCATCGAGCGACTCGATGCCCGCCGGCTCGGCGGGAGCGGCCTTGCCAGCGCCGACGCCGAGCTTCTGCAGGATCTGCAGCTCGATCTTGGCCGCCAGGTCGGGGTTGTCGATGAGGAACTGGCGCGCCTTCTCCTTGCCCTGGCCGAGCTGGTCGCCGTCGTAGGTGTACCAGGCGCCCGACTTGCGCACGATGCTGTGCTCGACGCCGAAGTCGATCAGGCTGCCCTCGCGGGAGATGCCGACGCCGTAGAGGATGTCGAACTCGGCCTGCTTGAAGGGCGGCGCCATCTTGTTCTTGACGACCTTGACGCGCGTGCGGTTGCCCACCGCATCCGCGCCGTCCTTCAGCGTCTCGATGCGACGGATGTCGAGGCGCACCGAGGCGTAGAACTTCAGCGCCTTGCCGCCGGCGGTGGTCTCGGGGCTGCCGAAGAAGACGCCG
The DNA here is from genome assembly GCA_007988785.1 of Agrococcus baldri. Lineage (GTDB taxonomy): Bacteria > Actinomycetota > Actinomycetes > Actinomycetales > Microbacteriaceae > Agrococcus > Agrococcus baldri_A. The sequence goes on from BJUU01000019.1 coordinate 17,406, forward strand.
ATCTTCTCGCGCAGCTGGTTGATGAAGATCATCGTCGTCTGCGTCTGGTTCAGGCCGCCGGTGAGCTTGCGCAGCGCCTGCGACATGAGGCGCGCCTGCAGGCCGACGTGGCTGTCGCCCATCTCGCCCTCGATCTCGGCGCGCGGCACCAGCGCGGCGACCGAGTCGATGACGATCAGGTCGATCGAGCCGGAGCGCACGAGCATGTCGGCGATCTCGAGCGCCTGCTCGCCGGTGTCGGGCTGCGAGACCAGCAGCGCGTCGATGTCGACGCCGAGCTTCTTCGCGTACTCAGGGTCGAGCGCGTGCTCGGCGTCGATGAACGCGGCGATGCCGCCGTTGCGCTGCGCGTTCGCGATGGCGTGCAGCGTGAGCGTCGTCTTGCCGGAGGACTCCGGCCCGTAGATCTCGATGATGCGGCCGCGCGGCAGGCCGCCGACGCCGAGCGCCACGTCGAGCGCGATGGAGCCGGTGGGGATGACCTCGACCGGTGCGCGATCCTCGCTGCCGAGGCGCATCACCGACCCCTTGCCGAACTGACGGTCGATCTGCGCGAGCGCCGCCTCGAGCGACTTGTCGCGGTCTGCAGGTGTGGGCATTGCTGGCCTTCCGTTCGCAGTGCTTGGCTGATGATGCGCTCACGGTACGTCGAGCCGCTGACATGCGTGCGGCTCGCACGGCCGCCTGTGGATGACGGTCCTCTCGTGCGGTCTCAGCCTACGCGCGGATCGAACCTATCTTCGAACGCGGCGGCGGCGTGTCGCGGCGCGATCCCGGCGCTCAGCGCTGCGGCTCGCGCAGCCCCCTGCCGTGCCGGCGATCGGCCGGCACGTCCTTCGCATCGCACAGCGCGCGCCAGACCTGCCGCGCGGGCACGCCGGCGGCGAGCGCCTCGGCGCCCGTGCGGCCGCCGAGGCTGCCGAGCGTCAGGTCGGTCATCAGCACCGACCCCAGCGCCCCGAACTCCTCGAAGAGCGCGATCTGCAGCTCGCTCGTGCGCATCCGCCGCCCTAGTGGACGGCCGAGTCGAACTCCGCCACCATGTCGGCCGGCAGCGTGTCGGGCACGGGCGAGGCGAGCGAGTCGAGATCGCTGTAGCTGAGGCCCTCGAGCACTGCGAGACGGTCCCCCACCTCTCGCAGCACGCTCGACAGCGGCACCTCGAGCGCGTCCGCGACCGACGCGAGGATCTCGCTCGAGGCCTCCTTCTGCCCGCGCTCCACCTCGCTCAGGTAGCCGAGCGCCACCGAGGCGCGCGATGCGACCTGGCGCAGCGTCCTGCCCTGCCGCAGCCGCGTGTCGCGCAGCACGTCACCGATCTCCTGTCGAACCAGCACCATGGTCTCCCCCTTCACCGTGGTCGGATGCATCAGCCTAGTCGCAGCTCTCCTGCGTTCTGCCGAGATGTCCACGAAGTTGACAACACCACTGTCACATCTCGCATTCCAGGCCGGCCCTGGTCAGGGTGTGGATTCGCTGTGGATCCGCAGATCCGTGCGGTCCAGCGCCGCATCGAGCAGCCGCAGGGCGGCCAGCAGCGCCTCGCGCCGGACCGCCTCGCGGTCGCCCGTCACCAGGTGCGAGGTCGACTCGGCGACCCGCCCGTGCACGGTGTCGACCTCCACGCCGATGTGGAACTCGCCCGGCGGGTGGCCGTCCTGCGCCGCGGGGCCCGCGACGCCGGTGGTCGCGACGCCGAGCGTGCAGGTCGAGCGGTCGAGGGCCGCCAGCTGCCGGACGCCGCGCGCCATCGCGATCGCGACCTCCGGGTCGACCGGGCCGCGCGCCGCCAGCAGCGGCGCCGGCACCCGCAGCACCTCGTGCTTCATCTCGGTCGCGTAGGCGACCACGCCGAGGCGCAGCACCGTCGAGGCGCCGGGCGTGCGCACGATCGTCTCTGCGACGAGCCCGCCGGTGAGCGACTCGGCGACCGCGATCGTCGCGCCCCGCGCTGCCGCCCGCGCGACGATGCGCGCGGAGAGCTCGAGCGCGGGATCCTGCGCGCCCGCGCGACCGGCCGCATCCGTCATCGCGACCTCACGGCGTGCCAGACGAACTCGAGGCCCGAGTAGATCGTGAGGGCCACGGCGACCGTCATGGTGATGACGCAGATCCACACGCCGGGCTCGCCCAGCCACGCCTGCAGCGGCACGAGCGCGAATGGCAGGGCGATCGCCTGCGCCATGGTCTTGGCCTTGCCCGCCCAGTCGGCGGCGATCACCGTGCGGCTCGAGACCAGCAGCCGGTAGGCGGTGATGCCCCACTCGCGCAGCAGCACCACGGCGGTGATCCACCAGTCGAGCTCGCCCAGGATCGACAGCACCACGAAGGCGCTGCCGGTGATGGCCTTGTCGGCGATCGGGTCGATGAGCTTGCCGAAGTCGGTCACCAGTCCCCGCCCGCGGGCGATCTGGCCGTCGACGAAGTCGGTCGCGATGAGCACCGCGAACAGCAGCGCGCCGAGCGTGCGGGCGAGGCCCGGCTCCGGGTTCGTGAGCGCGACGACGATGAAGACGGGCGTCAGCAGGATGCGCGCGACCGAGATGAGGTTCGGCACGCTCGCGACGCTCGCGGGCTCGTCGCCGCGACGCCAGACGCGGCCGCGCCACGGGCTCAGGATCCCCATGGGAGCAGGCTACTCAGTCGCGGCCGGTCAGCGACCAGGCGTCGTCGTCGCCGTCTGCCTCCACCACCTCGAGCCCGTCGCGATTCGCCTCGTCGAAGGGGTCGGCGTACCGGTCGTCCGAGTCGGTCCAGGCGCCCTCGCCGTCGTCGTCGGATGCCTCGGATGCCTCGGGCGCCGCGGGCGCGGATGCGGGCGCCGCGGCGGCCGGTGCCGGCCCCGCGGGTGCGACGGTCGCGGGACCCTCGCCGCGCAGCGACGCGAGCACCGCGGCGAGGCCGTCCGGCGGCACGAGCACGTCGCGCGCCTTCGAGCCCTCCGAGGGGCCGACGATCTCGCGCGACTCCATGAGATCCATGAGGCGGCCCGCCTTCGCGAACCCGACGCGCAGCTTGCGCTGCAGCATCGACGTGGATCCGAACTGGCTCGAGATGACGAGCTCTGCCGCCGCGCACAGGTCTTCGAGGTCGTCCCCGATGTCGGCGTCGATCTCGCGCTTCTCGCCGACCTCCGCGACGTCGTCGCGGTACTCCGGCCGGGCCTGGCCCGTGACGTGCTGCACCACGCGCTGGATCTCGGACTCCTCGACCCAGGCGCCCTGCACGCGCATCGCCTTGTTGGCGCCCATCGGCAGGAAGAGGCCGTCGCCCTGGCCGATGAGCTTGTCGGCGCCGGGCTGGTCGAGGATGACGCGCGAGTCGGTCACGCTCGAGACCGCGAAGGCGAAGCGGCTCGGCACGTTGGCCTTGATGAGGCCCGTGACGACGTCGACCGAGGGCCGCTGGGTGGCGAGCACCAGGTGGATGCCGGCCGCGCGCGCGAGCTGCGTGATGCGCACGATCGAATCCTCGACATCGCGCGGGGCGACCATCATGAGGTCGGCGAGCTCGTCGACCACCACCAGCAGGTAGGGGTAGGCCTTGAGCGTGCGCTGGCTGCCGGCGGGCAGCACGATCTCGTCGGCGCGCACGGCGGCGTTGAAGTCGTCGATGTGCTTGTAGCCGAACGACGCGAGGTCGTCGTACCGCATGTCCATCTCCTTCACGACCCACTGCAGCGCCTCCGCGGCCTTCTTGGGGTTCGTGATGATGGGCGTGATGAGGTGCGGCACGCCCTGGTAGGCGGTGAGCTCGACGCGCTTGGGGTCGACGAGCACCATGCGCACGTCGGCGGGCGTGGCGCGCATCAGCAGGCTCGTGATCATCGAGTTGACGAACGACGACTTGCCAGAGCCGGTGGAGCCGGCGACGAGCAGGTGCGGCATCTTCGCCAGGTTGGCGACGACGTAGCCGCCCTCGACGTCCTTGCCGATGCCGATGGTCATCGGGTGCTTCGAGTCGGCGGCCGCGCGCGAGCGCAGCACGTCGCCGAGCTTGACGGTCTCGCGGTCGGGGTTGGGGATCTCGATGCCGATCGCGCTCTTGCCCGGGATGGGCGAGAGGATGCGCACCTCGTTCGACGCCACGGCGTACGAGAGGTTCTTGGAGAGCGCGGTGACGCGCTCGACCTTCACGCCCGGCGCGACCTCGATCTCGTAGCGCGTGACGGTCGGTCCGCGCGAGAAGCCCGTGACCTTCGCGTCGACGTTGAACGACGAGAGCACCTGCGTGATCGCCGCGACGATGTCGTCGTTCGCCTGCGAGCGCGCCTTGGGCGGCTCGCCCTGCCCGAGCGACGCGATCGACGGCAGCCGGTAGGGGCGCTCCCGCACGGGCGCGGGCGCCGGCGCGTCGCTCGGCAGCGCGCCGTCGGGGATCTCACCCGTGTGCTTGCGCATCGCCTCCTCCGCGTGCTCGAGCGACGCCAGCACGGCGGTGGCGTACTCGTCGTGCTCGGCATCCGCAGCGGGGTCGGCCGGGGGCAGCGGCTCGACGGGCGCCGCGGGCACCTCGCCGACGCGCGTGGTGGGCTGCTCGCGGTCGACGACCACGGGGCTGTCGTACGCCTGCTCGTGGTCGGCGCCGTCGAGGCCGAGCCCCTCGACGCCCTCGTAGGGCGGGTCGACCTCGCGGCCGGTCGCGTTGCGCCGCCAGAAGGGCAGCGATTCGGCGCCCTCGACCTGCTCCTCCTCGGCTGCCTCCGCGGCCTCGGCCTTGGCGAGCTCCTTCGCCTCCCTGCGGGCGCGGCGGGCCTCGTCGCGCTCCTCGGCGCTGCCGGTGTCGACGCCGAAGAGGTAGCCGTAGAGGTCGGCGAGGCGCTCGGGGATGCGGTTGGGGGCGGTGCGGGTGATCACGAGCACCGAGAGCGCCGCGATGATGCCCGCGACGATGCCCGCCCCGACCGGGGTGAGCAGGGCGGCGAGCGGCGCCGACGCGACCCAGCCCAGGATGCCGCCCGCGTCCGCCAGCGCAGGCATGCCCTGTGACGCATCCGGCATGCCGGCGATGACGTGGCACAGGCCCGCGACCGAGATGAGCAGCAGCGCGAGGCCGACGCCCACGCGGCCGTTGTCGCTCACCGATGCCGGGTGCCGGAACATCCACAGCGCGAGCAGCACGAACACGACAGGCAGCGCGATCGCCACCTGGCCGAACAGGCCGCCGAAGGTGTAGGCCGAGACCGCCTGCGCGACCGGGTTGGCGGGCAGGATCCACTCCACGACCGCGCCCGCGATGGCCAGCAGGGTGAGGAAGAAGGGCACGCCGTCCCGGCGCTCCTCCTTCGCGAGCTCCTCGCGGCCGAACACGCGCGCGGCGCCGCCGGTGGCGTGCGCGAGGCCCATCCAGGCGCGCTGGCCGATGCCGGGGCCGTCGTCCTCGAACACCGGCTGCGCCTTGCTCGCTCGCGTCTGCCGCTGCACCTTGGTGGTGGTGCCGGTCGAGGCGGCCGAGCCCTTGCTCTTGGAAGGGCTCTTCGGCGTGACCGGGCGCGTCGGCTTCGTGGTGGACATGCGCACACCCTAGATCGAGCCGGCCACGCGAGCGCGGAGGCACTCCGAACCGCGGGAATCCGGGGCCGGAGCCTCAGAACCGGATGGCCTCGATCACCTTCGAGCGCACGGCGATGGTCGCGGGGATGCTGCCGGCGATCGCACCGACCGCGGCGGCCACCAGCAGGCCGGTGATCGCCGCGCCCATCGGGAAGCCCGGCAGTTCGCCGCCCGAGAGGCCCTGCGTCAGCATCTCCTGCACGGCCGGCAGCCGGTAGGCGAAGATGCAGATGGCGATGCCGATCGCACCTGCGACGACCGTGCCGACGACCGACTCGAGCATGACGGCGACGAAGATGCGACCGCGGCTGGCGCCGAAGGCTCTGCGGATGCCGAACTCTCGCACCCGCTGCCGGATCGAGACGACCGCGACGGTGACCAGGCCCAGCGCACCCAGCAGGAGGATGGCGCTCGCGGCACCGATCAGCGTGAGCTGCAGGGGCAGCAGCGGGTCGTAGTCGTCGCCCCAGGCCTGCCAGTCGGTGCGCTCGGTGTTGACCTGCCACCCGGGCAGCGCGCCCGCGATGTCCTGATTCAGCATCCGCTTGCCGTCATCGGCCAGCTCCTCGGGCACCCACGCCTCGAGGCTCGGCGGGTTCATGTACGCCATCGGGCTGTTCGCCTCCGGCAGGCGCAGCAGGTCGCGCGGCAGCATCCAGGCCTGCGGCCACTCGTCCTGCATGCCGCGGTCGATCACGCCGACGATGACGGCGGTCGAGCCGCCCAGCTCGACCGTGCGTGCGCTCGCGGGGCCCTGGCCGAGCGCGTCGAGCAGGCCGCGGTTCACGACCACGGCGGGGGCGAGCCTGGCGCGGTCGCTCTCGACCAGGAAGCGGCCGTCGGCGACGCCCAGGTGGCGCATGATCGCGAAGTCGGGCTCGGCGCCGGTGACCTGCACGCCCTGCGTACCGGAGGCACCCTGGAACATCACCTGCCCCTGCGTCGTCGCGCTCGCGAACTCGATGTCGTAGCGATCGACCGCGGCCTCCATCGCGTCGAGCACCGCGAGCGAGTCGGCGCCCGACGGTGCCCCGGCCGCGAACGGGTCGCCGCCGGCCTGCTCGTTCCAGGCGCTGGTGGTCAGCGTCGCGGCGCGCCCGCTCTGCGACTCGAACGAGACCAGCAGCGTCGAGCGGGCGAGCTCGCCGATGGCGACGGATGCGGTCAGCGCGGCGATCGCGACCGTCACGCCGATGAGGCTCATGAGCACGCGGCCGCGGTGGATGCGCAGCTCGGTCCAGGCGTCCTGGATCGCTGCGACGACGTCGGTCATGCCGCCACCGCCGAGGTCTGCTCGAGCCGGCCGTCGACGATGCGCAGCATGCGGCTCGCCCGCGCGGCGACGGCGACGTCGTGCGTGATCGTGACGAGCGCGGCGCCCGCATCCGCGGCGACCTCGTCGAGCAGATCCATGATGCGGCCGCCGGTCTCGATGTCGAGGGCACCGGTGGGCTCGTCGGCGAGGATGAGCCGCGGACTGCGCACGAGCGCCCGCGCGATGGCGACGCGCTGCTGCTCGCCGCCGGAGAGGTTGGTCGCCTTCGTGTCGATGCGGTGGCTGAGGCCGACGCGCTCGAGCATCTCGCTCGCCAGCCGGTGGCGCTGCCAGTAGCGCCTGCCCGCGCCGTAGTGCAGCGGCACCGCGACGTTCTCGGCTGCGGTGAGGCCCTCGATGAGGTTGAACTGCTGGAAGACGAAGCCGACGGTCGCGCCGCGGAGCCGGTCGCGCATCCGCCCGCCCATGAGCGCGACGGGCTCGCCGTCGAGCTCGACGATGCCGGTGGTGGGCTGGTCGATGAGGCCGAGGATGTTGAGCAGCGTCGACTTGCCGGAGCCCGAGCGGCCGACGATGGAGACCCGGTCGTGCGCCGCCACGTCGAGGTCGACGCCCTTGAGGATCTGCAGGGCGGGCCCGTCGATGGTGGCGAACTGCCGGGTGACGCCGCGCAGGTGCAGCAGCGGCATCAGAACCCGCAGACGGCCGGGTCGGCGGTGGCCGGGTCGGCGCAGGGATCGACGGCGCCCGGCACGAACTGCAGCACCTCGTCGCCCTCCGTGAGGCCAGAGCGCACCTCGACCGAGGTGCCGTCGCTGATGCCCAGCTCGATGCGCACCTCCTCCGGCTCGCCCGGCGTGCCGTCGCTGCCGAGGGTCGGCCGGTAGACGATGCCCGCGTCGGCGCTGCCCAGCACGGCCGTCGTCGGCAGCACCAGCACGTCGGCAGCGGAGCCTGCGGCGAGCTCGACCTTCGTCGAGAGGCCCACGAACACGCGCACGTCGGCGGGCACCGCGCAGGTGAGGGTCGCGCTCGCGCCGCCCGCGGCCTCCTCCCCCGTCGGCTGGCGGATGTCGACGTCGGTGCACTCGAAGGGGGCGGGGCCGGAGTCGATCGTGACCTTGGCCGACTCGGGCAGGCTCGTCAGCCGGTACTGGTCGGCGGCGCCGACGGAGGCGCGCACGAGGTGCCGCGGCGGCTGCACGGCACCCGCCTCGCCGCCGAGGTCGATCATCTGCCCGGCGAGCAGGTCGAAGCCGACCAGCGTGCCCGCCGCGGGCGCGCGCATGTTCCAGATGGCGGCGCTCGGCTCGCCGAGGTTGCCCTCGGCGTCGGGCTCGGGCTCGGACTCGACCCGCACCGAGAAGAGCACGTCGCCCTCGGCGACCTCGAGGCCGTCGTCGTAGTAGACGCGGGAGACCGTGCCCGTCTGCGTCGAGCGGATCGGCACCGCCTCCACCGGCACGACCGTGCCGTCGACCGAGACGGCGTTCTCGATCGAGCCCCGCTCGACGGCCACGACGGGCTCGTCGAACATGGCGCCCGCCATCGGATCCTCGGCGACCGCGGCCTCCTCCGAGGGGAAGAAGGCGAGCTTCACCAGCGCGATCGCGATCACCGCGGCGACCGCGATCTTCAGCATCGGCAGCACCCAGGTGCGCCAGGCGCCCGGGCCGCGGGCCGCCCTCTCGGCGCGGTGCAGCTGCTTGCGCTCGAGCGCCTCGAGCTGCTGCTGCCGCTTCGCCTGCCGGCGCGCCTCGCGCGGGCTCACGTCGGCGTGCTGCGGGGCCGCGAAGGCCTGCTCGACCGCGTCGTCGCGCGGCTCGTCGGGGGCAGGGGGGTGCTGGTCGGCCACGGCCACGTCCTCTCGGATGACGGGAGCCGTGGTGCACCGGCGCCCCGGATCCAACCTAGAGGGCGCCGGCGCATCCGGCACTCATCCGCGCGGATGAGATGCGGTCCTTCGACACGAGTGTGGGCTGACTACGCCTCGATGACGACCGGCACGATCATCGGGCGGCGGCGGATGCGCGTGCCCACCCAGCGGCCGACCGTGCGGCGCACGACCTGCTGGTACTGGTGCTGGTCGCGCACGCCCTGCTCGCCGGCCTCGGCGAGCGCCTTGACGATCTTGGGGCGGATGTCGTCGAAGACCTTGTCGTCCTCGGCGAAGCCGCGGGCGTGGATCTCGGGCCCGACGATGACCTTGCCGGTCTGCGGCTCGAGCGCGATGAAGATCGAGATGAAGCCCTCCTCGGCGAGGATGCGGCGATCCTTCAGGTCGGCCTCGTCGATGCGGCCGACGGACGAGCCGTCGACGTAGACGAAGCCGATCTCGAGCTGGCCGGCGACGGTGATCCGGTGATCCTTCAGATCCCACACCGTGCCGTTCTCGCCCACGTGCGCGCGCTCGCGCGGCACGCCCGTGTCGATCGCGAGCTGCGCGGCCGCGTGCAGGTGGCGGTACTCGCCGTGCACCGGGATGACGTTGGCGGGGCCGAGGATGTTGTAGCAGTAGAGCAGCTCGCCCGCCGAGGCGTGGCCGGAGACGTGCACCTTGGCGCTGCCCTTGTGGACGACCTTCGCGCCCAGCTGCATGAGGCCGTTGATGATGCGGAACACGGCGTTCTCGTTGCCGGGGATGAGGCTCGAGGCGAGGATGACGGTGTCGTCCTCCCCCACCTCGATGCGGTGCTCGCCGTTGACGATGCGGCTGAGGACCGCCATCGGCTCTCCCTGCGAGCCGGTCGACATGAAGACCACCTCGTTGCGCGGCATCTGCTCGGCCTTCTTCTGGTCGACCACGACGCCGTCGGGCACGATCAGGTAGCCGAGCTCGGCTGCGATGCCCATGTTGCGCACCATCGACCGGCCGACGAAGGCGACCTTCCTGCCGTTCTCGGCCGCCGCATCCAGCACCTGCTGCACGCGGTGCACGTGGCTCGAGAAGCTCGCCACCACGACCAGGCCGGTGGTCTTCGCGATCACCTGCGAGATGACGGGGCCGATCTCGCGCTCGGGGGCCGTGAAGCCGGGCACGTCGGCGTTCGTCGAGTCGACGAGGAACGCATCCACCCCCTCCTCACCGAGCCGGGCGAAGGCCCGCAGGTCGGTGATGCGGTCGTCGAGCGGCAGCTGATCCATCTTGAAGTCGCCCGTGTGCAGCACGAGGCCTGCGCTCGTGCGGATCGCGACCGCGAGCGCGTCGGGGATGGAGTGGTTGACGGCGATGAACTCGGTCTCGAACGGCCCGAGCTGCTCGATCTGGCCCTCGCGCACGGTGTGCGTGTAGGGCTTGATGCGGTGCTCCTTGAGCTTCGCCTCGACGAGCGCGAGCGTGAGCTTCGAGCCCAGCAGCGGGATGTCGGCCTTCAGGCGCAGCAGGTAGGGCACGGCGCCGATGTGGTCCTCGTGGCCGTGCGTGAGCACGACGCCGACGACGTCGTCGAGGCGATCGCGGATGGGCCCGAAGTCGGGCAGGATCAGGTCGACGCCCGGCTGGTGCTCCTCGGGGAAGAGCACGCCGCAGTCGACGATCAGCAGCTTGCCGTCGAGCTCGTAGACCGTCATGTTGCGGCCGACCTCGCCGAGGCCGCCGAGCGGGAACATGCGGAGCGTGCCTGCCTTCAGCGGGGCAGGTTGGATGATGGCCGTCATGGGGCCCTCCTTCGTATATGGCCCGCCCCGGTGATGCGTCGTGGGGCGGGCGGATGTGGTGGGTTGCGCGCAGCTCGCGCGCGGAAGTCTGGTGTCGTGGCCGGGTGGGCCTATCGGGTGGTGCCGTGCACCTTGGGCAGCGCACCGCCGGCGGCCGCGTTGCGGTCGGGACGGAAGCCGCTCAGGTCGAGGCCGTCGACGCCCGTGACGAGCGCCAGCTCGTCCTCGATGAGCGCCGCCTCGGCGTCCTCGGGCCCGACGAGCGGCAGGCGCACGCGCGGGCTGCCGATGCGGCCCAGGCCGTGCAGGATGTACTTCGCGGCGACGGTGCCCGGCACATGGGTCATGGTAGCGCGGACGAGCGGCTCGAGCGCCTTGTGCTGTTCCTGCGCCGCGTGCAGGTCGCCCGCGTTCACCGCGTCGATGATGGTGCGGTAGGGGCGGGCGGCGACGTTCGCGGTGACGCCGATGAGGCCGGAGGCGCCGATCGCCAGGTGCGGCAGCACGTTGGCGTCGTCGCCCGAGAAGTAGAGCAGGTCGGTCTGGTTGAGCACGCGGCTGACCTCGGCGAAGTCGCCCTTGGCGTCCTTCACTGCGAGGATGTTCGGGTGCTTGGCGGCGCGCAGGATCGTCTCGTAGCGGATCGGGATGCCGCTGCGGCCGGGGATGTCGTAGAGGATCACCGGCAGGTCGGTGGCGTCGGCGATCATGCGGAAGTGCGTCAGCACGCCGGCCTGGGTGGGCTTGTTGTAGTACGGGGTGACGATCATCACGCCGTCGGCGCCGGCCTGCTCGGCCTGCTGGTTCAGGTCGATCGCGTGGGCGGTCTCATTCGAGCCGCCGCCCTGGATCACCTTGGCGCGGCCGCCCGCGACGGACTTCGCCACCTCGACGAGCCTGATCTTCTCGGGGTCGGTGAGCGTGGAGGTCTCGCCCGTGGTGCCGGAGACGACGATGCCGTCCGCGCCGTTGGTGACGCACGCGTCGATGAGGCGCTCGACGTCGTCCCAGTCGACCTCGCCGTCGGCGCGGAAAGGGGTCACGAGCGCGACGAGGACCTGGCCGAAGGGGTTGTCTGTCACGGCTCCAGGCTATCGCGCCCCGCGTGCGCTGCCACCGGGGGCGCTCGATAGCGTGGGCGGGTGATCACGCTCGTCGAGCCCTCTGCGCCCCTGCACGACGCCTGGCTGGCGTCGATGCGCGAGTTCGAGGGCGCCGTGCTGCACGGCTACTCGACCTTCGGCTTCGAGGTCGACGAGCTCGCGGAGCCCGCGGGCTTCGAGCGCTGGCTCGAGCGCGAGCGGCTGCAGAATCGGCGAGCCCTCGACGGCTTCGTGCCGGCCACCGCGTGGTGGATCGTCGACGATGCGGAGCCCGGGCGCGTGCTCGGCTCCATCCACCTGCGGCACGAGCTCAACGACTGGCTGCTCGCCGAGGGCGGGCACATCGGGTACGGCGTGCGGCCCTCCGCCCGCGGCCGGGGCGTGGCCACCGCCGCGCTGCGGCTCGTGCTCGACCGGGCTCGTGCCATGGGGATCGAGCGCGTGCTGATCTGCTGCGAGGACAACGCGGCCTCGCGCGCCACCAACCTCGGCGCCGGCGGCGAGCTCGAGGACGTGCGCGTCGGCGAGGACGGCGGCCGTGTCGAGCGCTACTGGATCGACCTGCGCTGAGGCCGCGTCAGCGGGCGCGCTCGAGGGTGCGGTAGGCGTACCGCAGGCCCGAGGTGCTCTCGTGCCACCCCCGGGCCGGATCGCGCGCGACCTCGCGCCAGACCGCATCCGCACCCGTGCTCGGCTCGGGCGCCGTCGTGTCTCCGGATGCGTCGAGGTCGATGTCGGTGATCTCGAGCCGGTCGGCGCGGTCGAGCGCGTCGCGGTAGACGCGGCCGCCGCCGATGATCCAGACCTCGGCGCCGGGGCCGGCGATGGAGCCCGCGGCCGCGAGCGCCTCGTCGAGCGTCGCGGCCACGCGCGCGCCGGGGGCGACGTAGTCGGGGTTCGAGGTGATGACGATGTTGTCGCGGCCGGGCAGCGGGCGGAACGCTTGCGGGAACGACTCCCAGGTGCGGCGGCCCATCACCACCGGGTGCCCCGTGGTGATCGCCTTGAAGCGGGCCATGTCCTCAGGCAGGCGCCAGGGCATGTCACCGGCCTCGCCGATGACGCCGCCGCGCGCCTGCGCCCAGATCATGCCGAGCATCCGTCTGCCTCCCCTGCCGGCTCGCGGCTCAGACCGCGACCGGCGCCTTGATGCCGGGGTGGTGCTCGTAGCCGACCACCTCGAAGTCGTCGAGCGTGTAGTCGAGGATCGAGTCGGGCGTGCGGCCGATGCGCAGCTGCGGCAGCGCGTAGGGCTCGCGGGCGAGCTGCCGCTCGACCTGCTCGACGTGGTTGTCGTAGATGTGGCAGTCGCCGCCCGTCCAGATGAAGTCGCCCACCGTCAGGCCCGTCTGCTGCGCGACCATGTGCGTCAGCAGCGCGTAGCTCGCGATGTTGAAGGGCACCCCGAGGAACATGTCGGCGCTGCGCTGGTAGAGCTGGCAGCTGAGGCGCCCGTCGGTGACGTCGAACTGGAAGAAGGCGTGGCAGGGCGCGAGCGCCATCTCGGGGATGTCGGCCGGGTTCCAGGCCGAGACGATGTGGCGGCGGCTGTCGGGGTTCGTGCGGATCGACTCGACGACCTGCGCGATCTGGTCGATCGTGCCGCCGTCGCGGGCCGGCCACGAGCGCCACTGCACGCCGTAGACGGGGCCGAGCTCGCCATCCGCGTCTGCCCACTCGTCCCAGATCGTGACGCCCTGCTCCTGCAGCCAGCGCACGTTGGAGTCGCCGCGCAGGAACCACAGCAGCTCGAGCGCGATCGACTTGAAGTGCACGCGCTTCGTGGTGATGAGGGGGAAGCCCTGCGACAGGTCGTAGCGCAGCTGCCGGCCGAAGACGCTGCGGGTGCCGGTGCCGGTGCGGTCGCCCTTGTGCTCGCCGTTGGCGAAGACGTCGGCGAGCAGCGCCTCGTAGGGGTGGGTGGTGAGCTCGGTCATCGTGCCTCCTGCGCTCCAGTCTCGCGCATCCTGCGCAGCCCGAGCGCCTTGCGCGCGGCCATTCGCGCACGCTTGCGATCGCGTGCGGCGTCGTAGGCCATCGACAGCCGCAGCCACGACTGCCAGGCATCGGGATTCGCCTCGACGTCGGCCTTCGCGACCGGGAAGGCCCGCTCGGCGGCGTCGCGGTCGGCGCGGCCGGAGGGAGTGGCCGGCAGCGGCTGCGGCATGCCGCCCGCCGCGTCGAGCTCGCGCACGGCGCGGTCGAGCCCGATGCCGAAGACGAGCTCGCGCGCGAGCGCCCACGCGCCCACGAGCGTGAAGACGACCAGCGCGAGGCCCACCGCGGTGCCGAGCGGCGTGCCGCTCAGCAGGAAGCCGACGGCGAGGCCGCCCGCGACGACGACGTAGAGCGCGAGCGCCGCGGCCATGACGAGCGCGAGCGTCCTGGCGGTGCCGCTGCGCGCAGCGGAGCGCTCGGTCACGCGAGGTCCAGCAGGTCGCCGATGCCGACGGTCACGCCCGACTGCGGCTCGGCCCGCAGGGCCAGCAGGATGCCCGCCGAGTAGCTCTCGCTCGAGCTCGTGTCATGGCGGATCGTGAGCGTCTCCCCCGTGCCGCCGAAGACGACCTCCTGCCTGGCGACGACACCGGGCAGGCGCAGCGCGTGCACGGGCACGCCGGAGATGATCGTGCCGCGGCCCGGCTCGTCGGGGGTCGCCGGGCGGAAGCCGCGCACGGCGCCGATCGCCTCGGCGGTGCGGGTGGCGGTGCCGCTCGGCGCGTCGCGCTTGCGGTCGTGGTGCGCCTCCACCACCTCGACGGCCTCGAAGTGCTGCGCCGCGATCGTCGCCAGGTGCGTCTCGAGCACCGAGCCGAGCGAGAAGTTCGGGACGATGCGGATGCGGTCGGCACCGCGGTCGCGCAGGGCGCTGATGCGCTCGTCGGTCCATCCGCTCGTGGCGACCACGAGCGGCACGCCCGCCTCGGACGCCGCCTCGACGAGCCTGGCGCTGGCGGCCAGCACGGTGGCGTCGAAGATGACGTCCAGCCCGTCGAGCTCGAGGCCATCGCGCACGTCGATCTCGACCGGCTCGAGGTCGTCGGCCTCCCGCACCAGCCGCAGCGCGAGCGAGCCCAGCCGCCCGGTGGAGCCTGCGATGCCGACGCGCCTGGTTCCTGCCATGGAACCAGCCTACGGCGTCGGCAGGTGGCGGCCGAGGCGGCCGTACAGTGGATCCGTGCCCATCACGATCGCACCCGAGGACCCGGCGACCGAGGTCGCGCAGTCGCTGCTGCAGGCCTACTTCGCCGACCGCGCCATCAGCTTCATCGGCGGCGAGTACCGCCCGAAGCCCGCCGATCCCGCCACCCTGCGCGAGCCCCACGGCGCGTTCCTCGTGGCGCGGAGCGACGGCGAGGCGGTCGGCTGCGGCGCGCTCCGCCGGCTCGGGGCCGAGCGGTTCGAGGTCAAGCACCTCTACGTGGCGCCCGCCGGCCGCGGTCGCGGCACGGGAGCGGCGCTGCTGCAGGCGCTCGAGGACCGCGCCGTCGCGCTGGGCGCGAGCGAGGTGGTGCTCGACACGAACAGCTCGCTCGCGGCGGCCAACGGGCTCTACACGAGCCGCGGCTACGCATCCGTGCCCGCCTACAACGACAACCCGAACGCGACGAGCTGGTTCGCCAAGCCCGTGCGTTGAGGGTCTGCGTCTGAGTTGAGGGTTTGCGTCCGAGTTGAGGGCCGTGAGGACGCAGAACCTCAACTGGAGGCAGCGGCGAGCGCCGCCCGCACGCGCTCGACCACCTTCCAGGGCTGCGCGAGCATCGACGCGCTGAGCCGGATCACCCGCCAGCCGAGGCTGCGCAGCCGCTCATCGCGCTCGAGGTCGTGCGCCCGCTGCCGCGGATCGAGGAAGTGCTGCTCGCCGTCGTACTCGATCGCGACCTTCGCATCGCGGTAGAGCAGGTCGGGCTGCGCGATCAGCACTCCTTCATCGAAGATCTCGCCGTTCACCTCCGGCTCCGGCAGCCCCGCACGCACCAGCATGCAGCGCGTCGGCGTCTCCATGGGCGAGTCGACACCGGGGCGAGCCTCCTCGAGCGCGGCACGCAGGCGCGCGGAACCGGGTGCGGTGCCCCATGCCGTGAGCGCTGCCGCAAGCCGCTCCGGCGTCGCTGCCGGCCTCGCGAACCGCAGCAGCGGGTAGCGGTCGCGCGGCGCCATCAAGGCGTCGGCGACGACGATGAGGGCATCGAGATCGAGCGTGCGCGCGAGCAGGCACAGCGTGAGCACCGGCGAGGTGACAGGCAGCGAGTCGACCCGCCACGTCACGAGCCGCTCGGGCAGGACGGAGACGCTCTCGACGCCTGCGGTGCGCGGACGATAGGCGCCCCGCGGTACGACGATCGTCACCGGAGCGTCATCGACGGTCGTCGGCAGCGGCAGTCCGAGCAGCGCGGCAGCCGCCGGGCCGCCGATCAACTGCCCGGGCTTCAGCCGCGGCCCGTACTGCCGTGCTCGGCCGGCGAGGTCGTCTGCCAGGCCCTCGGCTCGGATGCCCCAGAAGGGCCGAGCGAGCTGCTTGGCGCGCAGGCGCTTCTCACTGGATCCGCGCGCGCGCAGGGTGGCGACGCCGAGCGAAGCGACGCCGGCGAGCTCGGGGATGTCGATGTGCCCAGCCATGCCGCGCAGGATGCCCGGTCGGCGCGCCGTCGTGCGCCGCGCATCCGCCCGCCTGTGAATGACAGGCTGCTCGAGCCGCCTTGGCGTCGGCATGGGCGCGGCTCAGTTGAGGTTCTTTGCCCTCTGCGCCGTCAACTCGGACGCAAACCCTCAACTGGGCGAGGCGGGAGCGGGGTGGCGGGTCAGTAGGGCTGCGGGAGGGGGAGGCCGGTGCGGTCCTCGACGGGCAGGTGGCCGAGGTCGTTGTGGACGACGAGCTGCGGGGGCTTGCCGGTGCGGCGGCGGATGATCGTGAGGCCGCAGTTGGCCTGATTGAGGCTCATCCACTGCCACTCGGGCGACTGCATGACCTCGCGCACGAACCAGCCGATGACGAAGTTGTGGGTCACGAGCAGCTCGTTGACGTCGCCGCGCGAGGGGCGCAGCCACTGCTCCCCCGCGTCGTGCATCTGCGCAGCGCCCGCCTCGGCCTCCTCGGGTCGCACGCTCGCCAGGAAGCGGTGGAAGCCGACCGGCGTGTGCTCGGTCCTGCCGGAGGGGATGCAGTCGAGCAGCAGCGACGACTTCTCGAACTCGACCGCCGGCAGCCGCTGCTGCATGATCGACGCCGTCTCGGTCGCGCGCTGCAGCGGCGAGGTCCAGGCGTGATCGAAGTGCACGCCCGAGAGCCGCTGCGCGATCGCCTGCGCCTGCCGCACGCCGCGTGCGGAGAGTCGCCCGTCGTCGACGCCGTGCTCTGCATCGAGCTGCTCCCCGTGCCGGACGAGGTAGAGCAGGTGAGCCATCGCATCCTCCGCGTGGGCGCGCCGCTGCGCCCGGTTCGTGACCATCGGGGCGCGCGAGCGTGCCCTGCTAGTGAGCGGCTGGGACCGCTGACTCCACCGTACCCCGCGCGCCTGAGTCGACGAGCCGGTCGAGGCCGTCCGGCACCTGCCCGACCGCCGCGATCGAGCGCGCGCCGCCCGCGAGCGCTGCCGCGAGCTCGCGCACATCGGCGTCGGTGACACGGTCGATGCGCTCGAGCGTGGCGTCGATGTCGAGGAACTCCCCCAGCGTCAGCTCGGCTCGGCCGAGCCGCGCCATGCGCGTGTCGCTCTCCTCCAGCGCGAGCGCCGAGCCGCCCGCGAGCTGCCCCTTCGCGCGGCCCAGCTCCTCGTCGCTCGCGCCCTCCGCGAGGCGCTCGAGCTCGCCCAGCATGAGGCCGGCGACCTCGAGCGTCTTGTGCGGCTGGCAGGCCGCGGCCATGCCCATGAGCCCCGCGTCGGCGTAGCCGGAGGCGAAGGAGTAGACGGAGTAGGCGAGGCCGCGGCGCTCGCGGATCTCCTGGAACAGCCGCGACGACATGCCGGCGCCCAGCACCGCGTTGAGCACGGCCATGGTGCTGCGGCGCGGGTCGCCCGCCGTCAGCCCCGGCGTGCCGATCATGAGGCTGACCTGCTCGAGCGGGCGCCGCACGACCGTGAGGCCGCCGGCCGTGTACGGCTGCAGCGCTGCGTCGCGGCGGGCCTTCGGGGCGGCGTCCTCGAGCGACCAGCCGTAGCGCCCGAGGGCCTCCTGCAGCTGCTCGACGACCGTGTCGTGGTCGACGGCGCCGGCGACGGTCACCACCAGATCGCTCGCGTCGTAGTGCTCGCGGTAGTGCTCGGCGACGCGCTCGCGCGAGACGGCCCGGATCGACTCGTTCGTGCCGCCGATGGGCCTGCCCAGCGGCGCGTCGAGCCCGTGCACGAGCTCGCTCAGCCGCTCACCCGCGACGTCGCCGGGATCGTCGTCGGCCATCGCGAGCTCCTCCAGGATGACCTCGCGCTCGTGGTCGAACTCGGCCGGGTCGAGCAGCGAGGAGGTCACCATGTCCGCGAGCACGTCGACGGCCATGCCGAGGTCGCGGTCGCGCACCTTGGCGTAGTAGCAGGTGTGCTCCTTCGCGGTGAGCGCGTTGTGCTCGCCCCCGACCTCGTCGAACGCGACCGCGATGTCGAAGGCGCTGCGGGTGGGGGTGCCCTTGAACAGCAGGTGCTCGAGGAAGTGCGTCGCGCCGCGCGCATCCTCCCGCTCGTCGCGCGAGCCGACCGGCACCCAGAAGCCCACGGAGGCGCTCGCGGCGCCCGGCACCTGCTCGGTGAGCACGCGCACGCCGCTCGGCAGCACGCTCCTGCGCACCACCGCACCGCCGGCGGCGTTGATGACGATCTCGGGGGTCTCGAGCGGCAGGGCGACAGCAGGCATCCGACGATCCTACGCCGCGGAGCGCGAAGACGACGGATGCCCCCACCCGGCCGAGTGAGGGCATCCGTCGTCGTGCGCGGTGCGGGTTACTCCGCCGCGTCGGCCGTTGCCTCGGCCTTGCCCTCCGCAGCAGCGGGTGCGTTCTCGTCGACGACCTCGAGCGAGAGCTTGCCGCGGTCGTCGATCTTCGTGATCTCGACCTGGATCTTCTGGCCGACGGAGACGACGTCCTCGACGGCCTCGATGCGCTTGCCGCCGTTGAGGGCGCGCATGGCCGTCACGTGCAGCAGGCCGTCGCGGCCCGGCATGAGCGAGACGAAGGCGCCGAAGGACGCGATCTTCACGACCGTGCCGAGGAACCGCTCGCCGATCTCGGGGTTCGAGGGGTTGGCGATGGCGTTGACTGCGGCACGGGCGGCCTCGGCCGAGGGTCCGTCGACCGCGCCGATGTAGACGACGCCGGAGTCCTCGATCGAGATCTGGGCGCCCGTGTCGTCCTGGATCTGGTTGATCGTCTTGCCCTTCGGGCCGATCAGCTCGCCGATCTTGTCGACCGGGATCTGCACGCTGATGACGCGCGGCGCCGTGGGCGCCATCTCGTCGGGGGCGTCGATGGCGGCGTTCAGGACCTCGAGGATCTTCGTGCGCGCCTCCTTCGCCTGCGTCAGCGCACCCGTCAGCACCGAGGCCGGCAGGCCGGAGAGCTTCGTGTCGAGCTGGATGGCGGTGACGAACTCGGGCGTGCCGGCGACCTTGAAGTCCATGTCGCCCAGCGCGTCCTCGGCGCCCAGGATGTCGGTGAGCGCCGCGTAGCGGGTCTCGCCGTCGACCGTGTCGCTGACGAGGCCCATCGCGATGCCCGCGACCGGCGCCTTGAGCGGCACGCCGGCGTTCAGCAGCGCGAGCGTCGAGGCGCAGACCGAGCCCATCGACGTCGAGCCGTTCGAGCCCAGCGCCTCAGAGACCTGGCGGATCGCGTAGGGGAACTCCTCGCGGCTCGGCAGCACGGGCATGAGCGCACGCTCCGCCAGGGCTCCGTGGCCGATCTCGCGGCGCTTCGGGCTGCCGACGCGGCCCGTCTCACCGGTCGAGTAGGGCGGGAAGTTGTAGTTGTGCATGTAGCGCTTCGTGGTGACAGGGCTGAGCGAGTCGATCTGCTGCTCGAGCTTGAGCATGTTGAGCGTCGTGATGCCCATGATCTGCGTCTCGCCGCGCTGGAAGATCGCCGAGCCGTGCACGCGCGGCACGACGGCGACCTCTGCGTCGAGCGGGCGGATGTCGGCGAGGCCGCGTCCGTCCATGCGCACGCCGTCGGCGAGGATGCGGCCGCGCACGACCTCCTTCGTCACCGCCTTGTAGGCGCCCGAGACGTCGGTCGCGACGCTCGCGGCGAGCTCGCCGCGCTCGATGCGCTCGTTGATCTCCTGCTTGACCTGCTCCTTGAGCCTGTCGTCGGCGTCCTGGCGCTCGAGCTTGCCGGCGATCTGGTAGACCTCGGCGAGGCGCTCCTTGGCGATGCCGCGGACGGCCTCCAGCGCCTCCTCGGTGTACGGCGGGAAGAGCGGGTACTCCTGCGTCTCCTTGGCGGCGGTCTTCGCGACCTCCGCCTGCGCGGCGACGAGCTGCTTGATGAAGGGCTTCGAGGCCTCGAGGCCCTGCGCGACGATCTCCTCGGTCGGCTTGACGGCGCCGCCCTGGATGAGCTCCCACGCGTTGTCGGTGGCCTCGGCCTCGACCATCATGATCGCGACGTCGTCGGCACCCGAGGCATCCGTCACCACACGGCCAGCGACGACCATGTTGAACACGGCCTGCTCGAGCTGCGAGTGCTTCGGGAAGGCGACCCACTGGCCGTCGATGAGCGCGACGCGCACACCGCCGATGGGGCCGTCGAAGGGCAGGCCCGAGAGCTGCGTCGACATGGACGCGGCGTTGATGGCGAGCACGTCGTACAGCTCGTCGGGCTCGATCGCGAGCACGGTGACGACGACCTGCACCTCGTTGCGGATGCCCTCCACGAACGACGGGCGCAGCGGCCGGTCAATGAGGCGGCAGGTGAGGATGGCGTCGGTCGAGGGACGGCCCTCGCGACGGAAGAAGGAGCCGGGGATGCGGCCGGCGGCGTACATGCGCTCCTCGACGTCCACCGTGAGGGGGAAGAAGTCGAAGTGGTCCTTCGGGTGCTTCGAGACGCTCGTGGCGCTCAGCAGCATGGTCTCGTCGTCGATGTAGGCGACGGCCGCGCCCTGCGCCTGCTGCGCGAGGCGGCCCGTCTCGAAGCGGACGGTGCGGGTGCCGAAGCGGCCGTTGTCGATGACGGCCTCGGCGAATGTGATCTCAGGACCTTCCATGAAGGTCTCTCCTCTCCTGTGCCCGGGGAGGGCACGACATGGCGGTCGTGCGCCTGTCGCTGCTAGGAGTGGTCATCAGTGGGGAGCGTCGAAGCGAGTTCGGCACCCTCCACCAACGACCAGCTCTCGAGCGGGTGCGAGTGGGGCGCACGACGGCCGCAGACGCGGCCTCGCACAGGCTACCAGCACCCTGCCCGGAACAGCAGGAAGGGCGGTGTCCCGAGCATGACGAAGGGCCGACCCCGCGGGGTCGGCCCTTCCGGAACGCGTGGGAAGGCGCTCAGCGACGGAGGCCGAGGCGCTCGATCAGCGAGCGGTAGCGCTCGATGTCGACGTCCGACAGGTAGCCGAGCAGACGGCGACGCTGACCGACGAGCAGCAGCAGGCCACGACGCGAGTGGTGGTCGTGCTTGTGCTCCTTCAGGTGCTCCGTGAGGTCCGTGATGCGGCGCGACAGCATCGCGACCTGCACCTCGGGGCTCCCGGTGTCGCCCTCGTGGGTGGCGAACTCCTCGATGATGGCCTTCTTGATCTCTGCGTTCAGGCTCATGTGGGGCCCCTCTCTCCTCGCAGCGCGGTGCTCGTGCCGGATGCACGAGCGCTCTTTCTCCGCGGCCGATTCACGGCAACCGGCCAAGACTACCAGGTTTGCGGGGTCAGCGGCGGGCCTTCGACACGGTGTGCGCCTGCGGCGCGCACCGGCTCAGGCAGCAAGGGGGTCAGCGCCGCTGCGGCCAGGCCGGGTCGAGGTCGCCGAAGCGCTGCACGCGCGCGCCGGCCTGCGCCGCGACCGGCATGCCCTGCTGCACCGGCACCGGCTGCCCGATCGCGACCGTCGCCATCGAGCGACGCAGGTGCGTGAGCTTCGCCAGCAGCGAGGTCTCGCCCGCGACGTGCCGGGCGCGGTCGCGGCCGACGAGCGCATGCTGTCGGTGGTTGGCGAGCCGCGTGGCGGTCTGGATGTACTGCTGCATGGGCCTGCGCAGCCCGCGCGAGCGCGCCCAGTCCATCAGCCGCGCCCGCCCGTCGCCGGACGAGAGCCGCTCGACCTCCTCGTGGCTGAACCAGCCGGCCCGGCCGTAGTCGTGCAGCCGCACGCGCGTGATCTTGCGCTCCTGCCGCAGCAGCAGCCAGACGAGCGCTGCCGCGAGCAGGCACAGCGGCACCTGCACCAGCAGGTAGTAGACGAAGAAGCCCAGCGTGCCGCCCGGCACCCAGAAGCTCGAGGAGTTCCAGAGCGCGTGCAGGAGCGCCGAGACCAGGTGCCCGGCGGGGAACGCCAGCAGGATCCACCAGCGACTGCGCAGCCGCGCGGCGAAGCCGAGCGCCAGCCCGACGCCGACTGCCGTGAAGATCGCGTGCGTCAGCGGACTCATGATGCCGCGCAGGAAGAAGATGAACGAGCCGTCGCCGCTCTCGCTGATCGAGGTGCCGAAGTAGAGGATGTTCTCGGTGAACGCGAAGCCGGCCGCCGACAGCGCGCCGAAGACGATGCCGTCGACCGGCCCGTCGAAGGCCTTGCGGAAGAACAGGAACATGATCGCCACGGGGATCGCCTTCCACAGCTCCTCCGTGAACGGCGCCTGGATCACGGTGGCGTAGAACTCGAACTCCTCCTGCGAGCCGAGCCACGGCACCACGAGGGGCTGCAGCACCGCCTCGTTGAGCCACAGCGTCAGGAGCACGGCGGCGATGCCGCCCCACAGCGCCGCGAACCACATCGCGATGCGCGGCTCGGGCTCCCAGCGGTCGATGGCGAGCACCGCCCACACCACGAACGCGAGCGGGAACAGCGCCATCACGCCGGAGCCGGCCACGAGGCCGGCGTTGCCGATCGCGCCCGCGAGGATGAAGATGACGCCGAACGACGCGATGCCCAGCACCGCGATGCCGACGATGCCGAGGATGAGCCCGACGTTCGGGCCGGAGCTGCGCGCGAAGGGCGACGGCTGGGCGGGGACACTCACCCGGGGATCGTATCGGGGAGCGCCCCGCCGCGCCTCAGGAGCGCTCGTCGTCGGGCAGCTGCTGCGGCGTGATGACCGGGATCGCCTGCGTCACCGGCTGCAGACCCGACAGACGGGCCGGCGCGAGCAGCCGCTCGACCCGCTCGCGCTCCATCAGGCCGCTCTCGACCACCAGGTCGGCGATCGACTTGTGGCCCGTGAGCGCCTGGCGCGCGAGCTTCGCCGAGTCGGAGTAGCCGAGGTAGGGAGTGAGCGCGGTCACGACGCCCACCGAGGTGCCGACCATCAGGTCGAGCCGCTCGCGGTTCGCCTCGATGCCGTCGATGCAGTTGACGCGCAGCGTCATGCACGCCTGCGTCATCCAGTGCAGCGACTGGAGGATCTGGTGGGTGATGACGGGCTCGAAGGCGTTGAGCTGCAGCTGCCCGGCCTCGGACGCGGCGGTGACCGTCGCATCCGATCCGATGACCGCGAACGCCACCTGGTTGACGACCTCGGGGATGACGGGGTTGACCTTGCCGGGCATGATCGACGAGCCGGCGGCCTTGGCCGGCAGCGAGATCTCGCCCAGGCCCGCCTGCGGGCCGGAGGAGAGCAGGCGCAGGTCGTTGCAGATCTTCGACAGCTTCACGGCGCAGCGCTTGAGCGCGCCGGAGACGGTCATGAACACGCCCGTGTCGCTCGTCGCCTCCACCAGGTCGCTCGCGGTCACGATCGGCAGCCCGGTGAGCTCGGCCAGGTGGCGGCTGGCCGCCTCGGCGTAGCGCGGGTCGGCGGTGATGCCGGTGCCGATCGCGGTCGCGCCCAGGTTGACCTCGGAGAGCCACTTGATGGTCTCCTCGAGCCGGTCGTAGTCCTCGCGCAGCGTGACCGCGAAGCCGCGGAACTCCTGCCCGAGCGTCATCGGCACGGCGTCCTGCAGCTGCGTGCGACCGACCTTGAGCACGTCGTGGAACTCGCGCGCCTTCGCGTCCAGCGCATCCGTCAGCCTCGACAGCTCGTCGAGCAGGCGCCGCAGGGTGAAGGCCATCGCGACCTTGATCGAGGTGGGGTAGGTGTCGTTCGTCGACTGCGAGCGGTTGACGTCGTCGATGGGGCTGAAGTGCTCGTAGGCGCCCTTGGGGTGGCCGAGCTCGACGAGGGCCGCGTTGGCGATCACCTCGTTGGTGTTCATGTTCGTCGAGGTGCCGGCGCCGCCCTGGATGACGCCGACCTTGAACTGGTCGTGCAGCTCGCCTGCCTGGATGCGGCGGCAGATGTGGTCGATCAGGTCGGCCTTCTCGGGCGCGAGCGAGCCGATCTCCTTGTTGGCGCGCGCGCAGGCCTGCTTGACGACCGCGAGCGCGTTCACGAGGTCGGAGTAGACCGAGATGGAGCGGCCGGTGATGGGGAAGTTGATGAGCGCGCGCTCGGTGTGGATCCCCCAGTAGGCGTCGGCCGGCACGGGCAGCTCGCCGAGCGAGTCGCGCTCGATGCGGGTGGGGCCGGAGTAGCTGCGCTCCCCCTGCGGTGCGGGCTCGAGCTTGTATGCGGGCGTGTCGGTCATTGCTGGCTCCATTGCCGGGGACGGCGCTTCGTGGGCGGCGGGCGATCGGTGCGGGGTTCGCCCGCGCCTCGAGCCTAGCCGGGCGCGCATCACCCTGCCCGGCGCAGCTCCTCCCCGAGCGCGGCGATGCCGCCCTCGACCTCGGCGAAGGTGGTCGACAGCGGCGAGAGGCCGATGCGGATGCCGTCGGGCGCGCGGAAGTCGGGGATGACGCCGCGCTGCCAGAGGCGCTCGGTGACGGCGCGGAACGACGGATGCGTCAGCGTCAGGTGGCTGCCCCGGTGCGGCCCGGCGGGTGGGCTGGCCAGGCGCGGGCGCTGCCCGCCGACCTCGTGCGGCAGCACGTGCTCGGCGAGCGCCGCCTCGGCGAAGTCGGTGAGCGCGACCGACTTCTCGCGGATGGCGGCGATGCCGACCTGCTCGACGAGCTCGAGCATCGCCTCGAGCGCGACGGTGGCGAGCACGGGCGGCGTGCCACTGAGGAAGCGGCGCAGATCGGGGGCCGCGCGGTAGTGGCGCTCCATGAGGAAGACGTCGGCCGCGCCCATCCAGCCCTGGATGGGCTGCTCGAGCTCGCCCTGCAGGTGCTCGGCGACGTAGCCGAAGGCGGGCGAGCCGGGCCCGCCGTTCAGGTACTTGTAGGTGCAGCCGACCGCCAGGTCGACGCCGCACGCGTCGAGCTCGGTGGGGATGACGCCGACCGAGTGGCACAGATCCCACAGCATGAGCGCGCCCGCCTCGTGCGCGGCCTCGGTGATGCCGGCCATGTCGGCGAGGAAGCCCGAGCGGTAGGCCACGTGGCTCAGCAGCACGAGCGCCGTGCGCTCGCCCACCGCCTCCCGCACCTGCTCGAGCGACACTCCGCTCGCCGGGTCGGCCTCGATCCAGCGGATCGTCAGCCCGCGCTCGGCCGCGACGCCCTCGACGACGAAGCGGTCGGTCGGGAAGCTGTCGTCGTCGATCACGATCTCCCGGCGCTCTGGATCGGCCGCGAGCCGCGCGTCGACGGCTGCGCGCGCGAGCTTGTAGAGCAGCACGGTGGTCGAGTCGCCCACGAAGGCCTGGCCGGGCGCCGCGCCGACGAGCGCGCCGATGCGGTCGCCGAGGCCGAAGGGGCGCTCCATCCACTGCTCGTCCCACGAGCGGATGAGCCGCTCGCCCCAGTCGCGCTCGACGAAGCCGGCGAAGCGCTCGGGCAGGTCGGCGAGCGGGCGGCCGAGCGAGTTGCCGTCGAGGTACGAGACGACGTCGCCGCCGCGCACGAAGCGCCGCGCGTGGGCAGCGAGCGGGTCGGCGGCGTCGAGCTCGGCGGCGCGGCCGGCGAGTGCGGTGGTCATGCGGATGCCTCCAGGTCGGTGATGCGCATCGGTCGCGCGTGGTGCAGGGCGGCGATGACGGCATCGTCGCCGTCGACCTCCGCCGGGAGGGCGCTGATGGTCGGCCCGCCGGGCCGCAGCGCCACGGGATGCGGCGCGCCGCGCGGCGGGGCGAGCAGCGCGTCGACGAGCGCCGTGCCCTCGACGCCCGCCTGCCGCAGCGCGGCGAGCTCGTGCGCGTCGAGGTCGAGGCGGGTGATGCCGTTGCCGAGGTCGGAGCCGTAGAGGACCGCTCCCCCGGCGGCGGCGAACCGCGCGAGGTTGTCGGTCGCGCGCGCGAACGCGGTCTCGTCGCCGTCGCGGCCGTGCATCGCGAGCGTCGAGATCCACGTCTGCCGGCCGGCGGCGGCGCGCACGAGCTCGTCGCTCAGCCGCTCGGTCCACGGCGTGTGGGCGAGGATGTCGACGCCCGCGGTCAGCGCCCGCTCGGCCTGGCCGGCGCCCTGCACGTGCGCGGCGAGCGGCAGACCCGCCCCGTGCGTCTCGGCGACGATCGCGGCGAGCAGCGCGTCGTCGGGCACCGGCCCGTCGTCGCTGTTCAGCATGACCTTGATGACGGATGCGCCTGCCGCGGCCTGCGCGCGGATCGAACGCGCCGCGCCGGCCGCGTCGGCGAGCTCGGCGACAGTACCCGGCGCCGCCCAGGGGCGATCGGAGGGGTAGCCGCCGGGTGCGGCGTGGAAGGGGCCGGCGAAGCGGATCTCGAGCGCGGGATGCGCGGCGGCGACCGCCTCGATGAGGCCCGGCAGCGCAGCGGGCGTCCAGCCGAGGTCGAGCACGCGCGCGAACGCGGTCGGCGTCGGCTCGGCGGCATCGCTGAGCCCCAGGTGCACGTGGGCGTCGGTGATGGGCGGCAGCAGCGTGAGCTCGTGGCGCGGCAGCTGCCGCTCCGCGCCCGTCGCCGCGGCGGCGGAGCCGGGGCGCACCGGGGTGACGCCCGTGCGTGTGAGCTGCAGCACCGCATCCGCCACCCACGTCCCGCCGATGCGGGCCCGTGCGACGCGGGCGAGCCGCGGTGGGGCGCTCACCCCTCGATCCGGGTGCGCACGACGTACAGCTCGGGGAAGAACGTCAGCTCGAGGGCGCGCTTGAGGAAGTCGACGCCGCTCGAGCCGCCGGTGCCGCGCTTCATGCCGATCGTGCGAGTGACGGTGCGGAGGTGGCGGAAGCGCCAGAACTGGAAGTTGTCCTCGAGGTCGACGAGCTCCTCGCAGGCCTCGTAGGCGCGCCAGTCCTCGCCGCCCTGCGGCCGCCCGGCATCCTCGTAGATCGCCTGGAAGACCGGCACGAGCGCCTCGGTGTAGACGTGCGCCTGCGTGACGTCGCGCTCGAGCAGCTCGGCCGGCACCGCGTGGCCGCGGCGGGCGAGGTGCCGCAGGAACTCGTCGTAGAGGCTCGGCCGGCGCAGCTCGGCCTCGAGCGCGGCGTGGTCGGCCGGGTTCGACTCGAAGACCTGCAGCATCTTGGCGTGCTTGTTGCCGAGCGCGAACTCCACCTGCCGGTACTGCGCGCTCTGGAAGCCGGACGCGCTCGCGAGCGAGCCGCGGAACTGCGCGTACTCGGTGGGCGTGAGCGTCGCGAGCACCGACCACTGCTGCGTCAGCACCTCCTGGATGTGCTTGACGCGGGCGATGCGCTTGAGCGCCGCGCCCAGGTCGTCGGCCGCGAGCAGCGCGCGCGCGTCGTCGAGCTCGTGGATGACGAGCTTGAGCCACAGCTCGGTCGTCTGGTGCTGGATGATGAACAGCAGCTCGTCGTGGTGCTCGGGGTCGCTCTTGGGGTGCTGCGAGTCGAGCAGCGTGTCGAGGCCCAGGTAGCCCCCGTACGTCATGCGGTCGCTGAGATCGGTGACGACGCCGTCCTCGATCTCGCGGGTGTTGTGCTCGACGGGCACGGGCATCCTCCTCGACGCTGGGGGCGGGGCTGGAACTCCACGGTAACGCGCCGGGCGGGTGCCGCGTCAGGTGTGCACGGCGACGGGCTCGGTCAGCGCCACCCGAGCAGCACGGTCGCGTCGAGCGCCTCGTCGCTGCGCACCTCGATGCCCCGGAAGCCGGCGAGCTCGAGGATCTCGGTGCCGAGCTCGGCCTGGTGCGGCGCGATCTCGGTGATGAGCATGCCGCCGTCGCGCAGCAGCGCACCCAGCGCGAGCGCGTGCTCGCCGAGCGGGTCGAGGCCGTCGTGGCCGCCGTCGAGCGCGGTGCGCGGCTCCGACTCGAGGATCCCGTGCGGCAGCAGCTGCAGCTGCGAGGTGGGCACGTAGGGCAGGTTGGCCGCGATCACGTCGAAGGGCGCGGATGCGCTGATGCGGCCCTGGCCGGCGGCTCCGGCCTCGCCGGTCGCGAGCGCGAGCGCGCTGCCGGCCAGCACGACGCGGGCGCCCGGCAGGTTGCGCTCGGCGCACGCGACGGCGAAGCGGTCGCTGTCGACCGCGACCGCCTCGATGCCCGGCACCCGGTGGATCGCGAGCGCCGCGATGGCGCCGGTGCCGCAGCCGAAGTCGAGCAGGCGGGGCGGCGCGGCCGCGGCGCCCCGCTCGTCGCGCAGCTCGCGCAGCCGGTCGGCGACGAGGCTCGCGAGCAGCACCGTGCGGCTGCGCGGCACGAACACGCCGAAGTCCACCTGCACGCGCAGCTCGGCGAACTGCGCGTGCTCGACGATGTGCTCGATGCGCTCGCCGTGCACGCGGCGGTCGACGAGCAGCTCGAGGATCTCCTCCGCGTCGCCGCGCCCGTCGGGGCCGACGCGCTCCGCGTGCTCGCGCAGCACCTCGTACTCGTCCTCGGCGAACACGCTGCCGCCCGCTCGCAGCAGGACGATCAGCGCATCGCGGTCATGGCTGGGAGCTGGGTCGCCGGGCACCGGGTCGTCGTGCACCGGGCCGTCGGGCACCGGGCCGTCGGGCACCGGGCCGTCGGGCACCGGGCCGTCGGGCACCGGGCCGTCGGCTCGCCCGTCGTCACGCGCATCCATCGCTCGCGACGATAGCCTGCGCCCGTGCAGATCGCCGACGACGCCATCGACCACCTGATCGCGCTCGTGCGCGTGCCGACCGAGACCGCCGAGCAACTTCCGGCCTTCGGCGCCGCCCTGCGCGAGCGCTTCCCGCTGCTGTTCGCCGAGCTCGAGGTCGAGCAGGTCGGCGCCACGCTCCTGACCCGCTGGCCGGGCCGCGACGCGAGCGGCGCGCCCGCGCTGCTCATGGCGCACCAGGATGTCGTGCCGGCCCCGCCTGCCGGGTGGACGCATCCGCCGTACTCCGGGCACCGCGACGAGACCCACATCTGGGGCCGCGGAACCCTCGACGACAAGGGCTCGCTGGTCGGCATCTGCGTGGCGGTCGAGGCGCTGCTGGCGGCCGGCTTCGTGCCGGCGCGCGACGTGTGGCTGCTGTTCGGGCACGACGAGGAGACGATGGGCACGGGCGCCGAGTCGGCGATCGCCGAGCTCGAGCGGCGCGGCGTGCGGCCGGCGTGGGCGCTCGACGAGGGCGGCGCGATCATCGAGCCGCCGATCCCGGGCGTGGAGCGCGACGTGGCCGTGGTGGGCGTGGCCGAGAAGGGCTTCGCGAACGTGCGGATGCGCGTGGCGCAGGAGGGCGGGCACGCGTCGACCCCACCGGCGCTGCCGGCGACGTCGCGGCTGGCGCGCGCGATCCGGCGGCTCGACTTCGCGACGTGGCCGCGGTCGCTGCCCGAGCCGGCGCTGCGGATGCTCGAGCTGCTGGGTGCGGAGGCCGGCGGTGCGCAGGGGGCCGTGCTGCGCCGGGTGCGGCGGGCGCGGCCGCTCGTGGAGCGGATCCTGGCGCGGCAGGACGAGACGCGGGCGATGCTCGCGACCACCGCCGTCGTGACGCAGCTCTCGGGCGCGGCGGCGGCGAATGCGCTCGCGGAGGAGGCGGTCGCCGTGGTGAACGCGCGCATCGCGCTCGACTCGTCGGTCGACGAGACGCTCGCGTTCATGCGGCGCGCGATCGCGGACGATGCGGTCGAGCTGACGGTGCTGCACGGGCACGGGCCGAGCCCGGAGAGCCCCGTCGGCGGCGCCGGATGGGATGACGTCGAGGCCGCGATCGCGCGCCTGCGGCCCGATGTCCTGCCGGTGCCCTACGTGATGCTCGGCGGCACCGACGGCCGGCACGCGCACCGCATCACCGACCGCGTCTACCGCTTCGCGCCGTTCGAGATGACCCGCGCGGAACGGCTGACGCTGCACGCGCGCGACGAGCGCATCCGCACCGACACCTGGCTGGCGGGGTGCCGCTGGTACGTCGACCTGATCGAGACGAGCTGCTGAGCCGAGTGGCCGGCTCTCGCACCGAAGAGTGGTCACTACGGGGAACGAGTGGCCGCTCCGGGAAATGAGTGGCCGCTCCGGGGAATGAGTGGCCGCCCGGGGGATGACTGGTCACTTTGGCGATCGTCCCTGGCAGATCGCTCGGGCGGGGAAGTGACCACTCACACGCGGAAGG
>BJUU01000020.1 GCA_007988785.1 Agrococcus baldri
TCGACCCGGCCACTGGCGCATCGTCCCCACCCACCACCCCACCGGCCGCTACGCCAGAACCACCCGCACCGGCACCAACCCCACAGCAGCCACCACCACCACCACCACCGCACACGCGGCCGCTCCCAGCCCGACCATCAAGCTCCCCGACGAGACCAGCGCTCTGCCCGGTCCACGGCATGAGCTGCCGAGCCCCATCCCCGCGGAGACGAACCCACCACTGACCGTCCGGCCTCCCCGGCCCGCCGTCAGCCACGCACCCGGCGCCATCGAAGCCCGACTCCAGCACCTCGTCCGCCGGCGGAGGCGACTGCCCCGATCCCGCACGGCGCCGTTCGACCTCCGACCCGCACCGCACATCGTGGTGCGCACCTAGGGGCCCGGCGAGCGAACCCTCGACGCGGCGGTCAGGCGCTCGCAGGCTCCGGGCATGCGAAGCGGCGGCGGTACGCCGAGGGCGAGACGCCCAGCTGGCGGGTGAAGTGGTGCCGCAGCAGCGCTGCAGCACTGAACCCGGCTTGCTGCGCCACCGCATCCAGGCCAAGATCGGTCGCCTCGAGCAGCTGCTGCGCGCGCTGCACGCGCTGCGAGGTGAGCCATGCCGTCGGCGTCGCGCCGAGCTCCTCCCGGAAGCGGCGCGCGAAGGTGCGCTCCGAGAGGTTGGCGCGGCGGGCCAGCGCCGCGACCGAGTGCTCTTCGTCGAGGTGCTCGACGATCCAGTCGATCAGCGGTGCGAGCGTCTCGGCGCGCTGCTCGGCGACCGGACCGACAGCGAACTGGCTCTGGCCGCCGTCGCGCAGCGGCGGCACCACCATCGAGCGGGCGATGGTGGATGCGACCTGGGCGCCCTGCATCTCGCGCACGATGTGCAGGGCGGCATCGATCGCGGCAGCGGTGCCGGCGCTGGAGGTGATCGGCCCGTCGTCGACCCAGAGGGCGTCGCGCTCCACCGTCAGCTGCGGGAACTGCGCCGCGAGCTCGTCGGCGTGCATCCAGTGCGTCGCGACGCGGCGCCCGTCGAGCACCCCGGCCCTCGCCGCCACGAACGCACCGGTGCACATCGTCAGCACCCGAGCACCGCGCTCGACGGCGCGCTGCACCGCGCGGGCGACCGGCAGGCTGCACTCGACATCGGTGCTGCACGACTCGTAGGGGGCGACGATCACGACATCGGCCTCGTCGGCGAACGAGAGATCCTGATCGACCATCACGGGCAGGCCGAGGCCGCCGGAGACGCGCACCGGGCCGGGCGTAGGGGTGACCACGCGGAAGTCGTTGCGGGGGATGCCGCGATCGCTGCGATCGATGCCGAAGACCTCGGCCGCGACGCCGAGCTCGAAGATGTTGACGTCGTCGTCGACGACGCAGGCGATCTTGAGCATGGATCCTCCTCGATCAGCCGCTCACGCGGTTGGCAGAATCTTAATGGACGTTGTCCATCCTGCCACTGTTGGCGGGAAGTTGACAAGCGCAGACTTTCTGCCATGAACATCACCTGGATCATCGTCATCGCTCTCATCGGCCTGATCGCCGCGATCGGCGCCATCGCAGTCCTCGTGCGGCAGCGTGCGCCGCGCGTGCCGCTCGACCCCTGGCGCGTCGCCCAGCTGCGGGAGCGCGCCGCCGACGCAGAGGCCCGCCGGCTGCACACGCAGCTGGGCGAGCGCATCGCCGAGGAGCGCAGCGCCCGCGACGAGCAGCCGCAGCGCCGCCGCCCCGCGACCGCCGAGGCGCTCTGGGCTGGCGGGGTCTGAGCCGACGGGCGCTGAGCCGGCCGGCGCTGAGCTGACGTGCGCCAAGTCGGCGGGCGCCAAGCCGGCGGCGCTGCCGGCGAGCGCCGACCCGCGCGCCACCCAGAACTCGCCCCTGGTGCGCCCCGGGCGAGGAGCGCATCATCATCACCATGAACCCGAACTGGCTCAGCGCAGCGGCCGAGCTGCCCGCGTCGATCAGCGCCTTCGCGGTGGTCGCGGCCATCGGCGCGATCGCCACCGGCGTCGTGCTCGTGCGGCAGACGTCGCCCCGCACCCGCATCGACCCCGAGCGCATCGCCCGCCGCCGCGAACGCTCCTCCCGGGCCGCCCACTGACGCCGCCCGCGTCCGACCGCACGACTCCGCCCGGCCCGGCGCCCCACGGCGGCCGAAGCCGGGTAGCGTGCGGAGCATGCGCCTCGCGAACGCCCGCCTGCTGTCCGGAACCATGGTCGACATCGACGTCGTCGACGGTGAGATCGAGCGCGTGAGCCCCGCCGGCTCCACGCCCTCGGCGGGCGAGCGGCACGACCTCGAGGGCGCGACCGTCGTCCCCGGCCTCTGGGACGAGCACACCCACATGGGGCAGTGGGCGCGTCACCGCACCCGCCCGAGCGTGCTCGACGCGTCGAGCGCCGACGAGGCCGCTGCGCTCGCCCGCGCCGCCGTCGCCGCGCACACCGGCAGCGACCCGCTCGTGCTCGTCGGCATGCGCGACGGCCTGTGGCCCGCGCCTCCGACGCGCGCGCAGCTCGACGCGGCCACCGGCGCGACGCCCACCCTCGTCGTCTCGAGCGACGTGCACTGCTCCTGGCCCAACACGGCCATGCTCACCCGCCTGGGCCTCGAGCTCGACGGCCCGCTGCTGCGCGAGGAGGCCGCCTTCGCAACGCTGCAGGAGGTCGAGGGGATGCTCGACGCCGACGCGCTCGACCGTCACGTCGCGTCCGCCCTGGCCGCTGCCGCCGCGCGCGGCGTCGTCGGGGTGGTCGACCTCGAGTTCGACGACGCCGTCGGCGCCTGGCAGCGGCCCGGCCGCGCCACCCCCACCCGCGTCGAGGCGGGCATCTACCAGCAGGATCTCGAGCGCGCCGCCGAGCGCGGCCTGCGCACCGGCGACCCCATCGCCGGCAGCGCCCGTGTCGGCCGCCTCAAGGTGATCACCGACGGCTCGCTCGGCACCCGCACGGCGTGGACGACGCATCCGTACGACGCCGGCACCGGCGTGCGCAACGTCGACGACGCCGACCTCGACCGGCTGCTGGCGCGCGCGGGCGAGCTCGGCCTGGGCGCCGCCATCCACGCCATCGGCGACGCCGCCGTGAGCGCCGTCATCGACGCCTTCGAGCGCGCCGCCGCCGCGGGCCGCCAGACCGCCGGCGACCGCATCGAGCACGCGCAGCTGCTCACCGCCGACGACATCCCGCGCATGGCGCGCCTGGGCCTCGCCGCGTCGCTGCAGCCCGAGCACGCGCTCGACGACCGCGAGCTCACCGACACGCTCTGGGGCGATCGTGCGCAGGATGCCTTCCGCATCCGCTCGCTGCTCGACGGCGGCGTGCGCGTCGTGCTCGGCTCCGACGCGCCCGTCACGCCCCTCGACCCGTGGCGCGCGATCGCCACCGCCGTCACCCGCACGCGCGGCGGCGAGCCGCCGTGGCGGCCCGACGAGGCGATCGCGCTCGAGCAGGCGCTCGCCGCATCGGCGCGCACCCGCATCGACGCGGGGGAGCCCGCCGACCTGGTCGTGCTGGCGGATGCGCTGCCGAGCGCCGACGACGTCGCGCACGACCCGCACGGGGCGGCCGAGCGCCTCCGCTCGACAGCGATCCGCGCCACCCTGATCGCCGGCGAGGCCGTGCACGGCTCGCTCTAGCCTTCGTCGGTCGAGGAGCGTCGCGCGCAGCGCGATGCGTCTCGAGACCGGTGCGCATCCGACAGCAGACTCCGCGCTGCGTTGTGCCGACCGCACAACCCCGGCGGGCGGCCCCGCGCGCCCGCTTGTGCCCTGAGCCAAGCCCTGGCGCGCCGGGGCGACCCCGTGCCTACGGTGGTGGCGCACCTGTCGCAGGTGCCGCATCCGCGAGCCCGTCCGAGCCGCACATCCGTCTGAGGGAGAGCACCATGGCCGACACCACCCGCACCCGACGCCAGCGCAGCGAGGAGCCGCGCCAGCACGGCAAGGTCGACGTCGACTGGCTCGGCCGCGACCTGCGCGGCACGTGGGGCGAGCGGCGACTCGACGCGCGCAGGAAGGTCGCCGACCCGCGCTACCAGCGCATCGACGACCTGACGATGGCCGACCACCGCGAGCGCGCCCTCGAGCAGCTGCGGCTGCTGGTCGACGACGGCGCGGTGCTCGCGGCGTTCCCCTCGCGCCTGGGCGGCGGCGACGACCACGGCGGCAACATCGCCGGCTTCGAGGAGCTCGTGCTCGCCGACCCGAGCCTGCAGATCAAGTCGGGCGTGCAGTTCGGCCTCTTCGGCGCCGCGGTGCTGCATCTGGGCACGCAGCACCACCACGACACCTTCCTGCCGCCGATCATGCGCTTCGACGTGCCCGGCGCCTTCGCGATGACCGAGACCGGCCACGGCTCGGATGTCGCCTCGATCGGCACCACCGCCACCTACGACGAGGCGGCTGAGGAGTTCGTCATCCACACGCCCTTCCGCGGCGCGTGGAAGGACTACCTCGGCAACGCCGCGCTGCACGGCAAGGACGCGGTCGTGTTCGCCAAGCTCATCACCAAGGGCATCGACCACGGGGTGCACGCCTTCTACGTGCCGATCCGCGACGAGCAGGGCGAGTTCCTGCCGGGCGTCGGCGGCGAGGACGACGGCTACAAGGGCGGCCTCAACGGCATCGACAACGGCCGCCTGCACTTCACCGACGTGCGCGTGCCCCGCACCAACCTGCTGAACCGCTACGGCGACGTCGCCGCCGACGGCACCTACTCGAGCCCGATCGACAGCCCCGGGCGCCGCTTCTTCACCATGATCGGCACGCTCGTGCAGGGCCGCGTCTCGCTCGACGGGGCCGCCGCCGTCGCGCAGCAGGCCGCGCTCGCGATCGCCATCCGCTACGGCTCCGAGCGGCGCCAGTTCAAGGCCTCGAGCGACACGCAGGAGGAGGTGCTGCTCGACTACCGCCGGCACCAGCGCCGCCTCTTCACGCGGCTCGCGAAGGCCTACGCGCAGACCTACGCGCACGAGCGCCTGCTGGTGAAGTTCGACGGCGTCTTCTCGGGCCGCACCGACACGCCGGAGGAGCGCGAGGATCTCGAGACGCTCGCCGCCGGGCTCAAGGCGCTCTCGACCTGGCAGGCGCTCGACACCCTGCAGGAGGCCCGCGAGGCCTGCGGCGGCGCCGGATTCCTGGGCGAGAACCGGCTGGTGCAGCTGCGCGCCGACCTCGACATCTACGTCACCTTCGAGGGCGACAACACCGTGCTGCTGCAGCTGGTCGGCAAGCGCCTGCTGGGCGACTTCGCCAAGCAGTTCAAGGGCGCGTCGAAGGGCGACATCGCCCGCTTCGCCGCCGACCAGTTCTTCGACCGCGCGACCGCGCTCGTGGGCCTGCGCACGCTGAGCCAGGACGTGCGCGACCTGCGCAACGTCAAGAAGTCGTCGCTCGCGCTGCGCGACGCCGACACCCAGCGCGAGCTGCTCGAGGACCGCGTCGAGACGATGGTCGCGGACATCGCCGGCCGCCTGCGCCACGCGCCGAAGGAGCAGGCGAAGGCCGCCGCTGCCTTCAACGCCGAGCAGCACCAGCTGATCGAGGCCGCCCGCGCCTGGGTCGAGCTGCAGCAGTACGACGCGCTCGCCGAGGCCGTCGACCGCAGCCCCGAGGCGACGAAGAAGGTGCTGACGCACCTGCGCGACCTCTTCGCCCTCACGATCCTCGAGGAGCACGCCGCCTGGCACCTCGAGCACGGCCGCCTCTCCGGCGCCCGGTCGCAGGCCGTCACCTCGACCATCGAGCGGCTGCTCGCCAAGCTGCGCCCCCACGCGCTCGACCTGGTCGCGGCGTTCGGTCTCGGCGACGAGCACCTGCGCGCCCACATCGCCACCGGCGCCGAGGGCGAGCGCCAGCGCGAGGCGCAGGCGCACTACGACGGCCTGCGCGCCGCCGGCACCCTGCCGGTGCCGGAGAAGCGCGCGAAGGCCTCGAACCCCGATGCGCAGCCCATCGCGGTCGCGGGCGCGGCGCCCGTGGCGCCCTCGGAGTTCGACGACGACTCGGTCGAGCCGGTCGTGGCGACGACGGATGCCTCGGCCGACGAGAGCGCGGAGGTCGCGGCCCGCTGACCCACGGCCGCGCCGCTGCGGGCGCCGTCCTCGAGCCCGGCCTCGAGGCGGCGCCCGCTCCTCGTTCATCCCCCGGCCACCTGGTGCGCCTAGCGTCGGGGAGTGCCCGCCCTCGCTCCCGCCGCCGTCCCCGCCGCCGTCCACGCCCCCGTGCAGCGGCCCGACCGCGCCCTCGTGCTCGTCGCGCTCTCGCCGCTCGCGGTGATCCTGCTCGGCCATCTCACCGCCCGCCTCGCCGCCGCGATCGAGCCGCAGCTCGCGTGGGTCGCCGTCGCCATCGTGTACTGGGGTGCGATGTCGGCGGTCGTGCTGCTGTCGACCACCGGGGCGCAGCGGCGCGCCTGGCTGGCGCCCGCCGTCCGCCGTCCGTGGTGGGTGATCCCCGCGGCGCTGCTGCTCGGCGCCATCCCGATCGGCGGCATCCTCGCCATGCAGCTGCCGCTCGTCGCTGCCAACGCGGCGCTCATCGCCCCGTGGCTGCTGTTCGCGCTCATCAACCCGGTCTTCGAGCAGGCCTACTGGCGCGGCGCCGTGCAGGATGCCACCGCCCGCTGGCCCGCCTGGCTCGCCGCTGCCTGGATCACCGTGCTGTTCGTCGCGAGCCACCCGCTCATGTGGGGCGTGTTCTCCGAGGGCAACCGCTCGCCGATGCTCTACGGCACGCTCGCGCTCATGGCCGTGGCCTGGTTCTGGATGCGCAGGGTCACCGGCAGCCTGCGCTGGCCGCTGGTCTCGCACGTGCTCGTCGACCTCGGCAACCTCTCGGTCTTCGTCTTCCTGAACGTCTACGTGCCGCCAGCCCTCGGCTGACGCAGACGCAGGCCGGCGAGGCTCATAGGCCACGCACAGGGGTACATACTCGAAGCGGCATTGCGTACGGCATACGCTGAAAGCATCCGGGGTCCCGATCATGCAGGTCGACCGGCCCCCACCGGCTGGGAAGTCGCCGTCGAGCCCGAGGGGGCCCACATGACCACGATGACCGCACCAGAGGTGACGCACGGTCCGCTGCGCACCACGATCAAGGCATCCGAACGATCCGAGGAGGATCGCCGCGCCGACTTCCGGGTGGTCGCGAAGGCCGTCCGTGACGCGGGGCTGCTCGAGCGCGCCGTCGGCTTCTACGTCTGGATGATGGTCGGCCTCGGCGTCGCGCTGGTCGGACTGCTCGTCGGCTCGGTGCTGCTGGGCGACAGCTGGTTCCAGTTGCTCATCGCCGGCGCCCTGGGCATCGTGCTCACCCAGATCTCGTTCATCGCGCACGAGGCATCCCACCGGCAGGTGCTGAAGTCCGGCCCCGCCAACGACCGCCTCGGCCGCATCCTCGCCGCCGGTGTCGTCGGCATCAGCCACCAGTGGTGGATGACGAAGCACTCCCGCCACCACGCGAACCCCAACCAGATCGGGCGCGACCCCGACATCGAGATCGACACGATCTCGTTCCTCCCCTCCGACGCCAAGAAGGCGCGAGGCGTGCAGCGCTGGATCACCCGCCATCAGGGTTGGCTGTTCTTCCCGCTGCTCACGCTCGAGGGCATGAACCTGCACCAGCACTCCATCCGCACCCTGCTCGAGCGTCGGCCCGTGACGGGTCGCTGGATCGAGCTCGGCCTCATCACGGCCCGCTTCGCGGCGTACTTCACGTTCCTGCTGCTCGTCATGCCGTGGCCGATGGCGCTCGCCTTCCTGGGCGTGCAGATGGCGGTCTTCGGCATCGGCATGGGCGCATCCTTCGCCCCCAACCACAAGGGCATGCCGACCGTGAGCCGCGACGCCAAGCTCGACTTCTTCACCAAGCAGGTGCGCACCTCCCGCAACGTGCGCGGCTGGGGCATGACGACGCTGCTCGGCGGCCTCAACTACCAGGTCGAGCACCACCTGTTCCCGAACATGGCGCGACCGCACCTGCGCGCCGCGAGCGACATCGTGCGCGCGCACTGCGCGACCCACGGCATCCCCTACGTCGAGACGGGGCTCGTCGGCGCCTACGGGGCCGTCGTCCGCTACCTCAACCGCGTCGGCCTCGCCGCCCGCGACCCGTTCGACTGCCCGATGCTCGACCTGCGCCGCTGAGCGCGGCCACGGGACGACCGATGAGCAGGATGCCGATCCGCCGCGCCGTCGCGCGGCTGCACTGGGCCCTGAGCCCCTGGAGGCTGCAGCGCGAGCAGCCGGCCCACGACGGCCCGCGGCTGCTGATCGGCGCCCCGCACACCTCGAACCGCGACTTCGTGCTCATGCTCGCGATCGCGTGGGATGCGCGGCTGGCGGTGCGCTGGCTCGGCAAGCGCGAGCTCTTCCAGGGCCCGTTCGGCCGCGTGATGCACTGGCTCGGCGGCATCCCGGTCGACCGCGACGACCCGGCCGGCCTGGCCGACCGCGTCGTCGAGCTCGCCCGCACCGATCCGCGCGCGGCGATCGTCGTGACGCCCGACGGCACGCGCAGCTCGACGCAGTGGCGCAGCGGCTTCTACCGCATCGCCTTCGCCGCGGGCGTGCCCGTCACGCTCGGCTTCGTCGACTCGGTCACCCGCACGACCGGCCTGGGGCCGACGCTTGAGCTCACCGGCGACGTGCCCGCCGACATGGATCGCATCCGCGCCTTCTACGCGGGCAAGCGCGGCATCGTGCCGGAGCGCACGACCGAGCCGCGGCTCGCCGACGAGGCCGGCTTGGCCGCGCGCCTCGCGCAGGGCATCGCCTGAGCCGACCCTGGCGTGGATCCGCGGCGGGTGCGAGCATGAGGCCATGACCGAGCATGCGGGGCGCGAGAACCCGGTCCACGAGATCAGCGAGGACGAGTGCGTCAAGCTGCTCGCCCTGTTCGAGTTCGGCCGCATCGCCTTCCGGGTCGGCGACCTGCTCGAGGTGTTCCCGGTCAACTACCACTCGGCCGGTCGCGAGATCACCTTCCGCACCGCGCCCGGCACGAAGCTCGCCGGCGCCCTGCTGGCCGACGACGTCGTCTTCGAGATCGACAACATCGGCGTGAGGGAGGCGTGGAGCGTCATCGGCCACGGCAGGGCGCGCCGGCTCGAGGCGGCCGACGAGGTCGCGGCGGCCGCCGCGCTGCCGATCCATCCGCTCATCCCGACGGTGAAGCGCGAGTTCGTGCGCATCGACCTCACGAGGCTCTCGGGCCGTCGCTTCCACCGCTGGCCGGAGCCCGACCCGGACGGCGAGCCCGTCGTCGACTCGACCGACTGACCGCTCAGGCGGGGCCGCCGGCCGTGCCGCCCATGCCGCCGTCCGGCCTGATCCGGCGCTGCGGCCGCCGCCCGTCGATGCGCGCCGCGACCCACAGCACGAAGACCGCCTCCGCCGGATCGAGCGCCCCCGTCACCTCGAGCGACGGCCGGTACTGCCACGGCCCCTCGGGGATCACCTCGGCGATGCGATCGCCGTCGCGCTCGAGGTCGAAGCGCAGCTTGCCGAGCAGCCAGCTGCTCGTGCGCGTCAGGCTCATCGGGCCGCGCAGCCCTGCCAGCCGCCAGCTCGCGTCCCAGATGCGCCCGCGCTCGGCCGACAGCACGTCGATGCCGTCGCGGGCTCCGATCAGCCCCTCCGACTCGTTGCGGTAGGACCACTCGGCGCCGCCGAGGGCGAAGGCCGGTGCGAGTCCCCAGAAGCCGGGGCCGGTGCGCGCCACCTCCTCGCCGTCGGCGGTGACCGCTCCCTCGTCCCATCGATAGCGCATGCCAAGCACCCTACGCACGATGCCCGCATGCGGGAATGCCGCCCGCCCCATCCGCTGTTGCCAGACTGTGAGGGCAGCTGGGCCAGACTGTGAGGGGAGCAGGGGAGAGCGGATGTCGCAGGCGGCAGGAGCGAGCACGGGCACCATCGAGGCCGTGGACACCGATGCCGAGCGACCCGTCGCGGCGCAGACGGTCGCCATCCTCGGCGCCGGCAAGATCGGCACGGTGCTCGCGAAGCTGTCGCTCGCCGCCGGCCACCGCACGCTCGTCGCGGGCTCGGGCAGCGCCGCGCGCATCCGGCTGATCGTCGAGTACCTGGCGCCGGGCGCCGAGGCCATGGTGTCGGCGGATGCGGCTGCCGCGGCCGACGTCGTCATCCTCGCCCTGCCGCTGGGGCAGTACGACCGCCTCCCGGTCGAGCAGCTCGAGGGCAAGCTCGTCATCGACGCGATGAACTACTGGTGGGAGACCGACGGGATCCGTGACGAGTTCACCGACCCCGAGCATCCGACGAGCACGATCGTGCAGGCGTTCCTGCCCCGTTCGCGCGTCGTGAAGGCGTTCAACCACATGGGCTATCACGACCTCGCCGACTGGCCCAGGCCCGCCGGTCACGCGCAGCGCCGGGCGATCGCGGTGGCGGGCGACGACGAGCGCGCGGTCGAGCAGGTCGCGGCGATCGTCGACGGCTTCGGCTTCGACCCGGTCGTGCTCGAGTCGCTCGACGCCGGCCTCCGCCTGCAGCCGGGCTGGCCGGCGTTCGGTGCGAACGAGGACGCCGCGACGCTGCGCGGCCTGCTCGCGACCGACTGATGGCCGCGCAGCCGCTCGGCGAGCAGCGGATGCTGCCCACGCGCGACGGCAGGAGCATGCGCGCGCTCGTCGCGGGCGATGGCAGCGACCTCGTGGTGCTCGAGGCGGGGCTGGGATCCGGCGCCGACGCCTGGGCGCGCGTGGTGCCGCTGCTCGCGGGCGCGGTGACGGTCGTCGCCTACGACCGGGCGGGCTACGGCGGCAGCGACCCGGCTTCCGATCCGCGCGAGCTGGCGCACCTCGCCGACGACCTCGGGGCCGTGCTCGACGCCGTCGCGCACCAGCGCGCCGTGCTCGTCGGCCACAGCTGGGGCGGGCCGATCGTGCGCACGCTCGCGGCCCGTCGCGCGGCGGACGGGCGGCTCGCGGGCATCGTGCTCGTCGACCAGAGCGATGAGCACGCGGCGCTCTACTTCTCGCCGCTCGTGCGCGCGCAGGCGGCGGTGCAGCGCGCGCTCTACGAGCCGCTGGCACGCATGCGGCTGCTCGCGCCGCTCGTGCGGGCGACGCTGCGCGAGCTGCCGGAGCCGCACCGCAGCGGGGCGGTCGCGGCGACGTCGACGCTGACGGCTGCGCGGGCGATGCGGGCGGAGGACGCGCAGGTGACGGCCGAGCTGGCCCGGCTCCGCGAGCGCCCGCTCGAGCTCGGGGAGCTGCCGGTGCGGGTGCTCTCCGGCAGGCGCGCGGGCCGGCTCGACCGCTCGATCCGCGACGCGATGACGGCGGCGCACCGCGCGACCGTCGCGACGCTGCCCGGCGGGCGCCTCGTGGAGGCGACCCGGTCCGGGCACCTCGTGCCGATCACCGAGCCGGAGCTCGTGGCAGCGGAGGCCCTCGACCTGCTGCGGTGAGCGAGCCGCCTCCGTCTCAGGCCGCGTCGGCCTCGTCGATGAGGCCGCGCAGCCAGTCGCGCGCGTGCCGGGTGGAGCCGATGCCGTAGTCGAGCGTCGCGAGCTGCCACGCGAAGACCTCGCGGTGCTCCGGCGCCACCTCGGCGCCGTGCAGCTCGCCCTTCGCTGCCTCGAGCCCCTCGAGCTCTGCCGCCGCCCTTGCCTCGAGGCCGCGCAGCACGGCGGGCCGCTCGCTCGCCTCGAGCAGGCCCAGGAAGTGCACGCGCGCGAGCATCGCCGTCTCGAGGTCGCCGCTGATCGGGCCGGTCGCCCAGGCGTGGAACGCCTCGGCACCCGCTGCCGTGACGCGGTAGACGCGGCGGCCGCGCGGCTGTCGCTCGCTGTCGGCGAGCTCGATCTGCCCGCTCGCGAGCAGCTGGTCGAGGGCGCGCTTGATCGAGCCATTGCTGGCCGAGTAGAAGAGCGACACGCTCGCTT
This sequence comes from Agrococcus baldri, assembly GCA_007988785.1. Lineage (GTDB taxonomy): Bacteria > Actinomycetota > Actinomycetes > Actinomycetales > Microbacteriaceae > Agrococcus > Agrococcus baldri_A. The sequence continues at coordinate 11,904 of BJUU01000020.1, forward strand.
CGAAGCGCTTGACGAGGTCGTAGAGGCTGCCGGGCATGAGCAGCAGGAGCGCCAGGATCACGTGGGCCATGCCGCCACTCTAGGCGTTGACTCCTTGCGACATGGCTACTAGACATATCTGTGAGGGCGGTCGCAGAGATCCCCGCAGAGGAGGTCGTCGTGGACACGCAGCAGCAGCCGGTCGCAGCGCCGGATGCCGGCATCGCCCGGCGGCAGGCGCGCCTCGTGCGCCTGCTCGAGCGCATGCAGCGGGCGCGGGCACGCAAGGGCCGGCCCGCCCCGACGGTGCTCGTCGAGTCGCCGCGCTGGCGCTTCGCGTGGGGCGAGAGCGAGCGGCCGATGCACGCGGCCAGCTGCGGCAAGCTCGTCACCGCCGCGCTGATCGGCCAGCTCGTCGACGAGGGCAGGCTCGGCTTCGAGACCGCCATCGGCAGCCTGCTGCCCGACGCCGACACCCGCGGACTGCGGCTGCCGGGCGGCATCGACGCGGCACGGGAGGTCACCGTCGAGCACCTGCTCGCCAACCGCAGCGGCCTGCCCGACTACTTCGAGGCATCCGCCGTGAGCGCAGCCTCGTTCCGCTCGGCCGTCGCCCACCCGGAGCGCCGGTTCTCGCCCGCCGACCTGCTCGCCGCGGCGGCGACCCAGCGACCGGTCGGCAGGCCGGGGCAGCGGTTCCACTACGGCGACACCAACTGGGTGCTGCTGGGGCGCATCGTCGAGGAGGCGTCGGGGGATGCCTTCGCCGACCGGGCGCGCACGCGCGTCTTCGACCCGCTCGGCATGGCGAGCGCGTCCACGCCCTACGACGCGAGCCGGATCGCCGACGACCTCTCGGGCCTCGATGTGGCACCCTTCTGGATCCTGGGGCGGGAGATGAGTCGCGCGCACGCCGTCAGCCTCGACTGGGCAGGGGGCAACGTGGTCGCCACGCCGGCGGACTGGGCGCGCTTCCTGCGTGGCCTCTTCGGCGGCGAGCTGCTCGCGCCCGCGACGCTCGCGCAGCTCACCGAGGCGCGCAGCAGGTTCCGCTTCGGCATCGACTACGGCGCCGGCACCCAGACGCTGCGCTGGCGCACGCTCGCGCCGTTCCAGCGCGCTCCGCGGCCCGACCCGGTCGGGCACCTGGGCTTCTGGGCCGCCCACACCTTCCACTACCCGGGGCAGCGCGCGCAGGTGGTGCTGAACTTCCACGACCACCGCAGCATGCAGTCGTCGTTCCTCGTGCACGGTGCGATCGCGCGCATCCTCGCCTCGCTCGACTGACGCATCCGCACCCGTGGGCAGCGCGCGCCGACGCTCGGGCGTGTCTTGAGGCTCAGGGCCACCGCACCAACGACGAAGCCCCCGCTGAGCGGGGGCCTCTCGGTGGTGGCTCCGACGGGCGTCGATCCCGTGACCTCACGATTTTCAGTCGTGCGCTCTACCAACTGAGCTACAGAGCCTCGGACTCTCGTCCGCTCCTTGCAGAAAGCCCTCTCGAGTGAGAGGGCCCGCCGCAATGGCGACCCTGACGGGACTTGAACCCGCGACCTCCGCCGTGACAGGGCGGCGCGCTAACCAGACTGCGCTACAGGGCCTAACTGGTAGAACCCATCGTACAGAGTGAATCCGCAGTGAGTGACCCCAACGGGATTCGAACCCGTGCTGCCGCCGTGAAAGGGCGGTGTCCTAGGCCGCTAAACGATGGGGCCGAGTGCCGAGGCACACGACTACCGAGGAGAGACGTTACCGGACGCGAGAGCCTCAGTGCAAACCGGCGCCGTCGACGCGCCGTGGCCGATCCACGACACGCCCACCTGAAGTTCCGCTGAACTCAACCTTCAGGTGGAGCATGAAAGTTGATAGCGTGGGCCTGATTGTGTCGTGACTGCGGCGGGAGCCTGGGTGCACGATGGTGGACGATGCGGCGATCCCAGCCGCGAGACGGGAAGACCATGGCCCTGCCCGACCGGCCGGCACGTGCCGAGCGAGCGCCATCGCGCTGGCACCGCCTGCGCTTCGGCATCGCCGCATCCGTCGCCCTCGGCGCCATGGTCGCCACCCTCGTCACGCCCGGCGTGCCGCAGGCCGAGGCCGTCGACGAGTACGGCTTCCCCACCTGGGCGGAGGTCGAGGCCGCGCGCGGCAACGTGACCGCCAAGAACCAGCAGATCAACGACATCCGCGCCCTCATCTCGCGGCTCGAGACCGAGTCGGCGAACGCGCAGGCGCTCTCGGACCAGCGGGCCGGCGAGGCGATCGAGGCGCAGCGCGTCTACGACGAGGCGGTGGCGGTCGCCGAGCGGCTGCAGCAGCAGGCCGACGAGGCGACGGCGAGCGCCGAGGAGTCGCAGCTGGCCGCGGGCCAGCTCGCAGCGCAGCTCGCGCGCTCGGGCGGCACGGGCGACATGAGCGCAGAGCTCTTCGCCAACCCCGGCTCCGCCGACACCTGGCTCTACCGGCTCGACATGATGGATCGCGTCGCCGGCACCGCCGACACGCTCTACGAGCAGGCGCAGCAGGATGCCAACACGGCGCAGGCGCTGCAGGACCAGGCCGCGGTCGCGCGCGATGCGCTGCAGGAGCTCAAGGTCGCGGCCGAGGAGGCCTACGCGGCCGCGCAGGCGGCGGCAGAGGCCGCGCAGGCGGCCGTCGTGGCGCAGCAGGAGCACCGCGTCGAGCTCGAGGCGCAGCTCGAGGTGCTGGTCGAGAACCGCGCGGCCACCGAGGACGACTACCAGGCGGGGCAGCGGCACCGCGCCTGGCTGGCCGAGCAGGAGCGCCTGCGCCTCGAGCGCGAGCGCAAGGAGCGCGAGGAGGCGGAGCGTCGGGCGAGGGCAGAGCAGCAGCGCCTGGCCGAGGAGGCCGCCCGCAACAACCAGAGCAGCGGTGGCGGCACCAGCAGCGGCGGCGGCGGCTCCGTGCCGGTCACGCCGCCGAGCAGCAGCGGCTGGGTCACCCCGCACTACGGCCGCTTCACCTCCGGCTACGGCTGGCGCAACGACCCCGTGGGCGTGCTGGGCCGCAAGCTGCACGCGGGCATCGACATCTCGGCCGGCTGCGGCACTCCGATCTACGCCGTCGCATCCGGCACCGTGACGCTGCGCTCGTACGACATCTACGGCGCCAACATGCTCTACATCAACCACGGCGGCGGCGTGCAGAGCGAGTACTTCCACATGATCCGCCCGGCGCACGTCTACCCGGGGCAGCGCGTGCGCGCCGGCCAGGTGGTCGCGTACGAGGGATCCACCGGCCACTCGACCGGCTGCCACCTGCACTTCCAGCTGCGCGTGGGCGGCACGCTCACCAACCCCGAGTCGTTCCTGAACGCCCGCGGCGTGCGCCTGCGCTGACCCGCGCATCCGTCGTCCGAGAGGTGCGGATGCGTCAGGCGCGCTCGACGTGCAGGTCGAGTCCGGTCTCGCCCGGGCGGATGTGCGGCGCGAGCTCCCAGTCGTCGGTGTAGTCCCCGGTGAACTGCGGGCGATAGGGGATGGGCGGCGCGGTGAGCAGGTCATCCAGCCGCGCTCGCAGGCTCGCCGCGGCGGCACCGTCGTGCTCGGCGAAGTCGGCGCTCGGCAGCGCCCACGGGCGCAGCACGTGCATGCCGGTGTAGGCGAGCGTGCCGTGCAGCAGGCCGAAGAGCAGCTGCTCGAGCTCACCGCTCTTGCCGCGCGGGCCGATCGAGGCCGGGCGGTCGCCGAGGGTGACGGCGACCAGCGCGCGCGTGCCCGCGAACGGGCCCTGCTCGAACCGCAGCCTGCGCCCCGTGCCGGCGTCCTTCCCGAACGCGAAGCCAGAGACCAGCACGCGGTCGAACCAGCCCTTCATGATCGCGGGCACGCCGTACCACCAGAGCGGGAACTGCAGCACCACGGCATCCGCCCGCCGCAGCTTCTCCTGCTCGCGGGCGACGTCCGGCGGCTGCGTCCCCTCGAGGAAGTCGCGGCGCGTGTCTGCGGTGACGTGGAAGCGCCCCTCGTCGCGCACGGGCGCCAGCACCGGGTCCCAGTGCATCGCGTAGAGGTCGGATTCGAGCACCTCGTGGCCGAGGCCGCGCAGGTGCGCGATGCCGTCCCGACGCAGGCTGCCGGTGAGCGAGCGGGGCTCGGGGTGGGCGCTGACCCAGAGGACGACGGATGCGGTGCTCATGCCTCGAGCATGACGCCGCTTGCGCGAATTCGGTAGTACGGACATTCTTGTCAGCATGAAGGAGGGCCCATGCGACTTCCCGTGCAGCGCGCGATCGAGGTGTGCCCGGTCGAGGTGGCGGTCTCGGTGCTCGGCGGCACCTGGAAGCTGACGCTCGTCAAGCATCTGCTGGGCGGCACCCGGCGCTTCGGCGAGCTCTGCCGGCTCGTGCCGCTGGCGAACACCCGCACGCTCACCCGCCAGCTGCGCGAGCTCGAGGAGGACGGCATCCTCGTCAGGACCGTCTACCCGCAGGTGCCGCCGAAGGTCGAGTACGCACTGTCCCCGCTGGGCGAGAGCCTCGCGCCGCTCGTGGACGGCATGGATGCGTGGGGCGCGGCGTTCGCGTCGCGCCTCGGCGACGGCGGTGGAACGCGAAGGGCGGGGCGCACCTGACCGGTGCGCCCCGCCCTCGTGGCTGCGTCGTCAGTCGGTGACGTCGCGGCCGCCCTCGGGCTTCTCGACGGCCTCGTCGGTCTCGTCGCCGTGCGCCGCGTCGAAGGCGGCGAAGCCGGCCTGCACCGTCGCCTCGGCGGCGTCGACGCCCTCCCAGCCGCCGAGCTTGGCCCACTTGCCGGGCTCGAGATCCTTGTAGTGCATGAAGAAGTGCTCGATCTCGTTCCGCGTCTGCTGCGGCACGTCCTCGATGTCCTGGATGTGCGACCAGCGCGGGTCCTTCTCGAGCACGCAGATGACCTTCGTGTCGATGCCGCCGTCGTCCTCCATGTTGAGCTGGCCGACGGGGCGCACCTTCACGAACACGCCCGGCGGCACCGGGTACTCGAGCAGCACGAGCGCGTCGACGGGGTCGCCGTCGAGGCCGAGCGTGCCCTCGAAGAAGCCGTAGTCGGTGGGGTAGACGAAGGTCGTGAACAGCACGCGGTCGAGGTAGACCCGGCCCGTCTCGTGGTCGAGCTCGTACTTGTTCCGGCTCCCCTTGGGGATCTCGATGACGACGTCGTAGGCGGCCAACGGCGGCTCCTTCTCGTGGGGATGTGGAATCGGCATAAGGTTACTTCATGCCCGAAAACGACCGTCGACCTCGGCTGACCCCCGCCGTCGCCGACGTGCGGCGGGCCGTGCGCGAGGCGACGGCCGATGTGCCGGAGGGCTCGCTGCTGCTCGTCGCGCTCTCCGGCGGACCCGACTCGCTCGCCCTCGCGGCGGCGACCGCGTTCGAGGCCGAGCGCGCCGGCCAGCGCGCCGGCGCGGTGATCGTCGACCACGGGCTGCAGCCCGGCAGTGCCGAGATCGCGGAGCGCGCAGCCGAGCAGGCCCGCGAGCTCGGCCTCGACCCCGTGCGCGTCATCCCCGTGCAGGTGTCGGTCGACGGCAGCCCCGAGGCGGCCGCCAGGCAGGCGCGCTACGCGGCGCTGCTGCAGGCGCGCAAGGAGCTCGGCGCCGTCGCGGTGCTGCTCGGGCACACCCTCGACGACCAGGCGGAGACCGTGCTCATCGGCCTCGCCCGCGGCTCGGGCGCCGAGAGCCTGTGGGGCATGCACCAGCGCATCGGCTTCCTGCGCCGCCCGCTGCTGCAGGTGCGTCGCGCCACCACCCATCAGGCGTGCGCCGATGCCGGCATCGAGCCGTGGCGCGACCCGCACAACGACGACGACCGCTTCCTGCGCGTGCGCGTGCGGCACCAGGTGCTGCCGATGCTCGACGAGGTGCTCGGCGGCGGCGTCGCGCTCGCGCTCACGCGCACCGCCGACGCGCTGCGCGAGGACGCCGAGGCGCTCGCGCACTTCGCGCAGGAGCAGATCCTCGACCTCGTCGAGCACGCCGAGGGCGGGCTCTCGCTCGACGCCGGCGCGCTCGCGGCCAACCCGCCGGCGCTGCGCCAGCGCATCATCCGGCTCGCGGTGCAGAGCGAGTTCCACACCGCGCTCAGCCGGCAGCAGACGCTCGAGGTCTCGCGGCTCGTCACCGACTGGCACGGCCAGGGCCCGATCCACCTGCCGGGCATCCGCGTCACCCGCGAGGGCCGCAGGCTCGTCTTCGTCGCCGCCTGACGCCGCTGCGGCATCCGTTGCCGAATCGTGGCCTGGCTGCCGTAGCGCGGCGCGGCGTCGCGCGCGCCGGTAGGTTGGTCGCACCTGCCAGCCGCGATCCGGGAGCGCACATGGAGTTCGAGCACGTCGAGGGCGACCTCGCCAAGACCCTCATCACCGAAGACGAGCTGCACGCGAAGCTCGACGAGCTCGCGCGCCAGATCGAGAGCGACTACCAGGGCAAGGATCTGCTGCTCGTCGGCGTGCTGCGCGGCGCAGTGATGGTGATGGCCGACCTCGCGCGGGCGCTCAACCGCCACATCGAGATGGACTGGATGGCCGTCTCGTCCTACGGATCCGGCACGGTCTCCTCCGGCGTCGTGCGCATCCTCAAGGACCTCGACAGCGACCTCACCGGCCGCAACGTGCTGATCGTCGAGGACATCATCGACTCGGGCCTGACGCTCTCGTGGCTGAAGGCCAACCTCGAGTCGCGCGGCGCCGCCTCGGTGGAGATCTGCACGATGCTGCGCAAGCCCGACGCGCTCAAGGTCGAGGTCGACGTGAAGTACTGCGGCTTCGACATCCCGAACGAGTTCGTCATCGGCTACGGCCTCGACTACGCCGAGCAGTACCGCAACATGCGCGGCATCGGCGTGCTCGCCCCGCACGTCTACCAGTGAGTCGCGGGCACGCATCGTGACCGGATCGTGACCTGGGGGATGTGACACCGGCGCGGGCGCGGACATGTCAGGGAGACGGATGACCGTCACCCGCACCACCGACAGGAGCAGCCATGTCCGGCACCACCCTCGTGCTCCGCGCATCCGTCGCCGCAGCGCTCGCGCTCGCGCTCGCCGCGTGCTCGCCGAGCGCACCGGCACAGACGGAGGCGCCCGCGAACCCGAGCGCATCCGCACCCGTGACGTCGACGGCGCCGCCCGCATCCGATCCGACCGCGCAGGATCCTGGCGCCGACGAGCGGGTGTTCGTCTCGCAGGACGGCGCCGTGCGCTTCACGCTGCCCGATGGCTGGACCGTCGACGACCGCAGCGCGATGGGCGAGGCCTCGGAGATGTACGACCGGGGCCCCGGCTGGCTGAACGAGCTCGTCCTGCTCGACGACGGGGGCGCCGAGATGGTCTGGTACCGCGAGCGCTACGGCGATGATGCGGTGGTCTGCGACGACCGGGAGTGGCCGCTCGAGGTGCCGATCGAGCCCTACGGGCCCGAGCTCCTCGAGCGGTTCCAGGCCGAGGGATGGGACGCCGGCCGCGTGCTGATCGTGGGCGAGGCCGACCTGGCGACGCGATTCGAGCACGGCGCCGCTCCGGAGGCGGGCGCCGTGCAGATGGGTCTGCAGACGCGGTTCGAGCGGGGCGGGTGCGCCGGTGTCGACGAGTCGCTCTCGCTCGGGAGCCGCATCGCGCAGGTCGACGTGGTGGCGGATGCGCCGGGGGCTCAGACGCCGGACACCACCCTCGGGTTCCCGGATGCGGAGTCGGCGCGCGCCTGGCTCGATGGCGAGGAGGCCGCGACGCTCGTCGAGCTGCTGTCGTCGATCGAGTTCACGGGCGCACCGCTGCTCGACGCGGCGCCGTGACCGTCGCCGTCCAGCGGCGTCCTGGCAACTCGGGGCATGATGGGGGGATGCAGTCCCGTGCACGTGCGAGCGCAGCGGTCGCGCTCATCCTGGCCGCGAGCGCGCTCGTCGCCTGCTCGACGACGCCCGAGCCCTCGCCCGAGCCGAGCATCCCGCCCGGCATCACGGCGCCGCCGCCGACGACGCCGGCCGAGCCGACGCCCGAGGTCGAGTCGAGCCTTCCGGCCGAGATCGCTGGCGTCGACACGAGCGACTGGCAGCAGATCGCGGTGCCGAGCGGCAACGCCACCTTCCGCATCCCCGCCGACTGGTCGGTGAGCGAGACCGACGGCGGGCTCGACGTGCTGCGCGCGGACGGCCAGCGGCAGCTGCTCTACCGCGAGAGCCCCGACACCGGCGAGGGCCGCTGCCTGAACGCCGAGGGCACCGCCGTCGCCTGGCGCACGGCCAACCTCGACCGGCAGGATGTCGAGCTCACCGGGGCCTCCGGCATCGCCTTCGGCGCGGCCGCCGTGCAGCTCGGCGAGCAGTGGGTCGTGAGCGTCGGCCTGCGCCCGGCCGCCGACGCCCAGTCGCCGGCCTGCCCGATCATCAACGCCTTCGACTCCGACGCCGGCACCATCGGCTTCGGCTCCGAGGTGGTCGTCGACGGCGCGGGCGAGGCATCGGCGTGGCAGGTCGGCTCGCTCGCCGACGGGCAGGCCTACGTCGGCGAGGACGAGTTCCAGACCATCCGCGCCATCCTCATGTCGCTCGAGCTGCAGGCATAGCACCGCCGCACGCGGCACAGGCCGTGAGCGAACACGCGGATTCCCGCCGGTGCCCGCGGGATAGCCTGAACGAATCACGACTCAGAAGGGCGTCATGAGCTTCAAGAAGTTCCTGCGTGGACCGATCCCCTGGATCGTCGTCGCACTCCTCATCGTCGGCGTGGCGTTCAGCTTCTTCATGACGCCGCAGTACCGGCCGGTGCAGACGGATGTCGGCATGCAGATGATCGCGGACGGCCGCGTGCAGCAGGCCAAGATCGTCGACGGCGAGCAGCGCGTCGACCTCGTGCTCACCGAGCCCGACGAGGAGTTCGGGCAGCGGGTGCAGTTCTACTACGTCGCGCCGCGCGGCGAGGCCGTGGTCGACGCCGTCACGACGGCCGCCCCCGAGGGCGGCTACATCGACGAGGTGCCGCAGGCCAACTGGCTGCTGTCGATGCTCGGCATCCTGCTGCCGGTGCTGCTGCTCGGTGGCCTGTTCTACTTCTTCATGACCCGCATGGCCGGGGGCAACCGCGGCGTCATGCAGTTCGGCAAGTCGAAGGCGCAGCTCATCACCAAGGACATGCCGCAGGTGAAGTTCTCGGATGTCGCCGGCGCCGACGAGGCGGTCGAGGAGCTCGGCGAGATCAAGGAGTTCCTGCAGGATCCCTCGAAGTTCCAGGCGGTCGGCGCACGCATCCCGAAGGGCGTGCTGCTGTACGGTCCTCCCGGCACCGGCAAGACGCTGCTGGCCCGCGCGGTCGCGGGCGAGGCCGGCGTGCCCTTCTACTCGATCTCGGGCTCCGACTTCGTCGAGATGTTCGTGGGCGTCGGCGCCAGCCGCGTGCGCGACCTGTTCGAGCAGGCGAAGCAGAACGCGCCGGCGATCATCTTCGTCGACGAGATCGACGCCGTCGGCCGGCACCGCGGCGCGGGCCTCGGCGGCGGCCACGACGAGCGCGAGCAGACGCTCAACCAGCTGCTGGTCGAGATGGACGGCTTCGACGTCAAGACGAACGTCATCCTGATCGCGGCCACCAACCGCCCCGACATCCTCGACCCCGCGCTGCTGCGACCGGGCCGCTTCGACCGCCAGATCGGCGTCGACGCCCCCGATATGGTCGGCCGCGAGACGATCCTCGGCGTGCATGCGCAGGGCAAGCCGATCGCCGCGGGCGTCGACTTCGCGGTGCTGGCGCGCAAGACGCCCGGCTTCACCGGCGCCGACCTCGCGAACGTGCTCAACGAGGCCGCGCTGCTGACGGCGCGCAACAACGCCACCGAGATCACCGACGAGGCCCTCGACGAGGCCGTCGACCGCGTGATGGCGGGCCCGCAGCGCCGCACGCGCATCATGAACGACAAGGAGCGGCTCATCACCGCCTACCACGAGGGCGGCCACGCGCTCGCGGCGGCGGCGATGCGGCACTCCGACCCGGTCACGAAGGTGACGATCCTGCCGCGCGGGCGGGCGCTGGGCTACACGATGGTGCTGCCGGTCAACGACCGCTACTCCGTCACCCGCAACGAGCTGCTCGACCAGCTCACCTACGCGATGGGCGGCCGCGTGGCCGAGGAGATCGTCTTCCACGACCCCACCACGGGCGCCGGCAACGACATCGAGAAGGCCACCGGCATCGCCCGCAAGATGGTGACCGAGTACGGCATGACGAGCGCCATCGGCGCCGTCAAGCTCGGCAACGCGCAGGGCGAGCAGTTCTTCGGCCGCGACACCGGCTCGAGCCGCGACTACTCCGACTCGCTCTCGCAGCAGGTCGACGCCGAGGTGCGGGCGATCATCGAGCAGGCGCACACCGAGGCCTGGCAGGTGCTCAACACCAACCGCGAGGTGCTCGACAGGCTCGCGGGCGAGCTGCTCGAGCGCGAGACCCTCGACCACCTGGCGCTCGAGGAGATCTTCCACGACGTGCAGAAGCTGCCGGAGCGCCCGCAGTGGCTCTCGCACCCCGACCGCCCGGTGAGCGACCGCCCGCCCATCGAGCTGCCCGTCTCGCAGCACGTCGACGAGGCCGTCGAGCCCGACGTCGAGAGCGAAGCCCCGGCCTGATGGCAGTCGACCGCGAGCGCGTCGAGGCGGCCGTGCGCGAGCTGCTCGCGGCGATCGGGGACGACCCCGGGCGCGCCGGACTGGTCGACACACCGCGCCGCGTCGCATCCGCCTACGCCGAGTACTTCGCCGGCGTCGGCGCCGACCCTGCCGAGCAGCTCGACACGATCGGGCTCGAGGGTGAGACGGGCGAGCTGGTGCTGCTGCGCGACATCGAGTTCCGCTCGATGTGCGAGCACCACCTGCTGCCGTTCACGGGCGTCGCGCACGTCGCCTACCTGCCGGGCGAGCACATCGTGGGCCTCGGCCGCATCCCCGCCGTGGTCGACGTGGTCGCCTCGCGCCCGCAGATCCAGGAGCGCCTCACCGACGAGATCGCCGACGCCCTCGAGGCGGGCCTCGAGCCGCGCGGCGTGCTCGTCGTGGTCGAGGCGGCACACGGATGCGTCGCGGCACGCGGGGCGCGCCAGGCCAGGTCGACGACGGTGACGGTGGCGAGCCGCGGGCAGCTGGCGGAGCCGATCGAGCGGGCTGAGATCATGGCGCTGATCGGGGAGCGGAGGTAGACGTGGGTCGTCTGCAGCAGACCGAGGTCTGGGGCATCCTCAACGTCACGCCCGACTCCTTCAGCGACGGCGGCCGCTACGTCGACGCCGGCGCGGCCATCGCGCACGCGCGGCGCATGCGCGCGCAGGGCGCCGACGTCATCGACGTGGGCGGCGAGTCGACCCGGCCCGGCGCCGCAGCGCTCGACCCCGCAGAGGAGCAGGCGCGCATCCTGCCGGTCGTGCAGGAGCTCGTGCGCGAGGGCATGCGCGTCTCGGTCGACACCATCCACGCATCCACCGCCCGTGCGGTGATGGATGCGGGGGCCGAGATCGTCAACGACGTCACGGCGGGCCTCCACGACCCCGACATGCTGCGCACCGTCGCCGAGGGCGGGGCGCGCATCGTGCTCATGCACTCGCGCGGCATCGACGTGACCGTCGACAGCCACTACGGCGATGTCGTCGAGGAGGTGCTCGCGCACCTCGCGTCACGCGTCGACGCTGCCATCGCGGCCGGCATCCCGCGCGGGCGCATCATCCTCGACCCGGGCTTCGGGTTCTCGAAGGAGCCCGACGACAACTGGCGGCTGCTGGCGGCCACGTGGCGGCTGTGGCAGACCGAGCTGCCCGTGCTCGTCGGCACCAGCCGCAAGCGATTCCTGGGCGAGCTGCTGCCGGAGGGCGCGGACGCCTCGGAGCGCGACGCCGCGACGGCGGCGACCTCGCTGCTGGCGGTGCAGAAGGGCGCATCGGCGGTTCGGGTGCACGACGTCGCATCCACCGTCTCGGCGCTGCGTGCGCTCGACGCCATGGAGCGAGGGCAGCGCGACGCCGCGGGCCGGATGGTGGACGGCACCCCATCCGACGATCCGGGGGTCGCGTACGTCGCCAGCACGTCCGTCAGCCCCCACACCATGACGGATGCCGAGCTCGCCGAGGATGCCGCGATCTCGGCGAGGGTCGCCGACGAGGCCGCCGGTCGCGCCGTGTTCGGCCGCATCGGGCTCGAGGGCATCCGCGCCTACGGGCACCACGGCGTGCTGCCCGAGGAGCGCAGCGAGGGCCAGGAGTTCGTGATCGACGTGCGGCTCGAGGTCGAGCTCACCAGCGCCATCCGCCGCGACGACGTGGCCGAGACCGTGCACTACGGCGAGCTCGCCGAGGCGATCGTCGCTGCCGTCGAGCGCGACCCGGTCGACCTGATCGAGACGCTCGCGAGCCGCATCGCCGACGTCTGCCTCGAGCACCCGCGCGTCGGATTCGTCGACGTCACCGTGCACAAGCCGAGCGCGCCGATCGGCGTGCCGTTCGGCGACGTCTCCGTGTCGCTGCACCGCGGCAGGAGGGGGCTGTGAGGCTGCAGGCCGAGCGGCGCGCCGTGCTCTCGCTCGGCGCCAACCTCGGCGACCGCGTCGCCACCATCGACGCTGCCGTGCGCGCCCTCGAGGCGATCGACGGCATCCGGGTGCTCGAGCGCTCCGGCAACTGGGAGTCGCCCTCCTGGCACCCCGACGGCGAGGGGCTGAGCCCCGACTACGTGAACATCGCGCTGCTGATCGCGACCACCATGGAGCCGATCGACCTGCTCGACGCGACGCAGGCGGTCGAGGATGCGCTCGGCCGCGTGCGCACGCAGCGCTGGAGCCCGCGCACCATCGACATCGACATCGTCACGATGGGCGGCATCGAGCGCGCCGAGGATCGCCTGGTGCTGCCCCACCCGCGCGCCCACCAGCGGCAGTTCGTGCTGCAGCCGTGGCTCGAGATCGAGCCGCTCGCGGTGCTGCCCGGGCAGGGGCCGATCGCCGAGCTCGCCGACTACGCCGACGGCGACGCGTGGAGGCTCGCGTGAGCCGCACGAGCGCCGTCTCGATCGTGCTGACCGCGGTCATCGCGGGCGTGCTCGCGTGGCTGCTCGAAGGGATGCTCGTGATGAGCGGGCGGGCGGCGCTCGTGCCGCCGCTCACGCTCGGCATCGCGCTCGCGCTGCTCGGGGTGATCCTGCTGCTGCTCGCCTGGCCCGTGCGGCAGGCCGCGCACGGCAAGCGCCGCATCGGCTACCGGCACGCCACCTCGGTGCTGGGCTTCGCGAAGGCCTCGTCGATCGTCGGCGCGCTGCTCGGCGGCGCGGCGCTCGGCGCGCTCGTGTTCTTCGCCACCCGCTCGGTCGTGGCCGGCGACGCCGTGCTGACGCTCGTGGTGGTCGCGGGCGGCGCGCTCGTGCAGCTCGTCGCGGGTCTGCTCGCCGAGCACTGGTGCGTGCTGCCGCCCGACGACGAGGACGAGACGACCGCGACGGCAGGCAGCGCCGCGTAGGTGTCGTGACGCGCCCGGCTCCGCCGGCCGAGCGCATCCGTCACCCCGACGTCGGCGGTCTACCTCTCGGGCGCGGGCGAGAAGCTCGTCATCGACTCCTCGTCGAACGCCGCCTGCACCTCGGCCAGGCCCTCCTCGTTGACGTACACGACCGACTGCGAGCCCTCCATGCCGGTGCCGAGCGTCGGCATCGTGAAGGTCTGGATGTTCGAGTTGCTGATGCCCGACATCTGCGACGCGAGCGAGACGACCGCGCCGATGTCGAAGGTGTCGCTCGTGGCGATGTGAGGCGAGACGGTCGCGAAGATGTCGGCCATCCGGTTCGGGTTCGTGAGGTTCTCGCGCGTCATGAGCTGCGACATCATGCCGCGCAGGAACGCCCGCTGGTTGTACACGCGCTGGTAGTCGCCGTCGCTGAAGGGGTAGCGGGCGCGCACGTAGATGAGCGCCTCCTCGCCCTCGAGCGTGATCTCGCCCTGCGGGTAGTCGTAGCCGTGGTACGAGAACGCCAGGTCGTTGTCGACGGTGACGCCGCCGAGCGCCTCGGTCAGCCCCTCGAAGCCGTCGAAGTCGATGACCGCGACGTGGTCGATGCGCTGGTCGATGAGGCCCTCGACCGTCTGCACCATGAGCGGCACGCCGCCGAAGGCGAGCGCCGAGTTGACCTTCGCGTAGCCGTGGCCGGGGATGTCGACCCAGGAGTCGCGCATGATCGACATGATCTGCACCGTCTCGCGGTCCGGCGGGATGTGGGCGACCAGGATGGTGTCGGCGCGGTCGCCGAGATCGGTCAGCAGCGAGCCGTCCTCGGCCCGCGAGTCGCTGCCGAGCAGCAGCACGTTGACGGGCTGCGAGTCGCCCTCGTCGGCCGCCGGACGCAGCGACTCCTGGGGGAACGCGGTCTCGATCGGCTCGATCTGCTGCACCGAGGGATTGATGCGCAGGAAGTACCAGCCGACCGCTGCGAGCAGCGCCAGCACGATCACGCCGACGATGCCCACGGCGACCCATCGGCCGACGTGCTTCTGCTTCTTGGTCTCTGCCGTCACCGGTGCAGTATCGCAGAATTGCCGTTCAGACTGCTCGCACTAGCCTGGACGCGCCCGCAGACGCGGGTCGGCGACCGCGCCCCGGCGCGAGCCAGCACGCCCCCTATGCACGAGGAGGAACCGTGGCAGAGCGCATCGACGTCACCGGTGAATGGCAGCGCATCAGCATGCGGTACGCGAGCGTCGAGTCGATCAGCACCGTCATCTGGTGGCTCATCGCAGGCGTCGGCGCCACGGTGCCGATCTGGCTCGTGAACGACGGCGACATGCCCTGGTGGGGCTGGCTGCCGCTCATCGCCGCGATCCTGCTGATCGTCATCGGCGTCACCTTCTCGTTCCTGCGCACCCGCACGATCGGCTACCTGCAGCGCGACGACGACCTGCTCGTGCGCCGCGGCATGCTCTTCCGCCGCTTCGTGGCCGTGCCGTACGGGCGCATGCAGGTCGTCGACATCACGCAGGGCCCGATCGAGCGGATGTTCGGGCTCAAGACCCTGAAGTTCGTCACGGCGGCCGCCACCAGCGCGGTCACGATCCCAGGCATGCCGGGCGACACGGCCGAGCAGCTGCGCGACCACCTGGTCGCGGTCTCCGAGTCGCGGCGGGCCGGCCTGTGACCGAGCCCGGATACCCGCAGCAGCCGCAGCAGGCGCCGCCCCCTGCCCCGCAGCGACCGGACGCGCGCGCGAAGGCGGCCGAGCTCGTCGACGGCGAGTGGCACCAGCTGCACCCCGCGACCCCGCTGCTGCGCGGCGGCCTGTCGCTCATCATCTTCGCCGGCGTGCTGTTCTCGATCTTCCGCGACCGGCTCATCGGCCTGTTCGTGCCCGACGAGTTCGGCAGCGAGTGGGAGCAGGACGCCTTCGGCGACTTCGTCGTCGACCAGCTGCTGTGGGTGGCGCTGGGCGTCATCGGCCTCGTGCTGGTGCTGGTCGCGCTGTTCTGGGTCGGCTGGCGCGTGCACCGCTTCCGCATCACGGGCGACGCCGTCGAGGTGCAGCAGGGCATCTTCGTGAAGAAGCACCGCCGCGCACCCCTCGCGCGCATCCAGGGCATCAACATCCAGAAGCCCTGGTTCGCGCGCCTGTTCGGCGCCTGCAAGTTCGAGATCCAGCAGGCCGGCAACGACTCGAACGTCGACCTCAACTACCTCAGCACCTCGGTGGCGGATGCGCTCAGGTACGAGATCCTGAACCGCGCGTCCGGCCGCTCCACGGCCGACTCGCAGCGCCTCGCCGCCGAGCGGCAGCAGGCGGCGGGCGGCGTGGTGAACGAGTTCCTGCACCCGGACGCCGAGATCTCGAACGTCGCGCCCGACTCGCTCGTGCGCATCCCCGTCGGCCGCATCGTCGCCTCGTCGCTGCTCGACGGCTGGATCGTCTGGGCGGTGCTCTACGTGGTCGGCACGCTCGTGGTGATCTTCGGCTTCCAGCAGTGGTGGGCGGTGTTCGCCATCCTGCCGGCGGCGATCGCGTTCTTCGCGGCGGGCATGCGCTCGCTGGGCGCGAAGCTGCGCTACTCGATCGCGGCCACGCCCGACGGCATCCGTCTCGCCTACGGCCTGGCGTCGACGACCACCGAGATCCTGCCGCCCGGGCGCATCTTCGCGCTGCAGGTCAAGCAGCCGCTGCTGTGGCGGCCGTTCGGCTGGTGGCAGGTGACGTTCACGCGGGCCGGCAAGATGTCGAGCGACGGCTCGGGCTCCGGCGGGCAGAACCAGCAGATGGCGAACTACCTGCTGCCGGTCGGCGACCTGCGCGACGTGCGCACCGTGATCGGGCTCGTGCTGCCCGAGCTCGCGCAGTCGTCGCTGATCGACCAGGGGGTGCTCGGGCAGGCGCCCGACGACTTCGTGGTGAGCCCGCCGCGGGCGCGCGCGTTCCGCTGGTTCAGCGTGCGGCGCAACGGCTTCCACGTGCACCCGGCCGCCTTCCTGCTTCGGCACGGCCGCATCTGGCGCTCGATGCACCTCGTGCCGGGCGCGCGCGTGCAGTCGGTCGCGATGCAGCAGGGCCCGATCTACGGCATGGCGCGGCTCGCGCGCGTGCAGTTCCACGTGCCGGGCTCGGTGCTGTCGCCGTCGATCGGCGCGCTCGACCAGCAGGATGCGGCGACGCTCTTCGAGCACGCCACGCGCACCGTGAAGGTGGCGATCGACACGGACGCCTCGGAGTCGTGGGCGTCGTCGCTCTCGCGCAACGCGGTGCTCGAGACCGCGCCCGCGGTGCAGGACGGGCTGATGCCGCCGCCGCCGCAGCCGCAGGAGCAGGCGGCGTCGGCCGCACCGCCCTCGGCGCCGCAGCAGCCCGAGTCCGCGCAGTGGCAGCCTCCCGCCGACCGCTGGCAGCCGCCTCCCGCCGACCGCTGGCAGCCGCCGCGCGAGCAGCAGCAGCAGCCGCCGCAGCGCGTGCAGCAGCAGCCGCCGCAGCCCGAGCAGCAGCAGCCGCCGTCGTTCGGCCAGCGGCCGCCGCGCGACGAGTCATGAGGCCGGGCAGGCTCGGCGTCGGCATCATCGGCGCCGGCCGGGTCGGCCCGGTGCTCGGCGCCGCGCTCGCGGGCGCGGGCCACGCCATCATCGGCGTCGACGCGACCGGCGACGACGCGATGGAGCGCGTCGAGGCGGTGCTGCCCGGCGTCGAGCTCCTCGACGCCCCGACGATCGTCGAGCGCAGCGAGCTCGTGCTGCTCGCGGTGCCGACGGCCGAGCTGGCCGACCTCGTCGCGGGGCTCGCCGCGACCGGCGCGTGGCAGCCAGGCCAGCTCGTCGTGCACACCGCCGCCGAGCACGGCATCGAGGTGCTGCGGCCGGCGCTCGAGCGCGGTGCGATCCCGATCGCGCTGCACCCCGCGATGGTCTTCACCGGCACGACGCTCGACCTCTCGCGGCTGCGCGAGGCCACCATCGCCGTCACGGCGCCCGGCCCCGTGCTGCCGATCGGGCAGGCGCTCGCGGTCGAGATGGGGGCCGAGCCGATCGTCGTCGACGAGCTCGACCGGCCGGCCTATGCCGAGGCGATCGCCGCCGCCCGCGACTTCGCCGACGGGATCGTCGCGCAGGCGCTGCGGCAGCTGCACGAGCTGGGGGTCGAGCGCCCGGCGCGCGTGCTCGGCGGCGTGGTGCGCTCCGCGGTCGAGACGGCGCTCGCCCGCTATCCCGATCCGCCCTTCGAGGCCTGAGGGCTGCCGGCCGACCGGTGCCACGGCTCGATGAGCGGATCATCCGGTCGTCGTGCGACCTCGCGGGTGCAACGACGGCCGCCGCGCCCGCATAGTCTGTCGTGGTGCCCGCAGCGATCCAGACCCTGACGACCGTCGACGAGGCGCGCGCGTTCGTCGCGAGCGAGCGCGCGGCAGGCCGCCGCGTCGCGCTGGTGCCCACCATGGGCGCGCTGCACCAGGGCCACCTCGAGCTCGTGCGCACCGCCCGCGAGCACGCCGACACCGTGATCGCCTCGGTCTTCGTCAACCCGCTGCAGTTCGGCCCGCACGAGGATCTCGAGCGCTACCCGCGCACCCCGCAGGCCGACACCGAGCAGCTGGTCGTGCTGGGCGTCGAGGCGGTCTTCATGCCGAGCGTCGAGGAGATGTACCCCGATGGTGGCCGCTCCGCCACCCTCGTCACCGCCGGCCACCTCGGCACCGTGCTCGAGGGACGCAGCCGGCCCGGCCACTACGACGGCGTGCTCACCGTGGTCACGAAGCTCTTCTCGATCCTGCAGCCCGAGCTCGCGGTCTTCGGCGAGAAGGATGCGCAGCAGCTGTTCCTCGTGCGCCGCATGGTGCGCGAGCTCAACCTGCCGCTCGAGATCGTCGGCGTGCCCACGGTGCGCGAGCCCGACGGCCTCGCCCTCTCGAGCCGCAACGCGCTGCTCACCGAGGGCGAGCGGCAGGATGCCCTCGCCCTCTCCCGCGCGCTCGAGGCTGCCGGGGCTGCGGCCGACCGCGGCGTCGAGGCGATGCTCGCCGCGGCGCAGTCGGTGTTCCAGGCCGACACCGGCGTGCGGCTCGACTACCTCGCGATCGTCGACCCCTCCACCTTCGCGTTCGCCGGCGACCACCACCACGGCCCGGTGCAGGTGCTGGTCGCCGCCCGCGTCGGCAGCGGCGCGACCGCCGTGCGGCTGATCGACAACGCGGTCTTCACCATCCCCTGACGGCTGCACGAGGGGTGGCGGATGCGTCGCCGCCGGTAGGATCGGGCGTCGTGACCGAGACGCCCAACGACAGCACCGCCCGGCCGACGGCCGACCCGCAGCACGAGCGCGCCGACTGGGTCTCGCGCCTCGCCGACGACGTGATCGCCGAGGCCGAGCGCCGCGGCACCAAGCCGGTCGCCGCATCCGGCATCTCGCCCTCGGGCCCGGTGCACCTCGGCAACTTCCGCGAGGTGATGAGCCCGCACCTCGTCGTCGACGAGATCCAGCGGCGCGGCCTCGAGGCCGAGCACATCTTCAGCTGGGACGACTACGACCGCTTCCGCAAGGTGCCGGCCGGCATCGAGGGCGTCGACGCCTCGTGGGCAGAGCACATCGGCAAGCCGCTCACGAGCGTGCCGGCCCCTCCCGGCAGCGAGCACGGCTCATGGGCCGCGCACTTCCGCGCCGAGGCGGAGGCGGGCTTCGCCGCCGCCGGCGTGCGCTACCGCGGCATCAGCCAGACCGAGCAGTACCAGGCCGGCGCCTACACCGAGCAGATCCTGCATGCCATGCGCCACCGCCGCGAGATCGACGCGATCCTCGCGCAGTACCGCACGCTGCCCGCCGCGAAGGACGACGACGAGGAGCTGCAGAAGGCGCTCGACGCCTCCTCCGGCGCTGCCGCCGAGGACGACGGCTCGAGCGGCGCCGAGTACTACCCCTACAAGCCCTACTGCACCGCCTGCGGCAAGGATCTCACCACCATCGAGGCCTACGACGACGAGTCGACCGAGATGACCTATTCGTGTCAGTGCGGGCATCGCGAGACGGTGCTGCTGCGCGAGTTCCGCTCCGGCAAGCTGGTGTGGAAGGTCGACTGGCCGATGCGCTGGGCCTACGAGCGGGTGGTCTTCGAGCCCTCGGGCGTCGACCACCAGAGCCCCGGCTCGTCGTTCCAGGTGGGTCTCGAGCTCGCGCCGGTGTTCGGCTGGCAGCGACCGCTGGGCCCGATGTACGCCTTCGTCGGCTTCGGCGGCGTCGCCAAGATGTCCTCCTCGCGCGGCGGCGCGCCGACCCCCTCGGATGCGCTCGCCGTCATGGAGGCACCCGTGCTGCGCTGGCTCTACGCCCGCCGCCGCATGAACCAGTCCTTCGACGTGGCCTTCGGCTCCGAGCTGCAGCGCACCTACGACGAGTGGGATGCGCTGCTCAGGAAGGCGGCGGCCGGCACCGCGGGCGATGCGGAGCTCGCCGCGCTCGCCCGCGCCACCTCCACCGCGCACGAGACGCTGCCGGAGACGCCGCGCCGCGTGCCCTACCGCACCCTCGCATCCGTCGTCGACATCACCTTCGGCGACGAGGAGCAGGTGCTGCGCATCCTCGGCGGGCTGGACCCCGAGGAGCCGATCACCTCGCTCCAGCCGCTGCGCCCGCGGCTCGACCGCGTCGAGGCGTGGGTCGGCACCCACATGCCCGCCGAGGAGCACACGGCGGTGCGCTCGGAGCCGGATCGTGCCGCGCTCGTCGCGCTCACCGAGGGCGAGCGCGACGCCATCGCGCTGCTGCTCGACGGCGGGCAGGGGCTGCCCGCGATCGAGGAGGCGTGGACGCTCGACGGGCTGACCTTCCAGGTCTACGGCGTCGCGAAGGTGCAGCGCGGGCTCGAGCCGGGCGCCATGGTGAAGGGCGACAAGGAGCTCTCGGCCGCGCAGCGCGCCTTCTTCGCCCTGCTCTACCGGCTGCTCGTCGGCCGCGAGACCGGCCCGCGCATCCCCACCCTGCTGCTCGCGATCGGCCGTGAGCGCGTGCGCGAGCTGCTCACCCTCGCCCCCTGAGCCGCAGCGCGTGCGCGAGCTGCTCACCCTCGCTCCCTGAGCCGCTCCGCGCCCGGAGGGCGCTGAGCGTGTCGAAGGGCGGCAGAGCGCGTCGAAGCGCACCGGTAGACTGACTCCATGCCTGACAGCTGGTGGGGGAACGCGATCTTCTCGCTCGTGCCGACCATCGTGCTCGGGCTCATCTTCTGGATGGTCATGCGCATGATCCTGCGCGGCGACCGCACCGCCCGCCGCGAGTACGACCGCATCGAGGCCGAGGAGCGCGCCAAGCTGGGCCTGCCGGTCAAGGGCGCGGCGCCTGCGGAGACCGCGAGCGCCCCCGCGGGGAGCGCGCAAGCCGCGGGCGGCGAGGCCATGCCCGGCCAGCGCCCGGAGGATTTCCGCGATTCAGCCCCTCCGGCTGGATAATCCCGCCGGGTCGGCTGAGCGCCGGAGATCCTCCGGTCAGCTCGCCGTCGCCGGCACGGGCTGCTGGGGTGCGAGCCGCTGCGGCTCGAGCATGTCGGCGGCCGCGCTGCCGCTGGTGAAGCGCTGCGTCTTCGCCATCGCGAAGTGCACCGCCACGTAGGCGAGGCCGAGTGCGAGCGCCGTGATGGCGGTCGAGAGCCAGTCCTCGCCCGCCACCGGCTGCGACGCGAACGCCGAGGTGCCGGTGAGCGCGAGCGGCACCATGATGAACACGTTGTTCGAGGTGTGCAGCACCGACGCCGCCTCGAGGCCGCCCGTGCGGTAGGTGAGCATCGAGCAGGTGAAGCCGACGAGGGCGAGCTGCAGGGTCGCCGCGATCGACGGATGCGCGTGCATGGCGCCGAAGAGGAGCCCGGTCGCGACACCGGTCCAGACGGCGTTGCCGAGGCGGCCGGTGAGCACCCAGGGGCCGATCGCCGCGGCCGCGAGGGCGAGCAGCGAGAGCCACCAGGTGGCGGGCTGCAGCACCATGACGAGCAGCACCGGCAGCAGCATCACGAGGGCCGGCACGTAGCGGTGCAGGTGCCAGCCGCCCATGAGCTGCGGCAGCAGGCCGCGGAAGGTGAACTCCTCGCCGGTCGACTGCAGCGGCGTCGTCAGCAGCACGGCGATGACGAGGCCCCAGTTGGGGTTCCACTGCCACTCGATCGTCGGGTCCATCCAGAGCGAGATGCCGATGTAGACGGCGAAGATCGGCACGATCACGAGCGCCGAGCGGGCCACGGCGCTCCAGCGCCAGCGGCCGACGACGCTCGAGGCGAAGCCGGCGGCACCCTTGCCGAAGGCCGCGAGCGCGACGATCGCGCCGGGGATCATCGCCGCCCAGGCCATGTTGACGGCCGCCATGCCGAGCGGCGTGCCGACGACCGAGTCGATGAAGTCCATGCCGATCTCGGTCTGATCGGTCGGCAGGTTCATCGGGTCGAGGCTCGCGAAGAAGTCGACCAGGCCCGGCAGCATGAGGGTGATCGCGAGCACCTGGCCGCCCATGAAGAAGCCGATCGCGATCGCCCAGGCAATGAACCAGCGGCCCACGCGGCGCTCGCTCGGCCGCAGCACCTGCGCGTAGGCGAGCCCCGACATCGGCAGCGCCGCCGGCAGCAGGGCAGGCTTCTTCGGTGCGGGCGGTTGCGCCGGGTAGGGCGCCTGCCCGTACTGCGCCTGCCCGTACTGCGCCTGCCCGTACTGCGGCTGCCCGTACTGCGGCTGCGAGTACTGCGGCTGCGCGGGCTCCGGCTGCCCGTAGTACTGCCCGTACTGCGGCTGATATCCGCTGGCGGGCTGCTGTCCCTGCGGCTGGTCCCGGGGCTGGGGCTGATCGGTCACCGTGCTCCTCGCGTCTTCCCGCTGAGGCTATCGAGGTCAGCCCAGCGTTCGGTGAGCGTCCACCGTGAACAGCTCGCCGGGCTGGCACGCGAGCGCGTCGCACAGTGCGATGAGGGTGGAGAAGCGGATGGCCTTGGCCCGGTCGTTCTTCAGCACCGACAGGTTGACGAGGCTCACGCCCACCTTCTCGGCGAGCGCCGTGAGCGTCATCCCGCGCTCCTCGAGCAGCTCGTCGAGCCGGCAGTGCAGCCGCGACAGATCCTCCTCTGCGGGCACTAGACCAGCCCATCCGCGTCGCGCTGCACGCGCGACGCGACGCGGAAGAGGATCATCACGGCGACCACGACCAGGCCGAAGAGGATGGCGGTCGGGCTGAAGGCCATGACCGAGCCGAAGCCGGACGGGGTGCCCATCGCCTCCCAGGCGAGCATGCTGGCCCAGCCCTCGAGCGCGTCGCCGAGGATGGGGCCGGCGGCGACGCCCACGAGCACGAGGCCCAGCGGCGCGCTCGCCGCGTCTGCGAAGGCGCGGCCGCGGAGCATGCGACCGGCGAGCAGCGCGATGCCCATCAGGACGACCGCGGTCGCCGCGACGCGAACCAGCAGCGCGGCGATGACCAGCGCCGTGACCACCGGCTGCTGACCGTCGATCCACACGGATGCCTGCAGCCATTGCGGGCTCTGGGCGATCACGCCGGTCGTCTCGGGCAGGCTCGCCTCGACGGTGAGCGGCACGGCGGCCATGCCCTGCAGCAGCGGCAGCAGGGCGCTCGCCGCGCCGGAGACGAGCGTGACGGCCGCGCCGACCCAGGCGAGGATCTGCAGGACGCGCAGCACGACGCGGTCGCTGCGACGGAGGAGGGGAGGTTCGGTCAGCACGACGGGCTCCTTATCGATCATCGTTGTTATCGATTGTCGATACCGTAGCGACGGGCCGTGACGAGCGCAAGGGGGATGCGCGCCTGACGGCCACGACGCATCCGTCTGTGCCGTCCGTGTCGTCCTGTGTCGCGCCGACAGCGAACAGCCGCACGCCGCGCACCGGCCCGCGGCTACGCTCGGAGCCAAGGAAGGGAGGCAGCGATGTTCGAGAGATTCACCGACCGCGCTCGCCGGGTCGTGGTGCTCGCCCAGGAAGAGGCGAAGCTGCTCAACCACAAGTACATCGGCACGGAGCACATCCTGCTCGGCCTCATCCACGAGGGCGACGGCGTCGCCGCGAAGGCGCTCGAGCAGCTCGGCATCTCCCTCGACGCCGTGCGTGCCCAGGTGCAGGACATGATCGGCTCCGGCGGGGAGCAGGCCTCCGGCCACATCCCGTTCACGCCGCGCGCCAAGAAGGTGCTCGAGCTGAGCCTGCGCGAGGCGCTGCAGCTCGGCCACAACTACATCGGCACCGAGCACGTGCTGCTCGGCCTCATCCGCGAGGGCGAGGGCGTCGCGGCCCAGGTGCTCGTGAAGCTGGGCGCCGACCTCAACCGCGTGCGCCAGACCGTGAACCAGCTGCTCGCCGGCTACCAGGGCAAGGAGTCGACGACCGTCGGCGGCGACCAGCCCGCGCAGGCGGACGCCAAGGGATCGCAGATCCTCGACCAGTTCGGCCGCAACCTCACGCAGGCCGCGCGCGACGGCAAGCTCGACCCGGTCATCGGCCGCGAGAAGGAGATCGAGCGGGTCATGCAGATCCTCTCCCGCCGCTCCAAGAACAACCCCGTGCTGATCGGCGAGCCCGGCGTCGGCAAGACCGCCGTCGTCGAGGGGCTCGCGCAGGCGATCATCAAGGGCGAGGTGCCCGAGACGCTCAAGGACAAGCAGGTGTACACCCTCGACCTCGGCTCGCTGATCGCGGGCAGCCGCTACCGCGGTGACTTCGAGGAGCGCCTGAAGAAGGTGACGAAGGAGATCCGCACCCGCGGCGACATCATCACCTTCATCGACGAGATCCACACGCTCGTCGGCGCCGGCGCGGCAGAGGGCGCGATCGACGCGGCCAACATCCTCAAGCCGCTGCTCGCCCGCGGCGAGCTGCAGACGATCGGCGCGACGACGCTCGACGAGTACCGCAAGCACTTCGAGAAGGATGCGGCGCTCGAGCGCCGCTTCCAGCCCATCCAGGTGAACGAGCCGTCGGTCGCGCACACGATCAACATTCTCAAGGGCCTGCGCGACCGCTACGAGTCGCACCACAAGGTGACGATCACCGACGGCGCGCTCGTCGCGGCGGCGAACCTCGCCGACCGCTACGTGCAGGATCGCTTCCTGCCCGACAAGGCGATCGACCTGATCGACGAGGGCGGCGCCCGCCTGCGCCTCTCGATCCTCTCCGCCCCGCCGGAGCTGCGCGAGTTCGACGAGAAGATCGCCGACGTGCGCACCCGCAAGGAGGGCGCCATCGAGGGCCAGGACTTCGAGGCCGCCGCGCGCCTGCGCGACGAGGAGAAGGAGCTGCTCGGCGAGCGGCTGCGCCTCGAGAAGAAGTGGCGCTCGGGCGACGGCGGCCCCACCGGCGTGCTCGACGAGGGCGTGATCGCCGAGGTGCTCGCGAACGCGACCGGCATCCCGGTGTTCAAGCTCACCGAGGAGGAGTCGGCCCGCCTGGTCTTCATGGAGAAGGCGCTGCACCAGCGCGTCATCGGCCAGGAGGAGGCCGTCAGCGTGCTGGCGAAGACCATCCGCCGTCAGCGCGCCGGCCTCAAGGATCCGCGCCGCCCCTCCGGCTCGTTCATCTTCGCCGGCCCCACGGGCGTCGGCAAGACCGAGCTCGCGAAGGCGCTCGCGGAGTTCCTCTTCGACGACGAGGACGCCCTGATCTCGCTCGACATGTCGGAGTTCAGCGAGAAGCACACCGTCTCGCGGCTCTTCGGCGCCCCTCCCGGGTTCGTCGGCTTCGAGGAGGGCGGCCAGCTCACCGAGAAGGTGCGGCGCAAGCCGTTCTCGGTCGTGCTCTTCGACGAGATCGAGAAGGCGCACGTCGACATCTTCAACTCGCTGCTGCAGATCCTGGAGGAGGGTCGCCTGACCGACGGTCAGGGCCGCGTGGTCGACTTCAAGAACACCGTCATCATCATGACGACCAACCTGGGCACGAAGGACATCTCCGGCGGCCCGGTCGGCTTCGTGCTCGAGGGCGACACCGAGAACGACTACGAGCGGATGCGCGGGAAGGTGCGCGAGGAGCTCAAGAAGAACTTCAAGCCCGAGTTCCTCAACCGCGTCGACGAGATGATCGTCTTCCCGCAGCTCTCGCCGTCCGAGCTGCTGCAGATCGTCGATCTGTTCATCAAGCGCCTGGCCGAGCGCCTGCTCGACCGCGACATGACGATCGAGCTCACCCAGGCCGCCAAGCAGCGGCTCATCGAGATCGGGCACGACCCGGCGCTCGGTGCGCGGCCGCTGCGCCGTGCGGTGCAGCACGAGGTCGAGGATGTGCTGAGCGAGAAGATCCTGCACGGCGAGCTGGGTGCGGGGGAGCACGTGACGGTCGACTTCGCCGACGGCGAGTTCGTCTTCGTGCACACCAGCCCGGAGTCGAGCGCCTCGGAGCTCGAGCCGGCAGACGCCTGACGCCTGAGTCGAGGAGGGGAGCCCATCCGGGCTCCCCTCCTCGCGTCTGCGGGGGCGGCGGCGCGGTCACCAAGTGTTCACCCAAGGGGGTTCCGGCAGACATGCCGGATGCATAGGATCCGAAGCGGTGCCTCGTGGCGCCGGCCACATCCCCTGCATACGGAGAACCAGTGAACAAGCACGCGAAGCGCAACCTGGCGGCCGGAGCCGCCTGCGCCGTCGGCCTCGGGGTGCTCGTCGCACCGCAGGCTGCGGTCGCCGCGCCCATCACCGTCGACCCTGCCGAGACCGCGGTCGTCAACCTGATCCACTTCAACGACTTCCACGGCCGGCTCGACGACAACACGCCCGCCTTCGCGGGCACCGTCGAGGAGCTGCGCGCCGACCAGGGCGAGGAGCACTCGCTCGTGCTCTCGGGCGGCGACAGCATCGGCGCCTCGCTGTTCAGCTCGTCGTCGCAGCAGGACACCCCGACGCTCGAGGTGCTGAACGCGATGGAGATCGACGCCTCCGCGGTCGGCAACCACGAGTTCGACCGCGGCATCGACGACCTGCAGGGTCGCGTGCGCGACACCGCCGACTTCCCGTACCTCGGCGCGGGGGTCACGCAGGACGGCACCGCGATCGACGAGGGCTACGAGCTCTTCGAGGTCGACGGCGTGATGGTCGGCGTGATCGGAGCGGTCACGCAGGAGACGCCGTCGCTCGTCAGCCCGGCCGGCATCGAGGGCGTCGAGTTCGGCGACCCCGTCGCCGCCGTCAACGCGATCGCAGACCGCCTGTCGGATGGCGACGCGGCCAACGGCGAGGCCGACGTCGTCGTCGCCGAGTACCACGAGGGCGCAGAGGTCGACCTCGAGCCGAACGCCCCGCAGGCCGACCAGTCCGCAGCGCTCGAGTCCGCGATGGCGGACTCGGCGGCATTCCGCTCGATCGTCGAGGAGACCTCGCCGGCGGTCGACGTGATCTTCAACGGCCACACGCACCAGACCTACTCGTGGCTCGCGCCGGCGCCCGAGGGCGCCGAGAACGAGACGCGCCCCGTCGTGCAGGGCTCCTCCTACGGCGAGCTGATCTCGCAGGTCGTGCTCACCGTCGACCGTGCGACCGGCGCGATCGAGGTCGAGATCGCGCAGAACGTCGCGCGCACCGAGACCGCGGTCGACGTGCTCGCCCAGACCTACCCGCGCGTCGCGCAGGTGCAGGAGATCACGACCGCCGCCCTCGAGCAGGCGGCCATCATCGGCAACGAGGAGATCGGCGAGCTCACGGGCGACATCACCACCGCCTTCGCCGACGGCGAGCGCGACGACCGCGCGAGCGCGTCGACGCTCGGCACCCTGATGGCGAACGTCATGCTCGACGCCGGCACGCGGCAGGACGCGCAGATCGGCATCGTCAACCCCGGCGGCCTGCGCGACGAGCTGCTGTTCGCCGCGAGCGGCCCCGAGACCCGCGACGGCGTCATCCGGCTCGGCGAGGCATCGGCGGTCGCACCGTTCGCCAACAACATCTGGACGGTCGACGTCACCGGCGAGCAGCTGACCCAGGTGCTCGAGGAGCAGTGGCAGCTCGACGCCGACGGCAACGTGCCCAGCCGCCCCTACCTGCAGCTCGGCCTCTCGGACAACGTGCGCTACACGTTCGACTCGACCGCCGCGCAGGGATCTCGCATCACCGGCGTCTGGGTCGACGGCCAGCCGCTCGACCCGGCGGCGAGCTACCGCGTGGCGGCGCCCGTGTTCCTGACGTCCGGCGGCGACAACTTCCACACCCTCGCCGATGGCACGAACGTCACCGACACGGGGCTCGTCGACATCGATGCCTTCGTCAGCTACATCCAGGAGCAGTCGCCGCTCTCGCCCGACTTCGCTCGCGCGCAGCTCGAGGTCGTCGGCCTGCCCGGCGGCCCGGTCGCCGGCGGCGAGCAGGTCTCGCTCACGGTCAACGGCATCGACCTCACCTCGCTCGGCGCGCCCGTGAGCGAGGAGCTCGAGCTGTGGCACGGCGACGCGCAGCTGGGCGCGTTCCCGGTGGCCGAGGGCTCGGCGGCGGTCGCCTTCGAGGCTCCGGCGCTCGCCGAGGCCGCGACCGAGACCTTCGAGCTGCGCACCGCGAGCGGCACGGCCGTGCCGTTCCAGCTCGAGCTCGTCCCGGGCGCCCAGCCCACCGAGCCGCCCGTCGAGACGGAGGACCCGACGGACGAGCCGACCGAGACGCCCGCGCCCGGCGCCGGCGACGACGACGGCTCGCAGGCCGGCGGCGGCTCGCTGCCCCGCACGGGCGGCGAGGTCTCGCCGATGCTCTGGGTCGGCGCGGGCCTGCTGGTGCTGATCGGCGCCGCGCTGCTCATCGTCGGCCGCCTGCGCCGCGCGCAGCAGTAGGCGCGGCAGTCGCTGCACGCGGAGGGGCCCGGGCTTCGGCTCGGGCCCCTCTGGGGTGCCATGAGGGCTCCAGCTCCAGCGCGCGTAGGCTCGAGACCCATGAGTGCCGACCCATCCGCCATCACGGTGCGCCCCGCGCGCACGAGCGACGTGCGCGGCATGCAGGGACTGATCGAGCCCTACGTGCACCGCCGCATCCTGCTCGGCAAGGAGCTCGTCAACCTCTTCGAGGCGGTGCAGGAGTTCGTGGTCGCCGAGCGCGATGGCGAGCTGGTCGGATGCGGCGCGCTGCACGTGCTGTGGGAGGACCTGGGCGAGGTGCGCACCATCGCTGCCGCGCAGGGGTCGCTCGGCAGGGGCGTCGGCCACGCCATGCTGGTCGCGCTCGAGGATCGGGCACGACGGCTGGGCCTGACGCGGCTGTTCTGCCTCACCTTCGAGACCGCGTTCTTCAGCCGGCACGGCTACGCCGAGGTCGCCGAGCAGGTCGTCGAGCCCGAGGTCTTCGCCGAGCTGCTGCGCTCGCCGGACGGCGGTGTCGCCGAGTTCCTCGATCTGGCGCACGTGAAGCCCAACACGCTGGGCAACACGCGCATGCTCAAGCGCCTCTGAGCCCGCCCTCGCCTACGCTGGATCGGTGAGCAAGGGAACGTCGGCGAAGCGCCGCGCCGCAGTGCGCAGGCGCCGCACGCTGCTGACGCTGCTGGTGCTCGTGGTGATCGCCGCGGTGGCGCTGTTCGTGTGGCGGCCGTGGGAGGCGCCGGCGGAGGCCCCGCCCGAGACGGCCCCGAGCGAGAGCGCTCCTGCAGAGTCGCCGGCGCCCGAGGAGCCGAGCGAGACGCCCGAGCCCACCGAGACGCAGCCCTTCACGCCCATCGGCGGCAACCCCACGGCAGAGGCGAGCGACCCGTGCTCGGCCGAGCAGGTGCGGCTCACGCCGCAGACCGACCGGTCGACCTACGCGGCCGACGAGCCCGTGCAGCTCTCGTTCACGATCGAGAACACCGGCGACGCCGCGTGCTCGCTCGACGCGGGCACTGCCGTGCAGGAGTACGAGATCCGCACCGGCGACGAGGTCGTCTACCGCTGGTCGGACTGCGCCGCCGACGTGCAGGAGAACGTGGTCGCCATCGAGCCCGGCCAGCCCCAGACGACCGTGCCGATCGAGTGGGATCGCACCCGCTCGTCGGCCGACACGTGCACGGCCGAGCGCGAGCAGGTCACCGCCGGCGGTGCCGCCTACAACCTGAGCGTGCGGGTGGGGGACTTCAGCAGCCAGGAGGATCGGCAGTTCATCCTGGAGTGAGGCGAGGGATCTCGTGACGTGTGCACCTGTGGTGCGCGCTCCGGTTCCTGAGCCTGTCGAAGGGCGACCCTGATGCCTGCGGGCGCAACGTTGCGCATTGCGTCCTCCGGCATCAGAACTCCGGCACTGCTGCGAGCCGCGGCGCGGGCGCCGCCTCCCTGCGGCCCTGGCTGATCGCCTCCGGGATGGCGTTGCGCACCAGCCCCACCGCGTCGTCCACGACCTTCGCGTAGCCCAGCCGGCGCGCCTCCTGCGCCCGCCGCTTCGCGGCAGAGGCGGCGCGGATCTCGCCCGCGAGCGAGATCTCGCCGATCGCGGCGAGCCGGCGGGGGAGCGCGACGTTGTGGTGCGCGCTCGCGATCGCGAGGGCGATGGCGAGGTCGGCGCCCGGCTCGGTCAGCTTGATGCCGCCGACGGTCGAGACGTAGACGTCGGTGCCGCCCAGCTGCAGCCCCGTGTGCCGCTCGAGCACCGCGAGCACCATCGCCACGCGCGAGGCGTCGACGCCGTTGACGACCCGCCGCGGCTGCGGGGTGGATGCCGGCACGACGAGCGCCTGCACCTCCACCGGGATCGCGCGCCGGCCCTCGAGGGCGACGGTCACGCACGTGCCCGCGAGCGGCGTCGTCGAGCGCGACAGGAACAGGCCGGATGGGTCCGGCACCTCGAGGATGCCGTCGCCGGTCATCTCGAAGCAGCCCACCTCGTCGGTCGGGCCGAAGCGGTTCTTCGAGGCGCGCACGAACCGCAGCGCGGTCTGCCGGTCGCCGTCGAAGTGCGCGACCACGTCGACGAGGTGTTCGAGCAGGCGGGGCCCGGCGACCGAACCGTCCTTGGTGACGTGCCCGACCAGCAGCAGCGGCACATCCGCCTCCTTCGCCGCGCGCGTGAGCGCCGCCGCGACGTCGCGCACCTGGCTCGGGCCGCCCGCGAGGCCGTCGTTGTCGGCGTTCGCGACCGTCTGCACCGAGTCGACGATCACGAGCTCGGGCTGCGTCTCCGCGAGCTGCCCGAGGATGGTCGCGAGGTCGGTCTCGCTCGCGAGGTAGAGCTGCGGCTCGAGCGCGCCGGTGCGTTCGGCGCGCAGCCGCACCTGCGCGAGCGACTCCTCGCCCGAGATGTAGAGCACGCGCCTGCCGGCCGCCGCCGCCTTCGCCGCGACCGCCAGCAGCAGCGTCGACTTGCCCACCCCCGGCTCGCCCGAGCACAGCACGACGGCCCCGGGCACGATGCCGCCGCCGAGCACGCGATCGAACTCCGAGATCCCGCTCGGCCACCTGGGCGCATCCGTCGTCTGCAGCTCGGTGATGGGGCGGGCCGCGCGGCCGGCGGGCACGCTGGCGGGGCGGATGCGCGTGACGGTCGCGCCGACCTCCTCGACCGTGCCCCACTGCTGGCACTCGCCGCAGCGGCCGACCCACTTCAGGGTCGTCCAGCCGCACTCTGAGCAGCGGAACGCGGGTGCCTTGGCCATGCCTGCGAGGCTACCGGCGGCCACCGACGGCTCGCGCCACAGCCCCGCCCGCCTGTCAGCGGATTCGGGAGACGACCCACTACGTTTGCCTCATGCTCAGTGTCGGCTCGGTCGTGATCCGCTGCAGCGATCTCGAGCGCCAGCTGCTGTTCTGGACGGCCGCGCTCGACTACGAGCCTCGGCTGCCGCTCGACGACGGCTTCGCGCTGCTGCGGCCGCGCTCCGGGGCGGGTCCGAACGTCTCGCTCGACGCGGTGCCGAGCGAGCGGGTGCTGCCGCCGCGCATCCACCTCGACCTGTACGCCGACGATCAGCAGGCAGAGGTCGAGCGGCTCGAGGCGCTCGGCGCGCTGCGCGTGCACTGGCCGAAGCGCCCGGACGACGCCGACTACATCATCATGGAGGACCCGGAGGGCAACCGCTTCTGCGTCGTCGACGCCGCCCCGGGCGCGGCCGCATGACCGCGAACATCCGCGACGCGACCATCGGTGATGTCGCCGGCATCGCGAAGGTGCGGGTCGAGACCTGGCGCGCCGCCTACGGCGGTCTCGTGCCGCAGGCGGTGCTCGACCGCATGGACGTCGAGCGCGAGACCGCCCGCCGCATGGAGCACTGGGACGACACGCACGCGGATGCGCGGTGCCACGACCTGGTCGCGGTGGTCGACGGCGAGGTGGTCGGCTGGGCCATGTGCGGGCCGGCGCGCGACGCCGATGCGCCCGCGACGGGCGAGGTGTATGCGATCTACGCGCACGCCTCGCGCTGGTCGCGCGGCGTCGGCAACGCCCTGCTCACGGAGCTCGAGCGGCGGCTGCTCGCCGACGGGCACGAGACCGCCTACCTGTGGCGGCTGGTCGGCAACGCCCGCGCCGAGCACTTCTACGAGGCGCACGGCTGGCACGCCGACGGCGGCGAGAAGGTGGAGGAGGGGATGCGCGAGCTGCGGCACGTGCGGACCCTCGCCTCGCCGTTGGCGCCGGGTTCCGGGCTCGTGTAACGTATCCCCTTGGTGACGTGTCCGAGCGGCCGAAGGTGCGACTCTCGAAAAGTCGTGTAGGGCAACCCCCTACCGTGGGTTCAAATCCCACCGTCACCGCCGAACCGTGCCCCTGCTCTCGCCAGCAGGGGCACGGTTTTTTCTTGCAGTCACCGCCCGTGGCGCATGCATCCGACGTCGGCCCGGCCGAGGCATCAGCGGCCGCCTCGAACGCCTGCGCGGCTCCGCCCTCAGCTTCCGCAACCTCGGCCGGGCGAGCCAGGACGCCTAGAGTGGGAGGAGCGGGCTGATCGGCCACGAGGCACAGTCCGGCGCGGAGGAGTGGGCATGTCGAACCCCGCAGCAGCTCGCGGCAGGGGCCGCCCGGCGGTGTCCTCCCGCGCACACATCGAAGCAGTGGCCATGCGGTTGTTCACGGAGAACGGCTACTCGGCGACGACCGTTCCGATGATCGCCGAGGCAAGCGGGGTCGGTCGCGCCACCGTCTTCCGCTACTGGGGATCGAAGTCCGAGATCGTGTGGGCGGAGTTCGACCAGCACATCCGCCGACTCACACAGCTGCTCGAGGCTGAGCTGTCGTCGAGTGACAGCACGCTCGGCATCGTGCAGCGCTCGGTCGTCGCGAACCTCGGCCGATCCATCGAGAGCTCGGGCGTGTGGCTCCAGCGCTTCGCCCTGATCGACGAATCCGAAGAGCTCCGAGACGCGGAGGCCCGGCGGTGGGCCGACTGGGCGGCGGCCGTCGCCGCATTCGTCGCCCGACGTCACGGCTACGAACCGGCCGCCGTCGTGCCGCAGAGCATCGCTGGCGCGGTGCAGGGCACCTTCCTCGCGGTCCTGCGCAGTCGTCGCAGCGACAGCGACTTCACGGCCCGATCGGTGCTCCCGGAGTTGGACCGCGCGCTCGCCTCCGTCATTCGGCCTCTTCAGGACTGGCTCCATGGCGATCCGCTCCATGAGGACGGGCCGTGAACACTTGGGGCAACTTGTTTATGAGACGCCGTCTCACTACGCTGGACGATGCCGCCGTCGGCCCCACCGGGCGATGACGACTCGGCACCGCACGACGTCGTGCCGATGGTTTCCACACAAGGAGAAAGACCCCATGGGCAAGCTGGACGGCAAGGTCGCCATCATCACCGGAGCAGCACAGGGCATGGGCGAAGCCCACGTTCGCCGGTTCCTCTCCGAGGGCGCCAAGGTCGTCCTCACCGACGTCAACGAGGAGGGCGGCTCTTCGCTGGCCGCCGAGCTGGGTGAGAACGCCCTGTTCATCAAGCACGACGTGACGTCCCTCGACGAGTGGAAGTCCGTCGTCGAGCAGGCGGAGGCGGCATTCGGCCCCGTCACGATCCTCGTGAACAACGCCGGCATCCTCGGCCCGATCGCCAACGTCGTCGACATCGACCCTGAGGCGTACCTCGCCGTCATCAACGTCAACCAGCACTCCCAGGTCTGGGGCATGAAGGCAGTCATCCCATCGATGGTCAAGGCCGGTGGCGGCAACATCGTGAACATCTCCTCGACCGCCGGGATGCTCGTCGTGGCAGGGGCGCCCAGCATCGCCTACGTCGGCAGCAAGTACGCCTCGCGCGGCATGACGAAAGAGGTCGCGGTCAGCTACGGTCCGCAGAACATCCGGGTCAACTCGGTGCACCCCGGCTTCATCAAGACGCCGATGATGGCCGCTGCGACCGACGCCGACGGCGGCGGGATCGCCGATGCTGTGCCGCTGCGCCGCATGGCCGAGCCCGACGAGGTCTCGAACCTCGTCCTGTTCTTGGCCTCGGACGACTCGTCCTACATCAGCGGCATGGAGCACGTCATCGACGGCGCCCTGACCGCGCTCGGCGCCTCCTGAGAGCCAGCGAGGTCCGCTGAGCTCAGCGGCGGCGGCGGCCGGGGCCGGGGCGTCCGGATCGGCCGGGGCCGCCGGGGCGGCGCGGGCGATTCGCGCCGGGCTTGGGCTTCGGTTTCGAGGGGCGGGGCTTCGCGCCGGTGGCGGCGTTGCCCGGCTCGACCAGGTGGTCGCGGTCACCGCGCGACGAGCCGGCCCTG
>BJUU01000021.1 GCA_007988785.1 Agrococcus baldri
GCCGCCCCTCCGCCCCGCGCCGCCTTCCCGCGCCGCGGTCCCGCAGAGAGATGCGGAAGTGCGCCCAAGCGCTCCGGTTGGGCGCACTTCGCCTACTACCTATCGTTCGCGAAGGGCTATCGCGCGACGGATCCTCGCTACGAAGTGCGCACCGCGGCGAGCCAAGTGGTCGCGCGTGACACGCACCGTGGTCCATCCGACGGCCTCGAGCCGTGCGTACCGCTCGATGTCGACGTGCCACTGCCGCTCGTCGCGATGGCCGTCGCCCTCGTACTCGATCGCGATCCGCAGCTCGGGGTAGGCCAAGTCAGGATGGTGGTCGATGCCGTCCGCGACCACCAGCGGGTGCACGACGGGCTCGGGCAGCCCCGCCTCCACGATGAGCAGACGCGTGACGGTCTCGAAGCGCGAGTCCACGCCCACGCGCGCGTCCGTTGCAGCCGCGCGAAGAGCGGGCACGCCCGTCAGCCCGCGGCACGCCACCAGGAACGCGTCGATCTCCTCGAGCGTCACGTGTCCCCGTTCCGGTTCCCGCGGCACCTTCAGCCCGGGATACCACCGAGACGGGGTCAGCAGCGCGTCGAGCACCTGCACGAGCGCCTCGTGGGACAGCTCTCGCGCCAGGGTCAGCGCCGTCGGCAGCGGCTCGAGCACGGGCAAGCCACCCAGGAGCGTGCGGCTCAGGCGGGTCGCGTCGTACGCGATCTGCCGTGTCCCGCGCGCGTACCCGGGCGCGGAGCGGTTCGGGCGCGCGATCACGAGCGGCTCGGCGCGGGCCCATGCCTGCGCGATGGGCAGACCCCACAGCCGACCAGCGGTGAGCCCGGCGAACGCGTGGTGCGGCGGGATGACGGTCGCGTACGCCGATGCGAGCCCGTGGACGTCGGTGATCGGCGCCGACCGGACCCTGCGGAACGGCACCTCGAGATCCGTGCCGCGCAGTCGGCCCTTCGTGACTCCGTCGTTCAGCGCATCGACGACGCGGAACGGAGCATCGTCGTAGGTGGGCGGCAGCGGGGCGTGACGTCGCATGGCTGCACCATGCCCATCCCGGTGCCCTGTCGGGCACGCACGCACCCCCGCTGTGGAGAACGTCGCCCCGCGCCGGCTCCGCTTCCCCGCCTCCGCTCGGCAGCGAGATGTCGAAGTGCTGGCATTCGCTGCACTCGCGAGCACTTCCCCATCTCCCTGCTGCGAGACGCCAGAAAGGGCACGATTCGGTGACGAAGCGGGCGGATGCGGTGCGCGAGCGAGCGCGCAGCGCGCGGTTCGGGTTGGATGAGGGGCATGCAGCCAAATCCGCTCTACAAGATCGGCGTCGCCGACGTGCGCGAGCTCGTCGGCCGCGCGCCATGGATGCAGCTCGTCTCGCACCCCGCCGGCGGGCCCGTCGCCTCGCCGTCGCCGGTGCTGCTCGCACCGCACGACGAGGGCGGCGACGCCGAGCCGATCGTGCTCGAGACCCACCTCGGCCGCGCCGACGCGCGCCTCCACGGGCTGCTGCAGCCGCTCGAGGACGGCGAGCCGCACCGGATGCTCGTGATCGCCGCGGGCGCGCACGGCTACGTCTCCCCCAGCTGGTACCTGGGCGCCGACGCGGGGCAGGTGCCCACCTGGAACTTCGAGCAGGCGACGCTCACGTGCGACGTCGAGGTGCTCGACGCGCAGGCCAACCTGGAGACGCTGCGACGGCTCGTCGAGCACTTCGAGCAGGCCTACGCGCCCGAGCACGGCGTGCGCCTCGACATCGACGACGACGGCAACCGCGGCATGGCGATGGGCACCATCGGGCTGCGGCTGACGGTCACCGCCTTCGACGCTAAGTCGAAGATGAGCCAGAACAAGTCGCGCGCGACGCAGGCGAGCGTGCTCGCGCACCTGGACGCATCCAACCCCCCGCTCGCCGAGCGCATGCGACTCGCCGCGCAGACCGTCGCGGCGGACTGACCCCAACGCTCGGCCGCGGTCGTTCGTCTCAGAGAGCAGAGGGAGTCTCGCGTGGCAGCCAGGTGGGAGCTGGTGGTGACCGAGCTGGTCGCCGAGCGCGGCGACGCGCTGGTGCGCTACGCGATGCTCCTGGCAGGCGACGAGGAGGAGGCGCGCGACATGGTGCAGGATGCGCTCACGGCGACGTTCGGCAGGCTGCGCAACGGCTTCGAGGTCGAGCAGGCGGAGGCCTACGTGCGGCGCGCGATCGCGAACCGGTTCCTCGACCGGGCGCGGCGCGGGCAGCGGTGGCGGCGCATCGCTCCGCTCGTCGGCGAGCGCGAGCGCGTCGACTCGGGCTCGACGCTCACGGGCGAGCGGCTCGACATGGCGCACCGGCTGCAGCGGCTCTCGCCGCGCGAGCGCGCGTGCATCGTGCTGCGCTACGACGAGGACCGCACCGTCGAGCAGATCGCTGCCGAGCTCGGCATCTCGGCGGGCGCCGTGAAGCGGTACCTGTCGGATGCGCTGGGCAAGCTGCGCGGGATGCTCACGCAGGAGCAGGGCCGCGTGGCGCGCGAGGCGGAGCGGCCGCAGGCGCGGGAGCGGCGGACGGGCGAGCCGGGCGCGCGGACGGGCGAGGCGGGGCCGCGAACGGGCGAGGCGGAGCGCCGCACGGGCGAGGCGGGCCCGCGGGCGACCCGCGAACCGGACGGGGGTCGCGCATGAACGACGAGCAGCGGCACGACGACGAGCTGCGTCGGCGCCTGCACGACATGCCGGCGCCGGGCAAGCGGCTCGACGCGGATGCGGTGATCGCGGGAGCGAAGCGGAAGCGGCGGCCGAAGACCATCGCGCTCTCCTCGGCGGCGACCGTCGCGGGCGTGCTGATCGTGGCGCCGCTGGTGGTGCCGGGGCTCACGCTGCTGCAGGCGGGCGGGCCGGCGAGCGTGTCGTCGGACTCCGGGGCGGCGCCCGAGTCCGCCGAGGAGTCGGCGGAGCATCCGGCGCAGGGGCGGGCGCCAGATGAAGAGGGCTCGGGCGGTGCAGACGGCTCGGAGTCGACCGACGAGGGTGACACCGGCGCCTCGGGCGACCAGGGTGCCAGCGGCGACCAGGGCGCCTCGGGCGACGCCTCGCCGGGCGCGACCGTGAACGACGAGGACGCCCTGCGGTACGCGTGCTCGGCACTGTCGTCCGCCGAGCTGGGCGTCTCGCTGCGGTTCCTCGACGACCCGTCCGACGGCACCGCCGCGCTCGAGGTGCGGAGCCTGCTCGACGAGGAGGCGACCGTCACGATCGAGCGCCCCGGCAGCGCTGCGGTCGACGCAGCCGGTGCGCCGCACAGCGCTGGCGTGGCAGGCGCGGCGTTCCTGCGCACCGTCGAGCTCCCGGTCGGCGAGGCCCTCGTGCTCGAGCTCGAGCTGGCGCCCCGCACGGGCTGTGGGGGCGGTGCCGAGGAGGCGACGGCACTCGCTCCGGTCGCCTTCGTGACGGTCGAGGACAGCGCGCATGGCACATCCGCCATGGTCGTCGGAGAGCCCTGGGACGACGTTCGCTGAGAGCGGTACGAGACGGGCCTTACTCCAAGGCTCCCGGCAAGGTGCGCTGGCTAGACTCGCGCCAAGTCGGCTCCCGTCCGCCGACGGCTGGGAGCACAGATGCACGTCCGGATCGTTCGCCCGATGGCAGTGGTGGCACTCGGTGCCGCGGGGATGCTGGGGCTCTCGGCCGGCGCGCTCGTCTCCGAGGACCCGGTCGACCTGGGCGGCGACGCGTTCGTCGACCGCACGGGCGACTTCTCGAGCGACGTCGAAGAGGTCAACGCGCACCTCGAGGAGCACAACGCGAGCTCGGACGCCGACGTGTACGCGGTCGTCGTCGCCTCGTTCGACGGCATGGATCGCGGCGACTGGGCGGTGCAGAGCGCCGAGGCATCGGGGCTGCCGCAGGACGCGCTGCTGGTCACCATCGCGATGGAGGACGGCCAGTGGGGCCGCGCCGTCGCGAGCGGCTACCCGCTCACCGGCAACGACGTCGACCGGATCGCGCAGCAGTCGCTGCTGCCGGCGCTCAACAACGGCGACGTGGCCGGCGGCGTGATGGCGATGGCGGATGCGGTGGGCGAGGAGGCCGCGGGCAGCGGCTCGGGCGACGGCGGCACCGACGTGAACGTCGACGGCTCGGCCGTCTGGCCCGTCGTGGCGCTCGTGGGCGGCGCGGCCGTCGTGGGCGGCGGCGGCTACCTCATCTACCGCGGCCGGAAGTCGTCCCAGCAGCGCAAGGGCGTCGAGGCCGCGAAGAAGCAGCAGCAGCTGAGCCTCGAAGAGCTCAAGCAGCGCGCCGACATCGCGCTCGTGCAGCTCGACGACACCGTGCAGCAGAGCGAGCAGGAGCTCGCCTTCGCGAACGCGCAGTTCGGCGAGGAGGCCGTGCGCCCCTACCGCGAGGCGCTCGACAAGGCGAGGGGCGGGCTGACCGAGGCCTTCGGCCTGCAGCAGCAGCTCGACGACGCCTTCCCCGACACCGACCAGGAGGTGCACGACTGGTCGAGCCGCATCCTGCAGATCGCCGAGGGCGCCGGCACCGAGCTCGCCAGCCACGGGCAGTCGTTCGAGCAGCTGCGCGACCTGGAGCGCAACGCCCCGCAGGTGCTCGAGTCGGTCGCGCAGTCGCGCGCGGCGCTCGATGGGCGCATCGCGAACGCCAAGCAGATCCTCGACCGGCTCGACGACGTGCACTCGGGCGCCTCGATCGACCCGGTGCGCGAGAACATCGCCGGCGCCGAGCGGCAGCTGCCGAACATCGACCAGTCGATCACCGCCGGCAGGGCGGCCGTGCAGGCCTCGAACGGCTCGGAGGCGGCGCTCGCCGTCCACGCGGCCGAGGCGGCGCTCGCGCAGTCCTCCGGCCTGCTCGCCGCGGTGGAGCGCGCCGAGGGCGACCTCGCGAACTCGTCGCGGCAGCTCGACGAGCTCGTGCAGGACTCGCTCGGCGACATCGCCGCCGCGAAGACGCTCAAGAGCACGTCGACGACCGACCTGGCTCCGCTCATCCGCCACGTCGAGGAGCAGGTC
Organism: Agrococcus baldri; assembly: GCA_007988785.1. Taxonomy (GTDB): domain Bacteria; phylum Actinomycetota; class Actinomycetes; order Actinomycetales; family Microbacteriaceae; genus Agrococcus; species Agrococcus baldri_A. The sequence continues at coordinate 5,004 of BJUU01000021.1, forward strand.
GCCATCGCGCAGCAGCGGCCCACCGACACGCTGACCGTGCTCGCGAACCTGCAGCGCGGCAACCAGCGGCTCGACGAGGCGACCGGGCAGGTGCGCGAGACCGGGGCGCAGACGCAGCGCGCGAAGGCCGGCCTGGATCGCTGGATCGCCTCGGCGCGCGCCAACATCGACCGCGCGGAGGACTACATCGCCACCCGCCGCATCGGCGTCGGCCCGCACGCCCGGCAGCTGCTCGCCACCGCGCAGCAGGAGCTCGCGCAGGCGCTGCGGCTGCAGGGGCAGGACGACGCCTCGGCGACCCAGTACGCGCAGGCCGCCTCCGAGCACGCCGAGCAGGCGATGCAGGACGCCTCCGGCGACATCGGCGGCTGGGGCGGGCAGGCGCGCAACCCCTACTACCGGGGCGGGCGCGGCGATCGCGGCGACTGGGGTGACGGCGGCGGCCGCGGGCAGGACATGCTCACCGGCGGCCTGCTCGGCTACATCCTCGGCGACATGATGAGCGGCGGCGGCCGCGGCCACGACGGCGGCGGCTTCTCCGACCCCTTCGCGGGCGGCTCCGGCGGCGGAGGCGGCGGTGGCCTCGGCGACCTGTTCTCCGGCGGCGGCGGCTCGTTCGGCGGCGGAGGCGGCGGCTTCTTCGGCGGCGGCTTCGGCGGCGGAGGCGGCGGCTTCGGCGGGGGCGGCGGCGGCTTCGGCGACTGAGCCTCGGCCGACCGGCGCCGCGACCGACCGGCACCGACGAACGCATCGTGACCTGACCCATCCCATCGACCACAACTGACCGAGACGATCAACCGGCCGCTCCGGCGGCACCCGCAGGGAGGAACACCATGTCCAAGCAGTCCATCCTCGGCCGCATCGCGCAGCTCGCGAAGGCCAACATCAACGCGCTCCTCGACCAGGCCGAGGACCCGCAGAAGATGCTCGACCAGATGGTTCGCGACTACACGAACTCGATCGCCGAGGCCGAGGCGGCCATCGCGCAGACGATCGGCAACCTGCGCCTGCAGGAGCAGGACTACCAGGAGGACGTGCGCGCCGCCGAGGACTGGGGCCGCAAGGCACTCGCCGCCTCGCAGCGCGCCGAGGAGCTGCGCTCCTCGGGCTCCGGCGACGCCGCCAAGTTCGACAACCTCGCGAAGGTCGCGATCGGCAAGCAGATGCAGGCCGAGTCGGAGGCGCGCGGCGCCGAGCCCTCGATCCAGTCGCAGAACGAGGTCGTCGACAAGCTGAAGACCGGCCTCGACACCATGAAGGGCAAGCTCGACGAGCTGAAGTCGAAGCGCTCCGAGCTCATCGCGCGCTCGAAGGTGGCGCAGGCGCAGACGCAGGTGCACGACGCCGTGAAGTCGATCGACATCCTCGACCCCACGAGCGAGATCGGGCGCTTCGAGGAGAAGATCCGCCGCGAGGAGGCGAAGGTGATGGGCCAGCAGGAGCTCGCCGCCTCGTCGCTCGACGCGCAGTTCGAGGCGCTCGAGGACGTCGGCCGCCAGACCGAGATCGAGGCTCGCCTGGCAGCGCTCAAGCACGACGCGCAGGGCCAGCTGGGCGCCGGCTCGTCGGCGTCGCAGGGCTCGGGCGAGGCCGTCGACGCGGAGGTCGTCGACCGCTAGGCCGGGTGGGTGCGGGGGGGGTCGGGCCGTGGGGCTCGGCCCCTCTTTCGCGTGCGGATGCGGCGGGGCGGTCAGGAGCGCGCGAGGACGGTGGAGCGGTAGACCGTCTCGAGCTCGTGCGCGACGTCCTGCCAGTCGCGGCGGCTCGCGGCCCGGCGGCCGGCGAGGCCGAACTCCACCTGCAGGTCGTCGTCCTCGAGGATCGAGCCCACCGCATCCGCCCACTCCATCGGGTCGCGGCTGTCGATCAGGATGCCGGTCTGGCCGTCGACGACCGACTCGAGCAGGCCGCCGACGCGCGAGGCGACCACCGGGGTGCCGCTCGCGGCGGCCTCGAGCGGCACGAGCCCGAACGACTCGGTGCGGCTGGGCACCACGACGACGTCGGCGGCGTCGAGCAGCTGCGCGAGCGCCTCGCGGTCGACGCTGCCGATGTGCCGCACGCGGCCCTCGACGCCCAGGTCGCGGGCCAGGTCGTGCAGCGACTCGAGGTAGCGCTCCGCGCCCGGCGTCGCGTCGCCCGCGAGCACCAGCACCGCGCCCGGCAGGTGCTGCAGCATGCGCACCGCCAGATCCTGCCCCTTGAGCGGCTGCACGCGGCCGACGCACACCACCAGGCCGTCCTCGGGGCGCACGCCCAGCCGGGCGCGCACCTCCATGCGGGAGGCGAGCGGGGCTGGCTGGAACAGCAGCGTGTCGACCGCCGGCGGCACGAGCCACACGCGCTCGGCCGGGGCGCCGACCCCGTCGCACAGCACGTCGACCTCGGCGCGCGAGACGGCCGCGATCGCGTCGACCTCGCTCGCCAGGTAGCGCTCGGTGCGCAGCCGGCGCTCGGGCTCGGGCCGGTCGTCGTCGCCGAGCCGGCGGTTCTTCTCCTCGGCCAGCGTGTGGAAGCTCTGCACGATGGGCATGCCGAGCGAGAGCGAGACCGGCAGCGCCGCGAGCCCCGAGAGCCAGTAGTGCGCGTGGATGACGTCGTAGGGCTGCTCGGCGGCGAGCGCCGCCCGCTCGAGCTGCTCGCCGAAGGCGTCGGCCAGGTTCGGCAGCTCGTGCTTGCGCACGATGCCGCCGCCGGTCTCGAGCGCGTGCAGCGTCACGCCGGGCGCGAGCGGCTCGACGTGCGCGGCGCCGGTCGACCTGGTGAAGATGTCGACCCGGTTGCCGCGGGCTGCGAGCGCCATGGCGCTCTCGAGCACGAGCACGTTCAGGCCGCCGGCGTCGCCCTTGCCGGGCCGGTCGGCCGGCGAGGTGTGCATCGACACCACGGCGACTCGCAGCGGCTGCGGCGGGGGCGCCTCGTCGGGGTTGCCGTACGGCTCCGGGCGCATGCCTCCAGCGTATCCGGGCGCTATCGTCGGCCGCATGGCAGATTCGCGACCCACGCCCGCCGCCTCGCCCACCGCTCGCGCCGGCATCGCGCTCGGCGCGCTCGGCCGCTCGCTCGGCGGGCCGGCCTTCGAGGCGATCACCGCGCCGCCGATCGCGCGCGCCGGCGCGGCGCTCGCGACCCACGCGGCACGGCTCTGGGGCCGCGTGCTCGGCGGCGAGGAGCGCCGCGAGGGCGAGCTGCACGTGATCACCGGCCTGCCGCAGTGGGCCTTCGGCCGCGGCGGCACGACCGTCGGCGCGACCTACCTGACCCGCGCATCCGACTCCCCCGACGTGCTCGAGCACGAGGACGTGCACCGGCAGCAGTGGGAGCGCTACGGGCTGTGGTTCATCCCGATGTACTTCGCGGCGGGCGCCGAGGGCACGAAGAACCGCTTCGAGATCGAGGCGGGGCTCGAGAAGGGCGGCTACCTGCCGAAGGACGGCAGCGCTCGGCGTGAGCGCCGGCGCTCAACCGGTTCTGAGGCAGTTCGAGCCGGAGAGCGGCGATGATCGACGCCAGAACCGGTTGAACGACGGCGGGCTGGGCGCGCCGGGGACGCGGCCGGCTACGGGGCCATCCGGTCGACGACGCGCTGCGTCCAGGGGATGCGGCGCTCGAGCTGGCGGCCGATCGCCAGCAGCGTCGCCTCCTCCCCCGGCCGCCCGATGAGCTGCACGCCCATCGGCAGCCCCGCATCCGTTTGATGCACGGGCAGCGAGATCGCCGGCAGCCCCGTGAGGTTCACGAACGAGGTGTGCGGCGTGTGCAGCACCTGCGCGCGGAAGTCGGCCTCGCCGTCGTCGGCTGGGTACCAGTCGAGCGGGCGCGGGGTGAGCGCCGTGGTGGGCGTGAGCACGGCGTCCCAGGGCGCGAACGCGGCGAGCACGCGCCGCTCGTACTCGGTCGCCCACAGCTGCGCGCGGGCGAGGCCGCCGGCGGTCAGCCCGTCGCTCGTGTCGATGATCCAGCGGGCGAGCGGCTCGAGCAGGTGGCGCTGCTCGCGCGGGATGGGGATGGTCGCCGCGCCGCCCCGCCACAGGTCGGTGAACGCCGCCGGGTAGCCGGCGACGCCCGGCACGCCCAGGTCGCCAGACGCATCCGGCAGCGCCACCTCGCCCACCTCGTGCCCGACGGCCTCGAGCGCCCGCACGGCGGCGGCCAGCGCGTCGTCGGCCTCCGGTGCGATGCGGATGTCGTCGCTCGCGTCCCAGGGCGTGCCGCCGGTGAGCACGGCGATGCGGAATCGCCCCTGGCCGCGCATCGCCGCCGCGAGCAGCGAGCCGTCGTCGCGCTCGGGCGCGCGGAGGGCGAGCGGATGCGCTGTGACGCCGTTGACGCGGCCGATCAGCGCGTCGGTGAGGAGCGCGACGTCGATGACCGAGCGGGCGATCGCGCCGGCGGTCGCGAGGCCGCCGACCACGCCGACGCCGCCCTGCGCGGGGATGCGGCCGCGCGTGGGCTTGAGGCCGACGAGCCCGCAGGTGGCGGCCGGGATGCGGATGGAGCCGCCGCCGTCGGAGCCGGGCGCGAAGGGCAGCAGCCCCTGCGCGACGGCGGCCGCCGCCCCGCCGGAGGAGCCGCCCGCGTGCAGCCCGGGGTGCCCGGGCAGCGTGGTCGCCCCGTGCAGCGCCGAGCGGGTGTAGCCGGCGAAGCCGAACTCGGGCGCGGCGGTGCGGCCGAGCACGACGCCGCCGCCGTCGTCGAGCACCTGCGCCACCGGGTGCGTCTCGTCGGCGATCGTGCCCTCGAGCCAGCGGCTGCCCATGCTCGCGGGCTGGCCGGCGCGGGGCGTGAGGTCCTTGTCGGCGAAGGGCAGCCCGTGGATGATGCCCGTGCGATCGGCGGCCGCGTCGGCGGTGCCGGCGCGCTCGAGCGCGAGCTCGGCGTCGACGTGCACGAACGCGTTCGCGTGGTCGAGCCGGGCGATGCGGTCGAGGAAGTGCTCGGCGACCTGCACGGCGCTCAGCTGGCGCGCGTGCAGCAGCCGCCACAGCTCGAGCGCGCCGAGCTCGTGGATCGCGGTCATGCCTCCATCGTGGCAGGTCGCGGCGCGCGTCGGCCCGCGCTCAGCCCAGGAAGCGCCCGGCCCGCCGCTGCAGCCGCTTGCGCTCGGTGCGCTCGCGCATCTGCTCGCGGGTGGCGTAGTTCGTCAGCTCGCGGAAGGGGTCGCGGCCGGTGAAGCGCGGCGGCTCGGCGACGATCGCCGCGATCGCCTTCTCGATCTCCCAGTACTCCCCGATGCGGGTGCCCTGGCCCGGGTTCATGTGCCGCAGCCGCGCCTCGAAGCGGATCTCCTCCTTGACCACCACCTGCACGACGTAGCCGCGCGTGGCGCCGGCGACCGAGACCATCCAGAACCCCGGCCCGAGATCGGTGACCACCGCGCGCACGTCGCTCGCCGCGGCGGCGGCCTGCACGTCGGCGCGCTCGCGGGCGCTGCGCCATGCCTCGAAGTCGGTCATCCCTCCATGGTGCCACTGCGCGCCGACACGGGGACGGTTGGGTCGACTCGGCAAAGGCGCCGCGGCTCAGTGCCGCCAGTGCCGCGGAGCGGCTCAGTGGCGCCAGTGCCGCGCAGCGGCTCAGTGCCGCCGGTGCTCGGGCCGCGACTCCCCCTCGGGGCGGTTCGCGAGCCACAGGCCGACGCCGAGCGAGACGAGCCCGGTCGCGATGCCGAGCGCACCCCCGATCGGCGCCATCGAGAGGTCGACCTGGGTGAGCGCGAACAGCAGCGCCGCGACCAGCACGAGCGCGAGCAGGCCGAGCGCGGTGACGAGCCACGGCTGCGCCCCCTGGTCGACGGCGCGCCGCGAGAACACCACGGCGACCGCGGCGGGGATGCCGAGGACGAGGCCCAGCACGATCCCGCGCATCAGACCCTGCCCGGGCGCCGTCACGAGCGAGATGGCGAGGCCGGCGACCACGCCGACGACGAGCGCGAGGACCGCGGCCCAGGCGACGGGCACGGTGTAGTCGATCGGTGCTCGGTGCTGCGCGACGGCCATGGCGATTGCCTCCTCACGGCGACCCCTGTCGCCGCTGGAGCCAGCGTGCTCGCGCCCGCCCTGGTTTGCAACCACTGTTCCAGAACCCTGCGGGTTCCCTCAGCCGGGCTTCGGCTGACGGCGCGGGCAGCGACGCCGGTGACCGACCGGCGGGCCCGCTCAGGCGGGATCGGCCGGGATGCGCCAGTCGATCGGCGCCGCCCCCTGCGCCTCGAGCGCGGCGTTCGCCCGCGAGAAGGGCCGCGAGCCGAAGAACCCGCGGTGGGCGCTCAGCGGCGAGGGGTGCGGCGAGCGGATGCTCGGCACGTCGCCCAGCATCGGCGCGAGCGACTGCGCCTGGGCGCCCCAGAGGATCGCCACGAGCGGCACCCGCGAGCCGTCGGCGCGGCGCCGCGCGACCAGTGCGCGGATGGCCGTCTCGGTCACCTGCTCCCAGCCCCAGCCGCGGTGCGAGGCGGGCTGCCCCGCGCCGACCGTCAGCACCCGGTTGAGCAGCAGCACGCCCTGCGAGCCCCAGGCGCTCAGGTCGCCGTGGGCGGCGGGCTCGATGCCGAGGTCGTCGTGCAGCTCGCGGTAGATGTTGGCGAGCGAGCGCGGCAGCGGGCGCACGTGCCGCTCGACCGCGAACGACAGCCCGATCGGGTGCCCGGGCGTCGGGTAGGGGTCCTGCCCGACGATCAGCACCCGCACGTCGCCCAGCGGCTGCGTGAAGGCGCGCAGCACCGCGTCGCCCGCGGGCAGGTAGGGGCGGCCCGCCGCGGTCTCGGCGCGCAGCCGCTCGCCCAGGCCGTGCACGACGTGCTCGACGGGCGCCAGCGCATCCGCCCACCCCGCATCGACGAGCTCGCTGAGCGGGCGGGCGGTCATGCGGCGAGGACCCCGATGCTCACGCGGTCGTCGGCGCGGTCGGCCGTCCAGACGCTGCCGTCGCCGGCGACCTCCAGGCCGCCCTCGCCGACGATGAGCGAGGTGTTCTCGTCGATCGCGACCACCCGTTCGGCGAGGCCCGCGTGCACGGTCGCGACCGCGCGCGAGAGGGTGCCGTACTGGGCGCAGTGCACGTCGACCACCAGGTCGACCAGGCCGAGCCCCGCGTCGAGCGTGACGTCGTCGAGGCCCTCGGCGTTCGACTCGGCGGTGACGGGCACGCCGCCGATGCGCCAGCCGCCCAGCAGGGCGACGTCGCCGGCGATCATGGCGCCGGCCGAGAAGCCCGCGTAGGGCACGCCGGTGGAGACCAGCCCGCGGATCGTGTCGGCGGCGGGCATGACGGCCGCGTGGTAGCCGGGTGTGAGGCCGCCGCCGATGAAGATGCCGTCGGCGCCGCCGAGATCGGTGGGCAGCAGCGTGCGCTCGGCGGTAAGCTGCACGATGCGCACCTCGCCGGCGCCGAGCTTCGTCATGTCGGCGCGGTAGTCGTCGTGCCAGCCGGCGCCCTCGGCCTCGTCGGCCGCCCACAGCACGACCGCGATGGTCGGCGGGCCGCCGGCGCGCTGCCGCGCCTCGTCGATGAAGCGGCCGGTCCAGCGCGACTCGTCGTCGGCCCAGCCGCCGCCCAGCAGATGAATGCTCATGCCCCGATTCTGTCAGCCCCGGCACCGCCGGTCTCAGGGGGCGCGCGGCGCGCGGCCGCGCGAGGCGTGCCGGCCGGGGCGGCGCTCGCCCGCGCGCTCGGCCAGGCCGCCGAGCTCTGCCCACTCGGTGAAGTCGACCTTGAAGACGTGCCACTCGAGCCGCGCGTCGAGATCGCGCAGCAGGCGCGCGAGCCGCCGCAGCCGGCTCGGCCGGGGCGATCCCTGTGCGCGCGACATGGCCCGACGCTACGCGCATGCGGTCGCCGCCGCCAGGGTTCCCCTTCGACGCGGTCTGCCCTTCGGGCGGACCGGCTCAGGGAGCAGCGCTGGCGTGCGCCGCGAGCACCTCGTCGAGGATGGCGAGCCCGGCGCGCGCGTCGTCGTCGCTCATCACGAGCGGCGGCACCACGTGGATGCGGTTGTCGGCCGTGAACGGCAGGTACCCGCGCTCGAGCAGCGCGCCCTTCAGGCCGGCGACGACGGATGCGTCCACGGGCCGCCGCGAGTCGCGGTCGGCCACCAGGTCGAGGGCCCAGAAGCAGCCGCGGCCGCGCACCTCGCCGATGATGGGGTGCCGCTCGGCGAGCTCGCGCAGGCCCGGCCCCAGCACGTCGGCGCCCAGGTGCGCGGCGTGCTCGATGATGCCCTCGTCGGTCATGGCGTCGATCGAGGCGACGATCGAGGCTGCCGCGAGCGGGTGGCCCGAGTAGGTGAGCCCGCCCGGGATGGGCCGCTCGCGGAAGGTCTCGAGGATGTGCTCGGCGATGATGACCCCGCCGACGGGCACGTAGCCGGAGTTCGAGCCCTTCGCGAAGGTCACCAGGTCGGGCCGCACGCCGTCGTGCTGGTGCGCGAACCACTCGCCGGTGCGCCCGAAGCCCGCCATCACCTCGTCGATGATGAGCACGATGCCGTGCGCGTCGGCGAGCTCGCGCAGCCCCTGCAGGTAGCCGGGCGGCGGCACCAGGATGCCGGCCGTGCCGGGCACCGGCTCGACCAGGATGGCCGCGAAGGTCGACGGCCCCTCCGCCTCGATCACGCGCCGGGCGTGCTGCAGCGCGCGCTCGGCCTCCTGCTCGGGCGTCTCGGCCCAGAACTCCGAGCGGTACAGGAAGGGCCCGAAGCAGTGCACGTGGCCGACGGCGAACTCGTTGCCGACGCGGCGGGTGTCGCCGGTGGCGTTGATCGCGGCGCCGGTGTTGCCGTGGTACGAGCGGTAGTGCGAGAGCACCTTGGTGCGCCCCGTGTGGACGCGGGCGATCCTGATCGCGTTCTCGACCGCATCCGCCCCGCCGTTCGTGAAGAAGACGGCGGCCATGGCGTCGATCTTCGACAGGATGCGCTCGGCCGCCTCGCCGCGCACCAGGTTGGTGGTGGCGGGCGCGACGGTCGCGAGCTCTGCCGCCTGCCGCTGGATGGCCTCGACGACCCGCGGGTGCGCGTGGCCGATGTTGGTGTTGACGAGCTGGCTCGAGAAGTCGAGGTACTCGCGGCCGTCGTGATCCCACATGCGCACGCCGGATGCGCGGGCGATCGCGAGCGGGTTGGTGGCCGGATGCTTCGACCACGAGTGCAGGATGTGGCGGTCGAGCTCGCGGGCGCGGTGGCCGTCGGCGGGGCTGAGGTCGGCGGTGGAGTCGCTCATGGTCGGATGCTATCGAGCGGGGCCGTCCTTCGACACGGTGTGCGCCGTCGGCGCGCACCGGCGGCTCCTGAGCCGCTCCGCGCCGAAGGCGCTGAGCGAGTCGAAGGGCAGGAAGCAACGCGGGGGTCTCGTGACGGCCGCTGCGCGGCCTCCTCGACCAACGCGGCTACGCAGTGGCGCGCGCGTGCTGCTGCAGGGCGGGGATGATGCGCTCGCCGTACTGGCGCAGCGTCTCCTCCTTGTCGTCGTGCATGACGTAGGCGGCGAACTGGTCGACGCCCAGCTCACGCAGCCGGGTGAGCTTCTCGATGTGGGCGTCGGCGTCGCCGAGCACGCAGAAGCGGTCGACGATCGCGTCCGGAACGAAGTCGACGTGGTCGTTGTCGGCCCTGCCGTGGGTGTTGTAGTCGTAGCCCTGCCGCTGCTCGATGTAGTCGGCGAGGTCGGCCGGGATGGCGCCCGCCGAGCCGTCGGTGCCCGCCGCCTTGCCGTAGCGGGCGACGATGTCGGCCACGTGGTTGCCGACCATGCCGCCGAACCAGCGCGATTGCTCCCGCTGGTGGGCGAGGTCGTCGCCGACGTAGGCGGGGCCGGCGACGCAGATCTTCACGCTCATCGGGTCGCGCCCGGCATCCGAGGCAGCCGAGCGCACGTGGTCGATCATCCACTTCGTGATCTCGGGGTCGGCGAGCTGCAGGATGAACCCGTCGCCCACCTCTCCGGCCAGCTGCAGCGCGCGCGGGCCGTAGGCGGCCACCCACACCGGCAGCTGCGAGCCGTGCGACCACGGCAGCCGCAGCGTCACGGGCTCGCCGTCGGCGCGGCCCACCTCGACCTCGCGCGAGGAGCCGAGCTCGCGGATCACGTGCACCGCCTCGCGCAGCTGCTTCAGCGTGGTCGGCTCGCCGCCGCCGACCCGCACGGCCGAGTCGCCCCGCCCGATGCCGCAGACGGTGCGGTTGCCGTACATCTCGTTGAGGGTCGCGAAGGTGCTGGCGGTGACGCTCCAGTCGCGGGTCGCGGGGTTCGTGACGAAGGTGCCGACGTGCACGCGCCGGGTGGCGGCGAGCATCGCCGACATGATGACGTAGGGCTCCTGCCACAGCACGTGCGAGTCGAAGGTCCACACGTGGCTGAAGCCGTGCACCTCCGCCAGCTGCGCGAGCTGCACGGCCCGGCTCGCGGGCGGGTTGGTCTGGAAGACGGCGCCGAACTCCATGCTCTGCTCCCGCCTCAGACCAGGTACTGGCTCAGGCCGCGCTTGACGAACGCGCCGTCGCCCGCCGAGCCCAGGTACGCATCCGCATCGACGATCACCCGGCCGCGGCTCAGCACGGTGTCGACGTGCCCGGCGATCTCGAAGCCCTCCCACGCCGAGTAGTCCATGTTCATGTGGTGCGTCTTCTCGAGCCCGATCGACGTGTGGCCCGCCGGGTCGTAGACGACGATGTCGGCGTCGGCGCCGGGCTGGATGACGCCCTTCCGGCCATAGAGGCCGAACATGCGCGCGGGCGTGGTCGCGGTGATCTCGACCCAGCGCTCGAGCGAGAGGTGGCCGTCGACCACGCCCTGGTACAACAGGTCCATGCGGTGCTCGACGCTGCCGATGCCGTTGGGGATCTTCGTGAAGTCGCCCAGGCCCAGCTCCTTCTGATCCTTCATGCAGAAGGGGCAGTGGTCGGTGGAGACCATCTGGATGTCGTTGGTGCGCAGCGCCGTCCACAGCTCGTCGGCGTGGTGCTCGTGCTTGGAGCGCAGCGGCGTCGAGCACACCCACTTCGCCCCCTCGAAGTCGCCCCACTGCTCGCCCGTGGCGCCCAGCTGGTCCTCGAGCGAGAGGTAGAGGTACTGCGGGCACGTCTCGCCGAACACGTTCTGGCCGGCGTCGCGGGCGGCGGCGATCTGCGCGACGGCCTGCTTGGCGCTCACGTGCACCACGTACAGGGGCGCCCCGGCGAGGTTGGCGAGCATGATCGAGCGGTGCGTGGCCTCCTCCTCCATCTGCCAGGCGCGCGCGTAGCCGTGGTTGATCGGGTCGGTCCTGCCCTGCTCGATCAGCTGCTGCGCGAGCACGTCGATCGCCGGGCCGTTCTCGGCGTGCATCATGGTCATGAGCCCGGTCTCGGCCGAGACCTGCATGGCCCTGAGCACCTGCGCGTCGTCGGAGTAGAACACGCCCGGGTAGGCCATGAAGAGCTTGAAGCTCGACACGCCCTCGTCGACCAGCCCGCGCATCGCGGTGAGCGAGGCCTCGTTCACGTCGCCGATGATCTGGTGGAAGCCGTAGTCGATCGCGCAGTTGCCCCGGGCCTTCTCGTGCCAGGCGGCCAGGCCGTCCTCGACCCGCTCGCCGTGCTTCTGGATGGCGAAGTCGATGATCGTGGTCGTGCCGCCCCACGCGGCCGCCCGGGTGCCGGTCTCGAAGGTGTCGCTCGCCTCCGTGCCGCCGAAGGGCATCTGCATGTGGGTGTGGGCGTCGATGCCGCCGGGGATCACGTACTTGCCGGTCGCATCCACCACCCGGTCGACGCTGCGCTTGAGGTCGGTGCCGAGCAGCTCGCTGCCGGGCTCGAGCACGGCGCGGATGGTCTCGCCGTCGACGAGCACATCGGCAGCGGATGCGCCGGTGGCGCTCACGACGGTGCCGCCGGTGATGAGGGTGGTGGTCATGGTCGCTCCCTACGGCTTCGCGATCTGCGTGTACGAGTCGGGGCGGCGATCGCGGTAGAACTGCCAGTCGTCGCGCATCTGCTTGACCATGTCGAGCTCGAGGTCGCGCACCAGCAGCTCCTCGTGCTCGCTCGAGCCGCGCTCGCCGACGAAGTCGCCGCGCGGGTCGATCACCTGGCTCGTGCCGTAGAAGTCGACGGCGAGCTCGCCGTACTCGTTGTCCTCCCGGCCCACCCGGTTGGGCTGCAGCACGAAGTAGCCGTTCGCGACCGCCGCTGCGGGGCCCTCGACCTCCCACAGCCGGTTCGACAGGCCCGGCTTCGTGGCGTTGGGGTTGAAGACCATGTGGGCGCCCGCGAGGCCCAGCTCGCGCCATCCCTCGGGGAAGTGGCGGTCGTAGCAGATGTAGAGGCCGACCCTGCCGACGGCGGTGTCGAAGACGGGGTAGCCGAGGTTGCCGGGGCGGAAGTAGAACTTCTCCCAGAAGCGGTCGAGGTGCGGCAGGTGGTGCTTGCGGTAGGTGCCGAGGATCGAGCCGTCGGCATCGACGATCACCGCCGAGTTGTAGTAGACGCCGGTCTGCTCCTCCTCGTAGATGGGGAGGATGGCGACCATGCCGAGCTCCTTCGCGAGCGCCGCGAAGCGCTGCACGATGGGGCCGTCGGCCGGCTCGGCGTAGGCGTAGTACTTCTGATCCTGCGTGATGCCGAAGTAGGGGCCGTAGAAGAGCTCCTGGAAGCAGATGATCTGCGCGCCCTGCTCGGCGGCCTGGCGCATGAAGGCCTCGTGGCGGTCGAGCATCGACGCCTTGTCGCCCGTCCAGGTGGTCTGGGTGATCGCTGCGCGCACCGTCGTCATGCTGTCCTCAACTTCCTCGTCGCAGACCGGCCCTCGCCGGAAGTTCCAGTCAACCTCAGACGGCGACGGAGCGAAAGGGCCGGGGCTAGACTGCTGGGGCGCCGGGCATCACCTCCGCGCGCGAACCAGAAGTCCACGTTCGCGTCAGCCTGCCCAGGAGTCACCCCGATGCCCGCATCCCGCCCCTCGAGCGCCCGCCCGCTCGCCCTCGCCGCCATCGGCATGCTGCTGCTCGCGGGCTGCACGGCCCAGCCCCAGGGCGCCGCGACCGGCGCTGCGGGCGCGGGCGGCGCATCCGCCATCGACGACTGCGGCGTCGAGGTGACGCCGATGGCGCAGCCGGCCGAGCGGATCGTGGCGATCAAGTCGACCGCGGCAGAGCTCGTGGTGGCGCTCGGGCTCGAGCAGGCGCTGGTGTCGACGGCGTTCCTCGACGGGCCGCTCGCGGGCGCCGACGGGACCGAGCTCGACGTGCCCACCATCGACGGCATGCCGGCGCGCGAGCCGGTGCTCGAGCTCGAGCCGGATGCGGTGGTGGCGGGCTGGGAGTCGGCCTTCGCGCCCGAGGCGGTCGGCGACCGCGAGCAGCTGCAGCAGCTGGGCGTCCAGACCTGGGTCTCGCCCGCGGCGTGCTGGTCGACCGACGTGCCGCCGCTCACGTGGGACGCGCTGCTGGGCGAGCTCGCCGACGCCGGTGCCGCGCTGGGCGTGCCGGAGGCGGGCGCGGCGCTCGCCGAGGAGCAGCGGGCGGCGCTCGAGGCGATCGAGCCGGTCGAGGCGGCCGGCGGTGCGGCGCCGACAGCGCTCTGGTACTCCTCGGGCGAGGACGCGCCCTACGTCGGCGCGGGCTCGGGCGCGCCGCAGCTGGTGCTCGAGTCGGCCGGGCTGACGAACGTCGAGGCCGGCATCGACGAGACGTGGACGACGCTCTCGTGGGAGGCCCTGGCGGCGAGCGATCCCGACGTGATCGTGCTCGTCGACGCGCCCTGGCACACCGCCGCCTCGAAGATCGAGCGGCTGCGGTCGAACCCCGCGACCGCGCAGCTCGCGGCCGTGCGCGAGGAGCGCTTCGTGACACTGCCGTTCCCCGACGCCGAGGCGGGGGTCGGCTCGGTGTCGGCCGTGCAGACGGTGGCGGATGCGGTGCGCGAGATGGATCTCGGATGACGCGCACCGAGCGCGGGGCGCGCGCAGCGCCGAGCTCCGACGAGCGCGACCGCGACCGCGACGCCGACCGTCGCGCCGAGCAGTCGGAGACGGCCCGGCCGGCCGCCCGATCCGCGCCCGCAGCGCCAGCTCGCGGCCACGACGATCGCGAGCTGGCGCAGACGGCTCGTCCTCGCTCGCGAACCGCGCCAGCTGCGCCGGCTCGCGAGCTGGGGCGGCGCGGGCGGCGCTGGGCGCTGCCGGCGCTCGGCGCGCTGCTGGTGGCGGGCGCGCTCGCGGCGGTCTGCTTCGGCGCCGCGGGCATCGCGCCGGCCGACGCCTTCGCCTCGCTCGCCGCGCGGCTCGGCATCGGCACGAGCCCGCTCGGCCCCGTCGACGACGCGATCGTGAACGACCTGCGGCTGCCGCGCGTGCTCGCCGCGTGCGCGGTCGGCGCCGGGCTCGCGGTGGTCGGCGCCGTCATGCAGGCGCTCGTGCGCAACCCGCTCGCCGACCCCTACCTGCTGGGCGTCTCCTCCGGCGCATCGGTGGGCGCGGTGCTCGTGCTGATCGCCGGGCTCGGCGTGCTGCTGCCGGTCGCGGCGTTCGCCGGGGCGCTGCTGGCGCTGCTGGCGACGCTCGGCCTCGCGGGCGCGGCGGGCGGGGCGACGCCCACCCGCACCGTGCTCGCGGGCGTCGTGGTCGCATCCGCCGCGGCAGCGCTCGTATCGCTCGTCATCTTCTGGGGCGCCTCCGGCGACGCCTATCGGGAGATCCTGGCGTGGCTGCTGGGCTCGCTCGCGTCGATCACCTGGCCCAGCGCGCTCGTCGCGCTGGCGGGCGCGGCGCTCGCGCTGCCGCTGCTCGCCAGCGGGCGGCTGCTCGACGCGCTCGCGCTCGGCGACGGCGCGGCGGGCGCGCTGGGGGTCGACGCGCGCCGCACCCGCTGGGTGCTGCTGATCGCGTGCGCGCTCGTCACCGGCGTGCTCGTGTCGGTCTCGGGCGCGATCGGCTTCGTGGGGCTCGTGGTGCCGCACGCGGTGCGGCTCGTGGTGGGCGCCTCGCACGCGCTGCTGCTGCCGGCCTCGGGGCTCGCGGGCGCGATCGTGCTGCTGCTCGCCGACACCGTCGCGCGGGCCGCCTTCGACCCGCGCGAGCTGCCGGTCGGCATCATCACGGCGCTGATCGGCGCACCGGTGTTCGCCGCGCTCATGCTGACGGGGCGGGTGCGCACGTGACCGGGCTCGACGTGACCGGGCTCGAGGGGCGCGGGCTCGACGAGCGCGGCCTCGACGTGAGCGGCCTCGAGGTGCGGGGGCTGAGCGTCGCGGTGCGCGGCCGCACCCTCGTCGACGACGTCTCGTGGAGCGCGCCGGCCGGCCAGATCACGGCCCTCGTCGGCCCCAACGGCGCGGGCAAGTCGACCATGCTGCGCGCCATCGCGGGCGTCGTGCCCGAGCGCGCCCGGCGCAGCGGCGAGGTGCTGCTCGGCGGCGAGCGCCTCGACGCCCTGCCCGGCCGCGAGCGGGCCCGCCGGGTGGCGCTCGTCGAGCAGCTCGCCGACGCGGTGCCGCAGCTCACCGCGCGCGAGGCCGTGCGACTGGGGCGCACCCCCCACCACCGCATGCTGGGCTTCGCGATCGGCGACGACGCGCTGGTCGAGGCGGCGCTCGCCGAGGCCGGGGCGACCGCGCTCGCCGAGCGGCGGCTGGGCGAGCTCTCGGGCGGCGAGCTGCAGCGCGTGCACATCGCGCGCGCGCTCGCGCAGCAGCCGCTGGCGGGCGCACCCCCGGCCGCCGCGAGCAGCGCGCTGCTGCTCGACGAGCCCACGAACCACCTCGACGTCGCCTGGCAGCTCGACCTGCTCGAGCTCGTGCGCCGCCTGGCGGCCGACCGCCCGGTCGTGCTCACCGTCCACGACCTCGCCCTCGCCGCCACGCACGCCGACCGCGTCGTGCTCGTCGACCGGGGCCGGGTGGTCGCGGAGGGCGGCCGCGACGCGGTGCTGACGCCCGACCGCATCCGCGCGGTGTACGGCGTCGACGCGACGATCGAGGCGCACCCGGACGGGGTCGCGATCCGCTACCGGAGGATGGACGCATGAGGATCACCGTGCTGGCCGGCGGCGTCGGCGGCGCCCGCTTCGCGCTCGGGCTGCGCGAGGCGGCCCCGGATGCCGACATCGCGATCGTCGCGAACGTGGGCGACGACATGTGGCTCGCGGGCGTGAAGGTGTGCCCGGACCTCGACTCGCTCATGTACGCGCTCGCGGGCGTCGGCGACACCGAGCGCGGCTGGGGCCGCGCGGGCGAGAGCGAGCGGGTCGCCGCCGAGCTGACCGCCTACGGCGTCGGCTGGCCGTGGTTCACGCTCGGCGACCTCGACCTCGGCACGCACCTCGCCCGCACGGCGCTGCTGCGCGAGGGCGCGACGCTCACCGAGGCGACCGCGCGGCTGTCGGCCCGCTGGCCGCTCGGCGCGACGCTGCTGCCGGTGACCGACGACGAGGTGCCCACGCACGTGGTCACCGACGAGGGCGTCATCCACTTCGAGGAGTGGTGGGTGCGCACGCGCGCGAAGGCGCCGGCGCACCGCTTCGTGCAGCACGGCGTCGAGCGATCCCGCATCTCGGAGCCGGCGCGCGATGCGATCTCGCGCGCCGACGTGCTGCTCGTCGCCCCCTCGAACCCGGTCGTCTCGATCGGCACGATCCTGGGCGTGCCGGGAGTGCGCGAGGCGCTCGAGACGGCGGCGGCGCCGGTCGTGGGCGTCTCCCCCATCATCGGCGGGCAGGCGCTGCGCGGCATGGCGGCCACGTGCCTCGAGGTGATCGGGGTCGAGGCGGATGCGGCTGCGGTCGCCGCGCACTACGGCGCACGCTCGCACGGCGGCATCCTCGACGCCTGGCTCGTCGCCGAGGAGGACGCGGCGGGGCTCGGTGCGCTGCGCGAGCTGGGGCTGCGCGCCGAGGCGCGCCCGCTGCTGCTCACGCCCGGCGGGCCGGCCGCGCAGGTGGCGCGGGATGCGCTCGCGCTCGCCAGCCCGTAGGTCGAGCAGCGCGGACCGGCGGCACGCTCCGGCCAGCCCGTAGGTCGAGGAGCGCGCGGGCCGACGGCCCGCACGCGTCACGAGACCGGCGCCGGCCGCCGTCCCCGGGCTCGTTCATCTGCGGTTCACCGTGCGTTCCTTTCGAGTCCAGCAGTCTCGTAATTCGATGACATGCCGCGGGAGTGGCATGGGTCCTGCACGCCGACACGGCTGCGCACGGGCCCCGCCCGCATCCCCCGAAAGGATCTGCCATGCGATTCCGCGCCGTCCCCGCCATCGGACTCCTCGCCGTCAGCGCCATCGCCGTCACCGGCTGCGCCACCGGTGCCGACGCCTCCTCCGACTCCGCCGCCGACCCGAACGCCCCCATCACCTTCGCCTCCACCCCGCTCGGCGACGACCCCACCGCGCAGAACCCGATCGACGCCTTCGCCGAGCTCGTCTCGGCAGAGACCGGCCGCGAGGTCGAGATCGTCGACGTGCCCGACTACACCGCGGTCGTCGAGGCGATCCGCAACCACCACGTCGACATCGGCTTCATGAGCGGGTTCCCCTCCGCGCTCGCCGTGAACACCGGCGAGGTCGACTCGCTCATCGCCTGGCCCGGCAACGACGAGCCGGTCTCGACCTGCCTGGTGATGGACGGCTCCCCGCTGCAGTCCTTCGACGACATCACCCCCGAGACCGTCGTCGCCTTCGCCGACCCGGCCTCCAGCTCCGGCTACTTCATGCCGGTCGCCACCCTGCACGCGGCCGGCCTCGAGCGCGACGTCGACTACACCTCGACCTTCTCCGGCGGGCACGACATGAGCTTCATCGCGCTCGGCGAGGGGCAGGTGGATGTCGCCTGCACGTCGACGATCTTCCCGAGCATGGCCGGTCAAGGCAGCCCGATGTTCCCCTTCGAGGAGGGCGAGACGCGCTCGATCGGCGAGAGCGCGTCGATGCCGGTCGCGGTGACGGTGCTCGCCGACCAGGAGCTCGACGCCGGCAAGCGCGAGGTGCTGCTCGAGGCGCTGCCGAACGTGTTCGTGGAGGACAACGCCGAGGCGCTCGGCTCGATGTTCGAGGCGATGCAGGGCACCGAGCCGATCCTGCAGCCCGAGGACGAGATCTTCCAGCCCTTCGTCGAGATGGCGGCGATCGCCGACGTCGACATCTCGGATCTCGGCTGATGACCGTGACCGACACCGCTGCGCGCATCGCGCGCGGGCAGCGCCCGGCCGGGGTCCGATCCCCGGCCGCGGCGCCGGCCCTCCACCACGTCCTCCACGAGCACCGTCCGCTGGTGTCGGTGCGCGACCTCCAGGTCGCCTACGGCGACGGCCCGCTGGTGCTCGACGGCATCGATCTCGACCTGCACCCGGGCGAGATGGTGGCGCTGCTGGGCTCCTCGGGCTCAGGCAAGTCGACGCTCATGAAGGCGCTCACGGGCTTCGCCCCGATTGGCGCCGGCACCGTGCGCGTCGGCGTCCACGACCTCACGAGGCTGCACCGCGGCGAGCTGCGGCGCGTGCGCGCGCAGGTCGGCCAGGTCTTCCAGCAGTTCAACCTCGTCGGGCGCCTGAGCGTGCTCACGAACGTGCTCACCGGCGGCCTCCACGACGCCGGCGCGATCAACCTGGCCGGCGGCTTCTCCAGCTCGCACCGCCGACGCGCGCTCGAGCTGCTCGACCGGGTCGGCATCGCGCACAAGGCGAAGGACGAGGCGCGCTCGCTCTCGGGCGGCCAGCAGCAGCGCGTCGCGATCGCCCGCGCCCTCATGCAGCGGCCGACGCTGATCCTCGCCGACGAGCCCGTCGCATCCCTCGACCCGAAGATGTCGTGCACCGTGCTCGAGCTGCTGCACGGGATCACGCGAGACGAGGGCATCCCGGTGCTCGTGAGCCTGCACGTGATGCCGCTGGCGCTCGCGCACTCCCACCGCATCGTCGGGCTGCGGGACGGCCGCGTGCTCGTCTCGGCGCCCACGGCGCAGCTGAGCGCCGCAGACCTCGAGCCGATCTACGCGAACGACCACGAGAGCGGAGCCGGCCATGGCGACGACGACGCCTGAGCGCGCACCGGAGTCGCGACCCGGTGCACGGCGGCCGCAGCTCGAGCCGGCCGAGCGGGACCGCCTCGAGCGCGCGTTCTCGGTGCCGCGCTCCCGCTTCCTGCTGGGCATCCCGATCGTGCTCGCGCTGCTCGTCTGGTCGTTCGTGGGCGCCGAGTTCGACTTCGCGAAGCTGGGCGAGGGCGCCGTGAACATGGGCGAGTTCCTCTCGCGCATGTTCCCGCCCACCTGGGACAAGCTCGGCACCATCGTGGCGCTGCTCGTCCAGACGCTGCAGATGGCGATCGTCGGCACCGTCCTGGGCGCCGTCCTGTCGCTCGTCATCGCCTTCGGCGCCGCCTCGAACCTGGCGCCGAAGTGGCTCTACTACCCCACCCGCTGGGCGATGAACGTCATCCGCTCGCTGCCCGACCTGGTGTTCGCGCTCATGTTCGTCTCTGCGGTCGGCCTCGGCCCGTTCGCGGGCATCCTGGCGATGACGATCGGGTCGATCGGGTCGATCGGCAAGATCTTCGCCGAGGCGATGGAGGCCGTCGACGACGGCCCCGTCACCGCCATCAAGGCCGTCGGCGGCTCACGCCGGCAGGTCATCCAGTACGCGGTGCTGCCGCAGGCCGCCCCGATGCTCGTCTCGTACACGCTGCTGCTGTTCGAGGGCAACGTGCGCGGCGCCACCATCCTCGGCATGGTCGGCGCCGGCGGCATCGGGCTCGAGCTCACCACCGCCATGAAGATGTACGACTACGGGCACCTGAGCGCGATCGTCCTCTGCATCATCCTGCTCGTCACGGTCATCGACCAGGCGAGCGCCATCATCCGAAGGAGGATCACATGACCACGATCGACACTGCCCCCGGCATCGGCGCCATCCCGCTGAGCGCCCCCGTCAACCTGCGCGACCTGGGCGGCATCGCCATCCCCGGCGGCGCCGTGCGCCCCGGCTTCGCCATCCGCGCCGACGACCTCGCCACCGTCACCGACGAGGTCGCCGACGAGCTCGTCGCGGGCGGTCTGCGCGCCGTGATCGACCTGCGCTCCTCGGCCGAGCTCGCGCTCACCGGGCGCGGTCCGCTCGGCGAGCGTGCGAGCGTCAGCTACCACCACCTGCCGTTCATGGCCGACATCGGCACCGCGACCGCGATCGCCTCCGTGCCCCGGCAGCACGAGTTCGGCGCGATGTACCTGCACATCTACGAGAGCGCCGCGCCGCAGATCGTCACGGCGCTGGCGATCATGGCGCACGCGCCCGGCGCCACGGCGTTCCACTGCGCCGCAGGTCAGGATCGCACCGGCGTGCTGGCGGCGTCGCTGCTGCTCGCGCTCGGGGCGGAGCCTGCCGACATCGTGGCCGACTACGTGCGCACCGGCGAGAACTCGGCGATGATCCACCGCCGCATCGCACCCGTCATCCGGCCGCTGATGGAGCGGCTCGGCTTCGACCTCGACGCGGTCGCCGACGCGGCGTTCTCGGACGCGCCGATGCGCAGCCTGCTGCGGGTGCTCGACGAGCGCCACGGCGACCCGCTCGCGCCGCTGCAGGCGGCGGGCCTCACCGACGGCCTGATCGCGCGCCTGCGCGAGCGAGCGCTCGAAGCGGATGCCGCGTGACGGGTGCCGAGATCGCTGCCGCGGGTGACCGGCGACCCGGTCGCCCGCGGGCGACCGGGCACGACGAGCGCATCGTCGACGGGGTGCTCGCGCTGCTCGAGCGGGGCGAGGAGATCACCGTCGCGCGGGTGGTGGAGGCCAGCGGGGTGAGCCGTGCGGCGATCTACCGTCGCTGGCCGAGCATGACCGAGCTGGTGGCGGCAGCCCTCGACCGCGGTCGGGAACCCTATGGGCTCTCGCTCGAGGGCGACCTGCTGGAGAACCTGCTGACGCTGCTCGCAGCCCCCGCCACGAATCGCTATTCGCACGACAGGCTCAGGATGCGACTGCGGCTCGCGCTCACCGACGTCGCTATCGCCCGTGCCTACTGGAGCTCGCACGTCGCCCGCCGCCGCACGGAGATCGTGGCGCTGGTGACGGAGGGCATCGCGCGCGGCGAGCTGCAGCCCGATCTCGACGTCGACGCCGCCATCGACCTGCTGGTCGGCGTCATCTACTACCAGTACGTGGTGCGCGGGGTCACGCTCAGCGACGCCGAGGCGCTGGCGCGGTGCCAGCAGGCGATCCGCGTCGCGTGGCGCGGCATGTCGGTGGGCCGACTCTCGGTCGTCGAGTAGCCCGCAGTGCGCATCGAGACGGCAGCAGCTGCTGCGCGATGGTCTCGATACGCCGCCTGCGGCGGCCAATCGACCAGCGAGGGGGGGGTCAGGCGGCGATGGCCGCGTCGCGCAGCACCGACCGCGTGTGCTCGCCGACGCCGAGGTCGATCGCCAGGTGCAGGTCGGCGAGCTCGTCGACGTCGAGGCGCAGCCCGGAATCCGACGTGACGGGCAGCTCGACGTGGCCCGCGCGCCGGTGCAGCTCGGCGGAGCCCGGCCCGAAGTGCGGCCGCAGCGCATCCGCCCGCCTCGCCGCCAGCAGCGTCGTGCCCGTCATCAGCGCGTCGGGCACGTACGAGCGCGCCTCGCGGCCCGCCAGCTCGAGCGCCGC
Source organism: Agrococcus baldri (assembly GCA_007988785.1). Lineage (GTDB taxonomy): Bacteria > Actinomycetota > Actinomycetes > Actinomycetales > Microbacteriaceae > Agrococcus > Agrococcus baldri_A. Next base: position 26,598 of record BJUU01000021.1, read on the forward strand.
GTCGAGCTCGTCGGGCGTCAGCGCGGGCAGGTCGCCGAGCATCACGGCGGCCGGCGCACCCGGGTCGAGCACGGCCGTGCCCGCCGCGATCGCGCCGCGCAGCCCGCCGCTCGGGTCGTCGACCACCTCGACGCCCTCGAGGCCGCAGGTCACCGCGTCGTCACCCGTGACGACCACGAGCCGGCCGACGGATGCGCTGGCCCGCGCGGCCGTGATCGCGTCGCGCGCGAAGGCGACCGCGAGCGCCGCCCTCGCATCCCCCGCGTCGAGGCGCGACTTGCCGATCGAGCCCTTCACGGGGATCACGATCGACCACAGCATGCATCCCAGACTACGTCGGCCGGGATGCCGCGCAGACCGTCGGCTCCCAGGATTCGCTGAGCCTCGCGAGCCGCCGGCTCGCGCGCGGCTCAGCGCCCGTCGTCGTCCCGATCGGGAGCGATCACCCGCACCAGGCTCGGCGGCAGCAGCGTCGCGAGCAGCCTGCGCCACCATGGCGATGCCTGCGCGAGCGCCCGCCGCACGGCGCGCACGTCGTCGTCGACCGCGCCCGGCTCGCGCGGCCCGGCGTCGAACACCGCGCGCTCGGCGGCCAGCCGCACCCGGTCGCTCGCCGCGGTCGCCGTCGGCTCGACGCGCGCCGCGATCGCCGCCTGCAGCTGGCCGGGCGTGGTCGAGTCGGGCAGCGCCGCGCCGAGGTCGGCGAGCGTCGCCCGCAGCTCCGACCAGCCGCCCGGCGCGCCGCGCCGCAGCCGCACCGCGCGCTGCACCGCCCGCACGATCGCCGGCAGCGCGAGCACCAGCAGCACCGCGAGCGCGATGAGGACGGCGCGCAGCAGCGCGGGATCCACGAGGGCGTCGTCTGCACCCGGCGCCTGCGGCGCGGCGGTCTCGCTGGGCGCGGGGGCGCTCGGCGTCGCGCCCGGCGTCGGCGGCGCGCTCGGCGCCTCGGTCGGCTCGGGCTCCGACTCGGTGGGCTCCGGCGTCGGGCTGGGCGTGATGTCGGCGCCCTCGGGGCTGACGACGCCGGTGCCGGCGCCGGGCGTCGTCTCGACCCGCACCCATCCTGCGCCGTCGACCCAGGCCTCCGCCCACGCGTGCATGTCGTTCGTCGAGACCGCCCAGCCGCCGCGGATCTCGCTGCCCGGCAGGAAGCCGACCACCACGCGCGCCGGCACCCCCGCGCCGCGCAGCAGCCCGGCGGTGGCGCTCGCGTAGTGCACGCAGTAGCCGCTGCGGGTCTCGAGGAAGCCCGCGAGCGCCTCCCAGCCGTCGCCGGACGCGCCGGCGAAGCCCGGCAGGTCGAGCTGCTCGGAGTAGTTCCACAGCCCCTCCGTCATGAAGCCGTGCACGGCCCGCACCCGATCGGCGGCCGTCATGCCCTCGTGCACGAGCGCCGCGCCCTGCGCGACGATCGTCGCGGCCGCCTCCGGCATCGCCAGATACGCGTCGTGCCCCGTCGAGCCCGCATCCGCCGGCAGCGACTCGAGCGGCCGCGAGCGCGAGCCGGATGCCGTGAACTCCAGGCCGCGGGTGTCGACGTCGGCGCTGATGCGCAGCGCGTCGTTCGCGTCGTCCCAGCTCGAGCCGCCCGGCGCCTGCACGCCGGCCACGCGCTCGGGCATCGGCAGGCTCTCGGCACGCACGTTGCCCATCCGCACCGTCATCCGCATGGGCACGCCCGCGTCGGCGCCCTCGACGAGCACGGCGGGGCTCCCGGGCTCGGGGTCGACGGCCACGAAGCCCTCTGGCCCGGCCTCGGGCAGCGTCATCAGGCGCGAGACGATGGGCGCGTCGTCGGTGGTCGAATAGGTGAACACCGGGCGGTCGGCGGGCCTGCGCAGCTCGTCGCCCAGGTCGATGTCGGTGCTGAGCATCGGCGTCGCCGGGGAGAAGAGCTCCTCGAGGGTGGGCAGGTCGATGTCGGTCTCGCGCGGGCTCGGCGCCACGAGCGGCACCGCTGCCGAGAGCACCGCCGCGACCGCCACGAGGGCGACGGGCGCCACCCAGCCGCGGCGCATCGCCATGCGCTCGTCGATCGCCGGCGCGGCCAGCGCGGCGGCCGAGGCGATCGCGCCGGGCAGCGCATGCCACCAGGGCACCTCGATGCGGAACGCGATCGGGAGCGCGAGCGGCACCACCGCGAAGACCACCGCGATCGCCGGCACCCGCAGGCCGTGCGCGAGCACGTCGACCATCACCGTCAGCACGACCGCGGCCGCGACGATCACGGCGAGCACCGCACCGGTCGCATCCAGCGGCGTCGAGAGCGCCCAGGCGATGTCGAGCACGCCCTGGTTGAGCACCGCCATCGACTCGACCACGGCGGCGGGCGTCGGGATCATGCCGAGCAGCGCATCGTCGGGGGCGGTCAGCACCGTCACCCAGCCGACGCCCACGAGCGCCGCGGCGGCCGAGCCCACGAGCGGCGGCCACACGGCCCGCACGAGCGCTGCCGCGAGCGCCATCGTCGCGACCGCGCCGACCACCGCCCACAGCCAGGCCTCGCCCAGCACCGAGATCGTCGACCACAGCCAGGCGACCGGCAGCACGGCGAGCGCGAGCGTCTCGGTGACGCCGGCGCGGCTGCGACGCGGCTCGCGCTGCTGCCGGACGGATCCCGGAGCTGGGGTCGCGGCGTCGACCCGAAGGGGTCGACGCTCCGGGGCTCCACCGCTCATGCGAGCTCCCTCACCGGTCCGACGCGGTCGATCCAGCGCTGGATGCGCACCCGCGATCCCGGCGCGATGCGTCGCGGCGATGCGTCGCGGGCGACCACGAGCCACAGCGTCGAGCCGGGCGGCAGCGTCCAGGTCTCGGGCGCCGTCTCCTCGAGCGCGACGACGTGCGCGGTGGCGACCGGGAGCGACCGCCCCCTCGGGTCGTCGCCGCGACCCCCGGTCGCGTCGTCCGGCACCTCCATCGAGGCGAAGGCCGCCAGCGCCGCCGGCAGGTCGCGCCAGTCGGCGCGGGCGATGCTCGCCTCCCCCGTCGCGTGCACGACCACGATGCGCTCGCTGCCGGCGAGCGCCCGCACGAGCGAGCACGCGGCGCGCGCGAGGCGATCCTGCGCGTCGCGATCCGAGCCCGCCGCGCCCGCCGTGTCGACCACCACGACGTGGTCGTCGCTCGCGGGGTTGGCCTCCTGCCGCACCATGAGGTGGCCGCGCTTCGCCGTCTGCCGCCAGTGCACGCGCCGCTGCGGGTCGCCGTGCCGCCACTCGCGCACCATGGCGTCGACGTTGTCGGCGGTGCGCGACTGCGCCAGCCGGCCCTCCTCGCGGTTGGAGCGCAGCGAGGACGGCGGGATCGGCAGCACCTCCGGCCCCACCACGAGGCTCGCGAGCGGATCGACGATGCGGGTGGTGCGCATGACGCGGAACGGATCGTGCGCGATGAGCGAGACGGGCGCGAGCCGCCAGCGCCCGCGCGGGTGCGAGCCCAGCCGCACGGTCTCGCGGCCCTCGCCGTCGAGCTCGCCCTCGAGCAGCAGGTAGCGCTCGGGGCCGGGCGCCCACGTCGACCACCGGGCACCCGCGTGCCGACGGTCGCCCGCGATGCGCAGCGACGCATCCGCCCCCTCCTCGACCACGCCGGGCGTGCCGAGGCGCACCTGCCCGACGGCGCCGATCGCCCACCAGGCGCCCAGCAGCACGACGCCGAGGCAGAGCGCGGCGGGCACGAGCAGCACGACCTGGCGCTCCCAGTAGGCGGCCACCAGCAGCAGCACGCCGGCCAGCAGCAGCACCACGCCGCGCGCGGTGGGGCGCACCTTCGAGCGGTCGGCCGACGAGCGCGGGCTGGCCATCAGCGCATGACGGGGGCGACCGTCTTGGCGAGCGCCTGCGCGACCACCGCCCTGGCGTCCTCGTAGCGGGCGTGCGGGTCGTGCATCACGAGGTGGTGCGGCAGCACGTGCGGGGCGAGCGCCTTGACGTCGTCGGGCGAGAGCCAGTCGCGGCCCAGCAGGCGGGCGTGGGCCTTCGCGGCGCGCACGAGCTGCAGGGTGGCGCGGGGGCTCGCGCCCAGCCGCACGTCGGTGTGCCCGCGGGTCGCGCGCGCCAGCCGCACGGCGTAGCGCTCGACGAGCTCGTGGGCGCGCACGGCGCGGGCCAGGTCGATCTCTGCCTGGAACTGCTCCTCGGTCGTCACCGCCCGCACGGCGTCGAGCGGCTGCGCCGTCTCGCGGGCCGAGACCATCGCGTGCTCGGCGTCCTCATCGGGGTAGCCGAGCTCGAGCCGCGCCATGAAGCGGTCGCGCTGCGCCTCCGGCAGGGCGTAGGTGCCCTCCATGTCGATCGGGTTCTGCGTCGCCACCACCAGGAACGGCGTCGGCAGCACGTGCGTGACGCCGTCGACGGTCACCTGCCCCTCGGCCATGCACTCGAGCAGCGCCGCCTGCGTCTTGGGGCTCGCGCGGTTGATCTCGTCGGCGATGACGATGTTGGCGAACACCGGCCCGGGCTGGAACCGCAGCTCGCCCGTGCGCTGGTCGAGCATCGACATGCCGGTGATGTCGCTCGGCAGCAGGTCGGGGGTGCACTGGATGCGGCGCACGGTGCCGCCGATGGCTGCGGCGAAGGCGCGGGCCAGCTGCGTCTTGCCGACGCCCGGCACATCCTCGAGCAGCACGTGCCCCTCTGCCAGCAGCACCGTGAGCACGGTGCGGATCTCCTCGTGCTTGCCGGAGATGACGCTGGCGACGGCGCGCTCGATGCGCTCGCCCGCCGTCGGCTCGTCGCCGGCCGCGCCGGCCTGCCCCGATGGATCGCCTGCGCCGGTCTCGCCGACCACCTGCTCATCGCTCACGCTCGGCTCCCCGCCCCTGCCGTCTCGCCGGCGCCCTCGCGGGCGGCGTCGCCCGCTCGCTCGCGCCTGCCCGCCTCGAATCCCTGCCGGTACGCCTCGTCGGCGCCCAGCCGGAACATGTCGTCCTCCGCCGCCCGGACCAGCCGCCGCGCGCCCGGCTCGTCGAGCTCGGCCACGTGCCGCCCCATGCCGCGCACCAGCACCACCGGCACGCCGTCGGCCTTGCCCGCCACCAGGTCGGCGGCCGCGGCGATCTCGTCGGCGATCGCGGGCGCGGTCACGAGCAGCGGCCGGCCGTTCGCATCCAGCTGGCCGCTCATCGGCTCGAGCACGCGGATGCCCGCGGCGCCGATCGCCACGTCGGTCTGGCCGACGCGCCAGGCGCGCCCGAGCGTGTCGCTCACCACGACGCCCAGCCGCGCCCCGAAGCGCGACCGCAGGGTCTCGGCGATCGCGCGGGCCGACGCATCCGAGTCGACGGGCAGCAGCAGGATCGTGCCCTCGTCGGTGTTCGACGCGTCGATGCCCGCCGCGGCGAGCACGAGGCCCGTGCGGTGCTCGACGATGCGGGTGACGCCGCCGGGGTGCTCGCGGCTGGCGACCACGCGCACCGACTCCTCGTCGATGGCCTGCTCGCGCTCCTCGGCGGGACGGATGCGGCCCTCGGCCTTCGAGACCACCTTGCTGGTGACGACGACGATGTCGCCGTCGCGCGGGGCGAGCGGGGCGAGCGCGTCGGCGATGAGCGCCGGCAGGTCGTCGCCGGCGCGGATCTCGCCGACGCCGCGTACGGCGCGCAGCTCGAGCTCGGCGGGCCCGTGGCCGGCGGGCTCGCGATCGGCTCGGCCGGGGCCGCTCATCGCGACTGCAGGAACGTCGCGACGGCGCGCGGCACGTACGGGCTGATGTCGCCGCCGAGCTCGCTCACCTGGCGCACGAGGCTCGAGGAGACGTGCGCGTTCTCGGGGTTGGGCAGCATGAAGATGGTCTCGACGCCCGCGAGGTTGCGGTTCACGATCGACATGGGCGTCTCGTACGAGAGGTCGGTCGACGAGCGGATGCCCTTCACGAGCACCTCGGCGCCCACCTGCTGGCAGTAGTCGACCAGCAGGCCCATCGACCAGTTCGCGATGCGGATCTGCCCGTCGATGCGGGCCTCGTCGATCGAGCGCTCGATGAGCTGCTCGCGCTCGACCACCGGCAGGAACGCGTGCTTGTCGGGGTTGTGCGTGACGACGACGTGCACCTCGTCGAAGAGCTTCGCCGCGCGTGCGATGACGTCGAGGTGACCCAGGGTCACAGGGTCGAAGGAACCGGGCACGACGGCGATGCGGGGCATGCCTCCAGCCTAGACGGCGAGCTTCCCCGAAACGTGCGGTTCCGGTCAGAACCGAACAATTCGGGGAAGCTCGCCGACGAAGGCGGCGGCGGGTGGCTACGCGGTGACGAGGGCCGCGCGCGCGTCGGGGTCGAGCCGGCCGTCGATGGCGTGCCGCAGTGCGCTGTGCCGCTCGAGCTTCGGATCGCCGTCGAGCACCGCTCGGGCCGCATCGCGCGCCGCCTCGATGATCGTGCCGTCGCGCGACACCCGCAGCACCCGCAGGCCGCTGCGGCCGCCCGACTGCACGTGCCCGAGCACGTCGCCCTCGCCGCGCTGCTCGAGGTCGACCTCGGCGAGCGCGAAGCCGTCGAGCGTGCCGGCCACGGCGTCGAGCCGCTCGCGCGCATCGCTCAGCTCGTCGGCCGAGGTCACGAGCATGCACAGCCCCGCGTGCTCGCCGCGGCCGACCCGGCCGCGCAGCTGGTGCAGCTGCGAGACGCCGAAGCGGTCGGCCGAGAGCACCACCATCATGGTGGCGTTCGGCACGTCGACCCCCACCTCGATGACGGTGGTCGCCACCAGCGCGTCGATCTCGCCGTCGCGGAACGCCCGCATCGTGCGGTCCTTGTCGTCGGTGCTCATGCCGCCGTGCAGCGGCGCGATGCGGTGCGCGCCGACCGGCGACCGCCGCAGCTGCTCGAGCGTGGTGGTGACGTCGTCGACCGGGGCCGCCTGCACGGCGTCGGCCGACGCATCCGCCCCCGCATCGTCGCCGGCTGCGCCGGTGGCGTGCACGTCGATGCCCTCGAGCTTGCCGGGCGAGATGGCGGGGCAGACGACGAAGGCCTGGCGGCCGGCCTCGATCTCCTCGTGCATGCGCTGCCAGACGCGGTGGAACACGCCCGGATGCGCGGCGCGGTCGACGACGAAGCTCTGGATCGGGCTGCGGCCGGCCGGCAGCGAGCGGATCGTCGAGACGTCGAGGTCGCCGAAGGCCGTCATCGCGATCGTGCGCGGGATGGGGGTGGCGGTGAGCACGAGCGTGTGCGGGTGGAGGCCCTTCGAGCGCAGCGCCTCGCGCTGGGCGACGCCGAAGCGGTGCTGCTCGTCGATGACGACGAGCGCGAGCTCGGCGAAGGAGGTCTTCTCGCTCAGCAGCGCGTGCGTGCCGACGACGATGCGCGCCTGCCCGGCGGCGATGCGCAGCATGGCGCGCTTGCGCTCGGCGGCCGGCATCTGGCCCGTCAGCAGGGTGGGCTGCAGCTCGGCGGCCAGGTCGGGCCCGAGCGAGCGGGTGATCGAGCGCAGGTGCTGCACCGCGAGCACCTCGGTGGGCGCGAGCAGCGCCGCCTGCCCGCCCGACTCGGCGACCGTGAGCATGGCGCGGGTGGCGACGACGGTCTTGCCGGAGCCCACCTCGCCCTGCACGAGCCGGTGCATGGCGGTGCCGCTCGCGAGATCGGCGGCGATCGCCTCGCCCGCGGCCGCCTGGTCGTCGGTCAGCCGCCACGGCAGGCCGGCGTCGAAGCGCTCGAGCAGGGCTCCCGGATGCCTCGGCTGGCTCGGCAGGGTGTCGAACCAGTCGCGCGTGGCCAGCAGGTAGGTCTGCAGCAGGAACGCCTCCTGCCACGCGAGCGTGTGGCGGGCGCGGTAGGCATCCTGCTCGATCTTCGGCTGGTGCGCCATGCGCAGCGCCTCGGCGAGCGGCATGAGCGCGTTCGCCGCCCGCACCTGCGTCGGCACCGGATCGGGCACCTCGCCGAGCGCGTCGAGCCCCTGCGCCACGAGCGCCTGGATCTTGGTGGTCGCGAGCGTCGCGGTCGCCGGGTAGATGGGCACGGGCTGGTTCGCCCACTCCTCGGCGTCGATGCCCTCGTCCTCGTCGAACAGCTCGACATCCGGGTGCGCGAGCTGCCGGGTGCCCTTGTAGACGCCGACGGTGCCCGAGAACAGCGCCGTCACGCCCTGGTGCAGCGCATCCTTGCGCCACGCCTGGTTGAAGAACGCGAGCTCGAGCGCGCTCGTGCCGTCGGTGATCGTGATGCTCGTGAGCGTGCGCGGCCGCCCGCGCGCGTCGCGCGAGAGGTCGCGGGTCTCGACCGTCGCGACCTTCGCCACCACCGTCACGTGCTCGCCGGGCACGAGGCTCGCGAGCTCGGTCAGCTCGCCGCGCTTGGCGTAGCGGCGCGGCAGGTGCCAGACGAGGTCGCCGAGCGTCGCGATGCCGAAGGCGCGCTCGAGCTTGCCCGCGGCGGCCTTGCCGACGACGCGCTCGACCGGGCGGTCGAAGCCGCCTGGCACGGCGGCGCCGCTCGCTTCCTTCGTGGCCACCTCACCAGCGTAGGCCGCGCCGGTGACGCGCGCCGCGCATCCGCTCGCCGGCTGTGGAGGAGGGATGCGTCAAGATGTGGCCATGACGCGGATCATCGGAGGCCTCGCCGGCGGCGCGCGCCTGCACGTGCCGGTGCGGGGCACGCGGCCGACCTCGGAGCGGGTGCGCGAGGCGATCTTCAGCGCCCTCGACGCGCGCAGCCTGTGCGATGGGGCGCGCGTGCTCGACCTGTTCGCCGGATCCGGCGCGCTCGGGCTCGAGGCCGCGAGCCGCGGGGCCGAGTCGGTGGTGCTGGTCGAGCGCGATCGGGGCGCGGCGAAGGTCGCGGTGCGCAACGCCGAGACGGTCGCGAAGTCGGGCGCCGCGCGGGCGCTCGTCGAGCAGGTGGCGGCGCGGGCGTTCCTGCAGCACTCGGGGCGCACCTTCGACCTGGTCTTCATCGACCCGCCCTACGACCTGCCCGACGACGAGCTGACGGCCGTGCTCGTCGACCTCGCGCCGCTGCTCACGCACCCGGCGACCGTCGTCGTCGAGCGTGCGCGCAAGGCCGGGCCGCTCGAGCCGCCGGGCGATCTCGAGCTCGATCGCACGCGCGACTACGGCGACACGACGCTGCACTACCTGGCGACCACCGGGAGCTTCGCCGACCGCTGAGGCTCCGGCCGACAGGTGGCGGCCGCGCGGCGGATGCGCAGGCTCAGGCGGATGCCCGGTACGGGTCCCAGCCGCGCGGCTCGACGGGGCCGTCGTCGAGCGTGACGCCGGGCGGCTCCCCCTCGGCGAGCGGCTCGACGGTGCCCAGCCGGTGCACCGGGTGGCCGGCGAGCTCGACGGGCGGCGCCGTGCCAGCGGGCAGCGTGAACAGCAGCGCGTGGTCCTCGCCGCCGTGCAGCGCGGCCTCGAGGCTCGCGCCGAGCGCGAGCGCGTCGGCGGCGGCCGCCTCCACCCCCGCGCGCTCGAGCGCGATGCGCACGCCGGATGCGCGGGCCACCCTGGCCGCGTCGAGCGCCAGGCCGTCGGAGACGTCGAGCATCGCGGTGGCCCCCAGCTCGGCCAGCAGCGCGCCGGCGGCGATGGGCGTGACGGGCGCCAGCTGCGCGGCGACGGCGCGGCCGCCGGCTCCGGCGCGGAGGCGCTCGGCGGCGGAGGCGACCGGCACCGCCGCCTCGTCCTGGGCCTGCGCGAAGAGCATCCGCAACCCCGTCGCGGCCAGGCCGAGACCGCCGACGCACCACACCGCATCCGCCGGCCGCGCACCCGAGCGCAGCACCGGCGCGCGTCCGCCGAGGTCGCCGAAGGCGGTGACGGCCACCGTCGCGTGCGGGGCGGTGCCCAGGTCGCCGCCGACCACGCCGCAGTCGGGCGCCATGGCCGCGACCGCGTCGGCGAGGCCGCTCGCGAAGGCCTCGAGCGCCGACACGCGCGTGGAGGAGGCGACCGCGAGCGCCACCACGAGCGAGGTGGGGCTGGCGCCCATCGCGGCGACGTCGATCAGGTTGGTGGCGACGGCCTTCCACCCCAGGTCGTGCCAGCTCGACCAGCCGAGCCGGAAGTCGGCGCCCTCGAGCATCGTGTCGGTCGTGACGACGAAGCGGCCGTCGGGGGCGCGCACCACCGCCGCGTCGTCGCCGGGGCCGAGCTCGGTGACGGCGCCTGCCGGCAGCAGCGGCAGGAAGCGGCGCAGCGCCTCGAGCTCGCCCGCCTCGTGCAGCGTGGGGTCGGCGTCATCCATGTGCGCAACGGTAGCCGGGCCCGGCCCGATCGGGCGCGCCGGTAGGCTCGTCGGGTGCGCATCCTCCCCCTCGTCGCCTCGGCTGTCGCGCTGCTGGCCCTCACCGGATGCGCCCGCGCCGTGTCGCTGCCGGTGGCCGATGCGGCCGCCGACCCGGGCTGCGCCGAGGTGATCGTCTCGCTGCCCGAGCAGATCGGCGACGAGAGCCTCGCCGCCCCGCTCGAGCAGCGCGACACCACGAGCCAGGGCACCTCTGCCTGGGGCGACCCGAGCGCGATCACGCTGCGCTGCGGCATGCCGGAGCCCGCGCCCTCCACCCAGCGCTGCATCTCGGTCGGCCAGGTCGACTGGCTCGAGGTGGCGCAGGAGGAGAACGTCTGGACCTTCGTCTCCTACGGCCGCTCGCCCGCGACCGAGCTCGTCATCGACACGGGCACCGTCACGGCCGCCACGGCGCTCGAGGCGGTCGGCAACGCGGTCAGCCGCACCGAGCTGGTCGGCGCCTGCACCTAGCGCGGGCCGCCTACTGCTGCGCCGCGTCGGCGGCGATGACCTCGGGCAGGAACACTCGCCCGTCGTCGTGACCGGGGTCGAGCACGATCGCGTGCCCGGCGGGCACGCCGGCCGCGAGCTCGGCGCCCGTGAGCTTCAGGTGCCTGCGCGTGCGGGTGGCGAAGCCGCCGATGCGGCTCGTCGCGGTGAACGCGACGACCAGCTGCATGTCCTTGTGCGGCAGCACCAGGAACTTGCCGCTGCCCGGGTCGCGCGGGTTCTCGACCACGGCGGGCACGACGAGCTCTGCCTCGCGCACGATCGCCCACGCGCCCGCGTGGTCGGTGGCGTCGATGGCGTGCAGGGCGTCGAGCGTGGGGTTGGCCATGCCTCAATGCTGGCAGAGACGGGCGGGCGGATGCGCGGGCCCGGTCGGCGATGTGGGCGCGGCCTGGGAGACTGGTCGGCATGGCGCTCGACTTCACCGCGATCGATTTCGAGACCGCCAACGGCAACGCGGCATCGGCGTGCGCGGTGGGGCTCGTGAAGGTGCGGGACGGCCTGATCGTCGATCGCCTCGCGACGCTCATCCGCCCGACGGCCCCCTACGACGAGTTCTGGGAGTGGAACGTCAAGATCCACGGCATCCAGGCGCACCAGGTGCTCGACGCCCCCGACTGGGTCGAGGCGCAGCGGCTGATCCTCGAGTTCGGCGGCGACGACGTGTACGTCGCCCACAACGCCGGCTTCGACAAGGGCGTCATGCGCGCGGCCGCGAAGGCCGCGCACCTGCCGGTGCCAGACATGCGCTGGACCGACTCGCTGCGCATCGCCCGCAAGACCTTCGCGCTCGAGTCGTACCGGCTGCCGGTGGCCGCCCTGGCCGCCGGCTTCGACGACTTCCGGCACCATGACGCCGCCGGCGATGCAGAGGCGTGCGCGGCGATCATCATCGGCGCGGCGAAGCGCCACGAGTGCGACGATCTGCATGGGCTCGTGCAGCGCTGCGTCTCGGCGATCCACGAGATCGGCGAGCGCCACGAGCAGATGGCAGAGCTCGAGGCGAAGCGCCGCGCGGCGCAGCGCGAGCGCCCCTGGTGGCAGTGAGATCGGCGCGAATGTGCCCCATGCCATAACGAAAGCGTCACGATCACGGCGTTCGCCGAGAGCGACATCCGCGTGATTCCGCGGTTTTTCACGCCTGCACGCTGAGCAAATCCATATCCCTCGTTTTGGCTGTGGCTAGCCTGGACGGAGCGGTCAGCTGGTTCGGCCGACCGCTTCCACTAGGACGCGACCGCCGACGACCCCGTCGGCGAGCGTATGGTGCCGCTTCGCGAATGAGGTGACTCATGCGAGAACGGCAGACGAAGACCGCCCGCGCGGCTGCACCCGTCCACGACTGAGAGCCCCTGACCGGGGCGACAGGAGCGAACGTGAGCGAACCCCGCGCGACCGGCGACGGATCCGTCGCCAGAGACACCGTCGTGCGCGTCGAGCACCTCACCAAGGTGTTCGGACGACGCGCGCGAGAGGCCAGCGATCGGCTGGCCCAAGGCGCCACCCGGGAGGACGTGGCCAAGCTCGGCACGGCCGCCGTGATCGACGCCTCGTTCGAGGTCAAGCGGGGCGAGATCTTCGTGGTGATGGGCTTGTCCGGCTCGGGCAAGTCGACCCTCATCCGCATGCTGAACGGCCTGCTCGAGGCGACCGCCGGCTCGGTCGACATCCAGGGCGAGCAGGTCACCGGCATCGACGCGAAGCGGCTGCGCGCCGTACGCCGCTCGCAGGTGTCGATGGTGTTCCAGCACTTCGCGCTGCTGCCCCACCGCACGGTGCTCGAGAACGTCGCCTACGGCCTCGAGATCCAGGGCGTCGAGCGCAGCCGCCGCCTCGAGCTCGCGACTGCCGTCGTGCGGCGCGTGGGCCTCGACGGCTGGGAGCACCGGCTGCCGAGCGAGCTCTCCGGCGGCATGCAGCAGCGCGTCGGCATCGCCCGCGCCCTGTGCGCGGACACGCCCGTGCTGCTGATGGACGAGGCGTTCAGCGCCCTCGACCCGCTCATCCGCCGCGAGATGCAGGAGCAGCTCGTCGAGCTGCAGGCAGAGCTCGGCAAGACCATCGTGTTCATCACGCACGACCTCAACGAGGCCATGTTCCTCGGCGACCGCATCGCCGTCATGCGCGACGGCCGGATCGTGCAGATCGGCACGCCGGAGGACATCCTCACCGACCCGGCGAACGACTACGTCGCCCAGTTCGTGCAGGACGTCGACCGCACCCGCGTGCTCACCGCCGCGAGCGTGATGGAGCCGCCCGCCGCCGCCGTGCCCGTCACGGTCGGCCCGCGCGGCGCGCTGAAGACGATGCGCGACATGCAGATCTCCGGCCTGCTCGTGACCGGCCCGGGCCGCAAGGTGCTGGGCGCGGTCAAGGATCGCGACGTGCTGCGCGCCATCCAGAAGGGCCAGCACGACCTCGCCGCGCTGATCGACACGACGGTGCCGAGCGTGAGCCCCGAGACGAGCCTGTCGGATCTGCCGGAGCTCGCGATCACGAGCGGCCTGCCGATCGCGGTGGTCGGCGACGACGACCGGCTGCTCGGCATCGTGCCGCGCGTGCTGCTGCTCGCTGCCCTCGGCAACGTCTCGACCGACACGTCCGAGTTCAACATCGTCGACATACCGCCGGCGCTCGACCCGCAGCTCGTCACCCAGACGCTCGACGCCACGGAGGTGCCCGATGTTCGATGACCTTCGCCTGCCGCTCGGCGACTGGGTCGAGGCCGGTGTCGACTGGATCACCGAGAACCTGAAGATCCTGTTCGACATCATCAAGACCATCGTCTCGGCGCTCTACGACGCGGTCGAGTTCGTGCTGATCGAGCCGCCGTCGCTCGTGATCATCATCGTGCTGGCGCTGCTCGCCTTCGCCGTCCGCGGCTGGAAGATGGGCATCGGCACCGTCGTCGGACTGTTCGTGATCGTGATGGTCAACCAGTGGGAGAACGCCATGGCGACGCTCGCGCTGACGATCGTCGCGGCCCTGCTCGCGCTGCTGATCGCGATCCCGCTCGGCATCTGGGCGGCGCGCAACGACACGGTCTCGACCATCGTTCGCCCGGTGCTCGACTTCCTGCAGACGATGCCCGCATTCGTCTACCTGATCCCCGCGATCATCCTGTTCAACATCGGCGTCGTGCCCGGCATCATCGCCACCATCGCGTTCGCGATGGCGCCCGGTGTGCGCCTGACCGAGCTCGGCATCCGCGGCGTGAACACGGAGATCGTCGAGGCGGGCACCGCCTTCGGCGCCTCGCCCCGCCGCATCCTGCGGCAGATCCAGCTGCCGCTCGCGCTGCCGACGATCATGACGGGCGTCAACCAGATCATCATGCTGTCGCTGTCGATGGTGGTCATCGCCGCCATGGTCGGCGCCGGTGGCCTCGGCCAGCCGATCGTGCAGGCGCTGCAGCGCATCGACGTCGGCCTCGGCACCGAGGCGGGCCTGTCGGTCGTGATCCTCGCGATCGTGCTCGACCGCATGACGAACGCGCTCGGCAGCCTCAAGCAGCACAGCCCCATCGCGAAGCGCCGGGCGCGCAGCTCGGCAGCACGGCAGTCGCAGCCCGCCCCGGCGGCGGCCCCCGCCGCCACAGAGACTGACGCGGTCGCCCCCAGCGGCCGCTGACGGACAGATGACACGAAACGAGAGAGGACACAGCATGAACAAGCGATTCATCCGCGGTGCAGCAGTCGCCGCAGTCGGCGCGCTCGCGCTCGCAGGCTGCTCGGCAGGCGGCGGTGACGCCGAGGGCGGCGCCACCGGGGAGGACCAGACCGAGCTCACCATCGGCGTCTTCAACGGCTGGCCCGAGGGCGAGGCCGTCTCCTACCTGTGGGAGGCGATCCTGGAGGAGAAGGGCTACGACGTCGAGCTCGAGTACGCCGACGCCGGCCCCGTCTGGGCTGCCGTCGCGAGCGGCGACTACGACGTCAACCTCGACGCCTGGCTCCCGATGACGCACGAGGAGTACCTCAACCAGTACGGCGAGGACATCATCGACCTGGGCTCGTGGAACGACGAGGCCGTGCTGACGATGGCCGTCAACGAGGATGCCCCGATCACGTCGATCGAGGAGCTCGCCGAGCACGCCGACGAGTTCGGCAACCGCATCGTCGGCATCGAGCCGGGCGCCGGCCTCACCGCTGCCACGCAGGACCAGGTCATCCCGACCTACGGCCTGGAGGGCATGGAGTTCCAGACCTCGTCGACGCCCGCGATGCTCGCTGAGCTGAGCGGCGCGATCGACGCGGGCGAGAACATCGCCGTGACGCTGTGGCGCCCGCACTGGGCGTACGACGAGTTCCCCATCCGCGACCTCGAGGACCCGGAGGGCACGCTCGGCGAGGCTGAGGGCATCCACTCGATCGCCCGCACGGGCTTCGACACGGACTTCCCGCAGCTGAACGAGTGGCTGTCGAGCTTCACGATGGACTCGGAGCTGCTCTTCTCGCTCGAGAACGCCATGTTCAACAGCGACGCCGAGGTCAGCGACTACCCCGAGATCGTCGAGACCTGGATCGGCGAGAACCAGGAGTACGTCGACTCGCTGACGGCCGCCGCCGAGTAGGCACCGCCGCACGCGCCGGGCCCCGCATCCCCACGGATGCGGGGCCCCTTCGCGCACCCCATAGGTCGAGGAGCGCGCGGACGCAGG
>BJUU01000022.1 GCA_007988785.1 Agrococcus baldri
AACTAGTCGTGGTGCTCGAAGGGCAGCACGGGGCCCGGCTCCGGCCGCTTGGGCGAGACGGTGTCGCCGGAGGACTGCCCCCGCAGCCGCCGCACCACCCACGGCGCCAGGTGCTCGCGCGCCCAGTGCAGGTTCTCGACCGCCATCTGCTGCCGCGTGCGGTGGGGCAGGGGCTCAGGCTCCATCGCCGTCAGCTCGTGGTGCACGCCGAGCGCATCGAGCACCAGCATCGCGATCGCGTGATGGCCGTAGTGCGAGAAGTGCAGGCGGTCGGGCGCCCACATCTGCGGCTGCTGCAGGTGCCGGGCAGACCACATGTCGGCCATCACCGCGCCGTGCCTGGCCGCCACGCCCCACAGGTTGGCGTTGTAGATGCCGACCTTGCCGCGGATGGTGCGCAGCACCGGCGTCATGGCGATGTCGGGCCCGTTGAACAGCACGACCTCTGCGCCGCCGGCGCGCAACCTGCCGACGATGACGTCGAGGCGCGCGGCGAGCGCGTCGGGATCGCCGCCCGGCCGCAGCAGGTCGTTCCCGCCGGCCGAGATGGTGACGAGGTCGGGCTCGAGCGCGATCGCCGGGTCGAGCTGCTGCTGCTCGATCTGGCCCAGCAGCCTGCCGCGGATCGCGAGGTTGGCGTACTGGAAGTCGGGGCGGCTCGAGGCGAGCGCCTCCGCCACCCTGTCGGCCCAGCCGCGCAGGCCGTTGGGCAGCTCGGGCTCCTCGTCGCCGACGCCCTCCGTGAAGCTGTCGCCGAGGGCGACGTAGCGCGTGTACGGGTGCTCCATGCCGGGGTGCGGCGCGCCTGAGTCCTGCATGCCCCCATCCTGCCGTGCCCCGGCTGGATGTGGGCGGCGCATGGGACGATGGATGCGTGAGCAAGCAGGACGGCTCGAACCGGCTGGTCTCGGGCCCGGGGGTCGACGACTCGACCGCGACGATTCTGCACGTCGACCTCGATGCGTTCTTCGCCTCCGCGTCGCTGCTGGCCAGGCCCGACCTGATCGGCAGGCCGGTGGTGATCGGCCACGACTCCTCGCGCTCGGTGGTCACCGCGGCCACGTACGAGGCGCGCAGGTACGGCGTGCACTCGGCGATGCCGATGGCGCGCGCGCTGCGGCTGTGCCCGAACGCAGTGATCCTCGACCCCGACTTCCAGCTCTACTCGCGGCTGTCGAAGCAGGTGATGGGCATCCTCGACGACACCTCGCCCGACGTCGAGCGGCTCGGCATCGACGAGGCCTTCGTCGGCATCGCGGGGCTCCGCAGGCTCTCGGGCGGCGCGAACCGCATCGGCCCCGCGCTGCGGGCGCGCATCAGCGCCGAGACGGGCCTCGTCGCCTCGGTGGGCGCAGCGAGCACGAAGTACGTGGCGAAGCTCGCCTCCTCCCGCGCGAAGCCCGACGGCATGCTGGTCGTGCCCGACGAGCAGGTGATCGGCTTCCTGCACCCGCAGCCGGTCTCGGCGCTCTGGGGGGTCGGGCCGAAGCAGCAGGAGCGGCTCGCGCGCTACGGCCTGCACACCATCGCCGACGTCGCGCACACGAGCGAAGAGCGGCTGAGCTCCTGGTTCGGCGAGGCCACCGGGCGCCACCTCGCCGACCTCGCCTGGGGCCGCGACCCGCGCGTGATCGCGGAGCGCGAGCACGAGAAGTCGTTCGGCCACAACCACACCTTCTTCCGCGACGTCACCGACCGCGACGAGCTGCAGGGCGAGATCCTGCGGCTCGCGACCGGCGTCGGCAGGCGGCTGCGCGATGCGGCCGTGCAGGCGCGCACGGTGACCCTCACGGTGCGCTTCCACGACTTCCGGACCATCACCCGCTCGCGCACCCTGCCCGAGGCCACCGACGTCACGCGCGTGATCGTCGAGACCGCCTGGTCGCTGCTCGAGCAGCTGGGGCAGCTGCCGCCCGTGCGGCTGCTGGGAGTGCGCGCGAGCTCGGTGCAGAGCGCCGCCGACCACGGGCTGCTGTGGGACGACACCGAGACGTGGGGGAGCGCGGAGCGCGCGATGGATGCCGTGCACGATCGCTTCGGGGCGGCGACCGTCGTGCCGGCGAGCATGCTGCGGCGGGAGCGCAAGCGCGACGACACCGGGCCCTCGGGCGGCGACTGAGCGAGCGGCCGCCTCGACGCCTCACGCCGCCGGCTCCTCGGGCAGCGCCGCGCGATGCTCCACACGAGCACCGAGGCGATCAGGTGCTCGCCGCCGTCCTCGAGCAGGTCGCCCCAGGTGTCCTTCACCGCGCCCGTCATGGTGGCCGCGAAGACCACGTCGAGCACGACGCCCGCCAGCAGCAGCAGCGCCAGCAGCAGCCCGATGACGCGACCCGCGGTCTCGTGCGTGCGCAGCGCATCCGTGTCGAGCAGGAACAGGAAGCCGGCCGTGAGCGGCAGCCAGCGCCACTCGCGCCAGCGCCAGGCGAGCACGCCGGTGAGCAGCGCGAGCCACAGCCACTTGAGGTACTGGTAGACCTCTGCCCAGCCACCGTCCGCGGCGAGGCTCCACGAGCCGTACAGGCCCAGCCCCAGCAGGGTGTGCGCCAGGTGCAGGACGAACAGCGCGACGTCGACCGCGATCAGCACCAGCAGCAGCATCGCGCCCGGCCGCAGCACCTGCGCGCGCAGCGCGAGCATCGGCCTGCCCTCGCGCAGCAGCAGCCTCGATCTGCTGGTCATGCGCCCTCCGGTCGTGCGCTCGCCATGAGCGCTTGACCGTCGAACCTCACCGCTCGGGCGCGCCTCGCGGGGCGGCGGCGCGAAGCATGAGGGAAGCCTCACGCTCGCCTCATGAGCTACCGCCCGCGGCCGAGCCACCGCTCGAGCGGGATGGAGCCCGACTGGTTGGGCGTCAGGATCCACACCACCGCGTAGAGCCCCCACCCGATGCCCGGCAGGGCGAACAGCAGCAGCAGCACGATGCGCACGATCCAGACGTTGATGCCGACCTTCGCGGCGATGCCGCCGCAGATGCCGGCCAGCAGGCGAGCGGGCCCGCGGCGGAAGCCCGCGCTGCGGATGGAGCTGAAGAACGACATGCGCACACGCTAGCCCGTGCACCTGAGCGCACGGCAGGCAGCGCCCGAGCCTGGCCGTCAGCCCATCGAGGCCGACAGCCACGCGACCGGGCGCAGCCGGAACACCGCGGTGGGGCCGATGCTCGCACGGCGGAACGCCAGGTAGCCCTCGATCATCGCCTCCGGCAGGTACCTGCGCGCGAGGCGCTCGGCATCCTCCATCGTGCCGGGCCGCTCATCCACCAGCTCGCATTCCGCCGCGGCGTAGCGCACCTCGGGCTCGAGCTCGTCGACGACGAGGGTCGCCCGGCCGGATGCGCGCAGCAGCCGCGCCTTCAGCGAGTCGTCCGGCGTCAGGATCCACGCGCATCCGTCGTCGTCGACGTCGTGCCAGACGGGCACGGCGACCGGTGCCCTGCCGGGCCGCTCGATGGCCAGGATCGGCGTGGCGGCCGACGCGAACAGCGCGTCGCGGTCTGCAGCGGGGAGTGCCATGCAGACCACCGTGCCAGGCGGCACCCACACGCCGGAACCCGGGCGGCGTTCAGGACGCGGCCGGGAACAGGCGATCGAGATGCGCGTCGATGGCTGCCAGCGCCGCCGCGGGCTCGATCACACCGAGCTCGAGCAATGGCGTGAACCCGGTCAGGGCGAGGAGGAGATCCGTCTCGACAGCCGGGTCGCGGTCTGCCCCGATCTGCTCATCGGCGATCGCCTGCCGGATGAGGCGCTCGACCATCGCGCGGCCCTGGCGCAGCTCGGCTCCTGCCAGCTCCCGCAGCGCCTCGTCGTGCAGCGCATCGAGCACGTAGGCGGCATGCATGCGGCTCGTGGCACGGGCCTCGGCTCCCAGCGGGAGCATCTCGGCGAGCACGACGCGCAGCACCGCTCGAGGGTGCGGCGGCCGATCCAGCGCCTCCAGCTGACGCGTGATCCGGTGGGACGTCTGCGAGGCGGCGTGCTCCATCGCGAAGCTCAGCATCGCCGTGCGGGACGGGAAGTAGTGCTGCAGCTGCCCGAGGGAGATCCCGCTCTCGCGCGCCACCGCGCGCATGGTCGCCCCGGACCAGCCGTGCCGGTCGACGACGCGCCACAGCGCGAGCGCGAGCGCTTCACGTCGTGCACGATGATCGACCTGCTTCGGCATCCCGCCCTCTTCCGCTTGCCAACTGCGTGTCACAATACAGGTGACTGGAAACCGGGAGTGCGGAGCGATCATGGCTGAGCAGGAGCTGCCCGCCGCGTTCTGCGATCCCGCTGCCTTCGCCGTCGACGCCGACGTGGCGATCGCGCTGCTCGCCGAGCTCCAGATCCGCAGGGCCATCGATCGCGGCGAGTTCGACGACCTGCCCGGCAGCGGCCGGCCGCTCGACCTCTCCGACCACCACGATCCCGAGTGGTGGCTGAAGAGCCTCATGCAGCGTGAGGGGTTCCAGCCGCCCCTGCCGCCGTCCATCCAGCTGCGGAAGGACGACGCCGCGCTGGACGACCAGCTCGACCGGCTGCCGACCGAGGCGGCCGTGCGACACGAGACCGAGGCGTTCAACCAGCGCGTGATCAGCGCTCGCTACCAGCTGCCGGCCGGGCCGCCGCTGATCACCATGCCGCGCGACGTCGATGCGACGACGACCGCATGGGCCGCGCGACGGGCAGCACGGATCGAGGCAGCACGCGCGAAGGCGCTCGAGGACGAGCAGGAGCGCCGGAGGGCATCGGGGCGCGAGCGGCGCCGCTGGCGACGGCGCAGATGAGACGCGGATGGCCCCCGACCCGGGAACTGCATCCCGGGTCGGGGGCCATCTCGTTCACGTGCGCGAGGGGGGACTTGAACCCCCACGCCCTAATACGGGCACTAGCACCTCAAGCTAGCGCGTCTGCCATTTCCGCCACCCGCGCAAGGTGTCGGACCACTTGGTGGACCAAGAGAAGACATTACCACGGACCCTGCGCCCTCGACGACCACGCGCGCGCCCTGCCGGCGGCGAGCGGCAGGGGCCCGACGGACTAGCCTTGCCTGGTGACCGACCGCCTGACCAGAACTGCGCACATCGCCAGGGACCTCATCCGCATCGACACCCAGAACTGGGGCGGCGGCCGCTCGAACGGCGAGGCGGATGCGGCGGCATACGTCACCGGTGTGCTCACCGCCATGGGCGTGCAGAGCGAGACCTTCGAGGCGGCGCCCGGCCGCGCGAGCGTCGTCGCCCGCGTCGCCGGCGAGGACCCGTCGCTGCCGCTGCTGGTCGTGCACGGGCACCTCGACGTCGTGCCCGCCGACGCGAGCGAGTGGAGCGTCGACCCCTTCGCGGGCGAGATCCGCGACGGCCTGCTGTGGGGCAGGGGAGCGGTCGACATGAAGCAGATGGACGCCATGATCCTGGCCGCGCTCGAGCGCATCCTCGCGAGCGGCAGGAAGCCGCGCCGCGGGCTGGTGATCGCCTTCTTCGCCGACGAGGAGGCCGGCGGCGCCTACGGCTCGCAGTTCCTGGTGCGCAACCACCCGGAGCTCTTCGCCGGCGCCACCGAGGCGATCAGCGAGGTGGGCGGCTACTCGATCGAGATCGCCGGGCAGCGCGCCTACCTGCTGCAGACGGCCGAGAAGGCGCTGCAGTGGATCCTGCTGCGCGCCCGCGGCACTGCCGCGCACGGCTCGCAGCACATGCGCGACAACGCCGTCACGAAGCTCGCCCGCGCCGTGGCGACCGTCGGGGCGCACGAGTTCCCGGTGGTCTACACCGAGACGACGCGCGAGCTCATCGCGCGCATCGCCGAGCTGCTCGACATGCCCGCGGACGACCCGGATGCGGTGGCGGAGCGGACGGGCACGGTCGCCCGCTTCCTGCGCTCGAGCCTGCGGCACACCGCCAACCCCACGCAGCTGGAGGCCGGCTACAAGCACAACGTCATCCCCTCGGTGGCGGAGGCGCGCATCGACGTGCGCCCGCTGCCGGGCCGCGAGCGCGAGGCGATCGACGCCATCCGCGAGCTCGTCGGCGACGAGATCGAGATCGAGCTCGTGCACGGCGACGTGGGGCTCGAGCAGCCCTTCGGCGGCGCCCTGGTCGAGGCCATGGCCGCCGCGATCGACCGCCACGACCCGGGTGCGCCGGTGCTGCCCTACATGCTCTCGGGCGGCACCGACAACAAGTCGCTCTCGGAGCTCGGCATCGCCGGCTACGGCTTCGCGCCGCTGCGGCTCACGCCGGAGCTCGACTTCGCGGCGATGTTCCACGGCGTCGACGAGCGCGTGCCGCTCGACGCCCTCGAGTTCGGCACCGACGTGCTCGAAGACCTCCTGCTGACGTACTAGGAGACCCATGGACTGGCTGATCGCGATCGTCCTCGGCGCCCTGCAGGGCGCCACCGAGTTCCTGCCCATCTCCTCCAGCGCCCACCTGCGCATCGCCGGGCTCTTCCTGCCCGGCGCGGAGGATCCGGGCGCCACCTTCACCGCCATCACCCAGATCGGCACGGAGCTCGCGGTGGTGATCTTCTTCTGGAAGGACATCACCCGCATCATCGGCAAGTGGTTCCAGCAGTTCTCGGGCAGGACCGACCGCAGCGACCCCGACGTCAAGATGGGCTGGCTGGTCATCATCGGCACGATCCCGATCGTGATCGCCGGCGTGCTGTTCCAGGACCTCATCCGCGACCAGTGGCGCAGCCTCTGGATCACCGCGACGGTGCTCATCGTCTTCGGCATCATCCTCGGCATCGCCGACATGCTCGGCCGGCGCGTGCACACGCTCGAGACGACCACCTACCGCCACGGGCTGCTGATCGGGCTCGCGCAGGTGCTCTCGCTCATCCCGGGCGTCTCGCGCTCCGGGGCGACGGTGACGATGGGCCGCACGCTCGGCTACGAGCGCCCCGCGGCCGCCAAGTACGCCTTCTTCCTCGCCGTGCCCGCCGTCTTCGGCGCCGGCATCTACGAGACCATCCAGGCCGTCAGCGAGCCGACCTCGATCGGCCTCGGCTGGGGCCCGACGATCGTCGCGACCCTCGTCGCCTTCGTGGTCGGCATCGGCGTCATCAAGTGGCTGATGGACTGGATCTCGCGCCGCAGCTTCCTGCCCTTCGTCGTGTACCGCATCGTGCTCGGCACGGCCCTGCTCATCGCGCTCGGCGCCGGCTGGATCGAGGCCCTCTGATGCGCAGCTGGGAGCGCGCGGCGGTGCCCTCGCTCGAGGCGATGGGCCACGGGGACGGCCCGCTGCCGAGCGTGCACGACGTGCGCACCGACGCGCGCGCGACCGTACCGGCCGGGCCCACCGCATCCATGTACACGTGCGGCATCACGCCCTACGACGCGACCCACCTCGGGCATGCGTTCACCTACCTCGCCTTCGACACGCTCACGCGCGTGTGGCTCGACGCCGGCATCGAGGTGCGCACGGCGATGAACTCGACCGACGTCGACGACCCGCTGCTCGAGCGGGCGCGGCGCGACGGCGTCGACTGGCGCGAGCTGGCCGAGCGGCAGCAGCAGCTGTTCCGCGACGACATGGCTGCGCTGCGCATCCTGCCGCCCGACCGCTGGGTGGCCGTGACCGAGCGGATCGCGCCGATCGCGGCGGGCGTGCGGCGGATGCTCGACTCCGGTGACGCGTACCGGCTCGCGGCCCCGGAGGGCGAGGGCGCGACGGGCGAGGACGTGCTGTTCGACACCACGCGCGCCCGCCGGTTCCGGGTGGGCGAGGGCAGCCGCACCGACGAAGCGGAGATGGTCGCGCTCACGCGCGAGTTCGGCGGCGACCCCGACCGGCCCGGCAAGCGCTCGCCGCTCGACCCGCTGCTGTGGCGCGCGGAGCGGCCGGGGGAGCCCGCCTGGGATTCTCCGGTGGGCCGCGGCCGCCCGGGCTGGCACGTCGAGTGCACCGTGATCGCCATGGAGGAGCTGGGCGCGCCCTTCACGGTCGCCGCCGGCGGGCGCGACCTGCGCTTCCCGCACCAGGAGCTGCAGGGGCACCACGCCATCGCGCTGGGCGCCCCGCTGTTCAGCCAGACGCGCCTGAACGCCGGGCTGGTCGCCTACGCGGGCGAGAAGATGTCGAAGTCGCTCGGCAACCTCGTGCTCGTCTCGCGGCTGCTCGAGCGGGGCGCGAGGCCGGCAGCCCTGCGGCTCGCGCTGCTCGACCACCACTGGCGGCAGGACTGGGAGTGGCGCGACGGCGAGCTCGAGGCCGCCGAGCAGCGCCTCGACCGCTGGCTCGCGTGGTCGGCGACGCCCGACGACGACCCCTCGCTGGCCGAGTCGATCGTGCCGTGGCTGCGGGTGACGCTCGCCGACGACCTCAACACGCCGGCGGCCCTGCAGGCGGTCGACGCGTTCATCCAGCGCGCGCCGGCCGACGAGGGCAGCCTCGCCGCGATCGATGCGCTGCTGGGCATCGATCTGCGGAGCGTCGCCGCCCGCTGAGGCTCAGACGGGCGGGGCGTCCTCGTCCGGCTCGTCGTCGCGCCGCGGGGCGGAGGGCGGCGCCTGGCCGCCGCCCTGCCACGGCTTGGGGCCCTGGTCGCGCAGGAAGCGCTCGAACTCGTGCGCGATCGCCTCGCCGCTCGCCTCCGGGCTCTCGACGGCATCGCGCTGCTCCTCGAGCTTGCCGATGTAGGCGCGCATGTCGTCGTCCCGCTCGGTGATCTCGTCGATGCCGCGCTCCCACTCGCCCGCCTGCTCGGGCAGGTCGCCCAGCGGGATGGTGACGTCGAGCATCTCCGAGAGCCGGTCGAGCAGCGCCACGACGGCCTTGGGCGCCGCCGCGTTGTGCACGTAGTGGGGCACAGAGGCCCACAGCGAGGCGGTCGCGATGCCGGCCTCCCGCGCGAGCAGGCCGAGCACCGACATGATGCCCGTCGGGCCCTCGTACTCGCTCTCGAGCACGCCCAGCCGCGCCTGCAGCTCGGCGCTCTCGCTCGAGACAGAGGTCGCGATGGGCCGCGTGTGCGGCACGTCGGCGAGCATCGAGCCGACGAACACGATCGCGTCGACCTCGCAGCCGCGCGCGATCTCGAGGAACTCGGCGGCGAACGCCGTCCAGTTGCGGCTCGGCTCGGCGCCCACGAGCGCGAACAGCTCGCCCTCGTTGCCCGAGGAGACGTCGAGCCCCGCGTCCTGGGCCAGCGAGGTCCTGCCGGAGGGGCGCGTGGGGGCGTAGGCGATCGTCGCCGGCCACTGCAGCGCGCGGGTGCCGTCGTCGAGCGTGCGGATCACCGGTCGGTGGAGCGCGAAGTCGACGAAGTCCTCGGGCTCGATCTCGTCGAACGCCTCGAGCTCGCATGCCTCGATCAGCTTCCGCACCGCACCACTGGCGGCATCGCCCGCATCGGTCCAGCCCTCGAAGGCCACGACCATGATGCGACCCTCGATGGGTCCTCGTGCCACGCCCGGCACCTCCTCGCGTCGAACGTCCACTCTACGCTTGCGCATTAGGCTTGCGCGGTGACCTCACCCGCCCCCGACGCCGTCCTGTTCGACATGGACGGCACCCTGATCGACACCGAGCCGCAGTGGATGGCCGCCGAGGCCCGGCTGGCGGCGGAGCACGGCATCCCCTGGGGCAGCGCCGAGGCAGAGGCGCTCGTGGGCGTCGACCTGTGGGATGGCGCGCGCTCGTTCATCGCGAAGGGCGTGCCGATGGAGGAGGACGCCATCGTGGCGCGCCTGGTGGGCGAGGTGCTCTCCGCCATCGGCGACGAGCTCCCGGCCCGGCCCGGCGCCATCGAGCTGCTGCGCGCGCTGCTGGACGCCCGCGTGCCGGTCGCGCTCGTCACGATGTCGACGCGCGAGATCGTCGACCGCGTCGAGGCGGCCCTCACCGAGCGCCTGGGCCGCCCGCCCTTCGCCGTCACGGTCGCGGGCGACGAGTGCACGCGCGGCAAGCCGCATCCGGAGCCCTACCTGCAGGCGCTGCGGATGCTCGGGGCCGACGCGGCGCGCTCGGTCGCGATCGAGGATTCCCTCAACGGCGCGCGCAGCGCGCTCGCCGCGGGCCTCACGACGATCGGCGTGCCGCACGCGGTCGACGTCTCGCAGCTGCCGGGCATCGTGCACTGGCCCAGCCTCACCGGCCGCACGGTCGCCGATCTCGCGGCGACGGTCGAGGTGCCCGCGTGATGGGCAGGAGCGGCCCCTTCCAGTGGGGCGACGTGGTGCAGCTGACCGGCCCCAAGCAGCGCAGGTACACGATCGTGCTCGCCGAGGGGAAGCAGTTCGGCACCCAGCACGGCGCGCTGCCGCACGCCGACTTCGTCGGCCTCGACGACGGCTCGCTGGTCTCCGTGGGCGAGTCGGAGTACCTCGCCATCCGCCCGCTGCTGCAGGACTACGTGATGTCGATGCCGCGCGGCGCCGCCATCATCTACCCGAAGGACGCCTCCCACATCGTCGGCTTCGCCGACATCCACCCCGACCTCACCATCGTCGAGGCCGGCGTCGGCTCTGGTGCCCTGTCGCTCTGGCTGCTGCGGGCGCTGCACGGCACCGGCCGGCTCGTCTCCTTCGAGCGCCGCGAGGAGTTCCGCGATGTCGCGGAGGCGAACGTCACCGGCTTCTTCGGCGAGCGGCCCGCGAACTGGCAGACCGTGCTGGGCGACCTCGCCGACGAGCTCGGCGAGCACGTCGCCGACGGCGAGGCCGACCGCGTGCTGCTCGACATGCTCGCCCCCTGGGAGTGCGTCGACGCCACCGCGCTGGCGCTGCGGCCCGGCGGCCTCGTGCTCTGCTACGTCGCCACGGTCACGCAGCTCTCCCGCACCGTCGAGGCCATCCGTGCCGACGGCCGCTTCACCGCGCCGGTCTCGAGCGAGACGCTCGTGCGCGGCTGGCACGTCGAGGGCCTCGCCGTGCGCCCCGACCACCGGATGGTCGCCCACACCGGCTTCCTCATGACGGCCAGGCGCGTCGCCGACGGCGTCGAGCTGCCGAGCTTCCGTCGACGCGCCGCCAAGGCCGACTTCGCGGAGGCCGACATCGAGGCGTGGACGCCCGGCGCGGTCGGCGATCGGGCCCCGAGCGACAAGCGCGCCCGCCGCGCCCGCCGCGACGCGCAGCGCCAGGCGGCCGCCATCGCGGCGGGCACCTCCGCAGGGGTCGCGGGCGAGCCCGTGGCCCCGACCGCAGACCCGGCGCACGCCGACTCGGCCGACTCGGCCGCGCAGGTAGACTGAGCCGACCCCCGACCCCCGAAAGGCATCGCTGTGCGCACACGCCCCCTCACGATCGCCGCGCTGCTCGTCGCCGCGGCCGGCCTCACCGCCTGCCAGGCGCCCGCGGGCAGCCTCGACGGCTGCTTGCCGCCGCTGCCCGACGGCGCGGCCTCCGGCCAGGTGCAGGTCGAGCGCACCGACGGCGTGCCGACGGCCGAGTTCGAGATGCCGCTCGTGAGCGAGGGCGACCAGGCGACGCACACGGGCGGCGAGGGGCAGCGCGTGGGCGAGGGCGACGTGGTCGACGCCGACTACGTGGTCTACTCCGGCAAGACCGGCGACGTCATCACCAGCTCGTACGAGACGCCGGGCGCGCAGGCGCCCGCCGCGGAGCCGCTGCGCCTGGCCGCCGGCGGCGACTCCTCGCTCGGCCAGGCCGTCACCTGCGCCGCACCGGGCTCGAGCATCGTGCTGACGACGACGATCGACAGCCTGTTCGGCCCCGGCGCCGCCTCGCCCCAGCTCGACATCACCCCCACCGACACGGCGGTCGTGGTGCTCGACGTCACCGGCACCCACCCGGGCCGCGCCGAGGGCAACGCCCGCCCCGGCCAGCAGGGCATGCCGGCCGTCACGCTCGCGACCGACGGCACGCCGGGCGTCACCTTCCCCGGCAGCCCGGCGCCGGAGGAGCTCACCGTCATGCAGAGCATCGAGGGCACGGGCGAGCCCGTGGCCGAGGGCGACAGCATGCTGCTGCACTACACCGGCATCGTGTGGGAGACCGAGGAGGTGTTCGACTCCTCCTGGGAGCGCGGCACCCCGACGGCGATGACGATCGACGACGCGAGCCTCATCCCCGGCTTCGTCGACGCGGTCGTCGGGCAGCCCATCGGCAGCCAGGTCGTGGTCTCGATCCCGCAGGAGCTCGGCTACGCCGATCCGGCGACGCGCCCGGCGTCGATCCAGGAGGGCGACCACCTCCTGTTCGTGATCGACATCCTCGACCGGGTCGAGCCCGCAGCCGGCTGATGAGCCGCATCGAGGCCGAGGAGCGGCAGTTCTCGCTGCTGCTGGCGCTCGTCGACACGAGCGTCGGCTTCACGAAGCAGGAGCTCTTCACCCGTGTCGCCGGCTACCAGGGGCAGGCCGTCGGCGACGCGCTCGAGCGCATGTTCGAGCGCGACAAGGATGCGCTGCGCGACCACGGCATCGTCATCGACGTCGTGCAGCCGCCGGGCGACGACAGCAACCAGGAGGCCCGCTACCGCGTGCTCGACGGCGTGCTGGGCTCGCCCGCCGAGCTGCAGTTCGACGCCGAGGAGCGCGACCTGCTCGACCTGGCCCTGCGCGTGTGGCACGAGGGCGGCCTCACCGAGGAGTCGCAGCGCGCGGCGCTCAAGCTGCGCGCCGACCCCGAGTTCCGCGGCGGCCTGCCGCTCGAGCGCACCCCTGGCCGCACGAGCGAGCCCTCCGGCGACGGTGCCGGGCCCGCGACGGCGACGATCCTGCAGCCGCGACAGCGCGCCCGCGAGAGCGCGTTCCAGGCCCTCAAGCGCGCCGCCGACCGGCGGCGGGAGGTGGTCTTCGACTACCTCAAGCCCGGCGAGCGCATGGCCCGCAGCCGCACGGTGCAGCCCTGGGCGACGGTGCTGTTCCGCGGCCGCTGGATGCTCGTCGGCCACGACGTGGGCGCCGAGGACTCGCGCACCTTCCTCATGCAGCGCATCGTCTCGCCGGTGCGGGACCGCGCGGCGAGGCAGCCCTTCGAGGTGCCCGCCGATGCCGCCTCCGCCGCGCTCGCCAAGCTCGAGCAGATCTGGGCGAGCGCCTCGGTGGGCGTGCACGCGCTGCCCGGCAGCGACGCCGACATCCGGCTGCGGCACCGGCGCGGCACGACCGAGGAGGACGGCCTGCTCGTGGTCCATCACGCCGACCGGCACCTGATCGCCGACGAGTTCACGGGCTTCGGCTCCGACGTCGCCATCGCCTGGCCCGCCGAGCAGCGCGAGCTCGTGCGCCAGCGCCTGCAGCGCATCCGCGACGCGCACGCCGAGCACCGCGAGGAGCCGGCATCGTGAGCGCCAGCCGCATCGAGCGCGGCATCGGCCTGCTGCTCTCGCTCATCCAGTACGTCACGGCCTCCGGCTCGGTCACCGTGCAGGAGGCTGCCGCGCACTTCGGCGTGCCCGAGCAGCGCATCCGGGAGGCCGTGGAGCGCGTCTTCATGGCCGGGGTGCCCGACGGCGCCGGCGACTTCATCCGCTTCGACATCGACTTCGACGCGTTCGAGCAGCACGACGTCATCTCCGTGACCATGCGGCCCGCCTTCGAGGACGAGACGGTGCGCCTGTCGCCGCGCGAGGCGAGCGCGCTCATCGCCGGCCTCACGCTCGTCTCCGGCTACACCGGCGCCGCCCCCGAGCGCGTCGCCGCGCTGCGCGACAAGCTGCGCAGGGCGGCCTCGCAGGGCGCCGACACCGTGGCCGTCGACGCGCTCGCCGTGCCGCACGCCGCGCAGATCATCCGCGACGCCATCCGCGATCGCCGCGTGCTCGCGATCGACTATCGCAAGCTCGGCGAGGCATCCGCGCGCCGCCGCGTCGCGCCGCTCAAGCTCGACCTCAACGAGGGCCAGGTCTTCGTCGAGGGCGCCGACCTCGACAAGCACGGCATGCGCACCTTCCGGCTCGACCGCATCGAGCGCATCGAGGCGACAGGGGATGCCTGGCCTGATGCGCTGCCCGAGCGGGAGCGCACGGTCGCCGGCACCGCGCAGGTGGTCGCCACCCGCGCCGCCGCCGCGCTGCTCGCCGACTACGCGGCCTCCGAGCCCGTCTCGGTGGACGGCGAGCGCGTGCGGCTCGACATCGAGGTCTGGAGCGAGGCGAGCGTGCTGCGCGCGGTCGCCGCGTGCGGCGGCGACGCCGAGATCGTGGCGCCGGCGAGCCTGCGGCGGGCGATGCACCGCTTCGCCGTGGAGGCGCTCGGCGAGGCGCACCACGAGGTCGGGGCCTCCAGCGGGGAGTGACGATCCCGCCCCGCCGCGAGCGCGGTAGGATGGGTGACGACCGAGACAGGGCGAGGGGCGATCATGGGTGGATTCTTTGGCAATGCGGCATCGCATTGGTGGATCATCCTCATCATCGTCGTGCTCGTGTTCGGCGCGACGAAGCTGCCGGCGCTCGCGCGCAGCCTCGGCCAGTCGGTCAACATCCTGAAGAAGGAAGTCAAGGGCGACGGCGACGAGACGACCGCCCAGGGCACCGACGACTCGACCTCCAGCACCGACCGGAAGTAGCCGATGGCCCGCAAGGGGCGCACGGCTGACCCCCAGGGCCGGATGAAGCTGGCCGCGCACCTGCGCGAGTTCAAGCGCCGCTTCTACATCTCCGGCGCCGCGATCGTGCTCGCCGCGATCGGCGGCTTCTTCCTCGCCGAGCCGCTGCTGCGGCTGCTGAGCGCGCCGCTCGAGGAGCTGCAGGCCTCTGGGCTCGACGTCGAGCTCAACATCACCAACATCACGCAGGCCTTCGACGTGCAGATGCGCATCGGCTTCCTGCTCGGCCTCATCATCTCGAGCCCGATCTGGATCTGGCAGCTGCTCGCGTTCATCGTGCCGGCGCTGCGCACCATCGAGCGCCGCTACGTCTTCGGCTTCATCGCCGCAGCCGTGCCGCTGTTCGTCGCCGGCTGCGCCACCGGCTGGTTCGTGCTGCCCCGCATCATCCGGCTCTTCGTCGGCTTCACGCCGGACGGCTTCACCGCCTTCCTGGGCGCCACCGACTACTGGGACTTCTCGCTCAAGCTCGTCTTCGCCGCCGGTGTCGCCTACACGCTGCCGGTGGTCGTGGTCTTCCTGAACCTCGCGAGCGTCGTCACCGGCAAGGCGATCCTGGGCGCATGGCGCTGGGCCGTGCTCACCGCGACCCTGTTCGGCGCCTTCGTCACCCCCGCCGGCGACGTCTGGAGCATGTTCATCATCTCGGTGCCGATGGTGGTGCTCTACTTCGCCGCCACCGGCATCGCGCTGCTCGTCGACCGTCGCCGCGCGAAGCGCGAGTCTGCCAGGGTTGAGGCATGAGCGGGATGCACCGGTGACGATCGCGACCGACGCCTTCGCGCGGGCCATGCCCTTCGGGCTCGACCCCTTCCAGCGCGAGGCCTGCGAGGCGATCGAGGAGGGCTCGAGCGTGCTCGTCGCCGCACCCACGGGTGCCGGCAAGACCGTCGTCGCCGAGTTCGCCATCCACCTCACGATGGAGGCGCCGACGGGCCGCGTCTTCTACACGACGCCCATGAAGGCGCTCTCGAACCAGAAGCACCGCGAGCTCACCGAGGTCTACGGCAGCGCATCCGTCGGGCTCCTCAC
Source organism: Agrococcus baldri (assembly GCA_007988785.1). Classification (GTDB taxonomy): domain Bacteria; phylum Actinomycetota; class Actinomycetes; order Actinomycetales; family Microbacteriaceae; genus Agrococcus; species Agrococcus baldri_A. The sequence continues at coordinate 15,538 of BJUU01000022.1, forward strand.
CGGCGACACCTCGATCAACGGCGACGCCCGCATCGTCGTGATGACGACCGAGGTGCTGCGCAACATGCTCTACGAGGGCCGCGACCTGACGCAGCTCGAGTACGTGGTGATGGATGAGGTGCACTACCTCGCAGACCGGTTCCGCGGGGCGGTGTGGGAGGAGGTCATCATCCACCTGCCGCGGCACGTGCGGATGGTCTCGCTCTCGGCGACCGTCTCGAACGCCGAGGAGTTCGGCGCCTGGCTCGACGCGGTGCGCGGCGACACGCGCGTGATCGTCTCCGAGCACCGGCCGGTGCCGCTCGACGCCCACGTGCACATCCGGGGCCGCTTCGTCGACCTCTTCGACTCGAAGGCGGGGGAGGACACCCACCGGCCGAGCCGCGAGCTGCAGGAGCTCGCGCGCGGCACCGACCTGGCCGCGTCGGCCGCGCACGGGCACCGCGACCGCGGCGGCCACAACCGGCATCGCTCGCGCGACGCGCCCCGCAAGGGGCGCCAGCGCGACTTCCAGCCGTGGCGCTCCGGCGGGCCGGCGCGCGTCGACCGGGTCGCGCTCATCGAGCAGCTCGACCGGCGCGAGATGCTGCCGGCGATCGACTTCATCTTCTCCCGGGCCGGATGCGACGCCGCCGTGCGGCAGGTCGTGGACGGCGGGGTGCGGCTCACCACCCCGGAGGACAGGGCGGAGATCCGCGCGATCGTCGACGAGCGCACGCGGCTGCTCGACGACGCCGACCTGGGGGTGCTGGGCTACTACGACTGGCTCGACGGGCTCGAGCGCGGCATCGCGGCGCACCACGCCGGCCTGCTGCCGGTCTTCAAGGAGGTCGTGGAGGAGCTCTTCCGCGCCCGCCTGCTGAAGGTCGTCTTCGCGACCGAGACGCTCGCGCTCGGCATCAACATGCCGGCCCGCACCGTCGTGCTCGAGCAGCTGGAGAAGTTCAACGGCGAGGCACGGGTGCGCATCACGCCGGGGGAGTACACCCAGCTCACCGGCCGCGCCGGCCGCCGCGGCATCGACACCGAGGGCCATGCCGTCGTCATCTGGAGCGGCAAGCTGCAGCCCGTGGAGGTCGCCTCGCTCGCCTCCCGCCGCACCTACCCGCTGCACTCGAGCTTCAAGCCCACGTACAACATGGCCGTCAACCTCATCGACAGGCTCGGCGTGCCGGGCACCCGCGAGGTGCTCGAGACCTCGTTCGCGCAGTTCCAGGCCGACCGCTCGGTCGTGCAGCTCGCGCGCCGGGTCGTCGACCAGCGCGCGAGCCTCGCCGGCTACGAGGAGTCGATGACGTGCCACCTGGGCGACTTCCCGGAGTACGCGGCGCTGCGCCGCGAGCTGAGCGACCTCGAGCGCGAGGCGCAGCGCAAGAACCTCGGCCACGGCGAGCACGACCGCATCCAGCGGTCGCTGCAGAGCCTCCGACGCCGCATGAAGCAGCACCCCTGCCACGCGTGCCCCGAGCGCGAGTCGCACGCGCGCTGGGGCGAGCGCTACTGGCGGCTGCAGCGCGACGTCGAGAAGTCCGAGCGGCAGATCGCGCGGCGCACGGGCGAGATCGCCGAGCGGTTCGATCGCATCAGCGAGATCCTGCGCGCCCTCGACTACGTCGAGGAGGCCGAGGACGGCACGCGGGTCACGCCGGCAGGCGACGTGCTGCGGCGCATCTACGGCGAGCGCGACCTGCTGGTGGCCGAGAGCATCCGGCAGGGCCTGTGGAACGGGCTCGACGCGCCAGCGCTCGCGGCGCTCGCGTGCGCGCTCGTCTTCGAGGGCAGGCGCGACGACGGCATGCTGCCGGAGCGGATGCTGCCCAAGGGCGCGTTCCTCGACGCGCTGCACGCGACCCAGTCGCTGTGGGCACGGCTCGACGACCTCGAGCAGGAGCACCGGCTGCCGGGCAGCGAGCAGCTGCAGACGGGGCTGACGCTCGCGATGCACCGCTGGGCGCGCGGCTACCCGCTCGACGGGGTGCTGCGCGACACCGAGCTCGCCGCCGGCGACTTCGTGCGCTGGACGAAGCAGACCATCGACGTGCTCGAGCAGATCGAGCACGTCGCGCCGAAGCGGCTCTCCCGCACCGCCCGCGATGCCGTGGAGCGCATCCGCCGCGGCGTCGTCGAGGCCTCGGGGTCGGCGCTGTGATCGTCGCGGACGCCGTGGGGTCGATGCCGTGAGCCTGGCGAGCAACCCGCTGAGCGGGGCGGGCATCAAGCCGCGCACCAAGCGCACCAGGGCGCGGCAGCCGCTGCCGACCCCCTACGCGTGGGCGGCGGCGATCCTGGCGGGGGCGATCATGCCCTTCGCCTTCCAGCCCTTCGACTGGTGGCCGCTCATCGTGCCCGCCGTGGCCCTCTCGCTCGTGTCGCTGCGCGGGCGCACGCTCGGCAGCGCCTTCGCGCTCGGGTTCACCACCGGGGCGCTGTTCTTCGTGCTCCACATCCAGTGGATCACCGTCTACCTCGGCCCCATCCCGCTGCTGGCGCTCACCGCCTGGATGGCGGTCTGGTGGGGCCTCGGCGGCATGCTGCTGGCGCTCGCGTGGCGCTGGGGCGAGGCGCGGATGCCCGGCTCCGTCGGCTCCTTCGCCCTGCTGCCGCTGCTGCTCGGCGGCCTCTGGACGCTGCGGGAGTCGCTCGCCTCGACCGTGCCGTGGGGCGGCTTCGCCTGGGGCAGGCTCGCGCACTCGCAGGCCTCGAGCCCGCTCGCCGACACCACCAGCTGGGTCGGCCTCACCGGCCTCACCTTCCTGCTCGCCGCCGTCTCGGCGCTGCTCGTGCAGCTCGTGCTGCACCACCGCACGATGCTGCGCCGCCGGCTCACCTTCGGCGCCATCGCGGTCATCCTGCTGGTCGCGATCCCCGCCTTCCCGATCGAGCAGTCCGGCAGCCTGCGGGTGGGCGCCGTGCAGGGCGACAGCGAGGCCGGTCTGCTCGCCCCCTACACGCCGGGGGAGATCCTGCAGCAGCACGTCGACGCCACGCGCGAGCTGGCCGGGCAGGAGCTCGACCTGCTGGTCTGGCCCGAGAACGCGGCCGAGTTCTACGCCGACGAGACGCCGGCGACGCTGGCGGCGCTCGACCGTGTCGCCACCGAGCTCGACGCGCCGCTCATCGCCGGCACCGTCACGCGCGACGGCGACGACACCTACAACGCGCTGCTGCAGGTCGAGCCGGGCGCGGGCGTCGTCGCCGAGTACCGCAAGCGGCACCCGGTGCCCTTCGCCGAGTACCTGCCGCAGCGCGAGCTCTTCGCCCCCATCCTCGATGCGCTCGGGTTCCTCGAGCTCATCCCGCGCGACTTCTCGATCGACCCGTCGAGCGCAAACGCCTTCGAGGCGGCCGGCACGAGCGCGGGCGTCGCCATCTGCTTCGACATCATCGACGACTACCTGTCGCGCGAGATGGTGCTCGAGCACGGCGCGCAGATCATCCTGGCGCCCACGAACAACGCCGACTTCGGCGAGGGCTCGGCCGAGAACGTGCAGCAGCTCGCGATCGCGCAGCTGCGGGCGGTCGAGGCGGGGCGCGCGGTCGTCAACGTCTCGACGGTCGGCACGAGCGCCATGATCGGCCCCGACGGGACCGTCATCGACCGACTGCCGCAGTACGAGCCCGGCACCATGCTCGAGGAGCTGCCGCTGTCGACGACGGTGACCCCCGGCATCCGTCTGGGAGCATGGATCGACTGGGCGCTGTGCATCGGCAGCGCGCTTGCACTGGCGGGCCTCGGCCTCGCCCGCGCGCTGGAGCGGAGGAGAGCGGATGCCTGATGTGATGATCGTCGTGCCGACCTACAACGAGATCGAGGGTCTCGAGCGCACGGTCGGGCGGCTGCGGCAGTCGGTGCCGCACGCCGAGCTCGTGATCATCGACGACGGCAGCCCCGACGGCACGGGCGAGCTCGCCGACCGGCTCGCGAAGGCCGACGCCGGCACGCTCGTGATCCACCGCAGCGAGCGCGGCTACCGCTCCGCGGTGATCGAGGGGATGCGCTTCGCCGTCTCCCGCGGCGCCACCCGGGTGGTCGTCACCGACGCCGACGGCTCCTACGACGCCGACGGGCTGCCGGAGCTGCTGGCCGTCTCGCACTCGGGCGTCGACCTCGTCATCGGCTCACGCTTCGTCGAGGGCAGCGACGTGCGCAACATGGGTTGGCGGCGCAGCCTCGCGGCGAAGGTCGGCAACGCGTACGCGCGCATGATGCTCTCCACCGGGGTGAAGGACCTCACGAGCAGCCTGCGCGTCTACCGCACGCGCATCCTGGAGCAGATCGACCTCGACGCCATCCAGGTCGACGCCTACGCCTTCCAGATCGCCATGGCCGTGCGCGTCGCGCAGGCCGGCGGCACGATCGCCGAGGTGCCGATCGGCTTCATCGAGCGCGCGGTCGGGTCGTCGAAGATGCGCGTGCTGGAGGAGCTCGGCACGCTCGGCGCCGTCACGAAGTGGAGCCTCTCGGGCGTGCGCGCCCTGCCCAAGCCGCCGCGCTGAGCTACGCGACCAGCGGCAGCGCCAGGTCGGCGCGGTCGGTGACGATGCCGTCGACGCCCATGGCGAGCAGCTCCCGCATCTCGGCGACCTCGTTGATCGTCCACACGTGCACCTCGACGCCCGCGCGCTGGAAGGCGGCGACGCTGCGCTCGGTGACGATCTCGAGCCCCCGGTGCCTGCGCGGCACCTGCAGCGCGACCACCGGCCGCAGGATGCGCTCGAGCTGGCCGCGCAGCCCGAGCCGCTGCGCGGCGAGCGCCTGCACCACGAGCGACTGCGATGCGCTCGTGGCGACCTCCGGCAGCAGCTGCTGCGCCTGGCGGCGCCGTCGCTCCGAGAAGGAGGTCAGCAGCACGCGGCCCGTGGCCTTGGCCTCGACGACCGCGCGCACCGCGGGCACGACCGAGGCATCCGACTTCAGGTCGATGTTCCACTTCGCGTCGGGCAGCGCGAGCAGCGCCTCCCGCAGCCCCGGCACCCGCTCGCCCTGGCCGAGGTCGATCTCGCCCAGGTCCTTCCAGAGCGTCTGCTCGATCACGACGTCGCGCCCGGCGACCCGGTCGAGGCCGGGGTCGTGGGCGAGCACGGCGACGCCGTCGGCGGTGGCGTGCACGTCGGTCTCGAGGAAGGTCGCGCCCGCGTCGACCGCGGCGATGAACGCGAGCATGGTGTTCTCGGGCACGTCGAGGGCGAGCCCGCGGTGCGCGAGCACCCTCGGCGGTGCCGGGGTCAGGAAGCCGCTCACGCCTGCGGCGGCCTGCTGTCGTCGGATGCGCCAGGCAGGTCCTCGGGGTCGACGCGCGGTGCGTCGGCCCGCACCTCGCGCGCCGTCTCGATCGCCTCGTCGTAGTCGGTGTCGGGCGTCTCGTCGGCGAGCGAGGTGGAGGAGGAGACGTTGTCGATGCGGCCGGCGTCCTTCGGGTCGATGCCGCTGGCCTGCAGGGTCTCTGCGATCGAGGGCACCTCGACGTCCGAGACCGAGTCGGCCTGGAACGTCTCGTCCAGGATCGACTGGCCGGTCTCGCCGGCGTGCTTGGCCTTCGCCTTCTGCGCCGGCACCTCTGCGCGGCCCTCGAAGAAGCCCTTGCCGACCTGCTGCAGCGCGTCGGTGAGCTCCGAGGGGATGATCCAGAGCTTGTTCGAGTCGCCCTCGGCGAGCTTCGGCAGCGTCTGCAGGTACTGGTAGGCGAGCAGCTTGTTGTCGGCGTCGCCCTCGTGGATCGCGGCGAAGACGCGCTCGATGGCCTCCGACTCACCCTTGGCGAGCAGCACCTGGGCCTCGGCGTCACCCTTGGCGCGCAGCACCTGCGCCTTGGCCTGGCCCTCTGCGCGCAGGATCTCCGACTGGCGGAGGCCCTCGGCCTCGAGGATCTGCGACTGCTTCGAGCCCTCGGCGGTGAGGATCGCGGCGCGACGGTCGCGCTCCGCGCGCATCTGCTTCTCCATCGAGTCCTGGATGGAGTGGGGCGGGTCGATCGCCTTCAGCTCGACGCGGCCGACGCGCAGGCCCCACTTGCCGGTGGCCTGGTCGAGCACGTTGCGCAGCTGGCCGTTGATCGTGTCGCGGCTGGTGAGCGCCTCCTCGAGGTTCATGCCGCCGACCACGTTGCGCAGCGTGGTGGTGGTGAGCTGCTCGACGGCAGAGAGGTAGTCGGCGATCTCGTAGGTCGCGGCGCGCGCGTCGGTCACCTGGAAGTAGACGACGGTGTCGATCGAGACCACCAGGTTGTCCTCGGTGATCACCGGCTGCGGCGGGAACGAGCGCACCTGCTCGCGCATGTCGACGTGGTACCCGACCCGGTCGATGAACGGCACGAGGAAGTTCAGGCCGGGCTGGAGCACCTTGTGGAAGCGGCCGAGCCGCTCCACGACGCCCGTGAAGCCCTGCTTGATGATCCGGATCGACCTGAAGAGCGTGACGAGCACGAACAGGACGACGAGGATCACCACGACGAGCAGGAACGCTCCCAGGATGAAGTTTCCGTCGAAGGGCATGGCTGGCTCCTTGCGTTAGCGCTGTGCGGAGACGACGATGGCCGTCGCCCCCTCGATGGCGGTGACGACGATGCGCTCGCCGACGTCGGGATCGCGGGGCTGCACCGCGGGGGAGAGGCGGGCCGTCCAGATGTCGCCGTTGACGAGCGTCACCTCGCCGGCGCCGCGCACGAACGAGCGCGTCACCTCGCCGGCCATGCCCAGCAGCGCCTCGATGCCCTGCTTGTTGAGCTCACCGGACTCGTGCAGCCGATGCAGCAGCCTGGGCCGCACGAGGAACAGCAGCAGCAGCGCTGCCGCCGCGGCGATGAGGATCTGCGCCCACCACGGCAGCCCGGTGATGCTCGAGACGAGGCCCACGACCGACGAGAGCCCGATCATCAGGAACGTGAACTCGAGCGTCACCATCTCGATGATGAAGCACACGAGCGCTACGACGAGCCACGCGATCCAGGCGTATTGGACGAGATCCACACGCCCAGCATATTGAGCGGATGCTGTGGCGCGACCAGGCGCGCTCAGGCGGCCGGGTGCTCGGCGTCCGCGTCGGCCAGCGAGGCCTCGTACGCGGCACGGGCGCCCTCGTCGACCGCCCGCACCTGATCGGGCACCATGCGGCGCAGGATCGGCTCCCGCAGCATGCGCGGCAGTGCCGACACCGCGCGGTGGAGCGGGCCGACCCAGCCAGGCACCGAGACCTCGAACCTGGGCCGCTCGATCGCCTGCAGCACCGCGCGGGCGACGTCGGCCGGCTGCAGCCGGGGCGCAGCGCCGGCGTCGGTGCCGGCCGCGAGCGGCGTCTCGACCACGGTCGGCATGACCGCCGTGAGCTCGACGCCCGTGCCGCGCAGCTCCTCGCGCACGGCGCGCAGGTAGCCGAGCACACCGTGCTTGCTCGCGGCATAGCTCGCCTCGCCGGGGGTGGGCAGGAACGAGGCGGCTGAGGCGATCGCGATCACGTGGCCGGCGTCGCGGGCGCGCATCCGCGTCGCCGCCGCCCGCACGCCGTGCACGGTGCCGAGCAGGTTGACCTCCAGCTGCCGCCGCACCGCGGCCTCCGGCTCGTCGCCGAACGCGCCCACCCACATCACGCCGGCGGAGTGCACGAGCACGTCGACGGGGCCGAGCGCCGCCTCGGCGTCGGCGAGGAACGCCCTCCAGGAGTCGGCGTCGGCGACGTCGAGGTCGAAGGCGCGCGCGTCGCCGCCGAGCTCCGCCGCGACCGCTCGGGCCGCGTCGCCGGCGCGGTCGCCGATCGCGACGGCCGCGCCGGCGGCGGCGAGCTGCCGCGCGACCTCCCTGCCGATGCCGCTCGCTCCGCCCGTGACCGCCACGACGCGGCCGGCGTGCGCACGAGCGCGACCGGCCCGTGCGCGGCCGCGCCGCCGCTCGCGCTGCAGATCCCACAGGTAGTGGTCGACGTCGACCTCCATCGTGTGGCGCGGCGAGTCGTAGAACTGCCGTCGATCGCGCTCGTGCTCTGCGCGCAGCTGCTCGCGCACCTCGCGCTCGTCAGGCATCGCGCAGGCGCCCGTGAGCAGCTCGGCGATCCAGGCGCTCTGCGCCTCGGCGAGCGGCATGACGGCGCCGACGGGCTGGAGCAGGCCGATGAAGAACAGTCCCGGGAGGTCGGGGTGCACGGCGCGCTTCCACAGCGGCAGCTCGTTGTCCTCCGCGGCGACGAGCTGCGGGTCGAGGAAGGGGAAGCGCACCCGATAGCCGGTGGCCCACACGAGCAGGTCGCACGCCGCGCTCGTGCCGTCGGTGAAGAGCACCCGGTCGCCCGCGAGACGCTCGATGCCCGGCCGCACGTCGATCGCGCCCGCGGCGAGGCGCCCGCGGATGCGGTCGGACTGCACGGGATGCGACTGGCCCGGCCGGTGCGTCGGCCTCGGCAGCCCGAAGCGCTCGTGGCCGCCGGAGAGCGCGACGCCCAGCCGCAGCCGCTGCGCGGTCGCCCACCACGGCAGCCAGCCGGGCAGCGCGACCCGGTCGGTGGGCAGCCCCAGCAGCGTCTTGGCCAGCACCCACTGCCCGCGCCGGATCGACAGCACGGTGCTCGCCGCGCGGTGCGAGGCCTCGACGGCGATGTCCATGGCCGAGTTCCCCGCACCGACGACGACGACCCGCCTGCCGGCGAGCTGCTCGGCGGGGCGGTAGTCGTGCGCGTGCAGCTGCTCGCCGGCGAACTCGCCGGGATATGCGGGATCGGGCCATCGCGGATCCCAGTGGTGGCCGTTGGCGACCAGCACGGCGTCGTACTCGCGCTCGCGCTCGCCGTCGGGCCCGAGCGTGCGCACGCGCCATCGGCCCGCCTCGCCGCGCGCGACCTCGACCACCTCGGTGCCGAAGGTGATGCGGTCGCGGAACCCGAAGTGGTCGACGTACTGCTCGAAGTAGTCGTGCACCTGGTCGTGGCGGGCGTAGTGCGGGTAGTGCTCGGGCATGGGGAAGTCCGAGAACGCCATGCGCCGCACCGAGGTGTTGATCTCCAGCGTCTCGTAGCAGGCGGAGGTGCCGTTCGGGTTGTCGAACAGCCAGTTGCCGCCGATCGCGGTGCCGCGCTCGAAGCAGTCGAAGGGCACGCCCGCCATGTGCAGGGCCTTGGCCGCCGCGATGCCGGAGGAGCCGGCCCCGATCACGCACGCGCTCGGCAGCGAGCGGTCGACGGGGATGGGCCGGGTCACGGCCGGAGCGCGATGGCGCTGATGCACGACGTAGGGCATGGCGGGATCGTGCCACGGGCGCGGTGCCCGGGCGACCGCATGTGTCTGACGCACAGTAGTGTCGTCGGGAACGAAGGAGCACACGTGTCGGAGATCTCCAATGCCCCCCTCGAGCCCGGTTCGCTGACCGGTCGCACCGCGCTCGTGACCGGCTCGAGCCGAGGCATCGGCGCGGCCACCGTCGCGCTGCTGGCCGCCGCCGGCGCCGACGTCGTCGTCAACTACCGCGCGAAGGCGCCGCGCGCCGAGAAGGTGGTGGCGGCAGCGCAGGAGCGCGGCGTGCAGGCGATCGCCGTGCAGGCCGACCTCACCGACGCGGCGGATCTCGCGACCATGTTCGAGGCCGCGCGATCGCGCTTCGGCGGGCTCGACATCCTCGTCATGAACGCCTCCGGCGGCATGGAGAGCGGCATGGGCGAGGACTACGCCATGCGGCTCAACCGCGACGCGCAGGTCGCGCTGCTCGAGGCCGCCGTGCCGGTGCTCAACGACGGCGCCCGGGTCGTGTTCGTCACCAGCCACCAGGCCCACTTCATCCGCACCACCCCGACGATGCCCGAGTACGAGGCCGTCGCGCTCTCGAAGCGCGCGGGCGAGGACGCCCTGCGGGAGCGCATCCCGGCGCTGGCCGAGCGCGGCATCGAGCTCGTGGTGGTCTCCGGCGACATGATCGAGGGCACCATCACCGCGACCCTGCTCGAGCGCGCCAACCCCGGCGCGATCGCCAGCCGCCGCGAGGACGCCGGTCGCCTCTACAACGTCGAGGAGTTCGCGCGCGAGGTCGCGCTCGCCGCCGTCGAGCCCGTGCCCGCCGAGCACACCCGCCTGGTCGGCGACGTCGAGGGCTTCGGCGCCGCCGAGGGCACCTCCGAGAGCGCCGGCGCCTGATGCGCGCGGAGGACATCGAGCGGCTCGTCACGCTCTCGCGACCCGCGGTGCACCCGAGCGGCGCCTGGGCGATCGTCGCGGCCTCGCGGCCGGATCTGCGGGCGAACCGCAACGTCGGGCAGCTGTGGCGCGTCTCGCTCGAGGACGGCTCGCGCCGCCGCCTCACCGGCGGCGCCGCCGACCGCGCCCCGCAGCTCACCCCCGACGGACGGACGGTGCTGTTCGTCCGCCCCGACGCCGCCGACAAGCCGCAGGTCTGGGCGATGCGCGTCGACGGCGGCGAGCCGGTGCAGGCGACCGCGCAGGCGGGCGGCGTGCTCGAGTTCGCGGTCTCGCCGACGGGCGACCGCATCGCCTTCACCTCGCTCGTCGTCGAGCCGGGCCGCTACGGCTCCGTCGAGGGCGTGTCGGCCGCGCACGAGTCGCCGCGCCTGATCACCCGCAACCGCAGCCTCGCCAACGGCCTCGGCAGCCTCGTCGGCCGGCACGCCCACCTCTTCGCCGCCGCGCTGCCGGATCTCGATGCCGAGCCCCGCTACGCGCGCGCCGCGCATCCGCACGACGAGGCCGGCACCACCGACGACGCGCCCCACGCCCCGCAGGCGATCAAGCTCAGCCACGGCGACTTCGACCACGCCGCGCCCGCCTTCTCGAGCGACGGTGAGCGGGTGCTGTGCGTCACGGCGCGGCACGACACCCGCGACGACGACCTGCTGACCGCGGTGGTCGAGTTCGACGCCGCCGTCGCCGAGGGCGAGCCGCACACGATCCTCTCCTCGCGAGCAGGGCTCGCCGTCAGCGAGGTGCAGGCCACCCCCGACGGCGGCTTCGTGCTGCTGGCGGCCAAGCTGGGGGAGTCGGGCCGCGACTTCGTGGCGCGCAGCACCCAGCTGTTCGTGCTCGAGCAGCCCGGCGCGCACCCGGAGGAGGTCACCGACGAGGCGACCGTCGACCTGGGCGAGGTCGGCAGCCACGCGACCGTGGTCGAGGACGGCGTGCTGGTGCAGGAGCGCCGGCGCGGGCGCGTGCGGCTCATGCACGTCACCGGCGGGGGCTCGAAGGAGCTCATCGGCGGCGACCTCGAGGTGCTGGGCCACGGCGTGGGCTCCGGCGTGACGGTCGCGACGGTGCGCACCCCCACCTCGATGGGCGAGGTCGCGGTGCTCGGCGAGCACGGGCTGCGGGTGCTGACCGACTTCGGCGCATCGCTCGCCCAGGCCGGCATCGTGGCGCCCACCGAGCACGAGCTCGCGACGCGCGACGGCGGCACGGTGCACGGCTGGGTGTGGGTGCCGGAGGGTCCCGGCCCGCACCCGGTGCTGCTGAACATCCACGGCGGCCCCTTCGCGCAGTACGGCGTCGGCGTGTTCGACGAGGCGCAGGTGGCGGTGGCCGCCGGCTACGCCGTCGTGCAGTGCAACCCGCGCGGCTCGGCGGGCTACGGCCGCGAGCACGGCGCCGCGATCCGCCAGGCGATGGGCACCGTCGACCTGCACGACGTGCTCGACTTCCTCGACGGCAGCCTCGACGAGCATCCGCAGCTCGACCGCGAGCGGCTCGGCATCATGGGCGGCTCCTACGGCGGGTACCTGACGGCCTGGACGATCGCGAACGACCACCGCTTCACGGCCGCGGTCGTCGAGCGCGGCTTCCTCGACCCCGACTCGTTCGCCGGCACGAGCGACATCGGCTGGTTCTTCGCCGGGGAGTACACGGGGTCCGACGCGGATGCGGTGCGCGCGCAGTCGCCGATGGCCCACGTCGGCAAGGTCACGACCCCGACCCTCGTGGTGCACTCCGAGCTGGACTGGCGGTGCCCGCCCGAGCAGGGCCAGCGATACTTCGCGGCGCTCAAGCGGCAGGGCGTCGACACGGCGCTGCTGCTCTTCCCCGGTGAGGACCACGAGCTGACGCGGGCCGGGCAGCCGCGGCACCGGCTCGAGCGCTTCGAGCACATCCTCGCCTGGTGGGCGAAGCACCTGCCGACGCCGCAGAACCACACCTGAGCCGCGCCCGCGGCTCAGGTCATCATCCCGCTGACCTCGTCGACGGCCCGCACCACCGCATCCCGCCCGGGCCGGTCGATCAGCCCGAGCTCGAACACGTGCCGGGCCGCCTGGTCGTAGGAGCTGTGGAAGCGGATGCCGGCACGCTCCAGCCGCTCGCGCTTCGCGCCGGTCACCGGCACCACCTCGTGGATGAGCACGGTGACCACGAAGTCGGGCCCGCGCCGCAGCATCTCGGCGCCCACCTGGGCGTCGGCCTGGCCGCTGTCGCCGAGGAAGAGGAAGCGGCACTCGGGGAACAGCGAGCGCTCGCGCTCGAAGTTCTGCAGCTTGCGCGCCGTGATCGACGCCTTCGTGAACAGGTTGAGCACCGAGCCGCCGAGCACGGCGTGGGGCGGCAGGCCGAGGCCGGAGAGCGCATCCCTCGTGTACTGCTCGATGAGGCCCTTGGGGCCGCCCGGGCGCGCGGTCACGAAGGTCAGGTCGCCGGGGCGCGAGGGCTCGGCGGCGCGCCCCTTGTCGAGCGCCGTGAGCAGCTCGACGACGCCCGGGTAGACGGTGCCGCGCGGGTAGCGGCGCTCGTGCAGCATCGCCTTGACGGTGTCGTCGATGTCGCACAGGATGCGCAGGTCGTGCGAGGGCGCGGCGGCCGCCTCTGCCGCGATGTGCTCGAGCACGGCGGCGCGATCCGCGGGGGAGAGCCGCTCGTAGACGACGTGCTCGAGGTCGTGCCGGTCGGCCGTGGCGTTCAGCAGGTACTTCATGTCGCGGAACGGCTCGCCGGTGAGCGAGAGCAGCATCGAGCGGATGCCGGTCGAGAGCACCGGGCTCGGCGACAGGCGCCGCAGCGCGTGGATGACGCGTGCGCGCATGGCGGGGCTGAGCTCCGCGGCGCGGTCGATGCAGAGCAGCTGCACGAGCGCGTGCCGCTCGTCGCGGCGGAAGAGCCCCGTGATGGTGCCGCCGGCGATCGCGGCGACGGTGCGCTCGACGTCGACGCGCTCGAGCACGTCCTCGAGCTGGCCCTGCGGCGTGGCGGTCAGCCGCTGCAGCGCTTCGGTCGGCTTCATGTGAGCGATCCTCGCATCCGTATCCTGAGCGCCGCCCGGTCGATGCGCGCGTCGAGGCGCGCGACGCGCCCGGCGGCGTCGCCGTCGACCTGCACCGGCAGCAGCCCGTCCACGCCGCCGAGCGTCACGCGCTCGACGGTGCGGTGGCGCAGGATGCCCTCGGCGCGCGCGATGCCGGCGCCGGCGGCGGCGATCCGGCCCCAGTGGGCGAGGTGCCGGGGGCTGACGGCGGCGACGTGCAGCACGCCGTCGTCGAGGCGCGTGCCGGGCAGCACCTGGAAACCGGCGGGGATGCGCGCGGCGTTGTGCACGAGCACGCTCCACGCGCGCGTCGACTCGATGTCGCCGCCGTCGAAGCGGCCGCGCACGGCGAAGCTCGGGCTGCCGAGCCTGCGCGCGCCGAGCGCCACGTAGGCGGCCCAGCCGAGCCGCCGCTTGTGCCGCAGCGACACGGCCTCGATGGCGAGCGCGTCGTTGCCGACGCCCGTCACCACCAGGAACACGCGCTCGGGCTCGCGCGCCCCGTCGCCGCGGGTGAGCGCCACCCTGCCCAGGTCGACCGACGCCTCGCGGCCGCCGACCGCGGCGCGCGCGGCGGCCGCGGCGTCGCGCAGCGGCAGCTCGAGGTTGCGGGCGAAGAGGTTGGCGGTGCCGGCCGGCATGATGCCCAGCGGCGTGCCCGAGCTGGCGAGCACGGCGACGATCTCGCGCACGGTGCCGTCGCCGCCGACGGCGACCACCGCATCCGCCCCCTGCTCGAGCGCGGCGCGCGCCTGCGGGCCGCCGGGCTCGGCGATGGTCGTGGGCAGCACGCGCGCGTCGGCGCCGGTCGCGGCGGCCTCGCGCAGCAGCGCGTCGACTGCACGGTCGAAGCCGCGCGCGGCAGGGTTGCCGATGACGGCGAGCGAGGGCACGCGGCCAGCGTAGCCGCGGCTACGGCATCGCCGGGCGCAGCGACAGGAAGGCCGCGAGGCGGGCGATCTCGTCGTCGGCCGCGCGCAGCAGGCGGGCGTCGGGCTCGACGTCCCAGTGGATGCGGTGCACGCGCAGCGCTCCGGCGTCGCGGTCGGACTTCGCGTCGACCTTGCCGACGAGGCGGTCGCCGTCGAGGATCGGCAGCGCGAAGGCGCCCCAGCGGCGCTTGGCGGCGGGCGTGTACTGCTCGAGCGCGTACTCGAAGCCCCACAGCTGCACCATGCGCTTGCGGTCGGCGAGCAGCCGGTCGAGCGGGGAGAGCAGCGCGACGCGGCCGGCGAAGCCCTCGGCGGTCGCGCCCGGGTCGAGCCGCCACTCGCCGCGCACGCCCTCGACGCGCACGGGCTCGCCGACATCGCCGAGATGGGTGGCGCGGCTGATGCCGCACGAGCGCAGCCAGCGCTCGCGCCAGGTGCGCCAGGCGTCGTCGAGCCGCGCGGGCTCGACCGGCGGCAGCACGCGCGCGGCGAGATCCCAGACGCGGGCGGTGCCGTGCCGCTCGGCGACCACGACCTCGCCGCGGATCTGCAGCAGCTCGAGCATCATGGCCACGTTGCGGTCGGTGTTCCAGCCGCTCGAGCGGAAGGGCACGTCGGCGGCGTCGTCGATGTCGGCCTGGGGGAGCGGGCCCTCCTCGCGCAGCTGCATGAGCACGCGGGCGTGGAAGCCGCCGTTGGCGTCGAGCCACTCGCTCGCGGAGCTGTGGATCGAGGAGGGGTCGCGGCCGATCGCCACGAGCCACGGCAGGTCGGTCATCGCCCGCAGCCCGATCGCCCACGCCTCCATCGGATGCCGGTGCGGGCCGAGGTGCTCGAAGAGGGTCTGCTCGACCTCGACGGCGCGGCGCACGTCGTCGTGCACGAGGCTCGGGATGCGCGTGTGCGCGATCTGCTCGGCCGACGGCGCGACGATGTCGGTCGGGTTGAGGGGCAGCAGCGTGAGCTGCTCGACCACCTCCGGCAGGTCGCCCGCCTCGCGCTCGAGGGAGTCGGCCTCGAGCCACTGCGCGCGCACCGCGATGCGCCGAGCCTCCTCGAGCGTGATGGTGCGGATCTCGCTGCTCGCCATGCCGCGACCCTACCCACCGCCCCCGACACCGCCGCCACTGCCCCCTCCCGCGCATGAGTGGCGCCTCCCGCGCATGAGTGGCGACTCCCGGCGGGACAGGTGACGCTGCACCCGCCCAGCCGCGTCGGAGAGGATGGGCGCATGGAGGACGAGCTCCGCATCGTGGCCGCGAACACGGCCGACCCCGCCGACCTCGACGCGATCTTCGGCGATCGCGGCAACGGATGCCGCTGCCGCTGCCAGCGCTACCGGCTCGAGCGCGGCGAGACCTTCGCCGGCACGCCGGTCGAGGAGCGCGCCATGCGCCTGGTCGAGCAGACCGGCGCGGGCGAGCCCGACGCATCCACCACCACGGGCCTCGTCGCCTACCTGGGCGAGACGCCGATCGGCTGGGTGGCGGTCGCGCCTCGCAGCGAGCATCAGGGGCTCGTGCGCGAGTTCACGGTGCCGTGGAAGGGCCGGGATGAGGACAGGGCGGATGCGTCGGTGTGGGCGATCACGTGCCTGTTCGTCCGTGCGGGGCACCGCAGGAGCGGCGTCAGCCGCGCGCTCGCCGCAGCAGCCGTCGGATTCGCGAGAGCGCAGGGTGCGCGAGCGGTCGAGGCGTACCCGATCACGACGACCGCGGTGATCGACGAAGAGCTGCACGTCGGCACCGTGCCGACGTTCGAAGCGGCGGGCCTCACCGAGGTCTCGCACCCGACGAAGCGACGGAAGGTGCTGCGCGCCGACTTCGCGTGACCGCCGGCAGCATCCGGGCGGTGCCAGAATCAACACATGTCAGACACGCCCCGCCGCCCCGAGACCATCGCCGTCACCGCGGGGCGCCCACCGCACGAGCCCGGAGCTCCGCTCAACCAGCCGGTGGCGTTCACGAGCACGTTCGTGCAGGGCGGCGACCCGGTCTACGCGCGCTACGGCAATCCCACCTGGAGCGCCTTCGAGGAGGCGCTCGGCGCGCTCGAGGGCGGCGACTGCATCGCCTTCTCGAGCGGCATGGCCGCGGTGAGCGCCGTCATGGCGCAGGTGCCGCACGGGGGAGCGGTGGTCGTGGCGCGACACACCTACCAGCACGCGCTGCTGCTGCTCGACGAGGGCGCCGCGAGCGGTCGCTTCGAGGTGCGCCGCGTCGACATCACCGACGGCGATGCGGTCGAGGCCGCGCTGCCCGGCGCGGCGCTGCTGTGGCTCGAGTCGCCCACGAACCCGGCGCTCGAGGTCGCCGACATCCCGCGTCTGACGGCAGCTGCGCGGGCAGCGGGGGTGCAGAGCGTCGTCGACAACACCTTCGCGACGCCGCTGCTGCAGCGCCCGCTCGAGCTGGGCGCCGACATCGTGGTGCACTCGGCGACCAAGCTGATCGCCGGCCACAGCGACGTCGTGCTGGGCGCGGTCGTGACGGGTGCGCCCGAGGCGGCCGAGCGCATCCGCCACCACCGTGGTCTGCACGGCGCGATCCCCGGCCCGATGGAGGTGTTCCTGGCGCTGCGCGGGCTGCGCACGCTGTCGGTGCGGCTCGAGCGCGCCGCGTCGAACGCGCGCGAGCTCGCACGCAGGCTCGCGGATGCGCCGGGTGTCGTCGAGGTGCGCGACCCCGGGCTGAGCACGGTACTGGCACTCGTGCTCGCCGATGCCGCTGCCGCCGACCGGGTGGTCGAGCGCGTGCGGCTGTGGATCCCGGCGACGAGCCTCGGGGGAGTGGAGTCGACGCTCGAGCGCCGCAGGCGGTGGCCGACGGAGGCGCCCACGATCCCGGAGGGGCTGCTCAGACTGTCGGTCGGCATCGAGCACGTCGACGACCTGGCCGAGGATCTGCTGCAGGCGCTGGGGGAGTAGCACTGGAGGCACGCGCGACACAGCGCTGGCACCGCGCCGCTCGGTGTGCCATCGTCGGGCGGCATGAGCACAGGACAGCGAACACTGGCGATCACGCAGAACATCACGCTCGACGGCTCCATCGAGATGCTCGGCGACTGGTTCGACCCGATGGATCAGACGGGTGACCTGCTGGAGGTCATCTCGGAGCACACCGCGCGAGAGAGTGCGCTGCTGCTCGGCAGGCGGACCTTCGAGGACTTCCGCGGCTTCTGGCCCGAGCAGACCGACGACGAGACCGGCATCTCGGCACAGCTGAACGCGGTGCCGAAGTACGTGGTGTCCTCGACGATGACCGACCCCGGGTGGCAGCACACCACGGTGCTCTCCGGCGATTGGCTGGGTCGGGTGCGCGAGTTGAAGGACGAGCCGGGCGACGACATCATCGTGACCGGCAGCATCACGCTCTGCCACGCGCTCATCGAGGCGCGCGTGGTCGATGAGCTGCGGCTGTTCGTCTACCCCGTCGTGCAGGGGAGCGGCCGACGGCTCTTTCCCGAGGAATTCCAGGCCGAGCGGCTGCGGCTGACGGAGAGCCGCGGCTTCACCAACGGCGTCTCGCTGCTGCAGTACGCCTTCTGAATCGGTCGGCCGCCGCGAGCAGGCGCCCAGGTCGAATCCCTGCCGACCGACATGGTGGGCCGTCCGTCATCACTAGGCTCGAAGCATGAGTCGCAATGCCTGGGCGGTCATCTGCGCGATCCTCGCCGTCATCATCGCGTGGATCGTCGTCGACCTGGTCTTCAGCCTGCTGTGGTTCATCGGCAAGCTCGTCATCGTGGCCCTCGTCGCCGTCGTGGTGTTCTTCCTGCTGCGCTCGCTCATCGGCAGGCGGTCGCCGGAGCGCTGATGCCCGATAACGACGTTTTCGTGATGCGAGCTGACGGCGCTCAGCCGGTTCGCTGCACGAGCTGCACCGGGTGTCCGTCGGGGTCGGCGATCCACGCGATGCGCAGATCGGTGAGCCATGGCTCCGGCGCAGCGAGCGTCGGGATGCCGCGAGCCTCGGTCTCAGCCAGCGCAGCGTCGACGTCGTCGCACCAGAGGATCACGGCGGCTCGCTGGCCATGGTCCACGGGCGCCAGGCCGTGGTCGTCACGGGTCGAGGCGATGGAGGCGATGCCGAAGCGCATCCCGTCGAGCTCGAGATCGACATGGATGGGCGCGCCGAGCGCAGGCGTGCGGAATCGTTCGGCGAAGCCGAACGCGCGATAGAAGGCCGCGGCGCGCTCGACATCGGCGCTGAACAGGATCACCTGCGGATCGCCGAACGTCACCATGCCGTCACGCTACGCGGCATGCCGGCGCACAGCACCGGCCCGGCCGGTGGACGATCGATCACGTGCCCGTCTGCGCGAACCACCACAGCGCCGATAATGCACATTATGTCGGATAAAGTTGATACCGAAGCTTCGGCCCCACTCTCCCTGGGACCCAAGTCGGCAAACAGATCCCATCAAAACCCGCTCCTGACCGGGCGTTTTCCGCGTAGGGTCGGACACCGGCCTACGGGCGCCACTCTGGGTTGATGCAAATAATGAACCAACCGGAAGGGTTCCCGACGGGCACTTTCGCACTAGTTGTTGCAAAGTGTGACCGAATGGTGCAGATCCTGGTTGCACGATCAATGTCCAGCGCTCGTACCTGTCCTGCGCCACGTTGACATCCGGGGTGCCCCAGCCAAGGTGGGCACGCAGCCCACAACCCACTTGGTTCCGGCTCCGCTGGCTACACCGCAGTGATTCGTCACGGAGCTCGCGAGTGGGTTGCTAGTGTCTCCAGACCCGTTCACCGCGTGTCGGGATCGCCTACTCCGCCAGCGCCGCCTGGATCGCCGTCTCGATGTCGCTTTCCTGCGACAGCTCGAGCCGCTCCCCGTCGACGAAGATCGTCGGTGTTCGGTCGACGCCGAGTGCGACGCCGGCCTGGAAGTCTTGCTCGACGCGGGCCAGCGTGGCGGGGTCCGCGACGCCAGCGTCGTATACGGCCATATCGAGGCCGAGTTCCTGCGCGTAGCCGCGGAAACGGTCGGCCTCGGACTCTCGCCCCTCTCCCCACTCCGATTGCGTCTCGAACATACGCTGATACATCGCCTCGAACGCTCCCTGCTGAGCGGCCGTCTCAACGGCGACGGCTGCGTTGCCGGAGTTAAAATGACCCGGCAGCGGGAAGTACCGAACGGCGAACGTCACCTCGCCGTCGTACTCCCCACGGAGCTCTTCCATAACGGGGTACACGGCGCCGCACACTTCACACTCGAAGTCGAGGAATTCAACCACCACCGGGGCGTCTGGACCTGCGTCGTCCAAAATGAGCGTGGATTCATCCACAAGCGGCGGTAGGGCAGTCGGTGACACGGCAGAATCCGTCGATTCGTCACTCGTGAGCGACGGATCGCTGCTCTCCCAAGGCCGCACGGTGAGCAGCAGTGCAATAACAAGCACCGCCACAGCCGCGGCGAGGATCAAGACTGTCACGACGGGACGGGTACGCACGCTCCTCACGCTACCCGTCGACTCGTGCTTGCCTGACGCGCGCCCCCCCTCCACACAACCACGACATCGACGCGACAGCGCACGCTGTATAGTCAGTGTGTGCTGACTATTGCGAATCGACTGGACGTGATGCATCGGCTGGGCAGGGCGATGGCGGACTCGACGCGCTCACGCATCTTGCTGAGCTTGCTGCAGGGCCCGAACTATCCCGCTGTCCTTGCGAGCGAACTCGAGCTGACACGCTCGAACGTATCGAACCATCTCGCCTGCCTGCGTGATTGCGGCATCGCCGTGGCCGAGCCTGAGGGCCGCCAGACGCGGTACGAGATCGCCGACCCGCACCTCGCGCGGGCGCTCACTGCGCTGGTCGAGGTGACGTTGGCTGTCGACGAGCAAGCGCCGTGCCTCGATCCGGAGTGCCCAGTCCCGGGCTGCTGCGAGTCGACCCGATGAGCGCGGAGGCACTGACCGAGGCACGACGGGGCATCCTGCATCGCCGAGTGCGGTTCATTGTCGGCTTCACGATCACCTACAACGTCATCGAGGCGATCGTCGCGATCTGGGCGGGCTCGATGGCCTCCTCGGCCGCGCTGATCGGGTTCGGGCTCGATTCGATCGTCGAGGTGCTCTCCGCGGCCGCAGTCGCGTGGCAGTTCACGCGCAAGGATCCGGAACGGTGGGAGAAGGCCACGGTCCGCGCGATCGGCATTGCGTTCTTCGCTCTCGCCGCGTACGTCATCATCGACGCGGTGCTCACGCTGACCGGGGTGGAACAGGTCGATCACAGCCCGTTCGGCATCGGCATCGCCACCCTCAGCCTGCTCGTCATGCCGGCTCTGGCCTGGTTCGAGTTCCGCACCGGTCGCGAGCTCGGTTCACGCAGCGTGCAGGCGGACGCCAAGCAATTGCTTCTGTGCATCTACCTGTCGGGCACGGTGCTCATCGGCCTGTTGCTCAACCTGCTCTTCGGCTGGATGTGGGCAGATTCCGTGGCTGCACTCATCGTCGCCGGGCTTGCCATCCGCGAAGGCATTGAGGCATGGCGCGGCGACGTCGAATCGCCCTTCGAAGTCCTGGACGAGCTCGAGGAGAAGGACCTCTAGATGCTCGCGACCATTGCCTCCGCGATCGGCATGTTCGCGGCAACCAACATCGACGACATCGTCATCCTCACCGTCCTCTTCCTCGCATCGTCTCGCGGTGGGCCGCGGCCCTGGCAGATCGTCCTCGGCCAGTACCTGGGATTCGCGACGCTCGTTGCGATCAGCGCTGTCGCGGCACTCGGGCTCACGATCATCCCGGACGAGTGGGTCGGCTTCCTCGGCCTCATCCCCCTGCTGATCGGTGTCATCGGACTCATCCGGGGACTGCGCGACCGCGACGATGCAGATCCAGACGAGTCGGCGATGAAGAACCTCGGCCTGCTTGGCATCGCCGGAATCACCATCGCGAACGGGGCGGACAACATCAGCCTCTACACGCCGGTGTTCCGAACCATCTCGCCCGCGGACACCGCGATCACCATCGTCGTGTTCCTCGCTCTGGTGAGCGTCTGGTGCCTCTTCGGCAAGCTCATCGGCACGCACAAGGCCGTCACCGAGACGCTCGAGCGGATCGAGCACTGGCTCGTCCCCGCCGTGTTCATCGGCCTCGGCCTGTTCATCCTGATCGAATCCGGCGTCATCCCCCGCCTATTCGAGGCACTCGCCTGATGTCGACGACTGACAACAGCTCACCAAGTCCCGCGGCAGCACAGGCAGTCGACGCGGGGGCCGCCATCTCGCCACACACGAGACCTCGACTGTGGAAAGTGACCCTGCTCGGCCACCTCGCCGCGCTCGCCGCCGTCGCGATCGATCAACTCAGCAAGGTCTGGGCAGAGGCGAACCTCGCTGTCGGCGAGCGTCACCCGCTGCTGGGCGACATGCTCGCGCTGCAGCTCACCTACAATCCGGGCGCAGCATTCTCGCTCGGCGCCAGCGCAACGCCGCTCATCACCGTCCTCGCCGCTGCGGGCACGATGTTCGCGGCTTGGCTCGCCTGGAGAACCACATCGCTGCCGTGGGCGCTGAGCCTCGGCCTCATCCTCGGAGGCGCCCTCGGAAACGTCATCGACCGCCTGGCACGACACCCCGGACCCGGCCGTGGCCACGTCGTGGACTTCATCGCCTACGCCGACTGGTTCATCGGAAATCTCGCAGACGTGTTCGTATTCGGCGGTCTGACGCTCTGCATCGCCTTCGCCTTCATGGGTAAGTCCATGCGGCCCTAACCCTCAGCACGCCGCTGTGGAGCGCTCGACCGCCGAATCCAGTCATGAGAAGACTGCGGCGACCCCGCCGCTTCCCCAACCCCGCCCGATCGGCTGCGGTGAACACATCGATCACCGAACAGCGCGCGCTCGTTGACATCAGTCCAGCGAGTCGACACGATCGGTGCTACTCAGCGAGCACGACTAATGGAGACCGAATGATGAACTTCGAAGTCCTCACCATCGAGGGCTGCCCCCATGGCGCGGAGGCAACGCGGCGCCTAGAAGCAGCGCTCGCCGCCGACGGCAGGGCCGCCGCGGTGCTACAGCGAAGCATCACGACTGCAGCCGACGCCTCGTCAACCGCGTTCGCAGGCTCCCCCACGATCACGTTCGCAGGCCGGGATCTCTTCCCGAGCGACGGCCGGACGAGCGCTCTCGCATGCCGCGTCTACGCAACTCCAGCTGGTCTCGCCAGCGCCCCGACAGTCGAGCAACTGCGGGTAGCGATCGGAGAACTCCCTGGCTAATGCACGCGTCCGATGCTCCTGCTGCGGCAAGGAGTATCCACGTCGGAACGTCCACGCACTCGAGGTGTCAGGGGCATTCATCTGCCGCCGCTGCGGCCTCTGGGTCGCGCTCCGTCCTCGCGGCGATCGGATCGACTAGCAGCGCGGCATTACGCGCGCATCGCGGCCGACGCAGCAGCTCACGACCTATGTTGATATCCCCGATATCCAGTCGAGTTGATACCGAAGCTCCGGCCCCACACCCCCTGAGGCCCAAGTTGGCAACCAAATCCCATCAAAACCTGCTCCTGACCGGGCATTTCCGCGCAGGAGCGGACGCCGGCCGACGGACGCCGCTCCTGGTTGATGCAAATAATGAAACATCTGAAACCGACCTCGACTGTGTGAATTGTGGCCTGGAGGCCGATCATTGACGTCACCGAATAGCCAGACTGCGTGGCGGTTCACCGTGAAGTGAAGCATGAACGTTGCTATCGTTTGCTCGATCGTGTCATGACCGCGGCGATGACCGTGGCCGACGGCGGACGATGCAGCGGCCAAGCTGCGAGACGGGAAAACGATGGCCCAGCCCGACCCGGCCGGTCGAGCCCGCTCGCGCTGGCGTAGCCTCCAACTCGGCGCCGCGGCCACGGTCGCCATCGGCGCCTTGATCGCGACTCTGATCGCCCCAGGCGCGCCACGGGCAGAGGCCGTCGACGAGTACGGCTTCCCCACCTGGGCAGAGGTCGAGGCCGCTCGCGGCAACGTGAGCGCCAAGAACCAGCAGATCAGCGAGATCCGCGCGCTCATCTCACAGCTCGAGAGCGACGCCGACAACGCGCAGTCGCTCGCCGATCAGCGCGCGGCGGAGGCAATCGAGGTGCAGCGCGTCTATGACGAGGCCGTCGCGGCGGCCGAGCGCCTCCAGCAGCAGGCCGACGAGGCATCGGCGAGCGCCGAGCAGTCGCAGTTGGCGGCCGGGCAGCTCGCCGCACAGCTCGCACGCTCTGGCGGCACCGGCGACATGAGTGCCGAGCTGTTCGCCAACCCCGGCTCAGCCGATGACTGGCTGCATCAGCTCGACATGATGGACCGCGTCGCAGGTACCGCCGACTCCCTTTACGAGCGGGCGCAGCAGGACGCGAACGCGGCACAGGCGCTACAAGATCAAGCAGCGGTCGCCCGCGACGCGCTGCACGAGATGAAAGTAGCGGCCGACGAGGCCTACGCGACCGCGCAGGCCGCCGCGATCGCGGCACAAGAGGCGGTCGTTGCGCAGCAGGAGCACCGCGCCGAGCTCGACGCACAGCTCGCGGTGCTGATCGAGAACCGGGCTGCGACCGAGGAGGACTACCGGGCTGGCCAGGCGCATCGTGCATGGCTGGCCGAGCAGGAGCGGCTTCGGCGCGAGCGCGAGGCGCGGGAGCGCGAGGAGGCTCGCCAGCGTGCGCTCGAGGAGCAGCGCAGGCTGGCCGAGGCCGCTCGCGAATCCGGAGGCAGCGGTGGCGGTGGTGCCGTGCCTGTCGCGCCGACTCCGAGCAGCGGCTGGCAGACGCCGCTCTATGGTCGCTTCACCTCCGCATACGGCATGCGTAACGATCCGCTCGGCCGGCTCGGCCGCAAGTTGCATGCCGGCGTCGATATCGCGGCCGGCTGCGGCGCTCCGATCTACGCGGCTGCGGACGGCGTCGTCACGCTGCGTTCACGTGACACCTATGGTGCGAACATGCTGTACATCGATCATGGCGGCGGCGTCAGGACCGAGTATTACCACATGATGCAGCCCGCCGGTGTGGCGCCCGGCCAGCGCGTACAAGCCGGTCAGGTCGTCGCATATGAGGGCAGGACCGGCTACGTGACCGGCTGCCACCTGCACTTCCAACTCCGCGTCGGAGGCACGCTTGTGAATCCCGAATCGTTCCTGAACGCACGAGGCGTGTACCTGCGCTGACGGGCATCGTGGTGCCAGTCGGGCCGCGGTCGCCCAGGACACTGCCGTCGCCCTAGGGTTCGTACTACTCGAGGTTCATTTGGCGGGTCTGCAGCCACAGCATCGGGTCGAAGGACACGTAATTGCTGTTCTTCAGTTCGAGGTGCAGATGCGGACCTGTCGAACGGCCGGAGCTGCCCACCTGACCAATGACCGTCGTGATGTCCACGACCTGGCCTACCTCGACCTGGATCGAGCCGGGCAGCATGTGCGCGTACCAGGACTGCACGAACTGCCCATTGATGTTGTGGTCGACGAAGACGACGTACCCGCCACCGCCGGGGTTGTTCCCCTGCCATACCTCGGAGACGACACCGTTCGCGATCGGCCGGATCTGCGTGCCGAGGCCGGGGGCGATATCCGTCCCGCCATGCGACCCACCCGGGCGGTATCCGAACGGACTCGTGATCCGCAACTGCGCCAAGCTGGGGAAGGGGCTCTGCACGTAGTCGGTGTTCAGCGCTTCCCAGGCACGGGGGAACGCGGGATCGCCCCCGTATGACGAACCTGCCACTTCTGAGTCCGCGACTGCCTGGTAGTTGGCGAACTCGGCATCCGTCATGCTCGCTGCGGCAAGCGGGTCGGTGACGGTGATCTCGTCGCGTGCGAAGAACGTGTCGTTGTCTGCGGCGACTTGGTCGAGCTCCTGTGAGCTCGGCTCGATCGAGGCCACCTCCGGGGCGAGGGTGCTCGGCGCCTGCATTGCCTGCGCGGGTAGCGAGGTGACGGCAACGAACGACCCGATGAACACCAGCGCGCTGCCTGCAGTGATCTTCCGCGCGAGTCCGCGGACGCGTCGCTCAGCACGCGCCGGAGGGGCGATCGTCATTGATTGCCGAATGGTGCGCGGCCTGAGCGGTCTCGGCGCACCGCGCGTCGCGAATGTCGAAGGCGCGTTGTCGACGCCCAGCGCCGGGTTCGCAATCGTGATGCTGCTTGCCGTGCCGGTCACGGCCTTCGATACCGTCAGCTCCTGGGCGATCTGCAAGGCGTCCTCGCGCATCGCCCGGCGGCTCGAGTACAGCGGTGGGGCGCCGTGAAGGACCGTCACTCGCGCAGATGCGCGAGCTTCAACGCGAGTACGTGCGATCGCTGCGGCGGCCCGTTCCTGTTCGCGAAGGACGCGCCGAGTTGCCGGCTGCGCTGTGACGCCCGGCGGACGTGGCTCGCTCTCCTCCCATGCAGGAGATGTGGGCTGCGTCACGCTAGATGATTCCTCAGAGTTGAACAGGCGTCCGCGAGGGCATCGGCCTTGCCATGCAACGGCTCGCAACGGATCGCGCCCAGCGCGAACTCACCGAATATAACGGATTGGTAACGGCACGGTCAACCTCGCCGCGCCGCCGCCCGTCTTGTGGGCGGACTCCAGCCAGCCACCGGGTGGTGAACCTCACTGCTGCCGCTGGCCTCGAACCGTTGCGAACCGGACCGCAAACCGAGGGGGTGACAATCACAGTCGCAGCGGGTTCGATGGGGTACAGACCAGTTCGGGCGATCGAAGGAGAGAATCATGAGCCACCACGTGGAGTCCATGCTCGACACTTACCCCAAGGATCTCGGGACAATCGACAAGCAGGCGCTTGCGGCCTGCATCGAAGCGTGCTTTGAGTGTGCGCAGACGTGCACTGCGTGCGCCGATGCCTGTCTGTCGGAGGATATGGTCGCCGAGCTCACCAAGTGCATCCGCACCAACCTCGACTGCGCCGACATCTGCGAGACGACCGGCCGCATCCTCTCGCGCCACACCGGCTACGACGCGAACATCACTCGTGCCGTCCTGGAGGCTTGCCAGACGGCATGCAAGGCGTGCGCGGACGAATGTGAGCAGCACGCGCAGATGCACGAGCACTGCCGGGTGTGCGCGGAGGCGTGTCGGCGTTGCGAGCGCGCTTGCGCCGACCTGCTTGCCGCGCTCGGCTAATT
>BJUU01000023.1 GCA_007988785.1 Agrococcus baldri
AACTAGTCGAAGTACCAGCCGATCGCGGTCGTCGGATGCGTCAGCCGCCATCCGACGTCGGGCCCGGCGAGCATGCCGTCGGTGCGCACCGGCACCTGCGTCTGCTCGCCGTCGATGCCGAGCGCGCTGACGGTGCCGATCTCGCCGCGCGGTGCACCGACGGCGATGCCCGCCCCGGCGGCCTCTGCGGGCTGGAAGGCGGGTGCCGGCAGGTGCTGGCCGAAGGCATCCGTCTGCAGCTCGGCGGCGGTCGCCGCCTGCACGCTGCCGCCCCACGGCGCTCGGTACTCGGCCACCGGCGTGCCCTCCGGCAGCAGCGTGACGGTGCCGAAGTCGTCCCACAGGCTGTCGACGAGCGCGAGCATCGCCGCGTTCATCGCATCCTGCGTGACGACGCCGAGGATGACGGCGACGGTGCGGCGCGGCTCGCCCTCGATGTCGCGCTCGGCGGTGACGAGCAGGTTGCGGCCCCACACGCGCAGGGTGCCGGTCTTGCCGCCGTCGATGAAGCCGTCGCCCAGGATGGGGTTGGTGTTGGCGGCGCTGCCGCCGGGCACCGCAACCCGCTCCATGCCCATGCTCTGCAGCACGATCGGGTCGGCGACGGCGAGCAGCGCGAGCTCGGTCATGTCGGCCGCGGTCGAGCGGCTCTCGAGCGACAGGCCGGAGGGGTCGTCGACGACCGTGTCGGCGAGGCCGTGGCGCTCGGCCCAGTCGTTCGCCGCCGCCAGGTAGCCGTCGATCGAGCCGAAGGCCCAGTTCGCGAGCGACCACATGGCGTTGCCCGCCGAGTCGACGATCGACCACTCGATGAGGTCGCGCTGGCTCACCCGCATGCCGTCGAACACCTGCACGGTCGGTGCCGCATCGGCGATCGCGGCGCCGAGCGCGTTGATGTCGGCGCGGCCGAGGGTGATCTCGGCGCCGCGATCGCTGCCCTCGATGGGGTGCTCCTCGAGCACCGTGAGCACGGTGACGAGCTTCGTCAGGCTCGCCATCGGCACGGCATCCTCGTCGCCCCAGCGCTGCTGCGTGCCGTCCATGCCGGCCACGGCGTAGCCGGCGGCGCGCGCGACGCCCTCGGGCCACGCGACCGACACGGGCTCGCCGCTCGGCCGCGGCAGCGCGAGCGGGCTCGCCGCCACGCGCGGCGCCGGCGCGAAGGCGATGGCGGTCGTCGCGACGATCGCGACGATGAGCGTCAGCAGCACCGTCCACCGCAGCAGCAGCACGAGCGGATGCGGCCTGCGGCGCCGCTGGGAGGCGGCGGTCACGGCGGGCGCGTTCACGCGCGGCTCCGGAGCGCCCACATGGCGACGGCGGCGGAGGCGGCCACGTTGAGGGAGTCGACCCCGTGGTGCATGGGGATGCGCACCACCCGGTCGGCGGCGGCGATCGCGCGGGCGGAGAGGCCGGGGCCCTCGGAGCCGAACACGAGCGCGACGCGGTCGGCGGCCTCGGCGGCGTACTCGTCGAGGGTCACGGCGTCGTCGCGCAGCGCCATCGCCACGGTCTCGAAGCCCGCCGCGCGGAAGACCGGCCCGGCGGCCTCGAGCGAGTCGATGCGGGTCCACGGCACCTGCAGCACCGTGCCCATCGACACGCGCACGCTGCGGCGGTAGAGCGGGTCGGCGCAGGTCTGCGTGACGAGCACGGCGTCGGCGCCGATCCCCGCGACCGAGCGGAACGCGGCACCGACGTTCGTGTGGTCGACGAGGCCGTCGAGCACCACGACGCGACGTGCGCGCTCGAGCAGCGCCGAGGCATCCGGCAGCTCCGGCCGCTGCATCGCGGCGAGCGCGCCCCGGTGCAGGTGGAAGCCCGTGAGCTGCTCGAGCACGGGCTCCTCGCCGACGAACACCGGCACCTCCGCCGTCGTCGGGTCGGCCGCGAGCACCGCCTCGACCTGCGGCAGCCAGCGCGGCGCGACGAGCACCGAGCGGGGCCGGTGGCCGGCCCGCAGGGCACGCTCGAGCACGGTCTGCGACTCGGCGATGTAGAGGCCGCGCTCCGGCTCGGTGCGGCGGCGCAGCGCGACATCGGTGAGCGCCACGTAGTCGTGCAGGCGGGGATCGTCGAGCGACTCGATCTCGATGATCTGCATGCGTCGCTCCCCCTGTGCCGGCGCCACTCCACCGAGCTCCGAGCCTACCGGCGCACTAGGGTGGTGGCCGTGCTCGACACAGCCATCGACCTCCTGCGCGGACGTCGCATCGCGGTGCTCACCGGTGCCGGCATCTCGACCGACTCCGGCATCCCCGACTACCGCGGCGAGGGCGCACCGCGGCGCACGCCGATGCAGTTCGAGACCTTCCGCAGCAGCGAGGAGGCGCGCCGCCGCTACTGGGCTGGCAGCCACCTGGGCTGGCAGCGCTTCACCTCCGTGCAGCCCAACGACGGCCACCGGGCGCTCGCGCGCATGGAGGAGGCAGACCTCATCACCGGCATCGCCACGCAGAACGTCGACGACCTGCACGAGCGAGCCGGCTCGCGCGAGGTGGTGCACGTGCACGGGCGCATGCACACCGTCTCGTGCCTGCAGTGCGGGCGCACCTTCGACCGCGAGCGGATCGCCGCCGAGATCGAGCGGCTCAACCCGTGGATCGTGGTGCCCGAGCAGGTGCGGCTGCAGCCCGACGGCGACGTCGAGATCGACGCCTCGCAGGATTTCCGGGTGCCGCCGTGCCCCGTCTGCGGCGGCATGCTCAAGCCCGACGTGGTCTTCTTCGGCGAGATCGTGCCGCCGGCGGTGTTCGCCGCCGCGCGCGACACCATCGCGGCGGGGCAGGCGGTGCTGGTGGCCGGCTCGTCGCTGGTGGTCAACTCGGGCACGCGGCTGCTCGAGGTGGCGCGCCGCGCAGAGGTGCCGATCGTGATCGTCAACCGGGGCGAGACGAAGTGGGATGCGCGGGCCGCCGTGCGGGTCGAGGGCGGCACCTCCGAGGTGCTGACCGAGCTCGCCGACGCGCTCGTGGCTCCGTTTTGAGTCCGCAGCGCTCAATGCCGCGCAGCGGCGTTGAGCGCGGAGGACTCAAGGTCGCCCTTCGACGAGCTCAGGAGCCGGAGCGCGCCGCAGGCGCACGCGTCGCGAGACCCGCTGCGCCCTACGACCGCCCCGCCGCGACCTCCGCCAGGAACGCGCCCAACCGCTCGGCCGAGACGCGCCAGCTGAACCTCGCGGCCTGCTCGCGGGAGGCGCGCGACCGGGCCGCCCACTCCCCCTCGAGCGCGCGCACGGCGCGCGCGAGCGCATCCGCGTCGCCGACCGGGAAGAAGGCGGCCGCGTCGCCGCCGACCTCGCGGAAGATCGCCGTGTCGGCGACCACGACCGGCACGCCGAGGCTCATCGCCTCGAGCAGCGGGATGCCGAAGCCCTCCTCGTGCGAGGCGTGCACGAGCGCCGTGGCGCTGCGCAGCAGCTCGGCGTACGCGTCGTCGGAGACGCCGTCGTGGAAGACGAGGGATGCGCCTGCCGCGAGGCGCGCGAGCCGGTCACGGGTCGCCGTGTCGACGCGGCTGCACAGGTGCAGCTCGTAGCCCGGCAGCAGGGCGGTGGCGCGCACGAGCGTCTCGACATCCTTGTAGGGCATGAACGAGCCCATGTAGACGAGCCGCCTCGTCGGCGGCCGGTCGTGGTCGACCGGCTCGGCCAGCGGTGCCGCGGCGTTGGGCACGATCGCGACCGGCCTGCGGGTGAGCCGGTGCCGCTCGATGAGGCCGCGGGTCGTCTCGCTGATCGTGACGACGCCGTCGGCGCCGTTCAGCAGCAGCCGCTGGGGCGCGTACGAGAGGTGGTAGAGCCGCCACAGCAGCCGCACGGGCGCCGGCAGGTCGCGCGGGGGCGCGGGGTGACGGTAGTAGATGAGGTCGTGCACGGTCGTCACGAGCGGCCAGGCACGGCCGATCGAGCCGATCGTCTGCATCGGCGAGTAGGCGACGTCGGCCGGCACCCGCCGCAGCCGCCAGGCGGTGAGCGGCTCGAGCGGGCCCGTCGGCGAGGGGCCCAGCACGTGCGGCAGCGCCGGCAGCATGGCGAGCTGCCGCTCGTCGCTGACGAGCATGGTGACGTCGTGGTCGAGGGCGAGGCCGGCGACCAGCTCTGCCGAGAAGCGCGAGATGCCGTCGTGGCGCGGGAACCGCACGTAGCGGCAGTCGAAGAGGATGCGCACTAGCGCTCCTCGGCCGGCGACGCCTCGGCGAGGAAGCGGCGGATGATCGCGGCCGCCTCGCGCGGGCGCTCGTAGTGCACGAGGTGTCCGACGCCCGTCAGCACGGCGAGCCGCGCGTCCGGGAAGCGCGTGCGCAGCCGGTGCTGGTGCTCGAGCGGCGTGATGTCGTCGCGGTCGGCCGCGATGAGCTGCACGGGCTGCGCGATCCGCGGCGCCACCTCGCCGACGGTGTGGCGGATGGAGGCGTCGAAGGCCTCGAGCACCGAGCGCCGTGAGGCGTAGCGCGAGAAGTAGCGGTCGTGCTGGTCGTGGATCCAGCGCGTCAGGGCCCGGTCGCGGGTCTTCACCATGAAGGCGCTCATGCCGCGCACGATCGGGGGCGCGCCCAGCAGCGCGAGCCCCGCGCGCTCCGGCAGCGCGGCGGCCGCGCGGTAGTAGCCCAGGGCGAGCAGCGAGCCGGCCCGGTTGGCGCCCGCGAGGGCGGGCGTGGCGATCGGGTTGACGAGCACGATGCGGCTCGCCTCGAGCCCGCCCGCCGCGGCGTGCGCGACGACGATCGAGCCGAAGGAGTGGCCGAGCACCGGCGCGCCGGGGGCCTCGGCGGCGACCAGCGCGCGCAACCACGCGGCGTAGGCGTCGATCGACGCGTGCGGCAGCGCATCCGTCTCGCCGAAGCCGGGCAGGTCGGGGATGATCACGCGCATGCCGGGCAGGTGCGCCGCGACCGGCTCGAGGCCGTGGTGATCGCCGCGGAAGCCGTGCACGAAGACGATCGGCGGCGCATCGGGCTCGCCGTACTCGAACACGGCGGTGCGCACGCCGCCGGCCGTGACGGTGCGCCGGCGCTGCGGCATCCTCGCGAGCAGTCGCGCGTAGGGAGAGGGGACGCCGGGCTGCGGCGCGCTCGCGCGCTCGGCAGGGCTCGACGCATCCACAGGCACCCGCCGAGCCTACCCGCGCGTGTGGGCGGTCGCGGCTACCGTTGGCCCATGACCGACACGCAGCTGCACCGCCCGATCCTCGAGGTGAGCGCCTCGGCGCCCGATCGCTGGATCGACCGGCTGGTCGTGTTCGACCTCGAGACCACCGGCGTCGACCCGGCGCAGGCGCGCATTGTCACCGCCTACGTCGGCGTGCTCGACGCGAGCGGCACCGTGCTCGAGGAGCGCAGCTGGATCGTCGACCCCGGCATCGAGATCCCCGAGGGCTCGATCGCCATCCACGGCATCACCACCGAGCGCGCACGGGCGGAGGGGGCGGATGCGTCTGCCTCCGTGCGCGAGATCCGCGACGGGCTCGCGGGCTACCTCGCCCAGGGGCTCGCGGTGTGCGCGTTCAACGCCGCCTACGACATCTCGCTGCTCGACGCCGAGTGCAGCAGGCACGGCCACGAGCCGGGCCGCATGGTGCCGGTGATCGACCCGATGATCCTTGACCGGCACCTCGACCGGTTCCGGCGCGGCAAGCGCACGCTGCAGGTGGCGACCGAGGTGTACGGCGTCGAGCTGCTCGACGCGCACGACGCGAGCGCCGACGCCATCGCCGCGGGCCGCGTGGCGCAGGCGATGGCCGCGCGCTACGCCGAGCTGCGGATCGACCCGATCTCGCTGCACGAGCTGACGACCGCCTGGGCCGACGAGCAGGCGGCCGACTTCGAGGCCTTCCGGCGACGCACCGACCCGGCCTTCAGCGCCGGCCGCGGCTGGCCGCTCAGGGCGTAGGGCACGCGCCGCGCACGACGAAGGTGCCTGTCCTGAGCCGCTCCGAGCGCGCAGCGCTCTGAGCGTGACGAAGGTGCCTGTCCTGAGCCGCTCCGAGCGCGCAGCGCTCTGAGCGTGACGAAGGGCGCCAGGCCGAAGCCTGACGCCCTCCGCGGGTGGGGCTGGATCAGCCGCCGAAGCCCTTGTAGCGGTTCTTGAACTTCTCGACGCGACCGGCCGAGTCCATGATGCGCTGCTTGCCCGTGTAGAACGGGTGCGAGGCCGACGAGATCTCGACGTCGATGACCGGGTAGGTCTCGCCGTCGAGCTCGATCGTCTTGTCGCTCGTGACGGTCGAGCGCGTGAGGAACGTCTCGCCCGAGGCGAGGTCGCGGAACACGATCGGCTGGTAGTCGGGGTGGGTCTCGGTCTTCATGGCAGTCCTTGTGTCGCTCGGCGCGGAAAGTCTACGGCCAACGTGCGGGCCGACAGACGAGTGTATCAGTTCGGGTGCGTGCTCGGCGAGCTCAGCGCGCCGTCGTGCCGCGCTTCGCGCGCGCCCGCCAGCGGCCGTCCTCCTGCGCCACCTGCAGCGGCACGCCGAACGTGCTCGTGAGGTTGGCGTCGGTGAGCACCTCGGCGACCGGGCCGGCCGCCTGGATGCGGCCCTCGGCGAGCAGCATCACGTGGGTGAAGCCCGGCGGGATCTCCTCGACGTGGTGGGTGACCATCACGATCGCCGGGGCCAGCGCGCTCGAGGCGTAGTCCTCGAGCGACTCGAGCAGCGACTCGCGCGAGCCCAGGTCGAGGCTGCCGGCGGGCTCGTCGAGCAGCATGAGCTCGGGGTCGGTCATCACGGCACGGGCGATCTGCACGCGCTTGCGCTCGCCGTCCGAGAGCGTGCCGAAGCTGCGGGTGGAGAGCTGCGTGAGATCCCAGGCCTCCATGACCTCTGCGGCGCGCTCGAGGTCGAGCGAGTCGTAGCGCTCGTTCCACCTGCCGGTGACGGCGTAGGCGGCGGTGAGCACCACGTCGCCGACGCGCTCGTGCGGGGGCACGCGGCGGGCGAGGCCGGTGGCCGCGAGGCCGATGCGGGTGCGCAGCTCGAAGACGTCGACGCGGCCCACGCGCTCCCCCAGCACGTCGACGGTGCCGGAGCTCGGGTGCGTGCTCGCCGAGGCGAGCTGCAGGATGGTCGACTTGCCGGCCCCGTTCGACCCCAGGATCACCCAGCGGTCGGTCTCGTCGACCGTCCAGGAGATGGAGTCGAGGATGCGGTTGCCGTTCCGCACGTACGAGACGTCGGAGAGCTCGAGGACGCTGGCCATGGAGGCGAGCCTATCGAGCGGGGCGTGCGCTCCCGTGCTGGCGCGCGGGTGCCGCCGCTACTGGCGCTCGCCCGCCCGCTCGTCGATCACGGTCGCGTACAGCGCGCGCGTCTCCTCGGCGATGCGGGCCCAGTCGAAGTGGGTGCGGGCGCGCTCCCTGCCGGCCTCGCCCATCCGCCGTGCCGCATCCGGGTCGGTGACCATGCGGGCGAGCGCGCCGGCCAGGTCGGCCTCGTAGCGCTCCGGGTCGGTCGGCGCGCCCGTGCCGTCCTGCACCTGGTCGATCGGCACGACGAAGCCCGTGACGCCGTCGTCGATCACCTCCGGGATGCCGCCCGTGCCGCTGCCGACGACGGGCGCGCCGCACGCCATCGCCTCGAGGTTCACGATGCCGAGCGGCTCGTAGACGCTCGGGCAGACGAAGGTCGTCGCGTGCGTCAGCAGCGCTCGCAGATCCTCGCGCGGCAGCACCTCGTCGATCCACACCACGCCTTCGCGGGTGCGCTGCAGCTCCTCGACGAGCCCGCGCACCTCGGTCATGATCTCCGGGGTGTCGGGGGCGCCGGCGCACAGGATCAGCTGCACGTCCTCCGGCAGCGCCCGGGCGGCGCGCAGCAGGTGCGGCAGGCCCTTCTGGCGGGTGATGCGGCCGACGAAGACGACCGACGGATGCTCGGGGTCGAGCCCGAGCTCGCGGGCCCGGTCGGCGTCGGGGTTCGGCGACCACGCCTCGAGGTCGATGCCGTTGTAGATCGTCACGACCCGCTCGGGGTCGAGCGCCGGGTAGGAGCGCAGGATGTCGGCGCGCATGCCGTTGGAGACGGCGATCACGCGGTCGGCCGCCTCGTAGGCGCGCCGCTCGATGTCGCTCGAGATGCGGTAGCCGCCGCCGAGCTGCTCGGCCTTCCACGGCCGCAGCGGCTCGAGCGAGTGGGCCGAGACCACGTGCGGCACGCCGTGGAGCTCCTGCGCGAGCCTGCCGGCCTCGTTCGCGTACCAGGTGTGCGAGTGCACGAGGTCGGTGCCGGCGACCGCGTCGGCGATCTGCAGGTCGACCGCGAGCGTCTGCAGGGCGCCGTTCGCCTCGGCCAGTGCCTCCGGCACCTCGTAGGCGGTCGTGCCGGCCTCGTCGCGGGGCTGGCCGAAGCAGCGCACCTGCACCTCGATCGAGCGCCGCAGCGCCCGCACGAGCTCGGTGACGTGCACCCCGGCGCCGCCGTAGACGGCGGGCGGGTACTCCTTCGTGAGCAGGTCGACGCGCATGGCCTCACAGTACGCCAGCGGCGCGGCCGCCCTCCTGGCTTCCGCACATGCCGCGCGCGTAGGGTGTGGACATGGACAAGAAGGTCTTCGGCATCGTGCTCGCCGGCGGCGAGGGCAAGCGGCTGATGCCGCTCACCGCCGATCGCGCCAAGCCCGCAGTGCCCTTCGGCGGCGCCTACCGGCTGATCGACTTCGCGATCTCGAACCTCATCAACTCCGACCTGCGGCAGATCGTGGTGCTGACGCAGTACAAGTCGCACTCGCTCGACCGCCACATCTCGCAGGTGTGGCGCATGTCGAACATGCTCAACTCCTACGTCACCTCGGTGCCGGCGCAGCAGCGCACCGGCAAGCACTGGTTCGCCGGCTCCGGCGACGCCATCTTCCAGTCGCTCAACCTGATCGCCGACGAGAAGCCCGACATCGTCGTGGTCGTGGGCGCCGACCACGTCTACCGCATGGACTTCAGCGACATGATCCGCGCGCACCTCGAATCGGGCGCGCGCGCCACGGTCGCCGGCATCCGCCAGCCGCTCGAGCTCGCGAACCAGTTCGGCGTCATCGAGGAGGACGCCGAGCGCGCCGGCTTCATCCGTGCCTTCCACGAGAAGCCCGACGACGCATCCGACCTCGTCGTCGCCCCGGGAGAGGTGCTGGCGTCGATGGGCAACTACGTCTTCGATGCGGATGCGCTGGTCGAGGCCGTCACCGCCGACAACGCGCTCGAGGGATCGGGCCACGACATGGGCGGCGACATCATCCCCTGGTTCGTCGAGCGCGGCGAGGCCGCCATGTACGACCTGAAGCACAACACGGTGCCGGGCGCGACCGAGCGCGACAAGTACTACTGGCGCGACGTCGGCACGATCGAGTCGTTCTTCGACGCGCACATGGATCTCATCTCGGCGCTGCCGATCTTCAACCTCTACAACCGCGAGTGGCCGATCTACACGCAGATCGTCAACGCCCCGCCCGCCAAGTTCACGAGGGATGCGTGGGGCCGCGCCGCCGACGTCAACGAGGCGATCGTGGGCTCGGGCTCGGTCGTGCAGGGCGCGTCGGTCGTGCGCAGCGTCGTCGCGCCGTGGTGCGTCATCGACGCCGGCGCGACGGTCTCGGACGCCATCCTGTTCGACTTCGTGCACGTGGGCGCCGGCGCCGTCGTGCGCCGCGCGATCATCGACAAGGACGTCGAGATCGGCCCCGGCGTGCAGATCGGCGTCGATCACGACCTCGACCGCTCGCGCGGCTTCTCGATCTCGGCCTCCGGCATCGTCACGGTGCCCAAGGGCATGAAGATCCACCAGTGAGGGCTGCGACGCTGCTGCTGGTGACCGACGTCGACTCGACGCTCATCCGCGACGAGGTGATCGAGGTGCTCGCGCGCGCCGTCGGCCCCGACGCCGAGCGGCACGTCGCCGACGTGACCGAGCGGGCCATGAACGGCGAGCTCGACTTCGCCGCCTCGCTCGCCGAGCGGCTCCGGATGCTCGAGGGGCTGCCGGTGTCGGTGCTCGATGCCGCGCGCGCCGAGATCACCGTCACCGACGGCGTGCCCGCGCTCATCGCCGCCGTGCACGAGCGCGGCGGGGCCGTGGCCGCCGTCTCGGGCGGCTTCCACGAGGTGCTCGACCCGCTGGCGGCGGAGCTCGGCATCGACCACGCGCGCGCGAACCGGCTCGAGGTGACGGATGGGCGCCTGACGGGCCGCTCCCTGGGCCCCGTCATCGACGGCGCGGCCAAGCGCGACACGCTCGAGTCGCTGCGGCTGAACCTCGGCGTGCCGCGCGAGCGGGTGGTCGCGGTCGGGGACGGCGCGAACGACCTGCTGATGATGGCGGCGGCCGGCACCTCGGTCGCCTTCTGCGCCAAGCCCGCGGTGCGCGAGCAGGCGACGCACGTCGTCGATGTGCCCGACTTCCGCGAGCTCATCGCGCTGCTGCCGGAGGCCGCGCCGCGGTGAGCGCCGTGCGGCAGGACGAGGCGCGGATCGCCGTCGTCTCGGACATGCACGGCAACCTGACTGCCTTCGATGCGGTGCTCGCCGATGCCCGGCGGCGCGGTGCGACGGCGATCTGGTGCGGCGGCGACCTCGTCGGCAAGGGCCCCCGCGGCCGCGCCGTCGTCGAGCGCGCCCGCGAGGCCTGCGACGTGGTGGTGCGCGGCAACTGGGACGAGGTGGTGGCGATGCCGGGCATCGCCCACTGGACGGCCCCCGAGTGGTACCGCGACGAGCTCGGCGAGACGGCGCTCGCGTGGCTCGGCGCGCTCCCCTTCCACCACGACGCCGAGCTGGGCGGCGAGCGCGTGCGGCTCTTCCACGCCTCGCCCGAATCGGTGCACCAGCGGGTGCGGGCAGGCATGAGCGACGCCGCCCACGCGGCGATGTTCCGGCCCACGGCGGCGACCGGCGAGGCCGGCGAGGCGCAGCTGGTGGTCTACGGCGACCTGCACCGGCAGTTCGTCGACGAGCGCGCCGGCCGCCGGCTGGTCAACACCGGCAGCGCCGGCAACGACCTCGAGGGCGATCCCAGCGCCGCGTACACGATGCTCGAGGCGACGGCCGCGGGCGCGCGGGTCGAGCAGCTGCGCGTCGCGTACGACGTGGAGGCCGAGATCGAGATGGCCCAGGCGATGCGCATCCCGTTCCTGGAGCACTGGGTGGCAGAGCTGCGCACGGGCGTCTACCAGCCGCGGGTCTGAGGCGGCTCAGGGCTGCAGCAGCGACCGCAGCCGGTCGAGATCCGCGGTCACCGCCTGCGCGTCGGCCTCGAACGCATCCGCCGTCACGCCCTCCGGGCGCCGCAGCGTGAAGACCACCTCCGCGCCGAGCGGATGCGCGAGCACGCGCAGCGGATTGTGC
The DNA here is from genome assembly GCA_007988785.1 of Agrococcus baldri. Lineage (GTDB taxonomy): Bacteria > Actinomycetota > Actinomycetes > Actinomycetales > Microbacteriaceae > Agrococcus > Agrococcus baldri_A. The sequence continues at coordinate 11,324 of BJUU01000023.1, forward strand.
ACCACGGTGCCGTCCGGCAGGGTCACGTCGTGGTCGAGCACGCCGAGCTCGTTGACCGGTGCGAAGCGCACGCGGACGTCGCCCATGGGCGACGCCACCACGAGCTCGTCGCCGTCCCGGCGGAGCCCGCCGGCTGCGAGGCCCGCCGCCCACTCCGGCAGGTCCTCGTCGCTGCGGGCGAACGCGGCGACCTCGCGCGGGTGGCGGCCGATGACGACGCTCACATGGCGCGACTCCTGGTCGTGCTCGCTGACGACCAGCTCGACCTTGAGCCGCTCGGAGCTCTCGAGGAAGGCGCTCTCGGCGGTGCCGTCGAGGCGCCAGTCGTAGCGGGCGTCTGCGAGCCGGCGCCAGCCGTGCGCCTCTGCCTGTCGCCAGAGCCGGTCGACCTGCGCGCGATCGCCGGCGTGCAGCGCGAGGTGGTTGAGCCCGGCGCCCCGGCGGTCGTGCGCGCTCGGCCGGGCCGCCTGCGCGACGACGACGTACGCGGCGCCGCGGATCCAGCTCGCGCCTCCCGCCCTGCGCTGGTGCTCGGTGTGGTCGAGGCTGGTGAGCAGCCAACCCCATTCGGCGAGCGCGCGATCGAGGTCGAGCGCCTGCAGCTCGACGTGGTGGAGCGCGCCGAATGCCACCGGGCTAGTGCCCCATGCCCAGGCCGCCGTCGACGGGGATGACGGCGCCCGAGATGTAGGCGGCCTCGTCGCCGGCGATCCAGCGCACCACCTTCGCCACCTCATCGGCCGTGGCGTAGCGGCCCGCCGGGATCGACCGCTTGTACTCGGCCTGGGTCTTCTCGTCGAGCTCCGCCGTCATGTCGGTCTCGATGAAGCCGGGCGCGACGACGTTGGCGGTGATGCCGCGCGCGCCGAGCTCGCGCGTGATCGAGCGGGCGATGCCCACCAGGCCCGCCTTCGAGGCGGAGTAGTTGACCTGGCCGGGGCCGCCGTAGAGCCCGACGACGCTCGAGATGAGCACGACGCGGCCCCACTTGGCGCGCAGCATGCCCTTCGAGGCGCGCTGCACCACGCGGAACGCGCCGGCCAGGTTGGTGTCGACGACGTCGACGAAGTCCTGCTCACTCATGCGCATCAGCAGCGTGTCGCGGGTGATGCCGGCGTTGGCGACCACGACCTCCACCGGGCCGAGCTCGGCCTCGACCTGCGTGAAGGCGGCGTCCACCGAGGCGCTGTCGGTGACATCGGCGGCGACGGCGAGCGCGCCCTCCGGGCCGGAGCCGTCGCGCGAGGTGATCGCGACGCGGTGGCCGGCGTCGAGGAAGGCCTGGGCGATGGCGCGGCCGATGCCGCGGTTGCCGCCGGTGACGAGGACGGTGCGTGAGGTCATGCCGGCAAGCCTATGTCTGCAGGGTCGGCCCACGCGGCACGGGCGTAGACTGTCGAGAGCCATGCGAGAGCACCGAGTTCGTGACAGCGCCGGGTCGCTCACCGACCTGCCGATGTCCCCTGACGAGGATCGTCAGAGGCGCTTCCGCCTGTACTTCTACCTCATGCTCGCGCGCGTCGCGGCGCTCGGGGTCTTCTTCATCGTGCCCGACTGGTGGAAGCTCATCCCGGCGTTCTTCGCGGTGTTCATCCCCTACTTCGCCGTCGTGATCGCCAACGTCTCGACCCACCGCACCACCGACGGCCTCGAGGCGCCGAACGCGCTGCCGCCCGGCCCGTCCGCAGCGCCCGCGGCACCGGCGACCCCCAGCTCCGCGCCAGAGCGGGACGTGCAGTGAGCCTGCTGTCGATGCTCGACGGCCAGCAGGGCGCCACCCCATGCTCGGCCTCCGGCTGCACCGCCGCCGCGACGCACGCGGTGCACTGGCGCAACCCGCGCATCCACTCGATCGACCGGGTCAAGACCTGGGCAGCCTGCGACGAGCACCGCGACACGCTCGCCGAGTGGCTGCGCTCGCGCGCGTTCCCGGTGGTCGTCACCCGCTTCGGCGAGACCGTGGAGCGGGTCGCCTGATGCTGCGGCTGCTCCGCGAGCCTCGCTGGCTCGGCTACATCGCCCTGGCCGTCGTGTTCGCCATCGTCTGCTGCGCGCTCGGCATCTGGCAGTGGAACCGGCGCGCCGAGGCGCTCACCGCGATCGACCGACTGGAGTCGAACTACGACCGCGCCCCGGTCGAGGTGACGGATGCGCTGCCGGACCCGGGCGCGTTCGACCCCGACCAGCAGTGGACGCCCGTGCTGCTCGAGGGCGAGTACCTGCTCGATGAGCAGCTGCTGCTGCGCGGCCGCTGGCGCGGTGGCCAGGTGGGCTTCGACGTGATCGCGCCGTTCCGCACCCTCGACGGCACGGTGTTCATCGTCGACCGCGGCTGGATCGACCAGGCGGGCGGCGCCGAGCAGCCGGTGACCGAGCCGGAGACTCCCGAGGGGCCGACGACCGTGGTCGCGCGGCTGCGGCCCGACGAGGGGTCGATCGCCGGCCGCGGCGCCCCGGAGGGGCAGATCGCCTCGGTCGACCTGGCCGAGATCGCCGCCGCGCTCGAAGCGCCGACCTACACGGGTGCCTACGGGCTGCTCGCGAGCGAGGACGGCGCGGAGCCCGACGACGTCGCGGTCGCCTCCCGACCGGTGCTCGACGAGGGCCCGCACCTGTCGTACTCGCTGCAGTGGTACGTGTTCGCGCTCGGCGGCTTCGCTGCCGTCGCGTGGGGCATGCGCGACGAGCTGCGCAGCGCGGCGCCGGTCGAGCGGCCGAAGCGGGTGCGCCGCACCGACGCCGACGTGGAGGACGACATCCTCGACCGCGGCTGAGGCTCAAGCAGGCGTGTCCGAGCCGGCGGCGCTGCGGCGTCGGGCCGTGCGCAGCACGGCGGTGGCGGCGATCAGCGCGACCGCGACCAGCGCGCTCGTCGCGATGATGATCGGCAGGCCGGGAGCGAGCACGGACTGACCCAGCAGCGCCTGCCAGGTGGTGATGGCCGTGACGGCCGCCCACAGCCCGCCGGCGATCCAGGCGAAGCCGCTGCGCACCTCGACGCTGCGGAGCGCCGGCACCCGCGGCGCGAGCAGCTCCATGCCCCACACGAGCAGCGGCAGCCCCTGCAGCGCGTGCATGCCGATGAAGTGCGGCACCCGCAGATCGCCCGCGACCGTCGACCAGCCGAGCAGCGGGATGCCGGGGCCGCCGTCGGCGACGCCGACCGCGTGGGCACCGGCGATGCCCTGGAAGTCGCGCAGCTGCTCGGCGTTCGGGCTGGTCATGAGGAACGCCACCGCCATGCCGACGAGCCCGATGACGATGCCGAGGCGCAGGCCGATCCTGCGGGCCGGGTCCCCGCCGCGCAGCGCCCACACGACCACGCCGAGCACGAGCGTGAGCACCCAGACGATCGCGATCGAGGCCCCCATGATCGTCCACAGCACGGAGACCGCGGGATCGGAGACGTTGAAGTGGCTCGTGGTGCCGCGCACGACGGCCGCGACGATGATCACCTGCTCGATCAGCAGCAGGATCGCCATCGCGGTGCCGAGCCACCACATCCAGGCCCGCGCTCGGCCTCGACGGTCGAGCATGTCGATGATGAGCGCGATCGTCATCGAGAAGATGGCGATGGAGATCGAGAACTTCAGCGGCTTGATCCAGCCGTTGGCGCCCAGGATCTCGACCGGTGCCAGGAACACCAGCCCGGCGCAGGCAACGGCGGTGACGCCCATGAGCGCGGTGAGCGCGAGCAGCGGGCGGTGGAGGCGCGCGGGGCGCAGCTCCATGGACTGCAGTGAGGTCGACATCGTGGCTCCTGAACGCTCAATCGGTCGTGTGCTGGGGTCGGGCATCGTGGGCTGCCGCCTCCTGCGCGATGCGGCGCAGGCCGGCGAACAGCGAGTCGCCGAGCACGGTGCCGACGGCGACGATGGCCGCCATGCGATCGCGGTCCCCGGCCGCTGCGGCGACGGCGACCTCGGCGCGGGCGACTGCGTCTGCGGCGGTGGCGAAGGCCTCGAGCAGCGAGGCGAGCTCCTGCAGCTCGAGCGCCTCGTAGTGCTCGAGCACGCGGGCGGCGATCAGGATGCCGGGGTTGTCCGGCTGCACGTGCCAGCCGAGGCTGTCGCCGACGCGGCCGATCGCTGCCACCGCGGTGCGCGACGGCCTGCCCTCCGGCACCGGGATCGAGCGCTGCGCCGTGCCCATCAGCCGCTCGATCGGCAGCTCGTCGTCGTCCACGGCCGCGAGCACCGTGCGGGTCGCGCTCACGCTGAGCCCCCCGACGTCGAGCAGGCTGCGGATGAGCCGCAGCCGCGCGACGTGGGCGCTGCCGTACTCCGAGCGGTTGTAGCCGACCCGGTCGGGCGCCGGCAGCAGACCCTCGCGCACGTAGTACTTGATCGACGCGGTGCTGACGCCGCTCTGCTGGCTGAGCTCGCTGACTCTCATATCGATAGTGTCGCTGTCGATAGCGCCACTGTCAATGGAGGAAGGCCGACAGATCTCCCGGGGGCTGGCCCCCGCTCAGTCGCGGATGATGTCGATCGCCTCGGTCTTCAGCGCAGGCACGTGCCAGCGCAGCAGCTCGCTCGCGATGCGCAGCGCGACGACCGCCGCGGCGATGCCGGCGAGCACCGCCCAGTGGCCGACGCCGAGCTCGACCGCTGCCGCGGCCGCGCTCGAGCCCACGAGCGCCGGCAGCAGGTAGAGGCGCGAGTCGCGCCGGAAGACCGCCGGGATGTCGTTCGCGAGAGCATCGCGCAGGATGCCGCCGCCGATGCCCGTGAGCATGCCGACGAGAGCCGCACCGACGGGGCTGACGTCGAGCTCGATCGCCTTCCTGGCGCCCTCCACCACGAAGATGCCCAGCCCGATCGCGTCGAAGACCAGCACGGGCTTGTCGAGCCTGGCCATCCAGCGGTGCAGCACCCAGACGACCAGGGCGCCGCCGAGCGCGACCAGCAGCATCCACCAGTCGACGAGCGCGGCGACCGGCGTCGCGCCGATGAGCACGTCGCGCAGCATGCCGCCGCCGGTCGCGGTCACGACGGCGAGACCGGCCATGCCGACGACGTCCATGCGCTTCTGCACCGCGAGCAGCGCGCCGGAGATCGCGAACGCGAGGATGCCGATGCCGGTGAAGCCGTCGCGGACGACCGCGAGCCAGCCGGTGGGCTCATCCATGGTGTGCTCCTCCCCCGCTGCGAATCGCCGGGCGCGGCGCGTCGCCCGTCGACTCCGAGGCTAGGCCAGGCCGATCAGCTCGAGGTACTCGGGGCTCCAGAGATCCTCGGTGCCGTCGGGCATGATCAGCACCCGCTCCGGGTCGAGCGCCTGCACGGCCCCCTCGTCGTGGCTGACCAGGATGACCGCGCCCTCGTAGGCGCCGAGCGCCCCGAGGATCTCCTCGCGGCTCGCGGGGTCGAGGTTGTTCGTCGGCTCGTCGAGCAGCAGCAGGTTGGCGCTCGAGACGACGAGCATCGCCAGCGACAGCCGCGTCTTCTCGCCGCCGGAGAGCACGCGCGCGGGCTTGTCGGCGTCGTCGCCGGTGAACAGGAACGAGCCCAGCACCCGGCGCGCCTCGGTCGAGGTGATCTCCGGCGAGGCCGTGAGCATGTTCTGGAGCACCGAGCGGTCGACGTCGAGCGTCTCGTGCTCCTGCGCGTAGTAGCCGACGCGCAGCCCGTGGCCGCGCTCGATCTCGCCGGTGTCGGAGTCGCTGACGCCGGCCAGGATGCGCAGCAGCGTCGTCTTGCCGGCGCCGTTGAGGCCCAGGATGACGACCCGGGAGCCGCGGTCGACGGCCAGGTCGACGGCCGTGAAGATCTCGAGGGAGCCGTAGGACTTCGACAGGTCGCGGGCCATGATCGGCGTCCTGCCGACGGGCGCGGGCTTCGGGAAGCGCAGCTTGGCCACCCGGTCGACGGCACGCACGTCCTCGAGCCCCGACCGCATCCGCTCCGCACGCTTCGCCATCTGCTTCGAGGCGACGGCCTTCGTGGCCTTGGCGCCCATCTTCGCCGCCTGCAGCTCGAGCTGGCTCGCCTGCTTCTCGACGTTCGCGCGCTCGCGCTTGCGGCGCTCGGCGTCGGCCTCGCGCTGGCGCAGGTAGAGCTTCCACGACATGTTGTAGATGTCGATCACCTGGCGGTTGGCGTCGAGGTAGAAGACGCGGTTGACGGTCTCCTCGACGAGCTCGACGTCGTGGCTGATGACCAGCAGGCCGCCCTGGTAGCCCTTCAGGAACTCGCGCAGCCACACGACCGAGTCGGCGTCGAGGTGGTTCGTGGGCTCGTCGAGCAGCATCGTGTCGGCGCCCGAGAAGAGGATGCGGGCGAGCTCGATGCGGCGTCGCTGGCCGCCGGAGAGGGTCTCGAGCGGCTGGTCGAGGATGCGGTCGGGCAGCTGCAGGTTCGAGGCGATCGCCGCGCCCTCGGCCTCGGCCGCGTAGCCGCCGAGCGCGAGGAAGCGATCCTCGAGCCGGCTGTAGCGGCGCATCGCCTCGTCGGCGACGGCACCGCCCTCCCCCATCTGCTCGGTCGTCAGGCGCATGCCCTCGACGAGCTCGCCGATGCCGCGCGCGTCGAGGATGCGGCGGCGGGCGGTCTGCTTCGGGTCGCCCGAGCGCGGGTCCTGCGGCAGGTAGCCGATCTCGCCGCTGCGGTCGATCGTGCCGCTGAACGTGTGCCCGTCGCGGTCGTCGCTGATGCCGGCGAGCACCTTCGTCATGGTCGTCTTGCCCGCGCCGTTGCGGCCCACGAGGCCGATCTTGTCGCCGCCGCTGATGCGGAACGACACGTCGCTCATGAGCGTGCGCGGGCCGACGGAGAGCTCGAATCCGGACACGGCGATCATGCGCGCGGGAGCCTCTCTCGACGGGTGGTTGGGGTTCGGCCGCGTTGAGCGAGCCAGCCGTCCAGCCTATCAGCGCCGTGCGGCGGCGGTCACCGCCAGGGGCGCGAGAGCTCTGCGACGGTCTCGGTCAGCGCCATCTGCAGCAGCGGGCCGAAGGTCACGCGGCGGGCGCCGCTCGCGCGCGTCGCGGCGAGGTCGCCCGCCACCGAGCCCTTGATCGGATGCGCCGTGACGTTCACGGGGAGCGTGACGCGCTCGAGGATGGCCGCGAGGGCCTCGGTGGTCGGCGGCTTCACCGGGTAGAGCGAGCGCGCGCCCGCCTGCTCGGCGAGCAGCATGCGCTCGATGGCCTGCTCGAGCGGGTCGCCGCCGTGCAGCTCGGGGCGGGCGAAGGCGTCGGTGCGGGCGTTGATGACCACGTCGACGCCGGCGGCGTCAGCGGCCGCGCGCATCCCCGCGACGTAGTCGGCGTGCTCCTGCGGCGCGCGGATGCGTCCCTCGCTGTGCACGGTGTCCTCGATGTTCAGCCCGACGGCGCCGGCCTCGAGCAGCCGCTCGATGAGCTCTGCGGGCGGCGTGTCGTAGCCCGACTCGAGGTCGGCGCTCACGGGCACGTCGACGGCGGCGGTGATGCGGGAGACGCCCTCGAGCGCGTCGTCGAGGCTCATGCCCTCGCCGTCCTGCTGGCCGCGCGACTCGGCGAGCGGGTGGCTGCCGACCGAGATCGCCGAGAAGCCGGCGTCGACGATCGCGCGGGCCGACCAGGCGTCCCAGGCGGTGGGGAGCACGACGAAGTCGTCGTGCATGCGCAGGAGGGCGGTGGCCTTGGTGGAGAGTTCGCTCATGCCCTCAGGCTAGGTCGCAGGCGCGGGCGGCGGCTAGGTGCGCCGCCCATGCATCGCACCCGCATAGGCTGTCGCACATGACTGCAGCTGCTCTGCCCCTGCCCCGCCGGACCGTGCTCGCCGACGCGCTCGTCGGCCGGCGGACCCTCGTGAAGGATCTGCTCCTGGTCGCCGCGGGCATCACCGTCGTCGCCGCGCTCGCGCAGGTCGAGATCCCGATGTGGCCCGTGCCGATCACCGGCCAGACGCTCGGCGTCATGCTCGTCGCCGCCGCGCTGGGCTTCCGCCGCGGCGTCGCGGCGCTCACGAGCTACATGGTGCTCGGGCTCGCGGGCCTGCCGATCTTCGCCGGCTTCACCGGCACCATCGCCGCGGTCGGCAAGCCGAGCTTCGGCTTCATCATCGGCTTCATCGCGACCGCCGCCGTCGTGGGCGCGCTCGCCGAGCGCCGCTGGGACCGCCGGCCCGTGCTCGCGATCGCGCTGTTCGGCCTCGCGAGCCTCATCCCCTTCGCCTTCGGCATCCCGTACATGGCCGCGGTGCTCGCGGCGCTCGGCACGCCCGTCGGCGTGGGCGGCGCGCTCGCCGCGGGCTTCCTGCCCTTCGTCGTCGGCGGCATCGTCAAGTGGGCGATCGCCGCGGCAGCCCTCCCCCTGGCCTGGAAGGGCGTGCGCGCGCTCGACCGCACGGCCGACTGACGCGCCGCCCGACGCATCCGTCATGCGCGGGCGAGGCGCGGGCGGCCGCGAGCGCGTAGCGTTGCGGTCATGACCGACGCGCAGCAGCCCACCGCCTCCGACTCCGACGCGGAGCGCACGACCTTCGCGAGCCTCGGCCTGCCCGCGGGCATCATGCGCGCGCTCGACGACGTCGGCTACGAGACGCCCTCGGCGATCCAGGCCGAGACGATCCCGCTGCTGCTCGCCGGCCGCGACCTCATCGGGCTCGCCTCGACCGGCACGGGCAAGACGGCCGCCTTCGCGCTGCCCGTGCTCGCGGCGGTCGACGTGGAGCGTCGCAGCCCGCAGGCCCTCGTGCTCACCCCCACGCGCGAGCTCGCCGTGCAGGTGTGCGAGGCGTTCGAGCGCTACGCGGCGCACCTCGGCGGCGTGCACGTGCTGCCGATCTACGGCGGCCAGGGCTACGGCGTGCAGCTCTCGGCGCTGCGCCGCGGCGTGCACGTCGTCGTCGGCACGCCCGGGCGCATCATGGACCATCTCGCGAAGGGCACGCTCGACCTCTCGGGCCTCACCCACGTCGTGCTCGACGAGGCCGACGAGATGCTGCGCATGGGCTTCGCCGAGGACGTCGAGCAGATCCTCGAGTCGACGCCCGCCGACAAGCAGGTCGCGCTCTTCTCGGCCACCATGCCGCGCCAGATCCGCGCCATCTCGCAGCGGCACCTGCGCGAGCCCGCGGAGATCACGGTGCGCGGCGGCGCGTCGACCTCGCCGAGCATCACGCAGCGCGCGCTCATGGTCTCGTACCAGCAGAAGCTCGAGGCGCTCACGCGCGTGCTCGAGGTCGAGCCCTTCGAGGCGGCGATCGTGTTCACCCGCACGCGCAACGAGACCGAGACGGTCGCCGAGCGCCTGCGCGCCCGCGGCTACGCCGCTGCCGCCATCTCGGGCGACGTCGCGCAGCCGCAGCGGGAGAAGACGATCGAGCAGCTGCGGGGCGGCGAGCTCGACGTGCTGGTGGCGACGGATGTCGCGGCGCGAGGGCTCGACGTCGAGCGCATCAGCCACGTCATCAACTACGACCTGCCGATCGACACCGAGTCCTACGTGCACCGCATCGGCCGCACGGGCCGTGCGGGCCGCACGGGCGACGCGATCAGCTTCGTCACGCCGCGGGAGCGGCGGATGCTCGGCGCGATCGAGAAGGCGACGCGCGGCACCGTCGCGGTGATGCCGATGCCGAGCGCCGGCGAGGTGAACTCGACCCGGCTGGCCCGCTTCGACGACGCGATCACCGCCGCGCTCGCGCAGAGCGACCGGATCGAGCGCTTCCGCGAGATCGTCGCCCACTACGTCGAGCACCACGACGCGGCGCAGGAGGACGTCGCCGCGGCTCTCGCGGTGGTCGCCCAGGGCGAGACCCCGCTGCTGCTCGACGAGCAGGCCGACCGCGCGCTGCAGGCCTCCCGTGCCGACCGGGCGGAGCGGCCCGCGCGCGCGAGCGGCGACGGCGGCGAGCGGCGCCAGCGCCGCGGGCCGAGCGACGCGACCACCTACCGGCTCGCCGTCGGCAGCCGCAAGGGCGTCGAGCCGCGCCAGATCGTCGGCGCGCTCGCCAACGAGGGCGGCCTCGGCCGTGACGACTTCGGCCGCATCCAGATCCGCTGGGACTTCACGCTCGTCGAGCTGCCGGAGCTCGACCGCGGCCAGCTCGACCGGCTCTCGCAGACCCGCATCCTCGGCGTGCCGATCGACATCCGCGTCGACTCCGGCAGGCGCGAGCGCGACGAGCGGCCCCGCAGGCCCCGGCGCGACCGGTAGTCAGTCCTGCGGCGGCCCGATCCGGGGATCGGGCAGCAGCGTCTCGACCGCGGGCTTGCGGCGCGCCCGCGACCAGACGATGAAGCCGACGAGCGTGAAGACGCCGTAGAAGGCGTACATCAGCGCCGTCGCCCAGTAGCCGGCGCTGAGCAGCAGCGGCACGCCGACGAGGTCGACCGCGATCCAGACGAGCCAGAACTCCGTCCAGCCCTTCGCCATGCCGTAGGTCGCCAGCAGCGAGCCGACGAACGTCCAGGCGTCGGCCCAGACCGGCTCGAACGAGCCGAGCGCGCGGAACAGCGGCGTGATCGCGACCGTGCCCACTACGAGCACCAGCACCAGGCCGGTGCGCTGCCGCCAGGATGCCCAGCGAGGCACGATCTGCCCGTCGGAGCCGCGCGCGCGACGCCACCGGACCCATCCGTAGATCGCCACCGCGATGAACATCACCTGGCGGCCGGCCTGCCCGAGCAGTGCCGGCAGCTCGTGCGCGGGATCGAGCACGGTGCCCAGGAAGACCGTCAGCAGCAGCGCATTGCCGATGATGCCGACCGGCCACGCCCAGACGCGGCGCAGCATGCCGCCGAGCGCGCTCGCGAGGCCGAAGGCGTTGCCGACCACCTCGCGCAGCAGCAGCTCCTGACCGCCGCCGACCGGGATGGTGGCGGTGTAGAGGGCGGTGAGCCAGTCGATCGGATCCATCGCTCAGATGATGAAACCGAGCTCGCTCGCTTGCGCTCGCGACGGCGTTGGGACGGCCGGTCCACCGGACCGGCCGCGATTTGACGATGTCAAATCGTGAATCCCAACGCCCTCATCATCTCGCGGCCGTCCTCGGTGATGCGCTCGGGGCCCCACGGCGGCATCCACACCCAGTTGATGCGGAACCGCTCGGCGACGCCGTCGAGCTTCTCGGCGATCTCGGTCTCGATCACGTCGGTCAGCGGGCAGCCGGCCGAGGTGAGCGTCATCGAGATCACGAGCGCGTCCTGCTCGTCGTCCCAGGCCAGGTCGTAGATCAGGCCCAGGTCGACGATGTTGACGTCGAGCTCAGGGTCGACGACGTCCTTCAGCGCTTCGGTCGCCTCGTCGAACTTCGCTGCTTCGACCTCGATCAGAGCCATCAGACACCTGCCTTCAGGTACCGATCGTAGCCCTCCTCCTCGAGGCGGTGGGCGAGCTCGGGGCCGCCCTGCTCCGCGACGCGGCCGTTCACGAACACGTGCACGCGGTCGGGCTCGATGTAGCGCAGGATGCGCGTGTAGTGCGTGATGAGCAGCACGCCGAGGCCGGTCTCCGACTTGATGCGGTTGACGCCCTCGGAGACGACGCGCAGCGCGTCGACGTCGAGGCCCGAGTCGGTCTCGTCGAGCACGGCGAAGACGGGGCGCAGCAGCTCCATCTGGAGGATCTCGTGGCGCTTCTTCTCGCCGCCCGAGAAGCCCTCGTTGACGTTGCGCTCGCCGAACGACGAGTCCATGCGCAGCTTCTCCATGGCGCCGCGCACGCTGCCGATCCACTCGCGCACGCGGGGGGCCTCGCCCGAGACCGCGGTCTTCGCGGTGCGCAGGAAGTTCGACACCGTCACGCCGGGGATCTCCACCGGGTACTGCATCGCGAGGAACAGGCCCGCGCGAGCGCGCTCGTCGACGCTCATCGCCAGCACGTCCTCGCCGTCGAGCGTGATCGAGCCGTCGTCGACGATGTACCGGGGGTGGCCGGCGATCGTGTAGGCGAGGGTCGACTTGCCCGAGCCGTTGGGGCCCATGATCGCGTGGATCTCGTCGGAGTTGATCGTCAGATCGACCCCGCGCAGGATCTCCTTCTTGCCCTGATCGGTCTCGATCGAGACCTGCAGGTCCTTGATGTCCAGGACGCTCATCGCGCTTCCTTCCTTCGCGGCACCGGCCGCTACTGCTGAGTCAGTGGGTTCTGGACGTCGACGAGCACGTCGTCGCCGTCGATGGTCACTTCGAACACCGGCACCGGCTCGTACGCCGGCAGGTTCATGGGCTTGCCCGTGGCGAGCGCGAACTGCGATCCGTGCGCCCAGCACTCGATCGCGTCGCCCTCGACGAAGCCCTCCGAGAGCGAGATCTCGCCATGCGTGCAGGTGTCGCCGATGGCGTGGATGGCACCGGCCGAGTCCTTGACGATCGCGACCGCGATGCCGTCCAGCTCGACCTTGACCGCCGAGCTGACGGCGACGTCGTTCACGCCGCAGGCACGCTGAGCGGTCATGCCCCCGCCTTCGAGGCGGGCGCGAGCCCTGCACCGCGGCGCAGCTCCTCCTCGATCGCGTCGGCGAGCCGCGCCTCGATCTCGGGCACGCCGATCTTCTGCACGATCTCCATCAGGAAGCCGATGACGACGAGGCGGCGCGCCTCCTCCTCCTCGATGCCGCGCGACTGCAGGTAGAAGAGCTGCTCGTCGTCGAAGCGTCCGGTGGCGGATGCGTGGCCGGCGCCGGCGATGTCGCCCGTCTGGATCTCGAGGTTGGGGATGCTGTCGGCGCGGGCGCCGTCGGTGAGCACGAGGTTCTGGTTCTTCTCGTAGCTGTCGGTGCCCGTCGCCGCGTTGCCGATCAGCACGTCGCCGATCCACACCGAGCGCGCGCCGGTGCCCTGCAGCGCGCCCTTGTAGAGCACGTCGCCGCGGGTCTCGACGCCCTCGTGGAACATGAAGACCTGGCTCTCGATGTGCTGGCCGCTGTCGGCGAACGAGAGGCCGAACATCTCGCCCTCCGCGCGGTGGCCCGCGAGCCGCATCGAGGGGTTGACGCGCACGACGCCGCCGCCGAACGACACGACCATGTGCTTGAGGTACGCGCCCTCGCCGACGACCGCCTGGTGCGCGGCGGCGTGGACGGTGTCGTCCTGCCAGTCCTGCACCGAGATGAGCGTCAGGCGGGCGCCGTCCCGCACGATGATCTCGAGGTTCTGCGCGTACTGCGCCGAGCCCGAGTGGTGCAGCACCACGGTGCCGACCGAGCCGGGCATCGCCTCGACGACGATGTGGCCGTTGGCGTGGCGATCGGCACCCGTGCCCGTGAGGCGCACGATGGCGGGCTCGTCCTGCACCTGCCCCTCCGGCAGCCGGATGTGCAGCGCGTCCTCGCAGCGCTTCCAGGCGATCGCGCTCACGACGTCCTCGGGCACGAAGACCTCGCCGCGCGGGGCGGCGTCGTGACCGGTCGACTCGACCAGCAGGCCGCGCTCGGCGAGCGCGTCGATGCCGAGCTCGATGCCGGCCTCGGTCTCCTCGTCGACGAACAGCGGTGCGAGGCGCTTGACGTCCGAGAGCTTCCAGTTGACCTCGCGCCCGGTGGGCGTGCCGAAGTCGGCCGGGTCGTAGGAGGTGGGGCGCTCGGAGCGGGTCTGGATGGGGACGAAGGGCTCGGCGTCCACGAGGTGTGCCGGGGTTGTATCAGTGGCGGTCATGTCAGCCGACGGATCCTTCCATGCTCATCTCGATGAGCTTGTTGAGCTCGAGCGCGTACTCCATCGGCAGCTCGCGGGCGATCGGCTCGATGAAGCCGCGAACGATCATCGCCATGGCCTCGGTCTCCTCGAGACCGCGCGACATCAGGTAGAACAGCTGCTCCTCGCTCACCTTCGACACCGTGGCCTCGTGCCCGAGCACCACGTCGTCGACGCGGATGTCGATGGCCGGGTAGGTGTCGGAGCGCGAGATGGTGTCGACCAGCAGGGCGTCGCAGACGACGCTGTTGGCCGAGTGGTGCGCGTTCGCATCCACCCGCACCTCGCCGCGGTAGCCGGCACGGCCGCCGCCGCGCGCGATCGACTTCGAGACGATCGACGACGTCGTGTGCGGCGCCATGTGGATCATCTTCGCGCCGGCGTCCTGGTGCTGGCCGGGGCCGGCGAAGGCCACCGACAGCGTCTCGCCCTTGGCGCGCTCGCCCACCAGGTAGATCGACGGGTACTTCATCGTCACCTTGGAGCCGATGTTGCCGTCGATCCACTCCATCGTCGCGCCCTCCTCGGCGATGGCGCGCTTGGTGACGAGGTTGTAGACGTTGTTCGACCAGTTCTGGATCGTCGTGTAGCGCACGCGGGCGTTCTTCTTCACGACGATCTCGACGACCGCCGAGTGCAGCGAGTCGGAGGAGTAGATCGGGGCGGTGCAGCCCTCGATGTAGTGCACGTACGAGCCCTCGTCGGCGATGATGAGCGTGCGCTCGAACTGGCCCATGTTCTCCGTGTTGATCCGGAAGTAGGCCTGCAGCGGGATCTCGACGTGCACGCCCTTCGGCACGTAGACGAACGAGCCGCCCGACCAGACGGCCGTGTTCAGCGCGGCGAACTTGTTGTCGCCCGAGGGGATGACGGTGCCGAAGTACTCCTCGAAGAACTCCGGGTGCTCGCGCAGCGCCGTGTCGGTGTCCATGAAGATGACGCCCTGCGCCTCCAGATCCTCCTGGATCTGGTGGTAGACGACCTCCGACTCGTACTGCGCGGCGACGCCCGCGACCAGGCGCGAGCGCTCGGCCTCCGGGATGCCCAGGCGGTCGTACGTGTTGCGGATGTCCTCCGGGAGGTCCTCCCAGGTCTGCGCCTGGCGCTCGGTGGAGCGCACGAAGTACTTGATGTTGTCGAAGTCGATGCCCGAGATGTCGGCACCCCACGTCGGCATCGGCTTGCGCTCGAACAGCTGCAGGCCCTTGAGCCGGCGCTCGAGCATCCAGGCGCTCTCGCCCTTGAGCTCGGAGATCTCGCGGACCACCTGCTCGCTCAGTCCGCGCTTGGCGATGGCTCCCGCTTCATCGGAGTCATGCCAGCCGAACTCGTACTGCCCCAAGCTCTCGAGCTCGGGCCGGTCGATCAGGACATCGGACATCGCTCCCCCTTCCACACGTCTGTTGCAACCCGGCGGTGCTCCACGGCATTCCGCGCGGCTCCCGGACCGCCGCGTTCGGGCCATAATGAGAGGGCCGTCGCACATGCCTCACCGCGTTCTGCGGCACAGGGGGTTCGGAGCCGATGGGCTCCCCACGATCCTATCGCGAACGGCAGGAGAGGTGCACCTTGCTCACGCGCTCGCGCAGCCTGATGATCGCGGCCTGGACGACGCTGATCACCCAGATCGTCATCGTGGGCACCGGCGGCGCCGTGCGCCTCACGGGCTCCGGCCTCGGCTGCTCGCAGTGGCCCAACTGCACGCCCGAGTCGTTCACGCCCGTGCCGGAGCAGGGCATCCACGGCATCATCGAGTTCTCCAACCGCGTCTGGGGCGGCATCGTGGTCGCCGTCGCGATCGTCATGCTGCTGATGGCGATCCGGCAGCGCGCCGGCAGGGGCATCGTGACGCTCTCCGCGCTCATCCTCGGCCTGACGGTCGCGCAGGCGCTCATCGGCGCCGTCGTGGTCTGGATGCAGCTGCGGCCCGACACCGTCGGCATCCACTTCTACCTCTCGGTCATCCTCGTCGGCCTGGCCGCCGTGCTCACCTGGAAGGTCGTGGTCGGCGCCGCCGGCCCGCGCGTGGCGCCCAGGTGGCAGTCGCTGCTCGTGCACATCACGACCGGCGTGCTCGCGGTGGTGATCTTCGTGGGCGTGCTCACGACCGGCTCCGGCCCGCACGCCGGCGACGGCGGCGCCGCCCGCAACGGCCTCGACCCGGCGATCATGCAGCACGTGCACGCGATCCCCGGCTACGTGCTGCTCGCGCTCGTGCTGGGCGTGGTGCTCGCAGCCGCCGCCCGCGGCCCGCGGCTGCACCTGGGCTGGTCGCTCGCGCTCCTCGGCCTGCTGCTCGTGCAGATCGTCGTCGGCATCATCCAGTCGAACATCGGCCTGCCCGTGCTGCTGGTCGGCATCCACATGGTCATCTCCGTGATCGTCACGGCAGTCGGTGCCGCGACGGTGCTCTCGCTGCGGCCGGGCCGGGGTGCGGATGCGGTGGCCGCGCCGAGCGCGGAGCCCGCGGGCGCTACCGTGCAGGCATGATCGCGACCGCGCAGCAGCCCCTCCCCGCCCGCCCGGAGGACGGCGGGCTCGGCGACATCCAGCACGGCGCTCGCCTGGGCGTGCTCGACATCGGCTCGAACACCGTGCACCTGCTGATCGTCGACGTGCGGCTCGGCGGCCGGCCCGTGCCCCAGCGCTCGCACAAGCTGACGCTGCGGCTGATGCGCTACCTGCAGGAGGACGGCTCGATCAGCCGCGAGGGCGTCGACGCGCTGCTCGAGGCGATCGGCGAGTGCACCGCGATCGCCCGCGAGGAGCACCTCGACGAGTTCGTGGTGATGGCCACGAGCGCGCTGCGCGAGGCGTCGAACGGCGAGGAGGTGGTCGCGCGCGTCGAGCGCAAGGCGGGCGTCTCGCTCGACATCCTCTCCGGCCCCGACGAGGCGCGCCTCACGTTCCTCGCGGTGCGCCGCTGGTTCGGCTGGTCCGCCGGCCGCATCCTGCTGCTCGACATCGGCGGCGGCTCGCTCGAGATCGCGATCGGGCAGGACGAGGAGCCCGACATCGCGCTCTCGGTGCCGCTGGGCGCCGGCCGCAGCACCGTCGGCTTCTTCCACGCCGATCCGCCCGCCGCCGCCGACCAGCGCGCGCTGCGCATGTACGCCAAGGGCGTGCTCGACGACGCGGTCGCCCAGGTGCGGCCCTTCGGGCGCGCCGACCACGTGATCGGCTCGTCGAAGACCATCCGCTCGCTCGCCCGGCTGGCCGGCAACATGCTGCCGGGCGTCGGCGACGGCGACCGCGCGGTGCTCACCCGCAAGCAGCTCGACGACTGGGTGCCGCGGCTGGCGAAGATGGATGCCGCCTCGCGCACGGCGCTGCCGGGCGTGACGCCCGACCGCACGTTCCAGATCGTGGCCGGCGGCATCGTGCTCTCGGAGGCGATGCGCGCGTTCGGAGTGAAGGAGCTCGACGTGAGCCCCTGGGCGCTGCGCGAGGGCCGCCTGCTGCAGATGCTCGACCGGGTCTAGCCCTTCGACACGCTCAGCGCGCTGCGCGCGCGGAGCGGCTCAGGGAGCCGGGCGGAGAGACCCGCTCGCCGCAGGCGCCCACCGTGTCGAAGGGCGGTGAGCAGCGCTAGAAGGGCAGCAGCGGGTCGACGCCGACGGCGAGGAAGATGAGCGTCAGGTAGGTGTTCGAGGCGTGGAAGACGCGCATGGCGCGCAGCTCGGTCTCGCCCTTGATCGCGCGGCTGTAGAGCGCGTGCGCCTCGCCGACGAACCAGGCGCCCGCGATCACCGCGATGCCCGAGTAGAGCAGCCCCATGCCGCCGACCGGGATCAGCAGCAGCGTGCACGCGAGCGAGGCCCACGCGTAGAGGATGACCTGGATGCCCACCATGGGCTTGCCGCGCACCACGCCCAGCATCGGCACATCCGCCGCCTCGTAGTCGTCGCGGTACTTCATCGACAGCGGCCAGTAGTGCGCCGGCGTCCAGAGGAAGACGAGGGTGAAGAGGATCCAGGCGGGCCAGTCGAGGGCGCCCGTGACGCCGGCCCAGCCGATCACGACCGGGAAGCAGCCTGCGATGCCGCCCCAGACGATGTTCTGCTCGGTGCGGCGCTTGAGCAGCATCGTGTAGACGAGCACGTAGAACGCGATGGCCGCGACCGACAGCGCAGCGGCGAGCGGCGTCGCGAAGACCGCGAGCACGACGGTCGAGACGACCGCGAGCGTCCAGGCGAACACGCGCGCCTCGGTGACCGACAGCGTGCCGGTGACGAGCGGTCGCTGCTGCGTGCGGTGCATCACGCGGTCGATGTCGCGGTCGAGGATCATGTTGAACGCGTTGGCGCTGCCGGCGCTCAGGAAGCCGCCGATGAGCGTCGCCACGAGCGCGCCGAGCGGCGGCACCCCGCCGGCCGCCAGGAACATGGTCGGCAGCGCGGTCACGAGCAGCAGCTCGATCACCCGCGGCTTCGTCAGCGCGACGTAGGCCTTCGCCTTCACGCTCGCCGACGCTCGCGCCGTCCCCGGCTGCCGCCCCGCGTCCGACGGGGTCGAGACGCCGGAGGTGGTCGCGTTGGACATGCAGCGGGATCCGTTCAGGAGTGGGTGGCGAGGCCCGAGGGCCGACCTCCATCCTATCTGACCCGCAAGGTCATCCTGCGGGAATCGAGCCGGGGCCGGATGCGCTGGCTCACTATGCTGGACGCGTCGCACCGTCCGCCCCGCGCCGGCCTTCACCATGCCGTGCGGGCCGCCCGAAGAAGGAGCCTCCTTGGCACTCGAATGGACCACCAACGACCAGCAGGCTGTCGACACCGCGCGCGTGCTCGCGGTCGACGCCGTCGAGAAGGTCGGCAACGGCCACCCCGGCACCGCGATGAGCCTCGCGCCCGTCGCGCACCTGCTCTTCCAGAAGGTCATGGACCGCGACCCGAGCGACGAGCGGTGGCTCGGCCGCGACCGGTTCATCCTCTCGGTCGGGCACTCCTCGCTGACGCAGTACATCCAGCTGTACCTGACGGGCTCCGGCCTCGAGCTCAGCGACATCGAGTCGCTGCGCACCTGGGGCTCGCTCACGCCCGGGCACCCGGAGTACGGCCACACGAAGGGCATCGAGATCACCACCGGCCCGCTCGGCCAGGGCCTCGCATCCGCCGTCGGCTTCGCCTACGCGCAGCGCTTCGAGCGCGAGCTGCTCGACCCCGACGCCCCCGAGGGCGAGAGCCCCTTCGACCACTACACCTACGTCGTCGCCGGCGACGGCGACCTGCAGGAGGGCGTCACGAGCGAGGCGGGCTCGCTCGCCGGCCACCAGAAGCTCGGTCGCCTGATCGCGATCTACGACTCGAACGCGATCTCGATCGAGGACGACGTCGACATCGCCTTCACCGAGGACGTCAAGGCCCGCTACGAGGCCTACGGCTGGCAGGTGCTCGAGGTCGCGTGGCGCAAGGGCGACGGCCCGAAGGCTCCCGAGTACGTCGAGGACGTGGCCGCGCTCGAGGGCGCGATCGCGCAGGCGCAGGGCGAGACCGCGAAGCCGACGCTCATCATCCTGAAGACGATCATCGGCTGGCCGGCACCCACCAAGCAGGGCACGGGCAGCGTGCACGGCTCGAAGCTCGGCGGCGACGAGGCCAAGGCCGTCAAGGAGGTGCTGGGCTTCGACCCCGAGCAGTCGTTCCAGGTCGACGAGAGCGTCATCGAGTACACCCGCAGCAACGCGGCAGCCCGCGCCCAGCAGGCACGCGGCTCGTGGCAGCAGCGCTTCGACGCGTGGGCCGCGGCGAACCCCGAGCGCAAGGCGCTGCTCGACCGCCTGCTCTCCGGCGAGCTGCCGGAGGGCGTCGAGGATGCGCTGCCCGTCTTCGAGGCCGGCACCGAGGTCGCGACGCGCGCGGCATCCGGCAAGACGCTGAACGCGCTCGCCGAGGTGCTGCCCGAGCTCTGGGGCGGCTCGGCCGACCTCGCGGGCTCGAACAACACGACGCTCGACGGCAGGGGCTCCTTCGCGCCCCCGCAGCACGCGACCGAGGAGTTCCCCGAGGCCTCGGCCTCCGGCCGCACGATGCACTTCGGCATCCGCGAGCACGCGATGGCATCGATCCTCAACGGCATCGTGCTGCACGGCCCGACCCGCCCCTACGGCGGCACCTTCCTGATCTTCAGCGACTACCAGCGCCCGGCGCTGCGCCTGGCCGCGCTGATGGGCGTGCACCCGATCCACGTGTGGACGCACGACTCCGTCGCCCTCGGCGAGGACGGCCCGACGCACCAGCCCATCGAGCAGCTCGCGACGCTGCGCGCGATCCCCGGCTTCGAGATCGTGCGCCCCTCCGACGCGAACGAGACCGCGTGGGCGTGGAAGACCATCCTCGAGCGCCGCGACAAGCCGGTCGGCATCGCCCTCACCCGCCAGAACATCCCCGTGCTCGAGCGCGGCGACGGCGAGGCCACGGGCGACACGCTCGCCGCCGCCTCGAACGTCGCGAAGGGCGCCTACGTGCTCGCGGAGGCGAAGGACGCCCGGCCCGACGTCATCCTGATCGCCACGGGCTCCGAGGTGCAGCTCGCGCTCGCGGCCCGCGAGCAGCTGCAGGCCGACGGCGTCGCCGCCCGCGTCGTGGCCGCGCCCTCGCTCGAGTGGTTCGCCGAGCAGCCGGCCGAGTACCGCGAGTCGGTGCTGCCGGCCGCGGTGAAGGCGCGCGTCTCGGTCGAGGCCGGCTCGGCGCTCACCTGGCACGGCATCGTCGGCGACGCCGGCCGCACCGTCGCGATCGACCACTTCGGGGCCAGCGCCGACTGGCAGACCCTGTTCCGCGAGTTCGGCTTCACGGCGGAGGCCGTGGTCGAGGCCGCCCGCGCATCCATCGAAGCGGCTCGCTGAGCGAGCCCGGCAGGAGACAGCACATGAACGAGAACACCAAGGCCCTCAGCGACGCCGGCGTCAGCATCTGGCTCGACGACCTCTCGCGCGAGCGCATCACGAGCGGCACGCTCAAGGCACTCATCACCGAGCGCGACGTCGTGGGCGTGACGACCAACCCGACGATCTTCGCCAACGCGATCGCCGCAGGCGAGGACTACGAGTCTGTCGTGCAGCGGCTCGCCGCCGAGGGCGCGAGCGTCGACGAGGTCATCACCTCGCTCACCACCCAGGACGTGGCGGATGCGTGCGACATCTTCGCCGACGTGCACCGGCGGTCGGGCGGCGTGGACGGCCGCGTCTCGATCGAGGTCGAGCCGGGCCTGGCCCGCGACACCGAGGGCACGATCGCGCAGGCGAAGTCGCTGCACGAGCGCGTGGCGCGCGAGAACGTGCTGATCAAGATCCCTGCCACCAAGGAGGGCCTCGAGGCGATCGCCGCGACCACGGCCGCGGGCATCAGCGTGAACGTGACGCTCATCTTCTCGCTCGACCGCTACCGCGACGTCATCAACGCCTATCTGACGGGGCTCGAGCGCGCGCAGCAGGCGGGCCACGACCTGTCGAAGATCCACTCCGTGGCATCGTTCTTCGTCTCCCGCGTCGACAGCGAGATCGACAAGCGCCTCGACGCGATCGGCACCGACGAGGCGCTCGCCCTCAAGGGCAAGGCGGGCGTCGCGAACGCGCACCTCGCCTACCGCGTCTGGCAGGAGGCGTTCGACAGCGAGCGCGCGAAGACGCTGCTCGCCGCCGGCGCCAACACCCAGCGCCCGCTGTGGGCCTCGACCGGCGTCAAGGACCCCTCGCTGCCGGACACGCTCTACATCACGGAGCTCGTCGCGCCGCAGACGGTCAACACGATGCCCGAGAAGACGCTCGAGGCGCTCGCCGACCACGGGCAGATCGCCGGCGACTCGGTCACGGGCCGCGCCGACGCGGCCGAGGGCGTGCTGGACGCCCTCGAGGCGGTCGGCGTCTCCTACGCCGAGGTCGTCGAGCTGCTCGAGACCGAGGGCCTCGACAAGTTCGACGCCTCCTGGGCAGAGCTCGTGCAGACCGTGCGCGAGCACATGGGCGAGGGAGCGCAGGCATGACGTTCACCATCACCGCCTCCGGCGCCGCCGCAGAGGCGATCGAGCGGGTCGTCCCGCAGCTCGTCGCCGACGGCGTGGCCGGCAGGCTGGTCTCGGGCGACGCGACGCTGTGGGGCGAGGCCGCGGAGGCCGAGGCCTCGATCCGGCTCGGCTGGGTCGAGGCGGCCGCGGGCAGCCGCGGTCTCGTCGACGACATCGAGGCGCTGCGCAAGCAGCTGCGCGAGCAGGGCGTCGACCGCATCGCGCTCGCGGGCATGGGCGGCTCCTCGCTCGCCCCCGAGGTCATCACCCGCACCGAGGGCGTCGACCTGACCGTGCTCGACTCCACGGAGCCCGCGCAGGTTCGCCGCGCCCTGCGCGACGGCCTCGCGCGCACCGCCCTCGTGGTCTCCTCGAAGTCGGGCTCCACGCTCGAGACCGACAGCCAGCGGCGCGCCTTCGAGGCCGCCTACCGCGACGCCGGCATCGACCCGGCCGACCGCATCGTCGTCGTGACCGACCCCGGATCGCCGCTCGACGCCGACGCCCGGCGCGCGGGCTACCGGGTCTTCAACGCCGACCCGAACGTCGGCGGCCGCTACTCGGCGCTCACGGCCTTCGGCATCGTGCCCTGCGGCCTCGCGGGCGTCGACGTGCGCGAGCTCATCGACGAGGCCATCGCGGCGCTGCCCGAGATCAGCGAGGACGCCGACGACAACCCCGGCCTGCGGCTCGCCGCCGCGATCGCCGGCACCAAGCCGCTGCGCGACAAGACGGGCATCGTCACCGACGGCACGCACATCGTGGGCCTGGGCGACTGGGCCGAGCAGCTCATCGCCGAGTCCACCGGCAAGGAGGGCGTCGGCCTGCTGCCGGTCGTGCTGGAGAAGGACGCCCCCGAGCTCTCGGCCGGGCTGACCGACCTGCAGGTCGTGCGCCTCGTGGGCTCCGCGCGCGCGGCGCGCGAGGTCGCGGAGGGCGAGGTCGAGGTGGCCGGCACGCTCGGCGCGCAGCTGCTCGTGTGGGAATTCGCGGTCGCGGTCGCGGGCCGCATCCTGGGCATCAACCCCTTCGACCAGCCCGACGTCGAGTCGGCGAAGGTCGCGGCGCGCGGGCTGCTCGACTCCCTCGAGCCGCCCGCCGCGCCGGTCGCCGTCGACGAGGGCGTCGAGGTGCGCGGCACCGCGGGCATCGCGCTCGACACCGTCGACGCATCCATCGACGCCCTCATCGCCCGGCTGGGCGAGGGCGGCTACCTGGCGATCCACGCCTACCTCGACCGCATCGGCCAGCCGCGCTTCGAGCGGCTGCGCACGGCGTTCGCGGCGCGCACGGGCCGACCGGTCACGTTCGGCTGGGGCCCGCGGTTCCTGCACTCCACGGGCCAGTACCACAAGGGCGGCACGCCGAACGGGGTCTTCCTGCAGCTGCTCGGCACGCCCCACGAGGATCTCGAGATCCCGGGCCGGCCCTTCACCTTCGGGCAGCTGATCCAGTCGCAGGCCTCCGGCGACGCGAGCGTGCTCGCCGAGCACGGCCGGCCGGTGCTGACGCTCACGCTCGACCAGCTGGACGAGGGCCTCGACCGGCTCCTCGCCGCAGCGGCGCGATGACGGACTCGACGGCCGGGGCTGCTGCGGCTGCCCCGGCCGTGCCCATCGCCGCGGGCCGCAACCCGCTTCGCGACCCGAGCGACCAGCGCCTCACGCGCATCCCTGGCCCGAACGCGATGACCTTCTTCGGCGTGACCGGCGACCTGGCGCGCAAGAAGCTGCTGCCGGCGGTCTACGACCTCGCCAACCGGGGCCTGCTGCCGCCCGGCTTCGGGCTCGTCGGCTTCGGCCGCCGCGACTGGAGCCACGAGCAGTTCGCGGAGGTGGTGCGGGAGGCCGTGCAGCAGCACGCGCGCACCTCGTTCCGCGAGTCGGTCTGGCGGCAGCTCGCCGAGGGCATCCGCTTCGTGCAGGGCGAGTTCGACGAGGACGCGGCTTTCGACCGCCTCGCCGCGGTGCTCGCCGAGCTCGACGAGGCGCGTGGCACGATGGGCAACCACGCCTTCTACCTCTCGATCCCGCCGAACGCGTTCCCGCTCGTCACCCAGCAGCTCAAGCGCTCGGGACTCGCCGAGGGCGAGGGCGATCGCTGGAAGCGCGTGGTGATCGAGAAGCCCTTCGGCCACGACCTCGCCTCCGCGCGCGAGCTCAACGACGTCGTCGAGTCGGTCTTCCCCGCCGACAGCGTCTTCCGCATCGACCACTACCTCGGCAAGGAGACGGTGCAGAACATCCTCGCGCTGCGCTTCGCCAACGCGCTGTGGGAGCCGATCTGGAACGCCAACCACATCGATCACGTGCAGATCACGATGGCCGAGGACATCGGCGTCGGCGGCCGCGCCGGCTACTACGACGGCATCGGCGCCGCGCGCGACGTCATCCAGAACCACCTGCTGCAGCTGTTCGCGCTCACCGCGATGGAGGAGCCGGTTTCGTTCGACGCCGCGGATCTGCGGGTCGAGAAGGAGAAGGTGCTGCGCGCCGCGCGCGTGCCGCTCCCCCTCGAGCACGCCGCCGCCCGGGGCCAGTACGGCGCCGGCTGGCACGGCGGCGCGCAGGTCAAGGGCTTCCTGCAGGAGGACGGCATGCGGCCCGACTCGGGCACCGAGACCTACGCCGCCATCAAGCTCGAGGTCGACACCCGCCGCTGGGCGGGCGTGCCCTTCTACCTGCGCGCGGGCAAGCGGCTCGGACGCCGCGTGACCGAGATCGCCATCGTCTTCAAGCGCGCCTCGCAGTACCTCTTCGAGGATTCGGCGCTGCGCACGATGGGCGAGAACGCGCTGGTGATCCGCGTGCAGCCGGACGAGGGCGTGTCGATGCGGTTCGGCTCGAAGGTGCCGGGGCCCGGCATGCACGTGCGCGACGTCACCATGGACTTCGGCTACGGCCACGCGTTCACCGAGGAGAGCCCCGAGGCCTACGAGCGGCTCATCCTCGACGTGCTGCTGGGCGACCCGCCGCTGTTCCCGCGGCACGAGGAGGTCGAGCTCTCCTGGAAGATCCTCGACCCGATCGAGGAGCACTGGGAGGCGGAGGGCGGCCCTGTCGAGCAGTACCAGCCGGGCTCCTGGGGACCGCAGGGCGCGCACGAGCTGCTCGCGCGCGACGGCAGGCACTGGAGGCGACCGTGATCATCCGACTCTCCCGCACGAACACCGCGGAGGTGCAGCGGCGCATGCTCGAGATCCGCGACGAGGGCGGCGTCGTCGCGCTCGGTCGCGTGCTCACGCTCGTCGTGCACACCCAGATCGGTGCAGAGGAGGAGGCGATCCGGGCGGCGAACCAGGCCTCCCGCGAGCACCCGATGCGCGTCATCGTCGTCTCCCGCAACCCCGACAGCGTCAACGCGGGCGAGGAGCCGCGGCTCGACGCCGAGCTGCGGGTGGGTGCCGACGCCGGCGCCAGCGAGGTCGTGCTGCTGCAGTGCTACGGCGAGCTCGGCTCGCACCTGCTCGGCATCGTGCAGGGCCTGCTGCTGCCCGACGCGCCCGTGGTCGCCTGGTGGCCGAGCTTCATGCCCGAGACCCCCTCGGCGTCGCAGCTGGGCCAGATCTCGCAGCGCCGCATCACCGACTCGGGCAAGCAGGCCGACCCGCGCCAGGCCATCCTCACCCTCGCCGGCTGCTACAGCCCCGGCGACACCGATCTCGCCTGGACGCGGCTGACGAACTGGCGCGCCCACATGGCGGCGCTGCTCGACCAGCCGCCCTACGAGCCCGTGGCCTCGGGCGTCGTCACGGGCGACCTCGGCAACCCGAGCGTGCACCTGATGGCGGCATGGCTGCGGCTGCGGCTGCAGGTGCCGATCGAGAAGGTCGAGGCGGGCGACACGCCGACCGGCTCGAGCGGCCTGCACTCGGTCGAGTTGCGGCGCGAGAGCGGCTCCTCGTCGCTCACGCGCGTGCGCGACTCGGTCGGCGTGCTGCAGCAGCCCGGGCAGCCCTCCCATCACGTCGCGCTCTCGACCCGCGGCCTCGAGGACCAGCTGGCGGAGGAGCTGCGCAAGCTCGACGCCGACGACATGTACCGGCAGGTGCTGCTGTCGATCGCAGAGGAGACCCGATGACCGTCATCGTCCACGCCGACCGCGCCGCGCTCGTGGCGCAGACCGCCGACCGCCTCGTGGCGCTGCTCGCCGAGCTCGTCGCGGCGCAGGGCCGCGCGACGATCGCCGTCACCGGCGGCTCGGTCGGCATCGAGCTGCTCGCGGAGCTCGCAGACCGCGAGGTCGACTGGCAGCGCGTCGTCGTCACCTGGAGCGACGAGCGCTACGTCGCCGCCGAATCCCCCGACCGCAACGCGCGCCAGGCGCGCGAGGCGCTGCTCGACGCCGTGCCGATCCCCGCGGCGAACGTGCGCGAGCTGCCCGCCGACGACGGCACGCCGCTCGCGGAGGCGGCGACGGCCGGCACGGCGCTGCTGCGCGAGCTCGGCACGATCGACCTGACGCTCCTGGGGATGGGGCCGGATGCGCACATCGCGTCGCTCTTCCCCGGCCTGCCGGGCGTGCACGAGCCGGGGGTCGCCGTGATCGGCGTCACCGACTCGCCCAAGCCGCCGCCCGCGCGACTGAGCTTCACCGTGGACGCGATCAACGCATCCGACCGCGTGTGGCTCATCGTCGCCGGCGCCGACAAGGCCGAGGCCGTGCGGCTCGCGCGCAGCGGCGCTGCCGCGGAGACCGCTCCCGCCGGCACGGCCGCCGGCCGGCTCGAGACGATCATGCTGCTGGACGCCGAAGCGGCCGCCCTCCTGGAGGAGGACGGCCGCTGAGGTCGTGATCTCGATACGGTCCTGCGGACCTACGGCTCCTGAGCCCGTCGAAGGGCGACCCGCAGATCGGTCAGCCGCGGCCCTCTGCGGAGCGCAGCTTCTGCAGCGCCTCGTCGAGCAGCTGCGTCGACTCCTCGGGCGTGCGCCGCTCCTTCACGTACGCGAGGTGCGTCTTGTAGGGCTCGTTCTTGGCCACCGACGGCGGGTTCTCCTTGTCGCGCCCGGCCGGAAGACCGGTCGACGGCGAGTCGATCACCTCGGGGATCTCGTCCTCGGGCAGATCGGCCGCGAAGTAGCGCACCGTCTCGTTGCCCATCGCATCCCAGTACGAGATCGCCACGCGCTCGGCGTGGAAGCCCCGATCCTGCTCGCCCATGGGGCCCGCGCCGACGCGCGAGCCACGGATCGCACTGCCACCGGAAGCCATCAGATCCCCGCAAACTTGGTGATGAGACCCAGCACCACGATCGAGGCGAGCCAAGCGAGGCTCACGACCACGGTGATGGTGTTGAGGTTGCGCTCGGCGACGCCCGACGTGCCGATCGAGCCGCCCACGCCGCCGCCGAACATGTCGGACAGGCCGCCTCCGCGCCCCTTGTGCAGCAGGATGAACAGCGTCAGCAGCACCGAGGTGATGCCGAGGATCACCTGCATGATGATCTGGAGAATCTCCACTAGCCCTCTTCTCAATTCCTCGAACGAGGTCTCCGCGGGCGCGCACTCACGCCTGCCCACGGCAAGTCCAACGAGCATCCTATCGCAGGGATTCCCGAGCGGCCGGCCCGAGGCCGCGCGCCGCTCAGGTGCCGACGTGCTGCTGGTAGCGCGCGATGGCCGCGAACTCGGCGGCATCGAGGCTCGCGCCGCCGACGAGCGCGCCGTCGACGTCGGGCTCCCGCATGAAGCCTGCGATGTTGCCGGACTTCACGCTGCCGCCGTAGAGGATGCGGGTCGCGGCCGCCGCCTCGTCGCCGCGCACCTCGGCGATCGCCTGCCGCAGCGCCTGGCAGACCTGCTGCGCCTGCTCGCTCGTCGCGGCCCGGCCGGAGCCGATGGCCCACACGGGCTCGTACGCGACCACGACCTCGCCGCTCGCGGGCAGCTCGGCGAGCACCTCGCGCAGCTGCCGCACGGGCACGGCGGAGGCGCCGTGCTGCTCGAGGTCCTCGGCGGTCTCCCCCACGCAGATCACCGGGGTGACGCCCTGCGCGAGGGCCGCGGCGGCCTTCCTGCCCACCACCGCATCCGTCTCGTGGTGATCCTGCCGGCGCTCGGAGTGCCCGACGATCGCGTAGGCGCACTCGAGCTTGGCGAGCATCGCCGCCGAGACCTCACCCGTGTGCGCGCCCGACTCGTGCTGCGAGACGTCCTGCGCGCCGAAGCGCAGCTCGAACTTCTCGGCCGAGATGAGCGTCTGCACGCTGCGCAGGTCGGTGAAGGGCGGGAAGACCGCCACCTCGACCGCCGCGTGGTCGTGCTTGCCGTCCTGCAGCGTCCACGCGAGCTTCTGCACGAGCGCGATCGCCTGCAGGTGATCCTGATTGAGCTTCCAGTTGCCCGCGATGAGCGGGATGCGGTCTACCAACCCAGTGCCTCCAGTCCAGGGAGGCGGGCGCCCTCGAGGAACTCGAGGCTCGCACCGCCGCCGGTCGAGATGTGGCCGAACGCGTCGTCGGCGAAGCCCAGCTGCCGCACGGCGGCCGCGGAGTCGCCGCCGCCCACCACCGAGAGGCCGCTCGTCTCGGTGAGCGCCTGCGCGACGGCCTTGGTGCCGTGCGCGAAGGCCGGCATCTCGAACACGCCCATGGGGCCGTTCCAGAAGACCGTCGTCGCGCCGCTGATGGCCTCGGCGAACGTCGCCGCCGACTCCGGGCCGATGTCGAGCCCGATGCCGCCGGTGCCGAAGCGCGAGGCCTCGATAGCGTCGGCCGCCACCGTCTCGTGCTCGGCGTCGGCGTCGAAGGCCGCCGCCACCACGACGTCGGTGGGCAGCAGCAGCTCGACGCCGAGCTCCTCGGCCTGCTGCAGGTAGCCGCGCACGCGGTCGAGCTGATCCTCCTCGAGCAGGCTCGACGCCACGCCGTGGCCCTGCGCCTTGAGGAACGTGAAGAGCATGCCGCCGCCGATCAGCAGCCGATCGACGCGCGGCAGCAGGTGCTCGATGACGCCGAGCTTGTCGCTCACCTTCGAGCCGCCGAGCACCACCGCGTAGGGGTGCTCCGGCGACTCGGTGAGGCGCGAGAGCACCTCGAGCTCGCGCTCGACGAGCAGGCCGGCGGCGCTGGGCAGCGCAGCCGCGATCTCGAAGACGCTCGCCTGCTCGCGGTGCACGACGCCGAAGCCGTCGGAGACGAATGCGTCGGCGCCCTCGGCGAGCTCTGCGGCGAAGGCCGTGCGCTCACCGGCATCCTTGCTCGTCTCCCGCGGGTCGAAGCGCAGGTTCTCGAGCAGCGCGAGCTGCCCGTCCTGCAGCCCGGCGCGGACGCGCCGGGCGTCCTCGCCGACGGTGTCGGCGGCGAAGGCCACCTCGAGGCCGAGCAGCTCGCCGAGCCGCGCGGCGACGGGGGCGAGCGAGAACGCCGCCTCGGGCGCGCCCTTGGGGCGGCCGAGGTGCGACATCGCCACCACCTTCGCGCCCTGCTCGAGCAGGGCGCGAAGG
>BJUU01000024.1 GCA_007988785.1 Agrococcus baldri
GGAGCGCGCGAGCCGCAGGCTCGCACGCGTCACGAGACCGGAGGGCATGGCAAAGGGCCCCAGCACTGCTGCTGGGGCCCTTCGACTTGGTGGAACTCCTGGGTTTCGTGACGCGTGCGGCCTGCGGCCGCGCGCTCCTCAACCTTGGGTCGTCCGGCCGGAAGCCCGCTTCGCGGGCTTGCGGCCTACCGACTCAGAAGTCCATGCCACCCGTGGGGTCTGCCGGCATGGCCGGCGACTTCTCGGGCTTGTCGGCGACGACGGCCTCGGTGGTGAGGAAGAGGCCGGCGATCGACGCGGCGTTGGCGAGCGCCGAGCGCGTCACCTTCACCGGGTCCGAGATGCCCGCGGCGAGCATGTCGACGTACTCGCCCGTGGCGGCGTTGAGGCCGAAGCCGACCTCGAGGTTGCGCACCTTCTCGGCCACGACGCCCGGCTCGAGGCCGGCGTTGAGGGCGATCTGCTTCAGCGGAGCGTCGACCGCCACCTTGACGATGTTCGCGCCGGTGACCTCGTCGCCCGAGAGCTCGAGCGAGTCGAAGGCGTTCTTCGCGGCCTGGATGAGCGCGACGCCACCACCGGCGACGATGCCCTCCTCGACGGCAGCCTTCGCGTTGCGGACGGCGTCCTCGATGCGGTGCTTGC
This sequence comes from Agrococcus baldri, assembly GCA_007988785.1. Taxonomy (GTDB): domain Bacteria; phylum Actinomycetota; class Actinomycetes; order Actinomycetales; family Microbacteriaceae; genus Agrococcus; species Agrococcus baldri_A. The sequence goes on from BJUU01000024.1 coordinate 646, forward strand.
GCTCCTTGAGCTCGACCTCGGTCGCAGCGCCAGCCTTGATGACGGCGACACCGCCGGCGAGCTTCGCGAGCCGCTCCTGCAGCTTCTCGCGGTCGTAGTCGCTGTCGGTGTTCTCGATCTCCTGGCGGATCTGGCGCACGCGACCGGCGATGGCGTCGGCCTCGCCCGAGCCCTCGACGATGGTCGTCTCGTCCTTGGTGACGACGACCTTGCGCGCACGGCCGAGCAGGTCGAGCGTCGCGTTCTCGAGCTTGAGGCCGACCTCCTCGGCGATGACCTGACCGCCGGTGAGGATCGCCATGTCGGCGAGCATCGCCTTGCGGCGGTCGCCGAAGCCCGGAGCCTTGACGGCGACCGACTTGAAGATGCCCTTGAGCTTGTTCACGACGAGCGTCGCGAGCGCCTCGCCCTCGACGTCCTCGGCGATGATGACGAGCGGCTTGCCCGCCTGGATCACCTTGTCGACGATGGGGAGCAGGTCCTTGATGTTCGAGACCTTGGAGTTGACGATCAGGATGTACGGGTCCTCGAAGACCGTCTCCTGGCGCTCGGGGTCCGTGACGAAGTACTGCGACAGGAAGCCCTTGTCGAAGCGCATGCCCTCGGTGAGCTCGAGCTCGGTGCCGAAGGTGTTCGACTCCTCGACGGTGACGACGCCCTCCTTGCCGACCTTGTCGATGGCCTCGGCGATCAGTGCGCCGATCTCCTCGTCAGCGGCCGAGATCGAAGCCGTCGCGGCGATCTCCGCCTTGGTCTCGACCTCCTTGGCGTTCTTCAGCAGCTGCTCGCTGACCGCAGCGGCGGCCTTGTCGATGCCGCGCTTGAGGCTGATCGGGTCAGCGCCGGCCGCGACGTTGCGCAGGCCCTCGCGGACGAGCGCCTGAGCGAGCACGACCGAGGTGGTCGTGCCGTCGCCGGCGACGTCGTCCGTCTTCTTGGCGACCTCCTTGACCAGCTCGGCGCCGATCTTCTCGTAGGGGTCCTCGAGCTCGATCTCCTTGGCGATCGAGACGCCGTCGTTGGTGATGGTGGGGGCGCCCCACTTCTTCTCGAGCACGACGTTGCGGCCGCGCGGTCCGAGGGTCACCTTCACCGCGTCGGCGAGCGTGTTGAGTCCACGCTCCAGCCCGCGGCGGGCCTCCTCGTCGAATGCGATCATCTTTGCCATTGGGTCTCGTCCCTCCTGGACGCTGGTGACGTTCAACTGGCACTCCGACGGTGGGAGTGCCAGGCCCAAGTCTGGCACTCGGGGCGGTCGAGTGCAAGCCAACCGGCGCAGCGGGATGCGGGTGCCACGGCCGCGCTCGGATCAGGGCGCGTCGGGGCTCGGCGCGTGCGAGACCTCGCCATCCTCCTGCGGCTGCGCGGTCGGCGCCGTGCCCTGCGCATCCGGCCCGAGCACGATCGTGATCGGCGTGCCGGAGAGCCTGCCGTCCGACAGCTGCGCCTCGCCGGCGCCGAGCTGCTGGGCGAGGCCGCGCGCGACCGGCGCGAGCTCCTCGGAGTCGAACCACACGACCGTCGACTCCACCGCCTCCGAGCTGCCGCCGGTGGCGACGACCTCCCAGCCGGCGTCCGAGAGCGCCTGGCCCACGGCGGCCGCGAAGCCGTGCTCATCCGCGGTGTCGAGGACGGTGATGGATGCGTCCAGGGCGGGATCGACGGCGCCCGGGTCGGTGACCGTCTCGGGCTGCTCGGTCGCGGTGGGCTGCGGCGCGCGCGGGCGCAGCATGTCGAGCGCGAACAGCCCGACGGCGGCGAGCACGATCGCGAGCGCGAGCGCGGCCAGCAGGATCGCCCAGCGCGGCCAGCGGCTGGACGAGGTCGAGCGGTGCGCGCCGACGCGGTGGTCGCGGCTCATCGCTCGTCGCGGAGGCGCAGCAGGCGGTGCACGAGCATCGGGTCGTGCCGCACGGCCTCCTGGGTCTCGAGCAGGCCGTCGAGCACCTGGTAGTAGCGCGTGGTGGTCCATCCGAACTCGGCGCGGATCGCGCGGGCCTTCGCGCCCCCGTGGCTCGTCCAGCCCGCCTCGAAGTCGAGCAGGCGACGGATGCGCTGCTCGCGAGCTGCGGCGAGGTCGTGCGCCGACGCATCCACCGTCTGGGCGTCGAAGGGCTCGGAGCGCAGGGATTGCGCCGTCGCGAAGGCGAGGGCGGCCGCCTCGTCAGCGGTGCCCTCGATACTCGGTCGCGGCCGCGGGTCGGTCGGCATGCCGTCGATCCTACGGCGGCGCGGTCGTTGCGCCTGCCGCGAAACGCAGAGCGGACCGACGTAGGCTGGCGGCATGAACGAACGCATCGAACGCTCCGACGCCGAGTGGCGCGAGGCTCTCTCGCCCGAAGCCTTCAAGGTGCTGCGCGAGGCGGGCACCGAGCGGCCGTGGACGGGCGCGCTGCTCGACGAGGCCCGGCAGGGCGTCTACTCGTGCGGCGCGTGCGGCAACGAGCTCTTCCGCGACGAGACGAAGTTCGACGCCGGCTGCGGCTGGCCGAGCTTCTACGAGACGGTGCGCGAGGATGCCGTCGAGCTGATCGAGGATCGCACGCTCGGCATGGTGCGCACCGAGGTGCGCTGCGCGAAGTGCGGCAGCCACCTGGGTCACATCTTCGACGACGCCCCGCAGACGCCGACGGGCGACCGCTACTGCATGAACTCGCTGGCGCTGAACTTCACGCCCGAGTCCTGAGCCGCGCCCGGCCCGCACGCTTCGGCCGGCGGATCGACGAGACGGCGACCGCCGCGATCGTGAGCCCCGCGCCCAGGAGCGACCACACGGTCACGGGGTGGTCGGCGGGGAACAGCAGGTCGAGGGTGACCGAGGCGAGCACCTGCCCGCAGATGACGCCGAGGCCGAGGGCGAGCACGCCCAGGTGGTGCACCGCGACCGAGATGAGCGCGACGAACAGCACGCCGAGCGCGCCGCCGACGTAGAGCCACGGCTCGGCCGGCAGCGCCCGCGCGGTCTGCCCCGCGAGCGCCTGCACAGCGACGACGAGGCCGAGCGCGACCGTGCCGACGGCGAAGTTCTGGGTCGCCTGCGCGATCGCCGAGCCCGAGTGGCGCTGCACGAGCCCGCCCATCGCCTGCTGCAGCGACTGCAGCAGGCCGGCGACGAACGGCAGCACCACGAGCCATGCGCCCACGAGCTCGCCGGTGCCGACGAGGGCCAGGCCGACCGCGACGAGCGCGAGCAGTGCGCCGATGACGCGCGGTGCGGTGATGGGCTTGCGCGCCAGGCCGCCGAAGGCCATGCGGTCGACGGCCAGGCCGCTGAGCGTCTGCCCGGCGACGACGCCGACGGTGAACAGGGCGACGCCGATCGTGCCCACCACCAGGCCCTGCGTGGCGACCAGGAAGGCGCCGATGAGCCCGGTGGAGATGTACCACCAGGGCATCGAGCCGTCGCGGATCACCTGCACGAGCCGCACGATGCCCGCGCGGTCGCGCCTCGAGATCGTCAGCACGATCGCCAGCAGCACGCAGCCGACGGCGAAGGAGACGAAGGCGGCGAGGACGCCGTGCTCGAGCCTGGCGCCCAGCTCGCCGTTGATGCGCCCCTGCGTGGCGAGGCCTGCCCCGGCGGCGACCGACACGAGCGTCCACAGCAGCGGACGCTGGCGCTCGGCGCCCGCGGGCTGCGATGGCTGACTGCTCACCGCGCAAGCCTAGAGCGGCTCGAGCCCCGGCGCCGGGTCGGTCGCGAGGCGAGCGAGGCGCACGACGTCGAAGCGCTCGCTGCGGCCGTGCGCGTCGGTGTAGCGCAGGCGTTCGCGCTCGACGCCCTCGCGCAGGTAGCCGGCGCGCTCGGCGACCGCGATCGAGGCCGGGTTGTTCGCCCGTGCGCCCAGCTCGAGCCGGTGCAGCCCCTCGGCGAACAGCTGCAGCGAGAGCGAGTCGAGCGCGCGGCTCGCGAGCCCCCGACCGCGAGCACCGGGTGCGAGCCAGTACGACACCCACGCCGTGCCGTGCCGCGCGTCGCGCTCGGCGGCCATGACGCATCCGACCGCCTCTCCGTCGACGTCGATGGCCAGCCCCTCGTCGGCGATGGCAGCCAGGTAGGCGCGTGCATCGGTCACGGTCGCGAGCGGCGGCGCCTGCCGGTGCAGGTCGGCGGATGCGTCGAACGCGGCGAGCACGGCGGCCGCGTCGCGCTCGGGGATCCAGGGGCGCAGGCGGGGCATCGAGCCAGCCTAGAATGGCTGGGCGCCTCGGCCGATCGGGGCCCGCCTCCTTAGCTCAGTGGTAGAGCAACGCTCTTGTAAAGCGTAGGTCGTCAGTTCGATCCTGACAGGGGGCTCCGGATCACTCGGCGAGCGTTGGCGCTGCCCGCCGCTGACGACGGTCGGCGCGCACCGCGGCCTGCCAGCGCCCGACCGACGGGAGCAGCAGCAGCAGCCCTGCGAGCGCCACGAGCACCGCCCAGCTCAGCGACAGCCCCTCGTACGTCTCCGAGATGCTCACGCCGCCGTCGCGTTCAAGGTCGCGGAGCATCCACCCCCAGGGCGCCACCCACGCGATCCCCGCGGCACAGGAGAGCACCAGCAGCCATCGAGCCCATCGATGGCCCGTGGCGGTGCCGATCATGCCGATGACGGCCGCCGTCGGCAGGGCGTACAGCATGCCGGCCCCGGCCGCGATCATCTCGAACAGCGCGAGGAGGAAGATCGAGGCGAAGTACACGATCGGCGCGCCGGCGAAGACGAGCAGCGCGAACGCCGTCACCGCCGGCCACGGCCAGCGGACGGGCGGGTGAGCGGCTCCAGGTGCTGTCGGGGTCGCGCTCACGTGCTCAGTATGGTGGGCCGGCCGGTCGACGGTGGCCCTGCGGGAGGCGCCACTCACCTGCGGGAGGCGCCACTCAGGCGCGGGAGGCGCCACTCACACGCGGGAGGCGCCACTCACCTGCGGGAAGCGCCACTCACACGCGGAACGCGCCACTCACACGCGGGAGGCGCCACTCACATGCGGGAGGCGCCATTCACCTGCGGGAGGCGCCACTCGGGCGCGGGAGGCGCCAGTCGGGCGGGTGGTGGCAGGGCTACGGCTGGGGCGGGGCGGTGGGGTCGGCGATGAAGGCGGCGAGGGCTGCCGGGTCCGAGACGTCGCCGGCGAAGACGGCGCCGTCGACGAGCACGGTCGGCACGCCCCGCAGCGGCTCGGTGCCGCGCAGCGGCTCCTCGATCGCCCGCACCGTCGACTGCCGCACGGCCCACGCGAACTGCGCCGACTGCACGCACTCGCCCACCTGGGCGCCCGCGTCCCCGGACACGTGCTCGGCGGCGAGCGCCGTCACCTCGCCGGCCTCGAAGGGGTGCTGCTGCAGGTGGGCGAGCAGCGCCGTCTGGAACGGCCGGTAGGCATCCGGCGCGGCATCGGCGACGCACGCGAGCGCGTTGGCGCCCAGCGTCGACGCGTAGCCGTTCTCGATCGCGTCGCCCAGCGCCACCGGCAGGTAGGCGACGCGCGCCTCGCCGCTGTCGGCGAGCTCCGTCAGCAGCTCGCCGCTCGCGGCCAGCAGCCGATCGCAGTACTCGCAGTCGGCGTCGATGACGACCAGCACGTCGCGCGGGGCGGATGCGGCGGCCGGCTCCGCGGGCACGCCCTCGGCGGGCACCGGCTCGGCCGGCACGACGCCATCGGCATCGAAGGCGATCGCGTCGGCCATGTTGGCCGGGCCGTCGGCGGGCGCGAGAGTGACGATCTGCCCGCCCATCGCCTGCTGCAGCGACTCGAGCTGCGGATCGCGGATGACCCAGCGGCCGGAGACCAGCACGGTCTGCTCCTGCAGCTGGCGCTCGGTCGCGATGCCCTGCGCCTGGTCGGCGTCGGCGGCGAGGATGAGCTCGGTGTCGGCGCCGCACGTGGCGATCACCGGCTCGTCATCGGCGTCGCGGTACTGCTCCACGAGCTCGCCGCACTCGCCGCCCGCGTCGAGGTAGGCGGCACCCAGCTCGCCGATCGTCGTGATCGGCGGCGGGGGCGTCGCGGCGCACCCGGCCAGCAGCGCGAGCGCGAGCAGCGCAGCGCCGACCGGCCGGGCGGCTCGCAGCATCAGCCCTCGTCAGTGGGAGCCGGCGTCTCGGCCGGCTCCTCCGAGTCGGCGGGCGCCTCCGTCTCGGCGGGCTCCTCGGTCGACTCGCCGCTCAGCTGGCCCGCGGTCGCGGTGACGAAGGCCTGGAAGCCCGCGGCGTCGCCGGCGGAGCCCGGGTACTGCTGCCCGTTGACGATCACCGTCGGCGTGCGGTCGGCGACGACGTTGTCGGTGCCGGGCAGCGGCTGCGTGCCCGCGCGCACCGTGGCGTCCTCGACCCAGCTCGAGAAGCGGCCCTCGTTGATGCAGTCGGCGAGGCCGCCGGAGGTGTCGATGCCCGCCTGCTCGGCGACGCCCACGATCTCCTCGTTCGTCAGGCCCGCGGTGCGCTCCTCGGGCTGGTTGTCGAACATGGCGCTGTTGAAGTCCCAGAAGCTGTCGGGCGCGAACTCGGCGACGCACGCCGCGGCCGAGGCCGAGCGGGTCGAGTACTTCGTGCCGAGCGACTGGCTGTCGAGGATGGCGATCGGGTGCACCTCGACCGTCGCCGCGCCGGTGGAGAGCAGCTGCTCGAGCGTCGCGCGGTTCGCCTCGTCGAAGGTGCCGCACACCGGGCACATGTAGTCCTGGTAGATCTCGATCTGGATGATGTCCTCGCGCGGCTCCGTCGGCGTCGGCTCGCCCTCGGCGGGCGTCGAGGCGGTGCGCTCGGCGGTGAAGTCCTGCCCGATGACGATGCCGTTCGAGGCCATGTTCTCGGGGCCGGGACCGGCGGGACGGATGCTGTTGACGATGACGACCGCCACGATCGCGACCACGGCGACCGCGGCGATGATGATGCCGCCGACCGTGAGGCCCTTCTTGAGGCGCTCCCTGCGGCGGCGCTCCTCCTGCATCTTGCGGGCCTGCTCGCGCGCCTGCGCGCGGCGCTCGTTCTTCGTCAGCTTCTCGCTCATGCGTCCTTGTCCTGGGGTCGGCCGGGGATCCGGCGGGGGCGCGATCGCATCACGCGCCGACTCCTAGGGTACCGGCCCCCGGGCGTGCCAAGATGTTGCCTGCGGGCGAAGCCGCCCGTCCTGACACAACGGATCGTTCGGCACGTACCTGCCGATGGAAGGAAACGACAATGGCGTCTGTGACGTTCGACAAGGCATCCCGGGTCTATCCGGGAAGCACCAAGCCGGCGGTCGACCAGATCGACCTGGAGATCGCCGACGGCGAGTTCCTCGTGCTGGTGGGCCCCTCCGGCTGCGGAAAGTCCACCACCCTGCGCATGCTCGCGGGCCTCGAAGAGGTCAACGACGGCCGCATCCTGATCGGTGACCGCGACGTCACCGACATGCCCCCGAAGGATCGCGACATCGCGATGGTCTTCCAGAACTACGCGCTCTACCCGCACATGACGGTGGCCGAGAACATGGGCTTCGCGCTCAAGATCGCCGGCATCGCCAAGGAGGAGCGCGCCAAGCGCGTCGAGGAGGCGGCGAAGCTGCTTGACCTCGAGCCCTACCTGAGCCGCAAGCCCAAGGCGCTCTCCGGCGGTCAGCGCCAACGCGTCGCCATGGGCCGCGCGATCGTGCGCCAGCCGCAGGTGTTCCTCATGGACGAGCCGCTGTCGAACCTCGACGCGAAGCTGCGCGTGCAGACGCGCACGCAGATCGCGTCGCTGCAGCGGCGGCTCGGCGTCACCACGGTCTACGTCACGCACGATCAGACCGAGGCGCTCACGATGGGCGACCGCATCGCGGTGCTGAAGGACGGCATCCTGCAGCAGGTCGGCGCCCCGCGCGACCTGTACGGCGAGCCCGCCAACCTGTTCGTCGCCGGCTTCATCGGCAGCCCGGCCATGAACCTGATGGAGCTCACCGTCAGCGACCAGGGCGTGCACTTCGGCGACCACCGCGTGGCCATCCCCCGCGAGCAGCTCGCCGGCGCGAAGGACGGCATCATCGTCGGCGTGCGCCCCGAGGACGTCTCGGTCGCCGAGCAGGGCGACGGCCTGCCCGTGACGGTCGACCTGGTCGAGGAGCTCGGCGCCGACGGCTACCTCTACGGGCACGCCGACGTCGAGGGCAAGCGCGTCGACATCGTCGCGCGCGTCGACGGCCGCAACCACGCGAAGCTGGGCGACACCGTCTTCATCACCCCCGACGCGAGCCACCTGCACGTGTTCGACAAGGAGACCGGCAACCGCCTCTGACGCGGCGCAGCGAGGGCCCGGGCTTCGGCTCGGGCCCTCGTCGTCCGTGGGCGGATGCGTCAGCCCTGTGACGCGATGAAGTCGCCGACGCTGCCGGGCTGGTCGAGCGGCCCCTGGTAGGCGACACCGTCGAGGTAGAGCGCCGGCGTGCCGCGCGGCGGTTCGACGCCCTCGGCGACCGGCTGCGTGAGCCCCGACTCGCTCGCGGCAACGGTGAACTCGCGCAGCGCCACCGAGCGGATGCGCTCGGCGAGCCGCTCGGAGGAGGCGCCCGCGCCGGCCGCCAGCTCGATCAGCTCGTCGTCGGTGAGGCCCGGCTCCCCGGCGGCGGGCTGCTGGGCGAACAGCGCCCGGTGGAACGCCCAGGCGCTCCCCGGGAACTCGTCGGCGACCGCCGCGAAGGCGTTGGCGGCACGCGTCGAGTACTCGTCGGGCGAGCTGCGATCCATGAACGTCAGCGGACGGATCTCGAGCGCGACCTCGCCCGCCTCGACCGCGGCGCCGAGCTCGTCGCCGTAGGCCGCCTCGAACGTGCCGCAGTGCGGGCAGAGGAAGTCGACGTAGAGGATGGCGTGCGGCGCCGCCACCTCGACCTGCGCGCGCTGCGGCGCGGCGGCGGGCGTCTGCTGCACGCCCTCGGCCGTGAAGATCACGCCGTGGCTGGCCATGTTCGCGGGCCAGACGGGCCCGACCGCGGCACCCGGCGCATCCGTCCCCTGACCGGCATCGGGCGACACGGCGACCGGCGCGGGCGGGGGCATGAGGCAGCCCGTGAGCGCCACGGCGGCGGCCGCGATCAGGGCGAGCGAGGCGAGACGGCGCATGGGCCCAAGCCTATCGACGCGCCTACGATGGCGGCATGCCCTCCGACCTGCGCATCACCTCGGCGCTCATGGATGCGAGCCTGCTCGACCTGCCGTGGGACCAGCCGCTCGAGGAGTGGACCGAGGACGACGTGGTGCAGCTGCCCAAGGGCATCTCGCGGCACCTCGTGCGGTTCGCGCGGCTGAGCGGCCGCGTGGTCGCCATCAAGGAGACGACGGCCGAGATGGCGAACCGCGAGTACGCCTTGCTGCGCACCCTGCAGCGCCTCGACGTGCCGTGCGTCGAGCCGCTCGCGGTGATCGCCGACCGCACCGACGCCGACGGCGAGCCGCTCGCGGCCGCGCTCGTCACCCGCCACCTGCGCTTCTCGCTCCCCTACCGCGCGCTCTACTCCTCGTCGATGAAGTCGGCGACCGCCGAGCGGCTCGTCGACGCGCTCGCGGGCCTGCTCGTGCGCCTGCACCTGGTGGGCTTCTACTGGGGCGACGTGTCGCTGTCGAACACGCTGTTCCGCCGCGACGCCGGTGCCTTCGCCGCCTACCTCGTCGACGCCGAGACCGGCACCCTCGAGCCCGGCGGGCTCTCGGACGGCAGGCGGGAGGACGACCTCGAGGTGGCCCGCGTCAACATCGCCGGCGAGCTGCTCGACCTGGCCGCCGGCGACCGGCTCGACGACGCCATCGACCCGGTCGCGGTGGCCGGCTCGATCGTCAGTCAGTACCGTTCGCTCTGGCACGAGCTGCACAGCGACGAGGTGATCGCCGCCGACGAGCGCTGGCGCATCCGCGACCGCATCGAGCGGCTCAACGCCCTCGGCTACGACATCGGCGAGCTCGCCATCCGCACCGGCGACGGCGGCACGACCGTGCGCATCCGCCCCAAGGTCGTCGACCCCGGTCACCACCATCGGCGGCTGCAGTCGCTCACCGGCATCGAGGCCGAGGAGAACCAGGCGCGGCGCATGCTCAACGACCTCGACGAGTACGTCGCGGTGCAGCACGACGCGCGCCCGAACGTGGGCGACGAGGCGCTCGCCAACGAGTGGTTCGAGCGCGTCTTCGCGCGCGTGGTCGCGGCCGTGCCGCTCGAGCTGCGCGGCAAGCTCGACGGGCCGGAGGTGTTCCACGAGGTGCTCGAGCACCGCTGGTTCCTGTCGGAGCAGCGGCAGCAGGAGTCGACGCTCAAGGAGGCCACCCACAGCTACCTCGAGACGCAGCTCGCCCACCGGCGCGACGAGGCGGCGCTGCTGAACGTGCCGACCACCATGACCATGCCGATCGTCACGCTGCAGGAGCAGGACGACGACGAGGACGAGCCCGACTGGCGCGAGCTGGTCTAGCGCCCCGCTGGTCGAGGAGCACGCGGCGAAGCCGCATGCGTCACGAGACCGAGGTATCGAGCCGGCAGCTCCGGTCTCGTGACGGCTGCGACCTCCGGTCGCGGCCTCCTCGACCTACGAGCGAGCCGAGCGGCGCTTCGCGACCTCGTACAGGGTGACGGATGCGGCGATGCCGGCGTTGAGGGATTCCGTCAGCCCCTCGATGGGGATCGACACGATCGCGTCGCAGGTCTCCGCCACCAGGCGCGAGATGCCCTTGCCCTCGCTGCCGACCACCACGACGAGCGGCCCGTCGGCGAGCTCGAGCTCGTGCAGCGGCACGTCGCCGTCGCCGTCGAGGCCGATCACGAACATCCCCTCGCCCTTGAGCTCCTTGAGCGTGGCGGTGAGGTTGGAGGCCATCGCCACCGGCACGCGCGCGGCGGCACCGGCGGAGGTCTTCCACGCCGAGGCGGTGACGCCCACCGAGCGGCGCTGCGGCACGATGACGCCCTGCGCGCCGAAGGCAGCGGCCGAGCGGATGATGGCGCCCAGGTTGCGCGGGTCGGTGACGCCGTCGAGGGCCACGAACAGCGGGTTCTGGCTGCGGCTGCGCACGGTCTCGAGCAGGTCGAGCGGGTGCGCGTACTGGTACGGCGGCACCTTGAGCGCAACGCCCTGGTGCACGGCGTCGTGGCCGGAGATGCGGTCGAGCTCGGGGCGCATCACCTCGAGCACGGGCACGCCGCGCTTCGTGGCGATCGAGAGGATCTCCTTCACCCGGTCGTCCATCTCGAGCCGCGCGGCGAGGATGAGCGAGGTCGCCGGGATCTTCGCCCTCAGCGCCTCGAGCACCGAGTTGCGGCCGGTGACGAGCTCGGAGTCGTCCTTCGCGCTCGAGGGCTTGCGGTGGCGCGGCGGCTCGGGCCTGCGGCCGCCCTTGCCGGCGGCGGCCTCGTAGCGCTCGCGCGCGGCCTTCCGCTGGCCGGCGGGGTGCCAGGAGCGGTCCTCCGCCTTCGGGGTGGGGCCCTTGCCCTCGAGCGACTTGCGGCCGTGCCCGCCGGTGCCCTTCAGCGGGCCCTTCTTGCGCGCGGGGCGCTGCGGCTTGCTCATGCGATGCTCCAAGTGGTGGTGTCTCTGCCGTCCTCGACGAGGATGCCGGCTGCCGCGAGCGCGTCGCGGATGCGGTCGGAGGCGGCGAAGTCCTTCGCCGCGCGGGCCTGGCGGCGCTCCGCCAGCAGCGTCTCGACGAGGCTGGCCAGCGCAGCGGACTGCTCGGCGCCGGAGGTGCCCGACGATCCAGAATGCCACACGGCGTCGGCGGGGTCGAGCCCCAGCACCCGCAGCATCGCGATCGCCTCGCCCGCGCGGGCGAGCGCGGCGGCCTCGTCGCCGGCGTCGAGCGCGGCGTTCGCGGCACGCGTGGTCTCGTGCAGCGCCGCCACCGCCTGTGGGGTCGAGAGGTCGTCGTCCATGGCCGCGCCGAACGCATCCGGCACCGTGCGCTCGGGCAGCTCGCCCACCCGTCGCGCGCGCTCGAGCATCGACTCGATGCGGCCGAAGGCGGCCTCGGCCTCGGCGAGCGAGCCGCCCTCGAGGCTGCCGCCGGCGGTGCGCAGGTCGATCGTCGAGCGGTAGTGCGAGGCGACCAGGAAGTAGCGGGCGACGATGGGCCGCACCGAGGCGAGCAGGTCGGCGGCGAAGATCGAGTTGCCGAGCGACTTCGACATCTTCTCGCCGTCGACGTTGACGAGCCCGTTGTGGCTCCACACGCTCGCGAAGCCCAGGCCCGCCGCGGTCGACTGCGCCAGCTCGTTCTCGTGGTGCGGGAACCGCAGGTCGAGCCCGCCGCCGTGGATGTCGAAGGCGTCGCCGAGGTACTTCCGCGCCATCGCCGAGCACTCGATGTGCCAGCCGGGTCGGCCGGTGCCCCAGGGCGACTCCCAGCTGGCCGAGGCCGGCTCGTCGCGCTTGCGCGCCTTCCAGAGCGCGAAGTCGCGCGGGTCGCGCTTGCCGCGCGGGTCGGCGTCGGCGGCCGGCTCCATCCTGTCGATCGACTGCCGGGTGAGCGCGCCGTACCGCGGCCAGGAGCGCACGTCGAAGTAGACGTCGGCCGAGCCGTCGAGCGCGGGGTAGGCGTGGCCGCGCTCGATGAGCAGGGCGATGAGCGCGTGCATCTCGGGCACGGATGCGGTGGCCCGCGGCTCGTACGTGGGCGCGAGCACGCCGACGGCCCGGTAGGCCGCCGTGAACTCGAGCTCGATGCGGTACGCGAGCGCCCACCACGGCTCGTCGACGGCGTTCACGAGCACCTTGTCGTCGATGTCGGTGACGTTGCGCACGAAGGTGACGCGGTTGCCGCGGTGCTCGAGCCAGCGGCGCCACACGTCGTAGGCGACGGCGCTGCGCACGTGGCCGATGTGGGGGCTCGACTGCACGGTGGGGCCGCAGACGTACATCGAGACCTCGCCGGGGCGGATCGGCCGCAGGTCGACGATCGCCTGCTGCTTCGAGTCGTAGATGCGCACGGTCACGGTAGCCAAGGCTACTGGCCGCGCCCCGCCCGGGCACCGATCCCTGAGCCGGTGCGCGCCGGAGGCGCACACCGAGTCGAAGGGCGAGCTACCGAACGCGGCGCACGAGCGCCGTGGCGATCGCCTGCACGCCCTCGCCGCGGCCGACCGCGCCCAGGCCGTCGGTGGTGGTGCCGCTCAGGCTCACGGGCGCGCCCACCATCGCGGCGAGCACCGCCTGCGCCTCGTCGCGGCGCTCGCCGATGCGCGGGCGGTTGCCGAGCACCTGCACCGCGACGTTCACGGGTGCCCAGCCAGCGCCGGCGAGCCGCTCGAGCGCGGCGCGCACGAACACCTCGCCGTGCGCGCCCGCGTGCTGCGGGTCGTCGACGCCCACGAGGCCGCCGATGTCGCCCATCCCTGCCGCGCTCAGCAGCGCGTCGACGATCGCGTGGCAGACGACGTCGCCGTCGGAGTGGCCGGCGAGGCCCTGCCCGTCCCACTCGAGGCCGGCGAGCCGCAGCGGCCCGTCGCCGCCGAAGGCGTGCACGTCGACGCCGATGCCCGTCCTGGTCTCGGCCACGGCCGCCTCCTCCTCCAGCAGCGACGTCGCGCGCTCCGCGTCCGCCGCCGTCGTGACCTTGAAGGCGAGCTCGTCGCCCGCCACCGGCAGCACCGGCTCGCCCAGTGCCTGCACGAGCTGCGCGTCGTCGGTCGAGCGGCCCCGGGCATCCCCCGCCGCCTCGTAGGCGCGGCGCAGTAGCGCGGCGTCGAAGCCCTGCGGCGTCTGCATCGCCCGCAGCGCCGAGCGGTCGACGATCGCGCCGAGCCCCGCGTCGTCTGCCTGCCGGATGGTGTCGACGACCGGCAGCACCGGCACGACCGCGCCCGCACCCTCGTGCAGCGCGGCGAGCACGCGCTCGAACTGATCCGCGGGGGTGAGCGCGCGCGCCGCGTCGTGCACCAGCACCCAGCGCGCGTCGCCGGCGGCCGCCAGGCCGGCCGCCACCGAGTCGGCGCGCTCCGCGCCTCCGGCGACCACCGACGCGACGACGCCGGCGCGCTCGGCGATCGCCGACGCATCCGCCTCGAGCCCCGCAGGCACCACGACCACGACCGATGCGTCGAGGGCGACCAGTCCGCGCAGCGCGTGCTCGAGGATGGTCGCGCCGGCCAGCTCGGCGAAGGCCTTGGGCACGCCCCTGCCCAGCCGTGTGCCGCTGCCGGCCGCGACGACGATGATGGCGGTGTCGTTCACGGCGACAGCCTATGGCGGCGGGGACTGCCGCCGTGTGGTGCCCGAGCCGCGGCGCTGACACCGCCCCCGGAACGCCGAAGGCGCCCGGCCTCTCGGCTCGGGCGCCCTCGGGGTCTGCGATCAGCTCGCGGGGGCGAGCGCCTCGTCGAGGCGCGCGGCGGCGGCATCCTCATCGGTGTGCTCGGCGAGCGCGAGCTCGCTCACCAGGATCTGGCGCGCCTTCGCCAGCATGCGCTTCTCGCCGGCCGAGAGCCCGCGGTCCTGGTCGCGGCGCGAGAGGTCGCGCACGACCTCGCTCACCTTGATCACGTCGCCGGAAGCGAGCTTCTCGACGTTCGCCTTGTAGCGGCGGGCCCAGTTCGTGGGCTCCTCGGTGAAGTCGGCGCGCAGCACCTCGAAGACCTTGTCGAGGCCCTCCTCGCCGATCACGTCGCGCACACCCACCATGTCGACGTTGGCGGCGGGCACCTCGATGGTCAGCCCGCCCTGCGCGACGTTGAGCTTGAGGTACGTGGTCTCGACGCCCTTGATCTTGCGCACCTTGACCTCGGTGATCGTCGCGGCACCGTGGTGCGGGTAGACGACAGTCTCTCCGACCTCAAAGTTCATCGAATGCTCCTCGTCATAGCCAGAACCTTGATTTTATCACAGCGTGTCGCTCGCCAGCGCCCGCCCTGAGGTGCTTGGATCACGCCTCCGCACGTGCCGGCGGCGCCGTTCGCGCGAGCGCGAGGTATCGGGCAGTAGACTCGATCGCGACCGCGCCACGCACACCAGCGGGGCGCCGGCGTCACCTGTCGAAAGGGTTCCCGTGCAGCCTCGTCTCGCCGCAGCAGCAGTCGCAGCCGTCGTCGTCGCCATCGCCGCGACCGGATGCAACATCCTCACGCCGCAGGCGACCACGATCGAGTACGACGCCTCGGACGGCGTCTCGGGCGCGACCGGCACGGTCGAGATCCACAACGCGATGCTGATCGGCGAGCCCGATGGCGACGAGCTCAACCTGGCCGTCACCTTCACCAACGAGGGCGAGGCGACGATCGTCGAGGTGCGCGTCGAGGACACGGCCGAGCAGGTGCGCGTCGGCGAGGGCGTCACGACCTTCGGCACCGACGAGCAGATGGTCTTCCCCGCCCCGAGCGAGCTGGTCTTCGGCGAGCTGCGCAACGTCTCGTTCACCGCCGACGGCGCCCAGCCGGAAGGCCTCCAGGTGCCCACCCTCTCGACCGAGGTGGTCGGCTACGAGACGCTCGCTCCCTCGGCGGAGTGACGGCCTGAGCCTCAGCGCTCGAAGCGGTAGCCGAGCCCGCGCAGCGTGACCACGCGCGTCGGGCTCGAGGGGTCCTCCTCGATCTTCGCCCGCAGCCGCTTGATGTGCACGTCGAGCGTCTTCGTGTCGCCGAAGTAGTCGCTGCCCCACACGCGGTCGATGAGCTGCCCGCGCGTGAGCACGCGCCCCGCGTTGCGCATCAGGTACTCGAGCAGCTCGAACTCGCGCAGCGGCATGCCCACCTCGTCGCCCGCGACGTGCACGGTGTGGCTGTCGGAGTCGAGCCGCACCCTGCCGATCTCGACCACCGAGTCGTCCTCGTCGTCCTCGTCGACCGCCCGGCGACGCAGCACGGCACGGATGCGCGCCACGAGCTCGCGTGACGAGTAGGGCTTGGTGACGTAGTCGTCGGCCCCCAGCTCCAGCCCGACGATGGTGTCGACCTCGCTGTCCTTCGCGGTCACCATGATGATCGGCACCTGCGAGCTCTGCCGGATGTGCCTGCACACCTCGGTGCCGCTGCGGCCGGGCAGCATGAGGTCGAGCAGGATCAGCTCCGCGCCGTCCTCCTCGAACATTCGCACCGCCGCGTCGCCGTCCTCGGCGTGCGCGACCTCGTAGCCCTCGAGCTCGAGCAGGTAGGACAGCGGCTCGGCGAGCGCCGGCTCGTCCTCGACGATCAGGATGCGCGTCATGCGGACTCCTCAGGGGCGGGGGCGGCCGATGCGGGCAGCCGAAGGGTGAACGTCGAGCCCTGCGAGGGGCGGGACCAGAGCGTGATCTCGCCGCCGTGGCTGGCCGCGACATGCTTCACGATACTGAGGCCGAGGCCGGTGCCGCCCGTCACGCGGCTGCGCGCGGGGTCGACGCGGTAGAAGCGCTCGAACACGCGCTCCTGCTCCTCGTCGGCGATGCCGACGCCCTTGTCGGTCACGGCGATCTCGACGATGCCGTCGGTGACGCGCACTCCCACGCCGACGTGGGTGGCCTCCGGCGAGTACTGCACGGCGTTCGAGATGAGGTTCTGCACCGCCATCGTGACCAGCTCCTCGGAGCCGAGCAGGTCGGCCTCCTCCAGCACGCGAGGGATGATGCGGATGCGCTTGGCGTCGGCGAGCACGCGGTTGCGGTCCACCGCCACGTCGACGATGCGCGTCACCGGGAACCGGTCCGCGTGGTCGAGCGGGTCGTCGGCCTGGATGCGGGAGAGGTCGATGAGCTCCTTCGTCATGCGGCCAAGCCGGTCGGCCTCGAGCTGCATGCGCTGCGCGAACGAGCGCACCCGCGCGGGCTCCTCGGCGCCGGCCTCGATCGCCTCGGCGAGCACCTGCAGGGCACCGATCGGCGTCTTCAGCTCGTGGCTGATGTTCGCGACGAAGTCGCGCCGCACCCCGGCGAGCCGCAGCTCCTCGGTGCGGTCGGCGGCGAGCACCAGCATGAAGCGGTTGCCGAGCGGCGCGACGCGCACCCGCAGCTGCACCTCGTTGCCGCCGCCGATCCGGCCGCGGCGATGGACGATGTCGATCACCTCGGCCTCACCGGTCCGCCAGACGCGACGCACCGCATCCGCCACCTCGTGGGAGCGCAGCGTGCGGCCCTCGACGAGGTCGAGCGCCTGCGCCCCTGGCGACGAGAGGATGACCTGGTTCGAGCCGTCGAGCACGACGCCGGCCGACTCGAGCACGTGCACCATCGCGGCGATGCCGTCGGGGATGGGCTCACTCGCGATCGCCATCACCTGGCGCCCGCGCTGGGCTGCCAGGCCCAGCAGGTGCACGGAGGCAGCTCCTACCGCGAACCCCAGCAGGAGTGCGAGCAGCACGTACCAGGACGCATCCACCCGTCGAGCGTACCGGTGCTGCGGGCGTCCCCTGCGGTTCAGCGCCCAGACACTCCCCGGTAACCTGGGGGCGGAACACTCGGGGTTCGACCCGTGCCCGATCCCGATGCAGCTGACGGGCGCAGCAACAGGAGCAGGAGCCATGCGCGACGTATTCCAGCAGGAGCTCGCCGAGGTGCAGGAGCGCCTCGTCGACATCGCCAACCATGTCGTCGTCTCGATCGAGGCCGCCGTGCGCGCGTTCGGCGACTCGAACGTGCAGCTGGCCGAGCAGGTCATCGCGACGGACCCGGTCATCGACGACAAGGCCGCATCGCTCGACGAGCTCGCCATCGACATCATCGCCCGCCAGTCCCCCGTCGCGCGCGACCTGCGCATCGTGGTCTCGGCGCTGCGCATCTCGGCATCGCTCGAGCGCATGGGCGACCTCGCCCGGCACATCGCGCTGCTCGCCCGCTACCGGTTCCCGATGCAGGTGGTGCCGGAGTCGCTGCAGCCGACGTTCGCCGAGATGGGCGCCAACGACATCGAGATCGCGAAGATGCTGCGCGACCTGCTCTCGACGCAGGACATGACGCTGGCCGAGCGCCTGCAGACCGCCGACGAGCACGTCGACAAGCTGCACCGCGATGTCTTCGCGCACGTGCTGGGCACCTCGTGGGAGGGCGCGGCGCACACCACGGTCGACGCCACCCTCGCGAGCCGCTACCACGAGCGCTTCGCCGACCACGCGGTCGGCATCGCCAAGAAGGTGCAGTACCTGGCGACCGGCGACTGGGTGGGCGACGACGACGCGCACGCCGAGGGCGCGCCGGAGCCGGTGCAGCCGACGGGCGACTGAGCAGACGACGAAGGGGGCCGCGCGATGCGCCCCCTTCGTCGTGCGTGCTAGTGCTTGCCCTGGTTCGCCACCGCGGCGGCCCCGGCGGCGGCGGCCTCCGGGTCGAGGTACTCGCCGGGCCCGAGCGGCATGTCGTCGTCGCCAAGGCGGTAGAGCAGCGGGATGCCGGTGGGGATGTTGAGGGCGGCGATGTCGTCGTCGGAGATGCCGTCGAGGTGCTTCACGAGCGCGCGCAGCGAGTTGCCGTGCGCGGCGACAAGCACCGTCCTGCCGGCCGCGAGATCCTTCGTGATGTCCGACTCCCAGTAGGGCAGGAACCGCTCGATGACGTCCTTCAGGCACTCGGTCTTCGGCAGCTCGCCGTCGATGCCGACGTAGCGGGGGTCGCCGGCCTGCGAGTACCGATTGTCGTCGGCGATGGGCGGCGGCGGGGTGTCGAACGACCGGCGCCAGGTCATGAACTGCTCCTCGCCGTACTGCTCGAGGGTCTCTGCCTTGTTCTTGCCCTGCAGGTCGCCGTAGTGGCGCTCGTTGAGCCGCCACGAGCGGTGCACCGGGATCCAGTCGCGGTCGGCCGCCGCGAGCGCGATGTTCGCGGTGTGGATCGCACGCTTCAGGAGCGACGTGTAGAGCACGTCGGGCAGCAGGTCGCGCTCGCGCAGCAGCTCGCCGCCGCGCTTCGCCTCCTGTTCGCCCTTGGCGGTCAGCGGCACGTCGACCCAGCCGGTGAACTGGTTGGACTCGTTCCAGGTGGACTGGCCGTGGCGGAGCAGGATGAGGGTGCGCTCGGTCATGCCGCCAGCCTAGTCGGCGGCCGAGCGGCCGAACCGGGCGATGAGGTGCCAGACCCGCTTGATCGCCTGCGGGTCGCGTCCGGGCGCCGCCTCCCCGAGGATGCGCGCGTCGAGGCGCCCGTCGATCGCGAGCTCGGCCGCGAGCGCGAGCACGTCGACACCGCGATAGGCCTCGAGCTCCTCGACGCGGTCGACGTCGAGCACGCGACCCGCGTGCCACGAGACCGGCACGCCCAGGCCGCTCGCCGCATCCGCCACCGACGTGCCCCGGAAGGCGGGGTCGAGCACGAGCATCGCCGCGTCGCGCCGCACCTCGAGCCCGCCGTGCAGCTGCGCCTCGACGTAGTCGTCGAGCAGGTCGTGGGCGGATGCGTCGGCGCGCGCGAGCAGCTCGCCAGCGCGTTCGGGCGTGCCGAACGCATCGGGCTCGAACACACTGTCGGGCCAGCACAGGGTCACGCGCGGCCAGGCGGAGCGCGCCAGCTCGAGCCAGCACGAGCCGAAGCGGATCGCGCCGCCGGTGGGCCGACCGCGATGCTCGACCGCGCCGTAGACCGGGCGCGCCTCGGGCTCGTCATCGTCGTAGGCGCCCCCGAACATGCGCGACTCCCAGCGCCAGCGATCGCCGCCGGGGTGCGCGGTCATCCCGCCGTTCGAGATGCCGGTGGCGAACTGCGGCAGGTAGCGGCCGCTCGCCGCGATCCGCTCGATGACGCGCACGCCGCGCACGGCTCGGTCGGGCTGGAAGTGCACGGTGATCCGGACGCCGGCTGGCAGCGGCCCGCCGCTCGAGCGCGACGCGATGTGCTCGACCGCCCGGCGCCACGCATCCACGCGCCCCACGCTATGCCCCTTGCCGCGAGGCACGACAATGGAGGCATGGCGAAGCCGACCGGGCGCATCACGCGCGGCACGACCGGGGTGAACCGGCTGCGCCGCGTCGACCGCTGGATCGCCGCGCAGCCGGCAGCCCGCGTGCCCGGCGCGCTCGTGGTCGACCTCGGCTACGGCGCGAGCGCCACCACGAGCCTCGAGCTGCACGAGCGGCTCGCGCGGCAGAACTCGACGGTCGAGGTGCTCGGCCTCGAGATCGATCCGGCGCGGGTGGCGCTCGCGGCGGCGGAGCTCGCGACCGCCCGCGCGGCCGGGCCGACGCGGTACGGGCGAGCCATCGCATCCGACGCCCGTGTGTCGTTCGCGCTCGGCGGCTTCGAGGTGCCGGCGCCCCGGCCGCCGCAGCTGATCCGCGCCATGAACGTGCTGCGGCAGTACGACGAGCACGAGGTGGCGGGGCACTGGGCGACGATGCTCGCGCGGCTCGCGCCCGGCGGGCTGCTGGTCGAGGGCACCTCGAACGAGATCGGGCGGGTGTGCTCGTGGGTCGCGCTCGACGCGGCGGGGCCGCGCTCGCTGACGATCGCGCTGAAGGTCGACGAGCTCGGCTCGGATGCGATGGAGGCGCCGTCGGTCGTGCGCGAGCGGCTGCCGAAGGCGCTCATCCATCGCAACGTGCCGGGCGAGCGCGTACACGAGCTGCTCGCCGAGCTCGACCGCGCGTGGGCGATCGAGGCGCCGCTCGCCGACTTCGGCGCCGTGCAGCGGTGGGTCGCGGCGGTCGGGCGGATGCGCGAGGCCGGCTGGCCGGTCGCGGGCGGGCCTGCGCGCTGGCGGCTGGGCGAGCTGACGGTGGCGTGGGAGGCGGTCGCCCCGCTGCCCTGAGCCGGGTGGTCACGACACGCCGTCGCGCCCGTACGGCGCGCGGCGTGTCGTGACCACCCGGGCCAGCCGGCGCGGCGTGTCGTGACCACCCTGGGTCAGCGGGCCGGGGTCAGCGGGTGGGGCGCTGCACGGCGCCCAGGCGCGGGAGGCGCGGGGGGCGGTTCGCGTGGCCGGCCGAGGGCGGCACGAGCAGCTGCTGGCCCGCGGCGACCGCGATGCCGTCGGATGTCTGCACCACGAGATCCTCGTCGGCGGGCGCCGAGCGCTTCACGACCGCGAGCGCGATCGGCCCCAGCTCGTCGTGGATCGCCGACGACGTGACGAGCCCGACGGCCGTTCCGCCCGCCTGCACCTCGTCGCCGTGCGCGACCTGCCCGTTCTCACTGCCGTCGAGGTGCAGCAGCACCACGCGGCGCGGCGGCGCGCCCAGGTTGTGCACCTTCGCGACCGTCTCCTGCCCGCGGTAGCAGCCCTTCGCCAGGTGCACGGCGGTGGTGAGCCAGTCGAGTTCGTGCGGGATCGTGCGCTTGTCGACCTCGGCGAGCGAGGGCCGGCCGGCCGCGATGCGCAGCGCCTCGGCCGCCATCGAGCCCACGAAGCGCTCCGTCTCGAGCGCCGCGGCCTCCTCCGGCGCCAGCACCGTCTCGCTCCAGCGCCACGGCTCCCCCGTCGGCTCGCCGTAGCGCACGCCGCCGGGCGCGACCTCCGGCCAGCCGTCGGCCCAGGTCGCGAGGCCGGCGAGCGGCTCGCCCGCGGTGCCGACGACGACCGCCTCGGGCCGGGTGATGTCGACCTGCTTGTAGAAGCGCATCCGCGTCAGCCACGTCTCCAGCGCGTCGCCGGTGCCGGCGTCGACGAGCACCCAGAGCGCCTCGCCCGTCCAGTGCAGCCGCAGCACGTGCTCGATGCGCCCCTCGGGCGAGAGCACGAGCGACTCGGTGGATGCGCCGGGCGCGAGGTGCTCGATCGCCTGGCTCGTGATCGAGTCTAGCCACGGCAGCGTGTCGGGGCCGGTGAGCAGCAGCACGTCGCGCGGCAGCAGCACGAGAGCGCCCGCGCGCAGGCGGCGCTGTTCGGCGATCGGGTTGCCGACGTGCAGCGGCAGCCCGGTGGTCTCGTCGAGCACCGCATCCGGCAGCCGCGCGGCGATGCCGCCACCCGCACCGGTCGCGCTCACGCCTCGCCCGCCTCGCTCGGCGTCACGCGCGCCAGCCGGGCGCTCGCGTGGCTCTCGAGCCCCTGCCCGAGCGCCGCGAGATCCCACGCCCACAGCAGGTGATCCTCGACCAGTCCGTACATGCGGGTGGATGCGGTGTGCTCCTTCGCGCCCGCACCGCGCAGCACCGCGTCGGTCGAGAGCTCGATGCGCGGGCCGGCGATGGTGCCGAGGTAGAGCTCGGCCACGCCCGTCGGATGCGAGACGAGGGCCTGGAGGTCGAAGGCGCCGTCGGGGCGCCGCAGCGACTCGACCGACTCGACATCGGCGAAGGCCGGCTCACCCTCGGGCGGCAGCATGCCGGGGCCGGCGTCGGCCTCGTCGGCCGGGCGCGCCAGGCGCCAGAAGCCGCTCTCGGCCGCCAACGGCGTCAGCTCGTCGTCGAGCTGCCACGCGTAGGCCTCGTAGCTGAGGTAGGGGTGCCCGTGGTGGGCGAAGGAGATGCGCTGACCGAACTCCCGCTCGACCGTGCGCTCGCCGACAGGGAACGAGAGCACCCCGGTGCCCTCCCAGCCGCCGATGAGCCACTGCAGCGGACCCAGCTCGGCCGGGAGCGTAGGGTCGAGCTCGAGCATCGCTTAGCGCTGGCCCCGGAAGAGGTTGCGCACGACCACGAACGAGACGCCGACGATCGCGAGCATCGCGAGGCCGAGCAGACCGAGGAAGAAGATCTCGAGGGCGACGACGGGGATGGCATCCATGGCTCGATCCTATCGCTCCGCGGCTACAGGGCGGTGAGCGGCACCAGGATGGCGCTCGCCACCGCGAGCACCACCACCGAGCCGAACAGCGCCGCCGCCAGCCGGTCGACGAGGCCGGGCTCGGTCGGCCCGCCGAGCTGGATCGCGAAGGCGACCAGCGTGCAGGTGCCGAGCACGATCGGCAGCCAGACGATGCCGTCGGAGGGCTGCAGCACCGCCACCAGCACAGCGCCGACCGCCGCGAGCAGCCACACGGGCCACACGCTCGCCCACTGCCACGAGCTCGCCTTGCGCATGCCCCCAGTGTGCCCGAGTCGGCGCCGCGCCGCCTCTGCGTCGCAGAGTTGCAGCGATCGGCGCTCGGCGAGGCGCGGGCAGCGCCACGCGCTGCAACTCTGTGCCGGCGAGTGGGGGGGGCCAAGGGTGCGGCGGGCGGAGACGCGGCGCGGCGCGGACCCGCACGCGTCCGCGCCGCGAGCCCACCGCGCATAGGATCGGATGCAGGCAGGAGGCTGGATGGCGCACGTCGTGATCTTCACCCGCCGCGACCGGGGCGTGCTGCCCAGCCTCGAGCTGCTCGAGCATCGGGTGAGCACGCTGCCGGCGACGGCGGAGGCGGTCGCCCACGCCCCCGCCGGGGATCTGCTCGTCGTCGACGCGGTCGGCGAGCTCGCCGCCGCGAAGGCCGTCTGCCGGCTGCTGCAGCACGACGCGGCGCCCGTGCTGCTGGTGCTCGGCGAGGGCGGCTTCGCGGCCGTCACCGCCGAGTGGGGCGCGACCGACATCGTGCTCGACTCGGCCGGTCCCGCCGAGCTCGAGGCGCGCATCCGCCTCGGTCTCGCCGCCGCGCGCGCCAGCGCCCCAGCCGCGACCTCCGGCCTCAGCATCGACGAGGCGAGCTACCAGGCGAAGGTCGACGGCAAGCCGGTCGACCTCACCTACAAGGAGTTCGAGCTGCTGCGGTTCCTCGCCGCCCACCCCGCACGCGTGTTCACCCGCGAGCAGCTGCTGAGCGAGGTGTGGGGCTACGACTACTTCGGCGGCACGCGCACGGTCGACGTGCACGTGCGGCGCCTGCGCGCCAAGCTGGGCGACCTCGAGACGCTCATCGGCACCGTGCGCGGCGTCGGCTACCGCTTCGAGCTGCTCGACGACTGACACCGACGGATGCGTCCACGACGCAGGCAGGAGGGCACGGGTGAGCGACACCGGCATCGACACCGCCGAGGCGGTGCGGCTCGCGACCGAGCTGGGCGCCGCGTGCACCGCGGCCGACGGCACGCCGCCGTTCAACGACCAGGCGCTCGTCGAGCTGCGGCGCGGCGAGCGGCGCGCGATCGGCGACGCGGAGGCGCTGGCGATCATCGCCGACGGCTCGGACGGCGCCCTGCCTGAGGTCGAGCTCGCGGTGCACCCCGATCGGCGCGGCCGCGGCCTCGGCGCGGGCCTCGCCCGCCGCATCGCCGACGAGCTCGGCGCCTTCGAGGCCTGGGCGCACGGCGACCTGCCGGCCGCGACGGCGATCGCCGAGCGGCTGGGGATGGCGCGCGTGCGCACGCTGCTGCAGCTGCGCGCGCCGGTGCCGGCCGCGGCGACGGCGGCCGACCCTCTGCCCGAGGGAGCGCGCGCGTTCGAGCCCGCCGACGCATCCGCGCTGCTCGCGCTCAACGCCGCCGCCTTCGCCGAGCACCCCGAGCAGGGGCGGATGTCGGCCGACGACCTCGCGGCCCGGCGGGGCGAGCCGTGGCACGACGACGCCAACCTGATCGTGCTGCCGGGCGACGAGGGGCTCGACGCCTTCACCTGGGTGAAGCCCGACGGCGAGGTCGCGGAGCTGTACGTGCTGGGCGTCTCGCCGGATCGACAGGGCGCGGGGCTCGGGCGGCGGATGCTCGACGCGACCTTCGTGCGCATGCGCGCGCTCGGCGCCGAGACCGCCCACCTGTACGTCGAGGGCGACAACGCGCCGGCGCTCGGGCTCTACCGGCGGGCGGGCTTCGCGCAGTGGGCGATCGACGTGCGATGGCGGCACGCGCCGTTCACCGATGATTGACACAATGTGCGCATGACGGACGGCACGGTGAGCGGGACGGGCACGAGCGGCACGGGCTCGAGCGGGACAGGCTCGAGCGACGCAGGCGTGAGCGACAGCGGCGCGAGGGACGCGGGCGTGGCGACGATCGGCGCCGGCGCGGGGCCGCGCGGCGAGCGCGCGCCGCGCACCCTGCAGCAGGAGCAGACCTTCCACGACGCGAACGAGGCCGACTTCGACGGCGACGACTTCGACGAGGAGATCGCCTGGTCGGCCGAGATGCAGGGCGTCGCGACTGAGGACGGCCTGCCCGCAGACCGGTTCCTCGACCGCGAGCTCTCGTGGCTGGAGTTCAACCAGCGGGTGCTGGAGATGGCTGAGGATCCGGCGACGCCGCTGCTGGAGCGCGCCAACTTCCTGGCGATCTTCTCGTCGAACCTCGACGAGTTCTTCATGGTGCGCGTCGCGGGCCTCAAGCGCCGCATCATGACCGGCCTCGCCGTGCCCACCAACGTCGGCATGGCCCCGCAGCAGCTGCTCGACGAGATCGTGCAGCGCGCGCACGGCCTGCAGCTGCGGCACGCGAAGGCCGCGCAGGAGTCGTTCGCGCCCGACCTGCGCGCCGCCGGCATCACGCTCGTGCGCTGGCACGACCTGACCGATGCGGAGCGCGAGGCGATGAGCGACCGCTTCGACGCCGAGATCTTCCCCGTCCTCATGCCCCTCGCGGTCGACCCCGCGCATCCGTTCCCCTACATCTCCGGCCTCTCGCTCAACCTCGCGGTGCGGGTGCGGGTGCCGGGCGAGGACGAGGACCAGTTCGCGCGCCTCAAGGTGCCGGCGGTGCTGCCCCGCTTCGTCGAGCTGCCGCGCGCGGCCGGCGGCGTGCAGCGCTTCCTGCCGCTCGAGGAGCTCATCGCGAACAACCTCGACGAGGTGTTCTCGGGCATGGAGATCGTCGAGCACCACGTCTTCCGCGTCACGCGCAACGAGGACGTCACGATCGACGAGGACGACACCGAGAACCTCATCAAGGCGCTCGAGCACGAGCTCTCGCGCCGCAAGTTCGGCCCGCCCATCCGCCTCGAGGTGGCCGAGGACATCGACGACGACACGCTCGAGCTGCTCGTCGACGAGCTCGGCATCACCGACAGCGAGGTCTACCGGCTGCCGGGTCTGCTCGACCTGACCGGGCTCTTCCAGCTCGCTGGGCTCGACCGGCCCGACCTGCGCTACACGAAGCGCGTGCCGGTCACGGCGGCGGCCTTCCTGCCGACCGACCAGGACGACGAGCCCGACTTCTTCCAGTCCATCACGCGCAAGGACGTGCTCGTCCACCACCCCTACGAGTCGTTCGCGACGAGCGTGCAGGCGCTGCTCGAGCAGGCCGCCGACGACCCCGACGTGCTCGCCATCAAGCAGACGCTCTACCGCACCTCCGGCGACTCCCCCGTGGTCGCCGCGCTCATCCGCGCCGCCGCCGCCGGCAAGCAGGTGCTCGCGCTGGTCGAGGTGAAGGCGCGCTTCGACGAGCAGGCGAACATCCGCTGGGCGAAGCAGCTCGAGCGCGCCGGCGTGCACGTCGTCTACGGCATCGTGGGGCTCAAGACCCACTGCAAGCTCATGATGATCGTGCGGCGCGAGAACGGCAGGCTGCGCCACTACTGCCACATCGGCACCGGCAACTACAACCCGAAGACCAGCCGCATCTACGAAGACTTCGGCCTCTTCACCGACAACGACCAGGTCGGCCGCGACATCACGCGGCTGTTCAACGAGCTCTCCGGCTACGCCAAGGAGAAGTCGTACCAGCGGCTGCTGGTCGCGCCCAGGCACCTGCGCAAGGGGCTGCTGAGCCGCATCGAGCGCGAGACCGAGGCCGCCCGCGCGGGCCGCACGGCACGCATCCGCATCAAGGTGAACTCGATCGTCGACGAGCAGATCATCGACGCGCTCTACCGCGCGAGCCGCGCGGGCGTCGAGGTGCAGATCTGGGTGCGCGGCATCTGCTCGATCAAGCCGGGCGTGCCGGGGCTGAGCGAGAACATCACGATCCGCTCGATCGTGGGCCGCTACCTCGAGCACTCGCGCGTGTTCGCGTTCTGGAACGACGGCGACGAGGAGGTGTTCATCGGCTCGGCCGACATGATGCACCGCAACCTCGACCGCCGGGTCGAGACGCTCATCCAGCTCACCTCCTCCGAGCACATGCGCGACATCCAGCAGCACTTCGACAAGGCCATGTCGACCGCGACCGCCTCCTGGTGGGGCGAGCCCGACGGCACCTGGACGCGCCGCTTCACGGCCGACGACGGCACGCCGCTCGACGACCTGCACCGCGACCGCATGATCCAGATCCAGCGCCGCAAGCGGTCGGCGCGGTGAGCCCGGCAGGCACCCCGGTGCTCGCGGCCGGTGCGCTCGTCTGGCGCGAGCACGGCGGCGGGCTGCAGGTGCTGCTCGTCGAGCGCACGCAGCACCGCGACTTCTCGCTGCCGAAGGGCAAGCTCGACCCGGGCGAGACGCTGCCCGAGTGCGCGGCGCGCGAGATCGAGGAGGAGACGGGCCTGCGCATCGCGCTCGGCGCGCCGCTGGGGCAGAGCGAGTATCGGCTGCCCGACGGTCGCGACAAGGTCGTCTACTACTGGCAGGCGAAGGTCGACGAGGCCGCCGTGAGCGCCGCGCCCTTCTCCCCCAACGACGAGATCCTCGCGCTCGAGTGGCTGCCGCTGGCCGACGCGAAGCGCCGCTGCACCTACGAGCACGACGTGGCGATCATCGAGCGCTTCGAGCAGCGCGTCGCCGCCGGCCACGCCGAGACCTTCCCCATCATCGCCCTGCGGCACGCGAAGGCGGCCGACCCCTACCGCTGGGAGGGGTCGGATGCGTCGCGCACGCTCACGGAGCGCGGCGAGCGTCAGGCTCGGCTCGTCGCGGGCGGCATCGCCGCCTTCGCGCCCGAGCGCATCGTCACCTCGGATGCCGTGCGCTGCGTGCAGACCGTCGAGCCGCTGCGGCGGCTGCTGGGCGTCGACCCCAAGGTGACGGCCGCCATCAGCCAGGAGCCGCACGAGCAGCCGGGCACCGACCCGCGCGACGAGATCGAGCGGCGCATCGCCAAGGCGGTGCGCAAGCGGCGCGGCACCGTGCTGTGCTCGCACGCGCCGATCATCCCCGAGATCGTGACCGCGGTCGTGCACGCGGCGGATGCGGCCGAGACCGAGCGCACGCACCGCGCGTCGATGCTGCACACGGCCGAGTTCACCGTGCTGCACGTCTCGGCCGGCGAGGAGCCCGCGCTCGTCGCGCTCGAGACGCACGGGGCGCCGGAGGGGTAGGCGCCGAGCGGTAGCCGCCGCTCGGCCGGTCCCGAGCCGACGACCCGTCCCGAGTTGAGGACGGATGCCGAGCAGAGGGCGCTGCGTCCTCATCTCGGCACCGATCGCCGATCCATCCTCGTGCGGTGACGCATCCGCCCGGCTACGCGCCGGCGCGCTGCAGCCAGTCGGCGACGGCGGCGGCGAACAGCGCCGGCCGCTCGTGCGGCAGCGCGTGGCCCGCGTCGGCGGCGACGACCACCGTCGCGCCCGGATGCTGCTCCACGAGCGCACGGTGCTGGCGCTGCCCCGCCGTGGAGTCGTGGCGCCCGACCATGACGAGCGACGGATGCGCGAACGGCACCGCGCGCGGGTCCGGCTGCAGCTGCCATTCGGTCATGATCGCGTCGACGGCGTCGCCGTCGTATCGCCCCATCGCCGGCGCCACCGCATCCTGGAAGCGGCGCAGCGTCTCGGGCGTGCGCACCACGAAGTAGCCCTCGAACTCCGCCCGCGCGGCCTCGCCGAGCGCGTCGCGGGCCACCGCATCCGTCACGACCGTGTGCGGCTCGGCCTCGTGATCGTCGGGCACGAGCGGGCAGATGAGCGCCAGCCCGCGCACCTGCTCGGGGCGGCGGGCGGCGAGGCCCTGCGCCAGGTGCACGCCGAAGGAGTGCCCGAGCACGAGCAGCGGCTCGTCGCCGACGAGCTCGTCGACGAGCCGCTCGAGGGCGTCGACCGCGGCGCGGCTGCTGGCGACGCCCGCGGCGGGCGAGTCGCCGTGGCCCGGCAGATCCGGGTAGATGCGGCGCAGGTCGGCGCGATGCCCGCCGAGCGCCGGCTCGAGGAAGCCGAGCGGCTCGGCGCCGGTCGAGTAGGCGCCGTGCAGGGCGAGCAGCGCGGTGCCGGCCGTGCCGCGGGAGACCGTGTGCAGCGCAGACGTCATGGCAGCAGCCAAGCAGGGTCGCTGATGCCCGGCAAGGCCGTGCCCGCCGGCTACGCCTCGAAGCCCGTCGGCCTGATCGCCCGGGCCGGCACGCCGGCGACGATCGTGTCGGCCGGCACATCCTTCGTGACCACGGCGCCCGCGCCGACGATCGCGCCGTCGCCGATCGTGACGCCCGGCACCACCGTCACGCTCGCGCCCAGCCACACCCTGCGGCCGATGACGATCGGCGCCGGCAGCATGTCGCCGCGGCGCTCAGGGTCGACGCCGTGGTTCAGCGTCGTCAGCGTCGTGCCGTGGCCGATCAGGCTGCCGTCGCCGATCGTGATGCCGCCGGTGTCCTGGAAGCGGCAGCCGAGATTGATGAAGATGTCCCTGCCGAGGTGCAGGTTCAGCCCGAACTCCGAGGAGAACGGCGGGAACACCGTCACCGACGCATCCACGGCCCTGCCCGTCAGCTCCGCCAGCAGCTCGCGCACCTGCTCGGGGCTCCGGTACGAGCCGTTCAGCTCGGCGGTGATCCGCAGCGCCTCCTGCGCCCTGCTGTGCATGAAGGCGTGCTGCGCGGAGCCGGCCACGATGGTCTCGCCGCGGCCGACGTGCTCGAGGAACTCCTGGAGATCGGTCACGCGAGCACGATAGTCGGCCGGAGGTCTCGAGACGCGTACCGACCTTTTGCCGGCGCGCTCCTCGACCGACGAGGGCCGATCAGCCGAAACGACCGGAGACGTAGTCCTCGGTGGCCTGCACGGTCGGGTTCGAGAAGATCTTGGCGGTCTCGTCGAACTCGATGAGCTTGCCGGGCTTGCCGGTGCCGGCGATGTTGAAGAACGCCGTCTTGTCGCTCACGCGCGAGGCCTGCTGCATGTTGTGCGTCACGATCACGATCGTGTACTCGGTCTTGAGCTCCTCGATGAGGTCCTCGATCGCGAGCGTCGAGATGGGGTCGAGGGCCGAGCACGGCTCGTCCATCAGCAGCACGTCGGGGCTGACCGCGATCGCACGCGCGATGCAGAGGCGCTGCTGCTGGCCGCCCGAGAGGCCCGAGCCGGGCACGCCCAGGCGGTCCTTGACCTCGTTCCAGAGGTTCGCGCCGCGCAGCGAGCGCTCGACCAGGTCGTCCTGGTCGCTCTTCGACATGCGGCGGTTGTTCAGCAGCACGCCGGCGAGCACGTTCTCGCGGATGGTCATGGTGGGGAACGGGTTGGGCCGCTGGAACACCATGCCGATCTGGCGGCGCACGTTCACCGGGTCGACGCCGGGGCCGTACAGGTTGGCGCCGTCGAGCAGCACCTCGCCGTCGACCCACGCGCCCGAGATGACCTCGTGCATGCGGTTGAGCGAGCGGAGCACCGTCGACTTGCCGCAACCGGAGGGGCCGATGAACGCGGTGACCGCGCGGGGCTCGATGTCGACCGTCACGCCTTCGACGGCCTTGAAGTCGCCGTAGTAGATGTCGAGGTCGTTGATCTCGATGCGCTTGGACATTGCGTTTACCTTCCAGACTTCGGCGCGAAGAAGTGCGCGATGACGCGGGCGCCGATGTTGAGGATCATGACGATGAGGATGAGCACGAGGGCCGCCGACCATGCGCGGTCGAAGTAGGCCTGCTCCTGCACACCGGGGCTGATGTACTGGTTGTAGGCGAACACCGGCAGCGTCATCATGCGGCCGTCGAACACGTTGTAGTTCATGTTCGTGGTGAAGCCGGCGATGATCAGCAGCGGCGCGGTCTCGCCGATGACGCGGGCGATCGCGAGCGTGACGCCCGTGACGATGCCCGCGAGCGCGGTCGGCAGCACGACCTTCCAGATCGTCAGCCACTTCGGCACGCCGAGCGCGAGCGATGCCTCGCGCAGGTCGTTGGGCACGAGCTTGAGCATCTCCTCCGTCGAGCGCACGACAGTGGGGATCATCAGCAGGCTGAGCGCGACCGCGCCGCCCAGGCCGCTGCGCACGCCCTCGCCCGCGAACAGCGCGAACAGCGCGTAGGCGAACAGGCCAGCGACGATCGAGGGGATGCCCGTCATCACGTCGACGAAGAAGGTGATCGCCTTCGCGAGCGCGCCCCTGCCGTACTCGACCAGGTAGATGGCGGTGAAGATGCCGACCGGCACCGAGATGATGGCGGCCCACAGCGTGACGAGCACGGTGCCGACGATGGCGTGCAGCACGCCGCCGCCCTCGCCGACGATGTTGCGCATCGTGAAGGTGAAGAACTCGATGTCGAAGCGGGCGGCGCCGTTGACGGCGACGGTGATGACGAGCGACACGAGCGGGACGAGCGCCAGCAGGAAGGCGCCGACCACGACGCCCGTGACGAGCCGGTCGGTGGCCTTGCGGCCACCCTCGATGAGCTGACTGACGACGGTGATGGCGACCAGGTAGAGCACGTAGCCGACGAGCGCGACGGTGACGATGCTGAACTGGCTGCCGCTGGCGCCGGCGATGAGGCCCGCGACGGCCGCGCCGACGACGAGCGAGACGCCCAGCAGAGCCCAGGGCGACCAGCGGGGCAGCTGACCCGCGGTGAGCGGGTTCTGCGCGGTGCGGGTGGGGGCGATGGTGGCGGTCATGGCTCAGCGACCTCCGTCGACGGTCGTCTTGGCGATGATCCAGCGCGAGATGGCGTTCACGAGCAGCGTGATCGCGAACAGCACGAGGCCGGATCCGATGAGCATGTTCACGGTGATGCCGTGCGCCTCGGGGAACCGCAGCGCGATGTTGGCGGCGATCGTCGAGGGGTTCTGCGAGCCGATCAGCACGACGCTGATGACGCCGGAGGAGGCGAGCACCATCGCGACGGCCATCGTCTCGCCGAGCGCGCGGCCGAGGCCGAGGATGGAGGAGGCGATGATGCCGGAGCGCCCGTGCGGCAGCACCGACATCTTGATCATCTCCCAGCGGGTCGCGCCGAGGGCCAGCGCGGCCTCCTCGTTCAGGCGCGGCGTCTGCAGGAAGATCTCGCGGCACAGGGCGGTGATGATCGGCAGCACCATCACGGCGAGCACGATGGATGCGGTGAGGATCGTGCGGCCGGTGCCGGAGGCGGGCGGGGTGAACAGCGGGAGCCAGCCGAGGTTCTGGGCGAGCCAGATGTAGCCGGGCTGGAAGAAGGGGGCGAGCACCGCGATGCCCCAGAGGCCGTAGATGACCGAGGGGATGGCAGCCAGCAGGTCGATGACGTAGCCCAGGAACTGGGCGAGCCGGCGGGGCGCGAAGTGCGTGATGAAGAGGGCGATCGCGACGGCCAGCGGCACGGCCATGACCATGGCGAGCAGCGCCGACCAGAGGGTGCCGAACGTGAGCGGCCAGACCCAGCTCCAGAAGTTCGATCCCTCGGACTCGGGGATCGGGCCGATGATCGCGGGAACGGCCTGCACGACCAGGAAGATCGCGACCCCGCCGAGGGCGATGAGGATGAGGACGCCGGCGGTGGTGGAGATCGCCTTGAAGACGATGTCGGCCGGCCGGTTTCTCACTGCGGCCCGCGGTGCGGCCGGTGCAGCGGTAGTCATGAGGCTCCCTGCGAGTTCGGTGACCGGAAAGAGTCCGGCCGGGGCGGTGATTCGCCCCGGCCGGACGGTGCAGCCCTACGGGCGTGCGGAGTGCGGTACCAGTATTACTGGATCGAGTCGACGACGGCGAGGATCTCGGCGCTCAGCTCGTCCGAGATCGGCGCGTTGCCGGCGTTCTCGGCGCCAGCGGCCTGGCCCTCGGCCGAGGCGATGTAGCCGAGGTAGCCCTTGACGAGCTCTGCCGTGGCGGCGTCGTTGTACTCGGTGCAGGCGATCGCGTACGAGATGAGGACGAGCGGGTAGACGCCGGCCTCGGTCGTGGTGCGGTCGAGGTCGACGGCCAGGTCGCCCTCGTGGCGGCCCTCGACGCGCGGCGACGCGTCGACGGCGGCTGCCGCGGCGTCGGCGGTGAAGGGCACGTACTCCTCGCCCACCTGCAGCGCGACCGTGCCGAGGTCACCGGCGCGCGAGGCGTCGGCGTAGCCGATCGTGTTGGTGCCGTTGGTGACCGCGTCGACGACGCCCGAGGTGCCCTGGGCACCCTCGCCGCCGTACGTCGACGGCCAGGTCTCGAAGACGCCCTCGGTCCAGTCCGACTCGGCGGTCGCCGCGAGGTACTCGGTGAAGTTCTCGGTGGTGCCCGAGTCGTCCGAGCGGTGCACGGCCGTGATGTTGGCGTCCGGCAGCGTGGCGTCCGGGTTCTGGTCGGCGATCGCCGGGTCGCTCCAGTTGGTGATCTGGCCCGAGAAGATCTTGGCGATCGTCGCGGCGTCCATGTTGAGCGAGTCGACGCCCTCGACGTTGAAGATCACGGCGATCGGCGAGATGTAGACGGGCAGGTCGACCGGCAGGGTGTCGGCGACGCAGGCGCCGAAGGTGCCCGCGAGCTCCTCGTCGTCCAGGTACGAGTCCGAGCCGGCGAAGCCGACGCCGCCCGCGATGAACTGCTCACGGCCCGCGCCGGAGCCGGCGGGGTCGTAGGTGATGTTGACGTCGGGGTTCGCGGTCTGGAAGCCCGCGATCCAGGCCTCCTGCGCTGCACCCATCGACGACGCGCCCGCGCCGGCGAGGTCGCCCGACAGCGAGGTCGACTCGCTGCCCTCGGGAGCCGTGGTCTCGTCGGTGCCGGCGCCCGGCTCGTTGGCGGCGCAGGAGCTGAGCAGGAGTGCGCCTGCTGCGGCGACGACCGCAACGCGGCCGAGCTTCGTGAACTTCACGGTGTTCCCTTCGGAATGTTTCGGTGCAGGGGGCTGGAGCGCCCTGGATTCGGCGCGAACGAGCACGCCGGATTTCACGCTAGGGAAGGCGGGTGGCGCGCAGGCCCCGAGCAGGTGAACAGGAGGTGAACACAGACGATCGACCAAGTCGCCGGGAACGTGAGTGCCGGGCCGCGAACGCCTCTCGGCGGAAGGCCGCTCGCAGCGGCGAATATTGGAGCCCGGGGTTACGCGGCCCGGCCCGACCAGCGTAACGGCGTCGATCCCGACACGCGGGCGGATGCGCTCACTGCGAACGCCGGAATCCGGCGGTGCCGCCGGCCGTTGCACCTGGGTGGTCGCGCGTGCGCGCCCCGGTTCTCAGTCGAGGCTCTCAGTCGAGCGTGTCCGAGCGCCAGAGCCTCGCGCAGACGCGCAGGTCGGCGGCGATGTCGGTGAGCCTGGCCGCCTGCCGGGTGCGCTCCGCGGCGCGTTCCGGATGCGTCGCCTCATCCAGGTGCGCGGCCTCCACCGCGCCCGCGGCGGTGACGGTCGCGAAGGCCGCGGCCCGCTCGAGCGCCATCGCGAAGTCGCCGGCGAAGACGCCGCGCAGGATGGTCTCGGTCAGCGATCGCAGCTCCTCCGGCGTGGCCGGGGCGGGCACTCCCGCGACCACCGGCGCGGCCGTGGGCAGCGCATCCGCCCCCGCCTGGTAGAGATGCGCGGCCTCCTCGGCGCGCTGCGTCACGAGCGCGTGCAGCAGGTGCACGCGCCAGAGCGCGCCCGGCAGGGAGTGCGGGCGCGCGTGCGACCAGAGCTCGGCGACGATGTCGATGCCGTCCTCGCGCGCCACGCGCAGGATGCGCTCGACCACCTCGGGGTCGGCGCCGGCGCGCACGCGGGCGAGCAGCGCGCTCGCGGTCTCGCTCGCGAGCTGCAGCCGCACGACGGGGTCGACATCGCCCTCGACGCGCTCGAACCAGTCGTTCGAGAAGCGGGTGGGGCGATGGAAGTCGTCAGGCATGCGCCCCGAGTCTGGCACGATCTGCGCGCGCCGCGCGCACCGTATCCTGGAGGGACGGGCCTGTAGCTCAGTCGGTAGAGCATCGGACTTTTAATCCGCTGGTCGTGGGTTCGAGCCCCACCGGGCCCACGCGAGGTGATCACCATGCCGGAGAAGCTCGACCTCAAGCGCACGCTCGACGCCTACCGGGCGACGCACGGCGAGTTCCGCGTGGTCGAGGTGCCGCCGCTGCAGTACCTGATGGTCGACGGCCACGGCGACCCCAACACGGCACCCGCGTATAGCGCGGCGCTCGCAGCGCTGTACCCGCTCGCCTACACCCTGAAGTTCGCCAGCAAGCGCGAGCTCGGCCGCGACTACGTGGTGCCGCCGCTCGAGGGGCTCTGGTGGGCCGACGACGCGACGGCCTTCACCACCGCGCGCGACAAGTCGCGCTGGCACTGGACGCTGCTGATGCTCGTGCCCGACTGGATCGACCGCGCGCTCGTCGAGCGGGCGGCGGATGCGGTGCGCGCGAAGGCCACGCCGGGCACGCCGGCGCCGGCCCGGCTGGGCGAGATCCGGTTGGCGACCCTCGAGGAGGGCACCTGCGTGCAGACCCTGCACGTGGGGTCGTTCGACGACGAGGGGCCGGTGCTGGCCGCAATGCACGAGCGCTTCATCCCCGCGCAGGGACTGCAGATGACGGGCCTGCACCACGAGATCTACCTCAGCGATGCGCGCCGGGTCGAGCCTGCGAAGCTGCGCACGATCCTGCGGCAGCCGGTGGCGCCGGCCTGACGCGGGCAGCTCGAAGCGCTCGTGCCGTCCGCCGTCAGCGTGCTGCGAGATCGAGCGCGACCGGGAAGTGGTCGGACGGGAAGCGGCCCTCGACCGGCTCGTCCACCACGAAGGTGCGCTCGAGGGTCACCGGCGAGCCGCGCCGGAGCATGATGTGGTCGATGCGCCGGTCGATCTCCTTGACCGCCTCGAGCGGCGCGCGGGCGTCGACGGCGAGCTCTGGCGGTCGCTCAGAAGCCGACCGGGTCGATGCCCCAGTGGCCGATCCACGTCTCCCCCGGCTCGAGCCACACGAGCCCCGTGCCGCTGTTCAGCGTGTTCGCGGGCGCGCTCATCGGCTCGATCGCCGCCACGTGCTTGGGCCCGGCCGTCGCCGGGAAGTCGCGCGGCGTGAAGACGACCGCGAAGGGGAAGGCGGAGTCCTGCCACAGCTCGGCCCCGCGGCCGACGTCGTCGAGCAGCGACGAGGTGGCCACCCCGCCGACGAACTCCAGCCCCGCGTAGTTATGGTCGATGTCGAGCTCGGCCAGGCGGCGGCCGGCCCGCAGGTCGGGCGCCGACGCATCCATCGCATCGACGAGGGTCTCATCGGTCGGGATGAGCCCCTCGGCGTTGAACACCCGGGCGGCGGGCACGGTGAAGGTGAGCCGCTCCGCCGGGGTGTCGCCGACGGCGAGGTACGGATGCGCGCCGCACGACCACGGCGCGCGCTCGGTGCTGACGTTGGTGGCCTCGTGCGTCACGAGCAGCCCGTCGTCGGTGAGCTCGTAGGAGACCGTGGTGTCGAGCAGGAAGGGCCAGCCGGTCTGCGGGTGGATGGTGGCGGCGAGCACCACCTTCGCCTCGGTGTGCTCGAGCACCCGGTAGGGCGCGAAGCGCAGCAGCCCGTGGCTGGCGTTGCCCCTGTCGCGCTCGGTGATGGCGAGGCGCTGGGTGGTGCCGCCGTGCTGCCAGTCGCCGCCCGCGACGCGGCCGCCCCAGGGGGCGAGCACGATGCCCTGCGCCTTGGCGGGGCGGGCGTGCTCGGGGAACGGCTCGACGAGGTCGACGCCGTCGTAGACGAGCTCGCGCAACCCTGCCGCGACCTCGGTGATGGTCGCGTGCAGTCGCCTGCCGTCGACGGTGCGCGAGATGGTGAACTGCTGTCCTGTCGGCGGCCGCATGGGGCGAGCCTACCGATCCCGGCGCCCGCCGCTGAGCGCTCGCGCAGGGTTGCCTGAAGCGGCCGGGTGCTGCGCCGGCGACGCAGCCGCCGCGAGTATCGTCGCTCTGCTGGCCGCCGCCGCAGACCCGCAGGACGCCACCGAGGAGACACCGCATGACCGACGCACCCGCGCTGGCGATCACCGGTGCCACCGGAGCGGTCGGCCGGCTCACCGCCGAGGAGCTCGCGCGCGGCGGCACCGAGCTGCGGCTGCTGGCCCGCTCGCCGGGGCGCGCGCCGCAGCTGCCGGGCGCGGTCGTGGTGCAGAGCTCGTACGGCGACGGCGCGCAGGCGCGCGCGGCCCTCGAGGGCGTGTCGACGCTGCTGATGGTCTCGGCCGGCGAGGAGGAGGACTGGCCGCAGCAGCAGCTCGGCTTCGTCGCCGCAGCCGCCGATGCGGGCGTCGAGCACATCGTCTACACCTCGTTCCAGGGCGCCTCGCCCGAGGCGACCTTCACCTACGCCCGCGACCACTTCGACACCGAGGAAGCGATCCGGGCCAGCGGCATGGCGTGGACGCTGCTGCGCGACAGCTTCTACCTCGACTTCGTCACGCTGCTGCCGGGCGCCGACGGCGCGCTGCGCGGCCCGGCGGGCGAGGGTCGCGTCGCAGCGGTCGCCAAGCTCGACGTGGCGCGCTCCGCCGCCGCCGTGCTGCGCGACCCGGCCGCGCACGCGGGGCGCGCCTACGAGATCACCGGCCCGGAGGCGCTCTCGTTCGCGGACTTCGCGGCCGCACTGACGGCATCGACGGGCCGAACCATCCGCTACGTCGACGAGCCGATGGACGAGGCGCGGCGGTGGCGCGAGGCCACCGGGGCGCCCGAGTGGCAGCTGCAGGGCTGGCTGACGACCTTCGCGGCGATCGCGCGGGGCGAGCACGCGCATGTCAGCGACGACGTGGAGCTGCTGACCGGCCGCACGCCCCTCAGCCTGCGGCAGCTGCTGCTCGGCTGAGGGCCGCTCGCCACGGGCGAGCGGTGCCCCCGCTGGGACTCGAACCCAGACTGTGCGGATTTTAAGTCCGCCGCCTCTGCCGATTGGGCTACGGGGGCCGGGCACGCGCCCGGCCCTACGCTACGCCGACCCGAGAAGCGACTCTGTCGTTGGGGGACAGAACCGGGCTACGCTCCGCTTGGGAGGCCGGTCGCGGTCGCGACCGACCCTGGCTGCAGGAGGTAGGGATGCGAGCACGGGCGGGCGCGGCAGGCGCCATAGCGGCAGCGCTGCTGCTGACGGGATGCGGTGGCGGCGGTGGCGAGGAGGCTGCGGCAGAGGTCGACTTCGGCGCAGCGGCCTCCGGCACGCTGGCCGGCTGGGGATTCGAGAACACCGACGACGTCGGGCAGGCGCGGCTCGACCACGCCGCGGCCGCCCTCGAGGGCCTCACGGTCGAGCTCGACCAGACCGCCTTCGACGCGCAGAAGTTCACGACGCTCGCCGCCTCCGGCGACATGCCGGACGTGGTCCAGATGGATCGGCAGTTCGTGCCCACCTACGCAGCCCAGGGGCTGCTGATGCCGCTCGACGAGTGCTTCGCCGCGCACGAGGTCGACCCGGCGCAGCACTGGTACCCGAACGTCGCCGCCGACGTCACCTGGGACGAGCAGCTGTGGGCGGTGCCGCAGTTCTACCAGCCGCCGGTGATCCTGACGAACGCGCGCGTGATGGAGGAGGCGGGCGTGAGCGCCGACGACCTCGACGCCAGCGACCCGGATGCGCTGATCGCGGCCGCCGAGGCGATGACTGTGATGGACGGCTCGAGCGTCACCCGCGTCGGCTTCGACCCGCAGGGCGTCTCGAAGGCGGCCCAGTGGATGCTGGCGTTCGGCGGCGGCATCGTCGACGAGCAGGGCATGCCGACGCTCGACCGCGAGGAGAACGTCGCTGCCGCCGAGTTCCTGCAGCAGCTCTACGAGGCGCAGGGCGGCTTCGCAGAGGTGAGCGGCTTCATCGACTCGATCGACATCTTCGGCGACGGCAACGGCTACGCCAACGATCTGGTCGGCGCCGCCGTGTTCGACCAGTGGTACCTCAACGTGCTCACCCCGTACGCCGATGAGGTCGAGATCGGCGCCGTGCCGATGCGCGACCGCGAGGGCGAGCCCTTCACGGCTTCCGGCGGCTCGTCGTTCGTCATCCCGGCGGGCGCGCAGAACCCGGGCGCCGCGTGCGCGTGGGCGCTCGAGCTGACGACGGCGGATGCCTGGACCGCGGCCGCCGAGGCGCGCGCGACGACGGAGGAGGAGGCCGAGCGCAACGGCATCAACACGGGGCTGTTCACCGGCTCGGCCGAGAGCGACGAGATGATCCGCAGCGAGTTCGCCTCGGCTGACGGCTACCCGGGCTTCGAGGAGGCGATCGCCGCGTACTACGACGTCGCGGCGCTCGGCACCTCGATCGGCGCCTCGCCCGCCGGGCAGCAGGTGCAGAGCGAGCTCGAGAACGCGATGTCGTCGGCGCTGGTCGGCGAGGCCTCGCCCGCCGACGCGCTCGCGGCGGCGCAGCAGGCGGCGATGCGCGCCTACGACCAGGTCAGCGGCGGCTGAGCCCGCAGAGGCGGCGGGGCGGCACGCGCCGCCCCGCC
>BJUU01000025.1 GCA_007988785.1 Agrococcus baldri
CGCGCGGGCCGCGGGCGTGCGGCTGCAGCTCGAGCCGCTGCACCCGCTGTTCGTGAGCGATCGCAGCGTCATCACGACGGTGCGGCAGGCGCTGCGGGTGATCGAGGGGCTGCCGAGCGAGACCGTCGGCATCCTGGTCGATGCCTACGCGACCTTCTGGGACCCCGACCTGCACGACGCGCTGGCTGCCGCTGGTGACCGCATCGCCGGCTACCAGGTGAACGACTTCGCCCTGCCGCTGCCGGCGCCCGACCCCATGCAGGGTCGGCTGCTGCCGGGCGAGGGCGTCATCGACCTGGCCGGCATCACCGCCAGCATCCGGCGCGCGGGCTACAGCGACGCCGTCGAGGTCGAGGTCTTCAACGCCGAGCTCTGGGCGCTGCCGCTGGCGACCATCCTCGAGCGCACGGTGCAGGCCTTCGGGGCGACCGTCGGCGCACCGAACGCTGCCGACTCGCTCGGCCTTGCAGGGCTGCCCGCATGAGCGCCACCGCCACCATCATCGCTCTGCCCGCGGTCGACGGCTCGTTCCGCCGGGTCGAGCTGCGTGAGCCCACCGCGCTAGCGACCAGCTCGACGCCAGCGACCTCCCGAGTCGCCTTCGCCGCCGGCCACGTGGTCGCCGACCCGCTGCGCTCGAGCGTCGGCAGCCCCACGCAGATCGACTGGGACGCGACCCTCGGCATCCGGCACCGCCTGTGGGACCTGGGCCTCGGCATCGCCGAGAGCATGGACACCGCGCAGCGCGGCATGGGCATCGCGCCCGCCGTGGCGCTCGAGCTGGGCCGGCGCACGATCGCGGAGGCCGCCGCGCGCGGCGCCGAGGTCGTGGTGGGCATCGCCACCGACGCGCTCGATGCCGGCGAGCGCGATCTGTCGGCGATCACCGACGCCTACCTCGAGCAGCTGACCGAGATCGAGGGTGCCGGCGGCAGGGTCGTGCTGATGGCCAGCCGCCAGCTCGCCGCCGCGGCCGCTGGGCCCGATGACTACCTGCGCGTCTATGGCGACGTGCTGCGCGCCGCACACCGACCTGTCGTGCTGCACTGGCTGGGCGAGATGTTCGACCCGGCGCTCGCGGGCTACTGGGGCAGCACCGATCTCGCCGCCGCCACCGAGACCGTGCACACGCTGATCGACGAGCATGCTGAGCGCATCGACGGTCTCAAGATGTCGCTGCTCGACGAGGCCCACGAGGTCGCCTTCCGCCGCCGACTGCCCTCCGGCGTGCGGCCCTACACGGGCGACGACTTCAACTACGTGCCGCTGATCGCGGGCGATGAGCTCGGCCACAGCGATGCACTGCTGGGTGCGTTCTCGGCGGTGCCGCGCTTCGCATCGGCCGCACTCGCTGCGCTCGACGCCGACGACGCCGCCGGCTTCCGCGCGATCCTCGGCCCGACCCAGGAGCTCAGCCGGCTCATCTTCGAGGCGCCCACGCAGTACTACAAGGTGGGCGTCGTGTGGCTGAGCTACCTGACTGGCTGGCAGTCGCACTTCAGGATGATCGGCGGATTCGAGACCGGCCGCAGCCTGCTGCATCTCGCGCGGGTCTTCGAGTCGGCGAACGCCATCGGGCTGTTCGAGGATCCGGAGCGAGCGGCCGCGCGCGCCTCGGGCTACTTCCGGGGTGTCGGCGTCGATGGCTGAGGCGACCGGGCTGCGCTGCCTGATCATCGGGGCCGCCTCCGGCATCGGCCGCGCGACAGCCGCCCTGCTCGCCGATCGCGGTGCTGCCGTCGTCGGGGCCGATCGCGCCTGGCCCGAGGGCGAGGTCGGCGCGCTGCTGGTCGATGTGACGGATGCGTCGTCGGTCGAGCGCACGGTGGCCGATGCGGCGTCGCGGCTCGGCGGGCTGGATGCGGTGATCAACACAGCGGGCATCCTCGGCACCGTGCAGCCCGCGGCGGAGGAGTCGGCGGAGGAGTTCCAGCGCCTCGTCGACGTCAACCTCACGGGCGCCTTCCATGTCTCGCGCGCAACCCTGCCGGTGCTCGTCGACTCGCCCCACGGCCGGCTGGTGCACTGCTCGTCGACTGCCGGCAAGGAGGGTGTCGCGCAGATGACCGGCTACTCGGCGAGCAAGGCGGGCGTCATGGGCCTGGTGAAGGCGTTGGCGCGCGAGTACGCCCACACCTCGGTGACGGTCAACGCGATCGCTCCGGGCAAGATCGATTCTCCGTTCGTGGGCGAGGGCACGGTCAGCGCGACCGATCTCGCGAAGATCCCGATGGGTCGGCTGGGCACCGTGGACGAGGCGGCGGAGCTGCTGGCGTTCATCGTCTCGCCCGCGTCGTCCTACTGCACGGGAGTGATCTTCGACCTCTCCGGCGGCCGAGCAACATGGTGACGCGGCCGCAGGTGCTCGTCGCGCCCGACAAGTTCAAGGGCTCGCTCACCGCCGCGGAGGCTGCTGCCGCGATGGCGGCCGGCGCGCGTGAGGCGATGCCGGATGCGGTCGTCACGTCGAGGCCCATCGCCGACGGCGGGGAGGGGAGCGTCGATGCGCTTGTGGCGGCCGGCGCCGAGCTGCGGACCGCGGTCGTCACCGACCCCTTCGGCGGGTCGACCGAGGCTCACTGGGCCGTCATGGGCGAGCGAGCGGTCATCGAGCTCGCCCAGGCATCGGGGCTGCGCTTCCGACCTTCGCCGCGGCCGGAGGATGCGCTCGCAGCAGGCACGAGGGGTGTCGGGCAGCTCCTGCGCCGCGCGCTCGACGACGGGTACCGCGACATCCTGATCGCCATCGGGGGCAGCGCGTCCACCGACGGCGGCTTCGGCGCCGCGACCGAGCTGGGGCTGCGCGTGCTGGACGCGTCCGGCCGCGAGATTCCGGCTGTGCGAGGGCTGGTCGACTGCGTGTCGATCGACGCGACGGGCGTCGATCCGCGGCTCGCGGAGTCCCGCATCGTGATCGCGACCGATGTGTCGTCGCCGCTCACGGGTCCGACGGGCGCGGCGTGCATGTTCGGGCCGCAGAAGGGCGCCGATGCTGTGGCGGTCGCGCTGCTCGAGCGGCGGCTCGGCGCCTGGGGGCGCGTGCTCGACATGCACACGAAGGCGGTGACCGCGATGCCCGGAGTCGGTGCTGCGGGCGGCTTCGCCGCACCGTTCCTCGCACTGGGCATCGCGCAGCTGGCCTCCGGGGCTGACGAGGTCGCCGCGATCCTCGGCATCGCGCAGGCCGTGAGCGAGAGCGACATCGTGCTCATCGGCGAGGGCTCGCTCGACGAGCAGTCGCTGATGGGCAAGGAGCCGATCGCGGTGGCTCGGCTCGGCGTCGCGGCCGGTGCCCGCGTCATCGCCGTGTGCGGGCGCAGCCTGCTGACCGCCGATCAGCTGTCGCAGGCGGGCATCGCCGCGCTGGAGTCGATCGTCGACATCGCGCCGACCGCCGAGGCAGCGTTCACCGACGCGCCCGCGCTGCTGCGCCGCGCTACCGGGATGGCGCTCCGAGCCTCGCCCTGAGCGTGTGCGCGCAGCCGCCGACCTGTGCGTGGGCGCCCCTCAGCCGAACGCGAGCCCCTTCGCCGGCTTGCCGGGCTCGCGCAGCTCGAACGCCCGGCGCAGGCCGGCTCGCTCCAGCATCGCCACCTGCTGCTCGAACGGCTCGCTGGTGACATAGACGACGCGCTCGAGCCGCCACGCGTCCGCGAACCAGCGCGCAGCGCGGCCAGCAGGCGCTCGTCCATCCCCGCCGCCATCCGGGGTCGACGGGCCCGGAAGTAGACGACGGCTTCGACGTCAGCCCACTCGGCATCCCCGACCGGCGTCACCGCGGCCTTCGCCAGGAACGTGGCATCCCTGGGGAAGACGTAGACGCAGCCCAGGCAGGTCGTGCCGTCGGGGGAGAGCACCGTGTACGAGAACGCGCGCAGCGCCGCGTGGCGCTCCTCCATGTCGACGACGTCCTCCCGGTTGGCCTCCACGGTGAAGTCGTCCTCGGGCCACGTCCCCTGCTCCCACAGCCGCAGGTCGGCACGGGTGTCCATCACGGCGGCATAGTCCCGCTCGGTGTCGGCGGCCACGATGGGCCGCAGGGTGAACTCCTCGGTGCGCAGCACGGCGGGGTCGGGCTCGGTCGATGCGGTGAACGGCACCTGTCTCTCCTTCGAGCAGTGGCGGGTGAGCCTGCCGACGCTACCGGATGCTCGGGCGACGCGCTTCGCAACGATCCCGCGACCATCCGCGCAGCCTGCGTGTAACCACCGCCGGCGACCCGGACAATCCTGGATGTGGACCTCGCGCAGACGGACGAGCACCTCTGGCGTGCCGTCGTGCGCGGGG
The DNA here is from genome assembly GCA_007988785.1 of Agrococcus baldri. Classification (GTDB taxonomy): domain Bacteria; phylum Actinomycetota; class Actinomycetes; order Actinomycetales; family Microbacteriaceae; genus Agrococcus; species Agrococcus baldri_A. Next base: position 4,288 of record BJUU01000025.1, read on the forward strand.
ACGGGGTCGCGTTCGCCGCGATCTTCGATCGTCATGGCGACCGCGTGTGGCGGCACGCATGGAGACTGATGCAGCACCGGCAGGACACCGAGGACGTCGTGGCGGCCGCCTTCGCGGAGGCATGGCGCAGCCGCAAGCGGGTGCGCATCGTCGACGCCTCGGTGCTGCCGTGGCTGCTCGCCACCACGAGCAACTGCGCGCGCAACGCCCGCCGCAGCATCCGCCGCAACGAGCGGCTCGTCGCCCACATCCCGGTGGGACCCGACGCGCCGGATGCCGCCGACGTGGCCGCCGACCGGCTCGAGCGGCTCGACGCGGGCACCGCGGTGGCGCGGGCGCTGCGCGGGCTGCCCGAGAAGGATGCCCGACTGATCGCCCTGGTGCTGCTCGAGGAGCTGCCGCTCGCCGACGCCGCCGCCGCGATCGGCGTCAGCTACGGCGCGGCGAAGACCCGCGTGCACCGCGCGAAGGCGCGGCTGCGGGCGCAGCTCGAGGCCGACGGCGTCGAAGAGCTCGAGAGGGTGCGCGCATGAACGACGAGCGGATGCCCCGGGGGCCGGGCATGGACGACGCGTTCAAGGCGCGCATGCGGCAGGGCCTGTCGACGATGGCGGTGCGCGAGCGGATGCGCGAGCGCGCCCGCACCCGGGCGATCGCCGGCGGCGCGCTCGCGGCCGTCGTGGTGGCCACCGCAGCGGTCTTCGGCATCCAGGCGCTGGGCGGCGACGCCGAGCGCGATCAGGCGGCGCCGCCGACGCCGACCGCCACCGAGACGACCCCGCCGGAGGGCTTCGAGCCGCCTCCCGCCTCGGAGGCCCCCGAGCCGATGCAGACCGGGCAGCCGGGGCCGACCCCGCCGCCGGGCTTCGAGGGCGTGGCCGCGGGCGAGCCGCAGGTGCTCGACGCCTACGACTGCGGCGCAGCCGACACCGAGTGCGGCGACGCCGGTGCCGCCGGCGGGCCGCAGATCGAGCGGTACTTCGACGCCTACGTGCTCTGCCGCGGCAGCGGCAGTGTGCTCTACGGCGAGAGCGTCTGGATCGACTGCACCGAGCACGAGCCCGGCACCGGCTGGGCGCAGCTGCGCGTGCCCGACGTGGTCGGCGACGGCGATCCGCAGTTCACCGCGACGGGCGACTTCGACGGCGAGCTCGCCACCGTCGACGCCGGCCGGGCGCCCGCGGGCGGCACGGGGGCCGAGCGCGTGACCGCCTACCTCGACTGCAACGGCTTCGGCCGCGAGCGCGTCACCGTCGGCGGCACCGTGTTCGACTGCGGGCAGGGCGGCGACCTGGTGGTCGAGCAGTTCGGCGCCTGGGGCGTGCCCGTCGCGCCCGGCAGCTTCGCCCCCGCGATCACGGTCGAGGGCGGCGAGGCGCCGGTGATCGTGCGCTGGCTGGAGGAGCGATGAGGCGAGCAGAGGGGCGGGGGCGGATGCGGCAGGCCGCCGGGTGCGCGGCCGCGGCAGCGCTCGTGCTGCTCGTGACCGCGTGCGGGCAGCCCGGCGCGCTGGCGCCGACGGCCTCGCCGGCCGGGCCGCAGGGATCCGCGACGGCGCCCGCGTCGCCGCCCGACGCATCCGCCGACCCCTCGGCAGCCGCGACGCCGGCGCCGAGCGAGACCGCGCCGACCGAGACCACCCCTGTCGATTCCACCCCGGCGACCGTCGCCCCGCCCCGCGACCGCACCCCGCCACCCGCGATCGGGCTGCCCGACCCCGGCATCGAGCCGCAGCGGCTGCCGATCCAGGGCGCCGCGCCGGTGCCGCGGCAGCGCTTCGACCTCTACGTGCTGTGCCGCGACGAGGTCACCGTCTGGAGCGACGCGGCCGGGCAGGCGTCGAGCGAGTTCGCCTGCGAGCAGCCGGGGGAGTTGATCGTGCAGGCCGCGCTGGACGGCGGCTTCGGCGGCATCGCGAGCGTGCCGGAGGCCGATGTCGCGGCGCCCGTCCTGTGGCTCGTGCCGCAGGGCGAGCCGCTGCCGCCCGCGGCACGGCAGCAGCTCGCCGACGCGCTCGCCGGCGTCGAGGCGCTCGCGGCCGAGGTGCGCTGCGGCGAGGGCGCCGGCACGGTCACCGTCGGCCAGGGCAGCGCCACCTGCTCCGGCGGATCCGGCGGCCGGGAGCTGCCGCTCGTGACCGTCGACACGGCGCTCGCGACGATCGGCTACGACGGCGGCTTCGACGGCCGCGTCGTGCTGCTGACTTCGTGACCGGATCGTGACCTCGGAGTGTGACCTGCCCCGGCATGCTGGACATGTCGGGGTGCACGGGGAGGTGCCCCTGCCGAAGGGACATCGCGATGCACGCATCGATCCGCCGCACGACGACCGCCCTGGCCGCCCTGGCCGCCGCAACGCTCCTCGTCGCGTGCGCGCAATCCGCGCCGCAGCAGACCCCCGCGGCACCGTCGGCAGCCGCCACGAGCGCCTCGGCGCCCGCGCCTGACGCCGGCCCCGGCACGACGCCCGATGCGACGACGGATGCGGTGCCCACCCGGGTGGCCACCGTGACGGGGCCGGACGCGGAGCCCGCGAGCCCGGCATCCGTCGCACCGCGCACGGAGGAGGACGCGAGCCCGCCGCCGCAAGCCAGCGAGGCGCCCGCCGAGGAGCCCGGGCCGGTGGAGCAGCGGCCCGCGCCGATGCCGGTGCATCCCGGCGCGTTCACGACGCAGTACGGCTCCGCCTCGTTCACGATGCCGGCAGGCTGGAGCGGCACCGACCGCAGCTGGAGCGTGCCCGACCCCGACACCGGCAGCCCCACCTGGATCAACATCGTCGAGCTCGATGGGCCGGGCGTGCGCCTCAGCTACCTCGACACCCCGCAGTTCGGCGGCAGCTGGAGCTTCGACCCCGAGCGCTGGCAGGGCGTGGATGCGCGGCCGGTGGGGGACGACGACCTCGCGCAGGCGTTCTGGACCGTCGAGCACGACCGCTACGTGCCGCGCGTCGCGCTCACCTTCCTGGAGGCGCCGAACGACTGGGGCTTCGAGGAGGGCGCGGTGCGCTCGCCGGTGTGGTTCGGCGACAGCGCGAGCAACTACCGCTTCGAGGCGGCGTTCGACGAGCGGCCCTCGTTCGCCAGCGAGGCCGAGGCGGTCGAGTTCCTGCAGTCGCCGGTGGCCGTCGCCGCCCTCGAGGCGATCGCGAGCATCGAGCTGACGGGCATCGACGGGCACACGATGCCCTGACCGCTGACCCCACGGACCACGGGTGCCTCGCGGAACACCGCGGGGCATTCGTCTGCGTGCGGCGCACCGGGCGCGACACGCCGGGTGTCACCCGCCGCGCCCGCCGGACATGTCAGGGGGAGCGGGGAGACCCGCGGATGCGAAGGAGGATCCGATGCGATTCCGCAACCACTCCACTGCACGAGCCGCGGCAGGGGCAGGAGCCCTGATCGTGGCAGGCGTCTTCGTCGGCAGCACGGTGCTGGCCGATGCCGCCGCCGAACCGGCGCCACCCGCAGCGAGCGACGAGGCGCAGCAGTTCACCACCCAGAACGGCACCATGCGCATCGCGCTGCCCGCCGGCTGGAGCGTCGACGACGAGAGCCGTGCGGAGCCCGGTGACGACGGCCAGCTGCGCTGGCAGAACCTCGTCACCTTCACCGCGCCCGACGGCACGGCGCTGTTCTACTACGACGGCACCGGCTCCGACACCGGCATCCCGCTGCACGACTGGGGCGTCACCGAGCGTGCCGAGGGTCGGCAGGGACTGGAGGCGGTCGGCTGGTGGCAGCAGACCGACCACGGCATCAGTGCCGACGTGATGCTCACCGACCCGGCAGCCGGTGACCCGGATGCGCCGCCGGCGGGCGTGGTGACGCACGAGGGCATCGAGCGCAACCACGTGCTGCGCATGTCGGCCGACGCCGGCGGCACGCCCATCCCGCAGTTCGCCTCGACCGCCGAGGCCGAGCAGTGGCTGGCGGGTCGTGCGCCGCAGCAGGCGCTCGCGGTGATCAGCTCGGCCGAGCTGCTGCCGGTGCCGGGCGACGCGCTGCCCTGAGCATGCCATCAGCGAGATGCCCGGCGGGGGCGCTGCCCAGAGCGGCGCCCCCGCTGCGCTGCTCGTCGGGATGCGCCCGGTGGCATCGAGGTCCTGGGCCATGCCGGACATGTCTCTGTGAGCGGCCGTAACCAGACGCTGCCTCCGGACATGTCTGGGGGAGCGCCGACCACGCACCGAGCGAAGGAGCCGCACATGCGCATGCTGACCCGTCCCACCGCACGTACGCTCGCACTGTCGGCCGGCGGCGTCGCCATGGTCGTGGTGCTCGTTGGCTGTGCCGGTGCCGGTGCCGGTGCCGAGCAGCCGCAGGCGCCGGCCATGCCGACGGCCGAGGCAGCAGCCCCGGAGCGCACTGAACCCGTTGCGGCCGGGCCGACGACGGAGACGGCCGCCAACGACGAGCCGACCACGGTGACGCCGCCGGCGAGCGACGTGGGGGATGACGCGGCGGACGCGGCGGAGGGCGACGAGGCCGGCCGATCCGGGCCGCCGTTTGTGCAGCACGAGGAAGAGCTCTGGACCTTCGAGACGCAGAACGGCACCATGCGCGTCGTGCTGCCCGCCGACTGGTCGGTCGCCGACACGAGCACGAGCCTGATGAACCATGACGGCGAGGATCAGTGGAACAACTTCCTGGTGCTGACCGCGCCGGACGGCACGGTGCTGCGCTACTACGACGGCTACGGCGACGACGTCGGCGCTGCCTGGGAGGAGTTCGAGGTGGTCGAGCAGCGGGCGACGGCGAGCGGCCAGCTGGCGATCGCCTACTGGGGGGCCGTGGGCGACCGCGTGACGGCCGACGTGATCCTGGGCGGGCTCGCCGACAGCGGTGAACCGCTCGACCAGGTGTGGCACGAGCGCGTCGGCCGCAACCACATGATGGGTCTCTCCACAGCCGACGGCGGTGGCCTGTACTGGTTCGACTCCGTGGCCGAAGCGGAGGCGTTCCTCGCCAGCGACGCGGCGCAGCAGGCGCTCGACGTCCTGGAGACCGTCGAGCTGCTGCCGGTCGACCAGTACGCGATGCCGTAGACGTCGGCGCGCGAGCATCGATCCGTCGTCTCGAGCTCCAGGCTCGGTCGAGCTGCTCGACGAGCGGACTTGACCCTGTGGTGGGCACAGCGTGTCTGCTCGTCGCATGATCACCGCTGCCCCAACCCCGAGCCCCTCCCGTCCCCGACGCATCCGGCCGCTGCTCGCCGCCGGCGCGGCGGTGCTGCTGCTCTCCGCGTGCGCTGGCGGTGCACCGCCGCCCGAGCCGAGCGCCGACGCCTCCCTGGATCGCTTCTACCAGCAGCAGCCGGCCTTCGAGGCCTGCGAGATCCCGGTGCCGGGCGCTGATCCCGTGGCCGGCGAGTGCGCGCAGCTGGAGGTGCCGATCGACTACGAGCAGCCGGAGGGCGACGTCGCGCAGGTGGCCGTGTTCCGCATCGAGGCAACGGGCGACGCGCCGATCGGCTCGCTGCTCGTCAACCCCGGGGGTCCGGGCTTCCCGGGGATCGGGTTCGCGGCGCAGATGGCGCAGGCCTGGGCCGGCAGCCTCGTCACGGAGCGCTTCGATCTCGTCGGCTTCGATCCGCGCGGCACGGGTGCCACGACGCCCGCCGTCGACTGCCTCACCGATGCGGAGCGGGAGACCGACGCCGTGACGGCGAGCCGCCTCACGATCGAGGGCGTGCCGCCGCTGGTGGAGAGCTGTGCCGACAGCGTCGGCGGCGTCGACGCGCTCGCTCACCTGGGCACCCGAGACGTCGCGCGCGACATGGATGTGCTCCGCGGCGTGCTCGGCGACGAGGAGCTGAGCTATGCGGGTTCCAGCTATGGCACGCGGCTGGGCGCCGTCTACGCCGAGATGTTCCCGGAGCGGGTGCGCGCCCTGGTGCTCGACGGCGCGATGGATCCGCACAGCGGCACGCTCGAGCGTCGGGAGGTGCAGTGGGCCGGTCTGCAGCGCTCGTTCGAGCAGTTCGCCGAGTACTGCGTCGCGCAGGGCGACTGCCCGCTGGGCGAGGATGCGGCGGGAGCGACGGCTGCCTACCAGCAGCTCGTGCGACCGCTCATCGACGAGCCGCTGCCCACCGGCGACGGCCGCACCCTCACCTTCGATGCGGCGAACGACGCCGTCGTGACCGCGATGTACAGCGAGGAGACCTGGCCCGTCCTGGTGACCGGGCTGACTCGACTGTCGCAGGGCGGCGGCGAGACCATGCTGGCGGTGCGGGACGCCTATCACGGCCGCACTGCGGAAGGCACGTATCCGAACGATGCCGAGGCGACGCTCGCGATCAACTGCCTCGACGAGGATCGCTTCTCGCCGCAGGGACAGGCCGAGCTGATGGAGTCGGCGCTCGCCAGCGCGCCGTTCCTCGACCCGGGCACCGAGATCGAGCCGGTCGCCGACGCCTGCGAGGGCTGGCCGGTCGAGCCCACGCTTGGCTTCCCGCACGCGACGGGCATCGAGGGGCTGCCTGCCACCCTGACGGTCTCCGTGACGGGTGACGGCCTCACTCCGCACTCCGGCGGGATCAGCATGGCCGAGACGCTCGGCGGCAGCCTGCTCACGGTCGAGGGCGAGCAGCACGGCACGCTCGTCTCTGGCAACGAATGCGTCGATGCGGCGATCGCGTCCTACCTGGTCGACCTCGAGACGCCGGATGCGGGGGCGACCTGCACGCGCTGAGGTCACCTCGGGCGCGAGCGACGGGGCACGCCCGAGGCCTACTCCGACTGAGGCTCGCGCTCCGCCCGCTGTCGCACGAGCTCCTCCACCGCCTGCGGCAGCGTCTCCTCGAAGTCGATCAGCTTCGCCCAGGTGGGCGTGATGACCACCCGCACCATGCCGTCGACGTAGAGCGAGCGGATCTCGCGCTCCCACTCGACGCGCTGCTCGGCCGTCATCTCGTAGGTGGTGTTCGCCTCGACGTACTCGTCGGGGATGCCGTCGGTGGCGTCGAGCTCTGCCGTGCCGCGGATCAGCAGGATCGCGGGCGGGTGCACCTCGGTGTCGATCGTGAGCGCGACCGCCGGGTTCTGCCGCAGGGCCGGCAGCTTCTGTGCGTTCGGCGGCGTGCAGAACACGAGCGTCGAGCCGTTCCAGGAGAACCCGATGGGGATGGCGCGCGGCGTGCCGTCGCGGGCGACGTAGGCGAGCCGGGCGATGTCGCGGGCCAGCAGCTCGCGGCTGAGCGGCTTCTCGAGCACGGCGGCGACGGCGTTCGGCTGCATGGTGATCCTCCCGATCGGTGCGCGATCAGGCTAGACAGGGGCGCCGCCCCCGACAACACCCCGCTTCAGGAACTGATCGCCGGCGCCCGGCGCACGTAGGTCTCATCCTCGACCTGCGCGGCCGTGAAGGCGGCGATGTCGGCGCGGCCGATGGCGAAGCCGATGCGGTCGGTGCCGAAGAAGCCCGCCCGCACTCGGCCGGTCTTCGGGCCGTCGTTCGGCGCGGTGAAGCGCACGATCGTCCAGCGCAGGTCGGGCTGCATCACGAGTGCGCTCATGCCCTGCATCTCGTCGTAGGCGCGGCGCAGGAACGTGCGGGCGATGAAGCCGATGAGGCGCGACTGGAGGGTCGCGCGCTCGTGCGGGTCGGCGACGCTCGGGGTGCCCTGGCCGATGTACCGGTCGACGCCGTGCTTCCGCATCGACGCGGTGATGTGGCGTGCGCCCTCGACGAGCGGCAGGCCCGTCGCCTTCCGATCCATGCTGGGCCCGAGCGCGCTCACGATCGCGTCGGCGCCGGCGATCGCGCCGTCGATGCGCTCGGCGTCGGCCATCTCGCCGATCACCACGCGCACGCGCTCGCCCCAGCGATCGGGCACCTTGCCGGCGTCGCGCGCGTAGGCGGTGACGGTGTGGCCGCGCTCGAGCAGCTCGTCGACCGTGAGGGATCCGATGGCGCCGGTGGCGCCGAAGACGGTGATGTGCATGGGTGCTCCTGGGCGTGGTTCAGCGGGAGAGGATGTGGCGCACGGCGGGCGCGACGACGTCGCCGAAGCGGGCGATGCTGCCCTGCACCATCTGCTTCGGCATGCCGCCGAGGTCGACCTGGCCGAGGAAGCGGTCGGCCCCGAGCTGCGACTGCAGGTCGAGGATCTTCTCGATCACCTCGTTCGGCCCGCCCACCATGAGCGCGCCGCGGCGAGCGGCCAGCGCCCGCATGCTCGGCTCGTCGACGTGCCAGCCGCGGCCGCCGTTCGTCTCGGGCGAGAGGTAGCGCCGGTAGTAGGGGTAGAAGTCGGTCAGCGCCTGCCCGGCGGTGTCGCCGACGTAGAAGTGGCTGGTGATCCCGACGGTCAGCCGCTCGTCGGCATGGCCGGCGTCGCTGCCCGCGCGGCGGTAGAGCTCGATGAGCTGCTTGGCATGATCGATGCTGCCGCCGATCAGGCCGAGCGCCATGGGCAGGCCGAGCCGGCCGGCGCGCACCGCGCTCGAGGGCGTGCCGCCGACCGCGACCCACACGGGCAGCTGCCCGCTCGCGCGCGGGGCGACCGGCGCATCCTCGAGCGCCGGCCTGAACCGCCCGCTCCACGTGACCCGCTCCTCGTCGCGGATGCGCAGCAGCAGCCCGAGCCGCTCGTCGTACAGCTCGTCGAACTGCGCCACGTCCTGACCGAAGAGGGCGAACGGCTCGACGAAGGCGCTGCGGCCCGCGATGATCTCGGCGCGGCCGTGGCTGACGAGGTCGAGGGTCGCGAAGTCCTGGTAGACCCGCACCGGGTCGTGCACGCTGAGCACGCTCGCGGTGGTCGTGAGGCGGATGCGCCGGGTCGCGCGGGCGATCGCGGCATGCAGCACGGCGGGGGAGGAGACGGCGAAGGCCGGCGAGTGGTGCTCGCCGATGCCGTACACGTCGAGGCCGTGCTGCTCGGCGAGCACGCCGTACTCGACGATGTCGTCGATGCGGCTCGCGGCGGTGTCGCCGCTGTCGGGGTTGATGTCGGAGAGCGAGAAGACGCCGAGCTCCATGCGAGGTCGCTGCCGGTCAGTCGATCGCGATGACGAGCTTGCCGAGCGTGCCCGCCGCGAAGTCGCCGAGCGCATCCGCCGCCTGGTCCAGGCTGTAGACGCGCTGCACCGTGACGCTCGTGCGCCGCTCGGCCTGGTTGCCGGCGACGCGCTCGAGGGTCTCGGGCGCCGGGTGGGCGTAGATCGAGACGACCCGCACGCCTTCGGCCGGCACGTCGTCGGCGCTGCGCAGCATCGTCGAGACGAAGGCGCCACCGGGTGCGATCGCCGGCACGAGCGGCAGCGGAGCGCCCGCGAAGTGCAGCACCGCGGCGACGCCGGCGGGTGCGATCGCGAGCACCTGCTGGGCGACGTCGCCGGTGTGGTCGACGGTGTGCGCGGCGCCGAGGCGCGTGACGAGCTCGATCTTCTCGGCCGTGCGCGCGGTGGCGATGACGGTCGCGCCCGCGCGCACCGCGAGCTGCAGCGCCTGCTGGCCGACGCCGCCGGTGGCGCCGACGACGAGCACGCTGGTGCCCGCGGCGATCTCGGCGGCGTCGATCGCGTTCACGGCGGCGGTGCCGGCGAGCCCCAGGCCCGCGCCCTCCTGGAAGGCGATCGTCTCGGGCAGGTGCGCGATGCCGACCGCGACCGGCACCGTCACGTACTCCGCGAACGAGCCATCGCCGAGGAAGTCCTTGGTCACGACGCCGAAGACGCGATCGCCCGTCGCGTAGCCCTCGACGCCCTCGCCGACGGCGTCGATCTCGCCGGCGAAGTCCTTGCCGAGCACGACCGGGAAGCGGTGCTCCATCATGCCTCGCAGGCCGCCGCTCGCGACCGAGAGGTCGAAGCCGTTCACCGATGCGGCGCGCACGCGCACGCGCACCTCGCCGGCCGCCGGCTGCGGCATGTCGATGGTGGTCACTTCGGGTGCCCGATCGTGGGCGCTCAGCACAACTGCCTGCATGGCTCTTCCGTCCTTCTGTCGTCCGAGGAAGCAATCGGAGCAGACGCTCCACTTGCATCCAACCAGAAAGCGGAGCAACTATTCCAGTTTGTTAGGATCGGTCCATGACGAGTGCCGAGCGGCCGCTGCGCGCCGATGCCGAGCGCAACCGCCGCGCGATCATCGCCGCCGCGGCGACCGTCTTCGCGCAGGAGGGCACCGCGGTGACGCTCGAGCGCATCGCGGCTGCTGCCGGGGTCGGGGTCGGCACCGTCTACCGCCGCTTCGCGTCGGTGCAGGATCTCGTGGCTGTCGTGCTCGAGGAGAAGATGCGTGCCTACGCCGATCGCACCGAGCGGGCGGCGGCGGATGCGGCGGGGCAGCCATGGGAGGCGTTCCGCGACTACGTCATGTTCCTGCTCGAGCAGCAGGCGGCCGACCTGGCGTTCAGCGATGTGCTGCTCGCGCCCCGCGGCGCCTCCGACGTCTTCCAGGCCGAGAAGGCACGCGCGTTCCGCGCCTCGGTCGAGCTCGTCGGTCGCGTGCGGGAGGCCGGCGCGGTGCGCGCCGAGTTCGACCACAGCGATCTGCTGCTCATGCAGCACGCGAACGCCGGCCTGCTGCGCGGCACGCAGCGCGCGGCGCCGCAGGCGTGGCGGCGCTTCGGCGAGTACATGCTCGAGGCGTTCCGCGCCGAGGGCGGCGCGCTCACGCCGCCGCCGAAGCTGTGGACGCGCGCGCTGCGCGCCAGCGAGGCCTGAGCGGCCGGCCCACGGCTCACGACCTCACCCGTGCGGGTGATGAGCGTCGCCCGCGCGAGCGTCGCGTCAGCGAGCGCTGCGCTGCACGCTCGAGGCATGTCACAGCACCGCTTCGCTCCTGCTCACCCCGCCGAGCCCGACGCCGCACGCGGCGCGACCGAGCGCATCCGCCCCGACCGGCTGACGATCGCCGCCGGCATCGCGCTGCTCGTCATCATGGCGCTGCACACGGCGGTGTTCGTGCCGCACGAGTGGTGGGGCGCGTGGCTGGCGGGGCCGTTCCGCGCCGAGCAGCCGCCGGTCGACGCGACCGTGCTGTTCTGGGCGCTGCCGGGCGGCTTCGTCGTGCCGGGCGCGCTGCTCGCGCTGCTCATCGTGCGCGAGGGTCGGCGCGGCCGCGCCATGCCGGCCTACGTCGCCGTCGTGCTGGCGATCTGGGCGGTCGGATGCGTCTGGATCGTCGGGCCGAGCGGCTTCCTGACGCTCGTGGTGCCGGTGGTGCTGCTGGTGGTGGCGAACGTCAGGGCGCGGACCGGTCACCGAGGTGGCGCTCGGGGTCCATCGCGTCGTGCAGGACTCGGCTGATCAACAGCACATCGGCATCGCGGCGACAGACGAGGAAGTGGCGCGGTCGTCGCACGGCGCTCCCGGCGACGTGCCGTCGGCTCTGCGCCAGGTGCCATGTGAAGACGCCTTGGCCGAGCTCGGGACGGTCGGTGCGGCCGAGCGGGTGATCGGAGGCCGCGTCGCGGATCGCCGCGGCGATGAGCGTCTGGTAGCGACGGCTCGCGGCTTCGCCGAACTGCTCGGTCGAGCGGGCGAGGATCGAGGCGATGTCGGCACGCGCAGCGTGGCTGAGCCGAACGGTCGACGTCACTCGCTCGGTCGCCGGGCGCGCGAGCCGAGCTGCTCGAGGTAGTCGTCGAGGTCGGCATCGGCGATGTCGTCGAAGCGTCCGGCGGTCAGGTCGGACCAGCCGATCCGCGCGGCCTCGGTCAATGCAGCCAGCCGCGCTGTGCGCTCGCGATCCTCCTGCTCGAGCAGTCGCAGCCCGGCACGCAGCGCTTCACTCGCATTCTGGTACTTGCCCGACTCGACCCAACCCTGCACGAGCTGATGCTGGTGCTCCGTCAGCACCACGTTGCGTGTGACCATGGCGTGCCTCCCGACTGGCAATATATGCCACAGGTCGCTCGCGCGCCAGCCCCGCACCGCTGGTGCTGGCGAGCGTCAGGGCGCGATGGCGCGCCGCCGCCGCGGGAACGCGAGCATGACGGCGGCGCTCAGCAGCCAGATGGCGCCAGAGAGCGCGAGCAGCAGCAGCGGCGGCACGCCCGCCATGATGCCGGCGACGGCGGTGCCGGCGGCGCTCGCGGTGGCGCGCAGCGCCGAGCCGACCGTGAACACCTGGGCGACCACGGCTGCGGGGCTCAGGTCGCGGCGCAGCACCATCATCGCGGCGGTCGGCGCGGCTGTGCAGAGGCCTGAGACGCCGATGAGCGCGACCGTCCAGATGATCCCGAGGTCGAGCGCTGCCGCGAGCGTCGCGAGGCCGGTGGCGGCGAAGCCGACGCCCATGGTCGCCTGCATGGAGAACCACGGGGGACGCATCGGCTCCAAGACGGCACCGATGAGCGCACCCACCGCGAAGGCGGCAACGATGAGGGCGCTCTGCGAGGCGTCGCCGGTGGCCGCGAGCGCGATGCCGATCGCGGCGATCGGCATGATGCCGCGGCCGAACTCGGCCATGGTGCCCGAGAGTGTGACGACCGCGAGCGGCCGATGGGTGACCATGACCGCGAGTCCTCGCCCGATCGAGCGCAGCAGCCCGGCGCGCTCGGCGCCGCGCGGCTCCATCGGCAGCAGCGGGTAAGCCAGCAGCGAGCCGAGCGCGATCACGGCCATCGTCGCGAGCGCCCAGCGAGCGCCCACGAGGGGAGCGATGGCCGCGACGAGCGCGGGACCTGCGACCCCGCCCACGTTGTAGCTGAGCGCGTCGAGCGCGTACGCACGCCGCGCATCCGACCCCGGTGGGGCGACGAAGCTCGACAGCCCGCCGAAGCCGAAGGGGGCGAGCAGGCCGCTGAGCGCCAGCGCGGCGACGACGAGCCAGAGCGGCACGGCGCCGAGGCCGGCGGCGACGGCGTAGGCGGCTGCCGTGCCGCCGGCGGCGATCATCATGAGCACGCGCGGCCGATCCGCGCCGTCGAGCAGGGCGCCCACGAGCGGCGCGGCGACCACACTCGGCACCATCGAGACCGCGACCAGCATGGCGCCGAGCGCGAGGTCGCCCGTCGCTTCGACGGCGAGGATCGGGATGCCGATCTGCACGCCGCTGCCCGCCGTGCGGATGGGCACCGAGGCGAGCAGCTGGCGGGGTCCGCTGATCGCTCGCGCGGGGCGGCGGCTGCGGTCGGGCGGGATGAGGTGCCCGCCGAGCTCGATGCCGGCCGCCGGCGTCGGCTCGCCCGTGAAGGTCACGGCTTCATCCTCTCGTCACGGCGCGGGCTGCGCCCGCGCGCGCCTCAACCCGCGAGCGGGACGATCACTCCTCGACGGGAACGATGAGGCCGCCCCAGGTGTCGAGGATGTACTGCTGCGTCTCGTCGGAGGTGAGCAGCTCGTACAGCTCGACCACGCGCGGGTCCTCGGCGAGCGCGGGCGTGGTGACGAGCGAGTTGTAGTAGTTCGAGTCGCTCGACTCGACCAGGATCGCCTGATCCTGCGTCAGCCCCGCGGGGATCGCGAACGAGGAGGTGACGAAGACGGCGTCGTTGTCGGGGATCGCGAGCGGCAGGGTGGCGTTCTCGACCTCGGTGAACTGCAAGTTCTGCGGGTTGGCGGTGATGCCGTCGAGGTTGGTGGTGCCCTCGGCGATCTCGATGAGGCCCTCGGCCGCGAGGATCTCGAGCGCGCGCGCCTCGTTGGTCGGGTCGTTCGGCACGGCGATGGTGGCGCCCTCGGGCAGCTCGTCGAGCGAGCCGATCGACTCCGAGTAGAAGGCGGCGGCCGGCAGATAGACCTCGCCGACGGCGACGAGGTCGCCGCCCGCCTGCGAGTTGTAGGTCTCCATGAACGTCGAGTTCTGGAAGAGGTTGGCCTCGGTCGAGCCGTCGGTGAGGGCCGGGTTGGGCGTGTTGTAGTCGGTGAACTCGACCCACTCGATGTCGAGGCCGGCCTCGGCGGCGAGGTTCTCGTCGACCCAGGTGAGCATGTCGCCGGCCGGCACGGGCAGCGCGCCCACGCGGATGGTGCCGAGCGTGCCGTCCTCCGGCGCCTCGGTGGCGCCGCCGGTCGAGCAGGCGGCGAGGGCGACGACGGCGGTGCCGGCGGCGAGGACGGTGAGCGCGCGGCGCGTGCGGGTGCTGGTCATGGTGCTTCCTTCGGTGGGGAGGGGGTCGGATGCGCGGGGCGCCCTGGGCGGGCCGGCGCGAGTTCGGTGGGTGCTACTGCGGCCCGTGCGGTGCTGACGTGGAACGGGTGCTCGTGACGTCCGCATCCAGGTGCGCCTGCGCATCCGCCACCGCCTTCTTCGACCCGCGCCTGCTGGGCACGGCGCCGAGCCGCTTGGCGGCGACGGTGAGCAACCACTGGATGAGCTGCACGAGCACGAACAGGATGATGACGACGCCGACGATGTGGATGACGCTGTAGCGCTGCATGCCGTAGGTCAGCGCGACGTTGCCGAGGCCGCCGCCGCCGACCACGCCGACCATCGCCGAGAAGTTGATGATGGAGGTGATGGTGGTGGCGGTGCCGAGCAGGATGGCGGGCCACGCCTGCGGCAGCAGCACGCGCTTGACGAGCAGCCAGCGCGAGGCTCCGAGCGAGTCGGCCGCCTCGAACAGGCCGGGGTCGACCTCGCGCACGGCGATCTCGACGACGCGCACGAAGAAGGGGATGGCGACGAGCGTGAGCGGCACGATCGCGGGGCCGGTGCCGATGAACGAGCCGAGCAGCCAGCGGGTGAGGGGGATGAGCGCGATCATCAGCACGATGAACGGCACCGAGCGGCCGAGGTTGACGACGAAGCCGAGCACGGCGTTGATGACGCGACCGAGCCAGCGCTGCCCGAGGGGCGCTTCGAGGAAGCGGCCCTGCTCGGTGCCGACCAGGATGATGCCGAGCGGCAGGCCGACGACGAAGGTGATGACCATGGCGATGCCGGTCATGTAGAGCGTCTCCCAGGTGCCCTCGAGCAGCACCTGGATGAGCTTGGGCCAGAAGTCGGGCGCGTTGACGTCGATCATGCGGTCACCTCGCGTCCGTTGACCTCCCAGGCGGTGACGCCCTGCGCGGTGAGCGTGTCGATCACCTTGAGGGCGACGGATGCGTCCCCGGGCACGGCGAGGCGGGTGCGGCCGGCCTGGTGGCCGCGGATCGTCTCGAGGGCGGCGCCGAGGATGGAGACCTCGAGGCCGAGGTCACGGCTCAGCTGGGCGATGACGGGGCGGTCGGCGCTGAGGCCCGTGTAGGTGACGTCGATGATGCGGTGGTTCGGGATGTAGTGGGCCTCGCCGACGGGGAAGAGCTCGGCGGCGACCTTGGAGCCGGGGGTGCGGATGAGCTCGTCGAGCGAGCCCTGCTCGATGACGCGGCCGGTCTCCATGAGGGCGGCGGCGTCGCAGATGCGCTTGACGACATCCATCTCGTGGGTGATGAGCAGCACGGTGAGGCCGAGCTCGCGGCTGAGGCGCTGGATGAGCTCGAGGATGGAGCGGGTGGTCTCGGGGTCGAGGGCGCTGGTCGCCTCGTCGCTGAGGAGCACGTCGGGGCCGCTCGCGAGGGCGCGGGCGATGCCGACGCGCTGCCGCTGGCCGCCGGAGAGCTGGCCGGGGCGGTCGTCGGCCCGGTGGGCGAGGCCGACGAGCTCGAGCATCTCGAGCGCCTTGGGGCGGCGCTGCGCGCGGGGCGTGCCGACCGCTTCGAGCGCGAACTCGACGTTCTGCACCACGGTGCGGTTGCCGACCAGGTTGAAGTGCTGGAAGACCATGCCGATCTTGTGGCGCTCCTTGAGCAGCGCCTTGCCGCGCAGGCTCGTCACGTCGACGCCGTCGACGACGACGCGGCCGCTGTCGGGCCGCTCGAGCGCGTTGACGGTTCTGAGAAGGGTCGACTTGCCCGCTCCCGATTGCCCGACGACGCCGAAGATCGAGCCGCGCGGCACCTCGATCGACACGTCGTCGAGCGCGACGACGGCGTCGGGGCCGTCGCCGAAGCGGCGGCTGACGTGCTCGATCGAGATCATGGAACTCCAAGTGCGGGCGCGGCCGACGCCCCGGCTGTGGTCTGGTGCAGCCCGTCGCCGACGACGGGCTATCAGACATTGTCTCGCGGATGCGTCGCTCGCGCGAGCATGTGACGTCGCGTGACGCTCCACCAGGGTCGCGCGCCGCCGGTTGAGTAGCCGCGCATCGCGCGGCGTATCGAAACCAAGTCACTCGCTCGGCCTAGGCTGGCCAGAGACCAGGGGAGGCGTCCGTGAAGAAGCAGATCAACGTCGTCGGTGCAGTGATCGTCAAGAACGGCGAGATCCTGTGCGCGCAACGCGGTGAAGGCGGTTCGCTCGCCGGCATGTGGGAGTTTCCGGGCGGCAAGATCGAGCCGGGCGAGACGCCACAGACAGCGCTGCAGCGCGAGATCGATGAAGAACTGCTGTGTGAGGTGCGCGTCGGCGACCACGTCGAGACCACCGCGCACGAGTACGACTTCGGCGTCGTGACGCTCACGACGTACTACTGCGAGTTGGTGTCTGGCACACCGTCGCTGACCGAGCATGCGGGGGTCGTGTGGCTCGTGCCCGCGGACCTGTACTCGCTCGAATGGGCTCCGGCAGATATCCCCGCCGTCGACAAGATCCGCGCAGACTTCGCTGTCAATGTCGCTTGAGCAGGTTGACGTCTCGGCGCTCCAGCTCGACGTCAACTACGGCTATCTGAGCCGGTCCGCAAGCGCCCCGAAGAAGACCCATCCGCAGGTCATCGTCAACAGCGATGGCACCTCCATGCTGCGTGCGCTGCGCGAGGAGCTGAAGCAGAGCTCCAGTTTCACGTTCTCCGTCGCGTTCATCTCTCCTGGAGCCATAGCGCTGCTGAAGCAAGAGCTGGTCGAGTATGCAGGCCGCGGGCGCATCGTCACCTCTGACTATCTGGGGTTCAATTCCCCGGCTGCGTTCGGAGAGCTGCTCAACCTCGCTCGTCTTGGCTTCGATGTTCGCCTACACGAACAGACGGACTTCCATCCGAAGGGCTACGTCTTCGAGCACGCCGAGCACGTGACTGCCATCGTCGGGAGCTCCAACCTGACTAAGGCTGCGTTGGTTTCGAACCATGAATGGAACCTTCGGGTCTCGTCCGGACCCGAGAGTGACCTGACCGACCAGTTCGGTGATCTCGTCGAGCGCCAGCTCGCAAACTCGGTCCCGCTCACGCAGGACTGGGTTGATCGGTACGCCGAGCACTACGTTCCCATGGCTCGACGGGAACAGTCGCCCGTCGAGCGTGCTCTGCGTCGTCGAGTCGAACGCGACCCAACCACCAACCGTGATGCCCTCCAGCGCGTTGACACGTTCACCCAGGACACTGACCCCCCTACGAAACACATCGTTCCCAACGCAATGCAGCAAGAAGCGCTGCTTGCCATCGATTCCATCCGCAAGGAGGGCAAACGTCGTGCCGTGGTGATCTCCGCCACAGGTACGGGCAAGACGATCCTCTCGGCACTCGACGTTCGCTCCGTCAGTCCCAAGCGGTTGCTCTTCGTCGTCCACCGTGAACAGATTCTCGATCGGGCCATCGAAGAGTTCCGACGGGTCATGGAGGCACCGGCCGACCAGTTCGGCAAGCTCACGGGCACGTCGAAACAGACCGGCGCCCGGTATCTGTTCGCTACGGTTCAAACCCTTGCGCGGTCCGATGTTTTGAACACGTTCGCTCCGGAAGCGTTCGACTACATCTTGTTGGATGAAGTGCATCGAGCCGGGGCGAAACAGCACCGTGCAGTGATCGACCACTTCAAGCCCGAGTTCCTCCTCGGCATGACCGCGACACCAGAGCGCAGCGACGGTTTCAACGTCTTCGAGTTGTTCGACTTCAACGTCCCTTACGAGATCCGGCTCAACAAAGCACTCGAAGCTGACATGCTCGCGCCGTTCCATTACTACGGCGTGACCGACGTCGAGTTCGCGGACGGCTCCACGATTGACGAGCTGTCATCCGTGTCGAAGCTCGCTTCCTCGATCCGCGTCAACCACATCGTCGACGCAATCACGACCTACGGCCATGCCGGTGTCGGCGTACGAGGCCTCATGTTCTGCAGCCGCAAGGACGAAGCGTACGAGCTGTCGGCGGCGCTGAATGAGCAAGTGATCTACGGCCATCGCCTGCGTACGGTCGCGCTCACCGGTGATGACTCAATCGAGCGCCGTGAGCGGATCGTAGAGCAGCTCGAGGCCGGAGAGCTCGACTACATCCTGACGGTCGACATCTTCAATGAAGGTGTCGATATTCCGTCGGTAAACCAGGTGGTCATGCTGCGCCAGACGCAGTCTGCGATCGTGTTCGTGCAGCAGCTCGGCCGCGGCCTCCGCAAGGCGCCCGGCAAGGACTACCTGGTCGTCATCGACTTCATCGGCAACTACGCCAACAACTACCTGATCCCCGTCGCGCTCTTTGGTGACGAGTCGTTGAACCGGGAGTCCGTCCGGCAACACCTCGTCAGTGCGGAGGAGGTCGGCGTCATTGCGGGCATGTCATCGGTGCGGTTCGACCGGATCGCCCAAGCGCGGGTGCTGCACTCGATCTCGCAGACAAAGTTCGACAGCTGGCAGAACCTCAAGGCCGCGATCGACACACTCGCGAACCGGCTCGGTCACACACCGGCGCTGATGGACTTCCTCAGGTTCGAGACGACAGACCCAGTTGTGGTGGCAACCAAGGCTGGCAACTACCCGGCACTCGTTGAAAGGCTTGTGAAGGAGGGCGCAGGTCTGACAGAGGCGGAGTCGCGATCCCTGAACCTGCTTTCTGCGGAGGTACTTCCTGCTAAGCGCAGGACCGAACTGCTGATGCTGCAACTGCTCCTCACGCGAGGGCGCATGACCTTCGATCAACTCAGAAGCGAGTTCGCGTCAGCCGAGGTCGCGGGCAGCGCCGCGGCCGTAGAGAGCGCTGCGGGGACGCTGACGCTCGACTTCCACACTGAGGCTGAGCGCCAGAAGTACGTCGCTCCCATTGTCGTGCGCGATACCGACGGTGGTCTCGCGGTGACGCCGGAGTTTGATTCCTCCTATCGCGAGTCGATGGCGTTCCGCAGTGCGGTGGATGACCTGCTCGCGACGGGCATGGCGCTGGTCGAACAACGCTATGACGAGACTCGGCCGTTCACGCCAGGGAAGCTCTACTCTCGCAAGGACGCGTGCCGACTGCTGCGCTGGAAGAAGAACGTCACGTCCACGATCTACGGTTATCGAGTCGACCAAGCGACAAGGACCTGCCCGATCTTCGTAACGCTGCACAAGTCGGACGGCATCACAGCGAGCACGGCCTACGAGGACGCGCTGCTCAATCCTTCGACCATGCTTTGGTACACGCGTAGCCGGCGCACGCTCCAAAGCGGGGAGGTCGCCGCGATCGTCAGCAATTCGGTCGACCTGCATGTCTTCGCAAAGAAGGACGACGCCGACGGCACCAACTTCTACTACCTAGGCAAGGCAAATGCCGAGTCGCCAGAGCAAACGACGATGCCCGACGACAGCAGCAAGCTGCTCAGCGTCGTCCGTATGCTCCTGCACTTCGACGAGCCAGTGGACACGGCGATCTTCGACTACTTCCAGCCTGCGGTGACCATCTGATCGCAGCGCTCAGGCGGATCTGGCCAGCATCGTCGCTTTCGCGCGCTCGTCCTCGATAGGTGCTGCGAGCCGCGCTAGCTATGCTGGCGGCAACCGAGGAACGGGAACCGCATGCTTGCTAAATCAGGGTTGGATCTGGACGAGGCTCCGGACGAGACCGATGACGAAGAGCTCGACGTCGATATTGAAGAGGCCGAGGCTCTCGATGACCCCGGTGACGAGCTTCAACCCCGTTGGGACAAGCACCACCGTGAGCTCCTCACGAGCGTGTTGGACTACAACCTGAACACGCTGTCTGACCTGGTCGCCACCGATCAGATTGACCTGTCTCCGCGGTATCAACGCCGAGACAGGTGGAAGCCCGATCGTCAATCGCGCCTGATCGAGTCGTTCTTCATGAATGTGCCGATCCCACCGATATTTCTGAACGAGGATGACTACGGAAAATACTCGGTCATCGACGGTAAGCAGCGCCTCACAGCGATTCACGAGTTTATGCGTGGACGCCTGAGGTTGAAAGGGCTGAAAGTCTTTCAGGAGCTGAACGATAAGACTGTGGACGATCTAAGTCCTAGCCTGCGTTCGGTAATTGGCACAAGAGCGAACCTTCGGGCGACCATAATTTTGCGCCAATCCAATAAGGAAGTGAAGTTTGAGGTGTTTCGACGCCTTAACACCGGCGGCGTCTCACTGAACCCGCAAGAAATCCGGAATAGCACTTGGCCGGGACCGCTGAACGAACTGTTGCTCGACCTGTCCGAGGATGCAACGTTCCGTCGACTCCTCGGTATGGCCAAGCCTGCGACCTCAACCTTGTTTAAGGAGATGCGCGACGTTGAGCTGGTGTTAAGGTTCTTCGCATTCCGGGAAGATTGGGCCACTTTCAGCGGCGGAATGGCAAAGCGGCTAGACCAGTTCATGGCGGATAATCAGCGAGCGAGCCAGGGAGCTTTGGACGAGATGAAGTCCTCGTTTCTCGGTACTCTCGAGACCGTCGAGGCCGCTTTCGGAGCGACCGCGTTCCGACGGTTCAACCCAGAGAGTAAGTCCTGGCGGAAGCCGGTGCTCGCCGCCCTGTTCGATGCGCAGATGTTTGCTGCCATGAGCTGGCGCCCCGAGCGACTCGCCCCACACGCGCAGCAGATCCAATCAGCCTACGAACAGCTCTTTTCTGATGCAGAGTTCAGGCAGGCAATTGACGCCGCAACTAACACTCCTGCCCGGTTCCGGTCCAGGATCGAGATCACGCGAAAGCTTCTCACTGAGATCGTTTCATAGATGAGCGACGCGCTCACAAACTACCTTGCGGCGAACACCAACGTAGCGGCATTGCTCGCGCTAGAGGGGGGCTTCCGCGATCCGCCAGGTCTGCAGGATCAGGCCGCCGTGGAAGGGCTACGCGGGGGGTGCGTAGTTTTGATGGTCGCGGGCTTCGAGAACTATCTCAAAGAGGCGATCGCGGAGGTTTTCGATCGCATTAACAGCGCGAGTCCTGCATGCGAATTTCATCGGTTGCCCTTGCTGCTGCAGGCGCAGGCCGTGTACACGGGTCTGAATGCTGCCATGAACGCCAAGCCCTGGGATTCTTTGAAGGACAAGCAGCTACGCCTGCCCGGAGTTTTGGCGGCTGTCGCGCGGATTAGTCGTGGAGAGATCCTGAGTCAAGAAATTGCGGAAACCGCGGGTAACCCAAATTCGGACCAGGTCAAGTCAGTGTTCAGGACAGTCGGTTTGTCCAACGTGTTTGGCAATATCAAGCCTGGATTTGACGCAGCTTGGGGCGGCCCGACCGCACAAACCTTCATCGCCAATAACCTCGACGCAGTCGTCCAGCGGCGCCATGTCGTCGCGCACACCGCTTCAATCCTTTCGACCTCTAGAACTGATCTCCACGAGTGGAAGCGCTTCCTGCAGTGCTTCGTTTCGCAGCTAGACGCGGCTCTCGAGCGCCACATTGGTCGAGTCATCAGGAACGCTCAGTAGGGGTTGTCTCTGCGGTCGAGGAGGCTCCGCGTCCTGACGGCCTCTTGGCTGCTGAAGGGTCGTCGCTCGCTCGGCGATCTCGTCGAGTGGCGTGAGCACCGCGAGATGCTCAGTGAAAGCGTGGCGCCGATATACAGCGGGTCCTCAGTTGGGAGGTGCCGTCGAGGTCGGTGAGGATGACGTCTGGCTCCCAATCGTTTGTCGTACCTGGCACATTGGTTCGTGATGCAACTGCCTTGGGCCCAGAGCGTCTAGGTCGAAGGGCGACGAGGAATCAGGCCGCGTGCGCCTCAACGCTGCGGCCGCTAAGCCACCGGCCCGGGCAAGCTGGCCTAGTGTGGATCGCGCGGGATAGCCGCCGCACGCCGTGCGGCTTCAGCTGGTGGCCAACGCGCAGTCAAACGGCGTGTATCGAGGGAGATCAATGCGGATTACGGAAGCGACTGTCGGAAACTACAGATCGATCGGTCGACAGACGCACTTCGCGCTGTCCGACCTCACCACATTGATCGGACCCAACAACGAAGGCAAAAGCAACTTGCTGCGTTCCCTGGCTCTTGGGCTTCGCGTTATAGACGCCTGGGGCAGGCTGCCCGAGCACATTACGGGTACCGGAGAGCTGTCGGGGCGCCAGGTTGCGCTGGTCTATGACTCGTTTCATCCGCGCCGAAGGCCCGATCGGCATCGGGATGTCAACTACGACTGGACTTCCGACTACCCGCTTTCAAAGCAAGCGACTAAGAGTCCTCAACCGACGCTTGTTCGAATCACTTTCAGTCTCACGAACGAAGAGGTATCAGAATTTCGAGAACTAACAGGCTTGTCCAATAACGGCGCGTTGCCGATCGAGCTCAAGTTCAGTCGAGCGAAAACTTCGTTACAAGTGGTTAAGCCCGGCAAAGGTGCTAAAGGTTACGCGAGCAAGGCCTCTGTGATCGCAAAATTTGTGAGCGAGCGCATCGACTACGTGATAGTTCCGGCCGTCCGAACGATGGAACAGGCGATGGATCTCTTGAACCAATTGGCTTCTCTTCGCCTATCGGAGTTGGCGCAAACCGATGCATATCGCGACGCGCTGAGACAGGTCGATGAGCTGCGATCGAGTGTGGTCGAAAGCGTTCAGTCCGACCTCAAGGAGACCATTTCGACATACCTCGCGAACGTCGAAAGTGTCGAACTGACACGCCGAGACGTGCGCGCGGCGGAGGCGATAAGCCGCGTGATGATCGACGATGGCTCTCCGACATCTCTGGCACAGAAGGGCGACGGAGTGAAGAGTCTGTTCGCCCTCGCCCTGATCCAGCATCTGGCGCACCAACGCGTCGATCAGGACAAATCCAACCTGGTGCTGCTGGTCGATGAGCCGGAGGCTCACTTGCACTCTCGTGCTGTACATGATCTTCTGACTCTTTTCACGAAGATCGCCCGTGAACAGCAAGTAGTGCTCGCAACCCATAATCCGATCTTTGTCAACCGAGAAGCGATTTCCGCCAATGTTCTAGTGCGCGGCAACGCTGCCACTGCCGCTCCGTCCGTTCAGAGCATTCGCGAGGTCTTGGGGGTGGAGTTGCACGATAACCTCGATTCAGCGGAAGTCGTTGTGCTCGCCGAAGGCTGGACCGATGCCAAGATCCTCCCGGCTGTTCTTGCGTTCATCAACCCGAAAGCCGCGAAGGACATCGCATCCGGGCGTGTGATCTTCAAGGCGACTACCGGCACAGGAAAGCTGGGACGCTACATACAACGTGAGCGTTCAACTGCTTGCCGCATAATCGTGGCGCTTGACGGCGACAAGGCGGGAGATGATCAAGCACAACGGTTGCACCGCGAGGGCGTCCTAGACTTGAGGAACATCTTCGTACTACGGGACTCGGGCCGCGACGCTTCAGAGATCGAAGATTTGCTTGACCCGAAATGCTACTTGGATGCACTGGAGGTCGAGTTCGGACGACGCTTTAGGGAGAACCAGTTTAAGAATCCGCGGGCGAAATGGTCTCGCAACTTCCTAGATGCAGCCTCGTCGCTCGGGCTTTCGGGGCCGGAGGAAGATCTTCTGTTGAAGGCGAAAGTGGCAGTGAGTGCGTCAGTCGTATCCGCTAGCGCGCAACCGATGAAGCCGACGTCGCTCCCTGTAGTTGAAGCCCTGAGTGAAGCTATCTGGAAACAGGACTGAGGTAGAGAACGTTCGTCGCTCCGGCTCGACCTCGCGGGTGTTGGGTTCCGGTGACGACCCATCGCGCGTCGACAGCTGCAGGAAGTCTGGGAAGTGCGGCACTCCGCCGGCGCACTCGATGGCAGCTCGTCGTCAGGGTTGCAGAGCGCGCACGCCCGCAGGTTCAGACAGCCGCATCCGCAACGGATGCAGCCGTCGAGCTAGAAGGCTAAGAGGCGATGTTCGGTAGGAGCTGCGGCGCTACTGCCCATGCCGGCCGAGTACGCCGCCACTCAGTGTTGACGGCTGAGGCCTCTGCGGTGGTTCTTCGACTGTGTGCGCTGAGGGTGGTCATGCCCTGAGCGGTCAACAGTCAACGTGACGTCGGCGGATCAGGTCGGCATCGATGCCCGCTCCGCGTTCTCCTCGAGCGAGGTCAGCGCGACGACGACGCTCGGTGGCGCGGGTAGCGCCGATGTAAAGCCGGTCTTCCTGCTGTGAGTAGCGCCGTCGCCGTCGGCGAGGATGACGACCTGAGCTTCGAGCCTTTTGAAAGCGTGGACCGTGCCCCACGGTGTGCCATTGGCGTCCCTGTCGTGGCGAGCCAGGGCATCCGCCACTGCACCGGTGGCACGGCTCACGGCCGAGGCCCCGGCGGTCTCGTGGGGCTCTCGGGCGTCCTTCCAGAGGGCGATGAAGGCGTTGGCCAAGAGCTGCTGCTGCTCGCCCTCGTCGCGGTAGCGGACGATCTGGAGGGGATGCTCGTCGGGTTCGTCCTCGTCGAAATCGCGGTCGAAGCCGATGTAGAGGTCGGCGCTAAGCAGGCGCTCGATGAGCTCAGCGAGCTGCGGCGGCCGGCGCACGTTGTTGGCGAGGGTCGCTGTCATCCGAGGCGTGCAGGGAGTGCCTTCGTGAACGCGGTCGTGCCAGCAGTCTCGCCCATGTCATGGGTGCTGGAGCCGTCCCGCAGATGCGCGCCGACCGCATCCATCAACTCCGTTGCGGCCTCGGGGTGGTCGAGATGGTCGAGCATCATCGATGCCGACCAGGTGGCGCCCACGGGGTTCGCGAGAACGCGGCGCGCGATGTCGGGCGCAGAGCCGTGCGCGGGCTCAAACATCGACGGGAGCGATGCCGATGGAGCCGGCGATCGCTGCGGCGAGGTCACCGAGGATGTCGCCGAAGAGGTTCGAGGCGACGATGACGTCGACGCAAAGCCGGCGGGATTCTCATGACGGACGCTCCGATTCGGGCGTACGGCGGTCTCAGGATCCCCCGTGAGGCCTTGGAGGCCTTCGCCCGCCGCGTGACCGCGGGGGAGGTCCGCCTGCATGCCCACCACGACAACCGGGTGCGCATGCGCGATCTCATGGTCGACGTGATCGACGGCGACGACGTCGTGAGCGAGCTGCGGTTTGAGACAGACCTGCATGTGGAGGACCGGCGTTGGCTGAGGGCGATCCACCCCATGTCGGCGAGTCTGATGATGCCGATCGCTCGCGATGCGCAGCGTCCCATGCTCGACAACGCGGCGCTGTCGCTGAGCGCTGACCACGCTTGGTTCGCGGATGCGGTGCTCATCGAGGCAGAGCAGCGCCTGCTCGCGAGCGGGGTTGAGCCCGACCGGCTGCAGGTGCAGCGCGCGCTGCAGTTCGAGTTCACTCCCGACCCTCAGATCTCTGTTGACATCGCGCTTCCACTGCTGCCGCCTTTGGCAGTCGGCCCGCTGTGGCATGCGATCGAGGCGCTCCTCGCGGGGCGGACGACACCCGAGCATGGGGACGTGGGGGCGGCAACCGTGATCAATGTCCGGATCGCCGACGGCGATCGGGCGGTGACGGCAGTCGTCGTCACCGCGGACGAGGCGGTGGCCGAGCGTGCCATCCGGTCGCTCGAACAAGCGGTGGCGTCGTTCCTCGCGGACCCCGCCTCATCGACGCCCTCTGGGTCCGTG
Organism: Agrococcus baldri; assembly: GCA_007988785.1. Taxonomy (GTDB): domain Bacteria; phylum Actinomycetota; class Actinomycetes; order Actinomycetales; family Microbacteriaceae; genus Agrococcus; species Agrococcus baldri_A. Next base: position 29,902 of record BJUU01000025.1, read on the forward strand.
ACGCTCTGGGACGAAGACAGCAGCGCATGGCTGCTGAGGGCATCCTGCTAGACTCGCAAAGAAGTCAGGGCGCCAGCGCGGAGATGGGCACGACATGCACGCCGTCAGGCCGCCGCCCCGCGCTGCCGGTCGCTGTCACCACGATCAGTGCTGCCTGCGCGCCTTGCTTGTCGGCGTCCACACGGCTGGCGAAGTCGAGCAGCTGCTTTGCGGCCCTGTCGACGTCTCGCTGGCTCATCTTGATCTCGATGGCAGCCCAGCGTCCGTCGGGCAAGGTGACCACCGCATCGACCTCGTTGCCAAGCTCGTCGCGCCAGGTGTCGACGCGGCCGCCGAGCGGCTGCGCATAGACGCGAAGGTCGCGCACTGCGAGCGCCTCGAAGTGGAAGCCTGCCGCTTCCAGATCGTGCAGCAGGTCTTTGCTCGACACCCCGAGCGCGGCCGCGCCGATTGAGGGGTCGACGAAGTAGCGCGTAGGCGTGGTGCGCAACCGGGTGCGAGAGCGCATGTGCGGCTGCCAGGCCTCGGAGTTGTCGAGCAGCTGAAGCCGCTCGAGCGCGTCGAGGTGGTTGTAGATGGTCGTCGGTGCGACTTGCCCGCGCTCTCCGGCCGCATCTGCCGCGATCGCCCGAGTCGCCGGGCTGTGTGCGACGAACCGACCGAGGGATGCGAGTACTCGGCGCAGCGTGCGCGGATCCCGCCGCCCGACGAAGACTGGGATGTCCACCTCGATGATCTGCTTGAGGTACCCATCGAGCCAGCGGCGGGCGTCCACCTCGTCGGCCTCGAGCAGGTCGGGCCATCCACCGATGACGACACGCGCCATGAGGTCCGGCACGGTCAGGGTGCTTGCTGATCCGGGTTGTGGCTTGCCGTCGAGCAGAGCGGCCAGCGACACGTCACCGGTGGAGTGGCCCGACTCGAATAGACTCATCGGGCGCATGCGCAGCACTCCGAACCGCCCGGCGCCGGAGTGCCGGGTGACGTCATCGCGCGGTGTCGCAGATCCCGTGAGCAGGAAACGGCCCCGCTCGCCCGCCGCCGCATCGACTGCCCTGCGCACGCGGTTCCACAGTTCAGGCGCGACCTGCCATTCATCGAACAGGATCGGAACCGGCCGGTCGAACAGGAAGTCGGGGTTGAGTTCGATCGACGCTCGGGCGGTGGCGTCGAGATCCAGTTCGAACACCGTCTGGGCCTGCCGTCGTGCGGTCTCCGTCTTTCCGCAGGCTTTCGGACCTTCGATCAGCACCGCACCGACAGCTGCACGAAGGGTCGCGAGCTCGTCGTCCGCAACACGGGGTCTGTAGCTGGTCATGGCGCAAGTGTACAGATTGCGAGCATCAAAATGTACAGATTGCGAGGTTCAAAGTGAACAGATTGCGAGATTCGGATTGGACGCATTGCGAGCGCCACGTTCCGAGTTGTCACATCCGTTCGTGCAGGTCCTCCAGCGAAGTGAGCACGATCAGGCGCTCGGTGGCGCGGGTCATGCCGACGTAGAGCAGGTCCTCCCAGCCGGGGGAGCGGCCATCGACGTCGGTGACGATGGCCACGGGCGATTCGAGGCCCTTGTAGCGATGCACGGTGCCCCAGCGGATGCCGGGGGTCGCGCCTGAATGCGGTGACGCATCCGTCGTCTCGCCGAAGGCGCGCTGGGCTGCCGAGTCGCGGCGGGGCGAGAGGATGGATCTCGTGCGGATCCCAGCCGTCGGCCCAGAGCGTCTCGAGCGCCTGCTGCAGCAGGGCCTCCTGCTCGTCGGCGTCGCGGTAGAGGTGGATGGCGCCTGCGAGCTCGTCATCCTCCTCATCGCGGAAGTAGTCGCTGTAGGCGACGCCGGTGATGAGCTGCCGACTTGCGACGAGCGGCATCGTGCGGGCGCAGGCGGGGCACTGAGGGTAGATCGCGTCCTGGATCCAGTTGCCGGCGCCGCCGACGCGGTTGAGGTTCTGGTTGCCGTTGCTGGCGCCACAGTCCTGCACGCGCAGGTGGGCGCCTCCCGATAGCTGTGGAGCGCTCGACCGTGGCGGCACGTTCCGACGGCTGGACAGTCGCGCCTTAGGTCAGACTCCAGCGCGCGGAGTCGTAGAGCGGGCGGCGCAGGATCCAGGTGAGCGAGGCGGGCAGCGCGAGTACGAAGACGGCCCACGGGCCTGAGTCGCGTCGCCGGGAGGTGTCGCGGCGGTGGGTCTTCGCCGCGTGGTGCGCGAGCGCGGTGGCCGCGCCGAAGTCGTCGACGGGGCCGACCAGCAGCATGACCTCGCCGCCTCGGCGCGCGACCACGACGTGCGTGCGGGCAGCGCCGATCTCGGCGGGCAGCGTATCGAAGGGGATCGCGGTCACCGGCGCCTCGTCGTACACACCGGGCTCGCTCGGCGCCCAGGCGTCGAAGCTGCCGAGCGCATCCATGAACGCATCGCTGCCGCGCCAGTCGACGTCTTCGACCACCGCAAGATCGAGCTCGTGGGCCAGCAGGCCGTGCTCCTCCAGGAGCCAGTCGGGCAGCGGGTCCGCGTCGAGGTGGCCGTAGAGGTCGTCGTCGCTCGGCGGCTCGAACGTGGGATCGGCGAGCAGCTCGTCGAGCCTCGTGAACGGATCCTGCTGCTGCTCGTGCTTCTGCATGCCCGACTCCTTGCCTTGTCACCGCAACCTACGTCAGCAAGCCGACGACACGCATCCGCATTGCCTCCTTGCTTGATGCGGAGCGTTCGGCTGTCAGGGCGCAGGCGCCCGCTCGGCGATCTCGTCGAGGGCCGTGAGCACGACCAGGCGCTCGGTGGCGCGGGTGGCGCCGATGTATGAGGAGGTCCTCCCAGCCGGGGGTCCTGCCGTCGACGTCGGTGAGCACGAACACGGGGGATTCGAGGCCCTTGTAGGCATGCACGGTGCCCCATGGGCTGCCGTTGGCATCCCCGTCGCGGTGCGCCAGCGCATCCGCCACCGCACCCTGTGCACGGCTGGCCGCGGAGGCCCGGCGAGGGGAGAGGATGAGGATCTCGTGCGGATCCCAGCCGTCGTTCCACAGCGCGATGAGCGACTGCTCGAGCAGCGCCTGCTGCTCGGTCTCGTCGCGGTAGCGGTGGATGCGCAGCGGCGGCTCGTCGGGCTCCTCCTCGTCGAAGTCGCGGTCGAAGCTGATGTAGAACTCGGTGTGCAGCATGAGCTCGATGAGCTCGGCGAGGTCGGGGGACTGGCGCACGTTGTTGGCGAGGGTCATGGTGCCGGGGGTGGTCATGCGCTGTGTGATGGTCTCGAGACGGCTGCGGCCTGCGGCCGCGGCCTCCTCGACCAACGGGGCGACCGGTGGTGGCGGGGCGGCCAGCGGTGTCGAGGGGCGGTAGATGTCCTGGCGGGCGAAGTCGCCAGCGAGCACGACGCGGGCGCCGGCGAGGCCGCCGACGAGCAGGCTGTCGAGCACGTCGAGGGTGGTCTCGCGCGCGAGATCCTGCGCCTCGTCGGCGACCAGGCACGAGTAGGGCGGGGTGAAGCCCGGCGCGCGCGTGACGGCGAGCGTCGCCGCGGGCAGGGTGCCGTTCCACCAGGCGTCGTCCGCGTCCTCGGGCGGCGTCAGGCCGCTGAGCGCGAGCATCAGCCGGTGCACGCGCTCCACCGTGATGTCGCCGCGATCGCGCAGCCGATGCCGCAGGTCTGCCTCAAGCCGACGATTGAAGCAGGTCAGCAGCACCGTCTCGTCGCGGTTTGCCGCCTGCTGGGCGGCACGCATCGCGACATTGGTCTTGCCGGTGCCGGCCGGGCCCTCGACGATGAGCTGCTCGTAGGTGGTGAAGTAGCGCAGCGCTTCTTCCTGCCGCTCGGTCGCGGCCTGCAGACTCTTCTGGCGCCGGGCGCGAACGTCGGCCATCTCGTAGCCCCAGTCGGCAGGCGGCATGAGCAGCCCGCGTGCCTCATCGACATCCTGCGCATCGGGGCGGCCGTCGATGAAGCGCACCTGCCGCCGGTCGAGCTCGCTGCGGCCATGGCGCAGCGAGCCGATGATGCTCTGCACCAGCCGGCTCGGGTCGAGGTCGGCGCGCGTGAGCGTCGACTGCTCGGGCACGTCGATGCGCTGCTCGAGCCGCTGCTTCACCTCGCCGCCCACCATCGGGAACCACACCGCCTGCCAGATCGGGTAGACCGGCACGTACGCCTTCCGTTCGATCCACATGCGAATGGAGCGGCTGTTCTCCCACACCTGGTCGTACGGCGAGCGAGTCGTCGGCTCCTGGCTGCCGAGCCGCCAGAGCCCGTCGTCACCCGCCACGATCCGGTCGTGCGACTTCACCTCGACCACGAGCATCCCCTCGCCTGGCACCAGCACGACGAAGTCGGCCTCGCCCTCCACCTGCGAGGCATGGTGGCGGATGCGCAGGCCGTGGAAGACGACCCAGTCACCGGTGGCGGGGTGGTCGCGCAGCGCCTCGAACACCCGGTGCTCGCCGGGAGGGGAGCCGGGGCGCAGCATGCCGGGGATCATTCTCGCCATGCTCGGAGCGTATCCGGCCGCCGCCGACTCGGATGCGGTCGGGGCAGAACGCGGACGGCGTTGCAGAATTCCCTGCGCCGCGCATCCGGGATCTCTTCCGCTCGCGGGTGCGCGGGTGTAGACCTGTGCCGGAGGCAGCGATGACGGTGTCTGGAAAGCCTGCGCGGGTGATGCCCGCGCGTGCGGCGGCGCTCGCGCAGCGACGGGGGAGCTGGGCGATCTGGCTCGTGCCGCCGGCGCTCATCCTGGTGGCGATCGTCCCGATGATCACGGGCGGGCTGCGACTCACGCAGCTGGGCGGCGGGCCGGCGATCATGCCCGAGGCGGCGCGGTTCACCGACTTCCCGCTGCCGGTCGTCGCACACATCATCGCCGGCGTGCTGTTCAGCCTGCTCGGCGCCTTCCAGTTCGTGCCGGCACTGCGACTCGGACGCCGCAGCTGGCACCGCGCGGTCGGCGTCGTCCTCATCCCGGCGGGCTTCGTCGTGGCGCTCTCGGCGCTGTGGATGGCGAGCTTCTCTGACCTGCCGCCGGGCGACGGGCCGGCGCTGCTCGTCATCCGCTGGGTGTTCGGGGCATACATGGTCCTCACGCTCGTGCTCGCGGTGCGGGCGCTGACGCAGCGCCGCTACGCCACGCACGGCGCCTGGATGACGCGGGCCTATGCGCTCGGCATCGCCGCCGGCACCCAGGCCTACGTGCTCATCCCGGGCTCGATCCTCTACGGGCCCGACGATCAGGTCTCGCGCGCGATCGCCATGACGATCGGCTGGCTCATCAACCTGGGCGTCGCCGAGCTGGTGATCTGGCGGCGGAAGGCGCGGCGGGCGAGGCTGTAGCGGCACGGCGGGCGCTCGAGCCGGGTACGGTCGCAGCATGGACGAGACGATCACGCCGGTGGAGCTGTCGCGCGAGCTGGGCATGGACCGCAAGGGCAGGCAGATCCGCGGCTTCCTGCGCAACCCGGCCGACGGCGGCGGGCCCTTCGAGGGGCACGAGATCGGCACCGAGTGGCACCTCACGCCCGAGCAGGCCGACCGCATCCGGGCCCACTTCCGGCGCGACTGAGCGATGGATGCCGCGCGGCAGCGGGCGGTGCTCGGCCGCATCGCCGAGCTCGTGGAGCGCGAGTACTTCGACCCGGATGTCGCCCTGTGGCTGGCGGCGAGCGTGCGCGAGCTGCCGCCCGCCGAGGGCGCGACCGAGCAGGGGCTCGCCGAGCGGGTGACCGCGCTGCTGCGGCCGCACGAGGCGCACTTCGGCGTCTACGCCGGCGACTGGGCCCCGCGCGAGCGCCGCACCGTCGACCGATCCGGGCCGGCGATCGAAGCCGGCGTCGACGGCGGCATCGGCGTGCTGACGGTGCGCGTGTTCGACGACGGCGACGACCACGACGCTGTCGCCGTCGCGCAGCAGGCGCTCGCGGCGGTCGCCGGCTGCGACGCGCTCGTGCTCGACCTGTGCGACGTGCCCGGCGGCTACCCCTCGATGGTCGAGCTGCTGCTCGGCGCTTTCGTCGCCGAGCCGGCGCACGTGCTCACCTTCCACGCGCGCGACGAGCGCTTCGAGTCGTGGACGCGACCCGGTGCATCCGACCCCCGACTGACCGGGCTGCCGCTGCTCGTCGCGGTCGACGGCGGCACCGCGTCTGCCGCCGAGAGCTGCGCCTACGCGCTGCAGAGCCTCGGTCGCGCGACGGTCGTCGGCGCACCGACCGTCGGTGCCGCGAACCCCGGCCTGCCGCACGACACCGGCCTCGGCTTCACGGTCTTCATCTCGAACGGCTCGCCCGTCGATCCGCGCACCGGTCGCAACTGGGAGCGCACCGGGGTGGTGCCGGATGTCGCGGCGGATCTACCGCTCGAGGCGGCGATCGCGCTCGCGCGGAAGGCCGCTACGGGAGTCGGTCGGGAAGCGTGACGCGCAGGCCATCTGGCGTGACCGACAGCTGCAGCTCGCGCAGGTCGTCGATGACGACGTCGGCGTCGACGAGCGCCGACCGGTCGTGCGAGGTCGCGACCGCAACGACGCGCGCCCCGGCCGCGCGGCCCGCACCGATGCCTGCCGGGGCGTCTTCCACCACGAGGCAGTCGCCCGCATCGACGCCGAGCGCGGCAGCCGCGGCGAGGTAGCCCTCGGGGTGCGGCTTGCCCTCGCTGACGTCCTCGGCAGCGATCAGCACCTCCGGAACCGGCAGGCCGGAGACCCGCAGCCGCGTCTGCATCAGCGCCCGCGGCCCCGAGGTGACGGCCGCCCAGCGGCCAGCGGGGATCGCCGGCAGCAGGCTCGTCGTCGCGGGCAGCGCCACCACACCCTGCAGGTCGTCGAGCTCGAGCACGCCGAGCTCGGCGACGGCAGCGCTCACCTCGTGCGCTGGCAGGAAGTCGGCGAGCGTGTCTTCGTTCCTGCGCCCGTGGGAGACCCGCAGCACCGCCTCGGCGTCGACCCCTCGCCGGGCTGCCCAGGTGCGCCAGGTGCGCTCGACGGCGGGCGTCGAGTCGACGAGCGTGCCGTCGATGTCGAACAGCACGGCCGCGACGGTGAGCTTCATGCGCACGACGCTACCGTCGCGCCTCGCCCGGGGAGATCGGTCGACGATCTCCCCGGAGGAGAAGCCGAAATCACATGGCGCACTGCCCCTTGCGTGCACCATCGACGTTCAGGGCCACGCCCGCATCCGTCGGCGCGACCGCGTTCTGCGAGCAGGACAGCGCGCCGTGCACGGTGAGGCCGGAGAGCACCGGCGCCTGTCGGCCGCTGCTGCCCGTCACCGTCACGCTGCCGGTGACCTCCGAGCGGTCCACGACGACGGGGCCCGATGTGTCGGTGACGCGCAGCGGTCCAACGATGGTGGAGGGCGCGCATCCGCTGGTCGTGTCGCCGACCGAGACGGCGGCTGTCGTGCCCGCCACCCGTACCGGTCCCGTGACGTGCGATCCGCAGATCGCGACCGTCGAGGCGCCGGTGGTGGTGACCGGCCCGGTGATCTCCGAGTCCTGCACGACCAGGCGGCCGCCGTCGCTGACGCTGATCGGGCCGTCGACGGTCGCGCCGATGAGGCACAGCCCGCCCGCGCCGGCGGTGAGCCGCCCGTCGTGGCTGCCGGTGATCGTCTGCTCGCACGACGGATCGACCGTGACCTCGCGCGACCACACCTCCCAGGGCGCCACGCGCCCGCGGTCGCCCGCCGCGACGACCGTGGTCGGGTCGAGCACGGTGAAGCTGCCGTTCTCGGTGTTGACGTAGTCGATGCCGACCGGCACGCTCCAGTCGTCACCGAGGCCGCTTTCCGAGATCGTCATCACGATGCCCGGTCGGCCGACCATGAGCAGCAGCTCGCCGGTGGGGAGCAGCTCCATGGTCGGCTGCACGCTCAGCAGGTCCTGCGCCTCGGGGCCGACCTCGATCGGCGTCGGCTCGCTCCAGGTCTCGCCGTCGTCGGTCGAGCGCGAGGCGAGCATCGGCAGCCGCCAGCCGACGCGCATGACCATGAGCAGCGAGCCGTCGGCGAGCCGCTCGATCGCGCCCTCGCTCGGCCCCTCGTAGGCGACGACGTCGTACTGCTCGGGATCGCCTTCGGCCACGGTGGCGAGCACCGACCAGTCGATGCCGCCGTCGTGCGAGACGAGCACGATCTGGCGGAACTCCTGATCGCTGGCGTAGTAGCCGTACGCCGACATGTAGAGGGTGCCGTCGGGATCCTCCAGGACCGTGTGCAGCAGCACGAAGCCGCCCAGCGTCGTGCCTGGCCGCTCCGATGCGCCGATCGGCCGCATCGGCTCCGGGGTGGTCATCATGCCCTCGCGGTGCGTCCACGTCGACCCGCTGTCGTCCGAGATCGCGGTCTCCACGGATGCCTGCCGGTCGTCGGTCCCGGGCTCCATGTAGGCGTGGAAGTTGACCGCGAGCAGATCGCCGTTCCGCAGCCGGGTCATCGTGAGGCCCGTGGTGTCCTGCATGGGGTTCAGATCCGCCCCGCTGAACCAGCTGGCGCCGCCGTCGTCCGAGGCACCGAGGTGGAAGCCGGCCTGGTCGTCGTCGTCGGGATGCGCCGAGTACGGCAGCAGGATGCGCTGGCCGCCGTCGTCGTTCGGCACGACGACGCCCGGGTTGGGGAAGCCCACCTGGTCGCCGCCGTCGTCGACCGTCGTGGTGTCGCTGATGGTGAAGGGCGCCGTGCCCACCGCTGCTGGAGGCGTCGTCGACGGCGTGCCGAAGGTGACGTCGTCGATGAAGACGTCGTCCTGCACCGCCGCGGCGCCGCTGGCGCTCGTCGTGAACGCGAGCCCGGTGATCGCCGTGATCCGGTTGTGCCGGCTCGAGTTGTTGCCGATCGTGGGGCCGCCGGAGCCGACGTACTCTCCGTCGATGCTCACCCGCACGGCGGCGTTGTCGCTCGGCACCGCCAGCTCCAGCTGGCTCCACGCGTCGAGCGCGATGCTGCCCGCAGGGGCCAGCTCGCGCCAGGTCGCCGTCCACTGCTCGTACCACTGGATGCCGCCGTCGGCGCGCAGCGCCAGGCGGAACAGCGCGTTCGCCGGCTGCCCGGTGGCGTGCAGCGAGGTGCCGATGATGTCGACCGTGAACCCCTGCAGCGACTGCGGGTTGAGCTGCATCGAGAGGTACGCGCCCTGCTGCGGCAGCACGGTGCACGAGACGCCCGCGTTCGCCTGCGCGCTCGTGTCGCGCACGCGCAGCGCCCGCTGACCCTCGAAGGCCATCGCGTCGCTCACGGCGACGGGGAGGTAGTTGTCGAGCGTCGAGCAGTCTGCCGGCACGCCGCCGACGGGGTCGGACTCGAACGTGAGCTCGTCGAACGCGCCGGCGACCGTGATCGGCTGCGTGCCCACCGACCGGGTGCCGTCGGCACCGGTCACCGTGGTGCGGAGCGTGCCGGTGCCGGCCCGCTCGAACGCGTGGCTGATCGATGCCGTGACCCAGCCCTCGGCATCCGGGCCACTGAGCGCTGCCTCGATGCTCTCGCCCTGCCACTCGGCCGTGGCCGCGTAGTCGTCGACGCTCGCGCCGTCGGGCAGGTGGAAGCGCGCGATGGGCGCATCGGCGACCTCGGTGCCCCGCGTCAGGCCCGTGTCGTCG
>BJUU01000026.1 GCA_007988785.1 Agrococcus baldri
GGCGGGCCGCGCCGGGTCGTCCTAGAGCGCTGCCGCGCCCGCCTCGGCGACCGACTGGTCCTGCTCGCCCGAGCCGCCGCTCACGCCGACCGCGCCGACCACGGCGCCCTCGCGCGACAGCGGCACGCCGCCGGCGAAGATCGCGACGCGGCCGCCGTTGGTGGTGTGGATGCCGAAGAACTGCTGCCCGGGCTGCGCGTTCTCGCCCAGATCCTTCGTCTCGATGTCGAAGGCGCGCGAGGTCCACGCCTTGCTGATCGAGATGTCGATGCTGCCGATCCACGCGCCGTCCTGCCGCACGTGCGAGATGAGGTTGCCGCCGGCATCCACCACCGCGATGTTCATCGGCTGGCCGATCTCGTCGGCGCGGGCCTCTGCGGCGGCGATGATCCGTCGGGCGTCGTCCAGGGTCAGGGTCACGATGGCTCCTCCTTCGATCGAGGCGCCACCATCGGCGGCGGCGCCGGCCCCCAGTCTCGCGCGTGCGCCGGCTGCCGTCACGCGCATTTCCCCGCGCTGCATCACCGGCTGCGCCGTCGAAGCGCCGCTGCCGGCCGCACCCGGCCCCACGGCTTCACCACCGCGAGCGCCGTCGCGAGCGAGAGCGCGGCGAGCGAGACCGCCGGCGGGAAGAACAGCGTGCGCACGTCGCCGCTCGGCGCCGCGCCGCCGGCCAGCGCCTCGCCGTGCGCCACCACGGCCTCCATGCCGGGCTGCAGCGCCACCACGATGAGCACGGCGAGCACGACGTTCAGCACGAGCTTCACCAGCACCCACCAGTGGCGCACGAGGCCCCACCTAGTGCCGAGGCCCAGCAGCAGGCCGGTGCCGAGCGTGACGAGCGCGGCCGCCAGCATGGGCGCGACCACGAAGGTGCCGAGCGCCCGGTACGCGAGCCCTGCCAGCTGCGCGTCGGGGCTGAACCAGCCGACCAGCACGAGCACGGCGACGAGCACGTCGATGCCGATCCAGGTGCCCGCGCCGAGGATGTGCAGCACGAGCGCCGCCTTCCGCCAGCGCTGCGAGAGCCAGGGGCGCGCTGACGCGGGCACGGTGCGGTCGGTCGCTGCGGTGTCCATGCCTCGAGCCTCGCCCGCCGGGCCGGCGCGCGCATCCGTCACGGTGCGCAATCCGCGCCGGCCGCGTACGTCGAGGGGCGTAGGGGCGGATGCGCGCATCGGCCCGCGTCGACGGGCCCGGCCTGTGCGAAGGTGGGTTCCGCAGCGGAGGGAGGCCCCGTGGGCGTGGAGCGTTCTCGCGCGGCGACCGGGCGGCAGGCGGAGCGCGGCGGCCGCGGCGCCTGGTGGCGCGACGCGCTGCTCGCGGCCGTGCTGCTGGCCCTCGGGCTCGGCTCGCTGCGCTGGCTCGAGCGCTCGCGCCTCGGGGGCCCCTTCGGCGGGCCGCCCGAGGGGGCGCCGATCGACGCGCTCGCCGTCGTGCTCGTGGTGCTCGCGGCGCTCGCGATCGCCGTGCGCCGCCGCTGGCCGGAGGCGACCGTCGTCGTCTCGGTCGGCTCGGCCGCCGCCTACCTCGCGATCGGCTACCCCTACGGGCCCATCCTGCTGAGCGCCGCGATCGCCGTCTACACGATCGCCCGGCATCGCAGGCTCGGCATCGCGCTCGCCTGGTGCGGGGCGGCGCTCGCGGCGCTGCTCGTGCATCTGCTCACGAACCCGGCGTCGCTCGACGGCGCCTTCGGCCTGCTGCCCGCGACCGGCTGGGTGGTGGTGCCGGCGACGATCGGCATCGCCCGCAGGCAGGTGTTCGAGGCGCGGGCGCGCACGCGGGCGGAGGCCGACCGGCGGCTGCTCGACGACGAGCGGCTGCGCATCGCGCACGAGGTGCACGACGTCGTCGGCCACGGCCTCGCCGCGATCCAGCTGCAGGCCGACATCGCCCTGCACCTGCGCGACGCGAAGCCGCAGCAGGCCCTCGAGGCGCTCACCATGATCAGTCGCGCGAGCAGCGAGGCGCTCGACGAGCTGCGCGCCACGATCGCCGGCATGCAGCCCGCCGACGGCGCGTCGCGCACCCCCACGCCCGGCCTCGCCAGGCTCGACGAGCTGGTCGAGCGGATGCGCGCGGCCGGCATCGAGATCGACCTCGAGACCGTCGGTGCGCCGCGGCCGCTGCCGAGCGCGATCGACCTGGCCGCCTATCGCATCGTGCAGGAGTCGCTCACGAACGTCGCGAAGCACAGCGCCGCGCCGAGCGCGAGCGTGCGCATCGAGCACGCGGCCGGGCGCATCCGCATCACCGTCGTCAACCGGGCGGGGGAGACGGGCGAGCCCGGCTTCGGCATCGAGGGCATGCGGCGCAGGGCGACGCAGCTGGGCGGCGCGCTCGAGGCCGGGCCGACCGGCGCGGGCACCTTCCGGGTGCGCGCCGAGCTGCCGCTGCCGCGCGGGGAAGGGGAGGACGCATGATCTCGGTGCTGCTCGTCGACGACCAGGAGCTCGTGCGCATGGGGCTGCGCGCCCTGCTCGAGGCGACGGATGGGTTCCGGGTCGCGGGTGAGGCGGCCGACGGCATCGACGCCGTCGCGAAGGCGAGGGCGAGCCGTCCCGACGTGGTGCTGATGGACATCCGCATGCCCGGCATCGACGGGCTCGAGGCGACCCGTCGCATCGTCGCCGACCCGCAGCTGCAGGCGACGCGGGTGCTCGTGCTGACCACCTTCGAGCTCGACGAGTACGTCTTCGACGCCATCCGCGTCGGCGCGAGCGGCTTCCTGCTGAAGAACACCGCCCCCGCGGCCCTGCTCGAGGCGATCCGGACGATCCACGACGGCGGCGCGCTGCTGGCGCCCTCGGTGACGCGCACGCTCATCGGCGCGTTCGTCGACCGCAGCCCGCGGCGGCTGCAGCCCCACCCGCAGCTCGACCAGCTCACCGAGCGCGAGCGCGAGGTGGTGGGGCTCGTCGCCGAGGGCCTCAGCAATCAGGAGATCGCCGAGCGGCTCGTGCTCAGCCCCGCGACGGCCCGCACGCACGTGAGTCGGTCGATGATCAAGCTGGGCGCCCGCGACCGCGCGCAGCTGGTGGTCTTCGCGTACGAGTCCGGCCTGCGCTGACGGGTGCTGGCACGACGTCGGGGCAGGTCCCGCGGGACCGCCCCGACGCCTCCGCCGCCTCACTCCTGGCGCAGCACCTCTCGGCGCGCGCGGTACTCCTCGGCGTCGATGTCGCCGTTCGCGAAGCGCTCGGCGAGCGCCTGCTCCCCGGCGCGACGGCCCGCCCACCGCTCGCGGCGGCGCCGGCCGAACCAGAACAGGGCGATCGCGCCGGCGATCAGCACGAACCACAGGATCGGGAAGATCCAGAACGGGAATCCGCCGCCTCCCGCCCAGGGGCCGACCCCGTCGTGCGCGGCCAGCGCTGCGCCGGCGGCTGCGGTCTCGATGGCTGCGAGCATGATGTCCTCCTGATGTCGATGCCCGCGCTCTGCGGGCTGTGCTCACAGCGTGCTCGCACGGGGGCCGCGCGCCATCCGCCGGCGGGCGGCATCCGCGGTACGTCGAGCGGCGCAGTCGGGCCCCGTATCCTCGGACGCGGTGCGGCCTCGCCGTCCCGGGAGAGGAGAGCGGATGCTCGGCACGGTCGTGCTCGTGCTCGCGGCCGTCGCGGCCGGGGTCACCGCCGGGGTGTTCTTCCTCTACTCGAACGCGATCATGCCCGGGCTGCGCCGCGTGGACGACCGCACCTTCGTCGGCGCCTTCCAGGCGATCGATCGCGCGATCGTCAACCCGCTGTTCCTCGTCGGCGGCTTCTTCGGCACGCTGCTGCTCTCGATCGCCGCGGCGCTCCTGCACCTCGGCGACGGCGACGTGCTCTGGTGGGCGGTGGCCGCCGCCGTGCTGCAGGCGGCCGTGATCGTCATCACCGGCGCCGTCAACGTGCCGCGCAACGACGCGCTGAAGGCCGCCGGCCCGCCCGACGGCATCGACGCATCCGCCGCCCGTGCCGCCTTCGACGAGCGTCGCTGGGTGCGCTGGAACCACGTGCGCGTGCTGCTCTCGGTGGCGGTCGTCGTCTGCCTGGCGATCGCGCTGCTGGGCGCCTGACGCCTCAGGCCAGCAGCGCCGCCGTCCCGGCGATCACGAGCGAGGCGCCGCCCAGCAGCGAGCACACGATGATCGCCCAGCGCACCGCGGTGCGGTCGACCCGGTGCGCGAGCCGGTCGCCCAGCACGACGCCGAGCACGACGGGGGCGACGAGCGCCAGCCAGCCCCACAGCGGCCAGTCGGGCGCGCCCTCGGGGGCCACGAACGGCCGGATCGCCACGATCATCCCGCTCACGAGCGCCCAGAACGGCTGCATGGTGGCGACGAAGGTCCTGTCGTGCCAGTGCGAGACGAGCGAGTAGAGGCCTACGATGGGTGCGCCCATGCCGACGCTCGCGTTCAGCAGCCCGATCGTCGAGCCGGCGGCGAGCCGCACGCCCGGCCCGTCGCGGTGGCGGGCGGTGCTCGTGACCGCCACCGAGACGATCACGCCCGCGACCGCGATCGCTCCGACGATCACCCGCAGCAGGTCGGTGTCGAGCGCCTGCGCGAGCAGCAGCCCGGGCACCATGAGCGCGACCGCGGGCAGCAGCAGCCACAGCAGCCGGCGCCAGTCGATGTCGCGCCACACGCGCGGCACGATGATGAGGCACGCGATCGCGCCGTACAGGTTCACGACCAGCACGGCCGCGAGCGGCCCGGCGACGAGCGCCACCACGGGCGTCACGACCAGCCCCCAGCCCATGCCGATCATGCGCTGGCCGGCGGCGCCGACGAGCACGGCGACAGCGGCGATCAGCAGCGAGGCGAGATCCATGCGCGGCCGGCCGCTACCGCAGGTCGGATTCGATGGCCCGCGCGACCCGCTGCACGGCGGCGCCCAGCGCCTCCGTGTCGGGCTCGCCGACCGTGACCACCGCGACCGAGGCATCCGTCGTGCCCCGTGCCCGGATCGGCGCGCCGACCGAGGTGATGCCCTGGATCACCTCGTTGGCACTGACCGCGAAGCCGCGCGTGCGCACGTCCTCGACCGCGGGGTGCATGGGCTCGTCGTGGCCGAGCTCGCGCCAGGCCGCTTCGCTGAGCATCGCCTGCAGCGCGATGCCGGGCGCGCCGAGCGCGATGGGGTGGCGGTGCCCGGGGTGCTGGGCGACGGATGCGTTGACGCCGCGGGGCACGGCCGTCACGAGGGTCACGGCGTCGTCGCCGTCGCGCACGGCGAGGAACGCCGTCATGCCCAGCTCGTCGGCGAGCTGCTGCAGGTGGGGGAGCGAGGCCGACTGCAGGTCGTGCTCGACGTCGCGGGCGAGGATGACCAGCTGCGGGCCGAGCGAGAGCGAGCCGCCGCTGTCGCGCACGACCAGCCGGTGCTCCTCGAGGGTGCGCACGAGCCGGTACGCGACCGAGCGGTGCACGCCCAGCAGCGCCGCGAGCGACTGGATGCTCTGGCTGCCGTGGTCGGCGAGCAGCGAGAGCGCGGTGAGCCCGCGCGAGAGCGTCTGCGAGCCGGTCGTCTCGGCCTTCGCGGTGCGCGTCTCGGGGGTTTCGGGCATCGTCGCTCGCTCTCGTCGCGGCGTCCCAGCGGACGCCTCTGCTCGAGCATAGAACACGGCGTTCAGATAGCGGAGCGTCGGCGACGCCGCGCGCCACCGTCAGGCGCCCCCGGCCAGCCCGATCACGCCCGTCACGATGACGACCGTGCCGCCCACGACCGAGAGCGCCACGATCGTCCAGCGCGCGACGCCGGCCGAGATGCGATGCGCGATGCGATGCGCGAAGAGGGTGCCGACGACCGCCGCCCCGCTCGCGCCCAGCCACGCCCACCACGGCCACTCGGGGAAGCCGTCGGGCACGAGCAGCTGCCGCTCCGCGAGCGTGACGAGGTTGAGGATCACCCAGAACGGCTGCATGGTCGCTGCCAGGATGCGCGGCTCCCAGCGGCTGACGAGCGCGTAGACGCCCACGAGCGGTGCTCCCACCCCGACCGCCGCGTTGAAGCCGCCGATCGCGAGCCCCGAGCCGATGCGGGTCGTCGCGCCGTCGAGCGTGTGCGAGGTGCGGGTGAAGGCGACCGAGACCAGCACGCCCGCGATCGCGACGATCCCGATCGCGATGCGCAGCGCATCCGTCGGCACCATGCGCGCCACCAGCAGCCCGGCGACGCTCGCGGGGATCGCGGGCACGAGCAGCCACGTCATGCGGCGCCAGTCGATGTCGCGCCACACGCCCGGCAGCATCAGGCTGCAGGCGATCACCGCGAAGATGCAGTTGAGCGGCACGGCCGCGATGGGGCCGGCGACGATCGCCGAGACCGGGCCCATGACCAGGCCGAAGCCGAGGCCGATCACCCGCTGCGAGACGGTCGCGACGAAGATCGCCGCCGCGTAGAGCAGCAGCGTGACGGGATCGATCACGCGGCGACGGCTGCCGGCGCGCGATCAGCGCGGGGGATCAGAGCTCGATCGCGTCGCCGGGAGCGAGGCGGTGGTGCTCGCCGCCGCCCTCTGCCACCGCGCCCTCGATGCGCGCGTGCGCCATGCCCAGCCCCATCTCCGACAGCGGCGCGTCGTGCACCGCGAAGGTCGCGCGCGGCGCGACCTCGGCGACGAAGTCCATCACCTCGCCGATCTTCAGCCACGGGGCGCCGGCCGGCGTCGCGAGCAGCTCGACCGGCACGTCGGGCGTCGCGTAGGAGTCGCCCGGGTAGTAGAAGCGCTCGTTGACCAGCACGCCGAGGTTGTCGACGAGCGGGATCGAGCGGTGGATCTCGGCGTGCGTGCCGCCGAAGAAGCGCAGCCGGAACGGGCCGGCCGTCACGCGCTCGCCCGCCTCGACGACCGTCACGTCGAAGCCCTCGGCCGCGGCGGCGACGCCCGCGGGGCCGTAGATGGGCACGTTCGGGTTCGCCGCGCGCAGGGTCGCGAGGTGCTCGGCATCCCAGTGGTCCGCGTGCTCGTGCGTGATGACGATCGCGACCAGGCCGGGCGCCGAGACCGGCCCCGTCTGGTTGCCCGGATCGATGACCAGGGTCTGCCCCTCGTCGCCGAGGATCATGCACGCGTGCTCTCGCTTGGTCACTCGCATGCCAGCCACGATATCTGTCGCGCGCCGTCGAGGGCGAACCCGCCGCCTAGGCTCGGCACGTGCACGTCGTCGTCGCCTCCAATCCCACGGCCCGGTTCGGCCGCTCCGAGCCGGTCGGCGCGCTCGTCGCCACCCGCATCGCCGAGCTGGGGCATCGGGTGCAGCACATCGCCGCCGTCGACTTCGCCGGCCAGCTGGAGCAGACGCGCTTCGCGATGATCCAGGCGGATGTGCTGGTCGTCGTGGGCGGGGACGGCATGGTGCACCTCGGGGTCAACGTCGTCGGCGGCACGTCGAAGCGCTTGGCTGTCGTGCCCGCGGGCAGCGGCAACGACTTCGCGACCGGCCTGGGCATCGCGTCGACCGAGGCGGTGCTGGGGGCACTCCAGGCGACGCTGGCCGCGACGCCCGACCGGGTCGACCTCATCCGCATCGAGCACCCCGACGGCGTGGCGCTCGCGGCCGGCATCGTCTCGGTCGGCTTCGACGCCGACGTCAACGTGCGCTCGTTCCGGCTCACGCGCGTGCCGCATCGGCTGCGCTACCGGGCGGCGATCGTCGCGACGCTGCTCCGCCCGCGGCACCGGGCCTTCCGGGTGCGGCTCGACGGCGGGCCGGAGCGCAGCTGGCGCACCCTCATCGCCGCAGTCGCCAACCACCGCACCTTCGGCGGCGGCATCCCGATCGCGCCGAGCGCCGACGCGCGCGACGGCCGGCTGACCTCGGTCTTCGCCGACGAGCTCTCCTACCCGCGCTTCCTGTGGCTGCTGGGCAAGGTGCTGCGCGGCCGGCACGAGCACGATCCGCGCGTGCACGTGGTCGAGAGCGGGGCGGTCGAGCTGGCGAGCGACGAGCCGGTGATCGTGTGCGCCGACGGCGAGATCGTCGGCAGGCTGCCGGTGCGCTGCAGCGTCATGCCGGGGGCGCTGCAGGTGCTGCGCGCGCCGTGATCGGGGTCGATTTGGCGCGCGGCCGAGACCTGTGGCAAACTATCCAGGTTGCAATCGCAAGTGCGCAGCGAGGCCCCATCGTATAGCGGCCTAGTACGTCGCCCTCTCACGGCGGTAACGCGGGTTCGAATCCCGCTGGGGTCACACGCAGAAGAGCCCCCGGTCCACGGACCGGGGGCTCTTCGCGTCGTACGGGGCATCACGCGGTGACCGGTGGGTCCCGGCCGTCGACCGGGACCCATCCGCTCGTCTGCGGCTACCGCGCGGCGGGCCGCAGCGCGCCGCGGAAGAACGCGGCCAGCTCGGCCTTCGCGCTCAGCGGCAGCACGTGCGCCACGTAGTGGTCGGGCCGCACCACGACCACCGCGCCGTCGCGCGAGATACCGCGCACGTCGAAGATGTCGTCGCCGGGGATTGCGGCGTAGACGTTCTCGAGGTTGACGAGCTCGAACGGCCCCACGACCGGCTTGAACGCATCCGGCACGTCGTTGAGGTCGATGTCGTCGTGCACCTGCTGGTAGATCGCGCGGATGTCGAGCAGCGCGCTCGTGTCGGCGCCCGCGGGCGTGTGGGCGGCGATGGGCGACTCGGGGTCGTCGGCGATCCAGTCGGCCCAGTCGGCGAGGGCGGATGCCTCACCCGGCTTCGCGGCGTCGGCGAAGGCGTAGATGCGCCAGCGCCCGTCGGCGGTGTGGAAGTGGCCGATCTGCACGTCGTTGGTGTCGGCGACCTTCGTGGCGCGCGCCGACTTGAAGCGCTTGCCAATCGGGAAGCCGGTCGCGAGCTCCTGCTGGGCGCTGTCGGCGACGATCATCGAGGGCGCGTACTCGGTCATGAAGCCGGCCGGGAACTCCATGGTCTGCGTGTAGAAGTCGGCGACGGCCTGCGGGTCTCCGAGCTCCTCCGGCCTCTTCGCCATGAGCGTCGACCACTCCTTGTCGAAGTCGATGAGGTTCTGGGCGACCACCTGGCGCTCGAGCGAGTAGGTGTCGAGCAGCGCCTCGTCGGCGCGGCCGTCGAGCACGTGGCCGAGCTTCCAGCCGATGTTCCAGCCGTCCTGCATCGACACGTTCATGCCCTGGCCCGCCTTCGCAGAGTGCGTGTGGCAGGCGTCGCCGGTGATGAACACGCGCGGGGTGCGGGTGCCGCGCTCGTCGGGGAGCACGTCGTCGAAGCGGTCGGTGATGCGGTGGCCGACCTCGTAGATCGAGCTCCAGGCGATGTCCTTCACGTCGAGCGTGTAGGGCGCGATGATCTCGTTCGCCTTGCGGATGACCTCCTCCATAGGCGTCTGGCGCACCTTGTGGTCGTCGTCCTCCGCGACCTCGCCGAGGTCGACGTACATGCGGAACAGGTAGCCGCCCTCCCGGGGGATGAGGAGGATGTTGCCGCCCGACGCCGACTGGATGGCGCACTTCGTGCGGATGTCGGGGAAGTCGGTGTTGGCCAGCACGTCCATGACGCCCCAGGCGTGGTTCGCCGACTGGCCTGCGAGCGTGCAGCCGATCGCCTGGCGCACGCCGCTGCGCGCGCCGTCGGCGCCGACCACGTACTTGGCGCGGATGACGCGCTCGCCGGTGCGCTCGCCGTCGGTGTGGGCCACGGTGACCTCGACCGGGTGCTCGCCCTCGCCGGTGACGGTGAGGCCCGTGAGCTCGTAGCCGTAGTCGGGCGTGACGCGGCCGGGCGCGTTGAGCGCGGCCTCGGCGAAGTAGTCGAGCACGCGCGCCTGGTTGACGATCAGGTGGGGAAACTCGCTGATGCCGGTCGGGTCGTCCTCGGGGCTCGAGGTGCGGATGATGCGCGAGGGGTCCTCGGGGTCGGGGCCCCAGAACGCCATCTCGGTGATGCGGTAGGCCTCGGCGATGATGCGCTCGGCGAAGCCGAAGGCCTGGAAGGTCTCGACGCTGCGGGCCTGGATGCCGTCGGCCTGGCCGATCGCGAGGCGGCCCGGGCGGCGCTCGATGATGCGCACGTTGACGTCGGGGAACTGCGCGAGCTGCGCCGCGGTGATCATGCCGGCGGGGCCGGAGCCGACGATCAGCACGTCGACCTCGTCCGGCAGGTCTGCCGGGCGGTCGAGGCCGATCCCTGCCGCGGGCTGCACGCGCGGGTCGGTGGACACGTATCCGTGATGGTGGAACTGCACGGCTTTCCTCACTCCTGTGTGAGACGACTGACGTCATCGTCGGGGTGTGTTCTCTATATGAACACATGCTTCGATTATTGCTCTCGAGCATACGGGCGTCGTCGCGGCGAGACAAGCGCTCGGTGTGGCGCATCGCATGGCGGGCGCACAGGCGCGGGCGGAAGCGTGGGTCGCTCCGACGAGAGGAGACGGCATGCAGTGCCCGAACGACAGCGCCACGCTCGTGATGAGCGAGCGCAGCGGCATCGAGATCGACTACTGCCCGGAGTGCCGCGGCATCTGGCTCGACCGCGGCGAGCTCGACAAGCTCATCGAGCGCTCGTACGAGCAGTCGCCCGCCTACGACCAGGCGCCGCCGAGCCACGATCCGCGGTCCGGGCCGGCCTACGGCCAGCCGGCGCCCTACGGCCAGCAGCCGGCGGGCTACGCCGGGCAGCCCGGTCACGGCCAGCAGGGCTCGAACGACACGGTCGGCCGCATCGCCGACAAGGTGATGCGCACGGTGCAGCAGCGTGCGAGCGGGCAGCGCGGGCAGGGCCAGCGCGGCGGACGGAGCTGGCTCGGCGACATCCTGCGGTAGCCCGCGCCGCGCCGCATCCGGCAACGCCGCGCTGCATCCGGCCCCGCCGCGCCGCATCCCGCCCCGCCGCGCCGCGCCGCATCCCGCGGCCGACGCCCAGTCCAGCGGCCTGCGCGCCCCAGCCCGCCCGGCGCGTGTCCCAGGATGAGGGCCGATTCGCGATTCGTCACGAATCGAGGACGAACGGGGCCGGATCGCGCGAGGCGTCCTCAAGTGGTGACGCGGCATCCGCGCCCGCTCCGCTCGCACTCCACAGCCGGCGCGTCTGAGCGAGCGGTGACGGGGCCGTCCGCGGCAGAGTGCCTGCATGCGCGACATCGCTGTGGATCTGGCTGCTGCGGGTGGCGCCGCGACCCGCACGGCGCTGCGCGCGCTGGGGCACACGAGCCGGCAGATCGGCGCGGCGATCGCGCGTGGCGAGGCGCAGGCCGTCGGCCGGAGCTGGGTGATGCCGCCGGAGGCGGATGCATCGATCAAGGCAGCACTGGAGGCGGGCGGCGTGCTCGGCGGCGCCTCGGCGCTGCGCAGCTACGGCGTCTGGGTCACCGACGATCCGGGCTTGCAGATCGCGACGCAGCCGACGAGGGGCGCGGCCGCCGTGTCGGTGGGCGTTCGCATCTGGGAGCGCTTCGAGCCGGATGCGCGGCCATGGCGCGTGAGCATCGTCGACGCCCTGGCGCAGCACGCGCGGCGGGTGGCGCGCGAGCACGCGATCGCCTCGATCGACAGCGCTCTGCATCACGGCCTCATCGCCGAGCACGACCTCGACCGGCTGTTCGCGATGCTGCCGGCGCGGTGCGCGACGTGGCGGAGGCTGCTCGACCCGCAGGCGGGCTCGGGGCTCGAGTCGCTCGTGCGCGTGGCGTGCCTCGACCGGGGCTGGCGGGTCGAGTCGCAGGTGCCTGCGCCCGGGGGCGGCTTCAGCGATCTGCTCATCGACGGATGGCTCTACGTCGAGGCCGACGGCGACGAGTGGCACGACAACGAGAAGCAGGCTGGGAAGGACCGGAGGCGCAACCGTGCGATCACCGACAAGGGGGACCGGTGGCTGCGCTTCGGCTACGCGGAGATCGTGCACGACCGCGATCGCACGATCGAGACGATCGCGCTGGTGCTGGCGCAGGGCCGGCCCGGGTTGCGGCGCGCGAGCTGACGCGGCGGAGCAGCGGGCGCCCGTGGCGAGATGAGGACGGATGCGGGCAGGAGGCGAAAGCGTCCTCGTCCGGGTGCGATTCGCGAATCGGTCCTCATCTGGTGACGTGGCTGCGCGGGCTCAGCCCAGGTAGCCGAGCTCGCGCACCGCGTCGCGCTCCGCGGCGAGCTCGGCGACCGAGGCGTCGAGCTGCGCGCGCACGTCGGCATCCACGGCGAGGCCGTCGACGATCGACCACCGGCCGTCGGAGCACGTCACCGGGAACGAGGAGACCAGCCCCTCCGGCACGCCGTACTCGCCGCGTGAGACGACCGACATCGAGGTCCAGTCGTCGGCCGGCGTGCCCTGCACCCACGAGCGCACGTGATCGACGGTCGCCGACGCCGCCGACGCGGCCGATGAGGCCCCGCGAGCCTCGATGATCGCCGCGCCGCGGTTGGCGACCGTCGGCACGAACTCGCCCTTCACCCACTCGCGGTCGACCAGGTCGATGGCCGGCTCGCCGCCGACGAGCGCGTGCGTCACGTCGGGCACCTGCGTCGCCGAGTGGTTGCCCCACACGATCATGCGGCGGATGTCGCCCACCGGCGTGCCCGTCCTGGCCGCCAGCTGCGCGAGCGCGCGGTTGTGGTCGAGGCGCGTCAGCGCCGAGAAGCGCTCCCGCGGCACGTCGGGTGCGGCCGCTGCCGCGATGAGCGCGTTCGTGTTCGCCGGGTTGCCGGTGACGGTGATGCGGATGCGCTCGCTCGCGCGCTCCTGGATCGCGCGTCCCTGCGCGGCGAAGATGGCGCCGTTGGCGGCGAGCAGGTCGCCGCGCTCCATGCCCTTGCCGCGAGGCCGCGCACCCACGAGCAGCGCGTGGTCGGCACCCTCGAAGGCGACCGCCGCATCCGCCGTCGTGTCCACCGACGCCAGCAGCGGGAAGGCGGCGTCGTGCAGCTCCATCACGACGCCCTCGAGCGCCGGCAGCGCCTGCTGGACCTCGAGGATGCGCAGCCGCACGGGCTGCTCGGCGCCGAGCATGTCGCCGGCGGCGATGCGGAAGAGCAGCTGGTAGCCGATCTGACCGGCGCCGCCGGTGACGGTGATCGTGACGGGGGATGCGGCGGGGGCCTCTGGTGCGCTCATGGCTCCATCGTGCCGCCGCGGGCGGTGCTCGCGCCAGGGCTGGTGCGGGCCTAGGGCCGGGAGGGCGCCTACAGCCAGTGCTTCCGCTTGAACACCCGGTGGAGCACGCCGGCGAAGGCGAGCATGAGCACGACGGCGAAGGGGTAGCCGAGCAGCCAGTGCAGCTCGGGCATGTGGGTGAAGTTCATGCCGTAGATGCCGGCGATGAGCGTGGGCGCGAAGAGGATCGCGGCCCACGAGGTGACCTTCTTCGTCTGGTCGTTCTGCACGATCTGCTGCTCGGTCATCGCCCGCATCTCGTCGTTCTGCCGCTCGGCGACGCGCGCGGTGGCAAGCTGCAGCATGCTCGCCAGCAGATCGCGGTCGCCGCTCAGCCGAGTCGCGGTGCGCCGGGCGTGGTCGTCGACGTCGCGCAGGTGGCGGTGCAGCTCGAGCTCGCCCTCGGGGGTCCTGCTCGCCACGCGCGCCACCACGTCGCTCATCGGGTCGGCGGCCCGCTGCAGCGCCAGCACGCGGCGCATCGTGCGGTAGATGTCGACCGTCGGCGGGTGCTCCTCGGCGAAGAAGACGTCCTCGACGCCCTCGATCTGCGCGTGGACGTCCATCGCCAGCCGCTCGTGCGCATCCGCCGCGTCGTCGAGCAGGGCGTAGAGCACCGCCCTGGGGGTCAGCGCGAGCCCCTCGATACCGCCCTCGGGCTCCACGCGGTGCACGACGCAGTACTCCGTCGCGCCGTAGCCCTCGAGCTTGGGGCGCTGGCCGCGCGCGACGACATCCTCGACGAGCAGGTGATGCAGATCGAGCTCGTCGGCGACCTGGCGCAGCTCTGCCTCGGTGGGATCGACCATGTCGACCCACGCGAAGCCGTCGCGCTCGGCGGCCGTCTCGAGCACCAGGTCGAAGGGCACGTCGCCGGCGACGCGCGCGCCGGCGGCCCACACCGCGGTGTCAGCGATGGGCATCGGGGGCCTCCCTGCGTGCGTCGGTCACGCTCGAAATATAGGGCCCGATGTGGAATGCGGCGCGCAGCCGCTCTGTTCGCCAGAAGAGGATCAGGACCGCGCCCCCGCGTAGACTCGTCAGACGGGCAAGTCGGTGCCCGACCGTGTTTGGGAGGCCGAGATGGGCAAGACGCTTGCGGAGAAGGTGTGGGACGACCACGTCGTCGCCAAGGGTGAGGACGGCGCGCCCGACCTCATCTACATCGACCTCCACCTCGTGCACGAGGTGACGAGCCCGCAGGCCTTCGACGGCCTCCGGCAGGCCGGCCGGCAGATGCGCCGCACCGACCTGACGGTCGCGACCGAGGATCACAACACGCCAACCCTGGAGATCGACAAGCCCATCCAGGATCCGACGAGCCGCAAGCAGATCGACACGCTGCGCACGAACGCCTCGGAGTTCGGCGTGCGCATCCACTCGCTGGGCGACAAGGAGCAGGGCATCGTGCACCTCGTCGGCTCGCAGCTGGGGCTGACGATGCCCGGCATCACCGTCGTCTGCGGCGACTCGCACACCTCGACGCACGGCGCGTTCGGCGCGATGGCGTTCGGCATCGGCACGAGCGAGGTCGAGCACGTCATGGCCACGCAGACGCTGCCGCTCAAGCCCTTCAAGACCATGGCGATCAACGTCGAGGGCGAGTTGCGCCCGGGCGTGACGGCGAAGGACATCATCCTCGCCGTGATCGCGAAGACGGGCACCGGCGGCGGCGCCGGCTACGTCTTCGAGTACCGCGGCAGCGCCATCCGCGCGCTCTCGATCGAGGGCCGCATGACGATCTGCAACATGTCGATCGAGGCGGGCGCCCGCGCCGGCATGGTCGCGCCCGACGAGACCACCTTCGTCTACGTGAAGGACAAGCCGCACGCGCCGCAGGGCGCCGACTGGGACGCGGCGGTCGAGTACTGGAAGACGCTGCCGACCGACGACGACGCCGTCTTCGACAACGAGATCTTCATCGACGCGAACGAGCTCGAGCCCTTCGTCACCTGGGGCACCAACCCCGGCCAGGGCGCCTCGCTCTCGGGCGAGGTGCCGGCGCCCGACTCGTTCGCCGACCCGACCGACCGCGCCGCCGCAGAGCGCGCGCTCGAGTACATGGATCTGCAGCCGGGCACCAAGCTCAAGGACATCCCCGTCGACACCGTCTTCATCGGCTCCTGCACCAACTCGCGGGTCGAGGACCTCACGGCCGCCGCCGACATCATCCGCGGCCAGAGGAAGGCGGATGGGGTGAAGGTCATGGTCGTGCCGGGCTCGGCTCGGGTGCGGCTCGAGGCCGAGGCGCTGGGGCTCGACAAGGTCTTCAAGGAGTTCGGCGCCGAGTGGCGCTTCGCCGGCTGCTCGATGTGCCTGGGCATGAACCCCGACCAGCTCGCCCCCGGTGAGCGCTGCGCATCCACCTCGAACCGCAACTTCGAGGGCCGGCAGGGCAAGGGCGGGCGCACGCACCTGGTCTCGCCGCTCGTGGCGGCCGCGACGGCGATCCGCGGCACGCTCTCGAGCCCGTGGGACCTGCAGGCGCAGGAGCCGGAGACGCAGAACACCACGCCCGAGGAGATGCAGATCGCGGAGCTGCCGCAGCAGCCGGCTGAGGAGGCCTGAGATGGAGAAGATCAGCACCCTGACCGGCACGATCGTGCCGCTCGAGCGCTCGAACGTCGACACCGACCAGATCATCCCGGCGGTGTTCCTCAAGCGCGTCACGAAGAGCGGCTACGAGGACGCACTCTTCCACTCCTGGCGCCAGGACCCCGACTTCGTGCTCAACCAGGAGCCCTACGCGCAGGGCGGCGTGCTCGTCGTCGGCCACGACTTCGGCACCGGCTCGAGCCGCGAGCACGCCGTGTGGGCGCTGCGCGACTTCGGCTTCAGCGCCGTGCTCGGCCCGCGCTTCGGCGAGATCTTCCGCGGCAACGCGGGCAAGCAGGGCCTGCTCGTCGGGCAGATCTCCGAGCACGCCATGGAGGCGCTGTGGGCGGTCGCGAAGGCCAGCCCGGGCGCCGAGATCACGGTGGACCTCGAGGCACGCACAGCGACCGCCGACGGCGTGACGCACGACTTCCAGATCGACGAATACACTCGCTGGCGCCTGCTCGAGGGCCTCGACGACATCGCCCTGACCCTCCGAGACGAAGCCTCGATCACCGCGTTCGAGGCACAGCGTCCCTCGTGGATGCCCACGACGCAGCCCGTCAGGGAAGGAACCCTGTGAACCTGACCGAGTTCAGCAAGAGCGCCGGCGCCGCCGTCGGCATGAACGTCGACACGATCACCGTGCGCGGCGGCAAGGCCCTGCGCGGCCGCATCCAGATGAAGGGCGCCAAGAACCTCGTCACCAAGGCGATGGTGGCGGCGCTGCTGGGGGAGGGCCCGTCCGAGCTGCGCAGCGTGCCGGAGATCAGCGACGTCCGCGTCGTGCAGGGGCTGCTCGAGCTGCACGGGGTGACCGTGCGGCGCGAGGGCGACACGCTCCACCTCGACCCGGCGAACGTGCGCACCGCGCACGAGACGTCGATCAACGCGCACGCCGGCTCCAGCCGCATCCCGATCCTCTTCTGCGGCCCGCTGCTGCACCAGCTGGGCGAGGCGTTCATCCCCGACCTCGGCGGCTGCCACATCGGCGACCGGCCGATCGACTTCCACCTCGAGGTGCTGCGCAACTTCGGCGCCGTCGTCGAGAAGCTGCCGAGCGGCATCCGCATGACCGCGCCGAACGGCCTGCACGGCGCGAAGATCCACCTGCCCTACCCCTCGGTGGGCGCGACCGAGCAGGTGCTGCTGGGCGCCGTGCGCGCCAGGGGCCGCACCGAGCTCACCGGCGCCGCCGTCGAGCCCGAGATCCTGGACCTCATCGCCATCCTGCAGAAGATGGGCGCCGAGATCCAGGTCGACACCGACCGCACCATCCGCATCGAGGGCGTCGACAAGCTCGTCGGCTACTCGCACACGGCGCTGTTCGACCGCAACGAGACCGCCTCCTGGGCGTGCGCGGCGCTCGCCACCGGCGGCGACGTCTTCCTCGAGGGCGCCCGGCAGCCCGAGATGACGACCTTCCTCAACGTCTTCCGCAAGGCCGGCGGCGCCTTCGACATCCAGGACGACGGCATCCGCTTCTGGCACCCGGGCGGCGACCTCAAGCCGGTCGTGGTCGAGACGGATGTGCACCCGGGCTTCATGACCGACTGGCAGCAGCCGCTCGTCGTGGCGCTCGCGAAGGCGAACGGCATCTCGATCGTGCACGAGACGGTCTACGAGCAGCGCTTCGGCTTCACCGAGGCGCTCGTGGAGATGGGCGCGTACATCCAGATCCACACCGACTGCCTCGGCAGCCACGCGTGCCGCTTCGGCCAGCGCAACTACGAGCACTCCGCGGTCATCGCGGGCCCGGTCGAGCTGCACGGCGCCGACATCACGGTGCCCGACCTGCGCGGCGGCTTCAGCCACCTGGTGGCTGCGCTCACGGCGACCGGCACCAGCCGCATCTCGAACGTCGGCATCATCGCCCGCGGCTACGAGCGCTTCGTCGAGAAGCTGGAGACGCTGGGCGCAGACTTCGACGTGGAGGGCTGATGGCGCTGCCCGGCAGGCCGCCGAAGGGCGAGCTCAGCGGGGTCTACCGAGGGCTGTCCGCGGCAGTGATCCCGGCCATGACCGCGATGACGAAGCTGCACATCCGGGGCCACGAGCACATCCCCGCGACGGGCGCCTTCGTGCTCTCGCCGAACCACTACAGCGAGATCGACCCGCTGGTGATGGCGGTCGCGATCTGGAAGTCGGGCCGGGTGCCGCGCTTCATGGCGAAGGCGAGCCTGTTCGACATCCCCGTCGTCGGCCGCATCCTCAAGGCCGCGGGCCAGATCCCGGTCGAGCGCAGCGGTCGCCCCAGCGCCCATGGCGAGCCGATGGCTGCCGCGCGCACGCTCGTGCGCGACGAGCTGGGCGTGATCATCTACCCGGAGGGCTCGCTCACGCGCGACCCCGAGCTGTGGCCGATGCGCGGCAAGACCGGCGCGGTGCGCATGGCGCTCGAGGCGGGCGTGCCGCTCATCCCCGCGGCCCACTGGGGCACGCAGCACCTCATGCCGCGCTACGGCAAGGGCATCCGCCCCTTCCCGCGCAAGCACATCCAGATCCTCTTCGGCCCGCCCGTCGACCTCTCGTCGTTCGCCGGCAAGACCGACCAGCAGTCGATGAACGCCGCGACCGAGCTCGTCATGGCGGCGATCTCCGGTCTGCTCGGCGAGCTGCGCGGCGAGCAGCCGCCGGCCGAGCGCCATGACCCGAGCAAGCACGGGCAGGCCGCGACGGGCCGCTTCCAGCAGGACGTGCAGAGGCCGGATGCGCCGGGCGCGCCGGGCGCGGAGCGTGCGGATGGCTGACGCCGTCGTCCTGGGCGCCGGCAGCTGGGGCACCACCTTCGCCAAGGTGCTCGCCGACGGCGGCGCCGAGACGGTGCTATGGGCGCGCCGCCCGGAGGCGGCCCGCGAGATCGACGAGGCGCGCCGCAACACCCGCTACCTGCCGGGCATCACGCTGCCGGCCGCGCTGCGCGCGACGAGCGACATCCGCGCCGCCCTGGCCGGCGCATCCCAGGTGTACCTCGCCGTCCCCAGCCAGCAGCTGCGCCAGCTGCTGCGCGAGCACGGCGAGGCGATCGCGCCCGAGGCGCCCATCGTGAGCCTCATGAAGGGCGTCGAGGCCGGATCGCGGCTGCGCATGAGCGAGGTCATCGCGCAGGAGCTGCGGGTCGATGCGGGGCGCATCGCGGCGGTCTCGGGCCCCAACCTGGCGCTCGAGATCGCGCAGCAGCAGCCGACTGCCGCGGTGGTGTCGTCGACGAGCGCCGAGACCGCCCGCGCCGTCGCCAAGCGCGCCCGCAACGACTACTTCCACTCGTTCATCAACGCCGACGTGATCGGCACCGAGTTCGGCGGTGTGCTGAAGAACCTGGTCGCGCTCGCGATCGGCATCGTCGACGGCGTCGGCTACGGCGAGAACACGAAGGCCTCGATCATCACGCGCGGCCTGGCGGAGGTCACCGACTTCGCCGTCGCGCACGGCGCCGAGCGCGAGACGATGCGCGGCCTCGCGGGCCTGGGCGACCTGATCGCCACCTGCGGCTCGCCGCTCTCGCGCAACTTCACCGCCGGCCGGCTGCTCGGCATGGGCTACTCCCGCACCGACGTCATCGCCCGCATGGAGCAGGTGGCCGAGGGGCTCGCATCCGTCGACCCCGTCGCCGAGCTGGCGGCCGCCAAGGGCGTGCGGATGCCTATCCTCGAGCAGGTGCGGCTGGTGCTCGACGGCGGCATGGACCCGCGCGACATCGCCCCGCACCTGACGACCGACGACGAGCCGATCGAGGAGTGACCGTGCCAGAGCTCGACGAGACATCGCAGCCCGCACCCGCCAGCAGGACCCGTGTCGCCGTGGTCTTCGGCGGGCGATCGAGCGAGCACACCATCTCGTGCGCCACCGCGGGCAGCGTGCTCGCGCACATCGACCGCGAGCGCTACGACGTGATCCCCATCGGCATCACCCGCGACGGCCGCTTCGTGCTGCAGGCCGACGACCCCGAGCGACTGGCGCTCGAGCGCATGCCGGAGGTCACGGGCGGCGACGCGGTGCAGCTGCCCGAGTCGAGCTCGTCGCGGGCGATCACGGCGACGGATGCCGCCGGCGGCGTCCGCGCGCTCGGCGACGTCGACATCGTGCTGCCCATCCTGCACGGCCGCTTCGGCGAGGACGGCACGCTGCAGGGCATGCTCGACCTCATCGACGTGCCCTACGCCGGCAACGGCGTGCTCGCGAGCGCGGTCGCCATGGACAAGCACTTCGCCAAGACGGTGCTCGAGCACGCGGGCATCAAGGTGGCGCCATGGATGACCGTCTCGCGCGCCGACTGGGCCGCCGACCGCGAGGCCGTGCGCGCCCGGCTGGGCGACTTCCCGATGCCCGTGTTCGTCAAGCCCGCTCGCGCGGGATCCTCGGTCGGTGTCAGCCGGGTCGCGACGGTGTTCGAGTTCGACCGGGCGATGGATCTCGCGCTCGCCGAGGACACCCGGGCGCTCGTCGAGGCGGGCGTGAGCGGCCGCGAGATCGAGGTGGGCGTGCTGGGCGGCCGCGACGGCGGCCGGGCGCGCGCCTCGCTGCCGGGCGAGATCGTGCTCGACGAGGGCACCTTCTACGACTTCGACGCGAAGTACCGGGGGCTGCCGACCGCGCGCACCGTGTGCCCGGCCGAGCTCGACCAGGCGACCGTCGAGGCGCTCCAGGCGACGGCCGTCCACGCCTTCGAGGCCATCGACGGCTCGGGCCTCGCGCGCGTCGACTTCTTCGTCTCGCCAGAGCACGGCATCGTGCTCAACGAGGTGAACACCATGCCCGGCTTCACCTCGATCTCGATGTTCCCGGTCGTCTGGCAGGCGAGCGGCATCGGCTACGGCGAGCTCATCACCGAGCTGATCGAGCTCGGGCTGCGGGCGCAGCGATAGCCGGCACCCTGCTCACGGTCGGCCACGGCCGGCTCGACGGCGACGCGCTGCGCGCGCTGCTGACGGATGCGGGGGTCGGGCTGGTCGTCGACATCCGCCGGTTCCCGGGCAGCAGGGCCAACCCCGCTGCGGCGCGCGATGCGATCGAGCACGAGCTCGCGGCCGGCGGCGTCGACTACCGCTGGGAGGAGCGGCTCGGCGGCCGGCGGCGGCTGCGCGCCGCGGAGGATGCCGTCTCGCCGGACGGCTGGTGGCGGGTGGCGGCCTTCCGCGCCTACGCGGCGTGGACGCGCACGCCGGAGTTCGCGGCCGGCCTCGCCTCGGTGCTGGCGGATGCGCGCGAGCGCAGGGCCGCGATCCTGTGCTCAGAGGCGGTCTGGTGGCGCTGCCACCGGCGCGTGGTCGCCGACGTCGCGACGGTGCTGCACGGCACCCGGGTGCTGCACCTCATGCACGACGGGAGCCTGCGCCCGCACCCGCTCAGCGAGACGGCGACGCTGCGCGACGGGGGCGTGACGTGGCCGCCGGCAGACGGGTGAGCGCGACCCCCAGCAGGCACACGATCCCGCCGGCGAGCGCGAGCGCCGGCGGCACCTCGCCCAGCAGCGGCCAGGCGGCGACCGTGGCGATCACCGGCACCAGGTAGGTGGTCGTGATGAGGCGGCCGGCGGGCATCCGCTGCAGCGCGTACGCCCAGGCGAGGAACGCGACCGCGGTGGGCACGAGCCCCAGGTAGACGACGCCGGCGGTCGCGGCCGCGGGTGCTGCCGCGAGCTGCGCGACGAGCGCGCCGCCCCACGGCAGGCTGCCCAGGGCGCCGATGACGACGCCGATGAGCGTCACCTGCAGTCCGGGCAGCCGCGCCAGCAGCGGCTTCTGCACGAGCACCGCGATCGCATAGGTGAGCGCGGCGACGAGCGCGAGCACGACGCCGACGACGCTGAGCGCCCCGCTGGCGGTGGCGAGGCCGATGAGGGCGATGCCGCCGAAGGCGACCACGGCGCCCACGATGAGCCAGCGCGGGAACCCCTCGCCCAGCAGCGTGCCGGCGACGAGCGCGACGATCAGCGGCGCCACGTTGACCAGCAGCGCCGCCGTGCCCGGGTCGAGCTCGTGCTCGGCGGCGTTCAGCGCGAGGTTGTAGACGAGGAACCAGGCGAGCCCGAAGACCGCCAGCAGCAGCCACTCCCTGCGGGTCGGCCGCACCCAGGCGCCCCGGCGCAGCAGCTGCACGGCACCGAGCGCGAGCGCGGCGACCGCGAGCCTGCCGAGCGTCAGCGCACCCGGGTCGAACACGGGCGCGACGGCGCGGATGACGAGGAACGCCGAGGCCCACGCCAGCAGCGCGACGACGATGGCGCCGATGACGAGGATGCGCTCCCGGCGCGCTGCGTCGACCATGTCGCGAGCCTAGGCGGGGCCGCTGACGCGCCGCGAGCGGCAGCGCTGCCGTCGGTCGGCAAGATCCCGCCAGCGCCATCCTCCCGGGCGCTCGACCGTGCCGCGAGCCGGTCGGCGAGCCCGGTCAGCGAGCCTCAGGCGCCTCCGGATCCCAGCCCTCCGCCGGGTTCTCCTTCGGGTCCTCGCCCACGGTGGGCTGCTGCACGTGGTGGCCGCCGTGGCCGCCGCCGCTGATCACGGCCTCATCCTGGGCGGGGCTGTGGTGGCGGTTGGTCTGCTGCGGCTCGCGCCTGCGCTGCTCGTCGCTCATCGCGTCCTCTCCGGCGCGGCCGCGATGCCGCGCCTGCCTCGACGGTATCCCCGCGCATCCGCGCGCGCCACGGGTGAGTCGCCCGGGCGGCGCGGCCGCGTCGGTGGCCGGTGCCAGACTGCCTGCATGAGCGACGCCGGCACCGACCTGATCGATTCCCTGCTCGAGCAGCGCGACGCGCTGCGCTGGAAGCTCGAGGGACTCTCCGAGCGCGACGCCCGCATGCCGATGACGCCCACCGGCACCAACCTGCTCGGCCTGGTCAAGCACGTCGCCTCGGTCACTGTCGGCTATCTCGGCGACTGCGTCGGCCGGCCGTTCCCCGAGGAGCTGCCGTGGTTCGCCGACACGGCCGAGGAGAACGCCGACATGTGGGCGGCGCCGGGGGAGTCGATGGCCGAGATCCTCGCCTTCTGGGATCGCGCCTGGGCGCACGCCGAGGCGGTCGTGCGCGAGCTGCCGCTCGACGCGCCCGCCCACGTGCCCTGGTGGGGGCCGGAGCGCGCCGACACGACGCTGGGGCACCTGCTGGTGCGCTGCGTCGCCGAGGTCGCGCGCCACGCGGGCCACGCCGACATCGTGCGCGAGGCGATCGACGGCGCGGTCGGCCACCGACGGGCGGTCTCGGACCTGCCGGAGCACGACGAGGCGTGGTGGGCCGCCTACGTCGAGCGGCTGCGCGCGGCCGCCGAGGCCGCGGGCGACGCGCGGTAGCCGAGCCCGCCCCGGGCAGCCCGCCCGGGAGGGCGGGCGGATGCGTCAGGCCGTCACGGTCTGCCGGGCGCGGGCCGCGTCGATGCGCGCGTAGGCGAGCGCCTCGGCGGCCTCGAGCGTCGTGGTGCCGTGCTCGGCCGCGCTCGCGAGCACGCTGCGCACGGTGTCGCCGATGCCGGTGAGCCGCTCGGCGATCGCGGGCCACTCGAGCCCGTGGGCGATGCCCTCGAGGTGGATGACGCCGCCGGCGTTGACGACGAAGTCGGGCGCGTAGACGATGCCGCGCTGCTGCAGCCGGGCGGCGCCCGAGCGGTCGGCGAGCGGGTTGTTGGCGGGGCCGACGATCGCCCTGACGGGCAGCGCGTCGATCGCGGCGTCGGTGAGGATGCCGCCGAGGCCCGCGGGCACGAGCACGTCGGCCTCGGTGGTGAGCGCCCGCTCGGGCGCGATCCAGCGGGCGTCGAGCTCGCTCGCGAGCTGCTGCTTGCGGTCGTCGATGTCGGTGACGGTGAGCCGCGCGCCGTGCCCGGCGAGCATGCGCGCGAGCCGGCCGCCGACCTGGCCGAGCCCCGAGATGACGAACGAGCGCCCCTCGATCTCGCCCGAGCCGAACGCGGCCTCGAGGGTCGGGGCGATCGACGAGTAGACGCCCAGCGCGGTGGCGCCGGCGGGCTCGCCCGCGCCGCCCTTCTCGGCCGGCAGGCCCACAACGTGCGCGGTGCGCTCGCGAACGACGACCATGTCGTGCTCGGTGGTGCCGACGTCCTCAGCGGTGCGGTAGCGGCCGTCCATGAGCTCGACCAGGTCGCCGAGGTCGAGCAGCGCCGCCCGGCGGCGCTCCGAGTCGATGTGCTCGCCCATGGGGAGCGCGACGACCGACTTGCCGCCACCCGCGTCGAGGCCGGCCGCGGCGTTCTTGAGCGTCATCGCCGCAGAGAGCCGCAGCGCATCCGCCTGCCCGTCCGCCCAGCTCGGGTATGTCCACATGCGGCAGCCGCCGAGCGCCGGCCCGAGGGCGCTGGAGTGGAGTGCGACGGTGATGACGAGCCCGCTGCGGGCGCCCTGCGATGTCAGGACGCGCTCGTGCGTGAACTCAGGGATGGCGCTCATGGTGCTCTCCTCGTCGAGTGCGCGCACCGCCTCGTGGGCGGTGCGGTCGGTGTGGTCCGCGGATCACGCGGTCACCCGATCTTGGAGCGGATGCGCGACGCGCGCAAGCGGCCGCGCCCGGCTTGCGCGAGGTGCGCAGCCGGGTGCGGCAGGACTGCGCGCGATTGCGCAACTCGAGCGAGCGCCGCCCGGGCTCGCCTCGCCGGCGTCAGCGCCGGTCGTCGTCCGTCTCGATGCCCTCGCCCTCGACGACGATCTCCTCGCGCTGCACGGGCACCTGCACGGTCTGCATCTCGGTGACCACGCGGCGGCGCAGGCGCGGGCCGCCCTCGCGCCCCGGCTGCTGGCCCGGCTCGTGGCCCGACTGAGGGCCGACCGGGGCCGGGCGGTCGTCGCGGGCGGCATCGCGGGGGCGCTCATCGTCGGCGGTGTCGAGCCCGTCGGGGGAGCCGCCGGGCCCGTCATGCCCGGCGCGATCCCCGTCGTCCGGCCGGCCCTGCCCGTCGTGCTGCGCGCGCAGCGGCGGCTCGACGCCGTAGTAGCGGTAGAGCTCGGCCTCCTGCTCGACCGTCAGGTCGTCCGATCCCGTGATGCGCGGCGCATCCTTCACGAAGGCCTTGTCGTAGGCCACGATCAGCTCGTCGCCGCGCTTGCTCGCCCCGGCGACCGGCACGAACGACTCCTGCATGCCGAACAGACCGGTCTGCACGGCGATCCAGGTGGGCTCGTCGGTGCCCTGCAGCACGAAGACCTGGCCGACCTTGCCGAGCTTGTGGCCGTCGCTGCCGTAGACCGGTGCGCCGTCGTCGATGGTTCCTTCGAATGCCATGCTGTCCTCCTCCATGTGCGGCCCGCGGGTGCGAGCCGGGTGGGTCATGCGATGCGGAAGCCGCGCTCGTCGCGCGGGTCGATGTCGTCGGCGTCGACGTGCTCGACGCGGGCGGCGGGCGGGCCGTGGGCGAGCCACGCAGCCATCTCTGCCACCGCATCCGGCTCGCCCTCGACCTCGGCCTCGACGGTGCCGTCGAAGCGGTTGCGCGCGCTCCCCGCCACGCCCAGGCGGCGGGCCTCGGCGGCGGCCGCCATGCGGAAGCCGACGCCCTGCACGCTGCCGTGCACGACGAAGCGGCGGCGGATGCGGTCGGCGATCAGGGGTGGTCCTCGCGCGAATCGGTCTTGCGCGCCTCGACCTCGCTGTAGTCGTCCTCGCCCGACTCGACCTCGTGGGCGGCCGGGTCCTGGCCGCTCGCCTCGCCCTCGTCCCACTGGGCCGGCAGCGCTTCGTTGGGCGTGCCGTCGCCGTGCACGGCTTCGCCGGTGGCGGGATCGTGCGCGGCGCCGTCGTGGCCCTCGCCGGGCGGGAACTCGTTGTGCCGGGTCGCGAACGAGCTCGCCGATCCGCTGCCCTCGGGCACCTCGTAGTGCTCGAGGTACTCGCCCTCGGGGTCTGTCTTCCGCTCGTCCGGATCGGGTCCGTGCTGGTGCCAGCTCATCATCGCTCCTGTCTTGGGTCGTCGACCTGGCCTCACACTAGGTGCTCATGCTGGGACGTTCCAGGCCCCGTCTCGTGCGCACCGCATCCGTCTGCCGCGTGCCGCGCCCGCCGGTAGGCTGGTCTGTCGTGGCACTCACCATCGGCATCGTCGGTCTCCCCAATGTGGGCAAGTCGACCCTCTTCAACGCTCTCACCAAGAACACCGTGCTCGCGGCGAACTACCCGTTCGCCACGATCGAGCCGAACATCGGGGTGGTCGAGCTGCCGGATGCGCGCCTGACGCGCCTGGCCGAGATCTTCGGTTCGCAGCGCATCCTGCCCGCCGCCGTGTCGTTCGTCGACATCGCCGGCATCGTGAAGGGCGCGAGCGAGGGGGAGGGGCTCGGCAACAAGTTCCTCGCGAACATCCGCGAGGCCGACGCGATCGCGCAGGTGGTGCGCGGCTTCGGCGACGGCGACGTGGTGCACGTCGAGGGCACGGTCGACCCGTCCTCCGACATGGAGACCATCAACACCGAGCTGATGCTCGCCGACCTGCAGACGCTCGAGAAGGCGATCCCGCGCCTCGAGAAGGAGCTCAAGGGCAAGAGGATCGACGCCTCGGTGCTCGCGGCCGCCATCGAGGCGAACGAGATCCTCAGCTCGGGTCGCACGCTGTCGCAGGCGGGGTTCGACACGACACCCATCCGCGAGCTCGGGCTGCTGACCGCCAAGCCGGTGCTGTTCGTCTTCAACGTCGATGAGGACGTGCTGGCGGATGCGTCGAAGAAGGCTGAGCTGGCGGCGCTGGTCGCGCCGGCCAAGGCGGTCTTCCTCGACGCGAAGGTGGAGTCGGAGCTCGTCGACCTGGAGCCCGAGGAGGCGCTCGAGCTGCTGCAGTCGCTCGGCCAGGAGGAGTCGGGCCTCGATCAGCTCGCCCGCATCGGCTTCGAGACCCTCGGGCTGCAGACCTACCTGACGGCGGGGCCGAAGGAGTCGCGCGCCTGGACGATCCGCAAGGGCGACACGGCACCGCAGGCCGCCGGCGTCATCCACACCGACTTCGAGCGCGGCTTCATCAAGGCAGAGGTCGTCTCCTTCGAGGATCTGGATGCGCACGGCTCGATGGCCGACGCGAAGGCCGCCGGTCGCGTGCGCATCGAGGGCAAGGACTACGTGATGGCCGACGGCGACGTGGTGGAGTTCCGCTTCAACGTGTAGCGGCAGGTCTGTGCGTCACCCGTGTCGCATGTCCTGGAGCTGGTCGGCGATGCTGCGGGGCTCCCGCCCCAGCAGGCGCGCCAGCGTCGGGTCGGACTGCGCGAAGTGGCCGCTCCGCGTGGCCTGGAACATCGACAGGGCGAAGCGTGCAGCCGGTTCCGGCATGCCGGCCGCGACCTCCTCGGCGACCCACGCCTCGTCATCGACGATGGCGCGCTCGATGTGGCGCCCGGTGAGCTCGGACGCGGCTGCGGCGAAGTCGGCAAGGGTGACGGGCGGGGACGGCACCAGATCGACGGGACCGTCGTACGCCGCATCGCCGGCGAGGATCGCAGCCGCCGCTTCGGCTGCATCGCGACGGTCCACCCAGGGGAACGGGCCGTCGGCAGGCTTGGCGATCGTCCCCGTCCTCTGCCAGGGGCCGAGCAGCTGCGGCAGGTCACCGTAGAAGCCGTTGCGAAGCGCGGTCCACGGGACGCCGGAGGCAGCGAGGTGCTCCTCCGTGGCAGCGTGGATCGCCAGTGGCGGGTACGGGGTGTCGAAACCGGCTCCGACGGTGCTGGTGTAGAGGATCCGCTGTGCACCTGCGGCGACGGCGGCATCGATCGCTCTCCGGTGCTGGGCGACGACGTCGGCCGCGATGTCGCTGGATGAGACCAAGAGCACCTGCTCTGCCCCGGCGAAGGAGCGACGCAGGGCCGCGGGGTCGTCGTAGGTCCCTCGTCGCACGCGGATGCCGCGGCGTGCGAGGTGCTCCGCGCGAGACGGGTCGCGGACGCTGACGCCCAGCCGCTCTGCTGGGACTCGTTCGAGGAGGTGCTCGACAGTGAGCCCGTTGAGTGCTCCGGTCGCTCCGGTCACCACGATCACGACGGTCTCCTTTCAGAGGGGTGCTGCGCTCGCCGAACCGCGCCGCACGGCGATGCTGAAGTTGATCGGGTCGGTCAACTTCCAGTCGCGTACGATGGTGCATGAAGTTGACCACCCGGGTCAAGTTTCGTGTGGAGAGGGGCGACGATGACCGCATCCGGCGCTCCACCGACGCTGCGGTCGGATGCGCGCCGCAACGTCGACCGGATCCGTGTGGCGGCAGCGGAGGTCTTCCGTGCGCGAGGCCTGTCTGCGCCGCTCGAGGACGTGGCTGTGGCGGCCGGCGTGAGCAAGGCGACCATCTTCAATCGCTTCGGAGGGCGCATCGGGCTGATCGACGCGGTCATCGATGACCTCGTCGCGAAGGAGCTGAAGGGCGTCATCGAACAGGCGCGGGCGGTCCCAGACGTGGGTGAGCGGATTCGTGTCTACGTCGGTGCGCTGCGGGAGCTGCAGTACCGACTGCCGGCTGTCAACGGCGTGCTGCTGCGGCAGTTCCCCGACTCGGGGTCCCTCATGGATCTCTGCCGCACAGGAGAAGCCTTCCACGGCGAACTCGTCGCGCAGGGGCATGCCGCCGGCATCCTCGCCGACGGCTTCACCGCGCATGATCTCCATGCGCTGACCATCGACAACGCTCTTGCGCTCGAGCACGGTGGCCGGCCACCCCGCGCGGACTACGACCGTCGGACCGCATTCGTCCTCGATGGGATCCGTCGACCTGCGTAGCCGTTCGCGAGCGCGAGCACCGCGGCCTCCGTCGGGCCGTCGTGGATCATGTTCGCCGGCACGTCAACCGCGGATTCCCACGCTCACCGGCCGGGCCGGATGTGCGGATAGGCCGCATCGCGGCCCTGGAAGCTGAGGATGCTCTGGTTCTTGATCACGCCGTCATGGATCTCGATCGCGCGGGAGACCGTGAGGCTCTGCTCCCATGCGGCCGGCCCCTCCATGACCGTGCGCAGGAACGGCAGCAGCGCCTCGCTGATCTCCCAGGTGGCCGAGTTCCACAGGTACGACGGACTGTGATCGACGGCGTAGTAGTTGACCTCCTGACCGACCGTGAACATCGGATCGTCGAACGTGGTGGGCTTCGCCCACTCGAAGCCCATGCCCTCGTCGCACGAGACGTCGATGATCAGGCTCCCCGTGGCGAACCCATCCAGATCCTCGGTCCGCAGGTAGGTCATCGGTGCGGAGACGTCCTGGAGCGTGCAGTTGACGACGATGTCGTGCGATGCCAGGAAGTCCGGCAGCAGGACGTTGCCGTCCTTCGTGAGCACCTCGCTCAGGTGGATCGGTCCCTCGTCGGTGTTGAGCTGGGAGATGTGCGCGCCGTGGATGGGGGAGCCGACGGCCGCGATGCCGCGTTGCGTCAGGACCTGGATGTCGTGGATGCCCTGCGCGTTGAGGGCGGTCACGGCACCCCGCGCCGTTGCGCCGAATCCGATCACGACCGCGCTGCGTCGTGGCCCGTAGTCACCCGTCGACCCGACCAGCCGCAGGGCATGCAGCACGGAGCAGTAGCCGGCCAGCTCGTTGTTCTTGTGGAACACGTGCAGGCTGAAGTCACCTCGACGAGTCCAGTGGTTCATCGCCTCGAAGGCGATCAGCGTCAGCCGGCTGTCGATCGCCGTCTGCGTCATCGCGGCATCCTGCACGCAGTGCGGCCAGCCCCACAGCACACGTCCCGCGGGGATCGCCGCCACATCCGCCGCCTGCGGCTTCGGCAGGAGCAGCACGTCAGCGGCCTCGATCACCTCGGAGCGCACCGCGACCCTGCCGACGCGCGCCTCGACGTAGCCGGGCTCCAGCTGGAAGTCGGCACCGTAGCCGCGCTCCACGATCATCCGGGCGCGCACATCCGGATCGATCCGATCCAGGTGGTGAGGATGGATGGGCAGCCGCTGCTCGTTCTCCATCGAGGATCCTGCGAGCAGGCCGAGCGCGAGCAGACCACCGCTCGAAGATCCGGTTGCGGCTGGGGAGGACTGAGCGGTGCCGGACATCCGGACTCCCATCATCGGGGAACCGAGAGCAGCTCCTCGCCCGAGCCTACGCCGCGCGGCCGGCCGTGCTCGCCGCTCAGAGGATCGTGGTGAGCGTTCCTCCGTCGGCGCGCAGCGCGGCTCCGTTCGTCGCCGAGGAGTGCGGGGAGGCGAGGTAGAGCGCCAGGCTCGCGATCTCCGACGGCTCGATGAAGCGCTGCAGCAGCGACGTCCGGTTCTGTTGTGCGATCGCGGCCTTGGCGGCATCCACCGGCATGTCTCGCGCTCGCGCGAGCTGCTCGACCGCCGCCGCGACGCCGTCCGAGTAGGTCGGCCCGCCGAGGATGCTGTTGACGGTGACGCGGGTGCCTCGAGTGGCCTTTGCGAGGCCGTTCGCCAGCGCGAGCGCCGCGGCCTTCGTCGTGCCGTAGTGGATCATGTTCGCCGGCACGTCGACGCCGGACTCGCTCGAGACGAAGATGATGCGTCCCCACCCGCGTTCGAGCATCCCGACGAACACCTGCCGGGAGAGGCGGACCCCGCTCATCACGTTGACGTCGAGGTAGCGCTGCCACTCGTCGTCGCTGATCGCGGCGAAGTCGCGGATGTCGAACACACCGACGTTGTTGACGAGGATGTCGACCTCGCCGACCGCGGCCACGAGGTGCTGCACCTGCGCCGCATCCGCGAAGTCCGCGGCGATCCCGGTGACATCCGCGCCGGGCACCGATGTCGTCAGCGCATCGACAGCGCGCTGCACGCCGCGCTCGTGTCGCCCGTTGAGCACGATCCGCGCGCCCTCGCGAGCCAGGCCCTCGGCGATCGCGTAGCCGATCCCGCGCGTCGAGCCGCTCACGAACGCCCGCTTGCCCACCAGCTCCAGATCCATGGTGCCTGCCTCTCCTCGCCATCACAATCACTTGCTCAGGAAAGTGAATCTGACTTTCCTGCGCAAGTCAAAACCCGCGCGAGCCCGATACGGTGGACGCATGGCCGCACCCGACGCATCCGCACCCCTGACCGACGAGGAGCTGGAGACGTGGGCTGCGCTCGCGACCGTGCTGGAGTGGCTGCCGGCGGCCCTCGACGCGCAGCTGCAGCGGGATGCGCAGCTGACGCACTTCGAGTACGGCGTGCTCTACGCGCTCGCGAACGCTCCCGACGCGACGCTCCGGATGAGCGTGCTCTCGGGCTACGCGAACAGCTCGCTCTCGCGCCTGTCGCGGGCCGCTGCGCGACTCGAGGCGAGGGGCTGGATGCGCCGCGCGCCCGATCCTGCGGACGGCAGGTTCACCTTGGCGATCCTCACGGAGGCGGGGCGGGACACGGTCGATCGAGCGACACCCGGCCACGCGAGCCTGGTGCGCGATCTCGTGCTCGACCGCCTCACGGGCCCGCAGAAGCGACACCTGCAGGAGAGCATGCATCGCATCATGCGAGCGACTCGAGGCGACAGCGGGTGGGTGCGATCCGGGGCTCGCTCGCTCAGTTGATGATCTCGGCGTTCGGGTCCATCTGGGCCAGCCGGTCGCGCCACTGCTGCAGCGCCTCGGCCGACAGTCGCGCCCAGTCGTCTACCTCGCGCACGATGCGCAGCGGCTCGGTGCTGCGGTACGAGCGGGTCGGATTGCCGGGGAACTTCTTGTCGGTGACGTTCGGGTCGTCCTCGAACACGCCGATCGGCTCGACCAGGTACACGCGCGGCGGTGCATCACCGGGCGCGAGCTCGGCAGCGAGGCCCGCGCCCTCGCGCAGCGCGGTGAAGTAGATGTGTCGCATCACCACCTCCGGCCGATAGTTCGACCGGAACCCGGCCGTCAGCAGCGCACCGGGCTGGAGGTCGGCCTTCGTCCCGTGGAAGAAGGGCCCTGCATCGGGTGCGGCGGTCACGGGCTCACGGTAGCGGCTCGGGCCCGGCCTTCCGGCGCGCTCCCTGCCTCAGGCGTCGAGCCAGTCCGGCGGCAGCTGCCGCCCCACGGTGCCGGCGAGACGCTCGAGGTCATCGTCGCTGACGGGCCCGCGGAGGGTGCCCGCGACCTCCGGCAACCGGTCGTGCAGCACGCCTTCGATGATGTCCTATGCGGTATCGATGTCCGCTAGTCGTCGCCCTGCCGAAGCTTCGCGAGGTTCGGCAGCGGGCACCAGGAGCGGATCCGCGGGTAGTCGATGGTGACGCCGATGACGCCGTGCTCGCCGAACGACATCGCCCAGTCCAGCGCTGCAGGCAGCTGCACGATGAACAGCGGGACGGGCTCGCCGGGAGCGATGAGGCCGTTGGCCTCGGCTGCCTCCTTCGCGCGGGTGGCGCTGCTGAAGACGCAGAGCATCGGGCCGGCCTCAGCGGCCAGCATGTAGGGACGAACGCTCTCGGGCGTCCCCCGATTGATGCCTATCCAGAACTCCAGGGCAGCCACCGCTCTCCAGAGATCGATCTGCGGCTGCAGCTCGTCGGGCCGAGCACGCGCGACCTGGTCGAGCCGGTCGATCTCAGCGACTGCCTGCGGGCTCGGCTCCAGCGCGCCGCGAGGCGGATCGGTCTGATCGGAGTTGGATGTGCTCATCGCGGAAGCGTACGTCGCCGTCCTGGCCGCGAGCCGCGAGCCGCTCGCGGCGACGGCGGATGGGTGCGATCCGGGGCTCGCGAAGGCGTGCGAACTCGCCAGCGCGGCCCGCACCATCCTCGATCGTCGTGCGTGTCACGCAGAAGGACGGCTTGCCGAACGATGGAGCGGAGGCGCCACCGCACTACACCGCTTCGGGCCAGTCGTCGTCGACCCAACCGAAGCCGCGCGAGCGGGCGGCGTTCAGCCGCGCGACGGCGTCGCTGGCTGCTGCGGCGGCGCGGTGATCCAGCTGCTCCACGAGCCGGCGCTGCGCGAGCACTTCGGCGACCTCGCGCTGGAGGTCGACCGACACCTCGACCGCGCAGGCGACGAGCGCGTGCGCGACGCCGAGGAGGTGCTCGTCGGAGAGCGCCTCGAGTCCGCGTGAACGCTGCTCGGCCCGCACCTCCTGGGCGCGCTCCCAGGCTGTCTGCTCGCGCTGGGCCATTGCCGCGAGCCAGTCGTAGTCGCCCTGCTCGTCGAGTTGGCGCAGGCGCGGCAGGGCGAGCTCGGCGGTCAAGTGCCGCTCGTCGAGCGGCAGCATGCGGCGGATCTGCATCGGCAGACTCGTGGGCGTGCGGCCGATCCGTCGCGCGATCTGCTCGATGGACGCCCCGGATCGGCATGCTTGCATGATGGCGGCGAAGTCCTCCTCCGCCCAGGGCTGTCCGCTGCGCGGAGCCGGTGAGCTGCGGAACTCTGCCAGGAGCTGGTCATCGTCGGAAGTGCGCTCGTTCATGCGCATACTCTGCGCGCGACGGCGAGCGTGCTGTGCGACTTCAGCCATCACCTGTGGAGAACGCCGGTCAGTGCTGGCCGCCCATCCGTCGCTCGGCCGCAGCCGTCGTTGCCGCGCGCCGGGACTGCCTCAGGCGTCGAGCCAGAGGCCGAGCGTGTCGTCGATGGTGAACGCTCCAGCGTCGAGCTTCTCGGCCAACGACGACAGCCACGCCCCGTAGGAGGGGAACTCGGGAGCCGGGGTGGGCCCGTCCACCGGCAGGAAGATGACCTGACCGACCTCGCCGGCCGGCAGCGGATCGAGGTCGAGGGCGTAGCCCTGGCTCTCCGCGGCGGTGAACTGCAGCCATCCCCGGCAGTTCATGATCGGTCTGACGCGCTCCGGCGACATCCACTCGATGATGTCGTCGACGTTGTCGCCGAGCGCGCCGACGCGCATGTCGGAGGTCTCGATCATCGCCTGGGCGCTGAGCAGCGTGAAGTGGTCGAACAGGTCGAGCAGGGCGGTCGGGTTGTCCTGACCGTCGTGCCGGCGCAGGCTCGCCACGAAGTCCGGCGGCAGCTGCCGCCCCACGGTGCCGGCGAGACGCTCGAGGTCATCGTCGCTGACGGGCCCGCGGAGGGTGCCCGCGACCTCCGGCAACCGGTCGTGCAGCACGCGTTCGATGATGTCCCATGCGGTATCGATGTCCACGGCTCGAGACTACGGGCCGCTCACTGTGCATCGAGATCTTCTGGATCATGGTGCGTCAGTCGCTGCGGCGCATGCCTCACGCGAGGCTCGATCCGCGGGCGGGGACTTCAGCAGCCTCTGCAAGACTGGCGTGATGACCGCCCCCGTCGTCACGCGCACGCCGGCGGCGAGCCTCCGAGTCACCTTCCGACCGGATGGCGCCGCCCTGCTCGAGCTGCTCGTGGACTGGTACACCGTCCTCGGAGCGGCAGAGTGCGCAGTCGACGATGCGGAAGGCATCGCGAAGGTCCTGAGGTCCTGGGCGACGGCCGCGCAGCCGGAGGCTCGGCCGCGGCACGTCGCGCGCCCCGGTGCCGCGTCCTCGGAGCTCCGGCACGACTATGGGAGAGGCTTCGCGGTCACGCTC
Organism: Agrococcus baldri; assembly: GCA_007988785.1. GTDB lineage: Bacteria > Actinomycetota > Actinomycetes > Actinomycetales > Microbacteriaceae > Agrococcus > Agrococcus baldri_A. The sequence continues at coordinate 34,076 of BJUU01000026.1, forward strand.
GTCCAGGCGGCACCGCGAGCGGCATCCGCGACCGCGGGTCGCGGTGACGGAGAGCGCTTCGTCGAGATGTTCGGCAGCGAGGTGCCGACAGACGTCGGGCGAGTCGACGCCTTCGTGAAGCAGCTGGCTCACGCGGTGGGTCGCTGCTTCCGCGACGCTCGGCGCTCGGCAGAGCAACGCCTCGCCGGTGGCGCATATCTGCCCGTGCTGCGCACCTATCTCGATCAGCTGCGGGCCCTTGGAGACGATCCGTCAGCCTATCGACGGCTCGAGCACACGCTGGTGGCGATCCTCGAGACCGAGCGCTACCTCAGGATCGCGGACGACGAGGGAGCGCGTCGGCTCGTCGCAGCCATCGACGACGAAGTCAGCCGTCTCTACGGGCGAAGCATGGATCTCGAGCGGGGCGGACAGCGTTGAGCGCTCGTAGGCTGAGCCCATGACGAACCCGACCGCCGCCATCCTCGTCATCGGCGACGAGATCCTCTCCGGACGCACCCGTGAGGCGAACGCCTACCACCTGGCCGGCCGGCTCGTGCAGGTCGGCATCGACCTCGTCGAGATCCGCGTCGTGCCCGACGACCATCGCGCGATCGTGGACGGGCTGCACGCGCTGAGCGCGGCCGTCGACCACGTCTTCACCTCCGGCGGCATCGGTCCGACCCACGACGACATCACCGCCGACGCGGTCGCTGCCGCCTTCGACGTCGCCATCGATGTGCGGGAGGACGCTCGCGCCATGGTGGCCGCCGCGGTCGGCGACCGCAGGCTGACCGACGACCACCTGCGCATGGCGCGGATCCCCGAGGGCGCGACGCTCATCGCCAACGGCATCAGCGGTGTGCCGGGGTTCAGCATCGGCAACGTGCACGTCATGGCGGGCGTGCCGAGCATCTTCGTCGCGATGCTCGATGCCGTGCTGCCGAGCCTCGGCTCGGGGGAGCCGGTCGTCTCCCGCGAGGTGCGATTCGAGGTCGGGGAGGGGCGCATCGCCACGCCGCTGCGCAGGCTCGCGGCGCAGCACCCGAGGCTCAGCCTCGGCTCCTACCCGTTCGCCGACGGCCGCGTGTTCGGCACGAACATCGTCGTCCGCGGCACGGACCCGGCGGCGATCGATGCGGCGGTCGCCCAGCTCGAGGAGCTGCGCGGGTCGCTCGGCTGAGCACTGCGGCAATCGATCGGGGACACCGACGGCGCCTGGCTCTCCACAGGTGCGTCGCCGGCGAGCGCGAGCGTCGATGGGCTGCGCCTACGGTGCCGTCATGCCTCATCGCTCAGACGCTCAGACGCTCGCTTGGCTCGATCAGCAGGATCGGCGCACGACGGAGATCATCCGCGCGCACGGATGGGCCGTCGAGTACATCTTCGGCGAGGCGAACTCTCCGCCGTTCGCCTACACGATCGGACTCTTCGGGCTCGGCCATCCAGAGCTCATCGTCTTCGGCCTCGATAGCGGATCCGCGATGAGGATCCTGAACATGCTCGCTGAGCGGGTCGAGGCGAACCAGGATCTGCGGCCAGGTGAGATCGCCGAGCTCGAGGGCACGAGCACGCGCATCCGCGTCGACCCGTTCCCGCATCCCGAGCGCGCCCTGTTCGCCGCCAATCGGTTCTATCAGCGCCCCGACGAGGCGTCGGTGCCGGCATTGCAGATCACCTGGGATGTCGACGGCGCCTTCCCGGGCGAGCCCGAGTACTCGCTGCCCGCGTGGCTGCAGCCTGCGCCCGGCAAGTACCGCGGGTGACGCGGACGCATCGTCCACACCCGTCACTCGGGGCGCGGCGGCCGGCGGTGCTGCTTCGTCTCGGAGCGCCTGGTCTTCGCCTCCAGTCGGCGCCGCTGCGAACCCTTCGTCGGCCGGGTCGCGCGCCGCGCCGTGGCGGGCGCCACGGCGTCGCGGAGCAGCGCGACGATGCGGCGCCGCGCGGCATTCCGGTTCTCCAGCTGCGATCGGTGCTCGGAGGCGCTGACGGTCAGCACCGTGCCGGTCAGCCGCACAGCGAGCCGCCCCAGCGCGCGCTCGCGCTGCGCGTCGCTCAGCGCGCTCGTGGTCGACAGGTCGAGGCTGAGCTGCACCCGCGAGTCGGTGGTGTTCACCCCCTGGCCTCCCGGCCCGGACGAGCGCGAGAACTGCTCGAGGAGCTCCGCTGCCGGCACCCGAAGGCCGCGCGGCGCTCCCGGGCAAGGCGGCACCTGCAGGTCGTCCACGAGACGAGTGTGTCCCATGCGGGGATGCATGCGCTCTCAGCCGACCTCGTCCATGCGCTCGTGATGGAGGGTGTCGGCGACGGGCGCAGCCGGCGTCCGCCGAGCCTGGCGGCAGGTAGCGTTCGAGGCATGGACGAGCGCCCACCGCAGCTGCCGGACGACCTCCGTGCCGGCCGCATCCCGAGCCAGAGCGGCCGCACCTGGCTCGTCACCGGGGCGACGAACGGGATCGGCCGCGAGGTGATGCGGGCCGCAGCGCGCGCCGGCGCCAGGGTGATCCTGCCGGCCCGCGACGCTGAGCGCGGTGCCGAGGTCGAGGCCGAGCTGCGCGCGATCGGCGCTCAGGCGCGAGTGCTGCCGCTCGACCTGGCCGACCTGGCGTCGATCCGCGCCTTCGCCGAGGCGCTCGACGAACCGGTCGACGTGCTCGTCAACAACGCGGGCGCCGTGACGCCCCGCCGCCGGGAGACCCGCGACGGCTTCGAGCTGGTGCTGGGCACCAACCTGCTCGGCCCCTTCGCGCTCACCTGCCAGATCGCCGATCGGGTGCGCGGCCGCGTCGTCGTCGTCGGCTCGGGCGCGCACCGCGCCGGCCGCATCGATGCGCGCGACCCGCACTTCCGGCATCGCCGCTGGTCGATCAGCGCCGCCTACGCCCAGTCGAAGCTCGGCGACATGCTGTGGGCCCGTGCGCTGCAGCGCCGGCTGCAGCTGCGCGGCAGCGGCGTCGACGTGCAGCTCGCGCACCCCGGCTGGTCGCACACGAACATCCAGAACGTCACGGGCGTCGCACTGCTCGACCGCATCGTCACCGAGGTCACCAGGCCGATCGCGCAGCCGCCGGCCGCAGGGGCACTGCCGCTGCTCGCCGCCGCGGTCGCCGAGCTGCCCCCGCTGACCTACCTCGGGCCCGACGGCTGGCGACGGTGGCGCGGTCGCCCCGCAGGGGAGCAGCCGTCGGCGCTCGCGCGCGACGACTCGGCGGCGGATGCGGTGTGGGCGCTCTGCGCGCGGGAGACGGGGGTCGACCTGCCGGGCACCGGCTGACGGCACCGGTACGCGCGGCCGTCCACGCCCGGCCTCAGCGCAGCTCGAGCCGGATGCCGGGATGCTCGGCGAAGACCTCGAGCACCAGCTCGAAGTAGGTCGTGCCGGTGCCTGCCAGCAGCTCGTCGAGCTGGCGCCGGATGCGCGGCTGATCGAACCTGCCCGGCTGATCGAGCTTGGCCTGCAGCCAGCGGCGGGTCTCCTCCACGCCCAGCGCCTCGCGGCTGTGCTCGTGGTCGGCCCACACGAAGGTGGCGCCCTCGCCGTCGAAGCGGTGGAGCACGTCGTGCAGCGCGTCGAGGCTCGGCCCCAGCGTCCACGACGCATCCGCCATCAGCAGCGCATCCAGCTGTGCGTAGAGATCGGCGATGCCGTGCACCGCCGCGCCCTCGATCCGGTAGTCGTCGGTCACCCAGACAGCATGGTCGACGCGGCTGAGCGCACCGCCGGAGCCCGCGCACGCGCCGGCACCGGCGCATCCGGGATCATGGCACCCGATCGCACCGGACCGCGCCGATCGGGTGCGGCGCGGCTGCAGCGCGAAGGATGGTCGGGACAGGAAGGACCCCATGATCGGCACGCTCAACGCCCTGGTCGAGCTGGTCGAGCGCAGCCTCGACGAGACGATCGACGTCGCCCGGTTCGCGCGCGAGCACGGCACGACCGAGTACCACCTGCGCAGGATGTTCTCCGCGCTCGCGGGGATGCCGCTGTCGGAGTACGCCCGCCGTCGTCGCATGACGCTCGCGGGCGCGGATCTGGCTGCCGGTGCCCCGAACCTGCTCGACGTCGCGGTGCGCTACGGCTACGGCTCCGTCGAGGCGTTCGGGCGCGCGTTCCGGGCGGTGCACGGCACCGCGCCGGCGGACGTGCGCCGTGACGGGGGCCCGCTCAGCACACAACCCACGCTCCGGTTCCGCCTGAGCGTCGAAGGGAGCACCACGATGGACGTCACCATCACCGACCGACCCGAGCTCGTGCTCGCCGGCCACGCCGCGCGGGTGCCGCTCATGCACGTCGGCGTCAACCCGCACATCCAGGCGCACATCGCCGCGATCGCGCCCGAGGAGCACGCGCGGCTCAAGGCGCTCAGCGGCACCGAGCCCGCCGGCATCCTCGCGGTCACGCACGGGCTCGAGCCCGATGCGCCCGAGGGCTCGACGCTCACGTACCTGCACGGCGTCGCGATGACGGCGGATGCGTCCGTGCCGGACGACCTGGACACGATCCGGGTCGAGGCGGGCCAGTGGGCCGTGTTCGCCGCGCGAGGGCCGTTCCCGGACGAGCTGCAGCGCATGTGGGCGGCGACGGCGACCGACTGGTTCCCGTCGAACCCGTGGCGGCTGCGGCCCGGCCCGACGATCCTGCGCTACCTCGAGCTCACCGAGAGCCACGCGAGCTGCGAGCTGTGGATGCCGATCGAGCGGGCGTGATCAGCGCGCGCAGCTGATGCAGGTCGTCGCGTCCGGGCGCGCCTCGAGCCGCTCGGGCGCGATCGGCCTGCCGCACACCTCGCAGATGCCGTCGTCGCCGCGCTCGAGGCGGGCGGCGGCGGCGTCGATCGCCGCGAGCGCATCCCGCTGCGACTGCTTCAGGCCTTCGAGCCGCGACCACTCCGACGACAGCGAGACGCCGTCGGGGTCATGCTCGTCGTCGTCGGAGAGGCCCTCGCGCAGCGTGCGCAGCTCGGTGAGCTGCTGCTCGAGGCCGGCGAGCTGCTCGACGACTTCGCGGCGCCGTGCCGCGATCTGCTCCGCACGCGCGCTCGAGACCATCGGCCCA
>BJUU01000027.1 GCA_007988785.1 Agrococcus baldri
ATCTAGCCGATCCCCGTGATCCCCCGCGCATCCAGCCAGGCCCGCACCTCGCGCTCGTAGCGCGCGCGATCGAGGTTCCACAGCTTCGTGTGCCTCGCGGTGCGCCACTCGTGGTACTCCACCAGATCCGGCCGCGCCGCCGCCAGCGCCCGCGATGCATCCGCCGGCACGTAGCCGTCGTCGGCCGAGTGCAGCAGCAGGATGGGCTGTGACAGGGCGTCGGCGTGCAGCACGTTGTCGAGCTCGTCGAAGTCGAGGCTGCGGCTGCCGCTGAGCACCGCGGCGGGCGACTCCAGCAGCCCGACGGCGGTGTCGACCAGCCACGCGGGCATCCGCACGAGCGCGACCTGCAGCTGGAGCGTCGGCCGCCAGCCGACCACCGGCGAGTCGAGCACGACGCCGACGATGCGTCGCCGGTGGCGGGAGCGCCGTGCGACCTGCAGCGCGATCTGCCCGCCCATCGACCAGCCCTGCAGCACGACGCGCTCCGCACCGCGCGCGACCGCGAAGTCGATCGCGTCGTCGACGTCGCGCCACTCGTCCAGGCCCAGGCGGTACTTGCCGTGGGTGCTCGGCGGCGCCTCGGTGTCGTTGCGGTACGAGACGGCCATGACGGGGATGCCGCGCTCGAGGTAGATGGGTGCGGCGCGGATCGTCTCGCGCCGGGTGACGCCGCGGCCGTGCACCTGCACGCACCAGGTGGTCGCATCCTGATCGCCCATGATCCACGCCGGCGCCGGCCCGAGCTCGGTCGGCACGTCGACGCGCTCGACCGTGTCGGTCACCTGCTTGGGCTTGTACAGCGCGTAGCCCGACCAACGCGCCGAGCCGACGCCCTCCAGCAGCCCGCGCGTGCGGCGATCGACGGCGCGCGTGACGCTGCGCGCATCCTGCGCGACGACCCCTCCGACCACCGCGAGCTTCTGGCCGACCCACAGCGCGTAGAGGCCCGGCAGCCCGGTGTCGGGCGTGCGCCCGAGCCGCACGCCCCGCTCGTCGACGCCCAGCACCGTGATGTCGTCGACCGGCTTGCGCGGCGGCGTCACGAGCATCGAGCCGAGCACGGCCGACACGCCCGTGACGGCCAGCGCCGCCCCCGCGACGACCGCTCCGCCGGCGATCAGCGCCAGCCGTCCCCCGTGCCGCTCGGCTGCGGCGGCGCGCCTCGCTTCGGTGGTCACGGGGGAATCGTAGTCTTGCCGGGTGGACACGAGCAGTGCAGCACCCGCCCCCGAGCCTGAGGCGTTCCGCGCTGCTGTCGAGGCGATGCGTCGAGCAGAGCTCCGCAGCGAGCTCTCGGTGCGCGAGATCCCGGCGCCCGGCCGCATCGCGCCGCATTCCTTCGCGATCGCCGCGGATGTCGGCGCGCCCGTGCACGGCAGGGACTCCGACCTCGGCACCGGCCGCTTCATCCTCATGCACGACCCCGAGGAGCCCGAGGCATGGGGCGGTGACTTCCGGGTCGTGAGCTTCACGCAGGCCTCGCAGGATCCCGAGATCGGCATCGACCCGTTCCTGGCGGAGGTGACGTGGACCTACCTGCTCGAGGCGCTCGAGCAGCGCGGCGCCGAGTACCACTCCGAGTCGGGCACCGCCACGCGCATCCTCTCCACCGGCTTCGGCGAGCTCGCGGCGCAGGGCGAGGGCGCGCAGATCGAGCTGCGCGCCTCCTGGACGCCCACCGGCCACGACTTCGGCGCCCACCTGACGGCCTGGACCGACATGCTGTGCGCCATCGCGGGCCTGCCCGTGCAGCCCGGCGCCACCGGGCTCGACGCGCATCGGCGCACCCGTGGCTGAGGCGCCGCCCGAGACGGCCGGCGCCGAAGCGCAGCCCGAGCCGACGCAGCCCGAGCTGCCGGAGGCGAGGGCTGTCGGCCCGCTCGAGGTGATCGTCGACGACGCGGCGCTCGCGGCGGCCGTCGAGCGCCTTCGCGGCGGCACCGGGCCCGTCGCGGTCGACGCCGAACGGGCGAACGGCTTCCGCTACTCGGCGCGCGCCTACCTCGTGCAGCTGCACCGTCGCGGCGCCGGCACCGTGCTCATCGACCCGACCGCTTTCGCCGACCTGTCGCCCGTGCAGGAGGCGATCGGCGGCGAGGAGTGGATCATCCACGCGGCCAGCCAGGATCTTCCCTGCCTGCGCGAGGTGGGCCTCGAGCCCGCGACGCTCTTCGACACCGAGCTGGGCGCGCGGCTCGCGGGCTTCGAGCGCGTCGGGCTCGCCGCCGTCACCGAGCGCCTCGTCGGCCTGCGGCTGCGCAAGGAGCACGGCGCGAGCGACTGGTCGACGCGCCCGATCCCACGCGCCTGGCTCGAGTACGCGGCCCTGGACGTCGAGGTGCTGCCGGATGCGCGGGATGCGCTGGCGGCCGAGCTCGAGCAGCAGGGCAAGCAGGAGATCGCCGCGCAGGAGTTCGCCTACGCCCTCGAGCGGCGGCCCAAGCCGCCCGCCGCCGAGCCCTGGCGGCGGCTCTCTGGCATCCACACGATCCGCGACCGGCGCCAGCTCGCCGTCGCCCGCGAGCTCTGGCTCGCCCGCGACGCGCTCGCCAGCTCGACCGACACCGCGCCGGGCCGGCTGGTGCCCGACCGCTCGCTCATGGCCGCGGTCACCGCCGACGTCGACAGCAAGGGCCGGCTGGCAGCGCGCAAGGACTTCTCGGGCCGCGCGAGCCGCTCGGAGCTCGACCGGTGGTGGTCGGCGATCGAGCGCGGCCGCGCGACCGAGGAGCTGCCGCAGCTGCGCGTGCGCTCCGACGAGCCCCCGCCCCCGCGCTTCTGGAAGAACCGCCGCCCCGAGGCCGACGCCCGGCTGAAGGCCGCGCGCGCCGCCGTGCAGGCGGCAGCGGACGAGCTCTCGATGCCCTCCGAGAACCTGCTGATGCCCGACACCCTGCGCCGCGTGGCATGGGAGCCGACCGCGCCGACGCCCGACGCCGTCGCCGAGGTGCTGCGCGCGCGCGAGGCGCGGCCGTGGCAGGTTGCCGCGATCGCACAGAGGATCGCCGCTGCCTTTGTAGAGGCAGACCAAGCGGTTCCGGAGCCCTCGGACACCGACTCGTAGGAACCGGCAACCGCAGGGCGAGCCCCTGGACGCCGTTCCTACACTGGTGCCGCAACCACCCAATCAGGAGGCATCGTGGCCAACGACGACGTCGTGTTCGTGGACGGCGTCCGCACCCCATTCGGGCGCGCGGGCGAGAAGGGCATGTACTGGCAGACCCGTGCTGACGACCTTGCGGTCAAGGCGCTCACCGGGCTGCTCGAGCGGAATCCGAACCTGCCGCTCGACCGCATCGACGACGTGGCCATCGCGGCCACGACGCAGACCGGCGACCAGGGACTCACCCTCGGCCGCACGGTCGGCATGCTCGCGGGCCTGCCCGTGACGGTGCCCGGCTACGCGATCGACCGCATGTGCGCGGGCGCCATGACCGCCGTCGCGGCCGTCGGCGGCGGCGTCGCCTTCGGCGCCTACGACGTGGCGATCGCCGGCGGCGTCGAGCACATGGGGCGCCACCCGATGGGACTCGACGCCGACCCCAACCCGCGCTTCGTGAGCGAGAAGCTCGTCTCGATGGATGCGCTCAACATGGGGAAGACCGCCGAGCGGATCCACGACCGCTTCCCGCAGCTGACGAAGGAGCGCTCCGACCGCTACGCGATGCGCTCGCAGCAGAAGTACGCGGCCGCGCTCGCCGCCGGCAACATCCAGCCCGACCTCATCCCGGTCGCGACGCAGTCCGAGCAGGGCTGGGGCCTGGCGAGCGCCGACGAGGCGCCGCGACCCGAGACCACCATGGAGGGCCTGGCTGGCCTGAAGACGCCCTTCCGCGACCACGGCCGCGTGACCGCGGGCAACGCATCCGGCCTCAACGACGGAGCGACCATGTCGATCATCGCGTCGTCCTCGGCGGCGAAGGAGCTCGGCCTGAGCACCAAGATGCGCATGGTCTCGTTCGCCTTCGCCGGCGTCGAGCCCGACATCATGGGCATCGGCCCCGTGCCCTCGACCGAGAAGGCGCTCCGCAAGGCCGGCCTGTCGATCGACGACATCGGGCTGTTCGAGCTCAACGAGGCCTTCGCCGTGCAGATCCTCTCGTTCACCGATCACTTCGGGATCGACGACGACGACGCGCGCATCAACCCGTGGGGCGGCGCGATCGCCATCGGGCACCCGCTCGCCTCCTCCGGCGTGCGCCTCATGCTGCAGCTCGCCCGCCAGTTCGAGCAGCGTCCCGACGTGCGCTACGGCGTCACCGCGATGTGCGTCGGTCTCGGGCAGGGCGGCACCGTCATCTGGGAGAACCCCCACCACAAGCGCTACGGAAAGGGCAACTGATGGCCATCCGCGACGAGTTCCCGCTGCTCGCAGCCGCCGAGTTCGACGAGGTCGTCACGCACAGCCTCGTGCGCGACGTCACGCTCGCGTCCGGCAGGACGCTCGCGCTCGTGACCCTCGACAACGGCCGCGACCACACGCGCCCGACGACGCTCGGCCCCGCCACGCTGTTCGAGTACGGTGACGTGCTCGAGGCGCAGCGCGCTCGCGCCTCGAAGGGCGAGATCGACGCGATCGCCGTCACCGGCAAGCCCTACTTCCTGGCCGCCGGCGCCGACCTGTCGAACGTCGGCAGCCTTCCCGACCGCGCGACGGCCGCGGAGCTGCCGAAGCTCGGCCACCGCGTGCTCGGCCTGCTGCACAAGGCGCCGGTGCCGACCTTCGTGTTCATCAACGGCCTCGCGCTCGGCGGTGGCCTCGAGATCGGGCTCAACGCCGACTACCGCACCATCAACGCGGCGGCGCCCGCGGTGGCGCTGCCCGAGACCTTCCTGGGCCTCGTGCCGGGCTGGGGCGGCGCGACCATCCTGCCGAACCTGATCGGCATCGAGCGCGCCCTCAAGGTCGTGATCGAGAACCCCCTGAAGCAGAACCGGGTGCTGAAGCCGCAGGAGGCGTTCGAGCTCGGCATCGCCGACGCGATCTTCGGTCCCGCGACCTACCTGGAGTCGTCGCTCGCGTGGGCCGACGCGGTGCTGGGCGGCAAGAAGGTCGAGCGGCCGCACGCGCCCGGCACGCTCGAGCGCACCGTGAAGTGGCCGATCGCGCTGAAGATCGCCCGCGAGACGCTCGAGAAGAAGCTCGGCACGGTGCCGCTGGCGCCCTACCGCGCGCTCGACATCATGGAGCTGGCGCGGAAGAACGATCGCGCGGCGGGCTTCGCCGCCGAGGATGCCGCGCTCGCGGATCTCATCCCCGGCGACCAGTTCGTGGCCTCCATCTACGCCTTCGACCTGGTGCAGAAGCGCGCCAAGCGACCGGCCGGCGCCCCCGACAAGGCGCTCGCGAAGAAGGTCGCGAAGGTCGGCATCATCGGCGCGGGCCTGATGGCGAGCCAGTTCGCGCTGCTGTTCGTCCGCCGCCTGCAGGTGCCGGTCGTGATCACCGACCTCGACCAGGCGCGCGTCGACGCGGCGGTCGCGGGCATCCACGGCGAGATCGACACGCTGGCTTCGAAGGGTCGCGTCTCGAGCGACGAGCAGCAGCGCCTCAAGGCGCTCATCTCCGGCACCGTCGACAAGGCCGACTTCGCCGACTGCGACTGGGTCATCGAGGCGGTCTTCGAGGAGCTGGGGGTCAAGCAGCAGGTCTTCCGCGAGATCGAGCCGCACCTGAGCCCCGAGGCGGTGCTGGCGACGAACACCTCCGGCCTGTCCATCGAGGCGATGGCCTCGGTGCTCGACCACCCGGAGCGGCTGGTGGGCTTCCACTTCTTCAACCCGGTCGCGGTCATGCCGCTCATCGAGGTCGTCAGGACGGGCTCGACCGACGACGCCACCCTCGCCACCGCCATGCGGGTCGCGAAGGACCTGAAGAAGAACGCCGTCATCACGCGCGACACCCCCGGCTTCGTCGTCAACCGCATCCTCGCGAAGCTGCTGGGCGAGGCCATGCACGCCGTCGAGCAGGGCTCCTCCTTCGAGGACGTCGTCGAGGCGCAGCGGGCGTTCGGGTTCCCGATGGATCCGTTCGTGCTGCTCGACCTCGTCGGGCTCAAGGTCGGGGCGCACGTGCTCGACACGCACCACGGGGCCTTCCCGGATCGCTTCTTCGAGTCGACGGCGCTGCACGAGCTCGCCGAGGAGGGCGTCCTGCTCGAGAAGGACGGCAAGGGCGAGGCGAAGGGCATCGACAAGCGCGCCAGGAAGATCGTCGCGAAGCACACCCCCGCGGACGCGAAGCCGCTCACGGTCGACGAGCTGCGCCTGCGCATCGAGGACGGGCTCGCCGACGAGATCAAGCGCATGCTCGACGACCACGTGGTCGAGGCGGCGGAGGACATCGACCTCTGCATGATCCTCGGCGCCGGCTGGCCCTTCCAGATGGGCGGCATCACGCCCTACCTCGACCGGGTCGGCGCCTCCGAGCGCGTGTTCGGCGGCACCTTCCACAGCCCGCGCATCGAGGGCCCCAAGGCCTGAGGATCCGGCAGACTGGAGCGATGCACGACCGCTCCCTCGTCGACGCCCTCGCCCGTGATCTCGCAGCCGCGAGCTTCACCGGCGGGGGCGTCGCGGCGATGGTCGGGGCTGATCCCGAGGCGGCGCTGCGCCGCATGGTCGCCGAGCCCGCCCGCCGCGCGGCGCTGCGGCAGCCCGGCGCGCTCGCCACCCTGCTGCGCGCGCTCTGGCTCGGCGATGCCGTCGACGAGCAGGAGATGGCGGATGCGCTGCCCGCGCTCGGCGTCGACGGCGCGGTCGCGCTCGGCGTCGTCGAGCGCCGCGGCGCGACGGTCGCTCCGCTGCTGGCGATCCGCCCCTACGCCTACCGCGATGCCCGCGGCAGCGGCGAGTGGTGGATCGTGAGCGACCTGGACGAGCTCGCGGGCGTGTGGCCGCTGCGACCCGATCACGTGCTGGGCGTCGGCGGAGCCGCGCGCACGCTCGCCGCGCTCCTGCCGACCGCAGAGGTCGGCTCGGCGCTGGATCTGGGCACCGGCTGCGGCGTCATCGCGCTGCACCTGCGCCGCGTCGCGGCCCGCGTGGTCGCCACCGACGTCTCGGAGCGAGCGCTGCGCTGCACCGAGCTGACCGCAGCCCTCAACGGCGTCGACGGCATCGAGACGCGCCTGGGCTCGCTGTACGAGCCGGTCGCGGGCGAGCGCTTCGAGCTCGTCGCGTCGAACCCGCCGTTCGTCATCACCCCGCGCACCGAGGGCGTGCCCGCCTACGAGTACCGCGACGGCGGGGCCGCAGGAGATGCGCTCATGGCCTCGGTCGTCGCCGGTCTCGCGGCGCACCTCGAGCCAGGCGGGCACGCGCGCCTGCTCGGCAACTGGGAGACGATCGGCACCGCCGCCGGGCTCGAGCGAGCACGGGCGTGGATCCCGGCAGCCGAGCTCGACGCGTGGGCGATCGAACGCGAGTCGCTCGACCCGGTCGGCTATGCGGAGCTGTGGCTGCGCGACGGCGGCACCCTCCCCCGCGACGAGCAGCACGATCGGCTGCTGGACGCCTGGCTCGACGACTTCGAGGCCCGCGATGTCGGCGCGATCGGCATGGGCTGGCTGGCGCTGCGGCGGCCCGCCGACGGCACCACGACGTTGCAGCGGTTCGAGGCCGTGCCGCAGGCGGTGCGGCTCGAGCATGCTGCCGAGCACCTGAGCGCGGCCTTCGACGCGGCCGCCTGGCTCGCGATGCTCGACGACGAGGCGCTCGCCCGCGAGCATCTGGTGACGGCGCCGGATGTGACCGAGGCGCGCCACCAGCTGCCGGGCGCCGCGGGGCCGAACGTGATCGAGCTGCGGCAGGGCGGTGCGCTGGCTCGCACGCTGTCGGTCGACACGGCGCTGGCGGCGCTCGTCGGGGCGTGCGACGGGGAGCTCGCCGTCGGCAGGCTCATCGCCGCGATCGCCGGCCTGCTGGAGGTCGACCCGGAGGTGCTCGCCGCCGACCTGCTCCCCCGCGTGCGCGAGCTCGTGCTGACGGGGCTGCTGGCGCGCGTCAGCGGCTGAGCCGCGCGGCGACGGCCGCCGGCAGGTGCTCTGCGACGTCGAGCGCGGTGATGGGTCGCGCGTCGGCGGCGGCGAGCGCGGCCGCCTCGCCGTGCAGCTCGACGCCTTCGGCGGCCATCGAGGCGAGCGAGTCGCCGGCGGCCGCGAAGGCGGCGCTGCCGGCCACGAGCGCGCCGAGCACGCCGGCGAGCACATCGCCCGTCCCCGCCGTCGCGAGCCGGTGCGTGCGCGCCGCGATCGTGGTGCAGGCGCCGTCCGGCGTCACCACGTGCGTCGGCGCCCCCTTCGCGACCACGACGGCGTCGAGCTCGGCCGCCACGCGAGCGGCTGCGGCAGCCCGGTCGAGGGGCTTCTCGCGCGCCCCCTGGAGGCGCGCGAGCTCGCCGTCGTGCGGCGTGATGATCGTCGGGCCGGCGTGGCCGCGCACCAGGTCGAGCGCCCCGGCGTCCACGATGCAGGGCGCGCCGCTGCCGAGCGCCTCGAGCAGCAGCGCGCGCAGTGCCGGGTCGCGCTCGCGCGCATCCTGCCCGGAGCCCAGCAGCCAGGCGTCGACGCTGCCGGAGGTCTCGTCCATCGCGTGGCACACCGTTTCGGGCCTCCTGGCGAGCACGAGGTCCTGCACGCGCCGCGGGGCCCACAGCCGCACGTAGCCGATGCCCGTGCGCCACGCGGTCTCGACGCCCAGCACCGCGGCCCCGGGGTAGCGCACCGAGCCGGTCACGACGCCGAGCACGCCCATCGAGCGCTTGTCGTCGTCAGCACCGGGACTGCGCAGCCACGTCATGCCGCCAATGTACGCGGTTCGAGCACGTCGACGCCGTCGAGGTGCGCGAGCAGCACGCCCCGCAGCGGCACCGGGATGCCGCCGGCGGCGCGCACGATGGCGTCGTGCCAGGCCCAGTCGTCGGGGCTCGGCCGCGGTCCTGCCGGTCGCTCGATCACGAACACCACCTCCTGGTCGACGTCGAGCACGTGGCCGAGGATGCCCCGCAGCGCCAGCACGGCGTAGGCGTCGGGCGAGACGGGGGTCCCGTCGATCTGCTGCAGGTCGCGGCGCAGCGTGCCGTCGGGGTCGATGAGGAAGATCCAGAGTCGTGGCACGATGCCGTGCTGCACGAGCGCGGCGACCTCGTCGAGCGTGTCATCACGCGGTGTGTTGTCGTCCATGCCGGGCAGGGAACCGCATCCGTCCGCCTCCGCGTCAGCGCCCGGACCGGCGCTGTGGAGAACCGTCAGTCGTTCGAGAGGCGGTGCGCGCGCTCCTGCACCTCGCCCAGCCCCAGCGCGCGCTCGCCGGGGAGCGAGCGGGCGATGGGCAGCCGGCCGGTGCCGAGCACCTGCTGCACGATGTTGCGCGCGATCGTCTGCGCCGAGAGCCCGACGTCCTCGAGGATCTCGCCGCGCTCCGCGTGGTCGATGAACGCATCCGGCAGGCCGAGCTCGTCGACGGCGGTGTCGACGCCCGCGGCGCGCAGCTCCTGCCGCACGCGCGTGCCGATCCCGCCGACGCGCACCCCGTCCTCGAGCGTGATGACGATGCGGTGCGCTCGCGCGAGCTCGACGACCGAGGCCGGCACCGGCACCACCCAGCGCGGGTCGACGACGGTGACGCCGATGCCCTGCGCCTGCACCCGCTGCGCGACATCCATCGCAAGATGCGCGAAGGAGCCGATCGCGATGATGAGCACGTCGCGATGCGGCGCCTCGAGCAGCACGTCGACGCCGTCCTCGGTGCGCCGCACGGCGTCGAGCCGGTCGGGCACCGAGCCCTTCGGGTAGCGGATGACCGTGGGCGCGTCGTCGACCGCCACGGCCTCGCGCAGCTGCTCCTCGAGGCGCGCGGCATCGCGCGGCGCGGCGAGGCGGATGCCGGGCACGAACTGCAGCAGCGCGAGATCCCACATGCCGTGGTGGCTGGGGCCGTCGGGGCCCGTCACGCCGGCGCGGTCGAGCACGAACGTGACGCCGGCCCGGTGCAGCGCGACGTCCATGAGCACCTGGTCGAAGGCGCGGTTCATGAAGGTGGCGTAGATGGCGACCACGGGGTGCAGGCCGCCGAAGGCGAGGCCGGCGGCGGTGGTGACGGCGTGCTGCTCGGCGATGCCGACGTCGAGCACCCGGGTGGCGTCGTAGGCGGCGAGCCGGTCGAGCCCGGTCGGCCGCAGCATGGCGGCGGTGATGCCGACGATGCGCTCGTCCTCGCGCGCGATCGCGACGAGCTCGTCGGCGAACACGGAGGTCCAGGAGGGCCGGCCGGCGCTCGCGATCGCCTCGCCGGTCTCCGGGTCGATCTGGCCGACGGCGTGGAACCGGTCGGCCTCGTCGTTGATGGCCGGATCGAAGCCCTGGCCCTTCTGCGTGATGACGTGCACGATGACGGGCGAGCCGTAGTCGCGCGCCTGCGTCAGCGCCTCCTCGAGCGCCGCCACGTCGTGCCCGTCGATGGGGCCGAGGTACTTGATGTCGAGGTTGGAGTAGAGCGCCTCGTTGTTCACGAACCGGGAGAGGAAGCCGTGCGTGGCGCCGCGCACGCCGCGGTAGATCGCGCGGCCCGGGTGGCCGAGCCTCGAGAAGGCGCGCTCGGAGCTGCCGCGCAGCGTGCGGTAGGAGCGCTGCGTGCGCACCCCGTTGAGGAAGCGCGCCATGCCGCCGATGGTGGGCGCGTAGGAGCGCCCGTTGTCGTTCACGACGATCACGAGCCGGCGCCGGTTGTCGTCGGAGATGTTGTTGAGCGCCTCCCACGTCATGCCGCCGGTGAGCGCGCCGTCGCCGACGACGGCGACGACCGCGCGGTCGCGCTGGCCGGTGATGTCGAAGGCGCGGCTGATGCCGTCCGCCCAGGACAGGGAGGAGGATGCGTGGCTCGACTCGACGATGTCGTGCTCGCTCTCGGCGCGCTGGGGGTAGCCGGCCAGGCCGCCCTTCTGCCGCAGGCGCGAGAAGTCCTGCCTGCCGGTGAGCAGCTTGTGCACGTAGGACTGGTGGCCGGTGTCGAACACGAAGGCGTCGCGCGGCGAGTGGAACACCCGGTGCATCGCCACGGTCAGCTCGACGACGCCCAGGTTGGGGCCGAGGTGGCCGCCCGTGCGGGCGACCTCGCGGATGAGGAAGGCCCGGATCTCGGCGGCGAGCTCGGTCAGCTCGGCCTTCGAGAGCCGGTCGAGGTCCCGCGGGCCCGTGATCTGCTCGAGGATCGCCATGATCCCTCCATCGTAGTCCCGCGCGCGCCCCGCGACGCGGAACGGCCCCGCCCTCGCATGGAGGACGGGGCCGTCGCGGCCGGGCTGGATCAGACCAGCGAGCGGAGGACGTACTGCAGGATGCCGCCGTGGCGGTAGTAGTCGGCTTCTCCGGGGGTGTCGATGCGCACCACCGCGTCGAACTCGACGGTCTGCTTGCCCTCGGCGCTGTGCTCGGTCGGCTCGGCGACGACGTGCACCGTCTTCGGGGTGCGACCCTCGTTGAGCTCGGTCAGGCCCGAGATCGAGATCGACTCGGTGCCGTCGAGGCCCAGCGACGCCCACGACTCGCCCTCCGGGAACTGCAGCGGCACGACGCCCATGCCGATGAGGTTGGAGCGGTGGATGCGCTCGAACGACTCGGTGATGACGGCCTTGACGCCCAGCAGGTTCGTGCCCTTGGCGGCCCAGTCGCGGCTCGAGCCCGAGCCGTACTCCTTGCCGCCCAGCACGACCAGGGGCGTACCCTGCTGCTGGTAGTTGACGGATGCGTCGTAGATCGCCGCCTGCGGGGCGTCGGCCTGCGTGAAGTCGCGCGTGAAGCCGCCCTCGACGCCGTCGAGCAGCTGGTTCTTCAGGCGGATGTTCGCGAAGGTGCCGCGGATCATGATCTCGTGGTTGCCGCGGCGGGAGCCGTAGGAGTTGAAGTCCTTGCGCTCGACGCCGTGCTCGGTCAGGTAGCGCCCTGCCGGGCTGTCGGCCTTGATCGCGCCGGCGGGCGAGATGTGGTCGGTCGTGACCGAGTCGCCCAGCGCGGCCAGCACGCGCGCGCCCTGGATGTCTGCGACGGGCGTCAGCTCCATGGTGAGCCCCTCGAAGTACGGGGGCTTGCGCACGTAGGTGGACTCGGCGTCCCACTCGAAGACGTCGCCGTCGGGCGTCGGCAGGCTCTGCCAGCGCTCGTCGCCGTCGAACACCGCGGCGTACTGCCTGTCGAACATCTCGGTGTCGATCGACGAGTCGATCGTCGACTGCACCTCGTCGGCGGAGGGCCAGATGTCGGCGAGGAAGACGTCGTTCCCCTCCTTGTCCTTGCCCAGCGGCTGCTGCTCGAAGTCGAAGTCCATCGTGCCCGCGAGCGAGTAGGCGATCACGAGCGGCGGCGACGCGAGGTAGTTCATCTTCACGTCGGGGTTGATGCGGCCCTCGAAGTTGCGGTTGCCCGAGAGCACCGCGGTGACGGCGAGGTCGTGCTCGTTGACCGCGGCGGAGACCTCTTCGATGAGCGGTCCCGAGTTGCCGATGCAGGTCGTGCAGCCGTAGCCGACGGTATAGAAGCCCAGCTCGTCCAGGTCCTTCGTCAGGCCCGACTTGTCGTAGTAGTCGGTGACGACCTTCGAGCCCGGCGCCAGGGTCGTCTTGACCCACGGCTTCGCCTTGAGGCCCTTCTCGATCGCCTTGCGGGCCAGCAGGCCGGCGGCGAGCATGACCGAGGGGTTGGACGTGTTCGTGCACGAGGTGATGGCGGCGATGGTGACGGCGCCGTTGTCGAGCGTGTAGGCCTGGCCGTCCGGGCCGGTGACCTCGACCGGCTTCGAGAGCCCGGCGGGGATGCCGCTGTTGATGTGCACCTCGCGGGTGTCCGGGTCCTCCTGGCCGGGAGCGGCGCCGGGGTCGGATGCCGGGAACGAGTGCTTCGACTCGAGGTCGACGACGTCGTTGCTCGTGGTGGCCGTGGCGTAGTCGTGGATGTCCTTCGAGAACTGCGACTTCGCCTTCGACAGCTCGATGCGGTCCTGCGGGCGCTTCGGGCCGGCGATCGAGGGCACGACGGTGCTGAGGTCGAGCTCGAGGTACTCGGAGAAGACCGGCTCCACCTCGGGGTCGTGCCACAGGCCCTGCTGCTTGGCGTAGGCCTCGACGAGCGCCACCTGCTGCTCGTCGCGGCCGGTGAAGCGCAGGTAGTCGAGCGTCACGTCGTCGACCGGGAAGATGGCGGCGGTGGAGCCGAACTCGGGGCTCATGTTGCCGATCGTGGCGCGGTTGGCGAGCGGCACGGCACCCACGCCGGTGCCGTAGAACTCGACGAACTTGCCGACCACGCCGTGCTGGCGCAGGATGTCGGTGATCGTGAGCACCACATCCGTCGCCGTCACGCCGGTGGCGATCTCGCCGGTGAGCTTGAAGCCCACGACGCGCGGGATGAGCATCGAGACGGGCTGGCCGAGCATGGCCGCCTCTGCCTCGATGCCGCCGACGCCCCAGCCGAGCACGCCCAGGCCGTTGACCATCGTGGTGTGCGAGTCGGTGCCGACGACCGTGTCGGGGTAGGCGGTCAGCTCGCCGCCGAACTCGCGGGCGTAGGTGACCTTCGCGAGGTTCTCGATGTTGACCTGGTGGACGATGCCGGTGCCCGGCGGGACGACCTTGAAGTCGTCGAACGCGGTCTGGCCCCAGCGCAGGAACTGGTAGCGCTCGCCGTTGCGCTGGTACTCGATCTCGACGTTGCGCTCGAAGGCGTCGGCGGTGCCGAAGAGGTCGGCGATCACCGAGTGGTCGATGACGAGCTCTGCCGGGGCGAGCGGGTTGATCTTCTTCGGGTCGCCGCCGAGCTCGGCGACGGCCTCGCGCATGGTGGCGAGGTCGACGATGCAGGGCACGCCGGTGAAGTCCTGCATCACGACGCGCGCGGGCGTGAACTGGATCTCGACGTTCGGCTCAGCCGTGGCGTCCCACGACCCGAGCGCCTCGATCTGCTCCTTCGTGACGTTCGCGCCGTCCTCGGTGCGGAGCAGGTTCTCGAGCAGCACCTTGAGGCTGAACGGCAGGCGCTCATGGCCCGCGACCTTGTCGATTCGGTAGAGCGTGTAGTCGGTGCCTCCGACCGACAGCGAGCTCTTGCTGTCGAAGCTGTTCGGATTCGCCATGGTGACTCCTTAGGGGTCTCACGGGATGCGCTGGCTGCGCCTCGAGTGTATGCCTCGGTCCGTCCGCGTGGGCGGGTTCGAGGCGAGATATCTTGACGTCAAGATATCTTATCGCGTCTCGGTCTCCCCCGCGCCCGCTGGCGTGTCGGCATCCGGCGACTCGAGCACCGCGCGCACCATCAGCCAGGTCACCCACAGCGCCGCGAGGTAGAGCGGCACGCCCATCACGATCTTCGCCGCGGCGAGCAGCTCGACGGCTCCCGGCGTGCCCGCCTGCGCGGCGAAGTAGAGCGGCACCTGCACGGCGAGCCGCGCACCGATGACGATCAGCCACAGGATCGTGGCCCGCCAGGCGACCGCGCGCTTGGCGCGCTCGGTGCGCCAGGCGTAGGGCGTCGCGGTGAGCGCACCGGCGATGACGCCGACGAGCGGCTTGCGCAGCAGCATGCTGATCAGCAGCACCAGCACCACGACCGTGTTGACGGTGAAGCCCCAGAGGAAGTTGTCCTCCCCCTGCCCGGTCAGCAGCGCGACCGCGGCGGAGATCCCCACGCCGATGAGCCCCGCGAAGGCGAGCACGGGCTGGCCCTTCTGCAGCACCCGCCACGCGACGAAGCCGATCGACACCGCGAGCGGCACGAGCACGGAGACCCAGACCGACTTCGTGGTGGCGTAGAGCACCAGGAAGAGGATGCCCGGCAGCAGCGACTCCACGAGGCCGCGGGCGCCGCCCATGGCGTCCAGCAGCGCGCGCGGGCTCGGCCTCGCGGCAGGGTCGAGGTGGCCGAGCTTCGAGCCCCGGATGGCGGCGCCGACCTGGTCGGCGAAGGCCGGCTCCTGCTGCGCCGGGTCGCGCGGCGCCCGGTCCCGAGGCTCCGGATCCCGAGGCTCCGGGGATGCCGGATCCCGTGGCTCGCCGGCGGCCATCAGGCCGACTTCGGCGCGCGCAGCGCGATGAGCTCGCGCGGCGGCATCGGCTCCACGCCCCGGCACACGACCGTCGAGCGGAAGAGCTCGATCGCGGCTGCGGCCTTCGCGTCGTCGACCGCCGCCTGACCGCCGATGAGGCCCTGCAGCATCCAGCGCGGACCGTCGACGCCGATGATGCGCACGGCGCGCGGCGCGCCGTCGGGCCCCGACTGCAGGCGGGCCCGCAGCTCCGGGCCGAGCAGCCCATCGGCCTCGTCGACCGTGGCGCCCTGGCGCTCGAGCTGCGCGCGCAGCACCTCGCGCACCGGCGCCCAGATGCCCTCGCTGCGAGGAGCCGCGAAGGGCTGCAGCTGCACGGTCGAGCCCTCATGCTCGAGCGTGACCGCGACGATGCGCTTGGTCTTCTCCTCCACCTCGAGCCGCATCTGCATGCCGGCGCGCGGCACGATCCGCAGGCCGCCGAGGTCGACGTAGGGGCGCACGGGCGCCTCGGACTCGTCGAGCGGCCCGAGCTCGGCGCGATCGTCGGGCGCGCTCTTCTCGATCAGCTCCTCGTCGTCGGGCAGCTGCTGGTCGTCGGTGGTGTCGGTCATGGTGCGATCCCCTCCGGCGCAGCGCCGTGGCCGGTGGATCCGTGCCCGCGCTCGCCTCGATCCGATCCCGGCAGGCGCTCGACCTCGATGAAGCGCACGCGCTCGACGCGCTGCACGACCAGCTGCGCGATGCGGTCGCCCACCTCGATGCGGTGCGGCTCGCTGCCGGTGTTGAGCAGGTTGACCTTGATCTCGCCGCGATAGCCGGCGTCGACCGTGCCCGGCGCGTTCACGATCGTGATGCCGTGCTTGGCCGCGAGGCCGCTGCGCGGATGCACGAAGGCGGCGAAGCCCTCCGGCAGCGCGATCGCGACACCCGTGCCGACCAGCGCTCGCTGCCCCGGCTCGAGCGTCACCGCCGCTGCGGCATGCACGTCGGCACCGGCGTCTCCCGGGTGCGCGTATGCGGGCACCGGCGATCCGGTGATGAGGACTTCGACCTGCTCCATCGCAGTCGAGGCTAGCCGAGCGCCGGCCGAGCGGCGAACCGGGGCCCGCCGAGGCGCGATGATGGAGGCATGGAATCCGTCCCCTCGCACCGCGAGCGGCTCGTGCCGCCGTGGTGGATGCTCGCCGTCCTGCTGCTGATCGTGCCCGCCGCGCTGCTGGTGTTCCTGCCGGTGAGCATCGAGGTCGGCATCGCCGTCGCCGTGGTGCTGTACGCAGGCATCGTGCTGGCGCTGTGGCTGGGCGCGCCCGTCGTCGAGCTGCACGAGGGGCAGCTGCGGGCCGGCAGGGCACGCATCGGCGTCGACGACCTGGGCACGGCGGATGCGGTGGTCGGCGATGCCGCGAGGGCCGCGATGCGGAGCGGCTGGGACCCGGCCGACCACCACGTGATCTCGCCGTGGATGAGGTCGCTCGTGCGCGTCGCGGTGACGGACGAGGACGACCCGACGCCCGCGTGGGTCATCAGCACGCGTCGGCCGGAGCGGCTCGCCGCAGCGATCGCGGCGGCGCAGACCCGCGGCTAGCTCAGGAGGCGCACTCCGCGCAGATGGGGCCGAGCTTCGTCTCGTGGTCGAACTGCAGGCGGTCCTTGACGAGGAAGCAGTTGACGCACGTGAACTCGTGCTCCTGCGGGGGCAGCACGACGACGTCGAGCTCGACGTCGGCGAGGTCGGCGGCGGAGAGGTCGAAGCTGCCGGGGTTGTCGGCGTCGTCGTCGGTCGCGACGCTCTTCGACGGCACTCGCTCCTTGAGCGCCTCGATCGACTCGTTCTCGTCGTCGGTCTTGCGCGGGGCGTCGTAATCGGTGGCCATCTGGCATTCCTTGCTGGGGGGTAGGTGAGCGGCGTCGGCGCACATTCTGCACGAAACAGACAGCAGAGGCAAATCTGATATCTGGGAGGCGACTGCACCCCGACGAGATCGGGAGCACCCCGAGGGGTGCACCGCGTGGAACGCGCGGCGCGCCCGCCCCATTCCCGGGCTGCCGACGGTCTGCGTGGGATGCTGACGCAATCCGAGATCAGGCCAGGAAGGACCGACGAACATGCAGCAGCTGAGCGTCATCGGCGTCGAGGACGACGTGCTCATCCTCGAGTCGGAGTCCGGCGAGCGCTTCCGCGTGCCCGTCGCGGCCCTGCCGGAGCACCGCAAGCCGGCAGCGGCCATCCCCCACCGGGAGCGCAAGGCGCGTCCGCGCGACATCCAGGCGCTGATCCGCGGCGGGATGACCGCCGAGGAGGTCGCGTCGTCGACCGGCGAGGAGCTCGCCTACATCGAGCGCTTCGAGGGGCCGGTCGTGGCCGAGCGCGAGCACGTGCTCGACTCCGCCCTCTCGATCCCGGTCGCCTCCGGCGACATCGACCCGCTCGCGGGCGAGACGACCTTCGGCGCCGCGATCGACGAGCGCCTGAGCGACCTGCGCGCATCCGACCGGTCCTGGGCCGCGTGGAAGGACGCCGAGGGCGGCGCCTGGACGGTGCGGCTGCGCTTCACGACCGAGGCGATCCAGCACGAGGCGACCTGGGGCTACGAGCCCAAGAAGGCCACGCTCACGCCGCGCGGCAAGGAGGCGACCTCGCTGAGCCAGACGGGCGACGCGTCGAGCGTGCTCGTGCCGCGGCTGCGCGCGATCGACCGCCAGCAGCGCCCCGCGACGCCGGATGCCGCGGCGACCGAGCCCGCCTCCGCCCCCGCGCCGACGCTCGACGAGGGCGCCCCGCCGATCTCGCAGCGCGCCGCGCAGCACGACACCGGCCGCTTCGACTCCGACGCCTTCCGCATCCAGCGCGGCACGACCCGCTCCGCGCCGGCGCCCGTGGAGCCGGGCGTCGGCCTCGAGGACGCCGTGGCGTCCTCGGCCGCGACCGAGACGGCGGAGGCCGGCCGCACGCAGGAGCCGACCAAGGCCGACAACCCCTGGCTGCGCCGGCGCGGCGGCGAGGTGGGCAGCCAGCCCGAGAACGTGCAGCACGCGGCGATCAACCGTCCCGCGGCATCCTCGCAGCCCAACCACACGGCAGAGCTGCTCGACGCGCTGCGCCGTCGCCGCAGCGAGCGCGAGGCGACGCTGCGCACCGCCGAGAGCGAGCCGAGCCTGTTCGAGGTCGAGCCCGAGCAGGCGGCACCCGCTCCCTCGGCGCCGGCGGCGGAGGACGAGCGCCCGCAGCGGGCCACGGGCACGGGGCCGGTGGCCGGCCGCAAGCGCGGCAGCCGCGCCGCGATGCCGAGCTGGGACGAGATCGTCTTCGGCTCGCGCACCGACGACTAGCACCGCATCCGCACAGCACCGGGAGGGCGTCCAGCGAGGGCGCCCTCCCGGCTTGCGTGCCGCGCCACGCCGGTGGAGATCCAGCACCACCTGAACGGCTCGTCATGTTAGGTTCCTCGGTGGCACAGTCCCGTGCACCTACGAGGAGGTAGGCATGACACAGTCATCCGACGGCGCGGCCGTCAACGACGCGTCGAGAGACAACAGCAGGCGCGGTCTCGGCAAGGTCGTCACCGCATCCATGGCAGGCACCGTCGTCGAGTGGTACGAGTTCTTCCTCTACGCCACCGCGTCGACGATCGTCTTCAACCTGATCATGTTCCCGCCGAGCGACGATCCGTACGCGGCGATCATCAACGCCTTCCTGATCTACGGCGTCGGCTTCGTCGCGCGCCCGCTCGGCGGCATCGTGTTCGGCCACTTCGGCGACAAGTACGGCCGCAAGAAGCTGCTGCAGGTCGCGATCATCCTGGTCGGCGTCGCGACGTTCCTGATGGGCTGCCTGCCCACCTTCGACGTCATCGGGTACTGGGCGCCCGCGCTGCTCGTGCTGCTCCGCTTCGCGCAGGGCTTCGCGGTCGGCGGCGAGTGGGGCGGCGGCGTGCTGCTGGTGGCAGAGCACTCCCCCAACAAGGAGCGCGGCTTCTGGGCATCGTTCCCGCAGGCGGCCGTGCCGGTCGGCAACCTGCTGGCGACGATCGTGCTGCTCATCCTGCAGTGGACGCTCTCCGACGAGCAGTTCCTCAGCTGGGGCTGGCGCATCGCCTTCTGGCTCTCGGTCGTGATCGTCGCGATCGGCTACTACATCCGCACCCGGATCGAGGATGCGCCCATCTTCCAGGACGTCCGAGAGGAGGTCGCGCAGTCGAAGGCCCAGGGCTACGGCGTGCTCGAGGTGCTCAAGCGGTACCCCAAGGGCGTGCTGACGGCCATGGGCCTGCGCTTCGCGGAGAACATCCTCTACTACCTGGTGGTCACCTTCTCGATCACCTACCTCGGGGTCTTCCTCGAGTACGAGGTCAGCCGCATCCTCGGCCTGCTCGCGATCGCCCACGTCGCGCACATGATCTTCGTGCCGATCGTCGGGCGCTTCGTCGACACCGTGGGGCGCAAGCCGATGTACATCGCGGGCGCGATCCTGGGCGCGTCGTGGGGCTTCCTCGCGTTCCCCATGTTCAACACCGGCAACGACGCGGTGATCCTGCTCGGCATCATCATCGGGCTCGCGTTCCACGCGCTGATGTACGCCGGGCAGCCGGCGATCATGGCCGAGATCTTCCCGACGCGCATGCGCTACTCGGGGGTCTCGCTCGGCTACCAGGTCACGTCGATCGTGGCCGGCTCGCTCGCGCCCGTCATCGCGACGGCGCTGCTGCGCGAGTACGAGAGCCACATCCCCGTCGCCCTCTATCTGCTGGCCGCCTGCATCATCACCCTGATCGCAGCCCTCGCGCTCAGGGAGACGAAGGGCATCTCGCTGCACGACGTCGACGATGAGGACCGTCGCCGCCTGCTGGAGGAGAAGGGCACCGTCTGATCACCGATCGGCGACCGCGACCGGGGCGGGCGGCAGGGGCTTCCCTGCCGCCCGCCCCGGCGCTCACGGGATAGCGTTGGAGCACCACCTCGGGAAGGAATCGACGATGACGTCAATCGCATGGATCGGGCTCGGCAACATGGGCAGCCGGATGTCCGCCCACCTCGTCAGCGCAGGCCACGACGTGCGCGGCTACGACGTGGTGGACGCGCTGCGCGAAGGGGCCGCGGAGCACGGCGTCACGGCCGTGGGCTCGATCGGCGAGGCGGTGGACGGCGCGGAGGTCGTGATCCTCAGCCTGCCGAAGGGCGAGCACGTGCGCGCCGTGCTGGCAGAGGCCGACGGCGTCTTCGACCACGCCGCGCCCGGCACGCTCATCCTCGACACCTCGACGGTCGACCTCGACACCTCGCGCTGGTGCCACGGCGAGGCCGGCTCGCGGGGCTTCCGCTTCGTCGACTCGCCCGTCTCCGGCGGCACGCAGGGCGCCGAGGCGGGCACGCTCGCGTTCATGCTCGGCGGCGACGCGGCCGACGTCGCCGACGCGAAGGAGATCGTCACGCCGATGGCGGGCAACGTGCTCGCAGTCGGCGAGGCCACCCACGGCATCGCCGCGAAGCTCGTCAACAACATGATGCTCGGCGTCTCGATCCTGGCGATGAGCGAGGGCTCGCAGCTCGCCCAGCAGCTCGGCCTCGACCCGCAGGCGTTCTTCGAGGTCGCCAGGGTCTCCTCCGGCGACTCGTGGGCGCTGCGCACCTGGTACCCGGTGCCGGGCGTCGTGCCGGGCGCCGCGGCCAACTTCAACTTCGACGCCTCGTTCTCGGCGATGCTCGCCCACAAGGACGTCACGCTCGCGGTGGCGGGCGCCGAGGCCGCGGGTGTGTCGGTGCCGGCCGCGACGCTCATCCGCGACCAGCTGCAGCGCCTGCTCGACGACGGATTCGGCGGCAAGGACTGCACGCTCGTGGTGCGCGAGGCGAGCCCGGACGGCAGCGTGCTGGGCTGGGACGGGCGCTGATGCGCATCCGGGGCGCGGTGCTGCGCGCGATCGGCGCCGAGCGCCCCTTCGCGCGGTCGCAGCCGCTCGAGCTGGTCGAGCTCGAGCTCGACGAGCCCGGCCCCGGTGAGCTGCGCATCCGCATCGAGGCAGCAGGACTGTGCCACAGCGACCTCTCGGTCGTCGACGGCGCCCGACCGCGCCCGATGCCGATGCTGCTGGGCCACGAGGCGGCCGGCATCGTCGAGGCGGTCGGCGAGGGCGTCGACGACGTCGCCGTCGGCACGCGCGTCGTCACGACCTTCCTGCCCCGCTGCGGCGAGTGCGACGCATGCGCCACCGACGGCCGCCTGCCGTGCGAGCGCGGCAGCGCCTCGAACGCCGAGGGCGAGCTGCTCGGCGGCGGGCGGCGGCTGCGCGAGGGCGAGCACGAGGTGCACCACCATCTGGGCGTCTCGGCGTTCGCGACGCACGCGGTGCTCGACCGCCGCTCGGTCGTGCCGGTCGGCGACGACGTGCCGCCGCAGGTCGCCGCCGTGCTCGGCTGCGCCATGCTCACGGGCGGCGGCGCCGTCATCAACGCGGGCAAGCCGGTCGAGGGCGACGACATCGTGATCGTCGGGCTCGGCGGCGTCGGCATGGCCGCGCTGCTGGCCGCCGCGTCGCTCGGGCTCGGCAGGGTGATCGGGGTGGATGCGGTGCCCGCGAAGCTCGAGCGCGCGCTCGAGCTCGGTGCGGATCTCGCGCTCTCCCCCGACGACGCGGTCGCACAGGGGCTGCGCGCGCCGCTCGTGATCGAGGCCGCGGGCCATCCGAGGGCCTTCGAGACGGCCTTCGCCCTCACCGCGCCCGGCGGGACCACCGTGACCGTCGGGCTGCCGCATCCGGACGCCCGCTCGTCGCTGTCGCCGCTCGCGTTCACGGCCGAGGCGCGCACGGTGATCGGCTCGTACCTCGGCTCGGCGGTGCCCTCGCGCGACATCCCGCGCTACGAGCAGCTGTGGCGCGAGGGGAAGCTGCCGGTCGAAGCGCTGATCACGAGCGAGATCGGGCTGGAGGACCTGAACGAGGCGCTCGACACGCTCGCCGACGGCAGGGCGATCCGGCAGGTCGTCAGGCTCTGACCGCGGCGCGCGCCGGCCGGGGCCGCGTCACGGCTGCGGCAGCTGCGTGAAGTCGCAGTTCGTGCCCCAGGGCGCTGCGACGAACGCTTCGACCTCCTCCGGCGGCAGCGCCATCAGCAGGATCGACGGCACGGCACCGGCCGAGCCGCAGGTCGACACCACGACCCAGTCGGCGTGCTCGGCGCCGGGCGACGGGATCGGCGTCGCGGCAGGCTCTGCTCCCGTCGTCGCCTCGCGCGCGTCGAGCACCCCGATGGTGCCCGCAGGCGACAGGCGCAGCGCCTCCTCGACGGTCGCGCGATCCGGAGCCTCGAGCTCGACCTGCTCCATGACCTGCTCGATCTGCATCGAGTCGAGCGCGACCGGGCCGCTCGCGCAGCCCGCGAGCACCGCGGAGAGCGCGGCAGCCGGCAGCAGGCCCGCCGCGCGGTGGTTTCGTGCCATCGTCCGCCTCCGTCCCGGCGCCGTCGCCGCTGCTCGCATGCTAGAGGAGTCTCATGCGAAGGCGCCGAAGCGGCGCAGCGGCACGCGCAGCTCGTCGGGCGTGAGCGAGCCGTGCTGGCCGATCATGCCTCGGCCCGGGTCGAGCTCGTCCACGTAGATCGCGCGCCGGCCGCGGGCCGCGACGAAGACGTCGCCCATGCGCGGCTCGACCTGCTCGTGCACCGCGCCGAACCAGCCGCTGGCGATCACCTCGGCACGCGTCGCCACCCACGCCGCATCCCCGAGCCAGGCGCGCCACGGCTCGGCCAGCGCATCCGCCGTCATTCCCTCGACCGCGTGCAGCTGCAGGCAGCGCGGCTCGCCCGCCACGTGCGCGACCGGCTCGAGCAGCTCGGCCGGGGCGATGAGGTGACCGGATGCGTCGACGTCGACCATGCCGTGATCGGCGGTGACGACGAGGCCCGTCTCGGCCGGCAGCGACGCTGCGAGGTCGCGCACGTGGCCGTCGAGCTGCTCGAGCGCGTCGATCCAGCGCTCGCCCTGCCAGCCGTGCTCGTGGCCGATGCGGTCGAGCTCCGGCACGTACAGGTAGCAGAGGGTGCGCTCGCGCGCGGCCTGCTCGGCGAGCGCGAAGCGGTCGGCCATGGCGTGGCCGCCGCGGAACTCCGCGCCCCGCAGCACGGCGCCCGTGAAGCCGGATGCCGCGTGCTTCGGCTCGCCGATCACCACGGCCGGCTGCTGCTCGAACAGGGTCGGCAGCCGCTGGTGGGTCACCGGATCCATCGCCCCGCCCCAGTCGCGCAGCTGGTTGCGCACGCCGGCGCCCGGCACGTAGGCGTCGTAGCCGACGATGCCGTGCTCGCCGGCGAGCGCCCCGGTGGTGAGGGTGGCGAGCGCGACCGCCGTGGTGGAGGGGAAGCCCGCGTCGAGCGAGCCGCCCGGCGCCGTCGCGAGCGTGCGCGCGTGCCCCGCGCGCTGGCCGAGCTGCGCCGCGCCGAGCCCGTCGACCAGCAGCACGACGGCGCCCCGCACGCCCGGCAGGCCGAGCGCGTTCGGCGCACCGCGCATCGCGAGCGACGAGCTGCGCAGAACGTCGGCAAGGCTCCGGGATCCTGGCGCCCTCGTCGGTAGCATTCCGTCAGCCTATGACTGCCACACCCGCCCCACCCGCATCCGACAGCACCGCGTCCGCCGAGCGCATCGACGACGTCGACGTCGCGAGCGAGATGCAGGACTCCTTCCTCGAGTACGCCTACTCGGTCATCTACGCGCGCGCCCTCCCCGACGCGCGCGACGGGCTCAAGCCCGTGCAGCGCCGCATCCTCTTCCAGATGTCCGAGATGGGGCTGCGGCCCGAGAAGGGGCACGTGAAGAGCGCGCGCGTCGTCGGCGACGTGATGGGCAAGCTGCACCCGCACGGCGACACCGCGATCTACGACGCGCTCGTGCGCCTCGCCCAGCCGTTCAGCCTGCGGCTGCCGCTCGTCGACGGCCACGGCAACTTCGGCTCGCTCGACGACGGCCCCGCCGCCGCGCGCTACACCGAGGCGCGGCTCGCCGCGGCCGGCCTGTCGCTCACCGAGGGCCTCGACGAGGACGTCGTCGACTTCGTGCCGAACTACGACAACTCCATCCAGCAGCCCGACGTGCTGCCGGCCTCCTACCCGAACCTGCTCGTCAACGGCGCGAGCGGCATCGCCGTCGGCATGGCCACCAACATGGCGCCCCACAACCTCGTCGAGGTCGTGCAGGCGGCCAAGCACCTGCTCGCGCACCCCGACGCATCCGTCACCGAGCTCATGCGGCACGTGCCCGGCCCCGACCTGCCCGGCGGCGGCGTGATCGTCGGCCTCGAGGGCATCCGGGATGCGTACGAGACCGGCCGCGGCGCGTTCCGCACCAGGGCGCGCACGTCGATCGAGCGCGCCGGCCGCAAGACGCAGATCGTCGTCACCGAGCTGCCGTACCAGGTGGGCCCGGAGCGACTGATCGAGAAGATCAAGGACGGCGTGCAGTCGAAGAAGCTGCAGGGCCTCTCGGACGTGCAGGACTTCACCGACCGCAAGCACGGGCTGCGGCTCGTGATCGGCATCAAGACCGGCTTCGATCCCGACGCGGTGCTGCAGCAGCTCTACCGCTACACGCCCCTCGAGGACGGCTTCTCGATCAACAACGTCGCGCTCGTCGAGGGCAAGCCGGAGACGTTGGGCCTGAAGCAGCTGCTGCGCGTGTACCTCGACCACCGCGTCTCCGTGGTGCGGCGGCGCAGCGAGTTCCGGCTGGCGAAGAAGCGCGACCGCCTGCACCTGGTCGAGGGCCTGCTCATCGCCATCCTCGACATCGACGAGGTCATCCAGGTCATCCGGTCGTCGGACGACGGCGAGCAGGCGCGCACGCGGCTGCAGACCGTCTTCGACCTCTCCGAGCCGCAGGCCGAGTACATCCTCGAGCTGCGCCTGCGGCGGCTGACCAAGTTCAGCCGCATCGAGCTCGAGGCCGAGCGCGACGAGCTGAAGGCGCAGATCGCCGAGCTCGAGCGCATCCTCGGCTCGCAGGCCGCGCTGCACGAGGTGGTCGCCGAGGAGCTCGACGAGGTGGCAGAGCGCTTCGGCACCCCGCGCCGCACGCTGCTCACCGAGGCGAACGGCCAGCAGTCCACCGGTCGCGCCTCGGCCGCCAAGCTCGCCGCGAGCCTCGAGATCGCGGACGCGCCCACGCGCGTGCTGCTCTCGGCCACCGGCCGCGTGGTGCGCGTCGACGGCGACGAGCCGATCCCGGCCCCCGCGCGGCGCAGCCGCCACGACGCCATCCGCTCGGCGATCACCACGACGACCCGCGGCGCCTTCGGCCTCGTGACGTCGACGGGTGCCGTTCTGCGTCTCACGCCCGCCGACCTGCCGAGCGTGCCCCCGGCATCCGTCGGCCTCACGGCCGGCATCAAGGTGCGCGAGCTCGGCGCGTTCGAGCGCGGCGAGGAGACCGTGGCCCTCATCGACCTCGCGAGCGATGCCCCGTGGCTGGTCGCGACGGCGAACGGCACCGTCAAGCGCGTCGTGCCGGCAGAGCTGCGCGACCGCGACCGCGAGAGCCTCATCGCGCTCAAGCCGGGCGATCGCGTCGTCGGCGTCGCGCCCGCGCCCGACGACTCCTGGATCGTGCTCGTGACGAGCGATGCGCAGCTGCTGCGCTTCCCCGCCGCGCAGGTCAACCCGCAGGGCGCGGGCGCCGCCGGCATGAAGGGCATCGGGCTCAAGGCGGATGCCTCGGTCGCGTTCGCGGGCGCCGTCGACGAGACCGCGCAGGTCGTCACCGTGACCGCGGCGGCAGAGACCCTCGCGGGGCTCGACGAGCCGCGCGTGAAGCTCTCGGAGCTCGCCGAGTTCCCGGCAAAGGGCCGCGGCACCGCCGGTGTGCAGGCGCACCGCCTGCTGAAGGGCGAGATCGGGCTGTCGCTCGCGTGGGTGGGCGCATCGCCGATGGCCGTCGGCGCAGACGGCTCGCAGCGGCAGCTGCCGCCGGGGGGCGCGGCGCGTGCGGGCTCCGGCGTCTCGATCGACGGCGCCATTGGGGCGATGGGCTCGCGGATCGGCGCATAGCGAGCCGCATGTTCGAGGGCTTCGAGGAGCGGCTCGTCGACGTCGGCGACGCGCGCATCTTCGCGCGCAGCGCCGGCGACGGCCCGCCGGTGCTGCTGCTGCACGGCCACCCGCGCACCTCGGCGACCTGGCACCGGGTGGCGCCGCGGCTCGTGGACGCGGGCTTCGCGGTCGTGTGCGCCGACCTGCGGGGCTACGGCCGCTCGCGCGGTCCCGCGCCGACGGGCGACCACGCCGCGCACAGCAAGCGCGCGGTGGCCGGCGACATGCGAGCGCTCATGGCGCGGCTCGGGCACGAGCGCTTCAGCGTCGCGGGCCACGACCGCGGCAGCTACGTCGCGCTGCGGCTCGCGCTCGACCATCCGGAGTCGATCGCGCGCGTGGCGCTGCTCGACTGCCTCCCCATCACCGAGCACCTCGACCGCATCGACGCCGAGTTCGCGCGCCGCTGGTTCCATTGGTTCTTCTTCGCGCAGCCCGAGACGCCGGAGCGCGTCATCCTTGCCGATCCGCTCGCGTGGTACCGCGCCGATCCGCAGGCCGCGGACCCGGCGACGCGCGAATGGGCGGCGGCGGTGCAGGACCCGGAGGTGGTGCGGGCGATGCTCGAGGACTACCGGGCCGGCCTCACGATCGACGCCGAGCACGAGCGCGCCGATCGTGCCGCCGGCCGCACGCTCACGATGCCCGCCCTCGTGCTGTGGTCGCTGCGGGACGACCTCGAGCAGCTGCACGGCGACCCGCTGGAGATCTGGCGCGCGTGGGCGGACGATGTGCGCGGGCACGGCATCGACTCCGGCCACCACATGGCCGAGGAGGCGCCAGAGGCGCTCGACGCGGCGCTCGCGAGCTTCTTCGGCGCCTGAGGCGGAACGCGAGCTTCCCGAGACCGGACGTTTCCGCCCGAGATCGCACCATCTGGGGAAGCTCGGCGGGCATGGCTCGCGCGAGCTTCCCCGAATCGTGCGGTTCGCTTGGCGAACGCTCGATCTGGGGAAGCTCGGCGGGGGCGCGCAGCGCGAGGCGCTCAGGCGTCGATGCGCTCAGGCGTCGATGCGCTCGCGGTCGACCTGGCTCGTCACGATGAGCTCGCGCCGCGGCGCGACGTCGTTGCCCATCAGCAGCTCGAAGACCTCGGTCGCTCGCTCGGCGTCGCCGATCGTCACCCGGCGCAGCGTGCGGCGCGAGCGATCCATCGTCGTCTCGGCCAGCTGGTCGGCGTCCATCTCACCCAGCCCCTTGTAGCGCTGCGGCGGCTCGTGCCACGACTTGCCGGCCTTCTTCAGCTTCGCGAGCAACCGGTGCAGCTCGGCGTCCGAGTACGTGTAGACGGCCTCGTCGGGCTTGCCGCGGTGCTTCACGAGCACGCGGTGCAGCGGCGGCACGGCCGCGAACACGCGGCCCTCCTCGATCAGCGGGCGCATGTAGCGGTGGATGAGCGTCAGCAGCAGCGTGCGGATGTGCGCGCCGTCCACGTCGGCGTCGGAGAGCATGATGATCTTGCCGTAGCGCGCCTGCGAGAGGTCGAACGAGCGGCCGGAGCCCGCGCCGATCGACTGGATGATGGCCGCGCACTCGGCGTTGCCGAGCATGTCGCCGATCGAGGCCTTCTGCACGTTGAGGATCTTGCCGCGGATGGGCAGGATCGCCTGGAACTCGCTGTCGCGCGCGGGCTTCGCCGTGCCGAGCGCGCTGTCGCCCTCGACGATGAACAGCTCGGTCTGCGCCACGTCGTTCGAGCGGCAGTCGACGAGCTTGACCGGCAGCGAGGAGGACTCCAGCGCGCTCTTGCGGCGCGCCGTCTCCTTGAGCGAGCGCGCCGACAGGCGCGCCTTCATCTCGCTCACGACCTTCTCGAGCAGCTGCCCGGCCTGCGCCTTCTCGTCGCGCTTCGACGACGTCAGGATGGCGCCCAGCTCGCGCTGCACGACCTGCGCGACGATCTGCCGCACGGCGGGGGTGCCGAGCACCTCCTTCGTCTGGCCCTCGAACTGCGGCTCCGGCAGGCGTACCGTGACGACCGCCGTGAGCCCGGCGAGCGCGTCGTCCTTCTCCACCCTGTCGCTGCCGGACTTGAGCTTGCGGGCGTTCGCGGCCACCTGGTCGCGGATGAGCTTGAGCAGCGACTGCTCGAAGCCCGCGAGGTGCGAGCCGCCCTTCGGCGTGGCGATGATGTTGACGAAGGTCTGCACGACCGTGTCGTAGCCGGTGCCCCAGCGCACCGCGATGTCGACCTCGCACGTGCGGTCGACCTCGCGGGTGACCATGTGGCCCGTCTCCTCGTCGAGCACCGGGATGGTCTCCTGGAAGTCGCCGGAGCCCGTCAGCCGCCAGGTCGCGGTGAGCGCCGGATCCGGCGCGAGGTACTCGGCGAACTCACCGATGCCGCCCTCATACCTGAAGTCGTGCACGACGGGCTCGTCGGCGCGCTCGTCGATGATCTGGATGCCGAGGCCCGGCACCAGGAAGGCCGTCTGCCGGGCACGGCGGGCGAGCTCGTCGGCGAGGAACTCCGCGCCCTTCGTGAAGACCTGCGGATCGGCCCAGTAGCGCACCCGGGTGCCCGTGACGCCCTTCTTGACCCTGCCGATCTTGCGCAGCCGCGACGCATCCGTGAACGGCACGAAGGTCGCGTCGGGCGAGGCCTCGCCCTGGTCGAGGAACTCGCCGGGCTCGCCCCGGTGGAACGACATCGCCCATGTGGCGCCGTCGCGGTCGACCTCGACGTCGAGCCGCTCGGAGAGCGCGTTGACGACGGATGCGCCGACACCGTGGAGGCCGCCGGAGGACTGATAGGCGCCGCCGCCGAACTTGCCGCCCGCGTGCAGCTTCGTGAAGATCACCTCGACGCCGGTGAGGCCGGTGCGGGGCTCCTCGTCGATCGGCAGGCCGCGGGCGCGGTCGCGCACCTCGACCGAGCCGTCGCGGTGCAGCACCACCGTGATCTCGTCGCCGAAGCCGCCCAGGGCCTCGTCGACCGAGTTGTCGATGATCTCCCACAGGCAGTGCATGAGGCCGCGCGAGTCGGTCGAGCCGATGTACATGCCCGGGCGCTTGCGCACCGCCTCGAGCCCCTCGAGGACGGTCAGGTGCCGTGCCGAGTACTCGGATGCCGCGCGTGCCAAGCGATCCCCCATCGTCGTGTGTGACGCGCCCGGCGTGCGAGGTGCGTCGA
The DNA here is from genome assembly GCA_007988785.1 of Agrococcus baldri. Taxonomy (GTDB): domain Bacteria; phylum Actinomycetota; class Actinomycetes; order Actinomycetales; family Microbacteriaceae; genus Agrococcus; species Agrococcus baldri_A. The sequence goes on from BJUU01000027.1 coordinate 29,243, forward strand.
CGAGCGCGCCCGCCAGCCTATGGCCGTCCCGGCCCGCTGCCGCGCAGGCCACGCGGCGCGCTGGCCGGTTGCGCCGCTGGCGAACCGCCCGCCGATTGACGGGCAACGATCGCACGGGCGTGCGACGATGGTCTGAAGGCAAGAAGCGAGGAGGGCACCGTGAACGACACCCAGACCACGACGCTCGAGGTCGACGAGGCGAACGCGCCGCTCGGCGGGCTCGACCGCTGCGACAGCTGCGGCGCGCAGGCGTACGTCCGCGCGACCATGGAGAGCGGCACGCTGCTCTTCTGCGCCCACCACGCCGCCAAGCACCGCGAGGCGCTGCAGCCGCTCGCGCGCGTGTGGCACGATGAGTCCGAGAAGCTCAACGAGCGCTGACCCAGGCACTGCCAAGCGGCCCGCCCCCTCGATCGGGGCGGGCCGCTTCGCGTCGCGGGCCGCGGACGCGCCTCTCAGCGCCCGAACGGCCCCTGGATGCGCTGCAGGAACCGCTTCGTGCGCTCGTGCCGCGGCTCGCCGAACACCTGCGCGGGGGCGCCGCGCTCGACCACGACGCCGTCGGCGAAGAACGACACCTCGTGGGCGACCTCGCGCGCGAAGGCGAGCTCGTGCGTGACGACCGCCATCGTCCAGCCCTCGGCGGCGAGCTCGGTCATCACCGCGAGCACCTCGCCGACGAGCTCCGGGTCGAGCGACGAGGTCGGCTCGTCGAACAGCAGCATCGAGGGCTGCAGCGCGAGCGCGCGCACGATGCCGACGCGCTGCTGCTGGCCGCCGGAGAGCGACGAGGGGAACGCATCCGCCTTCTCTCGCAGGCCGACGCGCTCGAGCAGCGCCAGCGCATCCGCCATCACCTCGTCGCGCGGCCTGCCCTGCACGCGCAGCGGCCCGATCGTGACGTTGCCCAGCACGCTCAGGTGCGGGAACAGCTGGTGCTGCTGGAAGACCATGGCGGATGCGCGGTGCAGCGCCGCGCGCTCGGCGCGCGTGCGGGGGCGCGAGAAGTCGATCGCGAGCTCGCCGATCTCGAGCGAGCCGGCCTCCGGCGACTCGAGGCCGTTGAGCGAGCGCAGCACGGTGGTCTTGCCGGAGCCCGAGGGGCCGATGAGCGCGTGCACGGTGCCGGGCGCGATGTCGAGGTCGACACCGCGCAGCACGTGGTTGTCGCCGAAGGACTTGTGCAGGCCGCGGGCGCGCAGCAGCGGGCCGGTGCCGGGCGGCGGGGGTGCGATCTCAGACGGCATAGCGGTCGAGCCTCCTCTCGACGCTGTCCTGCCCGAGGGCGAGCACGAAGCAGATGACCCAGTAGACGGCGGCGGCGACGAGGTAGACGGTGAGGAACTCGCCGCTCGGCGCGGCGATGCGCTGCGCGACGCGGAACAGCTCGGTCACGAGGATGACGGAGGTGAGCGAGGTGTCCTTGACGAGCGAGATGAAGGTGTTCGACAGCGGCGGCACCGAGACGCGCGCGGCCTGCGGGAGCACGATGCGCGCGAGCGTCTGCCCGCGCGACATGCCGATCATCGCGCCCGCCTCCCACTGCCCGCGCGGGATGGAGAGGATGGCGGCCCTGATGATCTCGGCCGCGTAGCCGCCCACGTTGAGCGAGAGCGCGATGATGGCGCTCGGCCACGGGTCGAGCGTGATGCCGATCTGCGGCATGCCGTAGAAGATCACGAACAGCTGCACGAGCATCGGCGTGCCGCGGATGATCGAGATGTAGACGCGGGCGATGCCCGAGAGCACCGCGCTGCCCGAGATGCGCATGAGCGCCATCCCGATCGCGATCAGCAGGCCGAGCGCGAACGACGCGAGGGTGAGCGGGATGGTGCCCGTGAGCCCGCCGAGCGCGATCGGCCCGACCGAGTCGAGGATCAGCTGCCAGTTCACGGCGCGAGCCTACGCGGCGTCGGCGTGCCGCGCGTCACGGCTGCGAGACGTCCTCGCCGAAGTAGCGCTCGGAGATCTCGCTGAGCGTGCCGTCGGCCGCGAGCGAGGCGAGCGCCTCGTCGACGGCGGCGACGAGCGACTCGCTGCCCGCTCGGAACGCGACGGCCGACTGGCTGACCTCCTCGGTCTCGGCGACGATCTCGAGGCCGGTCTCGCCGCCCTGCGACTGCTCGTAGTCGAGGAAGGTGAGCCGGTCGTTGACCGTCGCGTCCACGCGGCCCTGGCGCAGCAGCTCCGCGGCCTGGGCGAAGCCCTCGACCTCCTCGACCTGCGCGCCCGCGTCGGTGGCGATCTGGGCGAAGTTGCTCGTGAGCGACTGCGCGCTCGTGCGCCCGTCGAGGTCGTCGAAGCCGGCGATGTCGCTGCCCTCGGGCACGATGAGCACGCCGGGCGAGTAGGTGTAGGGCTCGCTGAACTCGTAGCGCTCGAGGCGGTCGGGCGTGATGCCGACCTGGTTGGCGATGACGTCGAAGCGACCGGCGTCGAGGCCGGCGAAGATCGCATCCCACTGCGTCTCCTCGAACTGCACCTCGACGGCCAGCTCCTGGGCGACCGCGGTGATGACGTCGACGTCGTAGCCCGTGAGCTCGCCCGCGCCGCCCTCGTGGAAGCTGAACGGCGAGTACGTGCCCTCGGTGCCCACCACGAGGGTGCCGGCTTCCTGCACCTGCTCGAGCGTCAGGCCGGCGGCCTCCTCGCCGCCGTCAGCGCTCGAGCATCCCGCGAGTGCGACGGATGCGGCTGCGATCGTGCCGATGACGGCAAGGCGGGTGCGGGGTGCGCGAGCACGCGACATGAGCTCTCCTTCTCGGGGGTAACACTCCATCTTAGAACGACTCGAGGCCGCCCCGGTATTCCGGGACGGCCTCGTGACGATTCGTGACGGGTGCGGATCACTCCAGGTAGTCGCGCAGCTGCTGCGAGCGCGAGGGGTGGCGCAGCTTCGCCATCGTCTTCGACTCGATCTGGCGGATGCGCTCGCGCGTGACGCCGAAGGTGTCGCCGATCTGGTCGAGCGTCTTCGGCATGCCGTCGCCGAGGCCGAAGCGCATGCGGATCACGCCCGCCTCGCGCTCCGAGAGCGAGTCGAGCAACGACTCGAGCTGGCGCTGCAGCATCGTGAAGCCGACCGCGTCGGCGGGCACGACCGCCTCGGTGTCCTCGATCAGGTCGCCGAACTCGCTGTCGCCGTCCTCGCCGAGCGGCGTGTGCAGCGAGATGGGCTCGCGGCCGTACTTCTGCACCTCGATGACCTTCTCGGGGGTCATGTCGAGCTCGCGGGCGAGCTCCTCGGGGCTCGGCTCGCGCCCGAGGTCCTGCAGCATCTGGCGCTGCACGCGGGCGAGCTTGTTGATGACCTCGACCATGTGCACGGGGATGCGGATGGTGCGGGCCTGGTCGGCCATGGCGCGCGTGATCGCCTGCCGGATCCACCAGGTGGCGTAGGTCGAGAACTTGAAGCCCTTGGTGTAGTCGAACTTCTCGACCGCGCGGATGAGGCCCAGGTTGCCCTCCTGGATGAGATCCAGGAACTGCATGCCGCGGCCGGTGTAGCGCTTCGCGAGCGAGACCACCAGGCGCAGGTTGGCGCCCAGCAGGTGGCTCTTGGCGCGCTGGCCGTCGCGGGCGATGCGGGTGAGGTCGCGCTTGAGCTGCCACTCGAGGCCCTCGCCCTCGAGCGAGAGCTTCTCCTCGGCGAACAGGCCCGCCTCGATGCGCATCGCGAGGTCGACCTCCTGCTCGGCGTTCAGCAGCGCGACCTTGCCGATCTGCTTCAGGTAGTCCTTGACCGGGTCGGCCGTGGCGCCGGTGATCTGCGTCGGAGCCGGCTCGTCGTCGTCGCCCGTCAGGCGCAGCGCGCCGGTCGGCAGCTTCTCGACGTGGACCTTCTCCTCCTCCTCGTCGGTCTCGACCTCACCGGTCGGCTCGACGACCTCGGGCTCGACCTCCGCGGCGGCCTTGCGGCGGGTGGCAGGCTTCTTCGCCGCGGGTGCGGCCTTGGCAGCGGGCGCCTTGGCAGCAGCCGTCGTCTTGGCAGCGGTCGTCTTCTTCGCGGCAGCTGTCTTGGCGGCCGTCGTCTTCGTGGCAGCGGCCTTCGTGGTGGTCTTGGCGGCGGCGGTCTTCGCGGCGGCGGCCTTCGCGGGCGCCTTCTTGGCGGGCGCCTTCGCGCTCGCGGCCGGCTCGGCCTCAGCCTTGGCGGTGCGGCTCGAGGTCGTGGTGGTTCCCTTGGCTGGCATGCGTCCTCCGGTCGGTCTCGGGCGCCCCGACCCAGTGCGGTCGGACTGAGGGCAGTCGAATGACCCATGTCAAGTCCCGCGGCTGGCGCCGGAATCGACTGGGTCGGTCTTGACAGTATAGCGCCGGGTATGGCATAGGCATTCCCAGGAAGCGCCTTTTTCTCGCTCAGCCCTTCCGGTCGCGCATCCAGCGGGCGATCGCGGTCCAGATCGGGCCGACCTCGATGCCCTCCTCGCGCATCCGCGACCGGGTGATGCGACGCATCCGCACCACCATCGCGAAGCCGAGCACGAGCAGCACGAGCTGCGAGGAGAGCGCGATGCGGAAGCCCTCCCAGTCGTAGAGGCCCACCTGCTCGCCCGCGGCGACGCGGACGGAGTGGACGACGTCGAGCAGGATGCCGATCGCGGGCATGATCGCGAAGGAGGCGAGGAAGCCGCCGATGTTCACGATGCCGTTGGCCGAGCCCAGCACGCGCAGCGGGTTGAAGGTGCGCGCGAAGTCGAAGCCGACCGTCGAGCCGGGCCCGGCGATGCCGAGCACGATCACGAGCGTCAGCACGAGCCACGCCGGCGGGTGGCCGGGCCACAGCAGCACGACGCTCCACGTGAGCATCACGAGCGCGACGATGCAGAGCACGAGCGTCGACCTGCGCAGCGGGAACCGCGCCGTGGTGATGCCGACGATCGGGCCGACGACCATGCCGGTCACGACGACGACCGACATGAGCCCCGCGGCCGCGGTGGTGGTGTAGCCGAGGCCGTCGACGAGCATCGGGAAGCCCCAGAGCAGCATGAAGACGTTGGTGGATGCGAGCAGCGAGAAGTGCGTCCAGAACCCCAGGCGCGTGCCCGGCTGCCGGAAGGCGGCCTTCAGGCGCGGCCACCATCCCTCCGGCACGTCGATCGAGCCCGTCGCCGGCGTGCCGCCGGGCGGCGCGTCGAACACGAGCAGCAGCACGACCACGAAGGCGACGAGGCCGAGGGCCGCGAGCGTGCCGAACGAGAGGGTCCAGCCGGCCTGGTGCAGGAACCACGCGAACGGCACCGCAGAGGCCAGCTGGCCCAGCTGCCCGCCGACGGCCGTCCACTGCGACATCTGGGCGACGATCCGGCCGGTGAACCACCCGGACTGCAGGCGGATCACCGAGATGAAGGTGGCCGCGTCGCCGATGCCGATGAGCACGCGGCCCACGACCGCGAGCGGCAGATCCTCCGCGAACGCGACGAGCACCTGGCCGGTCGCCATGATGATCGCGCCGGAGGCGATGAGCATCCGCGGGCCGTAGCGGTCGAGGAGCACGCCGACCGGCACCTGCATCGCAGCGTAGACGCCGATCTGCACGGCGCCGAGGGTCGCGAGCAGCGTCGCCTGCACCTCGAACCGCTCGGCGGCGTCGGGTCCGGCGACGCCGAGCGACGAGCGGTGCAGGATGGCGATGATGTAGGCGAAGGCGCCTGCGCCCCAGACCAGCCAGGAGCGGGCGCTGTTCATCCGAGCGGATCCGATCCCGGCCTGCGCTGCTGCCGCAGGTAGCGCTCGAGCTCGTCGGCGATCTCGTCGGCGCTCGGCAGCGTGCCGTCCTCGTCGGTGAGCGGCGAGCGCACCGAGGACTGCGCCATGAACGCGTCGTAGCGGGCCTCGAGCGTGCGCACGATGCGCTGCAGCTCCTCGTTCGTCTCCATCTGCTGCGCCACGAGCTGCTGGAACTCGCGGTCGGCCTGCCGCAGCTCCTCGGTGCGGAAGGCGAGCGAGGTGGCGCTCGTGACGCCCTCGAGGGCGGCGAGCGCCGGCCCGGCGGAGCCCGACTCCCCCACGTAGTGGGGCACGAGCACCGTGAAGGTGGCGACGGGCGAGATGCCGTGCAGCCGGTGCTCGATGCGGTGGATGATCGACGCCGGCACCGACGAGACGGGGCGCCAGGCGGAGTACTGCTCGATCAGCTCCGCCCGGTTGCCGGAGACCGTCGAGACGAGCGGCCGGGTGTGCGGCACGGGCATGCCGATCGAGGTGATGATCGTGGTGCTCGCCACGCCGAGCCGCTCGAGCAGCTCGAGCAGCGCATCCGTGAACCGCTCCCACATCCAGTCCGGCTCCGGCCCGGTCAGCAGCAGGAAGGGCTTGCCCGCGTCGTCCTCGACCTGCAGCAGCGTGAGGGAGTGCGGCAGGTACTCGTCGATGCGGTCCTCGTTGAAGAGGATGCGCGGGCGGCGCGAGCGGTGGTCGATGAGCAGGTCGGTGTCGAACTCGACGATGCCGCGGTACGGGAGCGTGTCGAGGATCGCGGCCGCAGCCGCCTCTGCCGCGGAGCCCGCGTCGACGAAGCCGTGGATGGCGATCACGAGATCCAGACCGCGCGGCACCGACTCCAGGTCCTCGAGGGGCAGCGACAGCTCGTGGGGATCGAACACCACCCCAGCCTACTGAGCCGCCGGAGGTCGGTATCCTCGTGACCCATGCCCATCCCCGCACTCTCCATCATCGCCAGGCCAGAAGACGCGACCGCCGAGCTGACCGTGCACGGCGTGCTCGCCGGCGAGACGCCCCGAGCAGACGGCTTCGACTCCGAGCTGCTCGCCGCCCTCGGCGTCACGGGCAAGCGCGAACAGGTCACGCGCGCCGTCGTCGAGGGCCGCAGGATCGCCTTCGTCGGGCTCGGCGACACCGTCACCGCCGACCGCCTCCGCGAGGTCGCCGGCGCGGCCGTGCGGGCGCTGCGCGACGTGCCCTCGCTCGCGATCTCGCTGCCGGTCGCGACCGATGCCGAGGTGCAGGCCGTGCTCGAGGGCGCCGCGATGGGCGCCTACCGCTACGCGCACCGCTCGCGCGAGGACGCGAAGCCCGCGGTCTGCGAGATCGCCGTGGTGGCCGGTGAGGCCGAGGTCTCGGCCGCCATCGTGCAGAGCGCCGGCATCGCCGCGCAGGCCGTCTGGACCACGCGGGACCTCGCCAACACGCCGCCGAACCTGCTGAGCCCCGTCGACTTCGCCGAGCGCGTCGTGGCGGAGACGGCGGATTCGAGCCTGAGCGTCGTCGTGCGCGACGAGGAGCGGCTGCGCCGCGAGGGCTTCGGCGGCATCGTCGGCGTCGGCCAGGGCTCGAGCCGCCCGCCGCGACTGGTGACGGTCGAGCACGCGCCCGAGAACGCCACCCGCCACGTCGTGCTGGTCGGCAAGGGCATCACCTTCGACTCTGGCGGCCTCTCGCTGAAGCCCGCCGCATCGATGCAGCACATGAAGTACGACATGACGGGCGCCGCGACGGTCTACGCCGTCACGGTCGCCGCCGCCGCGCTGCAGCTGCCGATCCGCATCACCGCGCACCTGTGCCTGGCCGAGAACCTCGTCTCCTCGACCGCGACGCGCCCGGACGACGTCATCACCATGCGCGGCGGCACGACCGTCGAGGTGACGAACACCGACGCCGAGGGGCGCCTCGTGATGGCCGACGGCCTCGTGCTCGCCAGCGAGGCGCAGCCGGACGCCATCATCGACGTCGCGACGCTCACGGGTGCCCAGATGGTCGCGCTCGGCAACCGCGTCAGCGGCGTGATGGGCAACGACGAGGCGTTCGTGGATGCGGTGCTGCGGGCATCGCGCGAGGTCGGCGAGCAGCTCTGGCCGATGCCGATCCCCGAGGAGATGATCGGGATGCTCGACTCGGAGGTCGCGGATCTCGCGAACGCGAAGGTCGGCAACCGGGCCGGAGGGATGCTGCTGGCCGCCGCCTTCCTGAACGAGTTCGTCGGCACCCGCGACGGCGCCCCGATCCCGTGGGCGCACATCGACATCGCCGGCCCCTCGACGAACACCGGCTCCCCCTTCGGGTTCACACCGTCCGGCGCGACGGGCGTGACGGTGCGCGGCCTGCTGCGCACGCTGTCGAAGATGTCGCGATCGGCGGAGTGACGCCACTCCGGTCACCGCATCGGACTAGGCTGGAGCAGGCAGGAACTGCCGTGCACCGCTGCGTCCACCGGCGCGGCAACGAAGACTCATAAGGAGCAAGTGCGTGTCCGATCAGAGCTTTGACATCGTCGTCCTGGGTGGAGGCAGCGCGGGCTACGCCGTGGCGCTGCGCGCCGTGCAGCTCGGCAAGACCGTCGCGATCGTCGAGAAGGACAAGCTCGGCGGCACCTGCCTGCACCGCGGCTGCGTGCCGACCAAGGCGATGCTGCACTCCGCAGAGGTCGCTGACGTCGTGCGCGATTCCGCCAAGTCCGGCGTGACCGCCGAGCTCCAGGGCATCGACATCGCGGGCGTCTCGGGCTTCCGCGACGGGATCGTGGCCTCGAAGTTCAAGGGCCTCCAGGGCCTGATCGCCGCGAAGAAGATCCCGGTGATCGCCGGCGAGGGCAAGCTCACCTCCCCCACGACCGTGCAGGTCGGCGACCAGACGCTCACGGGCAAGAGCATCGTGCTCGCGACAGGCTCGTTCTCGAAGACGCTGCCGGGGCTCGAGATCACCGGCAACGTCATCACGAGCGAGCAGGCGCTGCAGCTCGACTGGGTGCCGCAGCGCGTCGCCGTGCTCGGCGGCGGCGTCATCGGCGTCGAGTTCGCGAGCGTCTGGCGCTCCTTCGGCGCCGAGGTCACGGTCATCGAGGGCCTGCCCCACCTCGTGCCGAACGAGGAGGAGTCGGTCTCGAAGCAGCTCGAGCGCGCGTTCAAGAAGCGCGGCATCCAGCTGAAGCTCGGCGCCCGCTTCTCCGGCGTCACGCAGGACGACTCCGGCGTGCACGTCGCGCTCGAGACCGGCGAGACGATCGACGCCGACCTGCTGCTCGTGGCCGTCGGCCGCGGCCCGGTGACGGCGAACCTCGGCTACGAGGAGGTCGGCATCGAGATGGATCGCGGCTTCGTGCTCGTCAACGACCGCCTCGAGACGAACGTCAAGGGCGTCTACGCCATCGGCGACATCACGCCCGGCCTGCAGCTCGCGCACCGCAGCTACCAGCACGGCATCTTCGTCGCCGAGGAGATCGGCGGCCTGAGCCCCCGCATGGTCGAGGACGTCAACATCCCCAAGATCACCTACTGCGACCCCGAGGTCGCATCGATCGGCTACACCGAGGCGAAGGCCAAGGAGCAGTTCGGCGAGGACAAGGTCGAGAGCTACGAGTACTCGCTGGCCGGCAACGCCAAGAGCTCGATCGTCGGCACCACGGGCTCCGTGAAGGCCGTGCGCGTCAAGGACGGACCCGTCGTGGGCGTCCACATGATCGGCGCCCGCATGGGCGAGCTCATCGGCGAGGCGCAGCTCATCGTCAACTGGGAGGCCTACCCCGAGGATGTCTCCCAGCTCATCCACGCCCATCCGACTCAGGGTGAGACGCTCGGCGAGACGATGCTGAAGCTCGCCGGCACCCCGCTGCACGCCGTCTGATCGAACGCCACAGGAGACAAGAACCCATGACTG
>BJUU01000028.1 GCA_007988785.1 Agrococcus baldri
CGACCCCCGCGTCCAGCCCCTCGGGGATGCGCGCGAGCCGCTCCCGAACGGGGTCGACGACCGTGCGATCCTGCAGGGCACGCGTGCGGGCCGATCCGAAGACACGATCGCCGACGCCCCATCCCCTCACGCCCTCGCCGACCTCGTCGATCGTGCCGGCGATGTCGTTGCCGACGCCCATGGGCGGCTGGAGGCCGCGGCGCTCGGCGCCCGGGCCGGTGAAGACCTTCCAATCGACCGGGTTGAGGGCGGCCGTCTCGACGCGCACACGCACCTGACCCGTGCCCGCGTGGGGCTCGTCGACCCGACGCAGCTCGAGCACCTCGGGGCCGCCGAAACGCTCATGCATCACCTGGCGCATGGGGCAACGCTACCGGCGCGTGCGGAAGGGGCGATCGTCGTCAGGTGGTCTCCGCGAACCGCTTGAGCACGGCACGGAGCCAAGCAGTCTCGGGCGCGCTGTCGGCGCGGGTGCTCCAGCTCGCCGAGACCGAGAAGCGGGGGGACTCGATCGGCACCGGGCTCGTGGCGAGGCCGGTCGCCGTCGAGATCGCGCGCGCGGCGTGCTCGGGGATCGTGGCGACCGCAGCCACGCCTCTCAGCAGTGAGCCGAGGCCGGCGAAGTGGCTGATCGTGCAGAGCGTCCTGCGTGTGAGGCCCATCGCCGCCATCCGGTCATCGACCCAGCCACGCTGGAGGTCGAACGACACGCGCACGTGATCGGCGTCGAGATAGGCCTGCGACGACATCGGCCCGTCGCAGCCGAGCGCCTCCGCATCGAACAGGCACAGGTAGCGCCCCGAGAACAGCGGTTCCGACTGGTAGCTCGCAGCGTGCGGCTCTGGCTGCGCCCCGCAGACCACCAGGTCGACGCGAGGATCTGCCAGCGACTCCCGCCACAACGTGCTGTTGGTCTGGTGGATGGCGAACTCGACCGACCAGCCCTCGCGGATCTTCTGTGCCATCAGCCACGGTGCGAAGACCATCTCGATGTCGTCCGACATCGCCAGGTGGAAGACGCGAGCCGTGCGCTGCGGATCGAACGCCACATCATCGAAGATCAGATCGACGATCGACGAGAGCGTGGGCGCCACACGGGACGAGATGGCGAGCGCCTTCGGCGTCGGGGTCATCCCCTCGCGGCTGCGGACGAAGAGCGGGTCGTCGAAGAGCGCGCGCAGACGCGAGAGGGCTGCGCTGACGGCGCTCTGGCTGAGGTTCAGCTTCAGCGCCGCTCGCGTGACGTGCCGTTCCTGGCAGAGCACCTGGAACACGACGAGCAGATTCAGGTCCACGCGACGAAGATCGACGGTGTTCATAAGACCCATGATAATCATCGATGAAACGGGACGGTAATACCGTATGACCGTATGCTGGCAGTCCGCTCATGCAGTGGACAAGGGAGATCACATGCAGCCAGCAACGGCCGACCACAGCGTCGGACAGCACCACCTTCGCGAGCTCAGTCCTGCCGACCTGCGCAAGCGCATGGTCGCCGTCGGCATCGGCAACTTCATGGAGTGGTTCGACTTCGCCATCTACGGTTACGTCGCCGCGATCATCGGGGCCCAGTTCTTCCCGTCCGGCGATCCGACCGCGGAGATGCTCTCCGCCCTCGCGGTCTTCGCCGTCGGCTTCATCTCACGCCCGGTCGGCGCGCTCATCCTGGGTCCGATGGGCGACCGGCTCGGTCGCAGAGCGGTGCTCATCATCACGGTGATGGGCATGGGCATCATCACCGCGCTCATCGGGCTCACCCCGGCGTACGGGACGATCGGCATCATCGCCCCGATCGTGGTCGTGGTGCTGCGACTCCTGCAGGGCATGATGGTCGGTGGGGAGTGGACCAGCGCGGCAGCCTACATCGGCGAGAGCGCCCCGGAGCGCAAGCGCAGCCTCTACGCGAGCATCATGCCTGCCACGGCGGGTCTGGCCTTCCTCGTCGGCACACTCGCCGCCGTCGTGCTCACGACCACGATGGATGGCGAGGCGCTCGCAGCCTGGGGATGGCGCATCCCGTTCATCGCATCGTTCGCGATGGCCATCCTGGCGGTCTACATCCGCCGCAAGCTCGACGACACCCCCGTCTACGAGGAGATCGAGCGCAAGCGCAGGGAGAACGCCGTCGAGGCCACCTCCGCCGGCGAGAAGGCCCGGGCCTTCATCCTCACGCTCGCCTTCGCCGGCATCTTCGGTGTCAGCCTGTACTACCTGGTGACCTACGCCAACAACCACCTGACGGGTGCGGTCGGCATGGAGCGCTTCGAGGCACTGTGGGCCACGGCGATCGTGATGGTCATCTACGTGGGGTTCAACCCGCTCATGGGCATCGCGGCAGACCGTTGGGGGCGCAGGCCGGTCAACCTCTTCGGCGTCATCGGCGTCACGGTCTGGGCGCTGCCGGCGTTCATGCTGATGAACACGGGCAACCCGGGGCTCGTCATCGTCGGACTCGTGCCCTTCGCGCTGTTCGTCGCCGCGACCGCCGTCACGAACAATGTCCTGCTCGTGGAGGTGTTCCCCGCGTCGGTGCGCGCGACAGGCTCGGCGATCGGTTACAACGTCGCGTACGCGCTGCTCGCCGGGCCCGGACCGCTCATCGCTGCGGCACTCGTGGCGGCGACCGGCTCGCTCATCTCGCCCGCGTTCTACGTCATCGCCGTCGGCATCCTCGCGTTCGCTGTGCTCGCGCCGATGCTGCCAGAGACCAAAGGTCGAGACATCTCGCACGGCTGACGAGCAGGAGGAGCCACCACATGTACAAGGTCGCTGTCGTCCAAGCTGCCTCGGTGCCGTTCGATGCCGATGCCGCCACCGGCAGAGCCGAGCAGCTCATCGCGGAGGTCGCCGACAACGGCGCCGAGCTCGCGGTCTTCCCCGAGGCGTTCATCGGCGGGTACCCGAAGGGCACATCCTTCGGCACCGCGACTGGCATCCGGACGGAGCGCGGACGCGCGGAGTACGAGCGATACGTCCGCGGTGCGGTGACGCTCGAGGGCGAGCAGGTGCGCCGGCTCGTCCACGCCTCCGCCGAGCATTCGGTGCACCTGGTGATGGGCATCATCGAGCTGCTGGGCAGCACCCTGTACTGCACGGCACTGATGATCTCGCCGACCGATGGACTCGTCGGGAAGCACAGGAAGCTCATGCCGACCGCGAGCGAGCGGCTCGTGTGGGGCTTCGGCGACGGCTCGACGCTCGACACGATGGACACCCCGGGCGGCCGCGTCGGCACGGTCATCTGCTGGGAGAACTACATGCCGCTGCTGCGCCAGGCGATGTATGCCAAGGGGGTGCAGATCTACTGTGCCCCCACCGCGGACGACCGGCCGACGTGGCAATCGACCATGCAGCACATCGCGATGGAGGGCCGCACCTTCGTGCTCTCGAGCTGCCAGGTGATCACGCGCGACGCCTTCCCGGATGACCACCCGATCGAGTTCGAGCTGCCCGGCGGCGACACGCTCATGCGAGGCGGCAGCGTCATCATCGACCCTGCCGGCACCGTGCTCGCAGGCCCTGTGTTCGACGAGGAGACGATCCTCTACGCCGAGCTCGACCCAGGGGCGAAGATCCGCTCGCACCTCGACTTCGACGCGGTCGGCCACTACGCCCGGCCCGATGTCTTCTCGCTGACGGTCAACGAGGCGCCGGCGGAGTCGGTGCGGTTCGCGGGCTGAGGCGAGCTTCGGTCTCGTGACGCGAGCGGCCTGCGGCCGCGCGCTCCTCGACCTGCGGGTGCGGCGGCCGCGAGCGTCAGTCGGCGGGGGCGAGCAGCTGGTGGGTGGCGAGCTCGCGGTAGAGGGGCGACGACAGCAGCAGCTCGTCGTGCGTGCCGGTGGCGAGCACGCGCCCGCCGTCGAGCACCACGATCTGGTCGGCGTCGACGACCGTCGCGAGCCGGTGCGCGATCACGAGCGTCGTCCGGCCCTCGCTCGCGACGTCGAGCGCCACCTTCAGCGCCGCCTCGTTGCGGGCGTCGAGGTTGGCGGTCGACTCGTCGAGCAGCAGGATGGGCGTCGACGCCAGCAGCGCGCGGGCGATCGCCAGCCGCTGCCGCTCGCCGCCCGAGAGCAGCACGCCGCCCTCGCCCACCTCGGCGCCCAGCCCCTTGGCCGCGCGCGTGACCAGCCCACCGAGGTTGACCGAGCCGAGCGCCGCGAGCAGCTGCTCGTCGCTCGCCTGCGGGGCACCCAGCAGCAGGTTGTCGCGCAGCGTGCCGGCGAGCACCGGGGCATCCTGCTCGACGTAGCCGACCCGCGAGCGCAGCGATGCGCGATCCACCTCGCGCACGTCCTCGCCGCCGACCACCACGCGGCCGCCCGTCACGTCGTAGAAGCGCTCGACGAGCGCGAAGGCGGTCGACTTGCCGGCGCCGGATGGGCCGACGAGCGCCGTGCGGGATCCCGCCGGCACCGCGAACGAGACGCCCTCGAGCACCGCGCGCTCGGCGTCCGCCGGGTACGCGAACGAGACGTCCTCGAACGCGACCATGGGTGCGCCCGGCCGGGGTGACAGCGCCGTGCCGGCATCCGCATCCGTCTCGCTGGGCAGCCGCACGATCTCCTGGATGCGGCCGAGCGCGCCGAGCGCGACGCTCACCGCCGCGATCGCGCCGGCCAGCTGGCCGAGCGGCATCACCATGAGGAACAGGAACAGCAGGAAGCCCACCAGCTGCGAGATCTCGATCTCGCCGGTCGCGACCCGCAGGCCGCCGACGCCCAGGACCACCAGGAACGACAGGTTCACGGCGACGCCCAGGATGGGCACCACGAACGCCGAGATGCGGGCGACGCGCACGCCGGCGCGGAAGGCGTCGCCCGCCCGCTCGCCGATGCCGTGCACCTCGCGCTCGGTGGCGCCGGCGGCGCGCACGGTGCGCACGGCGCTGATGGCTCGCTCGAGCGCGCTCGTGAGGTGCCCGACCTCCTCCTGCGCCCTGCCCGATGCGCGGGTCAGCAGCGGCATGACGACGAGCATCGCCGCGATCGCCACCGCGAGCACCGCCACCGTCAGACCCAGCAGCAGCGGGTCGATGATGAGCATGGCGATGACGGCGCCGACGAGCGTCAGCACGCCGCCGATCGACTCCACGAGGCCCTGCGTGAGCACGGCGCGCAGCAGCGTCGTGTCGCTGCCGACGCGGCTGACCAGGTCGCCCACCCGGCGCGCGTCGAACTCGCTGATCGGCAGTCGCAGCATGCGCGCGACGAGCGTGCGGCGCGTGCGCAGCACGACGTGCTCGCCCAGCACCTGCAGCAGGAAGTGCTGGAACCCGTCGCTCACGGCGCCGACGATCACCACGACCACCAGCAGCCACGGCAGCCACTCCATCGGCTGCGTGTTCTCGACGCGCGCGATCACCTCCTGCACGAGCAGCGGCTGCGCGAGCGCGAAGGCGGCGCCGACGACCGACAGCGCGATCGCGGCGGCGAGCAGCCCCTTCTTCGGGAAGAGGTAGGGCAGCAGCTCCTTGACGCTGGCCCGCGGCCCGTCGTCGCCGCGCTTGCGGCCGAACATGCCTCGTCGTTCGCTCATCCCCACGCTCTCTCGGCCGCCGCGGGATCCGTCCCTCGCGCGCCGCTCACCGCTTGCCGTGCTTCTTGTGCACTGCCTGGCGCGAGACGCCGAGCGCATCGGCGATCGCCTGCCAGGCGAACCCCTCCATTCTTGCGCGTCGCACGAGCGTCGACTCCTCCCGCTCGAGCTCGCGCCGCGCCGCGGCCGTCTCGGCGAGCTGCTCGAGGGTGCCGCGGGGCCGCTCGCCCGATGCCGTGATCTTCTCCATCTGTCAATAATGGTTGACACGAGTGGATGTGTCAACACATGTTGACGACATTCGTCCTACGCCGTGTGGGCGGCACGGTCTAGCGTGGAGTCTCGTGCCGACCACCGCATCCGCCCCCGTCATCGCCGCCACGGGCCTCACCAAGCGCTACGGCGACTTCACGGCCGTCGACGGCATCGACTTCGAGATCGCGCCGGGGGAGGCGTTCGGGTTCCTGGGCCCGAACGGAGCCGGCAAGTCGACCACCATGCGCATGATCGCCGCGACCTCGACCCGCACCTCCGGCGAGCTGAGCGTGCTCGGCTTCGACCCCGCCGACCACGGCCCCGAGATCCGCGCGCAGCTCGGCATCGTGCCGCAGGCCGACCAGCTGGACGAGGAGCTGCGGGTGATCGACAACCTCATCGTCTACGGCCGCTACTTCGGCCTGCCGCTGCCCTACGTGCGGCGCCGTGCCGAGGAGCTGCTCGAGTTCGCCCAGCTCACCGAGAAGCGCAAGGCCCGCGTCGACGGCCTCTCCGGCGGTATGAAGCGCCGCCTCACCATCGCCCGCGGCCTCATCAACGCGCCCAAGGCGATGCTGCTCGACGAGCCCACCACCGGCCTCGACCCGCAGGCTCGGCACGTGCTCTGGGATCGCCTCTTCCGGCTCAAGGAGGAGGGCACGACGCTCGTGCTCACCACCCACTACATGGATGAGGCCGAGCAGCTCTGCGACCGCCTGGTGGTGGTCGACAAGGGCGCCATCGTCGCGGAGGGGAGCCCCTCGGCGCTGATCCGGCAGTACTCCACCCGCGAGGTGCTCGAGGTGCGCTTCGGGTCGGCGCGCAACGAGGAGGCCGCCAGGGGCATCGAGGGCATCGGCGAGCGCATCGAGGTGCTGCCCGACCGCGTGCTCGTCTACGCCGACGACGGCGAGGCCGCCATGTCGGCCGTGCACGATCGCGGCCTGAGCCCCGTCACGAGCCTCGTGCGCCGCTCGAGCCTCGAGGACGTCTTCCTGCGCCTCACCGGCAGAAGCCTGGTCGACTGATGAGCGCGATCGCCAGCAGGATCACGGCGGATGCCGATGCCGTCGACCACGCCGTCGTCGCTCGCCGTGCGCGCACCAGGGGCTGGTGGTACGTCGCCGAGCACCGCATCCGCTCGATGCGCTCGTACGTCGCCTCGTGGTTCGGCCTCAGCATCGGTGAGCCCTTCCTGTTCGTCATGGGCCTCGGGCTCGGCCTCGCGCTGCTCGTCGACGCCAATCAGGGCGCGCAGGGCGTGGATGGGGTGCCCTACCTCGTCTTCATCGCGCCCGCGCTCATGATGGCCTCCGCGATGCAGACCTCGGCGAACGAGAACACCTGGGGCGTGTTCGGCGGCTTCAAGTGGTTCCCGATGTTCTTCGCCATGAACGGCACCCCGATCAGCGCCGCCCAGATCGTGCTCGGCTACCAGCTGGCGACCCTCGTGCGCGTGGCGCTGCCGCTCGTGACGTTCACGGCGATGATCCTGCTGCTCGGGCTGGGTGATGCCGCCGGGGCCCTGCTGCTGCTGCCGATCGGGCTGCTGCTGGCCGCGTCGATGGGCTTCGCGGTGATGGCGTGGGTCGCGACCCAGACCCGGGACCGCGGGCAGCTCTCGTTCATCGAGCGCTTCGTGGTGCTGCCGCTGACGCTCTTCTCGGGCACCTACTTCCCGCTCGAGACGCTGCCGTGGTTCCTGCACTGGATCGGGTGGATCTCGCCGCTGTGGCACGCGGCAGAGCTCGGCCGAGCCGCGCTGTACGGCGCCCCGCTGACGCCGCTGATGGCGCTCGTGCACGTCGGATTCCTGATCCTGCTCGCCGTCGTGGCGTGCGCGCTCTCGATCCGCATCTTCCGGAAGCGGCTCGACAGGTGAGCGCGCTGCGACCGGAGGAGCTGTTCGAGGCGCCGGCCCCCGCCGTGCGCGGGCCGCTGCGCGGGCTGTACTCGGGCAACACCCGATCGGTGGTCGCCCGCGGCCTGCACGTCATGGCCCGCACGAACTGGGTCGTGGTGCTCACGGGCTTCTTCGAGCCCGTGTTCTACCTGTTCTCGATGGGCATCGGCCTCGGCGCGCTCATCGGCGGGGTGGAGTTCTACGGCAGCGAGGTGCCCTACGCGGCCTACATCGCGCCCGCGCTCATGGCGGTGAGCGCGATGAACGGCGCCGTCTACGACTCGACCATGAACGTGTTCTTCAAGATGCGGCACGCGAAGCTCTACCAGCAGATGCTCTCGACCTCCCTCGGCCCGCTCGACGTCGCCCTCGGCGAGATCCTGCTCGCCCTGTTCCGCGGCCTGCTCTACGCGTGCGGGTTCATGGCGGTCACGACGCTCATGGGGCTGAACCTGTCGTGGACGGCGGTGCTCGCGATCCCGGCGGCGCTCGTGATCGCGTTCGGCTTCGCCTCCTTCGGCATGGCCGTGACGAGCTACATGAAGACCTTCCAGCACCTCGACTACGTGTTCTTCCTGATGGCGCCGATGTTCATGCTCTCTGCCACGTTCTTCCCCATCGAGGTCTACCCGCAGGGCTTCCAGGCGGTCATCCAGGCGCTGCCGCTGTGGCACGGCGTCGACATGATCCGCCAGCTCACCACCGGCCTCATCCAGCCGTCGATCTGGCTGCACCTGCTGTACTTCGCCGTCATGATCGCGCTGGGCCTGTGGTTCACCACGGCGCGCCTGCGAGCGCTCTTCCTGCGCTGACGCCCAGGCCGGCGCGCTTAGGGTGGGCGACATGGCGCGCGTCGTGATCTTCGCCCCCGCACCGATGCTGACCGTGACGGTGGAGGAGCATCGCGGCGAGCCCGACGTGCACTTCCACGTCGGCGGGCAGGGCGTCTGGCAGGCGCGGATGCTCACGGCGCTCGACGTCGACGTGGTGCTCGTGTGCACGCTCGCGGGCGAGGCGGGCACGGTGGCGCTCAACCTGCTGGAGGCCGAGGGCTTCCGGGTGGTCGCGATCGAGACCGAGGGGCTCAGCCCCGCGTACATCCACGACCGCCGCGGCGGCGAGCGGAAGGCGATCGTGGAGGCGCAGGGCGAGCCGCTCTCGCGCCATGCGCTCGACTCGCTGTACTCGGCGACCCTGCGGGAGGCGGCGGATGCCGAGCTCGTCATCCTCTCGGGGCCGGACGGCGAGGAGATGCTCGAGCCGGACGTCTACCGGCGTCTCGCGAGCGACATGCGGCAGCTCGGCAGACCGGTGCTCGTCGACCTGGCGGGCCCCCGCCTCGCCGCCGCGCTCGAGGGTGGCGTCGACCTGCTCAAGGTGAGCCACGAGGAGCTCGTCGCCGACGGCCGCGTCGAGGACGGCGAGGACGAGTCGCAGCTGCTCGCCGCCGCCGTCGAGCTCGCCGAGGACGGCGCCTCGCTCGTCGCGGTCACCCGCGCCGAGGCGGGCTCGCTCGTGGTCGGCAGCGAGGGCCGCTGGCGGGTCGTCGCCCCCGAGCTCGAGCCGGTCGACACCCGCGGGGCCGGCGACTCGTACACCGCCGGCCTGGCCGCGGTGCTCGCCGCGGGCGGCAGCCAGGCCGAGGCGGTGCGGATGGGCGCCGCCGCCGGCGCGGTCAACGCCACCCGCCGGGGGCTCGGCACCGGCGACGCCGAGGCGATCCGCGCGATCGCGGAGCGCGTCGAGCTGCAGCCGATCGAGGAGGAGGACGACTGATGCGCGCACTCATCACGAACGACGACGGGATCGACTCCCCGGGGCTCCTCGCGCTCGCGCGGGTGGCCGCCGAGGCCGGGCTCGAGGTGGTGGTCGCAGCGCCCGCGCACGAGCACTCCGGTGCCAGCGCATCCATCATCGCCACCCAGGGGGCGTCCGTCACGGCCGCCGGCGGCAAGGGCACCGTGCGCTCCGAGCGCCGCAGCCTGCCGGGCATCGAGGGGCAGGCCTACGCGGTGCACGCCGCGCCCGCCCTCATCACGCTGCTCGCCCTGCACGGCTCGTTCGGTCCCGCGCCCGACCTGGTGCTCAGCGGCATCAACCGGGGCGCGAACGTCGGCGGCGCGATCATGCACTCCGGCACCGTCGGCGCCGCGCTCACCGGCGCGCAGGGCGGGCTGCGCGCGCTCGCCGTCTCGCTCGACGTGGGCCTCGCCGAGGACGGCGAGGAGCACTGGGAGGCCGCCGCCGCCGTCGCGGGCAGGGCGATCGCCGCCCTGCTCGAGGCGCCCGCGGGCGCCGTGCTGAACCTCAACGTGCCGAACCGCGCCGACGCCGCGGGGCTCGAGCCGGTCGATGCGCCGCTCGCGCCCTTCGGGATCGTGCAGACCACCATGACCGAGATCGACGGCGACGAGGTGCGGCTCTCGATCCGCGAGCACCGCGCCGACGAGGCGCCCGGCAGCGACATGGAGCGGCTCGCCGCGGGCGACGCGACCCTGACCGCGGTGCGCACGATCGCCGAGCGCACCGGCTGAGCGGGCCACGGCGAGCAGGGCACTCCTCCCCATCGCCGCACCCGAGGCGCCGGGATAGGTTCGGCCCATGGTCATCTGGCGCGGCTGGGGCATCCTGGCACTGTTCATCGTCCTCATCCCGCTGAGCATCGGGATCGGCTTCGTCGGCCCCGCCGCGGGCTTCCTGGTCGGCGGCATCGTCGCCGGCGTGCTGCTGCTGATCGCCGCGGTCGGGCTCTGGTTCCTGGGGCAGTGGCTGAACGTGACGCGCCCGCGCCAGAAGATCGACGAGCACCTGCAGTCGCAGGCGCTCCGGTACGAGCAGCTCTTCCACGAGGGCAGGTTCCAGGCGGCGCCGGGGATGGCGGTCGCCACCGATCCGCGGATCGCCAAGACGCAGGCCGACGCGATGCTCGATGCCGAGCGCCAGGCGCTGCGCGCGAGGATCCCGATCAACCACTCGATGTTCTGGATCCCGCTGCAGTGGTGGTCGGTGGTCGCGGTGCTCGTCGCGTTCATCGCGATCATCGCCGGCATCCTCGCCAGCAGCTGACGCCTTCCCCACGACGCGAGCGGGCCGCGACCACCTCGTGGCCGCGACCCGCTCGCGTGCGTCCGCGGACGCATCCGCAGTGCTGAGCCGAGGGGCTCACCGCTCCATGTCGACGTCCTTGGTCTCCTTCGAGATCAGCAGGGCGACGAGCGTCAGCGCGCCCGCCCCGGCCAGGTAGACGCCCACCCAGAAGGGGCTGCCGCCGCCGGCCGTCCACAGCGCCACCGCGATGAACGGGGCGAGCGCGGCGCCGAGGATCGACGAGACGTTGTAGCTCACGCCCGAGCCGGTGTAGCGCACGTTGGTGGGGAAGAGCTCGGGCAGCAGCGCGCCCATCGGGCCGAACGTGAAGCCCATGAGCGACATGCCGATGATGAGCCACGCCATGACCCCGAACGTGCCGCCGCCGGTGAGCGGCACCCACAGCAGGCCGAAGGCGATGATCGCCAGCGTCACCCAGATCAGCAGGCGACGGCGGCCGAGGCGGTCGGCGAGCGGGCCGGAGACGAGCGTGAAGATACCGAAGAACACCACGCCGACGATGAGCATGAGCACGAAGGTGTTGTACGAGTAGCCCAGGCCCGGCACCGCGGCGTCCACGGGGGCGCGACCGTAGGTGAGCGAGAAGGCCGTCATCAGGTAGAAGAGCACGTAGGTCGCGAGCATGAAGAAGGTGCCGAGGATGAGCTCGCGCCAGTGTGCGGTGAAGACCGTCGCCAGCGGCAGGCGCTGGATCGTGCCGGTCGACCTCGCCTTCTCGAACGAGGTCGACTCGACGAGCTTCAGCCGCACCCACAGGCCGACGATCACCATGACGGCGGAGAACAGGAAGGGGATGCGCCAGCCCCACTCGAGGAACGCCTGGGAGGGCATCGAGGGGTCGTCGCTCGGCAGCGCCGCTGCGATGATGAGGAAGAGCCCGTTGGCGATGATGAAGCCGATCGGGGCGCCCAGCTGCGGGAAGGTGCCGTACCAGGCGCGCTTGCCGACCGGCGCGTTCTCGGTCGCCACGAGGGCGGCGCCCGACCACTCGCCGCCGAGCGCGAAGCCCTGCGCCAGGCGCATGAGCACGAGCAGCGCCGCGGCGATCCAGCCGACCTGCCCGTAGGTGGGCAGCACGCCGATCAGGAACGTCGCGATGCCCATCGTCAGCAGCGCGCCGACGAGCGTGAGCTTGCGGCCGTGCTTGTCGCCCAGGTGGCCGAAGACCACCGAGCCGATCGGGCGGGCGACCATCGCGGCGCCGAAGGCCGCGAACGACGCGAGCAGCGCCGTGGTGTCGTCGCCGGTGGGGAAGAAGAGGTGGGGGAACACCAGCACGGCCGCGGTCGCGTAGACGTAGAAGTCGTAGAACTCGATCGTGGTGCCGATGAGGCTGGCGAAGATGACGCGGCCGCGCGAGTTGGCCGGCTGCTGCTGCGACGACGCCGAGGTCGCCTGGCTTGCTGAGATGGACATGCTGCTTTCCTGCTGTGGGTGGGCGCGGGAGGTGCGGGTGTGCAGCGCGCCGGTCAGCGGTCCGCTCGTGACGGGCCGGCCGTGTCGGAGACTGCTTCGGCTCCCTGGGACGACGTTCCAGTGTAACGAGCGAGTCCTCTCACGGACGATTCCGGTGCGTCAGCCGCGGAGCGAGCGCAGCGCGAGCGCCGCCTCGACCACCGCCTCCGCGGCCTCCCGACCCTTGTCCTCCTTCGAGCCGGGCAGGCCGGCGCGGTCGATGCCCTGCTGCTCGTCGTCGAGGGTGAGCACGCCGAAGCCGACCGGCTTGCCGGTGCGCACCGCGACATCCGTCAGCCCCATCGTGGCCGCCTCGGAGACGTACTCGAAGTGCGGGGTGCCGCCGCGGATGATGACGCCGAGCGCCACGACGCCGTCGGAGCCCGCCTCCAGCGCCGCCTGCGCCACCACCGGCAGCTCGAACGAGCCGGGCACCGGCAGCTCGGTCACCTCGGCGCCCATCTCGGCGAGCGCGCGGCGGGCGCCCTCGAGCAGCCCCGTCGCGATCTCCTCGTGCCAGCGGCCGTGCACGATCGCGATGCGCAGCCCGGCGGCATCCAGCCCCGCGCCCTGCGCCGTCATGCCCTGCGGGCGTCCTTCTCCAGCCATGGCTCAGCCCTCTCCCTGCTCGTCGTTCTGCGTGATGGCCGCCGGCAGGCGATGGCCCATGCGGTCGCGCTTGGCCTCGAGGTACTGCTCGTTGTGCGCGCCGACGCCCACGAGCAGCGGCACGAGCTCTCGCACCTCGACCCCGTGCTGCTCGAGCGCCTCGCGCTTGAGCGGGTTGTTCGAGAGCAGCCGGATGGACTGCACCCCCTGCTGCCGGATGATGGCCGCGGCCGCGCCGTACTCGCGCGCGTCGGCGGGCAGGCCGAGCGCCAGGTTGGCGTCGAGCGTGTCGAGGCCCTCCTCCTGCAGCCGGTAGGCGCGCAGCTTGTTGATGAGCCCGATGCCGCGCCCCTCCTGGCCGCGCAGGTAGACGACCATGCCGCTGCCCTCCTCCTGGATCTGCTGCATGGCGTCGTCGAGCTGCGGCCCGCACTCGCACTTGAGGGAGTGCAGCGCCTCGCCCGTGAGGCACTCCGAGTGCACCCGCACGAGCGCGCCGTCGGCGAGCGCGTCGCCCGCGATGATCGCCACGTGGTCTGCGCCCGTCTGGCGGTCGCGGTAGGCGGCGATGCGGAAGCTGCCGTAGCGCGTCGGCACGGTGGTCTCGACCTCGAAGGAGACGCGGGCCGACTCCTCGTCGCTGCCGCCGCACGCGCTGGCGAGGCCGCCGGCGTCGAGGTAGGCGATCAGGTCGGCGATGGTGATCACCGGCAGGTCGTGCTCCTCGCCGAACGCGATGAGCGACGGCAGCCGCCGCATCTCGCCGGCGTCCTCGACCAGCTCGCCGATCACGCCGACGGGGGAGAGGCCGGCGAGCTGCATGAGCTCGACCGCCGCCTCGGTGTGGCCGGGGCGCGAGCGCACGCCGCCCTCGACGGCGCGCAGCGGCACGATGTGCCCGGGCCGGCGCAGGCTCGAGGCCGTCGAGGAGGGGTCGGCGAGCACCCGCAGCGTGTGCGCGCGGTCGTCCGCCGAGATGCCCGTCGTGGTGCGGTCGGCGGCGTCGACGGTGATCGTGTAGGCCGTCTGGCGCTCGTCCTGGTTCTCCAGCACCATGAGGGGCAGACCCAGGTCGTCGGCGCGCTCGGCGGTGAGCGGCGCGCACAGGTAGCCGGAGGTGTGCCGCACCATGAAGGCGATCCACTCGGGCGTCGCCAGCTGCGCCGACATGATGAGGTCGCCCTCGTTCTCGCGGCCCTCGTCGTCGACGACGATGACGGGCTTGCGCTCGCGCAGCGCCTGCAGCGCAACGTCGATCGTGGTGATGCTCATCGCGTGGCCTCCACTTGCAGCATGCGCTCGACGTGGCGGGCGACGATGTCGGTCTCGATGTTGACCCGGTCGCCGACGGCGCGGAACCCCAGCGTCGTCGACGCGAGGGTCTCGGGGATGAGCGAGACCTCGAACCACTGCTCGGCGGCGCCCGCCTCGCTGATGCCCGAGACCGTCAGCGAGATGCCGTCGACCGCGATCGAGCCCTTCGTGGTCACCAGGCGTGCGTGCTCGTCGTCGAGCGAGCAGCGCACGGTGCGCTGCCCGTCGCCCTCGGTGATCGCGAGCACCGTCGCGGTGCCGTCGATGTGCCCCTGCACGATGTGCCCGCCCAGCCGGTCGCCGACCGCGGCCGCGCGCTCCAGGTTGACGCGGTCGCCAGCCCGGCGGTCGCCCAGTGTGGACATGTCGACCGAGACCTGCATGACGTCGGCCGTGAAGGCATCCGCCGTCTGGTCGACCACGGTGAGGCAGAGGCCGTTGACCGCGATCGAGTCGCCGTGGGACGCGTCGCTGACCGCCAGCGGGCCGCGGACGGTGAGGCGCCACGCCTCGCCATTGGGCTCGAACGAGACGATCTCGCCGAGCTCTTCGATGATGCCGGTGAACATCACTGCTCGCTCTCTGTCGTGGCCTCGACCAGGAGGTCGCTGCCGAGCTGCTCGAGCCGCGTCACCGTGAGGCGGCGCTGCTCGTCGATGGTCTCGACGCCGAGTGCGTCGAGCGCGGTGCGCGGGCCACCGAGGAGGGTGGGCGCGAGGTAGACGGTGAGGCGGTCGGCGAGCCCGGCGCGGATGAACGCGCTCGCGAGCGTCGGCCCGCCCTCGACGTAGAGGGACTGGATGCCGTCGGCGGCCAGGGCGCGCAGCTCGCGGTCGAGCTCGTGGCCGGCGGTGCGCAGCGGGCGCGGGTGCCGGCGCAGGGCGGCGGTCTCGGGGATCGCGCGGTCGCCGAAGACGACGGGGATCGGCTGCGGGGCGTCGGCGCGCCCCTCGATGCGCGCCGTCAGCTGCGGGTCGTCGGCGAGCACGGTGCCGGTGCCGACCGCGATCGCGTCGTGCGCGCTGCGCTCGCCGTGCACGTGGGCGCGCGCCTCGGGGCCGGTGATCCACCGGCTGGTGCCGTCGGCGGCGGCGGCGCGGCCGTCGAGCGACTGCGCCCACTTGACCGTCACGAAGGGGCGGCCGGCGCGCTGCACGAACAGCCAGTCGGCGATCAGGGCGTCGGCCTCGGGCTCGTCGAGCCTCGTCACGTCGATGCCGGCCGCGCGCAGCCGGCCGGAGCCGTTGCGCGAGGCCTCGCCGGGATCGGCGCTGCCGTAGACGACGCGCGCGACGCCCGCCTCGATGAGCGCGACCGCGCAGGGCCCGGTGCGGCCGGTGTGGTTGCAGGGCTCGAGCGTGACGACGGCGGTCGCGCCGGCTGCCGCGCCGGGCGCGAGCCGCGAGAGCGCGTCGACCTCGGCGTGCGGGGTGCCGGCGCCGCGGTGGTGGCCCTCGGCGAGGGTGCTGCCGTCGGGCGCGAGGATGACGGCGCCGACCTGCGGGTTGATGCCGCGCGGGCCCTCGAGCGCGAGCTCGCGCGCGCGGGCCATCGCGCTGCGCTCTGCGGCGCTGATCACAGCCATCTGCATCCCGGCATCCGTCCCTCTCCGAACGAGCGCGGGGAACGGAGGGTCGCTGGCGACCCTGCGTGCGCCTCCCCTCCGGACTCTCACCGTCGGTGCTGGAATTCCACCAGCTCAGCCGATCGACCGCTCGTGAAGACGCGGGCTCTCGGGTCGCGGACTCTCACCGCCGGTTCAGACTTGCACTGACCCCGGGCACGTTGCACTGCCACCCTACAACTCGCGCCCGCCGGCGCCCATTCCCGCCTGGGCGGCGACGGCGAGCGCGGGGTGGTCACGACACGCCGCTCAGCTGTGGAGGCTCGCGGCGTGTCGTGACCACCCTGCTCAAGCGCTGCGGATGCGGCGGGCGGCAGGGCGGCAGCGGTCAGTCCAGGGCGGGCCAGGGGCGGGCGCCGGCCGGCATGCCGGCCGCGACCCGCACCGCGCGGTGCTGCAGGGCCGGCTCGCCCCGCTGCGTGCCCTCGCGCGTGCCGAGGTAGGTGAAGCCCGCGGCCTTCGCCACCCGCATCGAGCCGATGTTGCCGTCGTAGCAGCTCCAGAAGACCTCCGGCCACGTCAGGCAGCCCTCGGCGTGCCCGACCACGGCGCGCAGCGCATCCGCCATCAGGCCCCTGCCCTGCGCCTCCGGGTGCAGCCAGAAGCCCACCTCGCCCTGCACCGTGCGCAGGCCGACGACGCCCGCGAGCGGCCCGCGCAGCGACTCGCGGATCGCCCACACGCGCTCCTCGTGCTCGCCGCGCCAGCCCGCGGGCGCGAACTCGCGCACGAAGCCCTCGGCATCGGCGCGCCCGTACGGCCACGGCGTCTCGAGCCAGCGCCGCGCCTGCTCGGTCGTGCACGCCTCGAGCACGCGGTCGATGTCCTCCTCGCGCAGCGCCGTCAGCACGACCTTGCCGCCCATCACCGGCAGCATCGGCCCGGCGAGCCGGGCCTCCTGCTCGGCGCTCATCGCAGGCCCATGGCCTCCAGCGCGCGGCCGAGCGTCGCGTCCGCGACCTCGGCGGCCCGCTCGGCGTTGGCAGCCAGCAGCCGGTCGAGCTCCGCCGGGTCGGCGAGCAGCTCGAGCGTGCGCTCCCGCACCGGTGCGAGCTCGGCGACCACCGCATCCGCCACCGCCGTCTTGAACACGCCGTAGCCCTGGCCCGAGAACTCCGCCTCCAGCGTCGCCACCGGCGAGCCGGTGAACGCGGACAGGATGCCCAGCAGGTTCGTGACGCCCGGCTTCTCCGCCCTGTCGGCGCGGATCGCGCCATCGGTGTCGGTGACCGCCGAGCGGATCTTCTTCGCGGTCTTCGCGGGGTCGTCGAGCAGCCACACGATGCCCTTGTCGTTGTCGGCGGACTTCGACATCTTCGACTCGGGGCTCTGCAGGTCGTAGATGCGGGCGCCATCAGCGCGGATCACCGGCTTCGGCGCGCGGAAGGTCTGCCCGAAGCGCTTGTTGAAGCGCTCCGCCAGGTCGCGGGTGAGCTCGACGTGCTGCTTCTGGTCGTCGCCGACCGGCACGACGGCGGTGTCGTAGAGCAGGATGTCGGCGGCCATCAGGATCGGGTAGGTGAACAGGCCGACCGAGGCCGCCTCCTGCCCGCCCTTGGCCGTCTTGTCCTTGAACTGGGTCATGCGGCTCGCCTCGCCGAAGCCCGTGATCGTGCCCAGCAGCCACGCGAGCTGCGCGTGCGCGCTCACGTGCGACTGCACGTACAGGCACGCGCGATCGGGGTCGATGCCGCCCGCGATGTACTGCGCGGCGAGCGTGCGCACCTGCTCGCGCAGCACCTCCGGCTGCTGCGGCACCGTGATGGCGTGCAGGTCGACGATCGAGAAGAAGGCGTCGAAGTCGCCCTGCATCGCGCGCCACTGCTGCAGCGCGCCGATGTAGTTGCCGAGGTGGAGCGAGCCCGAGGAGGGCTGGATCCCCGAGTAGAGGCGGGGCTGTGCCATGAGGTTCCTAGAGGTTGTAGTCGACGACGACGGGGGCGTGGTCGGACCAGCGGGTGTCGTAGCTGGGGTAGCGGTCCACGCGGTAGTCGCTCGCGACCGCCGCGAGGGCGGGGGAGGCCATGTGGTAGTCGATGCGCCAGCCGGTGTCGGTGTCGAAGGCCTTGCCGCGCTGCGACCACCAGGTGTACGGGCCCTCGACCTCCGGATGCGCGGTGCGGCCGACGTCGACCCAGCCGTGCCCGCGGCCCCGCACGCCGTCGACGCCCGTCACCATGCCGGTGCCGAAGAAGCGGTCGAAGTACGAGCGCTCCTCCGGCAGGAAGCCGGCGCTCTTCTGGTTGCCGCGCCAGTTCTTGATGTCGAGCGGCGTGTGGCCGACGTTGAGATCGCCCATCACCACCACGTGCTCGCTGTGCTGGCGCAGCTGCGGCAGCCGCTTGACCATCGAGTCGAGGAAGCGGTACTTGTCGTCCTGCTTCGGCGTGCCGACCGCGCCCGAGTGCACGTAGGCGGAGACCACGGTGAGCGGCGTCTCGCCGATGAGGAAGTCGGCCTCGAGCCAGCGGCCCTTCGTGTCGAAGGTCTTCAGTCCGATGTCGGTGCGGTGCGCGATCGAGGGCTCGCGCGAGAGCACGGCGACGCCCGCCCGCCCCTTCGCGGTGGCGGGGTCGTGCAGCATGTGCCAGCCGGGCACGAGCGGCAGCAGATCCTCATCCTGCGCCCGCACCTCCTGCAGCGCGACGATGTCGAAGCCGCCGGCCTCGAGCCAGTCGCCCATGCCCTTGCGGAAGGCGGCACGGACGCCGTTGACGTTGACGGAGGCGATGCGGACCATGCCCACGAGCCTACCGATCACCGCTGACGCCTCCGCCCCGAAAGGAGAGAGGCGGGCGGATGCGCGGGTGCGGTTCAGCGCCCGCGCTTCGCCAGCCGCCGGTGGGTGCGCACGGCGTCGACGTTCGGCTGCTTGCCCTCCTCGATCTGCTCGAGCAGGGCCTCGGCCTGCGCGGGCGTGAGCCGGGCGTCGATGCCGTCGGCCTCGACGAGCCTCGTGTAGGCGCGGCCCGCGGGCATGACGGCCACGAACGCGAGCGCCACCAGCAGGATCTGCATGATGAAGCCGAGCCAGATGAGGATGATGACGGGCGCGGCGATGCCGCCCAGCAGGGGGTTGTTCTCGACCGCGCCGAACAGCAGCGACGCGAGCAGCTTCAGCACCAGGAACGCCACGGCGCACGCGAGCGCGGCGGGCACGACGAGCTTCGCGGGCAGCCGCAGCCGGCCGCCGAAGCGGTAGAGCAGCAGCACGATGCAGGTGTCGAGCAGCAGCTGCGAGCCGATGCCCAGCAGCTCGGTCGTCCAGCCCAGCCCGAGCGCCTCGGCGAAGCCCCGGGTGGCGACCAGCAGGCCGGAGGAGACCAGCACCAGCAGGCCGATGCCGAGCGCGACGCCCAGGTCGCCCAGCTTCAGCAGCACGAAGTTCGACGCCGGCGTGCCGAGGTCGAACATGGCGCGGAAGCCCTCGCGGCTCACGCCGATCCAGGCGATCGCGGTGAAGAGGATGCCGACCGCACCGATCGCACCGGCCCAGCCGGCGATGCTCGAGGAGAGCAGCAGCTCGACGTCGATCGCGCCGCCCTCTCCCAGCAGCCCGGGGATCGCCTCCGAGAGCGAGTCGATGACCGCGCGGCGCAGCTCGACGTTGCCCCCGAGCACCGCCGAGAAGATGGCGAACGCCACGAACAGCCCCGCGAAGAGCGAGAGGAAGGCCTGCAGCGTCATGCCCTGCGCCAGCACGGGCCCGCGCATCTCGCCGTAGCGCTGCCAGGCGCGCACCGGCAGGGAGCGCATCACGCGCTCGATCAGCTGCTTCATCCCGACCTCCCGTCGTCGTGGCGACGCTTCGACGGCTCAGCGTAGTGTTGCCACCATGAGTGCGCTCTCAGGGGTCGGAGTCGGTCGGGGCATCGCCGCCGCCAAGGTGCTGAAGATGCCGGAGCCGCTGGCGCCGCCCAGCGATGAGCCGCTCGCCGCCGATGCGGGCGCCGAGCACCAGCGGGTGCAGGCGGCCCTCACCGAGGTCGCCGACGACCTGAACGCCCGCGCCGCGGCCGCGGGCGGCGACGCGCAGCAGGTGCTCGAGGCCGCGGCGCTCATGGCGCAGGATCCGGCGATCCTCGACGACGTCAGGTCGCGGCTCGACGTCGGTGCCAACGCCGAGAAGGCGGCGTGGGACGCGTACGCGGCGTTCCGCGACATGCTCACGCAGATGGGCGGGTACATGGCCGAGCGGGCCACCGACCTCGACGATGTCGCCCAGCGCGTGGTCGCGCGGCTGCGCGGCGTGCCCGCGCCCGGCGTGCCCGCCTCCGACGAGCCGTTCGTCCTGGTCGCGCGCGACCTGGCGCCCGCCGACACCGCCACGCTCGACCTCGAGCAGACGCTCGCGCTCGTGACGGAGGACGGCGGGCCGACCTCCCACACCGCGATCCTGGCGCGCTCGAAGTCGCTGCCGGCGGTCGTGGGCGTCGTCGGCGTGCTCGACGCGGTGGCCGACGGGCAGCTCGTGATCGTGGACGCGAAGGCCGGGACGGTCGCGCTCGACCCTGACGACGCATCCGTCACCGCCGCCGGCGCGGAGCGCGCCTCGCGCCTGGCCGCCGCCTCGGCGCCGATCACCGACGGCGCGCTCGCCGACGGCACGAAGGTGCCGCTGCTGGCCAACGTCGGCTCCGGCAAGGATGCGCCCGGCGCCGTCGAGGCGGGCGCGGAGGGCGTGGGGCTGTTCCGCACCGAGTTCCTCTTCCTGGGCGCGAGCGCCGCGCCCTCGGTCGAGGAGCAGACCGCCGCCTACACCGAGGTGCTGCGGGCCTTCCCCGGCAAGAAGGTCGTGGTGCGGGTGCTCGACGCGGGCGCCGACAAGCCGCTGTCGTTCCTGAACGACGCGCACGAGGAGAACCCGGCGCTCGGCCTGCGCGGCATCCGCGCGCTGCGGGCGAGCGAGCAGATCCTGCGCGACCAGCTCACGGCGCTCGCGAACGCGCAGGCCGCGACCGAGGCCGAGCTGCACGTGATGGCGCCGATGATCGCCGACCGCGAGGAGACCGAGTACTTCGTCGCGCTCGGCAAGGAGCTCGGGCTGGCGAGCGTCGGCGCGATGGCCGAGGTGCCGTCGATCGCGGTGCTCGCCGACCAGGTCACCGAGGTGGCCGACTTCGTCTCGATCGGCACGAACGACCTGACGCAGTACACGATGGCCGCCGACCGCCAGCTCGGCTCCGTCGCCGCCCTGCAGGATCCGTGGCACCCGGCGGTGCTGCGGCTCGTGAAGATGCTGGGGGATGCGGGGGCCGCGGCGGGCAAGCCCGTGGGCGTGTGCGGCGAGGCGGCCGCCGACCCGGCGCTGGCGGTCGTGCTCGTGGGGCTCGGCGCCACCTCGCTGTCGATGAGCGCCTCGGCGATCGCCGAGGTGCGGGCAGAGCTGCTGACGGTGACCCTCGAGCAGGCGAAGGAGCGCGCGGCGCGCGCCCTCGCTGCGAGCTCGGCGGCGCAGGCGCGGCAGGCCGTCAGCTCGTAGGTCGAGGAGCGCCGCGCGCAGCGCGACGCGTCACGAGACCGTGGCACGTCGCGCGCTCCGGCCTCGTGACGGCAGCGACCCCGCGGGTCGCTGCCTCCTCGACCTACGGTCGCCCCGCCGCCCGCGCGACCGCGACCGCGAACTCGCGCGCCCGCTCCCGCTCGCCCTCGATCGGCAGCACCACGCGCTCACGGGCCACGGCGCCCACCTGCTTGCGCAGCCGCCGCCGCGCGCGCGACCGCCGCGCCGTGCCGACGGCGCCGCCGATGAGCGCCCCGAGCAGGCCCAGCACGATGCCCAGCAGCACCCCGGCGATGAGTCCCAGCAGCGGGACGGGCCAGCCGTCGAACCAGCTCTCGGTGCCCTCCACCTGCGGGATCGCCGGCGGCACCATGCCCCACAGCGGCAGCAGCACCGGCAGCAGCAGCCAGACCCCGCCGATCACGGCGACGATGAGCGCGAGCCACTGGATCGCGGCGAGCAGCGGCCACCACCACGATGCGCGCGCGCCGAGATCGGTGCGCGCGACCGCCCGGTCGAGCTCCGCCGGCAGCGCCGTGAGCGCATCCGCCGCGTGCTCGTGGATCGATGCCGCCCAGCCCTCGCCGAGCCCGGCGGCGGCCGAGTCGGCATAGGCGCGCACCGCGAGCCCCGCCTGCGCGCGCTGCGCGGCGCTCATGGGCGGCATGCTCGTCCGATGCAGGTCAGCGCGGTGCACCTCGGCGCCGCCGCGGTCGCGCCCGAACGCCAGGTGCAGGCGGCGCAGCGGGTCGGGGGCCAGCCGCAGCAGCCATGAGGTCAGCGGCCAGCCGGTGGCCTGCCCGGCGCGCTTGCGGTACGAGCCGGCGACGGCCTGCGCGACCGCCTCGACGCCGGCGGCGCTCGCGAGCCCGCGCTCGAGCGCCTGCACGTCGGCGCCCCGCACCCTGCCCGGCACGCCTGCCGCCTCGAGCCGCCCGGCGATCGAGCGCACGTCGGCCGCGAGCCGCTCGGAGGCGGCCTTCCGCTCGCTCGCGAAGCGCGCGATCAGCTGCCGCAGCTCGCCGATGCCGGAGCCCTCGGTCGCCGACACCGGCAGCACCTGCACGCGATCGAGCCCGTCGCGCCGCAGCAGCCCGCGCAGCGAGTCGACGACCTGCCCGACCTCGGCCTGCGGCAGCCTGTCGACCTGGTTCAGCACGGCGGCGGTGACGGATGCGTGGGCGGCGAGCGGCGCGATGAAGTCGCGGTGGATGACGGCGTCGGCGTACTTCTGCGGGTCGACCACCCACACCAGCACGTCGACCTGCCCGGCGAGCCGCTCGGCGACCGCCCGGTGCTCGAGCGCCACCGAGTCGAAGTCGGGCAGGTCGAGCAGGATGAGCGAGAGCTGCTGCCCCTCGGCGAACGGCTGCTCCATCACGCGCCGGTCGCTCACCTGCAGCCAGTCGAGCAGGGCGGATGCGCCGCGCGGGTTCCACACGGCGGCGAGCGGCACCGACGTGGTCGGCCTGCGCACGTGCGTGCGGGCGATGGGCTCACCGGTGAGCGCGTTCAGGAGTGAGGACTTGCCGGATCCGGTGGCGCCGAAGAAGCCGACCACGGTGTGCTCGCTCGAGAGCGCGCGCCGCTCGCCGGCCCGCTCGGCGATGCGGCGCACCTGCTCGAGCTCGTCCTCCGGCACGCGGCCCGCGCCGAGCTCCGCGGCCTCGGCGAGCGCACCGAGCAGCCGGTCGACGCTCTGCTCGCTCACCGGCCGGGCCCCTGCTCGTGGTCGTCGCCCTGCTCGCCGGTGCTGCCTGCGGCCACGGCGCCGTCGCCCGCGCCGACCGCGGGCAGCGCACCGGTGCCGGGCCCGAGCTCGCGCACGTCCTCCGACTCGCCCTCGATGGGCGACTCGGCCTCGTCGTCGAGCGCCTCGGCCTCGACGACATCGCTCGGCAGCAGCGAGCGCGAGGGCTCCTGCGGTCGGCCGACCGCCGCCATCGCCGCCTCCAGCTCGGCGGCGGCATCCCGCAGCGCGTCGCCGTCGGCCCCCGACTCCACGGGGGCGAGCAGCGCATCCCATCTGGCGGCCTCTGCGGCCATGAGCGCGTGCACGCGCGCCTCGAGGTCGTCGCGCGCCTGCGCGGCCAGGCGACGCACCGCACCCTCGCCGAAGATCGTCTCGAGCAGCTTCTGGCCGACGACCGCCGAGCCGCCGGCGATCGCGATCTCGCCGCCGGTCAGGCCGCCGGTGGAGGCGAACACCACCACCATGAGCGCCACCGTGATGACGTTGAGGCCGAGCGACATGACGCGCGCCCTCGTGCGCTTGCCGGCGGCCTGCTCGGTGATGAGCTCGATGAGGCCCTGCTGCCACTCGCGCACGAGCCGCGACGCCCGCTCGGGCAGCTCCGGCGAGGGCTGCGCCAGGTCGGCACCGCTCGTGAGCTGCCGGCCGACCGCGCTCTGGCGCACGCGCGCCCAGGCCTCGGCGGCCGCGCGGCCCGCCTCGTCGACCATCACCGCGTGCAGGCCCGACTCGATCTCGTGCTCGACCTCGATCGCGGGCGCCGGCCTGCCCTGGAACCAGGCGGTCACCCGGTCGCGGGCGCGGGAGAACCAGGATTCCACCGTGCGGAAGACGTCGGAGGTGCCGACGAAGTCCTGCCAGCGCGCCAGCACCTCGCCGCGCAGCAGCACGCCGTCGCGGGTGGCGTCGTCGACGCGCTCGGCGGCGTCGTCGTGGATGGCGGCGATCGTGGCGCGCAGGTCCTTCGCCGTCACGAGCTGCTCGTCGCGGGCGTCGGCCACCGCGCGGGCGGTGACGCCGAGCCGCTCGACCGTGCCGGCGAGCGTGCGGCCGGCGATCCGGGCGCGCTCTGCGCGGTCGCCGGCGATGCCGGTGAGCCAGGCGCGGATGCCGGCGACCGCGGGCGCCGGCAGCATGCCGCGGCCGTCGAGCGGCGACTCGGCGACCACGAACACCGGGGCGGTGCCGAGCCCGCGCCGGGCCAGCATCTGCCGCAGGTCGGCCTCGACCTCGGCCTCGGCGCCGGGCGGCACGCGGTTCAGCACCACGCCGACCGTGATGTCGCGCGCGGCGGCGTCGTCGAGCAGCCGCCACGGCACCGCGTCGGCGTAGCGGTTGGCGGTGGTGGCGAACAGCCAGAGGTCGGCGGCCGCGAGCAGCTGGGCGGCGAGCTCACGGTTCTCGTCGGCGATCGAGTCGACATCGGGGGCGTCGAGGATCGCCAGGTCCTGCGGCACGCGCGCGTCGGCGACCAGCACCACCGAGCCGATCTGCGCCGCATCGGGCTCCTCGCCGGCCTCGTTCGAGGGCGCCTCGCGCACGACACCGGTGACCCTGGCGAGGCCGGGCAGGATGCGCGTGGAGGCGAACCAGGCCGCGTCGACGGGGGAGTGCAGCAGGATCGGCTGCCGGGTCGTGGGGCGGATCACGCCCGTGCGGGTGACGGGGATGCCGATCAGCGCGTTCACGAGCGTCGACTTCCCGGCGCCGGTCGAGCCGCCCACGACCGCCAGCAGCGGTGCGTCGAGATTGCTCAGCCGCGGCTGGATGTAGTCGTCGATCTGCCGCACCGCCGCCCTGCGCGCGTCGCGCGCGGCATCCGCACCGCCGATCGCGAGCGGCAGCGCGACGCCGTCGAGCGCGCCCCGCAGGGCGTCGAGCCGGTCGAGCGCGGCGATCGTGGCGTCGTTCACGCGGCTAGTCTGCCCCACCGCACGCGAGAGCTCAGCGCACGCGCAGCGCCTGCAGCGTCAGGCTCGCCCAGCGGTCGAGCGCCGTGCGCGTCTGGGCGCGGTAGCCCGCGCCGCCGTCGGCGATCCGCCCGGGCCGCGTGAGCAGCGGATCGCGCGGCACGAGCAGCGCGTCGACGGCGATGTCGGTGCGGATGCGCGAGGGGCGTCCGAAGAGCGCCGTGCGCACGACGATCACCCGGCCGGGCAGCTCCTCGGCGCCGATCCGCTCGAGCAGCGGGGCGAGCACGGCGTCGCCGAGCGGCGTCGCCGCGCTCACGATCGCGATCGTGCCGCGCTCGAGCGCCGCGGCGCAGCGCTCCGGGGTCGCGCGGCCGGCGTCGTGCACGAGTCCGGGTCCGCGGCCGCGGCCCTGCTCGTCGCTCGCGAGCCTGCGGGCGAGCGGCATGGGGTCGACGGCCTCCACCGCGGGCGCCGCCTGCCCCTGCGCTGCGGCGATCGCGAGCGCCGTGAGGGTCGTCGCGCCCACCCCGCCCGTCGTGCCGAGCACCGTCAGCGTGCTCATCGCTGGGTCTCCTCGGGCGGCTGGGGCGCGGCCTCGGGCTGGGGGGAGGGCGCGGGCTCCTCGGCCGCGACGGCGGGCGCCGGTGCGGGCTCGACCTCCTGCAGGTTCGCGACCTGCACGACGAAGGGCGGCACGCCGCGGCGGGCGAAGCGGCCGCGTCCGGGCGGGAAGCGCTCGGGGTAGATGCGCGGCAGGATCTGCCCCTCGGCCCGGTCGCCCGAGAGCAGCAGCATCGAGCCTCCCGTGTCGCGCGTCATCTGCATCGTCGAGCTGTAGAGCGCACGCGATGCGCCGGCGATGGGTCGCGCGATGACCAGGTGGAACTCCAGGTCGCGGGCAGCGGGCATGTGCTGCAGCAGCGGGGCCAGGGGCTCCGTGCCGCCGGCCGACACGATGTCGTAGTCGTCGACCAGCAGCACGATGCGGGGCGCGCTCGCGCGCTCTGCCGCCGAGCGGCCCGCGCGCTGCGCCAGCTCCGCGGCGATCGAGGCGGCGAGTCCCTGCGCCTGGCTGACCGACTTCGCGTGCGCGGCGAGGTAGCCGTCGGGGATGCCCTCCGGCACGTGGCCGCGCGTGTCGATGATGGCGATCGCGAGCTCCTCCGGCGAGAAGCGCTCGACCAGCTGGTGGGCGATGAGCCGCAGCACGGTCGACTTGCCGCTCTTCGAGTCGCCCATGACGATGAGGTGCTGGTCGTCGCCCAGCAGATCCCAGCTCGCGGTCGTCATGGTGTCCTGCCGCAGGCCGAGCGGCACGGTGTCCGGCTCGTCGAACGCATCCGGGAGCGCCTCGGGGTCGAGCAGCAGAGGGAGGAGCCGGATGGGCGCGGCCGCGGGGCCGCTCCAGGATTCGCGGGTGCGGCGGCCGAGCGCCTCGAGCGCCTCGGCGACCTCCTCGTCGTCGACGAGCTCGAGCGTCGGCAGCGCGACCTGGGCGAGCGTCATGCGGTCCGTGAGCGCTCGGCCCTTCGCGTCCTTCGAGATCGTCTTCGACAGCTTGCGGTCGATGACGGAGTCGGCCGGGTCGTTGAGGTGCAGCTCGATGCGCGTGCCGAACAGCGACTGGTGGGCCATGCGCAGCTCGCTCGAGCGCGTCATCGCCAGCACGAGGTGCACACCGTGGCTCGCGGCGCGCGACATCAGCTGGGTGAAGGCGTCGTCGAGCTCGTCGAAGTCCTGCCGGAGCGCGCCGTAGCCGTCGACCAGCAGCACGATGTCGGCCGAGTCGAGGCCGGGGATCCTGCCGGCGGCGTGCATGGTGCGCAGCTGCGCCATCGAGTCGATGCCGTGCTCCTTGAACAGCTGCTCCCGGCGCGCGACCATGCCGGCGAGCTCCTCGAGCAGACGGCGGAGGCGCCCCCGGTCGGCGCGCGTCGCGACGCCGCCGACGTGCGGGAAGTGCTCGAGCCGTCGCAGGCCGCCGCCGGTGAGATCCATGCCGTAGATGGCGACCTCGCGAGGCGTCTTCGTGAGCGCGAGCGAGGTCGCGATGGTGCGCAGCAGGGTGCTGCGGCCGGAGCCCGGGGCGCCGACGATCCACAGGTGGCCGCCGGCTCGGGTGAGGTCGAGGCGCCACGGATCCTGCGCCTGCTGCTCGGGTCGGTCCTCGAGCCCGATGACCACATCCAGGGCCGTCGCGCCGGTGTCGGCGCCGTCGAGCACCTGTCCGAGGGCGAGGCGCGTCGGCAGCGGCGCGACCCAGACGGGCGCGACCGTGCGGTCGTCGCTGCGCAGCCGGTCGACGGCCTCGTCGACGAGGTGCCTGCCGGTGTCGACCGGCTGCAGGCCCGAGGCCGAGGAGCCGCCGCCGTCGGACTCCTCGTCCTCCTCGATGCCGTTGAACGTCGGCAGCGCGTACACGAGCCGGCCCGGCTCGTCGTCGTCGCTGCTGCGGCGCACGGGCTCCGAGCGGATCGGGCCGGAGACGTAGCCGGCGCGGAAGCGCTGGTACACCGAGGTGTCGACCTTGAGGAATCCGTAGCCCGGCAGCGCGGGCAGGTGGAACGCATCCGGTGTGGAGAGCACGACCTGCGACTCGCCCTCGCTGAAGGTGCGCAGCCCGAGCCGATAGGAGAGGTAGGTGTCGAGGCCGCGCAGCTTGCCGGCCTCGATGCGCTGGCTCGAGAGCAGCAGGTGCACGCCGATCGAGCGGCCGATGCGGCCGATCTGCAGGAACAGGTCGACGAAGTCGGGCTCGGCCGTGAGCAGCTCGCCGAACTCGTCGATGACGACGAACAGGTGCGGCATCGGCGCCATCTCGGGGTTCTCGGCCCGCATCTGGCGGTAGTGGGTGATGTTGGGCGCCGAGTCGGCGTCCTTCAGCATCTGCTGGCGCCGCACGACCTCGCCCTGCAGCGACGCCCGCGCGCGGGTGGTGAGCTGCGGGTCGTCGGCGAGGTTGTCGATCAGGCCGGCGAGATGCGGCAGGGGCGCGAAGGGCGCGAAGGCGGCGCCGCCCTTGTAGTCGACCAGGATCATGCTGAGATCCTCGGGCGGGTGCCCGATGGCGAGCGCCAGGATGAGCGTGCGCAGCATCTCCGACTTGCCCGAGCCGGTGGCGCCGACGCAGATGCCGTGCGGGCCCATGCCCAGCTGCGCACTCTCCTTCAGGTCGAGGTGCACGGGGCGGCCGCCGTCGTCGACCGCGAAGGGCACGCGCAGGAAGTCGTTGGGCCGGCGCGGCTTCCAGATCTTGTCGGGGCGCAGGTCGTCGAGGCGCTCGAAGCCGAGCAGCTCGGTGATGTCGAAGGCCTCGACGTCCTCGGCCTCCTGGCTGCGCACGGCGCGCGAGAGGCGCATGGCCGACAGGCTCCGCGCGATCGCCTCGAAGCTGCCGCCGCTCACGCCGTCCGGGTCGAACTGCAGCCGCAGCGCCGACGGCGTGCTCGCACCGGTCGTGAGCGCGGCCCGCTCGCCCAGCTCGATGCGCACGTCGACGTCATCGGGCTCCTGCAGCCGGTCGTCGAGCAGGTGGATGACGGTGATGCCCAGCCCGAGCATGCCGAAGGAGCGATCGGGCACCGGCAGCGGCGCCGCGTTCTGCCCGTGCTCGTCGAGCACGACGACCAGCCGGCTCTGCGAGCGATCCGCCGTCCCCGCGCGCCGGGCCGCCGTGGCCGCCTGCATGCGGTCGGCCAGCGAGGCGCCCAGCACGGCGACGAGCGAGCGGCCGTCCTCGGCGATGCGCCGCGCGGGCACCGGCCCGTCGAAGAGCTTGGGGTCCTGCGCGTGCGGCAGCAGGTCGAAGCCCCGCCAGTCGGCTGCCCGGTCGCGCGCGAAGGCCGCGGCGAGCTGCAGGTCGTCGGGGGAGTGGTGCGTCGCGAGCTGCAGCAGCAGCGCCCGCACGGCGGGCAGCGTCTGCTCGCGGTCGCCGATGATGGAGACCACCCCGGCGTCCCGCAGGCGCGCGCGCAGCGGCATGCCCTCGACGTTCGCGTACGTCTTGACGATCAGCTCGGCCTCGTCGACGAGGATCGGGTCGGCGGGCTCGGTCGGGCTGCTCGCGTCGGGGATCGTGATGTCGAACCACGGCACCGGCGCCGTGCCGACCCGCACTGCGAGCGCATCCGCGTCGCCGCGGCGGCGCTCCCACAGCCGCGCCGGGTCGCGCACGATGCCGGCGAGGGCGGCCGGCTCGGGGTCGAGCAGCAGCGCCGACTCCTTCGCCTCCTGCGCGCGCTCGCGAAGCCCCTCGCGGAAGCGCTCGAGGTAGTCGAGGTACAGGCCGCGGCGGAATCGCGCCTGGCGGGCGGCTCGGCCGCGGGACGACAGCGCGAAGCCCACACCGCCCACGACGGCGACCAGGAACATCACGCCGGCGAGCACCAGGAACAGCGGCTGGCCGTTGCGCAGCACCACCATCATGATGACCGAGGTCATGGCCCCGACGATCGGCAGCAGCATCTGGATCGGCGGGCCCTGCTGCTCCTCGACGATGGGCGGCGGGGCTGCGAGCACCTCCTCGGGCGGCGCCTCGACGGGCGTCGTGATCCGGGTGGGCCGGTGGAACAGCTCGCGGCTCATGCGCTCCTCCCCACCAGGCGCGCGGTGCCCGAGGACTCGGATGCGCGGCGCACCGTCGAGGCCGCGAGCCGCAGCAGCGCGAGCGCGCTCGCGTCGCGCAGGCGGCCGAGCGGCACGTGGCGGGAGCGCGCGTGCGCGCGGTCGTGCGGCAGCAGCACCGTCGGCACGGGCATGAGGCCCGCGAGCGTGGGGATGGACGGATGCGCGGTGCCGTCGACGTCGACGAGCGCGATCGCGGCGAGGCAGTCGCCCGTCGACTCGACCTGCGCCGCGAGGTCGATGGCTCGCTGGGCGTCGTCGCGGTGGGCGCGCGCGACGATCACCGCGACGTGCGAGAGGGCGATGATCTCCTGCGTGCGCTCACGCGTCGGCGCTCCCCAGTCGCTGATCGAGAGCGCGCTGGCGCGCTGGCGCTCGCTGGCCGCCGCCCACCAGGCGCTCGTCGAGGCCTGCTCGCCGACGAGCGAGAGCAGCCGGATGCCTGCGGGAGGCTCGGGGTCGGCGGCGTCGCCGTAGCGGTCGCCCAGCGCCCCCGCGTGCCAGGCGGCTGGCACGCCGCGTCCGTCCGCGTCGACGAGCAGCACGTGCCCCTCGCGGCGCGCGGCGATGACGGCGGCCGCCCGGCCGGCGACGATCGAGGTGCCGACGCCGCCCGCGGTGCCGAGCACGGCGATCCGGCGCGAGATCGGCAGGGGCGCGGCGATGGCGGCGTCGAGCTCGGCGAGCTCGTGCATGCCTCTGGCCGTCGCGGCGTGCAGCAGCATGCGCATCATCCGAAGGTCTCCGTGAGATCGGCGAGCACGCCGAGCTTGCCCAGCAGGAGCGTGATGGCCGCCAGCACCGCGAGGAACTCGAGCACGCCCGCCCAGCGGCGACGGCGGGCGAGCGCGGGTGCCGAGGGGCGCAGCGCGAGCACCGCGACCACGAGGAGCGCCGCGGCCGCGGCGACAGCGGGCCGCCACGCTCCCTCGAGCATCGGCGAGGTCGCGATCCACAGGATGACCGGCACGGTCGCGGCCAGCAGCACGACGAGCCGCTGCGGTCCGAGCGGCAGCATGCGGGCGCGCAGCGCGACGATCGCGGCGATCACGAGGGCGAGCAGCACCGCCCAGGTGCTGGCCTCCAGCACCAGCACCGTCCCTGCCGCGGCTGCCGTCGCGGCGGCCGCGGCCACCATCGCGGTGAGCCCGAGGAATGCGGTCTCGATCGAGGTGCGCACATCGGCTCGCGAGACGCGGCCGCCCGCGACCACTCGGTCGTCGAACGAGGTCAGGCCGCTGGTCGACAGCGCGATGCCGGGCAGCAGGCCCAGCAGCACCGCGCTCACCAGCCCCACGACGGCGGCGACGTCGCTCGGGTGCATGCCGAGCGACTGCAGGATCCCGGCTGCTCCGCAGGCGGCGACGACGAGGCCCGTGCCGAGCGCGATCCCGCGGGAGCCGAAGCCGATCTGCGCGACGAGCCCGATGACGAGCGCGATGGCGGCGGCCGAGGCGAGGGCTCCCTGCGCCCAGTGCCCGTCGCCGGCCAGGGCTGCGGCGGCCGCTCGCTCGGCGACGCCTGCGGCGACGGCCGTCGCCGCGATGGCGGCCGCGGTGCGGTCCGTGCGGGCGAGCAGCACGGCTGCGGCCACCAGCACCATCGCGAGCATGCCGGCGCCCCAGGGGGCGAGCCATCCGCCGTCGCCGGCGGCAGTGGTGCCGAGCGAGCTCAGCACGAGCAGCGGCAGCGCGGCGGCGGTCGCGGCGTGCCTCGTCGACCATCGGTTCGGCCGCGAGGCGGTGACCTCGCCGACGGCCTCGGTGACCTCGGCGACATCCGGCGGCGGCGGCGCCTCGTCGACGGCGACGACGCGCAGCCTGGTGCCGTGCCCGACGGCCTGCTCGTCGAGGGTGAGGGATGCGTCGATCTGCTCGCCGGTGAGCGTGGTCAGCACGACCGG
Organism: Agrococcus baldri; assembly: GCA_007988785.1. Lineage (GTDB taxonomy): Bacteria > Actinomycetota > Actinomycetes > Actinomycetales > Microbacteriaceae > Agrococcus > Agrococcus baldri_A. The sequence goes on from BJUU01000028.1 coordinate 31,502, forward strand.
GCGCGCTCCGGCGGCCGGCTCCTCGAGCAGCTCGAGGATCTCGGGCATGAGGGCCTCGACCGGCTCGTCGTCGGGCACGACGATGTCGGCGCGGCGCGTGCTGCCCTGGATGGAGAGTCGGGTGTATTCCACGTCAGTCCTGCTCCTCGACGACCTGCAGGGTCGTCGGATCGATCGTGATGCCGGAGGTCGGGTCGGTGTAGTAGCCCGTCTGGGGGTCGAAGAACCAGTCGAGCCTCGGGTCGATCGTGCGGCCCTCGAGGTCGGTCGCCAGCATCGTCTCCCGGTCGACGCGGAAGCCGGTCTGCGGGTCGATGAGGTCGTCGGATGCCGGGTCGACGAGGAACCCGGTCGCCTCGTCCTCCGGCATCTCGTCGGTCGGCTGGATCGGGTTCGAGGCGAGCGCCTCCTGGAAGGCGGTGATCGCAGCCTCGTTGCGGTTGCTCTCGAGCAGGTCGAGCACGAACGAGGTGCCGATGCAGCCGATGCACACGACGGCAGCCAGGACGATCGAGCCGGTCACCCGCCCGACGTTGGTCTGCACGGCGCGGCGCTCGCGCTGCCTGCCGAAGACGAATGCGGATGCGAGGCGCGTCCTGTGCGACTTGGTCGCCTCGAGCAGGTTGCGGTCGATGTCGGTCACGCGGCACCCCCTGGAGTCGCGGTCCTGCGCGCCCGCGTGCCGAGCACGAAGCGCCGGTCGCCGAGCTCGAGCGTCTGCCCGACGGTCAGGCGCGCTCGCGAACCGGCGGCCACCTCCGTGGCGCGGCCGTCAGCGCCGAGGATGCGCGTGCCGTTCGTGGACGACAGGTCGGTCACGTCCACGCCCGCATCGCCCGGCGCGGCGGCCGGCTCGAGCAGCGCATGCGACTTCGACATCGACCTCGAGACATCCGTGAACCCGAGCAGCGCCCGCTCCTCGCCGTCGCCGAGATCCTGCGGCACGCGGCCGAGCACCGTCGCGCGCTGCACCGGCAGCCAGGTCTGGTCGTCGGCGAGCAGACCGAGGCCGTCGAGCTTCGCGGCGAACTGCTGCCAAGGGGCTGGGGCGCTCGCGAGCGCACCGGCTCCGCTCGGGGCGAGCGCCAGCGGGTCCCTGCCGGCGCGCAGGTCGTAGACGGCGGCGCGCCCGAGCGTCGGCAGGCCGTCGGCGCCGATGCGCCGCAGGCCGAGGGCAGCGGATGCCGGGGTCGCCCCCGTGCGGACGGTCGAGAGCGCGAGCACGCCGGCCGCCAGCAGCAGGCCGACGAGCGCGGGCACCGCGAGGCCCGCGCCGCGGAAGCCGCACAGCCAACCCGCGCCCGTGAGCACGGCGACGACCAGCAGCACCGTGGCGGCGTCGAGCGCGAGCGCGGCGGCCCGGCGCGAGGCTGACGCCGGCATCAGCTGCGCGGTCGCCTCGCCGCGTGCCGCAGCACGCGAGCCGGCGTCGACGGTGGTCGCCATCGTTCCTCCCGGTCGCAGAGCTCAGCGCGCCCGCTCATGGGCGCGGCCCCCTTACGCTAGCGGCCCCAACTGGAGAGATCCCACTCCTGGGGCGCTCGCGGCTGGGGGAGTTCTCCCCATCGCGCTCCCAGTCGCAACTTGCGAGACTGTCGTCGGCCGGTCACCGAACCGGCGAGCCATCGAACCAGGAGGATCCCATGGTAGGCACCTTCAACATGACGCAGAACGCGCTGCTCGATCTGGGCAAGCGTTCCGAGACCGAGTCTGAGGATCTGGGCACGCTCGTGCGCCAGCTCGTCGAGGCTGCAGAGCCGCTGCAGAACACCTTCAACGGGCCCGCGAAGGGCACGTTCAACAGCTTCAAGGGCAAGACCGACATGATCGCCTCGCAGCTGAACGGCGCATTGGGCGCCATCGTGGGCTCGATCTCCGGCCAGAACATGTCCTTCGTGCAGGGCGCCGAGGACGGCGCGGACACGCACAAGTCGACCGAGGGCGCGACCGACTTCAGCGACGAGACCTTCCTCCAGCGCATCGCCGGCCACAACGCCTGAACCGGCACGAACACACGAGCAAAGGACACGACATGATCGGCGAAGGCCAGTACGAGAACAAGCAGGACAAGAACGACTACTCCGTCGGTGCGTCGCAGTCGACGCAGGACAACTTCGAGCGGGTCGCCGGCCAGCTCGAGTCGGCGCTCGACCGTCGCGACAAGGACGTGAAGGCTGCGATGGCCGAGTACCAGGCCGACGGCGTCAGCGACGAGTACGCGGCGATGGAGCAGCAGTGGAACACGGCGGGCGCCGCGGTTCGCACCGTCATCAAGAGCATCCGCTCGTCGCTCGCCGAGAACGACGACGTCGCGCTGGCCACCCTCAAGAAGGCCAAGTCCTTCGTTCCTGGCGCCTGAGCGTGCAGTACGTCCACCCCGTCGCCGACGAGTGGACCGACCAGTACGCCCTCTACGCTCCGTCGTCGAGGCAGGTGCTGCGGTCGGCACCCGTCGGGGCGTTCCTCGACTACTGCCGTGAGGAGGGGCTCCGGCCCGTCCTCCTCACGGGTGAGCACGCATCCGTCAGCCCCCTCCTGTCGCTCGCGATGGGTCAGGCGGGCGGTCACTGGGCGATGCGTACCGCCGACGGCACCGTCTACGACGCGGTCTCGGGCTACCGCATCACGGCGTTCGAAGACCTGTGGCTCGACGGCTCGACCGATCGTCCGCGGCACCCGGCGTTCGAGCAGACGTCTCGGACCGACACGATCGGCGTGCTCACCTTCGACGTCTACGTGCACCATTCGGCCGTCGCGGAGACGCGCATCGGTCCGGTCGTCGAGCACATGCTCGCCGGCCTCGGTGGCGCGACGCCGACCGCGTGGGGCCACGTCGAGCCCCTCGCGCGGCGCTGGAGCATCGACGATCTGACGATGGCGCTGCGACCCGAGATGCCGCAGTCGAGCGCGATCGGCGTCGCCGCGACCCGTGGCGGGTACAGCGAGCTCACGGTCGGCCGCACGCGGCGCGGGCTGCTGGAGCGCGTGCGCGGTGGCGTGCCGGTCGGCTCCTTCGATCCGGACGACGCCGAGACGCGCGCTCGCGCCTGGGGAACGCTCGAGTCGCTCAGCGAGCGGTTCCGCCCCACGGTCGCGTTCGCGAGCTACGCAGAGACCGAGCCCGGCGGGGCGCGACCGGCGGCGAAGAACCCTGAGCAGCCGCTCGGCGTCTACCTCGGACCCCGGGCCGTGCGCGACCTGGCGCTCGACTTCGACACGCTGCAGGCGCAGTACGACCTCGTGCGACTCGGCCGTGACCGCGTGCCCGGTGCACTGCTGCGGCTGTCGGGCAGCGACCCGCTCTGGCACCAGCTGGTCGCCTTCTCGTTCGACCTCGACAGGGAACGGCTCGTCGAGGCCGTCCGCCCTGAGATCGGAGGATGACATGCCCACGGAGCTCGTGATGACGAGTGCGACGCACCCGACCCGCGGTGCCGTCGTCGACGCGGTGCAGGACCTGCACCCGCAGGGCTACCTCGCCGACTACCGCGGCGGCGAGATCGTGCAGGTGATCGACGCCGACGGCCGGGGGCTGCTGACGCTGTTCCCGCCGCGCCCGATCGAAGCGATCGAGGAGGCCTCGCGCACCGTGCGGGGCGAGGTTCGGTCGCTCGACATGTGGACCGACATGACCATTCCCTATGGCGACCCGACGCAGGGCCGCGCGCTCGCCGAGGCGATCGCCGTGCGTGCCGGCGGCCGCATCCACGAGCGGAACTGAGAGCAGGAGCGAGAGCGATGTCGAAGTGGAAGATCGATCCTGCCGGCGTGCAGACCGTGCTGGACAACGTGAAGCCTGACAAGGAGAGCCTGGAGAAGGCGCTGACCGAGGAGAAGTTCCAAGGCGTCTACGACGGCCTCGACTGGGGCTCGATCATCACCGACGCAGTGCCGACCGCAGTCTCGAACGTGCTGAACGACCAGGGCACGAACCTGAAGAACATCAGCAACCGCATCAACGCCGGGGTGATCGGCGTCGCGAACGCGACGATCGCCTACAACAACGGCCAGGAGGAGATGGTGGGCAACTTCCAGACCAACATGGTCTCCTCCGCCGAGGACGGCGACTTCTCCTACTTCGAAGAGCACGGATACAAGGGCTAGACATGGGTGGCAACGACACGCAGGCGGTAGCGGAGCAGGGCACGAGCAGCGACGGGCTGATCAACCCCTATCTCTTCCCGTGCCGATCCTGGAACCTCAACACCGAGAAGATCACCGGTGCTGCCGATTCGGCCAAGACCATGGGATCGACGGTGAAGTCCAAGATGGACGACATCGTGACGACGTGGGGCGGCCTGCCCGCGAGCTACGAGGGTCCTGAGCAGCAGCAGGTCTACGATCTGATGGATCCGGCCAAGACCTCGGCTGCCGACCTCGACACCGTGCTGACGAAGGTCCACGGATATCTCGACACCTACGCGAGCGCGCTCGACGGCATCAAGGGCGAGCTCGAGACGTGCGAGGACGAGGCGCTGGAGTTCCGCAACCGCGTCAAGGACGGCGTGATGGTCGACCGCTCCGAGTCGAACGACGCGAACTTCGGCGACCACTGGAACAACGCGTGGGAGTGGACAGGCCTCACGGACGAGGAACAGATCCTCGTCCCGTGGAACGAGGACAGCGACACCGTCGACGAGAACAAGCGGCACCTGGAGAAGTACGCGGGCATCCTGGAGAAGATCTCGACGGCCGCGACCCAGTGCGCCAACGACATCAACGGCCTGCTCGAGAACATGTGCGTCGCGACCGAGGAGGCAATCCCCGCCGAGGCATTCACCAATCCGCAGCAGCCGATGCCGTGGGGCTCGCCCGTCGAGGAGGACCGCAACTGCCCCGAGTCGGTCGGGCACGGCGTGTACTCGTTCGGCGCGGGCACGGTCGAGGGCCTCGCGTCGCTCATCGGGCGCGACCCCACCACGGGTGAGTGGAGCTGGGGCGCCGCGGGCAACGCGTGGGGCGGCACGGTCAACGTGCTCGGCTCGATCGTCGTCACGGCGGTCGTGCCCCCGGTGCTCAAGCCCTTCATCTACGCGAGCGACGACCCGGTATCGAACTGGATCACCGAGCGCGACGAGGTCACGACGACCGTCGTGACGGGCCTGATCGGATTCGACTACCAGGCGCACAAGGCCGGCGAGGACGGCTGGCACGCCTGGAAGGAGGACGGCGTCGCGGCGTTCACGGAGTCGCTGCTGAACGTGGGCACCTTCTTCATCCCCGGCGCCGGCCAGGTCGGTGCGGGACTCAAGGCCGGCAGCGCCGGCTCGCGGCTCGCGCGCATCTCGGCGGTCGCGGCAGACTTCGCGATCCCTGGCGGCTCGTGGGCGGTCAAGGGCGGCGTGCGCGTGGTCGAGGCGCTCTCGACGACGATCCGCATCGGCGACGACGTGCCGCTCGGCCGTCCGAACCTGCTGCCCGGTGGCACGCAGAGCCTGCTCGACGCAGTCGACGACGTCCCCGCGGCGCCGCCGACGCGGGGCGTCACGAACGACGTGTTCCCGAACCAGGGCACGCCCGATGTCCAGCCGTCGCCGGCGACCAGCAGCACGTCGCCGACGAACGGCACGTCGCCCTCGGTGACGCCGGATGCTGGCGACGCCAGCCCTTCATCGTCGGGCACGCAGCGCCCTGGCGGCTCGGAGACGCCCGCGCCAGCTGCGGATGCATCGCCGTCCTCCGGTGGCCAGCGCCCCGGCGGCTCGGAGTCGCCGGCGTCGGACGCCGCGCCGAGCTCCGGTGGCCAGCGCCCGGGCGGTTCGCAGTCGCCGG
>BJUU01000029.1 GCA_007988785.1 Agrococcus baldri
GATCGAGGTCGGCGCCGTCATCGCCCGCGTCGGCGGTGCGCCCGCGAAGGCCGACGACTCGAAGACCGACGAGGCGCCCGCCGCCTCGGAGGGCTCCGCCGAGGCGCAGGACGCGGCTCCGGCCGAGCAGCCGGCACCCGCGGCGCCCTCGACCGAGCAGCCCGCGCCGGCCAAGGACCCGGAGCCGGAGGCCGAGGCACCCAAGGCCGAAGCACCCGAGGCCGAGGCGCCCAAGGCTGAGGCACCGAAGGCAGAGGCACCGAAGGCAGAGGCGCCCAAGGCAGAGGGGCCCAAGGCTGAGGCACCGAAGGCCGAGGCTCCCAAGGCCGAGCAGGCGACCGCGGCCGCGCCGCCCGCGCCCCCCGCAGCGTCGAGCGGCGGCGCGGCGTACGTCACCCCGATCGTGCGCAAGCTCGCGAACGAGCGCGGCGTCGACCTGAGCACGCTCAGCGGCACGGGCGTCGGTGGGCGCATCCGCAAGGAGGACGTGCTCTCGGCCGCCGAGTCGGCGCCGGCGGCCGGTGCCCCCGCGGCCGCGCCGGCCGAGGTCGAGGTCTCGGAGCTGCGCGGCACGACCGCGCCGATGTCGCGCCTGCGCAAGGTGGTCGCGAAGCGCGCCGTCGAGTCGATGCAGACGCTCGCCCAGCTCACGACGGTCGTCGAGGTCGACGTGACGAAGGTCGCGCAGCTGCGCGAGTCGCGGAAGGCCGCCTTCCAGAAGGAGACCGGCAACAAGCTGACGTTCCTGCCGTTCTTCACGCAGGCCGCCGTGCAGGCGCTGCAGTCGCACCCGCTCATCAACGCGACCGACGACGGCGAGACGATCACCTACCCCGAGACCGAGAACCTCGCGATGGCGGTCGACACCGAGCGCGGCCTGCTGACGCCGGTCATCCGCGACGCGAGCTCGAAGAGCATCTCGGAGCTCACCGCCGAGATCGCCGACCTCGCGCAGCGCACCCGTGACAACCAGCTCAAGCCCGACGAGCTGGCGGGCGGCACGTTCACGCTCACCAACACCGGTTCGCGCGGTGCCCTGTTCGACACCCCCGTGGTCTTCCAGCCGCAGCGCGCCATCCTCGGCGTCGGCACGGTCGTGAAGCGCCCCGTCGTCGTGCAGGTCGACGGCCAGGACTCGATCGCCATCCGCTCGATGGTGTACCTCGCCCTGTCGTACGACCACCGCATCATCGACGGCGCCGACGCGGCCCGCTACCTCGGCCAGGTCAAGGCCCGTCTCGAGTCGGGCGCCTTCGAGGTCTGACCTCAGTCCGCCCAGGCGTCGCGCAGCGTCCAGCCGGCCTCGGTGCTCATCACGAGCACCGAGGCCGGCTGGCGTTCCGAGACCACCCGCAGCAGCCACGCATCGCCGATGCGCTGCACGAGCTCGAGCGTGCCGTCGTCCGGCAGCCGCCATGGCTGCTCGGCGCTGAGCTGCGGGCTGTCGGGCTCGTGCAGCGCCACCAGGCACGCCGCGTCGCCGGCGTCGATGCATGCCTCGCGCTCGCTCAGCAGCGCCGCGGCCGCGACGACGGGGTCCTCGGCGTCGGGCGCTGCGGCACCGCCGGTGGGCTCGGGCTGCGGCGAGGGCTCCCCCGGGCTCTCGGGCGGGGCGCTGGCCGGGGCAGTGCCGCCGGCAGCAGCACCGCCGGCAGCACCGCCGTCGACCGCACCGGCGTCGGCGGCACCGGCCTGCGACAGCAGCACCGCGGTCACCGTCAGCGCCGCCGCGCCGCAGCCGGCGACCGCCCAGAACCGCGGGCGCACGCTCGCGACCGCCGCGACCAGTCGCTGCGCGGCGGGACCGCCGCGCTCGACGAGCCGCTCGGCAAGCAGCGCGAGCCGCGCCCAGACCACCTCCACGCCGGCCGCGCGCTCGCGCCGGCGCACCCGCGCCCGCGCTGCCGGCGCCGCAGGCTCGAGGGTGCCGAGCTCGAGCGGCAGCGCGGGCCAGCTCGCCAGCAGCACATCGGCCGCGGCGAGCAGATCCCGCCGGTCGAGTGCCGCCGCGACACCCTCGGGCAGCGCCTCGCCCGCCGCCTCGAGCACTGCGCTCGCGAGCAGGCGCCAGCCGGCGACGTCGGCCGCGACGCCCTCGCTGCCCTCGCGCCACGCCTCGGTGGGGCGATCCGTCTCGCGCCGAGCGCCCTCGCCGAGCAGCATCGGCGCGCCGTCGGGATCGAGCCGCACGTCCTGCGCCGTGCATCCTCCGGCGCTCGCGCCGATCGCGTGCAGCGCCCCCAGCGCCGCGGCGACCGGCGCCAGCACTGTCACCGCCTCCCCCACGGCGGGCGCGCGCCGCTGCAGCAGCCAGTCGGCCAGGTCTCGCGGCAGGAGCGGGCGCACGACGACCGGCCCGTCGTCGACGGCGACGTCGAGGATGGGCACCAGGTGCGGGTGCTCGAGCGCCAGCAGCGCCTCGACCTCCCCCGCGAGCACCGCCGCACCGCCCGCCCGGGCGCGGTGCAGCTCGACGCCCGCACCCGACGCATCCGCCGCCACCCACGCCTCGCGCTCGGCATCGCGCCGCAGCGCCCGCAGCAGCGGGTAGCCCGCGATCGTCGCTCCCTCATCGTCCACGCCGGCGACCATGCCAGGGGCGGAGGCAGCGTCGCTGCGGCGATCGGCAGCGCTGTGGAGAGCGGACCCCCGTCGCCCGGTATCCTGGACGGCATGGCACGCGACACCGAGAAGGAGCCCGGCAGGCTCAAGACGATGTGGTCCATCTTCCAGATGACCCGCAGGAACGACAAGCTGGCGCTGCCGCTGATGCTGCTGGCCTTCTTCGGCCCGATCATCATCGTCACGGTGCTCGCGATCGTGTTCCGGCAGGACACCCTCTTCCTGGTGCTCTGGATCATCTCGAGCGTGCTCATCGGCCTGATGCTGATGATGATGACGCTCACCTGGCGGGCCGAGAAGATCGCCTTCGCGCAGATCGAGGGCCGCCCCGGCGCCGTCGGCTCCGTGCTGAAGAACGGCCTGCGCGGCAACTGGACCACGAGCGAGATGCCGGTGGGCGTCAACCCCAAGACGCAGGACGCCATCTACCGCGCGGTCGGCAAGCCCGGCGTCGTGCTCATCGCCGAGGGCCCGAAGGGGCGCGTCGCGCGCATCCTCACCGACGAGCAGCGCAAGGTGAAGCGCATCGTGCCGAACGTGCCCGTGCACGTGATCGAGATCGGCCCCGACTCGCCGCTCGAGCTGCGCAAGCTCACGAAGACCATGCGCCGGCTGAAGAAGACGCTCACGCGCGCAGAGGTCATGGCCGTCGCCAACCGCCTCACCTCGCTCGGCCAGGCGAACCTGCCCATCCCGAAGGGCATCGATCCCCGGCGCGTGCGGCCCGGCCGCCCGCGCTGATGTAACACCGCCGAAACATCGGCGTCACCGACGAGCAACGGCTCCCGCGTAGCGTCGAGGTCACGGCAACCGCCCACCCCCAACGCACCACGTCAAGGAGCACCATGTTCAAGGATTCCTCCGAGGTCCTCGCCTACATCAAGGACGAGGGGGTGGCCTTCCTCGACATCCGCTTCACCGACCTGCCGGGCGTGCAGCAGCACTTCAACATCCCCGCATCGACGGTCGACGAGGAGTTCTTCAGCGTCGGCCAGCTCTTCGACGGCTCGTCGATCCGCGGATTCGCGAGCATCCACGAGTCGGACATGCAGCTCATCCCCGACGTCACGACCGCCTACATCGACCCCTTCCGCGACGCGAAGACGCTCGTGATGATCTTCGACATCTACAACCCGCGCACGGGCGAGATCTACCACCGCGACCCGCGCCAGGTGGCGCACAAGGCCGAGCAGTACCTCGCCTCGACCGGCATCGCCGACACCGCGTTCTTCGCGCCCGAGGCCGAGTTCTACATCTTCGACGACATCCGCTACGACGTGCAGCCGCAGGGCTCGTTCTACGCGATCGACTCGGAGGAGGCGGCCTGGAACTCGGGGCGCGTCGAGGAGGGCGGCAACCTCGGCAACAAGACGCCCTTCAAGGGCGGCTACTTCCCCGTCTCCCCCGTCGACAAGCAGGCCGACCTGCGCGACGACATCGTGCTGAAGCTCGAGGCGATCGGCCTGCAGGTCGAGCGCAGCCACCACGAGGTGGGCACGGCCGGCCAGGCCGAGATCAACTACCGCTTCAACACCATGGTGAAGTCGGCGGATGAGATCCTGGCGTTCAAGTACATCGTCAAGAACACGGCGGAGCAGTGGGGCCAGACGGCCACCTTCATGCCCAAGCCGCTGTTCGGCGACAACGGCTCGGGCATGCACACGCACCAGTCGCTGTGGCTCGAGGGCACGCCGCTGTTCTACGACGAGAACGGCTACGGCAACCTCTCCGACACGGCCCGCTGGTACATCGGCGGCCTGCTCGCGCACGCCCCCGCGGTGCTCGCGTTCACGAACCCGTCGATCAACTCCTACCGCCGGCTCGTGAAGGGCTTCGAGGCGCCGGTCAACCTGGTGTACTCGGCCGGCAACCGCTCGGCGGCCATCCGCATCCCGATCACCGGCTCGAACCCGAAGGCCAAGCGCATCGAGTTCCGCGCCCCCGACGCGGCCGCCAACCCCTACCTGGCGTTCGCCGCGCAGATGATGGCGGGCCTCGACGGCATCAAGAACCGCATCGAGCCGATGGACCCGATCGACAAGGACCTCTACGAGCTGCCGCCCGAGGAGGCGAAGGACATCCCGCAGGTGCCCGGCACGCTCGAGGAGGCGCTCGTCGCGCTCGAGGCCGACCACGAGTTCCTGCTCGAGGGCAACGTCTTCACGAAGGACCTCATCGACACCTGGATCGCGTACAAGCGCGAGCACGAGATCCAGCCGATGGCGCTGCGTCCGCACCCGTACGAGTTCGAGCTCTACTACGGCGTCTGACGCTCACACGCGGCGGGGCCGGATCTCTTGGGGGGATCCGGCCCCGCCTTCTGCGTGCGCCCGGGCTACTGCTCGTAGAAGCGGCGGTCGAAGACGCGGCGGGCGCGGCGGGTGACCCCGAGGTACTCGTCCTCCAGGGCGGCGGCCGAGCCGGCGGGCATGCCGAGCAGCCTCGCGACGGCCTCGAGCTCGCCGCGATCCTCCGGCAGCAGGTCGATCGAGCGGGCGCGCGCGAGCGCGAGCGCGTTCCGGATGCGCGTGGCGAGCACCCAGGCCTCGCGCAGCACGCGCGCATCCTCGTCGGCGATGAGGTCGGCCCTCGACGCCGCCGCCAGCGCCTCGAGCGTCGACGGCGTGCGCAGGCTCTCCACGCGCCCGGCGTGGCGCAGCTGCAGCAGCTGCACGAGCCACTCGACGTCGCTCAGGGCGCCGTCGCCGAGCTTGAGGTGCCGGCGGCGGTCGGCGGCCTGCGGCAGCCGCTCCGCCTCGACGCGCGCCTTGATGCGCCGCACCTCCCGCACGGATGATGCGGGGAACTCGGCCGGGTAGCGGCGCTCGTCGATGATCGCCATCAGCTCGCCGGCCAGCCCGGCGTCGCCGGCGAAGGGCCGCGCGCGCAGCAGCGCCTGCGCCTCCCACGGCTGCGACCAGCGGTCGTAGTAGGCGCGGTAGCTCTCGAGCGTGCGCACGAGCGGGCCCTGCCGGCCCTCGGGCCGCAGCCCCGCATCCATCTCGAACGGCAGCGTGGGATCGTTCAGCGTCTCCTGCACCCTGCGGATGACCGTGGTCGCCTCCGCGACCGGATCGTCGCCGCCGCGCGCGACGTGCATGACGTCGATGTCGCTGCCGAAGCCGATCTCGCGCCCGCCCGTGCGGCCCATGGTGATGATGGCGAGCTCGAGCCGCTCCGGCCGGTGCAGCGCGAGCGCGGCGTCGAGCACGGCAGCGGCGATGGCCGAGAGCGCTGCGCCCACCCCCGTCTCGTCGATGCGCTGCAGCGCGCTCGCGATCGCCACCCGCAGGTGCTCGCGCCGCCGCAGGCCGCGGAGCGCCCGCTGCACGGCATCGGTGTCGTCGCCGTGCCTCGCGAGCACGGCAGCGGCCTCCTCGCGCAGCGCCTGCTCGCTGCGGGGCCGCAGCTGCTCGTCGCCGTCGAGCCACGAGGCCGACTCCGGGATGCGCTCCATGAGCGCCCCGATGAGGCGCGAGGAGGAGAGCAGGCTCGTCAGGCGGCGCGCGGCGACGGGCGAATCCCGCAGCATGCGCAGGAACCACGGGCTCTCGCCCAGCGCCTCGCTGAGCCGGCGGAACGCCAGCAGCCCCATGTCGGGCACGGCGCCCTCGGCGAACCAGCCCAGCAGCACCGGCAGCAGCAGCCGCTGGATCTGCGCGCGGCGCGTGTGCCCGCCGGTGAGCTCGGCGATGTGCCCGAGCGCCCCCTTCGGGTCGACGTAGCCGGAGGCCTGCAGCCGCCGCTGCGCCGCCTCGGGCGTCAGGTGCACGTCGTCGCGGTCGAGCGAGGCGACCACGCTCAGCAGCGGCCGGTAGAAGATGCGCTCGTGCAGGGTGCGCACGGCGCGCCGCACCGCCTGCCACTGCGCGAGCAGCTCCTTCGCGCTGCCGAGCCCCGCGGTGCGGGCGAGCCTGCGCAGCTCGTCGTCGTCCTCCGGCATGAGGTGGGTGCGCCGCATGCGCCAGAACTGGATGCGGTGCTCGAGCACGCGCAGGAACCGGTAGTGGTCGCCGAACTCGTCGCGGTCGGAGCGCCCCACGATGCCGCGGGCGGCGAGGGCGTCGAGCGCCTCGAGCGTGCCGCGCTGCCGCACGGAGGCGTCGTCGGCGCCGTGCACGAGCTGCAGCAGCTGCACCGTGAACTCGATGTCGCGCAGGCCGCCGGGCCCGAGCTTCAGCTGCCGGTCCACCTCGTCGGCCGGGATGTGCTCGGTCACCCGCTCGCGCATCCGTTGCACCGAGTCGACGAAGCCGTCGCGGCTCGACGACTCCCACACCATCGAGCGCACGGCCTCGTCGTAGGCGGCGCCGAGCTCGGCGTCGCCCGCGATAGGCCGGGCCTTCAGCAGCGCCTGGAACTCCCACGACTTCGCCCAGCGCTCGTAGTAGGCGACGTGCGAGGCGAGCGTGCGCGTGAGCGCGCCGTCCTTGCCCTCGGGACGCAGGTTCGCATCCACCTCCCACAGCGGCGGGGCGGCCTGGAACTGCGTGCAGGCGGCGGTCGTCTCGCGGGCGAGCAGCGTGGCGATCTGGGTCGCGAGGTGGTCATCGAGCCCGGCCGCGGCGTCGGTGCCGCGCTCATCCACGCCGCGCTCATCCACGCCGTGCACCCAGATGACGTCGACGTCGCTGAGGTAGTTCAGCTCGCGCGCGCCCGTCTTGCCCATGCCGATGACGGCGAGCCGCACGCGATCGGCGACGGCGCCGAACCGCTCGCGCGCCGCGGCCCTGGCGATGGCGATGCCCGCCTCGAGGGCGGCTGCGGCGAGGTCTGCGAGCGCGGCCGAGACGGTGTCGACCCGCTGCTTCGGGTCGTCGAGGCCCAGATCCCACGCGACCAGCTCGGCCAGATGCCGCCGGTAGCGGTCGCGCATCGCGGCGACCGCCTGCGGCTGCGGCAGCTCCGTCGCGCCCTCCCGCGCCCGCACGGCCTCCAGCAGGCTCTCCCGGTACGCCGCGGGCGGCGAGGGCTCGCGCGGGCGCAGCACGACGTCGAGATCCTCGGGGTGCCGCTCCAGGTGCTCGCCGATGCCCAGCGACCCTCCGAGCACGCGCAGCAGCGACGCGCGCGCAGCGTCGTCGCGCAGCGCATCCTTCAGATCCACCTCTGCGCGCAGCAGGCGCACGAGCTGCTGCAGCGCCGTGTCGGGGTCTGCGGTGCGCGCGCACTCGTCCACCAGGCCCCGCATGGCCTCCGGCAGCTCCTGCGCGCACGCCTCCGCCGCACCCGGCTCGCGATACCCCAGGCGCGCCAGCCGCGTCCGCGGCGAGGGGATGCGCATGGGCTAGAGCGAGAGCAGGTTCGACTCGAGCTCGACGCGCGTCACCTGGTCGCGGTAGCGGCGCCAGTCCTCGCGCTTGTTGCGCAGGAAGTACGAGAAGACCTGCTCGCCGAGGGTCTCGGCCACGAGCTCGGACTCCTCCATGGTGCGGATCGCCTCGCTCAGGCTCGAGGGCAGCGGCGTGTAGCCGAGCGCCCTGCGCTCGCGGTCGGAGAGCTGCCAGATGTCCTCGACGGCCTCGTCGGGCAGCTCGTAGCCCTCCTCGATGCCCTTGAGGCCGGCGGCCATGAGCACCGAGAAGGCCAGGTAGGGGTTGGCGGCCGAGTCGAGCCCGCGGTACTCGATGCGGGCCGACTGCGCCTTGTTGGGCTTCGACAGCGGCACGCGCACGAGGGCCGAGCGGTTGTTGTGGCCCCAGCTGACGAAGCTGGGCGCCTCGTCGCCGGCCCAGAGCCGCTTGTAGGAGTTGACGAACTGGTTCGTGACGGCGGTGAACTCGGGCGCGTGGTGCAGCAGCCCGGCGACGAACTGGCGGCCCATCTTCGAGAGCTGGTACTTGCCGCTCGGATCGTGGAAGGCGTTGCGCTCCCCCTCGAACAGCGACATGTGCGTGTGCATGCCGCTGCCCGGGTGCCCCTCGAAGGGCTTCGGCATGAAGGTGGCGAAGACGCCCTCCGAGATCGCGACCTCCTTCACGATGGTGCGGAAGGTCATGATGTTGTCGGCGGTCGAGAGCGCGTCGGCGTAGCGCAGGTCGATCTCGTTCTGGCCCGGGCCCGCCTCGTGGTGGCTGAACTCGACCGAGATGCCGATGTCCTCGAGCATGCGCACGGATGCGCGGCGGAAGTCGTGCGCGGTGCCGCCGGGCACGTTGTCGAAGTAGCCGGCGCGGTCGACCGGCTCGGGGTGCTGCACGTCGGCCGACTTCAGCAGGTAGAACTCGCACTCGGGGTGCGTGTAGAAGCTGAAGCCCTTGTCGGCGGCCTTCGCGAGCGTGCGCTTGAGCACGTGGCGCGGGTCGGCGGCCGCGGGCTCGCCGTCGGGCGTGAAGATGTCGCAGAACATGCGCGCCGTGGGGTCGGTCTCGCCGCGCCACGGCAGCACCTGGAAGGTCGAGGGGTCGGCCTTCGCGATCACGTCGGCCTCGGACGAGCGCGACAGGCCCTCGATCGACGAGCCGTCGATGCCCATGCCCTCGCTGAACGCGCCCTCGACCTCTGCCGGGGCGATGGCGACCGACTTCAGCGAGCCGAGCACATCCGTGAACCAGAGCCGCACGAACTTGACGCCGCGCTCCTCGATCGTGCGAAGCACGAAGTCCTGCTGCTTGTCCATCCCGGCCCCTCTCTCGCCTTCCCTCAGGCTAGTGGTCGTGCCGCGCGGGTTAGGCTCGGCGCATGGCATTCAACGACAGCGGACCCGCGACCGGCGAGCCCCAGGAGGCCGCAGCGCCCTACGGCGGCGGCACCGGCGCCCAGAAGCGCGTGCGCATCCGTCACTTCCAGAAGGCGAAGCAGGACGGCGTGAAGATCGTCGGGCTGACGAGCTACGACTTCCTGTCTGCCCAGGTCTTCGACACCGCCGGCATCGACTTCCTGCTCGTCGGCGACTCGGCGGGCAACACGGTCTTCGGCTACGACACGACGCTGCCGGTGACGGTCGACGAGCTCATCCCGCTCACCCGCGCGGTGGCGCGCGCCGCCAAGCGCGCCCTCGTGGTGGCCGACATGCCGTTCGGCTCGTACGAGGTGAACGCGCGCGAGGCGCTGCACACCGCCATCCGCTTCATGAAGGAGACGGGTGCGCACGCCGTGAAGCTCGAGGGCGGCGAGCGCTCCGCCGAGCAGATCCGCCGCATCGTCGAGGCCGGCATCCCCGTGATGGGCCACGTCGGCTACACGCCGCAGTCGGAGCACGGCCTCGGCGGCCACGTCATCCAGGCGCGCGGCGAGGCGGGCGTCGAGCAGCTGCTGCGCGACGCGCGCGCGGTCGAGGAGGCTGGCGCCTTCGCCGTCGTGCTCGAGATGGTGCCCTCCGATTCGGCGCGGGTCGTCACCGAGGCCCTGTCGATCCCGACGCTCTCGGTCGGCGCCGGCCCGCACTGCGACGGCCAGCTGCTGGTCTGGAGCGACTGGGCGGGCATGACGAGCGGCCGCATCCCCAAGTTCGTCAAGCAGTACGCGCAGCTCGCGCAGACGCTCGAGGAGGCTGCGGTCGCGTTCCGCGAGGATGTCGCGAGCGGCGCCTACCCGGCGCCCGAGCACGAGTACGAGTAGCCGCATGCGCGTCGCCCTGCTGCTGCGCGGCGTCAACGTCGGCGGCGTCACCGTGCGCTCGGCCGAGCTGCGCGCGCTGCTCGCCGAAGCGGGCCTGGGCGAGGTCGCGACCGTGCTGGCGAGCGGCAACGCCGTGGTGACGGCGACGGATGCCGCTGCCGCGGCCGGGGCGGCGGAGGCCGCCCTCGAGCGGCGGTACGGCAGGCGCATCCAGGTGCTGGGCATCGCGATCGAGTCGCTCGCCGCGATCGTCGCGGACTACCCGCACGGCGAGGACGACGAGCACACGCCGTACGTGGTCTTCGAGCTCGAGCCGGGCGTCGCGGCCGAGCTCGCGGCGCTCGAGCCGGGGCCCGGCGAGGCGATCGCCGCGGGCGCCGCCGGCGTCGTGCACTGGTCGAACCCGAGGGGCACGACGCTGACCAGCCCGTTCGCGAAGGCGCTCGAGCGCACCGCGAAGGATCGCGTCACGACGCGCAACGTGCGCACGCTGCGCAAGGTGCTCGCCGCAGCCTGAGGCTGCGGATCAGCGCTGCGCGGGGTCGCCCTCCGCCGCTTCCGGGCCGCCCTCGCTGCCCTCGCCCCACGAGTCCTCGGCGGCGTCCTCCGCTGCCCAGGCGCGCGAGCGCTCCTTGATGATCTCGGGGGCGCGAGCGGCCTCCTCGCGGGTCGTGAAGGGGCCGGCCCGGTCGTATCCGGGAGAGACCATGCCCTCCTCGACGACGCCGGTCTCCAGGTTGTACCAGTACTCGGCCATGCGTTCCTCCCGGGGTCGCTCGGTGGGGTCTGCCTAGGATGGAGCCTATGCCGAAGGACGCCGCACGTCACCTCATCCCCGGACGCGTCGGCCCCCTCCGCCGTGTCGACGCATCCATCGCCCGCCCCGAGTACGTGGGCAGGCCGGGACCGGCGAAGCACGTCGGGGGCGACGTCTACGACGACGAGGCGGTCGAGCGCATCCGGGCCGCAGGCACCATCGCGGCCGACGCGATCGCGGCGGTCGGCGCGGCCGTGCGGCCCGGCGTCACGACCGACGAGCTCGACGCGATCGGGCACGAGTTCGTCACGAGCCACGGCGCCTACCCCTCGACCCTCGGCTACCGCGGCTTCCCGAAGTCGGTGTGCTCGAGCGTCAACGAGGTGATCTGCCACGGCATCCCCGACGACACGGTGCTCGAGGACGGCGACATCGTCAACATCGACATCACCGCCTACCGGGACGGCGTGCACGGCGACTCGAACCGCACCTTCGTGGTCGGGCAGCCGAGCGACGAGGTGACCCGGCTCGTCGAGCGCACCGAGGAGTCGCTGCGGCGCGCGATCAGGAGCGCCATGCCGGGCCGCCGCGTCAACGTGATCGGCCGCACGATCGAGATGTACGCGAAGCGCTTGGGCTACGGCGTCGTGCGCGACTTCACCGGCCACGGCGTCGGCACCTCGTTCCACTCGGGCCTGATCATCCCCCACTACGACACCGATCGGTACGACACCGAGATCGTGCCCGGCATGGTCTTCACGATCGAGCCGATGCTGACGCTCGGCACCCACGAGTGGGACATGTGGGCGGATGGGTGGACCGTCGTCACGAAGGACCGGTCCATCACCGCGCAGTTCGAGCACACCATCGTCGTGCGCGAGTCCGGCGCGGAGATCCTCACGCTGCCGTCGGCCTGAGCGGCGGTGCGGCGGATCCGTGGCAGGATCGTCGCCGTGGCGAAGTCAAAGGACAAGGCGGTCGGCGTCGACATCGGCGGAACCGGCGTGAAGGCGGCGCTCGTCGACGTCAGGCACGGCGAGCTGCTGAGCGATCGCGTGAAGGTGCCCACCCCGACCGGCGGCGAGCCCGACGCGATCCGCGACGCGGTGGTCGAGCTCGTCGAGCGGCTCGACGTCGACGACGACACCCCCATCGGCGTCACCTTCCCGGCGATCGTGCGCCACGGCCGCACGATGAGCGCCGCGAACGTCTCGAACGCGTGGATCGGCCTCGAGGCCGAGCGGCTCTTCGAGCAGGCGCTCGGCCGCGACATCCACTTCGCCAACGACGCGGATGCGGCGGGCTTCGCCGAGGATCACTACGGCGCGGCGAAGGACGCCTCGGGCCTCGTGATCATGACGACGCTCGGCACCGGCATCGGCGGCGCGCTCATCTACAACGGCGTGCTCATCCCCAACGCCGAGCTCGGCCACCTCGAGCTCGACGGCCACGACGCGGAGTCGCGCGCCGCCAACAGCGCCCGCGAGCGCGAGGAGCTCAGCTGGGAGGTGTGGGCGCAGCGGCTGCAGCGCTACTACAGCCACCTCGAGTTCATCTTCTCGCCCGACCTGTTCGTGGTCGGCGGCGGCGTCTCGAAGTCGTCGGAGCTGTTCCTGCCGCTGCTCGACCTGCAGACGCCGATCGTGCCGGCGAAGCTGCGCAACAACGCGGGCATCATCGGCGCCGCGGCGCTCGCGCGCGGGGTCTGAGCACCGTCTGAGGCAGGAGCCTCTGCCCGCTGCCCGCACCGACACATCTGTGTTCGTCTGCGTTTACTTGTGCTTTTCTGCGTTGTTCTGCTAGCGTCCTCCGCGAGGAGGCACCGATGCTCGCAACCCAGCGCCGCGACGAGATCGCCGGCCGCATCCAGTCGCACGGCCGCGTGCTCGTCGCCGAGATCGCCGCCGAGCTCGGCATCACCGCGGAGACCGTGCGGCGCGACCTCGACGCGCTCGAGCGCGCGGGCATCGCCCGCCGCGTGCACGGCGGCGCGGTCGCCGCGGGCCGCTCGAGCCTGGTCGAGACCGCCGTGGCAGAGCGCGCCGACGCCAACGCCGAGGGCAAGCGGCGCATCGCGCGCCTCGCGTGCGAGCGGCTGCTCGCCTCCGGTGCCACGAGCGTGCTGCTCGACGCCGGCACCACCACCGCAGCCCTCGCGGCCGAGCTCGTCGCGACCTGGCCGCGCTTCGACGGTCCGCGCCTCGTCGTCGCGACGCACGCGCCGGCCATCGCGCAGCTGCTCGCCGCGCACCCCTCGATCGAGGTGCACGCGCTCGGCGGCCGCATCCGCGCCGTGACCGGCGCCGCCGTCGGCGCCCAGACGGTGCTGGCGATCGCCGCCCTGCGGCCCGACATCGTCGTGCTCGGCACCAACGGGCTCGACGGCGGCGGCGCCACGACCCCCGACCCCGACGAGGCGGCCGTGAAGGCGGCGATCGTCGCCGCGGGCCGCCGCGTCGCCGTGCTCGCCGATGCCGCGAAGCTCGGCGAGGCCTCGCTCTGCCGCTTCGCGACGCTCGAGCAGATCGACGTCGTGCTCACCGACAGCGCCCCCGACGCCGAGATGGCCGCCGCCCTCGAGCAGGCGGCGTGCGAGGTGGTCGTCGCGTGATCCTCACGCTCACCCTCAATCCCTCGATCGATCGCACCGTCGAGCTGACCGGCACCCTCGAGCGCGGTGCCGTCCAGCGCGCCGGCGCGCACGCCGCCGAGGTCGCCGCCGGCAAGGGCGTCAACGTCGCCCGGGTGCTCGCCGCCGCGGGCGTCGCAGCCAGGGCGGTCGTCCTGGCCGACCCCGGCGACCGCTTCGCCGCCCTGCTGGCGTACGACGGCCTCGACGCGGTCTGCGTGCCCGTCGGCGCCCCGGTGCGCACGAACATCGCGATCACCGAGCCCGACGGCACCACGACCAAGGTCAACGAGCCCGGCGCCCCGCTCGACGACGAGGCCGTCGCCGCCATGCTCGCCGCCGTGCGGGAGCACGCCGCGGGCGCCGACTGGCTCGTCGTCGCCGGCTCGCTGCCGGCCGGCGCGCGGGCCGCCATCGTGGTCGACGCGATCGCCGCCGCGCGTGCCGCGGCGCCCGGCATCCGCATCGCGGTCGACACCTCCGGCGCGCCGCTCGCGGCCGCCGTCGCGGCAGGCGGCATCGACCTCGCCAAGCCGAACGACGAGGAGCTCGAGGAGCTGCTCCGCCTCGCCCCCGGCACGATCGACGGCCCGGCGACCGCTGCGGCGGCGGCACGGTCGCTCGTCGGCCGCGGCGTCGGCACGGTGCTGCTCACCCTCGGCGGCGACGGCGCCGTGCTCGCCGACGCCTCGCAGGCGCTGCGCGCGATGCCGCCGCCCACCACCGTCCGCTCGACCGTGGGCGCAGGCGACGCGAGCCTCGCAGGCTGGCTCATCGCCGACGCGGCCGGGCAGGGCGCCGCCCGGCGGCTCGCCCAGGCCGTGGCGCACGGCTCAGCGGCCGCCGCCATGGCGGGCACCGGCATCCCCGTCCCCGCCGACGCCGACGCCGCCCGCGTCGCCGTCGCATCCATCGACCCATCCCCCACCGCAGCGCCCGCCGCTGCCGATCCACAGGAGCACTGATGCCCCAGATCCTCACGCCCGAGCTCGTCCTGCTCGACGCCGACCTCGGCGGCGACAAGGAGGCCGTCATCCGTGCGCTCGCCGCGAGGGCGGGCGCCACCGACCGCGTCGTCGACGGCGACGCGCTCGCCGCCGCGGTGCTCGAGCGCGAGGCGCTCACGCCCACCGGCATGGGCGCCGGCATCGCGATCCCGCACTGCAAGTCGTCGGCCGTCACCGAGCCCAGCCTCGCCTTCGCGCGCCTCGAGCCCGCGGTCGAGTTCGGCGCCGACGACGGCCCCGCCGACCTCGTCTTCATGATCATGGCGCCAGAGGGCGCCGCCGAGACGCACCTCGCGGTGCTCTCGCGCCTGGCGGGCTCGCTCATCGACGAGACGTTCACCGACGGCCTGCGCGGCGCCTCGACCCCCGAGGAGGTCGTCGCGCTGGTCGAGGGCGTCGTCGCCGACCAGGAGGAGGGCGCCGAGGAGGCGGTCGCAGCCGGCACACGCAGCATCGTGGCCGTCACCGCCTGCCCCACGGGCATCGCGCACACCTACATGGCGGCGGATGCGCTCAAGGCCGCCGGCGAGCGGGCGGGCGTGCGCGTCACGGTCGAGACGCAGGGCTCGAGCGGCACCAAGCGGCTCGACCCCGCCGTCATCGCCGCGGCCGACGCGGTCGTCTTCGCGGTCGACGTCGACGTGCGCGAGCGCGGCCGCTTCGCGGGCAAGCCCTACGTGCAGGTTCCCGTCAAGCGCGGCATCGACGCGCCCGACGCGCTCATCCAGGAGGCGCTCGGCCACGCCGACGACCCCTCCGGGCCGCGCGTCGCGGGCGAGGCGACCACCGCATCCGCCCCGCAGCAGGCGAGCGCCGGCTCCCTCGGCGGCACCGTGAAGCGGGCGCTGCTCACGGGCGTGAGCTACATGATCCCGTTCGTCGCCGGCGGCGGGCTGCTCATCGCGCTCGGCTTCCTGCTCGGCGGCTTCGACATCACCGAGGTGCGCGACGCCGTCATCGTCGAGAACTCCCTCTGGAACCTGCCGGAGGGCGGCCTGGCGATCTATCTGGGCGCGGTGCTCTCCGCGATCGGCAACGCCTCGATGGCGTTCCTCGTGCCCGCGCTCGCCGGCTACATCGCCTACGCGATCGCCGACCGGCCCGGCATCGCGCCCGGCTTCGTCGCCGGCGCCGTCGCGCTGCTGATGAGCGCCGGCTTCATCGGCGGCCTCGTCGGCGGCCTGCTCGCGGGCCTCGCCGCCTGGTGGATCGGCACCTGGCGCGTGCCCGGCTGGATGCGCGGCCTCATGCCGGTCGTCATCATCCCGCTGCTGGCCTCGATCTTCGCCTCGGGGCTGATGGTGATGCTGCTGGGCGGCCCGATCGCGGCGCTCATGGCCGGCCTCACCGACTGGCTCGGGTCGCTCACCGGCGCCGCCGTCGTGCTGCTGGGCCTGCTGCTGGGCACGATGATGGCGGTCGATCTCGGCGGCCCGATCAACAAGGTCGCCTACGGCTTCGCGGTGGCGGGCCTCGGCGCCGGATCGCCCGAGAACCCGGCGCCGTGGATGATCATGGCCGCCGTCATGGCGGCCGGCATGGTGCCGCCGCTCGGCATGGCCCTCGCCAGCGCGCTCGACCGGCGGCTCTTCACGCCCGCGGAGCGCGAGAACGGCAAGGCTGCGTGGCTGCTCGGCGCATCCTTCATCTCGGAGGGCGCGATCCCCTTCGCCGCCGCCGACCCGCTGCGCGTCATCCCCGCGTCGATCCTCGGCGCCGCCACCACCGGCGCGATCTCGATGGCCGCCGGCGTGACGAGCCAGGCGCCGCACGGCGGCTTCTTCGTCTTCTTCGCGATCGGCAACCTGCTGATGTTCACCATCGCGATCATCGCGGGCACGATCGTCACGGGCCTGGCGGTCATCGCGCTCAAGCGCTGGGCGCGGCGCGCGCCGAAGGCGACCGACGCGGAGGCCGAGCCCGCGCTCGCGGCCGCCTGACGCATCCGCTCGCCCATCCGCCGAGCTTCCCCAGACGGGGCGCTCTCGAAGGGAAGCGCACGATCTGGGGAAGCTCGGCGACAGCCGGGGCGAATCGGCCGGCCGATACGCCGGGTTCTGTCGTGGACGGTCATCTCTCTACGGGATGCATTGCTGCAGCCCTCTAGCGACCTACCCGCGGATGGGACGAGCAGCCCCGTGATCCGCTGTCTGGTCTTGCTCCGGGCGAGGTTTGCCTAGCCGCGGCGCTCGCACGCCGCGCTGGTGGGCTCTTGCCCCACCGTTTCACTCCTGGCCCGCCCGGGTCCTGAGACCCCGGCAGGTGGACCTGCTCTCTGTTGCACTTTCTCGCGGGTTGCCCCGGGTGGACGTTATCCACCGCCCTGCTCTGCGGAGCCCGGACGTTCCTCGGCGCGTGCCCGAGGGCGCGCGACGCGACCGCCTGGCCGACCGATTCGCTGCCCTCAGGGTACCGCGACCGGCTTGCGGTAGTAGGCCGTCGCGTGCAGCGGCCGCCCGCCGAAGCGCGAGAACTGCCGCGCCGATCCCGGGTTCTGCCTCCCGACCGGCGTCGATCGCAGCCGCACGCAGCCGATGTCGGCGAGGTTCGCGTGCAGCCGGCGGCTCAGCAGCTTCACGATGCCCTTGCCCTGCGCGTCGGGCCGCGCGCCCTGCACGACGAGCACCGCATCCGGCCGCAGCTCGCGACGCCGCGTCAGCAGCCGCCACCGCTCGCGGGCGCCGAGGCGGCCGCCGGAGGCCTGCAGCATGGGCGTCGCGTCGAGCACCGCGAAGACGAACGCGAGCGGCTGATCCTGCTCGTCGCGGGCGATCAGGAACAGGCCGGGCTCGTGCAGCAGCCACAGCCCCGAGAACTGCGCGCGCAGCTCGCCGCGCGTGAAGGGCGTGAAGTAGGGCAGCAGCGCGAAGGAGTCGTTCAGCAGCGGCAGCAGCGCGCGCAGCCCGCGGCCGAGGCCGAAGCGCGTCACCTCGTCAATGCGGATGCCGGCGGCGTCGAGCTCGGCCGTGCTGGGGCCGTCCTCGTCGACGACGTCGACCATCCAGGTGTCGCCCTCGTACCAGCGCTGCATGCCGCGCGCCTCGAGCACGCCCGGCATCCACTGCGGGTTCCAGGCGGCGTCGATGAAGCCGCGCTCCTCGAAGCCGGCGGTGATCATGCCGCCCGACTGGTTCGGCAGCAGCTGGGCGGGGCCGAAGAGCTCGGTCGCGCCGGCGGCCCTCGCGCGCGCCTCGACGGCGTCCATGAGTGCGTCGAGGGCGGATGCGTCGGGCGCGGCGAGCGCGCCGAACACGAGTGCGCGCGTGCCCAGTCGGGCGTCGAGCCGGTCGTCGCGGTGCACGATCGCGCGCCCCACGTGCGCGCCGTCGTCGTCGCGCGCGAGCAGCAGCGTGATGGGATGCGGATGCGGCGAGGTGCCGCGGAACCACGCGCGCACCGTGCGCTCGAGCAGCGGCACGGCGCGGCCCTCGTGCGTCTCGCGGCCGATGCGCAGGAACTCGGCGAGGCCCGCCTCATCGGCGACCTCGACGACCTCCATGCGGCACCCCCTGCGTCAGATCGTACGGCGCGGCCGGCTGCCGCTAGATGCCGCTCTCATCGGTGCGCACGAGGATCGCCGAGGATCCGGGGTCGAGCAGCACGTCGTCGTCGGCGGCCTGGCGGATCTCGTGCAGCTCTGCCGCCGTCAGCTCGACGCCGGAGGCGACCGAGGTGCGGCGCTGCAGCGGCGTCGCGCCGATGCCGTAGCGCTCGCGCTGCTTGTCGTAGAGCGCGAGCAGCGCCGCCGGCACGGGGGCGGCGAGCTCTGCGCGCTCGGCGCGGGCCGCCTCGAGCTCCTGCGCGATGCCGGCGGCCTCGACCTCGCGCTCCGCGGCGAGCCGCTCGCGCTCGCTGCGAGCCGCCTCGGCGGCGCCCCGCGCCTCGGCGAGCGCGGTCGCGGCATCCTCCTGCTGCTGCATCGCCTCGAGCTCGAGATCCTCGAGGTCGCCGCGACGGCGCTCGAGCGTGGCGTTCTCGTGCTCGGTGGCGGTGGCCGTCTTCGCGTCGGTGATGGTGGGCAGCCGATCGCGGTTGCGCTGCAGCCGGGCCTCGACGGTCTGCACGTCGCTCTCGATGCGCGCGACCTCTGCCGCCGCGTCGTCGTGCGCGCCGAGCCGCTCGAGCACCGCCCGGTCGAGCTGCACGAGCTCGGTGTCGAGCTGCTCGATCCGCTGCGTCTGCGGGAGCGCCTTCGCCTTCCCCAGCAGGCGCACGATGCGGGTGTCCGTCTCCTGCAGGGTCAGCAGCTGCCGCTGATCCTCGTTGCTCGCCTTCAGTGCCATGCCTGCTCCTCCTGCGGGACAGCGAAGTCCCATGGGTCTGTCCTGATCTCGCTCACCGCGACCTCGACGCCGGGCAGCGCCGCTCGCAGCTGCTCGGCCGCGGGTCGCAGCCAGAGCGACTCGCTCGCCCAGTGGGAGACGTCGACGAGCGCCGGCCCCTCCCCTGCGGCGTGCCGCTCGCGCGCATCCGACGCCGGGTGGTGGCGCAGATCGCTCGTGATGTAGACGTCGGCGCCCGCGACTGCCTGCTCGCTCAGCAGCGAGTCGCCCGCGCCGCCGCAGATGGCCACGCGGCGCACCTGCCGCTGCGGGTCGCCCGCGGCGCGCAGGCCGCCGGCGACGGCGGGCACGAGCGCGGCCAGGCGTCTGACGAGCTCGCCCAGCGGGATCGGCTCCACGAGGTCGCCCACGCGCCCCAGTCCCTTCGCGGGGTCGACGCGGTTGACGACGATCGGCGCGGTGTCGATCAGCCCGAGCATCGCGGCGAGCTCGCCGCTCGTGCCGCGATCGACGGCGTCGGCGTTCGTGTGGGCGGCGAGCAGCGCGACGCGCTCGCGCACGAGCCGCGTGATGACGCGGCCGGCAGGCGTGGTGGCCGCGACGCTGGAGACGCCGCGCAGCAGCAGCGGGTGGTGCACGAGCAGCAGCTGGGCGCCGCGCTCGACGGCCTCGGCGGCGGTCGCCTCGACGGCGTCGACGGCGAGCAGGATGCGCTGCACGGGGTCGGCGGGATCCCCCGCGACGAGCCCCACGGCGTCCCACTCCTCGGCGGTGGCGGCGGGCCAGAGCGACTCCACCGCCAGCTGCACATCGGCGACGCTGGTCATGCGCCCCATCCTACGGATGCGCGGCGCGCTGCCGCGCGGATGGCAGGATGTCGGCAGGGGCGGTTGGCGCAGCTGGTAGCGCACTTCGCTTACACCGAAGGGGTCGCCGGTTCGAGCCCGGCACCGCCCACGGACGACCAGTTCACGCGAGTTGCGTGGGCGTTGCGATTGCCGGGTCGCTCTCGTCGGCTCAACTGCCGGAACGAGACTCGGAGGTGCACCCGCCGTTCGGGTGCCCTCGTTCGGTATTGTTTGCGGATCGTCAAAGACACGTTCAGCCTGCTGCGCGCGGCAAGTCTTCTAACCAAGTTGCGGGCACGCTTGCGACTGCAGGTGCGACGCCCGGCCAATGCTCGAACGCAGTGTCCGCATCGCCTATTGCGCTGGCCCAGCGATCGCCGAGGCCGTGAGCCTGCAGGTATAACCGACAGCCTTCCACCGTCGTCGCAGTGATTAGCATGTCTCCCGGCACGGGCAACTGATAATTTCGATACGGGAGCCCAGTCAAGTGATCTGCGCCGCCATGAGTCATGGCCGTTAGCAACCCCTCGCGCTCCAGTGTGTAGGCGGCGGCAATTAGTCGACCGGTCCACACGTCTGCGTCGCCAAAATCGACGCGCGGAACCAAATCGAGATAGGTGAATACCAGTTGCTTGGTGGTCCAATGCGAAATCACATCGGCGTCCTGCCCCATCAACTTCTTGCGAAGTGCTGTGTACACGACGTAGTGCAGGCGCAGCGCATCAGATGACAGCCGACTCACCATCGCGGTCCACGACACGGCGCGGTCGTCTACTCCCTCGGTCGTCCGCGCCGTGGCAAGAACCCCACTTAAGTACTCCGCTACAAACTCGTTATCCGCCCATTGGGCCTGCTCGAACAGTCCTGCGGCTACCCGCGGAGGCACCGATCCCGGTTGGGACGTATCCGCCTTCTGCGCAGCGCGCTCGAGCACTCTTCGCGCAAGAGCGTCTTCAGACCAAAGTTCGACACGCTTCTTGAGGTGAGAACCGAGCGCCTCCGAGGGCGGACCAAGAACCTTCTCCCATAGCGAGGCCGCTGCTTTTGCAGCCTCCTCAGCGACTGGATCAGACGCTTTACCGAGGCTCGCAAGTGATGCCACGACGTTCAGGGGGTCGGTCATGCACCCAGGGTAGGTGCGCATGCCGACATGCGCGGCAGAACCCTTGCACGGACTAGGAGACGTTTGCTACGAGCGCGGATTCCTATCGGCATGAAAATGCCGAGGATGCCGAGTGCTATCGCGAACGTCGATCGCGACGCGAGCTACGACAACTGCGCGAGCGCCTCGCGGTAGGCGCCCATGTCGCGCGACTCGGACGGGCTGACGCGGAAGTGCGCCGCGATGCGGCCCTCGCGGTCGATGACGTACGTGGCGCGGGTCGCGACGCCGCGCTCCGGCAGGAAGGCGTCGTACGCCTGCGCGACGGCGCCGTGCGGCCAGAAGTCGCTCAGCAGCGGGAAGGTGAGGCCCTCCTGCTCGTGGAAGGCGCCGAGGGAGGCCGCCGTGTCGACCGAGACGCCGAACACCCGCGCATCCGCCCCCTCGAACTGCGCGAGCTCGTCGCGGATCGAGCACAGCTCGCCCGTGCAGCGGCCGGTGAAGGCCGCCGGGTAGAACACCAGCACCACGGGCCGGCCGCGCAGCTCGGAGAGCGTGATCGCCTCGCCGGAGTGGTCGGTGAGCGTGAAGTCGGGTGCCTCGTCGCCGATCTGCAGTGCCATGGTCGTCCTTCCCGTGCGGCCGCTCCGCGCGACCATCGTGCCATTCGCCGGTCGATAGAGTGGAGGGAGCGAGCGCCGACACCCAGGCGCGCCTCCCCGTACGACAGGAGCTTCGGTGCTGAACGACCAGGACCCCTACTCGGGCCACACGAACGACGCAGACCCGAGCGAGACCGCCGAGTGGCAGGAGTCGCTCGACCAGCTCGTCGCTGCACACGGCCCGCAGCGAGGTCGCGAGATCATGCTGAGCCTGCTCAAGCGCTCGAAGGAGCTGCACCTCGGCGTGCCGATGGTGCCCACCACCGACTACCTCAACACCATCTCGGCGCACGACGAGCCCGACTTCCCCGGTGACGAGAAGCTCGAGCGCACCTACCGCCGCTGGATCCGCTGGAACGCCGCGATCATGGTGCACCGCGCGCAGGCGCCCGGTATCGGCGTCGGCGGCCACATCTCGACCTACGCCTCCTCGGCGGCGCTCTACGAGGTGGGCCTCAACCACTTCTTCCGCGGCCAGGACGCCCCGGGCGGCGGCGACCAGATCTTCTACCAGGGCCACGCCTCCCCCGGCATGTACGCTCGCGCGTTCCTCGAGGGCCGCCTGAGCGAGACCCAGATGGATGCCTTCCGGCAGGAGAAGTCGAAGGCGCCCAACGGCATCCCCTCCTACCCGCACCCGCGGATGATGCCCGACTTCTGGCAGTTCCCGACGGTGTCGATGGGCCTGGGCCCGATCAACGCCATCTACCAGGCGCAGGCGAACCGCTACCTCGCGAACCGCGGCATCAAGGACGTCGCCGACTCGCAGGTGTGGGCGTTCCTCGGCGACGGCGAGATGGACGAGGTGGAGTCGCGCGGCGCGCTGCAGCTGGCCGCGAACGACGGCCTCGACAACCTGAACTTCGTCATCAACGCCAACCTCCAGCGCCTCGACGGCCCGGTGCGCGGCAACGGCAAGATCATCCAGGAGCTCGAGTCGTTCTTCCGCGGCGCGGGCTGGAACGTCATCAAGGTGGTCTGGGGCCGCGAGTGGGATGCGCTGCTCGACAACGACCACGAGGGCGCGCTGCGCGACCTCATGAACGCGACCCCGGATGGCGACTACCAGACCTACAAGGCGGAGTCCGGCCTGTTCGTGCGCGAGCACTTCTTCGGCCGCGACCCGCGCACGCTCGAGATGGTCAAGCACCTGAGCGACGACGAGATCTGGGCCATGAAGCGAGGCGGCCACGACTACCGCAAGGTCTACGCCGCCTACAAGGCCGCGGCCGAGCACAAGGGCCAGCCCACCGTCATCATCGCGAAGACCATCAAGGGCTACGGCCTCGGCAAGAGCTTCGAGGGCCGCAACGCGACCCACCAGATGAAGAAGCTGACGCTCGACGACCTGAAGTCGTTCCGCGACGCGATGCAGCTCGACATCTCCGACAAGCAGCTCGAGGCCGACCCGTACCACCCGCCGTACTGGAACCCGGGCGCCGACTCCCCCGAGCTGCAGTACATGGTCGAGCGCCGCCGCGAGCTCGGCGGCTTCACGCCCGAGCGCCGCGCCAAGCACACGGTCATCCCGCTGCCGCCGGAGAAGACCTACGAGATGCCCAAGAAGGGCTCTGGCAAGCAGGAGGTCGCCACCACGATGGCGTTCGTCCGCCTGCTCAAGGATCTGCTGCGCGACAAGGGCTGGGGCGAGCGCATCGTGCCGATCATCCCCGACGAGGCGCGCACCTTCGGCATCGACGCGTTCTTCCCGACCGCGAAGATCTACAACCCGAAGGGCCAGAACTACACCTCGGTCGATCGCGACCTGCTGCTGAAGTACCGCGAGGCGCCCGACGGCCAGATCGTGCACGTCGGCATCAACGAGGCCGGCGCCA
This sequence comes from Agrococcus baldri, assembly GCA_007988785.1. Taxonomy (GTDB): domain Bacteria; phylum Actinomycetota; class Actinomycetes; order Actinomycetales; family Microbacteriaceae; genus Agrococcus; species Agrococcus baldri_A. The sequence continues at coordinate 23,306 of BJUU01000029.1, forward strand.
TGGCGGCGTTCACCGCCGCCGGCACGTCGTACTCGACGCACGGCGAGCCGCTCATCCCGATCTACGTCTTCTACTCGATGTTCGGCTTCCAGCGCACGGGCGACTCGATCTGGGCGGCCGCCGACCAGATGACCCGCGGGTTCCTCATCGGCGCCACCGCCGGCCGCACGACGCTCACCGGTGAGGGCACGCAGCACGCCGACGGCCACTCGCCGCTCATCGCCTCGACCAACCCGGCCGTGCTCGCGTACGACCCGGCCTACGGCTACGAGATCGCGCACATCACGCAGATGAGCCTCGAGCGCATGTACGGCGAGGATCCCGAGAACATCATCACCTACCTCACGGTCTACAACGAGCCGATCGTGCAGCCGGCCGAGCCGGAGGGCGTCGACGTCGAGGGCATCCGCCGCGGCATCCACCGCGTCTCCACGAGCGACCACCACCCGCTCAAGGTGCAGCTGCTCGGCTCGGGCGTCGCCCTGCCGTGGCTGCACCACGCGCAGGAGCTGCTCGGCAGCGACTGGGGCGTCTCGGCCGACATCTGGTCGGTGACCTCCTGGAGCGAGCTGCGCCGCGACGGCCTCGCCGCCGACGAGCACAACTTCCTCAACCCGCAGGAGCCGGCGCGCGTGCCGTACGTCACGCAGCGCCTGTCCGAGGCCGAGGGCCCCTTCGTGGCCACGACCGACTACATGCGCGCGGTGCCCGACCAGATCCGCGAGTGGGTGCCCGGCGACTTCGCGACGCTCGGCGCCGACGGCTTCGGCTTCGCCGACACGCGCTCGGCGGCCCGCCGCTTCTTCACCATCGACAGCCACTCGGTGGTCGTGCGCGCGCTCGACGCGCTCGCGAAGCAGGGCAAGGTGCCGCTGGGCATGGTGATGCAGGCGATCGACAAGTACAGCCTGCACGACGTCAACGCGGGCCAGTCGGGCACCGGCGGCGGCGACGCGTAGGGCTCCGACGCTGACCGAGCGGCAGGAGCTCAAGGCGCAGCAGCTCGCGTGGCTGCGGCGCATCTCCGGCGACCTCTCGACGCAGGTGACGCGGGCGCTCGACGACCGCCTGCCCTGGTACCGCACCATGCCGCCGTCGCGGCGCAGCGCGGTGGGGCTCGTGGCGCAGTCGGGCATCACGTCGTTCATCGCCTGGCACGAGGATCCCGAGGCGCAGCCCTGGATCGCCGCCGACGTCTTCGCGGCGGCGCCCAGGGAGCTGCTGCGCAGCGTGAGCCTGCAGCAGACGCTGCAGCTCATCCGCACGACCGTCGCGGTCTTCGAGGAGCGCATCGCCGACGCCGACCCCAACATGCGCGAGCCGATCCTGCGCTACTCGCGAGAGATCGCGTTCGCGGCGGCCGACGTCTACGCGCGCGCCGCCGAGTCGCGCGGGCTGTGGGACGCCCGGCTCGAGGCGCTCGTGGTCGACTCGATCCTCACCGGCGAGCACGACGACGAGCTGCCCAGCCGGTCGGCGGCGCTCGGCTGGCACGGGCGCGGCGAGTGCGCCGTGCTGGTCGGCCTCGCGCCCCGCACGCTCGACGTCGACATCGTGCGCCGCAAGGCGAGGCATGCCGGATGCGACGTGCTGATCGGGGTGCAGGGCACCCGGCTGGTCGTCGTGATCGGCAGGGCCGCCTCGGCAGCGATGGCGCCGCCGGAGGACGCCGCCGACGCAGCCGCCGAGCCGATCGAGTACCTCGGCATCGCCGCCCAGCTGGCGGAGGGCTTCGGCGAGGGCCACCTCGTGCTCGGGCCGACGGTGCCGAGCATCGTCGACGCGGCCCGCAGCGCGAAGGCGGCGCTCGCCGGCTTCGCCGTCGCCGACGCGTGGCGGCGCACGCCGCGGCCGGTGCGCGCCGACGACCTGCTGCCGGAGCGCGCGCTCGCGGGCGACCCGCTCGCCCGCGCCGACCTCGTGCGCAGCATCTACCAGCCGCTGCGCGACCACTCGAGCGATCTGCTGACGACGCTCGCGTGCTACCTCGACACCGGCCGCTCGCTCGAGGCGACCGCCCGCGAGCTGTTCGTGCACCCCAACACGGTGCGCTACCGCCTCAAGCGCATCAGCGAGATCATCGGCTGGGACGCCACGGGCGCCCGCGAGGCCCTCGCGCTGCACACGGCGGTCATCCTCGGCGCCATCCACGACGCCTCGCGCGAGCGCCCGCAGCGACAGGCCCAGCCGTCGCGCCATGCCCCGCGCGGCAAGGACCCGGTGGGAGGATGAATCCGTGATCGTCATCGTCGCCCCCGGCCAGGGCTCCCAGAAGCCCGGCTTCCTCACCCCCTGGCTCGAGCGCCCCGGCGTGCCGGAGCGGCTGCGCTCGCTCAGCGACGCCGCCGGCGTCGACCTCGTCGAGCACGGCACCGTCTCCGACGCCGAGACGATCCGCGACACGCTCGTCGCGCAGCCGCTCATCGTCGCCGCCGGCATCCTGACGCTCGACGCGCTCGGCGACCGCGCCGCGCTCGCCGGCGGCTTCGCCGGGCACTCGGTGGGCGAGATCACCGCCGCGGTCGCCGCCGGCGTGCTGCTGCCCGAGGACGCCATGGCGCTCGTGGGCGAGCGCGCACGCGCGATGGCGGATGCGGCGGCACAGACCCCGACGGGCATGGCCGCGGTGCTCGGGGCCGACGAGGCGGCGCTCGAGGCGCGGCTGCGCGAGCTGGGACTCGCGCCCGCGAACTACAACGGCGGCGGCCAGATCGTGGTCGCCGGCGCCCTCGATGCCCTCGCCGCCCTCGCCGAGGCGCCGCCCGAGCGGGCGCGGGTCATCCCGCTGCAGACCGCCGGCGCCTTCCACACCGAGTACATGGCACCCGCCGTCGAGCGCTTCCGCGCCAAGGCAGCGGCGACTGCGACGACCGACCCGACCACGACGCTCTGGACGAACCGCGACGGCAGCACCGTCGCATCCGGCACCGAGTACCTCGAGCTCATCGTCGGGCAGGTCTCGCGCCCGGTGCGCTGGGACCTCTGCATGGCCGCCTTCGCCGACGCGGGCGTGACGGGCATCGTCGAGCTCGCGCCCGCCGGCGCCCTCACCGGCCTCGCCAAGCGCGGCCTGCGCGGCGTGCCCTCGGCCGGCATCACCACCCCTGACGACCTGGAGGCAGCGGTCGCGCTGCTGGAGAGCGGAGCGGCAGCATGACCACGATGAAGAGCCTCCCCACCCGCGGCGGATCGCGCATCCTCTCCGTCGGCGCCGCGCGCGGCGACCGCCTGGTGCCGAACGACGAGCTCGTCGGCCCGATCGACTCCTCGGACGAGTGGATCCGGCAGCGCACCGGCATCGCCACGCGCGCTCGCGTCTCCGACGGCAGCGAGGCGGTCGACCTCGCCGAGAGGGCCGCGAAGGAGGCCATCGAGCGCGCCGGCATCGACGGCTCGCAGCTCGACGCCGTCATCGTCTCGACCATCAGCAACACCGTGCAGACGCCGTCGATGGCCGCGCTGCTCACCGAGCGCGTCGGCGCCACGCCCGCTCCCGCCTTCGACATCTCGGCGGCCTGCGCCGGCTACGCCTACGGCGTCGCGCAGGCGGATGCGCTCGTGCGCAGCGGCATGGCCGAGCACGTGCTGGTGGTGGGCGTCGAGAAGCTCTCGGAGGTCGTCGACCCGACCGACCGCTCGATCAGCTTCCTGCTCGGCGACGGCGCCGGCGCCGTCGTCGTCGGCGCGGCCGACGAGCCCGGCATCAGCCCCTCCGTGTGGGGCTCGGACGGCTCCCACTGGGAGACCATCCGGATGACGAACACGCTCGGCTCGATGCGCGACGGCGCCCCGTGGCCCACCCTGCGGCAGGACGGCCCGACCGTCTTCCGCTGGGCCGTGTGGGAGATGGCGAAGAAGGCCAGGGAGGCGCTCGACGCCGCCGGCATCGAGCCCGGCGACCTCGCCGCCTTCATCCCCCATCAGGCGAACATGCGCATCATCGACGAGTTCGCCAAGCAGCTGAAGCTGCCCGACACCGTCGCGATCGCGCGCGACATCGAGACGACGGGCAACACCTCCGCCGCCTCGATCCCGCTCGCGATGCACCGCCTGCTCGAGGAGCAGCCGGAGCTCTCGGGCGGCCTCGCGCTGCAGATCGGCTTCGGCGCGGGCCTCGTGTACGGCGCCCAGGTCGTCGTGCTCCCCTAGACTCATCCCGTCCAATCCATCAGAAGGAGACAACCCCATGGCATTCACCAAGGACGAGGTCCTCGCCGGGCTCGCCGACCTCGTGAACGACGAGACCGGCATCGCGACCGAGAACGTGCAGCTCGAGAAGTCGTTCACCGACGACCTCGACATCGACTCGATCTCGATGATGACGATCGTCGTGAACGCCGAGGAGAAGTTCGACGTCAAGATCCCCGACGACGAGGTCAAGAACCTCAAGACCGTCCAGGACGCCGTCGACTACATCACGGGCGCCCAGGCCTGAGCCACGTTCATCGAACGCGCGTGCGGCCGGGCGACCGGCCGCACGCGGCATCTGCGAGGAGAGCCATGACGAAGAAGATCGTCATCACCGGACTGGGCGCGTCGTCGCCGCTGGGCGGCACCATGCGCGAGAGCTGGGAGGCGCTGCTGGCCGGCGAATCCGGCGCGCGCACCCTGGAGCACGAGTGGGTCGCGCAGCACGAGCTGCCCGTGACCTTCGCCGCGCAGGCGAAGGTGCGCCCCGACACCGTGCTCGAGCGGCCGGTCGCCAAGCGGCTCGACCCCTCGAGCCAGTTCGCGCTCGTGGCGGCCAAGGAGGCGTTCGCCGACGCGGGCTCCCCCGAGCTGCCGTCCGAGCGCCTCGGGGTCGACTTCTCCACCGGCATCGGCGGCCTCTGGACCCTGCTCGACGCGTGGGACACGCTGCGCGAGAAGGGCCCGCGCCGCGTCCTCCCGATGACGGTGCCGATGCTGATGCCCAACGGGCCATCCGCCGCCATCTCCATGCACTTCCAGGCGCGCGCCTACGCGCGCACCGTCGCCTCCGCGTGCGCCTCGAGCACCGAGGCCCTCGTGAACGCCTACGAGCACCTGCAGGCGGGGCTCGCCGACGTCGTGATCGCGGGCGGCAGCGAGTCGGCGATCCACCCGATCACGCTCGCGTCCTTCGCCTCCATGCAGGCGCTCTCGCGCCGCAACGACGACCCGGCCACCGCATCCCGCCCCTACGACGTGACCCGCGACGGCTTCGTCATGGGCGAGGGCGCAGCCGCGCTCGTGCTCGAGACCGAGGAGCACGCGCTCGCGCGCGGCGCCCGCATCTACGCCGAGCTCGCGGGCGGCGGTGTGACGGCCGACTCCTTCCACATCACCGCGCCGGAGCCCGAGGGCATGGGCGCCAGCCGCGCAGTGGAGCTCGCGCTCGAGCACGCGCAGGCGAGCGCCGACGAGGTCACCCACATCAACGCGCACGCGACCTCGACGCCCGTCGGCGACGTCGCGGAGGTGCGCGCGCTGCACCGCATCTTCGGGGAGCGCGTGCGCGACATCCCCGTGTCGGCCACCAAGGCGGCGCACGGCCACCTGCTGGGCGGCACGGGCGCGCTCGAGGCGGCGTTCACCGCGCTCGCCGTGCACGAGCGCACGGCCCCGCCGACGATCAACGTCACCGAGCAGGATCCGGAGGCGCCGCTGCGCATCTCTGGCACGCCGATGCCGCTCGGCGATGGGCCGCAGCTCGCCGTGTCGAACTCGTTCGGCTTCGGCGGGCACAACGCCGTCGTCGCCATCCGCTCGGTCTGAGCTCGTCCCGAGCTCGTCCTGAGCCGCTCCGCGCCGGGCGCATAGCCGAGGGCCCCGCTGTATTCAGCGGGGCCCTCGGCGGTCTTCGGGGGTGTCGGCGATCTTCCTCAGCCGACCCGGTGGAGCGCGATGACCGGCGCGCCGTCGGAGGCGTGGCGGTAAGCCTCGAGCTCGCGATCCCACGCGCCGCCCATGGCGTCGTCGAGCGCCGCCAGCAGGGCACGGGCATCGGGGCCGGCGGCCTCGATGGCACCGCGGATGCGCTCCTCGGGCACGAGCAGCGAGCCCGCCGCGTCGATGCGCTGCGCGCTGATGCCGAGCTGCGGCGTGTGCATCCAGCGCATGCCGTCGCTGCCGGGCACGGGATCCTCGGTGACCTCGAAGCGCACGTCGCGCCAGCCCGCGAGGGCCGAGGCGATCGCCGCGCCCGTGCCGACCGGCCCGGACCAGTGCACCTCGGTGCGCTCCATGCCGGGCTCGACCGGCTGGGGCTGCCAGACGAAGCGCAGCGCGTCGCCGACCGCGTGGCCTACGGCCCATTCCAGGTGCGTGCGCATGGCGCGCGGGGACGCGTGGATCCAGGCGACCCCCGCGGTGGTCGCGGGACGTCGCCTGAGCGTGTTCGCAGCAGTCATCGTCTCTCCCTCGTTCGATGCGACTTCCCCATCGGTCGAACGGTGTTCGAGACACCCTGAGTGTGCCATACCCGGCTATGGAACGACAAGGCTGTCGTTCTCGGTCTCGCGACGCGAGCGGCCTCCGGCCGCGCGCTCCTCGACCTTGCGCCCTCCGCGCTCACCGCGAGGGTGAGCGCTACGGCTGCAAGAACACCGGCCGCTGCTCCCCCGCCCGGATCGGGAACGCCAGCCGGTTGCCGGCGGGCGGCAGCGGGCAGTTGTACTGGTCGCTCATCGCGCACGGCGGCACGATCGCGCGGTTGAAGTCGAGGTCGACCGTGCCGTCCTGGCGCGGGCGCACGAAGAGGAAGCGGCCGACGTCGTAGGTCTCCTCGCCCGTGGTGGCGTCGGCGAAGACGATCTGCAGGCTGTCGCCGTCCGGCAGCGCGACGAGCTCGACCCGCTCCCCCTCGTGCTCGAAGCTGATGGTGCCGGGCGAGAGGCCCCTGCGCAGCGAGCCGCCCTGCGACTTGCCGTACTCGAACGCGACGCCGCCCTCTACCGGCTCGAAGGTGCCCTGCACGTGCCAGGCGGGGTCGTAGTCGAAGGCGCTGATCCGCTCGAAGCCGCGCTCCTGCGCGGCCTCGGCGTCCCACACGCGCAGCGCGAAGCGGCCCTTGAAGTCCGGGCCGATCACGAACGCGGTGCGGCGGTCGTCGAACCGCACGGAGCTCGGCGTCATCGAGTCGTGCGAGTAGACGTTCGCCGTGCCGTCGACGGTCTGGCCGTCGACGACGATCTCGGCAGCCGCATCCGCCGTCACCTGCAGGCCGTCGCCGGCCGGCGAGGGCGCCCACGTGCCCGCGACGCCCTCGACCTCGGTCGGCTCGGAGATCCACGCGGTGGTCGTGAGTGCGAGCGCGCCCTGCGGGGCGCGCACGCTCTGGTCGCGCTTGCGGCGGAACGCCTCGTGCTGCGCGCGGCCGGTGTCGGCGGGGGCGGTGACGGCATCGTTCATGGCTCCAGCCTACCGATCCGCACCGACGGAGAGCCGCCTGTCAGCGCCCTCGCGTACCGTCGCACGCATGCACTCGGCAGCGACGCTCGGCCTCATCCTCCACCCCGACCAGGCGCCGGAGCACTTCATCCCCGTGGCGCGCGCCGCGGACGCCGCGGGCGTCGAGGAGCTCTGGCTCTGGGAGGACTGCTTCGGGCAGTCCGGCACCTCGACCTCTGCCGCCGTGCTCGCCGCGACCGCGCGCATCCGGGTCGGTCTCGGCCTCATGCCGGTGCCGCTGCGCAACGTCGCGATGACGGCGATGGAGATCGCCACGATCGCGCGCATGTTCCCCGGCAGGTTCCTGCCGGGGATCGGCCACGGCGTGCTCGACTGGATGGCGCAGGCGGGGGTGCGCGAGGCCTCGCCGCTGACGCTGCTGACCGAGCACGCGACGGCGTTGCGCACGCTGCTCGCGGGCGACGAGCTGAGCGTCGAGGGGCGCTACGTGCGGCTCGACCGCGTGCAGCTGCGCTGGCCGCCGCAGCCGGTGCCGCCGCTGCTCATCGGCGGCGGCAGGCCCAAGACCCTCGCGATCGCCGGCGAGCTCGGCGACGGCGTGATCCTGGCCGGCGATGCCGTCGCCGACAGCGAGATCGACGTCACGCGCGCCGCGATCGCCACCGTGCGCGAGGCGCGGGCGGCGGTCGGCCTCGACGAGCCCTGCTCGGTCGTGCAGTTCACGAGCGTGGCGGCGGATGCCTCGGCCGACGAGATCACGCGGCTCGCGGCCGCGTTCGGCGAGGCCGGCGTGACGAGCCTGCCGCTGCTGGCGCTCGACGCCGAGGGCCGGCCAGAGGCGGGCGACGGGGTGCTGCGGCTCGCCGAGACGATCGGGGCCCTGCGGGGCGAGCCGGCCTAGGCGTTGCGGCCGCGCGCGGCCACGCGCCAGCGGGCGGCGGGGAGGGCGTCGTCGCCGCGGTCGTAGACGACGAGCTCGTCGACCATGTTGACGGCGATGCAGACGTGGTTCGGCACCACCCGCACGACGCTGCCGAGCGCGGGCAGCGCATCCGGCATCTCGACGACCGCGTGGTGCTCGCTGAGCTGCACGATGCGCGCGTCGGGGTGGTCGAGCAGCCGGCCGTGCCCGGTCGCCCACGCGGCGCGGTCCGGCCCGAGCACCTTCGAGCCGGCGTCGAGCACGAGCCGCCCGCCGGCATGCGAGACGACGGTCGCGTGGCACGTGAGCGCGATCTCCTCCTGCCGCGCCGAGCCGAGCTCCCACTGCTGCGCGTCGCCGAAGACGCTCACACCCGGGCGCAGCTCGGTGACGGGCGAGTCGAGCCCGAGCGACGCGTCGAAGCTGGGGGTCGAGCCGCCCGAGACGACCATCGGGTCGACGCCGGCGGCGCGCATCGCCAGCATCGCGGTCGTGAGCGCGTGCGCCTCGTCCCTCGCGGCCTGCTCGCGCGCGTCGGGCGCGTAGGCGTGGCCCGGGAACGAGAAGACGCCCTCCACCTCGACGCCCGCCTGCGCCGCGGCCGAGGCGACCTCCCCGGCCGCTGCCGGAGCGCATCCGGAGCGGTGATGGCCGGCGTCGACCTCGACGCGCACGGCGATGCGCCCGGCGAGCCCGGCGTGCACGAGCCGCGCGACGCCCTCGACCGAGTCGACGCCCACCGAGACGGCGGCGCCGCGGGCGGCGAGCGCGCTGAGCCTGGCCGCCCTGCCGGCGTCGATCCACAGCGGATAGGCGATGAAGAGGTCGTCGAGGCCGCCCTCGGCGAGGGCCTCGGCCTCCCCCACCGTCGCCACCGTGAGGCCGTGCGCGCCGGCCGCCAGCTGCATCCGCCCGATCTCGATCGTCTTGTGCGTCTTGGCGTGCGGGCGCAGCGCGATGCCGCGCGCGGTGGCGGCCTCCGCGACGCGGGCGATGTTCGCCTGCATGCGCTCGAGGTCGACCGCGAGGTGCGGCGTCGGTGCTGCGATCACGTAGGGCGGACGGGACTTGAACCCGTGACCGACGGATTATGAGTCCGCTGCTCTGACCAGCTGAGCTACCGCCCCGTAGGCCGTGAGGCCCGGGAATCGAGCCTAGTCGGCGATCTCGACGTACGTGTCGGGGTCGGCGACGTGCTCGCCGCGGTAGATGCGCTCGAAGGCCGTGATCGTCGCCTCGATGTCGTGCGGGGCGACCATCTGCAGGCTGTGGCGCTGCAGCTTGGCGTACTCGTCGTCGTCGAGCCGCAGGATGCGCTCGAGCTTCTCGGCGAGGTCGGCGGCGTCGTCGGGCCGGAAGAGCCAGCCGTTGACGCCGTCGGTGACGAGGTGCGGGAGCGCCATGGCGTCGGCTGCGACGACGGGCAGGCCCGTCGCCATCGCCTCCATGGTCGCGATCGACTGCAGCTCGGCCGTGGAGGGCATGGCGAAGACCTCTGCGCCCCGCAGGCGCGCGCGCAGCTCGTCGTCGGAGACGAACCCGGTGAGGGTGACGCGGTCGGCCACGTGCAGCTCGCGCGCGAGCGCGGCGAGCTCGTCGATCTGGTCGCCGCCGCCGACGATGTCGAGGTGCCACGGCAGGTCGTCGGGCAGCTGCGCCACCGCGCGCACGAGCGTCTCGAGCCGCTTCTCGCTCGTGACGCGGCCGACGAAGACGATGCGTCCCCGCTGGCGCTCGGGGTTGGGGCTGTACTCGTCGCCGGGCAGCCCGCACGAGATCGCGTGGACGTCGCGCAGGCCCGTCTTCAGCTGCAGGTAGTCGGCGCTGCGGCGGGTGGGCGTCGTGACCACGTCGCAACGGCCGAGCACAGCTGCGGCATCCCGCCAGAGCCGGTCGACGGCCTGCTCCTGCAGCAGCTTGGGGATGTTCGAGTGATCCATGAGGTTCTCGAACATGAGGTGGTTGGTGCCGACGACGCGGATGCCGCGCTTGTTCGCCTCGGTCGAGAAGGCGCGGCCCAGGATGATGTGCGACTGGAAGTGCACGACGTCGGGCTTGAGCGCGTCGAGCAGCGAGGCGGCGTTCTGGAACATGCGCCAGGGCTGCGCGAACCGCAGCCAATCGTGGCCCGGGTACAGCATCGACCGCAGCCGGTGCACGGAGAAGCGCTGGCCCTCGTGCTCCTCGACGCGGGTGCCGTGCCGGCCGCGGCCGAGCGCCGAGGCCACCACGTGCACCTCGTGGCCGCGCTTGGTGAGCCTCGCTGCGAGCCGGGTGGTGAACTTGGCGGCGCCGTTCACGTCGGGCGCGAAGGTGTCGGTGGCGATGAGGATGCGGAGCGGTCGGTCAGTCATTGGTCTCCTCGGACGACGCGGTCGACCGGATCTGTGGATGGTGCCTGGCGAGCTGGAAGACGCCCCAGACGGCGAGCGCGCCGGCGGCGGCGAAGACGATGATGGCCCACGGCGGGGTCTCCGCCGCCTCGCCGAGCACCGTCACGCCGATGAGCACGGCGACCAGCGGGTCGACGACGGTGAGGCCCGCGATGACGAGATCGGGCGGGCCCGACGCGTGGGCGAGCTGCACGGCATAGCTGCCGACGAGCATGGCGACGAGCATGGCGACGCCGCAGACGATCGTCAGCCAGTCGAAGTTCCCGGAGATGATGCGGTTGATGACGATCTTCGAGAGCGTCACGACGAAGCCGTAGAGCACGCCGGCGGCGACGATGTAGAAGATCGCGCTCGCGCGGGCGCGGAACACCCACCAGACGATGCCGAGCGCGACGAGCGCCACCACGAGCAGCGACAGCACGGTCAGCAGCTGCTGGTTCTGGATGGGGCGCTCGATGGCGAAGATCGCGGCGACCGTGACGAAGATGCCGATGCCGACGAGGCAGGTGACGATGGCGCGGATCGTGCGATGGTCGAGCCGGATGCTGGCGAGCCGCGAGTTGAGGATCGCCGTCACGACGAGCGCGACCGCCCCGAGCGGCTGCACGACGATCAGCGGCGCGAGCGCGAGGGCGCCGAGCTGCAGCATGATGGCGAGGCCGAGCAGCAGCGTGCCGATCACCCACGCCGGATTCTTCAGCAGCCGCATGAGCGCAGAGCCGCCGAGGTGGGCGCCGCGCTGGTCACCGCCCTCGAAGTGGCCGACCCCGCGATGCTGGAACTGCGTGCCCACCGAGAGGAAGATGGCGCCGACGAGCGCGACCGGGATCCCGAGGGCCTGCATGGGCGTGAGCGAGATCTCAGCCGCGAGGTCGTCGAGCGCGGTGAAGAGCACCTGAAGACCGTACTCTGCGCCGCCCTCGATAGCCTGGAGGACATGACCGTTCTGCCCATCTGCATCACCGGCGAGCCCGTGCTGCACGAGGTCGCCGAGCCGGTGACCGCGTTCGACGCCGCGCTCGCGACCCTCGTCGCCGACATGTTCGAGACCATGGAGGCGGCGCCCGGCGTGGGCCTCGCGGCACCGCAGATCGGCATCGGCTCCCGCCTGTTCGTCTATGACTGGACGGATGCGGACGGCACGCGCACGCGCGGCGTCGCGGCGAACCCGGAGCTCTGGATCGCTCCCCTGCCGCTCGGCGTGCCCGACGAGGAGGACGAGGAGGGCTGCCTCTCGATCCCCGGCGAGCGGTTCGCGCTCAAGCGCAGCGATCGGGCGATCCTGCGGGCGCAGGACGAGCACGGCGAGCACTACGAGCTCGAGGCCTCAGGCTGGCTCGCGCGCATCCTGCAGCACGAGTTCGACCACCTGAACGGCATCCTCTACGCCGACCGGCTGGATGCGTTCGGCACGAAGGGCGTGCAGAAGGCGATCAAGCGCAACAAGTGGGGCGTGCCCGGCACCTCCTGGCTGCCGGGCGTCGACGACCTCGAGGACTGAGCCGCGCCCGAAAGCGTCCGGCGATGAGGAAGGCCCCCGTCCGCGAGGACGGGGGCCGGTCGCTCCCCGAGATGGACTCGAACCATCAACCTGCCGGTTAACAGCCGGCTGCTCTGCCAATTGAGCTATCGAGGATCGCTGCAAGGAGCGACGTCAATCGTAGCATCACTCGCGACCGCCCACACCATCGGGCGAGCGACCGGCGGCCATGAGCAGCACGAGCCGAGTTCTCCACATGCGACCGCTCGGGCCGACCCGTGTCAGTGGTCTTCGTTACTCTGTTCCCAACACACATTCGAGGACGTGTGGGTGGGTCTGCCCCTCTCGCGGTCGCGTGGACGGGGTCGACGGTGA
>BJUU01000030.1 GCA_007988785.1 Agrococcus baldri
GAGCCGATGAACTGGCTCGTCGCGCCGGCCGCGAAGTCGTCGGCGGGCGAGCCGCTCGAGACGTTCGCCCAGCCGTCCTGCACGGCGTCCTGCGCGAACTGCACGGCCTCGACGGTGCCGTCGCTCGTGACCGCGCTCGCGTCCCACTCGTCCGACCAGCCGCCGCCGTAGCCCCAGACGAGGTTGTTCATCATCCAGGCCGGGTAGTCCTCGGCGGGCGGGAAGCTGAAGGCGGTCTCGGTCACGCCGGCGTCGATGAGCGCCTGCGAGTTCTCGCGCACCTCGTCCCACGTGGTGGGCGCCTCGGTGAGGCCGGCCTCGGCGTAGTGGTCCTGGTTGTAGTAGTAGATGGTCGTCGAGCGCGCGTAGGGCACGGCGTAGTGCGCGCCCTCGTAGAGGTAGTCGTCGAAGAGCGTGCTGTTGTAGGTCGAGGTGTCGCCCTCGGCAGCGGCGAAGACGTCGTCGAGCGCGAGCAGCGAGTCGTTGACGTAGTTGGTGAACCAGGTGGCGTCGGACATCACGACGAGGTCGCCGACGTCGCCGGAGGTCTGCGCGGTCTGGAAGCGCTGCGAGACCTCCTCGTAGTTCGCGCCGGCCGTGACGATCTCGACCTCGATGCCGGTCTCCTCGGTGAAGGCGTCGACGAGCTGCTGCTCGATCTCCTGCGAGCCGCCCGGGTGGTTCGTCCAGAAGCTGATCGAGTCGGCCGGCGTGATCGAGGCCCAGTCGGTCGCCGCGGCCTCGTCGGCCGAGTCGGTGGCGCCGACGGCCGGGCCGCAGGCGGTGAGTCCGAGGGCCGCGACGCCGAGCACGGCCACCGCGGTGGTGGCGCGCCTGGCGCGCGTCGAGCGGATGCTGTGGGTCATGGTTGCTCCTTGGTGGGGTGGGGTGGGTGGTCGGGTGGCTTACTTGACGGCGCCCTGGGTGAGGCCGCTGACGATGAATCGCTGGAGCGCGGCGAACACGATGAGCACGGGCAGGATGACGAGCACGGCGCCGGCCATCAGGTAGCCGTAGCTGCCGGTCTGGCCCTCGATCGACTGCAGCAGGTTGAGGCCCACCGGCAGGGTCATGGTGTCGACGGAGTCGGTGATGATGAGCGGCCACATGAAGTTGTTCCACTCGCCGACGATCGTGACGAGCGCGACGGTCGCGATCGTGGGCGCGGAGACGGGCGCGACGATGCGCCAGAGCCGCTTGAGATGGCCGGCGCCGTCGAGCTTCGCGGCCTCGAGCAGGTCTTTCGGCAGCGTCTTGAACTGCTGGCGCAGCAGGAAGGTGCCGAAGGCGGTGCCGAGCCCGGGCAGGAAGATGCCCCACAGCGTGTTGCGACCGCCGAGCGCCGAGATGGTCATGTAGTTCGGCAGCAGCGCCGCCTCGGGCGGCACCATGAGCGCGACGAGGATGGCGATGAAGACGACGTTCTTGAAGCGGAAGTCGATGAACACGAGCGCGTAGGCCGTGGTGATGGCGAGCACGACCTTGATGGCGGCGCCGACGATGGTGACGATCAGGCTGTTGCGCAGCACCGTCAGCAGCGGCACGACGTCGGCGACGTGGCCGTAGTTGTCGAGGGTGGGCTCCTGCGGCCACAGCGTGGGCTGCATGGTGATGATCTCGGGCGCGGGCTTGAACGACGCGATCACCATCCACGCGAGCGGCAGCACGATGACGGCCATGGCGATGAGGATGGGCAGGTAGCCGCCGAGCACCGTCGCGGCGAGGTTGCGGCGCGAGAAGGCCTGCCGCCACTGGGAGACGTGGATCGAGCTCATGCGTAGTGCACCCGCTTCTCGACGAACCGCATCTGGAAGGCGGTGATGGCGAACAGCACGACGAAGAGCACGACCGAGATCGCGGCGGCGTAGCCGGCGTTCTGGTAGGGCCCGAAGCCCTGCAGGTAGAGCTCGAAGACGATGGTGTTCGTGCCGTTGCCCGAGGGCGTCATGATCTTGAGGATGTCGAAGGCCTGCATCGAGCTGAGGATGGTCGTGACCGTGAGGAAGAACACGGTGGGCGACAGCAGCGGCAGGGTGAGCTTGAAGAAGCGGGTGAGGGCGCCGGCGCGGTCGATGCGCGCGGCCTCGATGAGGTCGCTCGGAATCGACTGCAGGCCGGCGAGGAAGACGACCGCGCAGAAGCCGAGGTTCTTCCAGACGTAGACGATCATCACCATCACGAGGGCGAGGTCGCCGTCGAGGTACCACTCGGGCGAGCGGGCGCCGACGGCGCGCAGCACGTGGCCGAGCAGGCCCAGCTGCGGGTCGAAGATGAAGTTCCACACCATGCCGACGCCGACGCCGGAGAGCACGTAGGGCGAGAAGATCGCGGTGCGGCCGGCGGTGATGCCGGGGATGCGGTGGTTGAGCGCGAGCGCCACGAGCAGCCCGAGCACCATCGAGGCGAGCACGGTGACGACGGTGAAGGTGATCGTCACGCGCCACATCTCGGCGCCCTGCGGCGAGGTGAACAGCCGCACGTAGTTGTCGATGCCGGCGCTCGTGGCGGTGGTCGAGCCCATGCGCCAGTTGAGCGTCGAGTAGTACATGTTGCTCAGCAGCGGGTAGTAGATGAAGGCCGCGATGAGCAGCACGTTCGGCCCCGCGAAGGCGAAGAAGACGAGCGCGTCACGGCGCCGCTGACGTCGACGATGCGGGGACGGGACGGGCACCCGCTGAGGCTCCCCGACCGGCCTGAACCGCAACTGTCTCGCGGTCGACCTGCCGGGGTGCTTCAGGTGAACTGGGGGTGCCGCGGCCGCGCCGGGCGTGCGGCGTCACCTCATGCGGGTTCGGTGACGGATGCGTCGGTGCAGAGCACGCCCGTGTTGCCATCCGGGTCGGCGACGAGCGTCAGCCAGGGCGCCTTGCTCTCATCGACGACCGTGCCGCCGGCGGCGACCGCGGCGGCGATGCGGCCCTCGCGCACCTCCGGCGCGACGTAGACCTCGAGGTGGAACCGCTGCGTGGCCTCGCTGCTGGGTCGGCGTCCCCGAACCACAGGTTCGGCACGCAACCCGACGCATCCCGGATCTCGTCGCTGGGCGAGCCGTGCCCTGCGAGGAGGGGTCGCCGGTGAGCAGTGCCGCCCAGGCCGGCGCGATGATCGCCGAGCGCGCGATGTCGAGGCCGAGCTCGATGACGGCGGCGGCGGCGGGGTCGGCGGCGAGGCCCTGCTCGGCGGCGATCTCGCTGCTGCGGCGGGCGACATCGAGGTCGAGCTGGGTGACCCACTCCACGACGTGCTCGGTGCCATGGCCGTCGCGGTAGACGGCGTCGGCGCTGACGAGCTTGAGGTCGACGTGCCCGGCACCGAGGACCGCGGTCGGGTGGTGACCAGCCGCAGACCTCCTACGACTACACCCGCGCGTACTGGGACCAGATCGCCGTGACGATCGCCGGCCGCCGCGTCTTCGACCTGACGGACGGCTGGGACGACCAGCCGCCGCGGTCGACCACGTGGTCGTCGTGACCCATCGCGGCCGACCGGAGGGTTGGGAGCCCGACGCGACGTTCCGCTTCGTCGACGGCATCGAAGCCGCGGTCGCGGCGGCGCAGCGGCTCGCGGGCGACCGGATCGTCGAGGTCGCCGCCGGCGATGTCGGCGGCCGAGCGCTCGCCGCCGGCCTGGTGGACGAGGTGCGGATGGACGTGGCGCGCGTCGACTTCGGGTCCGGCCGACGCTTCTTCGGCTCGGTCGACGCGCAGCACCTGCTCGAGGATCCCGAGCTGCTGCAAGGAGAACGGGTGCTGCACCTGCGCTACCGCGTGCGGCGCTGATCGACTTGATCTCGAGCGTGCTCGACAACGCAACGGCCGCGATAGCCGGCGGCGCCGCACGCGGGCGTCCGCCCGCCGCGGGAGGGCGGGCTGGGCGTGCAAGACGCTCACGTTAAGTTCGAAGCATGACGACAATCTCGCCGGTGGAGCGACTCGAATCAACGGCCGTGTGGATTCGAGGGTTCGCGGTTGGATGGGCAGTTCTGGCGTTGTGTACGTATCTGTCGGGTGCCACGGTCGGTGTCACGGACATCCCGTTGCATGAAACTCGACCGATCTGGGTCAGCGCCAGCGCTCTCGGTCTCTTCTTTCTTGTTCTTCTTGCATGGCCATTCCGCCCGGATGTTAGAAGCAGACTGCCGCGAATCCTTTCAGTGCTGCGTTGGCAGGTCGCGACCGGCGTGCTTATAGCGTTCTCGCTAGGTGCGACCGTACGCGTCGAACTCAAGATGTCTGTCTGGCTAATCGGTACATATCTAGCCGTTCACGCGATCTTCTTCATGTTGCTCGCGCTCGTCGACCTGGCGCTTCGCCGGCTATACCACGAGAACGACGCCAGACGGGAGTACGAGCGTCACGTTAAGCTGATGCAAGAGATCGCCACTTTGACGGCATTGATTCGTGAACGAGGAGACGCGGAGCAGGTCAAACAAGGTCAGTCGCACAACAGTCGAAAGAAACGTCCGATACACACAGTGTGTCGCACGGTACTTCACCTGAGAGTCCGTAGACAGGGGCAGGGGTTGGCGGGGTGACTGGGAATCAAGCCGCTGCTCGAGCCGGCAGCGGCTGATCCGACGTCCGGGACGGCGCCGCGTCGGAGTTGATCCGAGCGGCGGAGCCGTCCGATAGGCAAGCGAACCAGCGACCAACACCCCAGTTGCACTCCAACTATTATCTCGGCGGCGCAAGTCTTCGCGGCATGGCTGGCGACCTCTTAACGTCGCCAGGCGATATCCTTGCCACATGGCCGAGCTCGGCGCGAAGAGACGAAGTTGCGCGACGCTCGCGTGTCACAAATGGAGAGACGCACCCGCGCGAAGCGAGGCCAGCCATCCGCCCCTGCGCATAGCAATGGTCACCGGCCATTGGTGCCAACGCGCTCTGTTCAGGGAGGAGAGGTGAGCCCGCCCCGCCCTGGAGGCGAAGCGGACAAAGTCGGCAATCGGTTCGAGCTCGCATGGGCGGCCTGGCACTTATTGCAGCTCGATGCGACCGCTGGCACTTCGATACGGTTCGAGGATCCCGACCCGAATCTGTCGATTGGTTCAGAGTTGACGATCGTTCGACCGGACGGACAGGAGGTCCAGCAACTCAAACTGCGTTCGCCGTCAGGGACGAGTTGGCGGGTCCGGAGCCTGCAGCGAGCAGGCGTACTGCGCGCGATGCTGCACCACGCTTCGCACGGCAGAATTTTTGTCTTTGTCTCTCAGACTCCGGCGGCCAGCTTGAAGGTGCTTGCTGAGCGTGCGCGCCAAGCCGAGAATCTGCGAGAGTTCATCGATCACCTGCAGAGCGACGAATCGCTATCGCAGTTCGATGAGCTTTCCGCCCCTGACATTTGGGGCGGACCTGAGCGGGCGTGGAAAACGCTCCGGCATCTCCGTTTCCAGGTCGTGGATGAGCACATCGTTCGAATGTCCAGTGTGCGCATTGCGGAGGTGACGTTTCAAGGCGCCAGCGGGCAGGCGATCGTCGACAGCCTGGTGGGAATCGTTCTTCGCAGTCTCGGGCGGGTCTTCACCTCGGCCGTCTTGCTCGAAGAGCTCGAGGCCCATGGCATCCGTTCGGTCGACTCGAGCGAACGATCTGGAAGTAAGGAGCTGGTGGCCGCAGCGACCCACCGTTGGCTGCGGACCGTGCAAAGGTCGATGGTTCTTCCGACAATCGCCCGCACCGAGACCACCGACGTGCTCGGAGCGTTGCGGGAGCACCCGCTCGTCGTGCTCCACGGGCCAGCAGGCTCGGGCAAGAGCGGCATTCTTGCCGAAGTTGTGGAGGAGCTCCGTCGCACATACCCCGTCCTCGCCTTCCGCCTCGATCGGGTCACGTCAGCGTCGTCACCTCACGCCATAGGCGCGTCCATCGGCCTAAAGAGATCTCCCGTCATCGAACTCGAACGCGCAGCCGAGGGAGGACGGGCCATCCTCGTGATCGATCAGGTTGACGCCGTCAGCATGGTTTCAGGGCGCGTGCCGGAGTCCGTCGACGCCGTTTGGGACCTGATTGAAGACGCCCTGTCCAGTGCGAACGTCAAGGTTGTCGTGGCCTGCAGATCGTTCGATCTCCAGAACGATCCGCGGCTCCGAGGGCTACTCGAACCAACCGCTCTCGCGCAACCGTCTTTGACGATAGAAGCGGGTCCGCTCTCACCTGGAACGGTTGCCGGGGCACTGGGTGCGATGCAACTCGACGTCAGTTCACTCTCCGACGCTCAGACAGAGCTTCTCAGTTCACCCCTGCATCTCTCTCTGCTGAAAGGCTCCGGCCCGAGCAACCTCGCCGATCTGGCGGTATCGAGACTCGGGCTCTTCGATGCTTTCTGGCGAGCGAAGCAGTTGACGGCGCGCGAACGAATGCCCACGGTTCGATTCGCACAAGCACTCGGCATCGTGGCGGAGCGCATCAGCGAGCGTAAGTCACTGTCAGTTCCGTTCGATCTGCTGGACGTAGAGGGCTTGGCTGCCGACGTCGAGGTGCTCATCTCGGAGAACGTGCTCGATCGCCAAGGCCGCCAGGTAACGTTCTTCCACGAGTCCTTCTTCGACTACGTGTTTGCCAAGGCCTGGATGGCGCGCGATGAGTCGTTGATGGGCTTCCTCCGCAGTGACGAGCAAGACCTCTTCCGCCGCGCTCAAGTCCGGCAAATCCTTCTGCACCTTGCTCAAGCAGATCCCCGCCGACTCCGGATCGAAGCCCAGTCTGCGCTGCTTGCTCCGGACGCCCGGTTCCACATCCGAATCGCAGTGATCGGAGCTGTCTCGCAGCATCCTGCACCTGCTCCCCCGGACCTGGCTATGTTGCTGAACGTGGCCGAGGCTCGTCCAGAACTAGCCGACCGAATTTGGAGCGCGCTCGCCCAACCCAAGTGGATCGAGCTCCTAATAAGGGCTGGGCAGCTCGCTCGCTGGTTCGACTCTTCTGACAGCGCTGCGGCGCTGAGAGCCGTTGAGGTATCGCGAGGCGCGAACCTCGAGCAACTGAACGAGATCGCGTCGCTACTCGATCAACGATTCGATCGCGCCGACAGCCCGACATGGATTCGGGCGGTCGCTCACACGGCTTTGTATGAGGGCTCTCGCGAGATGTTCCAACTTCTCTTGAGAGGCGTACGTCGGGGTGACTTCGGGCCGCAGGCATCGGTCTTGTGGTTGTTCGCACGTGACCTCAGCGAGGCAGATCCGGGCTGGGCAATTGACCTACTCGAGGCCCATTTCGTCCAGCGTTCGGACTCGCTCGCGCTCGACGAGTCTGGGCAGGTCGCGTCGCTTGCCGTGCGCGACCACTACGCTCCCGAGTTGATCGAGGCGACGGCCGCAGCTCTCCCCTTGCGCTTCGCGAAGGTAATGGTGCCCTTCGCGCTGGACGTCATGGCGGTGACGCGGAACACTGGCACCGACCGTCCCCCTCGTGCCCATGCCCACTTCGATCCAGGCCTTCAGCCGGACGAGCATAGAGAGCAAATCGACGACGCGCTGTTCTACGCGCTTGGCGTTAGCCTCAACGAGGCCGCGCGGACAGAACCTGATGCGATCGAGCGCGAGCTGCGGTCATTGTCCGAGTCGCCTTTCGGAGGAGCTCAGTTCCTTCTCTTCGGAGCGCTCGCCGCGGCCGGAGCACGCTTCGCTCGGTGGGCCATCGACATCCTAGTCTCCGAGACCAACTTCGCGCACGGCTACCGAAACGATCCGACCAGCGCAACGCGAGAGCTGCTGGCCGCGATCAGCTCCCACGCGACTGCCGACGAGCATCTTCGGCTCGAGCTACGGATGATCAGCACTCGACCGCGCTACGAGAGTCGACGCGGATCCGGGTACACCGCCTTCACATTGCTCTCAAGTCTGGATGAGAGTCGCCTCTCCCCTTACGGACGGCAGAAGTTGGAGCAGTTCCGCCGTAAGTTCGGAATCAGCCGCCCGGATCCGCCGCCCGGACTCCTATCCGGCTGGGTCACGTCACCGATCGTGCCCGATCGCGCGGCGCGCATGTCGGACGAAAACTGGATCCGAGCGATGCAGAAGCACGATGGTTCGCGGAGCAGTAGCGGCTTCTTGGTGGGCGGCGCCCACGAGCTCGCGCAGGTGCTCAGGAGCGCGGCCGAGGAGGACCCGGGTCGCTTTGCCCGTCTCTCGCAGAAGATGGACGCTCGGCTCAACAGCAGCTACTTCGATGCACTGCTCTACGCCTTCGGCGGCAGCGAATCCGTCAACGATCACGAGGAGGCTGTGTTCGGTGCGATTCGGCATCTCGCGGAGATCGGTGGTCCCTCGGTCGATCGCTCACTCTCGTCCTCGGTCCAACGCATACGCGCACGACTGCCCCTGGACCTGGTCGAGCTATTGTTAAGTCGAGCTCTTCAGTCTGCGCCGGTCGACGACACGAAGCCACCGATGACGCCCCAGGACTCCGACGGGCTCGACCCGGAGTATCTCCTCAGCAATGGCTTGAACACAGCTCGAGGCGGATTGATCTTAGCGGTGACAGATCTACTCATCTTCGATGCTGACGGATCGCGCACAGATCTGGTCACGCCGCACCTTCAGTGGTTCGTCAGTGACGAATCCGTCATCATTCGGTCCTGCGTCGCATGGCTCCTTGCCGCGTGTTTGCGCCACGACAAGGCTGCAGCGCACGCCGCTTTCGTCGAGCTGGCCGAAGGCGACTTACGAGCCTTGGCGACCAGAGAAGGAAGGCGTCTTCTGATCTACGTGGGCAACGCTCGTTCGGATCTGGTCCTCCCGGTCGTCGATCGCATGATGAATGGCGACGACTCGGCCGTACGAGCAGCCGGTGGTCAGATGGCCGCACATGCGGCGTTGCTTTGGGATGAGCGCGGCCGTCTGAACGCTGCGCTGGACGGTTCGGCAGATCTGCGGCAGGGGTTGGCCGAGGCCTGTATCGCTGCTCTTGACGACGAGGCGCCAGACCAGCGAATCGTGGAGGCGCTGCTCCAGCTCATGCACGACCCGGACGAGCAGGTGCAGGAAACGATCGCTCAGCTGCCGTACGCGCTCTCGAGCATCGATGGTCCGCGCCGCAGCAATCTACTCAAGGCATACATCGCTTCGCCATGCTTTGTTCGAGCTCCCTCTGCGCTCTTGCATCTGCTCGACGGCGCAACCGGCGACATCGGCGAACTGGTGCTGCGCGCATCGGAACGTCTCCTCGGCCTCGCTCGCGACCAGATGGGCGATCTGAGAACGGAAGCTGCCGGAGATGCGTGGTTGCTAAGCGAACTGCTGGTGAAGGCGCTGCCTCAAGCCGATGAGCCGAGGACTCGCGCCGGACTCCTCGACGCGCTGGACGACCTTCTGGAGTTGAACGCCTTCGGCGTGGAGGGGACGGTTCAAGATGCCGAACGAGGGATGGGTGGCGACGTCCCCAGAGCCCGCGCGAAGCGCCGAGGGTCGCGCCGACAACGCGCCCGCAGGCGCCGGCGCTAGCTTCGGGGATCGGAGGATCGCAGGCGGGGTGCCGATTACAGGTTTTGGCGATTGCCCGAGTTCGGCGGCGACTACCGCGGCAGACTCACGCGACTGCTCGGCCCGACTCCTTCGAAATATTGAGTCGAAGCGTGCATGACCGACGAGAGGAGCCGGGCTACTCGTAATGCCGCACTGTGGCCAGGCCGGCTCGATCACCTCGCCAGCGGCGCCGACCACCGCCGCAGGCCCGCCCTCGCCCTCATCGACGACTCAACCGTCACCGTCATCGACCTCGCTACCGGCAAGATCATCGCCACCAACGACATCGACCCCGACCGCGGTTCCTGGCGCAATACGCGAAGGCCCCCTGCCGATGGCCGGGGGCTGAGTGACGCATGTCGCGACTCATCTGAGACATATGACGCGACTCAACCCATTGGTGGATCTGGGGGTGTGCTGGTTCACGACATCGTTCACATATGAGTCGGGACATCGTTCACATCCACGATGAGGCGTGTCGAAGCCGCGCGTCATCGTCCTGCCCGTTGTCCGCCGCGACCAGCACGACTGGCGCATCCGTCACGACCGCGTCGATCGCTTGGGCAAGCTCGCCCTCCGCCGCGCCGGCCGCATGCACCACCTCGGCATCGGCATCGACCACGCCCGCACCCCGGTCCTGATCCTCACCGACGACACCAGCGTCACCGTCTCCGACCACACCACCGGCGAGGTCCTCTCCACCCACACCGTCGATCCCACACGCACCTACTGGCGCAACAACGACAGAAGCCCCGGCCGATGGCCAGGGCTTCTCCCCGATGTGAACGATGACGCGGAACATCTATGAACGATGTCCCGCGTCATCACAATGGTGGATCTGGGGGGACTCGAACCCCCGACCCCCTGCATGCCATGCAGGTGCGCTACCAGCTGCGCCACAGACCCAGACGCTGCATCCGGGGTTCCCGGAGCAACCCCACTACTGTACATGACCCCCGCGGCGATTGTCACATCGAGGCTGCACGCTGCACCCCGCGTGCAGGCGTATGCTCATCGCTCGTGCAGACCACTGCCCGGTCGCGATCGGGCCTCATCCAGCTGTGGCAGCGACAGCATCCCGCCCGGCGCATCTTCGCCGGCTTCGTCGCGCTCAACCTCGCCGGCTGGGGCCTGCTCATGCTGCCGATCTCCCGCCAGGGCGAGGGCGCAGCAACTTGGATCGAAGCGCTCTTCACCGCCGTCTCCGCCGCCTGCGTCACCGGCCTGACGGTCGTCGACACGGCCCTCTACTGGACGCCGTTCGGCCAGGTCGTCATCCTGCTGCTCATCCAGCTCGGCGGCCTCGGCGTCATGGTCTTCGCGAGCCTCATCGGCATCTTCGTCGTGCGCCGCCTCACCCTCGGCTCCCGCCTCACCACCGCGCAGGAGGCCCACGCCGATGGCCCCGGCAGCGTGCGCCGCATCGTCGTCAGCATCCTGCGCATCGCCCTCATCGTCGAAGGCACCGTCGCGATCGTCCTCTGGCTGCGCTTCTGGCTCGGCCGCGGCGAAGACCCCCTGCACGCCGCTTGGCTAGGTGTCTTCCACGCCGTCTCCAGCTACAACAACGCCGGCTTCGCGCTCTTCAGCGACAACCTCATGGGCTTCGTCGACGACCCGCTCATCCTGCTGCCGCTCGCTGCCGCCACCATCATCGGCGGCCTCGGCTTCCCCGTCATCATGCAGATCCTCAAGCACGCACCGCATCCGCGCCGCTTCTCCATGCACACCTGGCTCGTGCTCACCGGCACCGGCGCGCTGCTGCTGATCGGCACCGTGTCGATCGCGGTGCTCGAGTGGGGCAACCCCGGCTCGCTCGGCCCGCTCTCCCCCGGCACCCGCATCCTCGACGCCTTCTTCCACTCGGTGCAGACGCGCACCGCCGGCTTCAACGCGCTCGACATCGGGCAGTTCGAGCCCGAGACGCTGCTGGTGATGGATGTGCTCATGTTCATCGGCGGCGGCCCGGCAGGCACCGCCGGTGGCATCAAGATCACCACCTTCGGCGTGCTGCTGGCGATCATCATCGCCGAGGTGCGCGGCGACCCCACGGTCACCCTGTTCGGCAAGCGCCTCTCGCGCGCCGTGCACCGCGAGGCCATCACCGTCGCCCTGCTCTCGGTGGCCCTCGTATGGGCCGCCACCCTCGCCATCATGCAGCTCACGAGCATCGAGCTCGACCGCGTGCTGTTCGAAGCCGTCTCGGCCTTCGGCACCGTCGGCCTCTCCACCGGCATCACCGCATCCGTCGGCATGCCGAGCCAGCTCATCCTCGTGATGCTCATGTTCGTCGGCCGCGTCGGCCCCATCACGGTCGCCACCGCCCTCGCCCTCCGCACCCGCAGGCTCGCCTACGAGCTGCCCAAGGAAAGGCCCGTCATTGGCTAGATCGCGCAACCCCTTCGACCCGACGAGCATCGGCTCGGCCACCTCGGTCGCCGTCATCGGGCTCGGCCGCTTCGGCACCGCGCTCGCGCTCGAGCTCATGGCCCACGGCACCGAGGTGCTCGGCATCGACGACGACGCGGATGCGGTGCAGGGCCTCAACGGGCAGCTCACGGGCGTCGTGGCCGGCGACGCGACGCGGCCGGAGCTCATCGAGCAGCTGGGGCTCGCCGACTTCGACCGCGTGGTGGTGGCGATCGGCAGCGACGTCACCGCCTCCATCCTCGTCACCAGCCAGCTGCTGCGCGTGGGCGTGCCGCAGGTGTGGGCGAAGGCCGTCGACGAGCGGCACGCGCTCATCCTCGATCAGCTGGGCGTCAGCCACGTCGTGCGGCCCGAGGCCGACATGGGCCGCCGCGTCGCCCACATGGTGCGCGGGGCGCTCGAGGACTTCATCGAGATCGAGCCCGGCTACGCGGCCGTGCGGCTCGAGGTGCCCGCGGGCCTCAGCGCGGTGCCGCTGCGCGAGCTGGGCCTGCAGGCCAAGCACGGCGTCGGCATCGGCGCCGTCAAGCGCGACGGCGCGTGGGTGCTCGCGAACCCCGAGACCCGCTTCGAGGCGGGCGACACGGTGCTCGTGCACGGCCTCACGCCCAAGGTCGAGGCCTTCGCCGTGCTCATGGCGAAGCGACGAGCCTCGGCGTAGCCGCCGCCTCGACGGGCGCATCGGCGTCGGCTGCCCCGGGCACGACGAGCGCCGCGATCGCCGTCGTCACCGGGATCGCCAGCACCAGCCCGATCGAGCCGACGAGCGTGCGCACGATCTCCTCCACCACCTCGCCGGTGGTGAGCTGCAGGTCGAAGGGGGCGATCGTCAGCCACATCACCAGCAGCAGCGGCAGGGCGGCGCCGACGTAGGCGAAGGCGATCGTGTAGACGGTCGAGGCGATGTGGTCGCGCCCGATCCGCATCGCCCGGCGGAAGAGCTCGCGCCGGCTCGCGCGCGGCGCGACCTCGCGCAGCTCCCAGACGGCCGAGGCCTGCGTGATGGTCACGTCGTTGAGCACGCCCATGCCCGCCAGCACGAGACCGCACATGAACACATCCGACAGGTCGAGCCCGAACTGCTGGAACAGCAGCTGCGACTCCTCAGAGCTCGTGCCCATGATGCGCACGCCAGAGGTCGCCGCCCACGCCACGGCAGCCGTGATCGCGAGGCCGATCAGCGTGCCCAGCAGTGCCGTCGTCGTGCGCGTCGAGAACCCGTGCGCGACGTAGAGCACGATGCACATCACGACGGATGCGGTCACGAGCGCGACCGGCAGCGCGGGCTGGCCGGAGAGCAGCGCGGGCAGCGCGAAGCCGACGATCGCGACGAACGCGCCCGCGAGCCCGGCGAGCGCGGCGAGCCCGCGCCAGCGCGCGACCGCCACCACCACGCCCACGAACACGAGCGCCAGCAGCGCCAGCGGCAGCTCGCGGGCGAAGTCGACGAAGACGTACGAGCTGCCGTAGCCTGCCGCCTCCGGCACGTCGAACACGCGCAGCCGGTCGCCGTCGCCGATCTGCCCCATCGCCTCCGGCGGCACGACGACCTCGATCGCCGTGCCGTCGTCGAGCCGGGCGGGCACGAGCGCCGTCTCGGCGTCGGGGGCGGCGGATGCGGTGGCGTGGGTCGAGCCCGCACCCTCGGCGAAGTAGGGCATGCGCTCGGGCAGCTCGGCGGCGTTCGGCCAGAGCAGCACCAGGCCGACGACGGTCGCGAGCAGCATGGGGGCGAGGGCGAGCCAGAGCGCCAGGGCCGAGCGCCGATCGACCCGCACGCTCGCGCCGTGCCCGTGCCCGTGCACGTGCCCGTGCGGATCGGAGTCCCGCGCCTCGCGCGCCGTCGGCCGGGCGATCACGCCCGAGCCGAGCTCGTCGTCGTGGAGCAGCGCCCGGCGGTCACTGAGCGTCGTGCTGCGTCGCCGATGCCGTTCGCTCTGCGCGCCAGACCGGTGTCGCCCCACTGACTGCTCCCCCACGCTCGTCCCGAAGCAGGCTACGTGGCAGAACCGGCTCTCGCGACGACGCTGCGGGCGTGCCGCAGGATCGGCTCGTCGACCATGCGGCCCTCGAACGAGAAGACTCCCGACGTGCCCTCAGCGGCGGCCAGGATGCGCCGCGCCTCGTCGAGCTGCTCGGCCGTCGGAGCGAACGCGCGCCGGTACGGCTCCACGTGGCCGGGGTGGATGCAGGCCTTGGCGCCGAAGCCCGAGGCCGCGGCGTCGAGCGCCTCGGCGTGCGCGCCCTCGACGTCGGCGATGTCGGTGCGGATCGCGTCGATCGCCGTCTTGCCGAATGCGGTCGCCGCGAGCAGCACGCGACTGCGCGCGTGCACGGCCACGTCGCGGTAGGCGCCGTCCTCACCGCGGCTCGACGTGCCACCCATCGAGGCCACGAGATCCTCGGCGCCCCACATGAGCCCCACGACGGCGCCGTGGTCGGCGATCGCCTCGGCCGCGAGCACCCCGCGCGCCGTCTCGAGCAGCGCGATGACGCGCGTGCCCGGCACCGCCTCGACGATCGCGTCGATCTCCTCCGGCGCCTCCGCCTTCGCGAGCATCACGGTGCGGAACGGGCTCGCCGCCACCGCGGCCAGGTCGTCGCGGAAGCCCGCCGCGCCCCGCGCCTGCACCCGCACGACGGTGCGCTGCGGGTCGAGCTCGGCAGCCACGATCGCGGCGCGCGCAGCGTCCTTCGCATCCGGGCCGACGGCGTCCTCGAGGTCGAGGATCACCGCATCCGCCCGGTCTGCCGCCTTCTGGAACCGGTCGGGCCGGTCGCCGGGGCAGAACAGCAGCGCAGGGCCCATCGCCAGGCGCCGGCTCATGCCGCGGCCTCGGGCGTGCCCTGCAGGAGCACCTGCCGCACGGCACGCGCGACGACCTTGCCGTGCTGGTTGCGGGCGGTGTGCTCGAAGGTCGCGATGCCCTGCCCCGGCCGCGACTTCGACGGGCGCTTGCCGGTCACTCGCGTCTCGCAGTAGATGGTGTCGCCGTGCCGCACGGGCGCGGGGAAGGCGATGTCGCTGAAGCCCAGGTTCGCGACGATCGTGCCCTGCGTCAGCTGCCCGACCGACAGGCCGACCATGGTCGCGAGCGTGTGCATCGAGTTCATGAGCGGCTCGCCGAACTCGCTCTGCTCGCTCCAGTGGCGGTCGAGGTGCAGCGGCTGCGGGTTCATCGTCAGCGTCGTGAACAGCACGTTGTCGGTCTCAGTCATCGTGCGGCCGGGCCGGTGCTCGTAGACGACGCCCTCCTCGAGCTCGTCGAAGTAGAGGCCGCGCTGGGTGATGCGCTGCTCGGTCATGCTGACTCCCCCGTGCTGGCTGTCGGTGTGACGGTCGCGAGCTCCTGCCCGCGCGCCACCTGCTCCCCCACCTTCGCATGCAGATGCACCGTGCCGGCGACGGGCGCGCGCAGCACATGCTCCATCTTCATCGCCTCGACGCTCACGACCGCCGCGCCCTCGGCGACCTCGTCGCCGTCGGCGGCGTGCACCGCGACGACCGTGCCGGGCATGGGCGACGCGAGGGTCGGCTCTGCCGGACCACGACCACGGCGGATGCGCGGGGGCGCCTCGGCGAGCACGTCGCCGTCGCGGGTCCACACCCAGGTGCCCTCGCCGGTCTCGAGCGTCGGACGCTCGAGCGGCACCCGCTCGAAGCGCTCGATCGTGCCGTCGGCGCGCTGCACCTCGATGTCGACGTCGCGCAGCTCGGTGTAACGGTGCTCGTGCGGCTCATCGATGCGGCGCACGCGCACGGTCGCCACACCATCGCCGTCGGCGAAGCGCACGACACGGCCGACCGCGCCGGCCATGCGCCAGCCGTCGCCCGCCCAGGCGCCGCTCGGCCCGGGCGCGCGCTGCGCCTGCGCGGCGGCGGCGACGGCGAGCACCTCGCCCCGCGAGCCGCTCGTCGCGATCCGCTCGCCCTCGCGGTCGATGAAGCCGGTGTCGAGCTCGCCCGCCTGCACGGTGGGCTCGGCGAGCAGCGCACGCAGGAAGCCGCGGTTCGTGACCACGCCGAACAGGTGCATCTCGGCCAGCGCCGCGCGCAGCCGCTCGATCGCCTCCGCGCGGGTGTCGGCGTGCGCGATGACCTTCGCGATCATCGGGTCGTAGCTCGAGCCGACGGCCGTGCCGTGCTCGACGCCCGCGTCGACGCGCACCCGCTGCACCGCATCCGGCCCCAGCTCGCTCTCGTCCCACGGCCACTGCACGTCGAGCACGGTGCCGCCGGTCGGCAGGAAGCCCGCCGCCGGATCCTCGGCGTAGAGGCGCGCCTCGATCGCGTGGCCCGTGAGCGTCACGTCCTGCTGCGCGATGGCGAGCGGCTCCCCCGCGGCGATGCGCAGCTGCTGCTCGACCAGGTCGATGCCCGTGACCATCTCGGTCACCGGGTGCTCGACCTGCAGGCGCGTGTTCATCTCCATGAAGAAGGGCTCGTCGGGTCGGTCGCCCGCGACGATGAACTCGACGGTGCCGGCGCCCACGTAGCCGACCGAGCGGGCCGTCTCGACGGCCGCCTGCCCGATCGAAGCCCGCTGCGCCTCGGTGAGCAGGGCGCTCGGCGCCTCCTCGATCACCTTCTGGTGGCGGCGCTGCAGCGAGCACTCGCGCTCGCCCAGGTGGATGACGGTGCCGTACGTGTCGGCGAGCACCTGCACCTCGATGTGGCGCGGGTTGGTGACGAAGCGCTCGATGAAGAGCGTGTCGTCGCCGAAGGCCGCCGCCGCCTCGCGGCGCGCGGTGGCGAGCGCGTGGGGCAGCGCCGACGCTTCGTCGACGCGGTGCATGCCCTTGCCGCCGCCGCCCGCGGCGGGCTTGATGAGCACCGGGAAGCCGACCCGCTCGGCGCCGGCGATGAGCGCCGCGTCGTCGAGTCCCGGCTCGGCGATGCCGGGCACCGTGGCGACGTCGCGGGCCTCGACCGCGTGGCGGGCCGAGATCTTGTCGCCCATCGTCTCGATCGCCGACGCGGGCGGGCCGATGAAGACGATGCCGGCGTCGGCGCACGCCTGCGCGAACGCAGCGTTCTCCGATAGGAAGCCGTAGCCCGGATGGATGGCCTGCGCACCGGTCGAGCGCGCCGCCTCGATGATCTTCTCGATCGACAGGTAGGTCTCGCGCAGGTTCCCCGCGCCGAGCGAGACCGCGTGCCCGTGGTGACGATGGGGCGAGGGGTCGCCCTCGGCGTAGACCATCACCGGCTGGATCCCGAGGCGGTCGAGCGTGCGGGCGACTCGGATGGCGATCTCGCCGCGGTTGGCGACCAGCACGGTCGTGAACATCTCAGCCATCCCCATCACATCCTGAAGACGCCGAAGCGCGGCTCGGGCAGCGGCACGGCGGTGACGACGTCGAGCGCCATGCCGAGCACGCGGCGGGTGTCCGCCGGGTCGATCACGCCGTCGTCCCACAGCCGGGCGGAGGCGTAGTACGGGTTGCCCTGCCGCTCGTACTGCTCGCGCACCGGGCGCTCGAACTCGGCCTGCGCATCCGCCGACCACTCCTCGCCGGCGGCCTCCTTCTGCTCGCGCTTGACGGTGGAGAGCACGGATGCGGCCTGCGGCCCGCCCATCACGCTCACGCGGGCGTTGGGCCACAGCCACAAAAACCGAGGGTCGTAGGCGCGGCCGCACATGGAGTACGTGCCGGCGCCGAAGGAGCCCCCGACGACGACCGTGAGCTTCGGCACGCGCGTGGTGGCGACGGCGGTGACCATCTTGGCGCCGTGCTTGGCGATGCCGCCGCGCTCTGCCTCGGAGCCCACCATGAAGCCGGTGATGTTCTGCAGGAACACGAGCGGCACGCCGCGCTGATCGCACAGCTCGATGAAGTGCGCGCCCTTCATGGCCGACTCGCTGAAGAGCACGCCGTTGTTGGCGATGATGCCGACGGTGTGGCCGTGCAGCTCGGCGAAGCCGGTGACGAGGGTGTCGCCGTAGCCGGCCTTGAACTCGTGGAACTCGCTGCGGTCGACGATGCGGGCGATGATCTCGTGCGCGTCGTAGGGCGTCTGCAGGTCGGGCGGGATCGCGTCGTAGAGCGTGGCGGGGTCGACGGCGGGCTCGATGCCCTGCTGCCCGCCGAAGGCGGTGCCGCTCATCGGCGCGTACGCGGACCAGCCGAAGGAGCCGCGCTTCGTGAGCTGCGGGTCGCGCGGCAGCGCCTCGACCATGTCGCGCACGATCTCGAGGGCGTGCGCATCGTCGTCGGCGAGGTGGTCGACGACGCCCGAGACCTCGGCGTGCAGCACGCCGCCGCCGAGCGACTCGGCGTCGATCACCTCGCCGGTCGCGGCCTTCACGAGCGGCGGGCCGCCGAGGAAGATGGTGCCCTGGTCGCGCACGATGACCGTCTCGTCGCTCATCGCCGGCACGTAGGCGCCGCCGGCGGTCGAGGAGCCCATGACGGCAGCGAGCTGCGGGATGCCGGCCGCGCTCAGCTGCGCTTGGTTGAAGAAGATGCGGCCGAAGTGCTCGCGATCCGGGAACACCTCGTCCTGCATCGGCAGGAAGGCGCCGCCCGAGTCGACGAGCGCGATGCACGGCAGCCGGTTCTCGCGCGCGATCTGCTGCGCGCGCAGGTGCTTCTTGACCGTCAGCGGGTAGTAGGTGCCGCCCTTGACGGTCGCGTCGTTCGCGATCACCATCACGGGCCGGCCGTGCACCATGCCGATGCCCGCGACGACGCCCGCCGACGGCGCATCCCCCGGCTCGCCATCCGCGGGCGAGCCGTAGACGCCCCACGCGGCCAGCGGCGCGACCTCGAGGAAGGGGCTGCCGGCATCGAGCAGCGCGTCGATGCGGTCGCGTGCCAGCAGCTTGCCCCGGGCGACGTGGCGCTCACGGCTGGCCGCCGGCCCGCCGAGCGCGGCGGTGCCGAGGCGCGCTCGCAGCTCGGTCACGAGCGCCTCCATGGCCGCGCGGTTGGCCTTCGCCGCGTCGGAGGCAGTGTCGACGTGGCTCGTCAGTGCGTGCATGCTCCTACCGTGCCATGCCGGTCAACGGGCCAGCGCCAGGCTGGGCTGCTCCAGCACCGCTGCGATGTCGGCAAGGAATCCGGCGGCCTCGCGGCCGTCGAGCACCCGGTGGTCGAACGAGACGGTCACGGTGCACACGTCGCGCAGCACGATCTCGTCGGCGTGGTTCCACGGCAGCCTCCTGATCGCGCCGAGCGCGATGATCGCCGACTCCCCCGGGTTGAGGATCGGGATGCCGCCGTCGACGCCGAACACGCCGACGTTCGAGATGGTGATGTTCGACGAGGTGAGCTCCGCCATCGTCAGCGAGCCCTCGCGGGCGCGCACGGCGCGGTCCTTGATCTGCGCGGTCAGCTCGACCGCGTCCATCGCCTCCGCCGCGTCGACCGAGGCGACCACGAGCCCGCGGTCGGTCGAGACGGCGATGCCCAGGTTGACGTGCGCGAATCGCTCGAGCTCGTTCGTGTCGGCGTGGAAGGCGGCCGTCACGTCGGGCCAGCGCTTCGTCGCGAGCAGGATCGCCCGGCTGGCGAGCGCCAGGAACGACGCGTCGCCGCTCTTGGCGAGCGCGAGCGTCTCGGTGACGTCGACCTGGTGGAAGGTCGCCGCGTGCGGCACCGTGAGCGCCGACTGCGTCATGGCGGCGGCGGTGTGCTTGCGGAGGCCCGTCACCTTGGTGCGGGTCGATGCGGGTGCGGCGACGGGGGCGGATGCGACGCCGTGGCCTTCGACGTCGGCGCGCGTGACGAGGCCGTCGGCGCCGCTCGGGCGCACCGACTGCAGGTCGACGCCGCGATCCTTCGCGAGCTTGCGCACCGGCGGCATCGCGCGGTTCGGTCCGCGCACCTCGGCGCGCTCGAACGGCTCGGCATCCCAGGTGCGCTTCGCGCGGGTCGGCTTGCCGCCGTGCACCGTGATGTGCCCGACGAGCACCGACACCTTCTCGGGCTTGTCGTCGGCCGGCGCGGCCGCCTCGGCCTCGGCGGCGAGGTTCGTCTCCGGCGCCGAGGCCGGCGCGGTCACGACGTCGGGCTCGTCGCCGACGGGACCGGGCGCATCCGGGACCTGCTCGTCCGCCGGGGCGGACGCATCCGCCGTCGGGGCAGCGCTGTCGTCGCCGCCCACGTCGAAGTCGATCAGCGGCGCGCCCACGTCGACGGTCTCGCCCTCGCCGGCGTGGAGCTTCGCGATCGTGCCCTCGTACGGGCTCGGCAGCTCGACGACCGCCTTGGCCGTCTCGATGTCGGCGAGCGGCTGGTTGAGCTCGACCGTGTCGCCCTCGGCGACCTTCCAGGCGACGATCTCGCTGTCGGTCAGGCCCTCGCCCAGGTCGGGCAGCAGGAAGGTCTTCATCGGGCGGCTCCCGTCGTGAGGGCGCTGTAGTCGAGGTCGGTGCGCGAGTTGCGGCGGCCGAGCGTGCGGTCGACGGCGTCGAGCAGCCGGTCGAGGCTCGGCAGGTAGTCGTGCTCGACGGCCGAGGGCGGGTAGGGGGTGTCGTAGCCGGTGACGCGCTCGGGCGCGGCCTCGAGGTGCGCGAAGGCGCGCTCGGCGACGGATGCGATGAGCTCGCTCGAGACGGACGACTCGGCGGGCGCCTCGTGCGTGACGACCAGCCGGCCGGTGCGGCGCACCGACTCGACGACCGTGTCGACATCCAGCGGCGAGATCGAGCGCAGGTCGATGACCTCGACCTCGATGCCCTCGTCGGCGGCCGCGACCGCGGCGCGCAGCGCCGTGTCGACCGTCGGCCCGTAGGCGGCGATCGTCACGTCGCGGCCGCTCGCGACCACGTTGGCGGTCTCGAGGTCGCGCACGATCGACCGGTCGACCTCGCCCTTCGTGTAGTACTTGCCCTTCGGCTCGAAGAACAGCACGGGGTCGTCGCTCTGGATGGCCGCGCGCAGCGTCGAGTAGGCCTCCTGCGGGGTGGAGGCGGTCACGACGCGCAGGCCTGCGGTGTGCGCGAAGTACGACTCGGGGCTCTCGGAGTGGTGCTCGACCGAGCCGATCGCGCCGCCGAAGGGCACGCGGATCGTGAGCGGCATGCTGACGCGGCCCTGGGAGCGGTAGCGCAGCTTCGCCACCTGCGCGACGATCTGGTCGAACGCGGGGTAGATGAAGCCGTCGAACTGGATCTCGGCGACCACGCGGAAGCCGCGGTAGCTCATGCCGATCGCGGTGCCGATGATGGCCGACTCCGCGAGCGGCGAGTCGATCACCCGCTGCGGGCCGAAGCGATCCTGCAGGCCGTCGGTGACGCGGAAGACGCCGCCGAGCTTGCCGATGTCCTCGCCCATGAGCAGCACGCGGTCGTCGCCCTCGAGCGAGTCGGCGAGGGCGCTGTTGACGGCCTTCGCCAGGGTCAGGGTCTCGGTCACTTCGCGCCCTCGATGCTGCTGACGAACGCGCGGTGCTCGAGGCGCTGCCGCTCGAGGCGCCTGGTGGGCTGCGCGTAGACGTTGTCGAAGATCTCGTCGGCGACCGGCGGCACGGCGTGCTCGGCGGCGGCGCGGAACTCCTTGGCGAGCTGGTCGGCGCGGATCTTCGCCTCGGCCCGCACGGCCTCCATGTTGGCGCCCATGCGCTCGAGCGCGCGCTCGACGCGGTCGATCGGGTCCTTCGCGATCCACGCCTCGACCTCGGCCTCGTCGCGGTAGCGCTTGGGGTCGTCGGTCGTGGTGTGCGGGCCGCGGCGGTAGGTGACGGCCTCGATGAAGGTGGGCCCGTCGCCCGCGCGAGCCCGGTCGAAGGCGATGCGGGCCGCGGCGTGCATCGCGAGCACGTCGTTGCCGTCGACGCGCATCGAGGGGATGCCGAAGCCGGTGGGGCGCAGCGCGAGCGGCACGCCCGACTGCACGTGCACGGGCTCGGAGATGGCGTACTGGTTGTTCTGGCAGAGGAAGACGACGGGGGCCTGGAAGGTCGATGCCCACACGAGCGCCTCGTTGACGTCGCCCTCGCTCGTGGCGCCGTCGCCGAAGGTGGTGAGCGCGACCTCGTCGGCGCCGTCCATCTTCGCGGCCATGGCGTAGCCGACGCCGTGCAGCGTCTGCGCGCCGATGATGATCTGCGAGGGCGCCATGCGGATCTCCCGGGGGTCCCAGCCGCTGTGCGCGTAGGCCTTCCAGATGCGCGCGAACTCGCCCATGTCGGCGCCGCGCAGCAGCGCGAAGCCGTGCTCGCGGTAGGAGCCGAAGACCCAGTCCTGCTCGCCCAGCGCGCGGGCGGGGCCCACCTGCGCGGCCTCCTGGCCCAGCAGCGGCGGCCAGAGCACGAGCTGCCCCTGGCGGGTGAGGGCGAAGGCCTCGGTGTCGAGGCGGCGCACGCGCACCATGTCGACGTAGAGGTTCGTGAGCGCGTGCTCGTCGATGTCGCGCAGGTGCGGGTCGAGCAGCTCGCTCGGCAGCCGGGTGCCGTCGAGGTCGAGCACGGTCAGCGGGCCGTCGAGGCCGGCGGCGAGCTCGGGGTCGGGGGCTGGCACGGTGATCGACACGGTCGAACCTCCTCGTTCGAAGCGCCTTGTGAGCGCCGGTCGGATCGACGGACGGGTTGTCAGAAGATCGTGCTCCGACGCTAGCCGCGGAAGGCACTTCGCGCAATCAGCGACACGCTCGCTGAGCGGCACGCGCATTCCGTCCCGATCGACCCTGCGCTAGATTGCGCATCATGCGCACCGTCGATGACACCGACCGGAGGATCCTCCTCGAGCTGACGAGGCATCCGAGGATCACGAACGCCGCGATCGCCGAGCAGCTCGGCCTGGCCCGCAACACCGTGCAGAACCGGGTGGCGGCGCTCGAGGCCTCGGATGCGCTGCAGGGCTTCGACCGCAGGTTCCACGCGGCGGCGCTCGGGTACCCGCTGACGGTGTTCATGGCGACGCACGTCGACCAGCCGCGCATCGACTCGGTGGTCGAGCAGCTGCGGCAGATCCCCGAGGTCGTGCAGGCCTTCGGCCTCTCGGGCCAGGCGGATGTGCTGGTGCGCGTCGTGTGCCGCGACGCCGAGGATCTCTACCGGGTCAACAAGCTCGTGCTCGCGTGCGACGGCGTCGAGCGCACCGAGACCTGGCTGTCGATGGGCGAGCTCATCCCCTTCCGGCTCGCGCCGGTGCTCGAGCGCGATCTCGGCCGAAAGTAGTTCGGAATCAAATGACCGCGGGCGCGTTGCATCCATCGGAGGACACGATGAACACGACGATCGATCTGCTGCCCGACGCGACCGACATGGGCCCGGTCATGCTGAAGACCGCGAAGCTCTCGCGCCTGGTGCACTGGTACACCGCCGGGGTCGGCCTCGAGCACGTCGCCGAGCGACCCGGCGCCGTCGAGCTCGGCGTCGACGGCCGCACGATCCTGGTGCTCGAGGAGGCACCCGATCTGCGCGGCCCCAACCCGGCCGACGCCGGCCTGTTCCACACCGCCATCCTCTACCCGACGCACGCGGCGCTCGCCGCCGCCGTCGTGCGGATGACGCAGATCCCCGGCATCCAGTTCGCGGGCACCGGCGACCACCATGTCTCCGAGGCGTTCTACTTCGCCGACCCCGACGGCAACGGCGTCGAGCTGTACGTCGACCGGCCGCGCTCCGCCTGGCTGTGGGCGAACGGCCAGGTGCACATGACGACCGAGTTCATCGACCCGAACCGCTTCGTGAACGAGCACCTCGACCGCGGCAGCTTCGGCCAGTCCTCCACCGCCCCGGTGGAGGCGAAGATCGGCCACGTGCACCTGCAGGTCGGCGACGTGCCGACGGCGCGCGCCTTCTACGTCGACGCGCTCGGCTTCGCCGAGACCACGGCGCTGGGCAACACGGCGCTGTTCGTCAGCGCCGGCGGCTACCACCACCACATGGCCATGAACGTGTGGAACTCGCGCGGCGCCGGCCGTCGTGCCGACACCCTGGGCCTCGGCCGCGTCGAGATCGCGGTGCCCGATGCGGATGCGCTGGGCGCGGCCCGCGAGCGGCTCACGGCTGCGGGCGTCGCGGTGGTCGACGACGGCCGCAGCATCCGCTTCGACGACCCCTGGGCGAACCGCATCACCCTCACGCCAGCCGCCTCGTAGGCCGAGCGGCGCCGCCGTAGGTCGAGGAGCGCGCGACGAAGTCGCACGCGTCACGAGACCGGAGCAGCGGCATCGGTCTCGTGACGCGTCGGCCTGCGGCCGGCGCTCCTCGACCGGCGGTGGCGCCTACTCGGCGGCGGGAGCCTCGCCCGGCTGCTCGGGCAGCTGCAGGTCGATGACCTGCGCATCGCGCCACAGCCGCTCGAGCTGGTAGTAGGTGCGCTCCTCCTCGTGGAAGACGTGCACGACGATGTCGGAGAAGTCGAGCAGCACCCAGCGGCCGTCGGCGCGGCCCTCGCGGCGCACCGGCTTGGCGCCCTCCGGATGCAGCGCATCCTCGATCTCGCGGGCGATCGCGCTGACCTGCCGCTCGTTGCGGCCGGTGACGAGCAGGAACACGTCGGTCAGCGGCAGCTGGCCCGAGACGTCGAGCGCCACCTGGTCGATGCCGAGGGCCTTGTCGGCTGCGCGTGCCGCGACCCGCGCGAGCGCGATCGCCTTCTCGTCCGCGCTCATCGCGCTCCCCTGTCGATCAGAGCCAGC
Source organism: Agrococcus baldri (assembly GCA_007988785.1). Taxonomy (GTDB): domain Bacteria; phylum Actinomycetota; class Actinomycetes; order Actinomycetales; family Microbacteriaceae; genus Agrococcus; species Agrococcus baldri_A. The sequence goes on from BJUU01000030.1 coordinate 24,488, forward strand.
CCTGCGTCAGTGCCAGCGTCAGCACGGTGCCGACCGCGACCACGAAGGCCCCGGCACCGACGCCGATGGCGACCGGCCAGATGTTGGGCCGCTGCTTCTTCGGCGCGATCTGCACGCGCGCGTTGGCGTAGGAGGAGACGGCCTTCGATGCGCGCACGGGCGCCGTCTCGGGGCTCGTGACCTCGCCCTCGGCGACATCCGAGTCGACGTCGTTGCCGTCGATCGAGGCGCGGCCGCGGCCGGATGAGGCGAAGCCCTCCGGCACGTCGATCGAGCCGGTGACGAGCAGGCCGTCGTCGCCCTCGAGCGTGAAGTCGGGGCTGTCGGTGCCGGCGGGCAGCACGAGCGCGTTCGCCGTGATCGACGAGGTCGAGGTGCCGCCGGTGCCGGCGACGCCCTGCTCGCGAAGGTCGGCGATGTGGTGCTCGGAGGTGTCGGAGACCACGTTGACGATCACCGGCAGGCGCTGCGACTGGCCGCGGCTCGGCCCCGTGACCGTCGCCTCCTCGTCGTCGCTCGCGGCGGTGCGGCGATCCTCGAGCTGCGCGGGGGTCACGTCGGCGACGCGGCGCGACGAGACGCGCGGCTGCTCGACCGCGACCTCGTCGATCTCGAGCACGTCGACCTCGGCGTCGTCGACCGTGTCGAGGCCCTGCACGTCGTCGATCTGCGCGCTCGAGCGGCGCGCCGACGAGGGTGCGGGCACGGATGCGCTGCCCGCCCCGGGCGTGCCGCCCGCGGCCGGTGCGCTGGCGGCGCCGTCCGTGAGCTCTGCCTCGATCGCGTCGAGGTCACCCCCGGGCTGCTCGCCGGCGGGCGCTGCCTCTGCGGGCTGCGCGGGGCGCTGCTCGGCCTTGTCCTTCTTGCGGCCGAAGAAGCGCCCGCGCGGCTTGGCGGGCGCCTGCTCCTCGGCGGGCGCGGCCGGCTCGGCCTCGGCCTGCTCGGCGCTCGCGGCCTGGACGTCGATCGCCTGCGTCTCCTCGGGCGCGACCGGCACGCTCGGCGTGGAGTGGCGGCCGACGTGCTCGGGCGCCGACTCGGCGGCCTCGCGGTCAGCGGCATCGGGAACCGGCGGCACGCCGCCCGTCTGGGCGAGCTCGGCAGCGCGTTCGCGCGCGCGAAGCTCGCGCCGCGTGAGCGGCCGGTCTTCGTTCGCGTCGGTCATGCTGACAGTCTCCGGTACAGGTCGTGCTTGCTGATGTATTGAACCACCCCGTCGGGCACGAGATACCAGACGGGATAGCCGGCGCGGACGCGCGCACGGCAATCGGTCGAGGATATCGCAAGTGCGGGGATCTCCAGCAGTGAGACGCGGTCCGGCGGATATCCCGCGATGTCGACGTGGTGGCCGGGCCGGGTCACCGCGACGAAGTGCGCGAGCCGCCACAGCTCGTCGACGTCCTTCCACTCCACGATCGAGGTGAACGCATCCGCCCCCGTGATGAAGAACAGCTCTGCGTCGGGCCGGCGCTCGCGGATGTCGCGCAGCGTGTCGATCGTGTAGGTGGGGCCGTCGCGGTCGATGTCGACGCGGCTCACCTTGAAGCGCGGGTTCGAGGCGGTCGCGACGACCGTCATCAGGTAGCGATCCTCGCTGGGCGAGACGTCGCGCTTCTGGTACGGCTCACCGGTGGGGACGAAGACGACCTCGTCGAGGTCGAAGTGCTGCGCGACCTCGCTGGCGGCGACGAGGTGCCCGTGGTGGATCGGGTCGAACGTGCCGCCCATGATGCCCAGGCGCTGACGGCTCTCGGGCACGTCGGCGATGCTCAGGCGTTGCCGTGCACGTCGTGCCGCGTCGAGCGGTGCGCGACGTCGCGGAACGAGCGCAGCACGACCGCCGAGATGATGAAGACTGCGGCGGTGATGCCTGCGGCGATGAAGGGGGCGAAGCCGGCACCGGCCGATTCGGCCTCGGCGGCGGTCGCGAGCACGAGCGGGTTCATGCCTCGATCCTAGCGCGATCGCGGGCTGGCACGGCTCAGGCGCGCACCTGGCCGCTGCCCCGCACGATCCACTTCGTGCTCGTGAGCTCCGGCAGCCCCATGGGGCCGCGCGCGTGCGCCTTCTGGGTCGAGATGCCCACCTCGGCGCCGAAGCCGAACTCGCCGCCGTCGGTGAAGCGGGTGGATGCGTTGTGCATCACGACCGCGGAGTCCACCTCCGCGAGGAACCTGCCTGCCGCATCCGCGTCGTCCGTCACGATCGTGTCGGTGTGATGCGTGCCGTAGCGGTTGACGTGCTCGATCGCGGCATCGAGGTCGTCGACGACGCCGATCGCGACGTCCATCGAGAGGTGCTCGGTCGACCAGCCGGCGGCGCCGAGCGGCTCGGCGCCCTCGACGCCGGGCAGGGCGGCATCCGCGTGCACCGTGACGCCCGCCTCGCGCATGGCCGTCGCGATCGCCGGCACCGCGGTCTCGGCCACCTCGCGGTGCACGAGCACGGTCTCGAGCGAGTTGCAGACGCTCGTGCGCTGCGTCTTCGCGTTGAGCAGGATCTCGAGCGCCATCGGCAGCTGCGCGGCGCGGTCGACGAAGGCGTGCACGACGCCCGCGCCCGTCTCGATGACCGGCACGGTCGACTCGGTGACGACGCGCTCGATGAGGGCGGCGCTGCCGCGCGGCACGAGCAGGTCGACGAGCCCACGGGCGGTCATCAGGCGGCCGGCGCCGTCGCGGCCGAAGCGGTCGATGGTCTGCACGGATGCGCGGGGCAGGCCGGCGGTCTCGATCGCGCGCTGCATGGCGTCGACGAGCACCGCGTTCGTGCGCTCTGCCGCGGAGCCGCCGCGCAGCACGACGGCGTTGCCGGAGCCGAGCGCGATGCAGGCCAGGTCGACCGTGACGTTGGGGCGCGCCTCGTAGATGACGCCGATGACGCCGAAGGGCACGCGCACCTCGGTGAGGTCGAGCCCGTTGGGCAGCGTGCGCCGGCGCAGCACCTCGCCGACCGGGTCGGGCAGCTCGGCCAGCGCCCGCGCGGCGTCGGCGAGCCCGGCGATGCGCGCTCGGTCGAGCAGCAGCCGGTCGAGCATGCCCTGGGCGAGGCCGTTCGCGCGGCCGCGCTCGAGGTCGTCGGCGTTGGCGGCCAGGATCGCGCCCGCCGCCTGCTCGATCGCCTCGGCGATCGCCAGGATGGCCGTGTGGCGCTGCTGCGCCGGTGCGACGCCGAGCGTGCGCGAGGCGCGCTTCGACTCGGTCAGGAGCGCCTCGAGGTCGTCGGTCGCACGGGTCTCAGCCATGCCTCGATCCTAGGAGGCGGCGGATGCGTCGAGCAGCGTCGCGGTCGCGTCGACTCCGCGGCGTCACCGGATGAGGATGGATTCAGAATCCGTCACGGGATGAGGAGGGATTGCCGATTTCGCTCCGTGCGTCCTCTATCCGTGACGCGCACCGCGCTCGGCGGTCCGGCGTCAGCGGTGCCGAGCTCCACGACCGGCAGCACCGCTCACCCCACGGGGTCGGGGTCGGGATTCGGCTCGAACTCGGTGCCGAGCCGCTCCCCCGCGACCAGCCGCTCGAGCAGCGGCGTCGCGGTGACCGTGACGCGCACGCCGGCGTCGGCGGCGAGACGGGCCGCATCCACCTTCGTCATCGCGCCGCCGGAGCCGATGTGCGAGCCGCTCGCGCCCAGGCGCACGCCGTCGAGCGGGTCGCCGTAGGGCACGGTGAGGATCGGCTCGGAGCCGGCCTCGTCCGGCGGCGCGGTGCGCAGCGCCTCGATGTCGCTCAGCAGGATGAGGCGGTCGGCGCCGACGAGCTTCGCCACCAGTGCCGCGAGCCGGTCGTTGTCGCCGAAGCGGATCTCGTGCGTCGCGACCGTGTCGTTCTCGTTGACGATCGGCAGCATGCGCAGCTCGAGCAGCCGCTCGAGCGCGTTGCGCGCGTTGACCCGGTGCGAGTCCATGTCCATGTCGGATGCCGTGAGCAGGATCTGCGCGGCGATCACCTCGTGGCGCGACAGGCTGCGCTGGTAGCGGTTCATCAGCACGTTCTGGCCGACGGCGGCCGCCGCCTGCTGCATCGGCAGGTCGGCGGGGCGATCCTCGAGCCCGAGGAACGGCATGCCGGTCGAGATGGCGCCGGAGGAGACGAGGATGACGCGGCCGCTGCGGTGCAGGCTCGCGAGCCCGTCGACGAGCGGCTCGATCTGCGCGCGGCGCTCGCCCGAGATCGACGAGGAGCCGACCTTGATGACGATCAGCTCGCCGGCGCCGCGGTCGAGGCTCGTCACGCGTCCTCGTCCCAGCGCTCGACCTCGACGCCCTCGTCCTCCGTCCAGCGCGCGTCGCGCTCCTGCACGAGCCCGTCGCGGGCCGCCTGCTTGGCGTCCATGCGGCGGTGGTACTCCTCGCGGCGCTCCTGCGTCGTGCGGCGGTCGTTGCGGTCGAGGCGCGGATCGGTGCCGCGGTTGCCGACCAGCTCGGCGGCGGAGGCGATGGTCGGCTCCCAGTCGAAGACGATGCCGGCGCCCGGACCGATCACGACGGTCGCGCCAGCGATCGCGCCCGCCTTGAGCAGCGCATCCTCGGTGCCGAGCTTCGCGAGCCGGTCGGCGAGGTAGCCGACGGCCTCGTCGTTGCGGAAGTCGGTCTGCTGCACCCAGCGCTCGGGCTTCGCGCCCAGGATGCGGTAGATCGGCCCCTCGTGCGAGCCCTCGACCTTGACGGTGAAGCCGGCGTCGTCGATGGCCTTGGGCCGCAGCACGAGCGACACGGGCTCTGGCTCTGCCGCCTTCGCCTCGCGGTCGGCGTCGACGATCTCGGCGAGCGCGAAGGAGAGCTCGCGCAGGCCCTTGTGGGCGACGGTCGAGATCTCGAAGACGCGGAAGCCCATCGCCTCGATGTCGTCGCGCACGAAGGCGGCGAGCTCGGCGGCCTCGGGCACGTCGATCTTGTTCAGGGCGACCAGCTGCTGGCGCTCGAGCAGCGGCGTCTGCCCCTCGGGCACGGGGTAGGCCTCGAGCTCGCGCAGGATGACCTGCAGGTCGCTGACCGGGTCGCGGCCGGGCTCGAGCGTCGCGCAGTCGAGCACGTGCAGCAGCGCCGAGCAGCGCTCGACGTGGCGCAGGAACTCGAGGCCGAGGCCCTTGCCCTCGCTCGCGCCCTCGATGAGGCCCGGCACGTCGGCGATCGTGTACCGCGACTGGCCCGACTCGACGACGCCCAGGTTGGGGTGCAGCGTCGTGAAGGGGTAGTCGGCGATCTTCGGCCGCGCCGCGCTCATGGCCGCGACGAGGCTCGACTTGCCGGCGCTCGGGTAGCCCACGAGGGCGACGTCGGCGACGGTCTTGAGCTCGAGCGTGACGTCGGCCTCGACGCCGGGGGTGCCGAGCAGCGCGAAGCCGGGCGCCTTGCGCTTGTTGTTCGCCAGCGCGGCGTTGCCGAGGCCGCCCTGGCCCCCTGCCGCGACCACGAGCCGCATGCCCGCCTGCGTGAGATCCGCGAGCTGCTCGCCCGACGCATCCGACACCACCGTGCCGACCGGCACGGGCAGCTCGAGGTCGCCGCCCGTCGTGCCCGCGCGGTGGTCGCCCATGCCCGGCTGGCCGTTCTCGCTCACGCGGTGGGGTGCGCGGTGGTAGCCGAGCAGCGTCGTCACCTGCGGGTCGGCGACCAGCACGATGTCGCCGCCGTCGCCGCCGTTGCCGCCGTCGGGGCCGGCGAGCGGCTTGAACTTCTCGCGCTTGACGGAGACGCAGCCGTGGCCGCCGTTCCCGGCACGCAGGTGCAGCGTGACCTGATCGACGAAGGTCGCCATGGTGTGTCTCCTCTAGATGCGAGAACGGGGCGAGCCGAAGCCCGCCCCGTTCATCGGAATGTCAGTGTGCGCGTGCGCAGCTCACTCAGCCGCTGCGACGATGTTGACGACCTTGCGGCCGCCCTTCGCGCCGAACTCGACAGCGCCGGCCTCGAGGGCGAACAGCGTGTCGTCGCCGCCGCGGCCGACGCCCGCGCCGGGGTGGAAGTGGGTGCCGCGCTGGCGGACGATGATCTCGCCGGCCTTCACGACCTGGCCGCCGAAGCGCTTCACGCCGAGGCGCTGAGCGTTCGAGTCACGGCCGTTGCGGGTGGACGATGCGCCCTTCTTGTGTGCCATCTCTGCGAGCCCCTTACTTGATGCCGGTGATCTTCAGGCGCGTGAGCTCTGAGCGGTGGCCCATGCGGCGCTTGTAGCCGGTCTTGTTGCGGTAGTGCTGGATGCGGATCTTCGGGCCGCGCAGGTCGGTCACGACCTCTGCCGTCACCTTGACCTTGGCGAGGTCAGCAACGTCCGACGTCACCTTGTCGCCGTCGACGAGCAGCACGGGGGCCAGCTCGACGTTGCCGTTGTCGTCACCGGCGATGCGGTCGACGACGAGAACGGTACCGACCTCGACCTTCTCCTGCCGGCCGCCGGCGCGCACGATTGCGTACACCACGTTGGATCCTCACTGTTGGAACGACTCCCGGCCGAACCGGGACGAAGCTTGCGGCGCGCGCGATAGTGCGACTTGCGCCAGCGAACAACGATACAGGCAATCGTCGTTCCCGGTCAACACGAGCGCGCCGCGCGTCGCGCACTAGATTGACCGGATGGCGATCCTCGTCGACGACCCGCTCTGGCCGGCCCATGATCGCATGTGGGCGCACCTGGTGAGCGACGCGAGCCTCGACGAGCTGCACGCCTTCGCCCGTCGGGCGGGGCTGCCGGAGCGCGGCTTCGACCACGACCACTACGACGTGCCCGCCGAGCGCATCGGCGCGCTCGTGGCGATGGGCGCAGAGCACGTGAGCCCGAAGGAGCTCGTGCGGCGCCTCATCGCGAGCGGCCTGCGCGTGAAGGAGCGCGACCGCCGCGACTGAGGCGCGGCGGTCGCGCCAGATCTCGATGCGGCCGCTGCGCGACCTCCTCGATCAGCGCTCGGTGTCGGGCTTGGCGGTGATGACGCCCGAGGAGGCGCGGCGCGAGCGGCGCGCGGCCTTGCCGGTGCCGGGCGCGGGCGCGGCGAGCGCGTCGAGCGCGCTGCCGAGCAGCCCGTCGAGGTCGTTCTCGCTCGCCTTCTGGGCCGGCTGCTCGTGCGCCGGCTCGACCGGGATGTCGAGGATCGTCACGACCGGCTCGGCCGCCACCTGCTCGACCGCCTGCTTCGAGGGCTCGACGATGCCGGAGACCGGCTGCTGCTCCTGCGAGCGGTCGCGGCCGCGGCGATTCTGGCGCGACGAGCGGTCGCGGTTCGACGACTGCTCGCGCTCCTGACGCTCGCGGCCGGGCTGCTCACCGGCCTGCTCGGTCTGCGGCTGCTCGCCGGCCTGCTCGCTCTGCGGCTGGCCGGCCTGCGCCGACTCCCCCGCCGGCTGCTCGCCGTGCTCGCCCTCGGGGTGCTTGCCCTTGGCGGCCTGGGCGACCTGCGACAGGCCCTTGCGCATGTCGTCGGTGATGGCATGCGTGCCGCCGCCGTTGCCCTGCTGGTGCTGGTGGTGCTGCTGGTGCTGCTGCTGGTCGTTCTGCTTGCCGCCGCGGCCGCGACGGCGACCGCCGCCGCCGTTGCCGCCGCCCTCGGGCTGGCGCTGCGACTTCGAGACCGGCTCGTGGTGCACGATGATGCCGCGACCGGCGCACACCTCGCAGGGCTCGGAGTACGACTCCAGCAGCCCCAGTCCGAGCTTCTTGCGGGTCATCTGCACCAGGCCGAGGCTCGTGACCTCTGCCACCTGGTGCTTCGTGCGGTCGCGCGAGAGGCACTCGATGAGGCGGCGCTGCACGAGGTCGCGGTTCGACTCGAGCACCATGTCGATGAAGTCGATCACGATGATGCCGCCGATGTCGCGCAGCCGCAGCTGGCGCACGATCTCCTCCGCGGCCTCCAGGTTGTTCTTGGTGACGGTCTCCTCGAGGTTGCCGCCGGCGCCGACGAAACGGCCGGTGTTGACGTCGACGACCGTCATCGCCTCGGTGCGGTCGATCACGAGCGAGCCGCCGGAGGGCAGCCACACCTTGCGGTCGAGCGCCTTGTCGATCTGCTCGGAGATGCGGAAGTGCGAGAAGGGGTCGTCGGTGCCCTCGTAGGCCTCGACGCGGTCGAGCAGATCGGGCGCGATGGCCTCGAGGTACTCGCGGATCGTCTCGAGCGCCTCCGAGCCCTGGATGACGAGCTTGCCGAAGTCCTCGTTGAAGACGTCGCGCACGATCTTCACCAGCAGGTCGGGCTCGGCGTGCAGCCGCTGCGGGGCGCTGCCCGACGTGCGCTGCTGCTGGATGCGCTCCCACTGGCGCGTGAGCCGCTCGACGTCGTTCGTCAGCTGCTCCTCGGTGGCGCCCTCCGCGGCGGTGCGCACGATGACGCCGACGCCCTCGGGCAGCACCTGCTTGAGGATCTTCTTCAGGCGCGCGCGCTCGGTGTCGGGCAGCTTGCGCGAGATGCCGTTCATCGAGCCGCCGGGGACCGAGACCAGGTAGCGGCCGGGCAGCGAGATCTGGCTCGTCAGCCGGGCGCCCTTGTGGCCCACCGGATCCTTCGTCACCTGCACGAGCACGGTGTCGCCGGGCTTGAGCGCGAGCTCGATCTTGCGCGGCTGGCCCTCGAGCTCCGCGGCGTCCCAGTCGACCTCGCCCGAGTAGAGCACGGCGTTGCGGCCGCGGCCGATGTCGACGAAGGCGGCCTCCATGCTCGGCAGCACGTTCTGCACGCGGCCGAGGTAGACGTTGCCGATCAGGCTCGACTCGGAGGCCTTCGCGACGTAGTGCTCGACGAGCACGCCGTCCTCGAGCACGGCGAGCTGCACGCGGTCGTGCTTCGAGCGCACGATCATCTGGCGCTCGACGGCCTCGCGGCGGGCGAGGAACTCGGTCTCGGTCACGACGGTGCGGCGGCGGCCGGCGTCGCGGCCCTCGCGGCGGCGCTGGCGCTTGGCCTCGAGCCGCGTCGAGCCCTTGACCTTCTGCGGCTCGGTGATGAGCGGCTTCTCGTCGTCGCCCTCGGAGCGGCGCGAGCGTCGGTTGCGGCGCGAGGAGCGGCGGCCGCGCTGCGGCTCGTCGTCGAAGTCATCGTCGTCCTCGTCCTCGTCGTCGCGCGCGGCGGGCAGCGCGGGCAGCGCCTCGAGGTCGGGTGCGTGGAACAGCAGCCCGAACGGGCCCTCCGGCAGGGCGGGCAGCACCCTGGCCGCGGCCAGCGGGTCGTCGGAGCCGGCATCGCTGCCCTCGGCCGCGCCTGCGGCGTCGGCGGATGCGTCGCCCGCGGCCGCGTCTGCGGCCGGGGTCGCGGGGTTCCCGAGTCCGGGCTCGTGACCGGGCTCCTGCTCGGCGGGCGCGGCCTGCTCGGCGGGCGCGGCCTGCTCGGCGGGCTCCTGCTCCGCGGGCACGGCGTGGTCTGCCGCCTCCGCCGCAGTGTCGTCCGTGGCCTCCGCGGTGGGCTCGTCCGCGGCCTCCGCGGTGGGCTCCACCTGCGGTGCGGCGGCGGCCGCCTCGGCGCCGTCCGCCGACTCGTCTGCGTCGGCCGACGCATCCGCCGCCTCGGTCTCGGGTGCGGCCGCCTGCTTCTTGCGAGTGGCGACGCGCTTGCGCTTGGGCTTCTCAGCGGGCGCCTGCTCGGCCGCCGCAGCGGTCGTGATCTCGGTCTCGGTCGCCGCGGTCGGTGCCTGCGGTTCGCTGCCCGTCTCGGGGCTGTTCTCGGTGTAGTCGGCCATCGCTTGCGTGCTCCTGTCGCGACCGGCGCGCCGGTCGACATCTCGCTCGCTGCCCGGGGCACGCCCCGGCGCGAATCCTTCACTCTCGCCCCCTTGCGGGGACGGCCCGGGCGGTCAGCCCACCCGGAGAAACTTGTGCGTGCGCCCGTCGGGCGCGCTGCGGGGAAGTCTACCGCACGCGCGCGATCCGGCTACGGCAGCACGACCCGCACGGCGAGCGCCACGAAGGCGGCAGCGGCGACGAGCGTGCCGATGATCGCGAGCCAGCCGTGCGGCTGCACGCTGCGGCCCACGCACGAGCCGACCAGCACGAGCACCGCGAGGTAGGTGGCCGAGACGAGCTCGAGGATGAGCATCAGCACCACCAGGTCGCCGAGCGGCGTGGGCGAGGCCGGGTCGATGAACTGCACGAAGAACGAGGCGAAGAACAGGATCGCCTTCGGGTTCAGCAGGCTGGTGACGAGCGCGGTGCGGAAGGGCGCGAGCCGCGGCCTGGCGATGATCGGGTTGGGCGCGGTGAGCGGATGCGTCGGGTTCTCCGCCGGGGCGGGCTCGGCCGCGCGGGCCCGCTTCGCGCGGATGCGCGCCACGGCGCTGCGCACCAGGCCGAGCGCGAGCCAGCACAGGTAGGCGGCGCCCGCCCAGATCAGGATGCGGAAGACGATCGGGTTGGCCGAGAGCGCCTGCGCCGACAGCACCGCGAGCACCATCAGCACCGCGTCGCCGAGGAAGACGCCCAGCATCGCCCGGAATCCGGCGCCGCGGCCGGCGCGCAGCGCGACGGTGATGACGAACAGGCTGTTGGCTCCCGGCAGCAGCACGATCACGACCACGCCGGCTATGAATGTCGCCAGCGTCGCGGGCTCGAGGCTCATCGGGGTGCCCCCGCACTGATTGAATGATGGGCAGGAGGCCACATGTCTGACGCTCGTCCCACCCGCTTCGCCGCGCCCGTCTGGCTGGGCGTGCTGCTCATCGCCACCGGTGCGGCGGGACTGCTGGGCGCGTTCGCGCTGTCGGTCGACAAGATCGAGCTGCTGTCGAACCCGCAGGCGGCGCTGGGCTGCGACCTCAACCCGTTCCTGAGCTGCTCGGGCGCGATGGAGTCAGAGCAGGGCTCGGCGTTCGGGTTCCCGAACCCGTTCCTGGGGCTCATGGCGTTTCCCGCTCCGATCATCATGGGTGCGCTGGCGCTGGGTCGCGTCGCGCTGCCGCGCTGGGTGTGGACGGTCTTCTCGATCGGCGTGCTCGGCGGCCTGGTGTTCGTGCTGTGGCTCGCGCAGCAGTCGATCTTCTTCCTCGGCTTCGTCTGCCCCTGGTGCTTCCTGGTGTGGATGGCCATGTACGCGATGGCCTTCCCGCTCTGGACCTGGGGCTTCGGCTCGGGCGCGCTGCCCGCCGGCGCCGGCTTCCGCCGCTTCGCGGCGCCGCTGCAGTCGTGGGGCTGGGTGCTCTCGCTCGCGCTCGCCGTCATCGTCGTCGTGACCATCATGGTGGCGCTCCCGGGCATCCCCCGCTACATCTTCAGCGGCTTCTGACAGACGAGCGCCGCGGCCATCACAGCCGCGGCGCACGTCGGTCACGGGCGG
>BJUU01000031.1 GCA_007988785.1 Agrococcus baldri
AACTCCCAGCATCCGGAGTAAACTTGAGTCAACACCACTCAAGTTTTATCGATGGGGGAATCGATGGCACGGATGGGCGGCATGATGCCTGGCCAGCAGGAGGAGCAGCAGTCGGCGCTCGAGCAGTTCGGCACCGACCTGACGGCGATCGCGCGCGCGGGGAAGCTCGACCCGGTGATCGGGCGCGACAGCGAGATCCGGCGCATCAGCCAGGTGCTCTCGCGCCGCACCAAGAACAACCCGGTGCTCATCGGCGAGCCGGGCGTCGGCAAGACGGCCGTGGTCGAGGGGCTCGCGCAGCGCATCGTCGCGGGCGACGTGCCCGAGAGCCTCAAGGGCAAGACCCTCATCGGGCTGGACGTCAACGCCATGATCGCCGGCAGCAAGTACCGCGGCGACTTCGAGGAGCGCATGAAGAACGTGCTCGCCGAGATCGCCAAGGCCGAGGGGCAGATCGTCACCTTCATCGACGAGCTGCACATCATCATGGGCGCCGGCGCCGCCGAGGGCAGCCAGGGCGCCAGCAACATGCTCAAGCCCATGCTCGCGCGCGGCGAGCTGCGCCTGATCGGCGCCACCACGCTCGACGAGTACCGCGAGTTCATCGAGAAGGACGCCGCCATGGAGCGCCGCTTCCAGCAGGTCTACGTGGGCGAGCCGAGCGTCGAGGACACCGTCGCCATCCTGCGGGGGCTCAAGGAGCGGTACGAGGCGCACCACAAGGTCACGATCGCCGACAGCGCGCTCGTCGCAGCCGCATCCCTCTCCAACCGCTACATCACGGCCCGCCAGCTGCCCGACAAGGCCATCGACCTCATCGACGAGGCCGCCAGCCGCCTGCGCATGGAGATCGACTCGGCGCCCACCGAGATCGACCAGCTGCGCCGCACCGTCGACCGCATGGAGATCGAGCGGCTGGCGCTCAAGCGCGAGCGCGACGAGGCATCCCAGGAGCGCCTCGCCATGCTCGAGACCAACCTGGCCGAGCACCGCGCCCAGCTGGCAGAGCTCGACGAGCGCTGGCAGGCCGAGCGCTCGAGCCTCAACCGCATCGGCGGCCTGCGCGAGCAGCTCGACGAGCTGCGCGGCCGGGCAGAGCGGGCGCAGCGCGAGGGCGACCTCGAGCGCGCCAGCCGGCTGCTCTACGGCGAGATCCCGCAGGTCGAGAAGCAGCTCGCCGAGGCCGAGTCCACCGCCGCCGAGTCGGGCGCCCGCATGGTCGGCGACCAGGTCTCGAGCGACGACATCGCCTCGGTGGTCGCCGCCTGGACGGGCATCCCGGTCGGCAGGCTCATGCAGGGCGAGACCGAGAAGCTGCTCGCCCTCGAGGACGAGCTCGCCAACCGCGTGGTCGGCCAGCGCCGCGCGGTCGGCGCGGTGGCGGATGCGGTGCGCCGCACCCGCGCGGGCGTCTCCGACCCCGACAAGCCCACCGGCTCGTTCCTCTTCCTCGGCCCCACCGGCGTCGGCAAGACCGAGCTGGCGAAGGCGCTCGCCGAGCTGCTGTTCGACGACGAGAAGGCGCTCGTGCGCATCGACATGTCGGAGTACGGCGAGAAGCACTCGGTCGCGCGCCTGGTCGGCGCCCCTCCCGGCTACATCGGCTACGAGCAGGGCGGCCAGCTCACCGAGGCGGTGCGCCGCCGCCCCTACTCGGTGATCCTCATGGACGAGGTCGAGAAGGCCCACCCCGAGGTCTTCGACCTGCTGCTGCAGGTGCTCGACGACGGCCGCCTCACCGACGGCCAGGGCCGCACGGTCGACTTCCGCAACACCATCCTCATCCTCACCTCCAACCTCGGCTCCGCCTACCTGACCGATCCGACGGTGCCGGCCGCGCAGGCCCACGAGCAGGTGATGGGCGCGGTGCGCGCGGCCTTCAAGCCCGAGTTCGTCAACCGACTCGACGACATCGTCATCTTCGACGCGCTGAGCCCTGCCGAGCTCGGCTCGATCGTCGACATCCAGATCGGCGGCCTCGACCGTCGCCTGCACGAGCGCCGCCTGCTGGTCGAGGTGACGGATGCGGCCAGGCAGTGGCTGGGCGAGCGCGGCTACGACCCGATGTACGGTGCGCGACCGCTGCGCAGGCTCATGCAGCGCGAGATCGACGATCGGCTCGCCCGCGCGCTGCTGGCCGGCGAGGTGCGCGACGGCGACACCGTCGTGGTCGACGTCGCGCCCGGCGGCAGCGGGCTCTGGGTCGGCCCCGCCGGCGCCGAGCGCCCCGCGCAGTGGTCCTTCGACGCCGGCACCGCGCCCACCGACGCCCGCCCCGGCGCCGCGCCCACCGACGCCCGCCTCGGCACCCAGCCCGACGCATCCGCCGTCGTGGAGGGCGAGCCGCTCGACGACCTCTGACCGCGAGCTTCCCCGGATGGTGCGGTTGCCCTCAGAAGCGCACCATTCGAGGAAGCTCAGCGATGCGCCCGGGGGCGAGCTTCCCCGAATCGTGCGATTACTCGGCGGACCGCACGATTTGGGGAAGCTCGAGGAGTGACCGCTCTCGTATCCTGAAGGGATGTCCGCCGTCGCGGGCACCATCGACGATGTCGGTGCTGACGGACACGGGGGAGGCGCGCATGACCCCCGCCCTGCCGCCGCTGACGCCCGGCCCGCACCGGGCACGGCTCGGCCTCATCTCGATCGTCGCGTGCTTCGGCGGCCTGCTGTTCGGCTACGACACCGGCGTCATCAACGGGGCGCTGCGGCCGCTCAGCGCCGAGCTCGGCCTCGAGGCGTTCACCGAGGGCATCGTCACCTCGTCGCTCGTGTTCGCCGCCGCGATCGGGGCGCTGTTCGGCGGCAGGCTCTCGGATGCGCTCGGTCGCCGCACGATGCTCGTCGCGCTGGCCGTGCTGTTCTTCCTGGGCACGCTCGTGCTCGTGCTCGCGCCCGGCTTCGCCGTGCTCGTCGCGGGCCGCGTGCTGCTGGGGCTCGCCGTCGGCGGCGCGTCGACCGTCGTGCCGGTCTACCTGGCCGAGCTGGCGCCGCACGAGATCCGCGGCTCGATCTCGGGCCGCAACGAGGTGGCGATCGTCTCCGGCCAGCTCGCGGCGTTCGTCGTCAACGCGGTGCTCGGCATCACCCTGGGGCACCTCGACGGCGTCTGGCGCATCATGTTCGCCGTCTGCGCGCTGCCGGCGATCGCGCTGTTCATCGGCATGCTGCGCATGCCCGAGTCGCCCCGCTGGCTCGCGCGGCGCGGCCGGCGGGAGGAGGCGCTCGCGGTGCTGCGCAGCGTGCGATCGGCCGAGCGGGCGAGCGCAGAGCTCGCGCAGATCGAGGCGATCGCCGAGCGGCGCACCCGCTCGAGCCTGGCCGAGGTGCTGCAGAGCCGCCCGCTGCGGCGCATCCTGCTCATCGGCATGGGCGTGGGCATCGCGCAGCAGCTCACCGGCATCAACTCGATCATGTACTACGGGCAGAGCGTGCTCGTGGAGTCGGGCTTCGACGAGCAGGCGGCGCTCATCGCCAACGTCGCGCCCGGCGTGATCGCGGTGCTCGGCGGCATCATCGCGCTGTGGATGATGGATCGCGTCGACCGCCGCACGACCTTCCTGCTCGGCTTCGGGCTCACGACGCTGTGCCACGTGCTCATCGGGGTCGCGTCGGTCGCGCTCGAACCGGGGCACCCTATCCGCCCCTTCGTCATCCTGGCGCTCGTGGTGGCCTTCGTCGGCGCGATGCAGACCTTCCTCAACGTGGCGACCTGGGTGTATCTGTCGGAGATCTTCCCGCTGCGGATGCGCGGGCTCGGCATCGGCATCGCCGCCTTCGCGAACTGGGTGACCAACGGCACGCTGGCGCTGTGGTTCCCGTCGCTGGTGGCTGCGGCCGGCATCACGGGCACCTTCTTCCTGTTCGCGGCCGTCGGGGCGCTCGCGGTCGTGTTCGTGGCGACGCAGCTGCCCGAGTCGCGCGGCCGCACGCTCGAGGGGCTCGAGTCCCGGCTCGAGCTCGGCCGCTAGGGTGAGCGGGCGATCGAGGAGGTCGGCATGATGAGGAGGTCGCTGTGATCGAGGTGCTGAGCGCCGCGGAGGTCGAGCGCGGGCGCAGGACGGGCGCGCTCGTCGCCGACATCCTGCAGAGCCTGAAGGCGCGCAGCGTCGCGGGCGTCAACCTGCTCGAGATCGACCGCTGGACGCGGCAGCTGATCGACGAGGCCGGCGCCACCTCCTGCTACCTCGACTACGCCCCGGTGTGGGCCGACGGCGCCTTCGGGCACGCCATCTGCACGGGCGTGAACGACGGCGTGCTGCACGGCAGGCCCTACGACTACCGGCTCGTCGACGGCGACCTGCTGAGCCTCGACCTCGCGGTGCTGCTCGACGGTGTGGCGGCGGATGCGGCCATCAGCTTCGTGGTCGGCGGCGCGGGTGCCGGGTCGGCGCACGCCGAGAGCCTCGCGCTCATCGACGCCACCGAGCGCGCCTTGGCCGCCGGCATCGCCGGCGCCCGGCCCGGTGCGCGCACGGGCGACCTCTCGCACGCCATCGGCTCGGTGCTGCGCGAGGCCGGCTACGCCGTCAACACCGACTTCGGCGGGCACGGCATCGGATCGACGATGCACCAGGACCCCGCCGTGCCGAACGACGGCCGCGCGGGCCGCGGCTTCCCGCTGCGGGCGGGCATGCTGCTGGCGCTCGAGCCCTGGGTGATGGCCGACACGGCCGAGCTCGTCACCGACGACGACGGCTGGACGCTGCGCAGCGCCACCGGCTGCCGCACCGCCCACACCGAGCACACGATCGCGATCACCGAGGACGGCGCCGAGATCCTCACCCTGCCGACGCGGCAGGGCTGACCGCCCGCGCGGCCTCAGCTGCCGTCGATGCCGAGCTGGTTCATGACCGCGTTGGGCGAGTTCGACTGGTGCACGCCGGCGAGCGACGGCCCGTCGTCGGTGATGCGCCGGTAGCCCAGCCAGCCCACGACGATGCCGACCGGCAGCAGCACGATCAGGCCGATGACCAGCACGAGCTCGAGGGTCGAGCCCTGCGCGCCCATGAAGAACACGCTCGCGGCGTCGGCGCCGGTCTCGCGGGCCGTGGCGAACGTCGGGAAGACGCGGCCGCCGAGCGCGATGACGGCGCCGAGCGCCAGCGCGATGCCGACGGCGAGCATCGTGACGCCGACGATGGCCTGCCGCCGCGTGCCCCAGCCGGTCGCGCGCCCCGCCACCATGGGCGCCGCCTCCGGCGCCGTGCGGTGCATGATCGGCTCGCGCTGACGGGCGTTGCTCTGCGGTGTCGGCTCCATGGCGACCTCCTCGTCGTTGCCCGAGGGTACCGTCGAGGCCTGGAGATCGGCGGGGAATCGCTGCCGCGGGCGTCAGTGGATCGGGCAGCGCGAGCCGGATGCGACGGCGGATGCGCTGCGCACGAGACCACCGGACGCGGGCTTGGTGGGCAGCCGGCGCCGGTTCACGTCGAGGCCCTCACCGAGGATCGTCACCCGCGGGTCGCTGAGCGCCGCGACGGCCGCGGCGAGTCCCGCGATGGCGATCTTCTCGCCCGGGCAGCGGTGGCCGGTGGCGGGGTGGCCGCCGCCGTGCGGCACGAATGCCGGCATCGACTCCCAGTCGTCGCGGCCCACGAAGCGCTCGGGGTCGAACTCGTTCGCCCGCTCCCACGACTCGGTGTCGGTGTTCGTGCCGAGGATGTCGATCAGCACCCGGTCGCCGGCGGCCAGGCGCTCGCCGTCGAGCTCGATGTCGGCCGTCGCCTGCGCGGGCAGCATCGGCACGAAGGGCGCCGTGCGGCGGATCTCCTGCGCGAAGGCGGTCGCGAGCGGGCCCTCGGTGACGCTGCCCCGCTCCTCGACCTCGGCCGCGATGCGCTCGCGCCACTCGGGTCGCTCGTGCAGCCGCTTGGCGGCGAAGGCGACGAAGCGCGCCACGGCGATCGTGGGGCGCAGCACGTTCTGCAGCTCGACGCCCGCGAGCTTCGCCTCGAGCAGCTCGCCGTCGGGGCCGCGGTGCCACGCCCACGCGTGCAGCGCGGTGCCCTCCGCCGCCTCGAGCGTGCCGGCGCGCACCGCCTCGACGAGCTCCTTCGCGTGCCGGTCGCACCACAGCCGGTTGAGGCCGGCGAGCAGGAACTCGGGCGAGTAGGGCACGCCGAAGCCGTCGACGATCTGCGCCTCGCGCGCCGCCCAGCGGGTCTTCGCCTCCGCCGTGCCCGGCAGCCCGGCCCAGCGCATGATCGCGCGCCCGAGCGCGCCGACCGCCGCGTCGTAGGCCGAGCGCTCGCCGCCCGCGACCCACGCGTCGAGCTCGGTGCGCCACTCGCGCTCCAGGTGCGGCAGCAGCCGCTCGACCTGCGTGTCCTCGTAGGCGACGTCGAGGAAGCTCGCCTTGCGGTGCCGGTGCTCTGCCCCGTCGAGGCTGTGCACCGAGCCGTGCCCGAAGAGCGTCTCCTGGATGAACGCGGGCATCGCACCGTGCCGACGCATCCGCCCCTCGTCGTAGAAGAGCTCGACGCCCTCGGCGCCGCGCACCAGCAGCGAGTCGCCGCCCAGCAGCCGCAGCGGCACCGCGCGCGCTGCCGCGCCGCGGGCGCGTCGCCAGATGTGGCGGCCGAAGCCGTAGCCCTTCGTGATGAAGGCGAGCGTGTCATCGGATGCGCGGGTCGGGGATGCCTGCACGTGCGTCATGGGTCCGTCCTTCCGTCGTCGCGCCCGACGGTATGCCCCGCGCCTGGCCGTCGCCCGAGCGCTCGCGGGTGCTGCGCGAGCGCCTCGCTCCGACGTGGCCGCTCAGCGCAGCGAGCGGACGAAGGCGCGCAGGTCGTCGACCACGAGCTCCGGCTCCTCCATGGCGCCGAAGTGGCCGCCGCGGTCGACGTCGGTCCAGCGCACGATGGTGTGCTCCTGCTCGGCCTTCGCGCGGATGCCGACGTCGTGGGCGAACTGGATCGCCGCGGTCGGGACGCCGGAGGGGGGCTCGGGCTCGCCCCATCCGGTGCCCTGCGCGTAGCCGACGTACGCGGCCGAGCCCGCCGAGCGGGTGAACCAGTAGAGCGAGGCGTTCGCCAGCACCCATTCCAGCCCCAGCACCTCGGTCGCCTCGCGCTCGGCCGGCCAGCTCCAGGCCTGCTGCTTGTCGTAGATCCAGGCGAGCTGCGCCACCGGCGAGTCGGCCACCATCGCGCCCAGCAGCGCCGGCCGCGTGCCCTGCAGGGCGATGTAGCCGAACTCGTGCTGCATGAAGGCGTCGACGCGCGCGATGCGATCGCGCTCGAGCTCGCTCAGCTGCATCGTGTCGCCCTCCTCGGCGCTGACGAAGCCGCCGAGCGTGCCGGTGATGTGCACGCCGATGACGCGATCGGGCGCCAGCCGGCCGATCTCCGGCGAGATGCCCGCGCCCACGTCGCCGCCGTGCGCGACGAATCGGTCGTAGCCGAGCCTCGTCATGAGCTCAAGCCACCGCGCAGCCGTGGCCGCATCGCTCACGTCGACGCCGTCGCCCAGCGGGGTGGAGAATCCGAAGCCCGGCACCGACGCGATCACGACGTGGAACGCATCCGCCGCATCGCCGCCGTGCAGCTCGGGCCGGGTGAGCGGCTCGATCAGGTGCAGGTGCTCGAGGAACGAGTGGGGCCAGCCGTGCGTGAGGATGACGGGTGTCGCGTCCGGATGCGGCGAGGGCGCGTGCACCGCGTGCACCCGCTGCCCGTCGATGACGGTCTCGACGTGGTCGAGCGCGTTCAGCCGCGCCTCGTAGTCGCGCCAGTCGAAGGACTGCCACGCCTCGGCCAGCCGCCGCAGGGTCGCCTGCGGCACCCCGTGCAGGGGAGTGTCGCCGGCGAACGTGGGTGCCCAGCGGGTGCGGGCCAGCCGCTCGTGCAGCTCGTCGATGTCGGCCTGCGGGATGTCGATGGTGAAGGGGCGGACGGCGGTGTCGGCGGTGGTTGTCATGCCTCCACTCAAGCGGGTGATGCGGACACATCGTGTCCGGGTATGGCAGGCTCGTGGCGTGCCCGATCCCACCGCTCGCGCGCTCGCGCTGCTCGCGCTGCTGCAGGCCGGCGGGGTGCACGCCGCACCGGCGCTCGCGCGGCGCATGGCGGTCACCGAGCGCACGGTGCGCCGTGACGTGCAGCGCCTGCGCGAGCTCGGGTACGGGGTGGATGCGGTGCCCGGCCCCGCGGGCGGCTACCGGCTGGGCGCGGGGGCGTCGGTGCCGCCGCTCGTGCTCGCGCCGGAGGAGGCCGTCGCCATCGCGGTCGGTCTGCGCGGCGCCGCGATCGGCGCCGTCGGCGGGCTCGGCGAGGCGGCGCTCAGCGCGCTGGCCAAGCTCGAGCACTCCCTCTCGGACGAGGCGCGCGAGCGCATCGCGGGGCTGTCGCAGTCGATGGTGGGCCTCGGCGGCGGCTCACCGGTCGACCTCGAGGCCGTCGTGCTCGTCGCCCGCGCGATCCGTGAACGACGCCGCCTGCGCATCCACTACCGACGGCATGACGGCACCGAGGTGCGGCGCGAGGTCGAGCCGCACCGCATCGTGCACACGGCCGAGCGCTGGTACCTGGTGGCGCACGTGCCGGAGCAGCACGCCTGGCGCACCTTCCGGCTCGACCGGCTCGAGCCGCGGCTGCCGCTGGGCGCGCCCTTCCCCGAGCGCGCGATCCCCGACGAGGCGACCGCGCGGTTCGTCGGCAGCTCGATCGCCACCGCTCCCTACCCCGTGCGCTGCCGGGTCGTGATGCGCGCGAGCCTCGCGCAGGTGCGGCAGCGCTTCGGCCCGCAGATCGTCGAGGCGGCGGAGCGCGACGACGGCACGACGCTCGTCGTCTTCGGCACCGACGACCTCGACGCATCCGCCGTGTACGTCGCCAGCGCCGGCTTCGACTTCGAGGTGCTCGATCCGCCCGCGCTGCGCGATGCGCTGGCGCGCATGGGCGAGCGGATGCGGCGAGCCGCCGGCGCGGGCTCCGGCGCGGAGTCCTAGGTGATGTCAGACCCCGCCTGCTAGACTGGGTGCACTGCGCGGATCCGGCATCGAAGTCGGCCCGCCTGCGTCGTTGAACGCTCCTCTCTCCGTCCGGGATCTCCGGGCGTCGATGAACCTTCCACGGCGAACGATCGCGGCCACCGCCGCGCTCGCCGAACTGCGTCGACGCACCCACCCAAGAAGAACGCCTGCACCAGCGTGCGGGTGGCAGGGTGCGCACGCACGCTCACAGAAAGAGCACCCATTGACTGACACCATCACGGCCCCAGAGGCCACCACCACCTTCGCCGAGCTCGGCGTGCCCGCCAAGCTGGTCGCCGCGCTGCGCGAAGCCGGCCGCGAGCACCCGTTCCCGATCCAGGCAGACACGCTGCCCGACACGCTCGCGGGCCGCGACGTGCTCGGCCGCGGCAAGACCGGCTCGGGCAAGACGCTCGCGTTCTCCATCCCGCTGGTCGCGCGCCTCGCCGGCGAGCTCGCCGGCGGCGGCCGCCGCAAGGGCCTGCCGCTCGGCCTCGTGCTCGCGCCGACGCGTGAGCTCGCCACCCAGATCGCGACCGAGATCGCACCGCTCGCGAAGGCGGCGGGCCTGACGGTCACCACCATCTTCGGCGGCGTCTCGCAGCGCCCGCAGGAGACCGCGCTGCGCAACGGCGTCGACATCGTCGTCGCCTGCCCCGGCCGCCTCGAGGACCTCATGAAGCAGGGCATCGCCTCGCTGCAGGCGATCGAGATGACCGTCATCGACGAGGCCGACCACATGGCCGACCTCGGCTTCCTGCCGGTCGTCACGAAGATCCTCGACAAGACCCCCTCGTCGGGCCAGCGCCTGCTGTTCTCGGCCACGCTCGACAACGGCGTGGACAAGCTCGTCAAGCGCTTCCTCACCAACGAGGTCATGCACTCGGTCGACGAGGCCAACTCGCCCGTCGCCGCGATGACGCACCACGTCTTCGAGGTCGCCCCCGACGACAAGAACCTGCTCGTGCGCCGGCTCGCGTCGGGCATGGGCCGCCGCATCCTCTTCACCCGCACCAAGCACCAGGCGAAGAAGCTCGCGAAGCACCTCACCGCATCCGGCATCCCCGCCGTCGACCTGCACGGCAACCTGTCGCAGAACGCCCGAGACCGCAACCTGGCGCAGTTCTCCGACGGCACCGTGCGCGTGCTGGTGGCGACGGATGTCGCCGCTCGCGGCGTGCACGTCGACAACGTCGAGCTCGTGGTGCACGTCGACCCGCCCATGGAGCACAAGGCCTACCTGCACCGCTCGGGCCGCACCGCTCGTGCGGGCTCGGAGGGCGACGTCGCCACGGTGATGCTGCCCGCGCAGCGCCGCGACACGATGACGCTGCTGCGCAAGGCCGCCATCACGGTGCAGCCGCAGATCGTCACGGCGTCGTCGGATGCGGTGGACACGCTGGTCGGGCCGTACGCGCCGCACGTGGCCCCGGTTCCCGGTGGCCCGGGCTCGGGCAACGAGCTGCCGCAGCAGCGCGGCGGCGGCTCCTCGCAGGGCGCCAACGCGCGACGCAAGCGCGCCGGGCGTGACGGCGTGGCCGGCTCGGGCGCGCACGGCGCGGCCGGTGGCGCGGCCCGCTCGGAGCGCCCCAAGAAGGATCGCTCGGGTCGTCCCGAGACGAAGCAGCGCCAGCAGGGCGCCGGCGCCGGCGGCCAGGGCGGCCGTCAGGGCCAGCCCGCACGCGGCCAGCGCAGCGGCCAGCCCGCGGGCCAGCGCGGCCAGGGCGGCCGTGGCGGCGCCCCGCGCGGCGGCTCCTCGGTCGCCTGGTCGTCCGGCGGCGGCGGCAGCATGCAGTCGGGCGAGCAGCGCGGCGGCGGCCGCTCGGGCGGCGAGCGCCGCGCCCCGCGCCGCGCGCAGGGCTGAGCCCAGGACCCCCTTCGAGAGCGCCTCGCCGGTTCACCCCGGCGGGGCGCTCTTGCTCTGCGCGGTGGCGCGCGCAGCGTTCCGCGAGCCTGACGCGCACGCTGCGCGGTGAGCAGACGTAGATGCCGAAGTGCTCGTTCGCCCCGCGAATGAGGGCACTTCCGCATCTCGCTGCAGCGGCCGCAAGCGCTGCGCGCGCCGTCAGGGTGCGGCGAGCACCGCGGCGCCGATCGCCGCCGCGTGGCCGCCGAGCTGCGCGAGCGCGAGGCGGCGCGGCTGCGGCACACCCTGCAGCGGCGCGTGCTCGGCGAGCGAGGCCTCGATGACGGGCAGCAGCAGGTCGGCGCACGAGAGCATCACCGTGCCGCCCAGCACCACCACCTCGGGGTCGAACGCCGGCAGCAGCCGCCGCAGGCCTGCCGCCACCGCACGCCCGGCGCCCTCCATCACGGCGATCGCCGCCGCATCGCCGGCCCGCGCGGCGCCCGCGAGGTGCTCGGCCGTCGGCACGCCGTCGGGAGCGAGCGCCACCGCGGCCGGCACCCCCGCGGCCTCGCGCCGCAGGGCGTTGCCGCCCGCGAAGGCCTCGAGGCAGCCGTACGCGTCGCACGAGCAGCGCGGCCCCGACTCGTCGATCGTGACGTGCCCGAGCTCTGCGCCCAGCCCGTTGGCGCCGATGAGCGGCCGGCCGTCGGCGACGTACGCGCCGCCCACCCCGGTGCCGAGCGCGATCAGGATCGACGACGACGCATCCGCCGCCGCACCCATGGCGTCCTCGCCCATCAGGTAGCCGTCGGCGTCGTTGTCGAGCACGATCGGCAGGCCGAGGCGCTGCTCGAGCATGGCCTTCACGGGCGCGTCGCGCACGCCCAGGTGCGCCGCCCAGATCACCGTCTCGCGGTCGCGCGTCATCCAGGCGGCGAGCGCCAGTCCCACCGACGCGATCGGCGGGTGCCCGGCGGCGGCGAGCTGCTCGTCGAGCTCGCGCACGTTGGCGGCGACCGCGTCGACGAGCGACTCGGGCCCGTGGATGCTGTGGTGCCGGTGGGTGCGCACGAGCACGTCGGCCTCGGTGCGGCCCCCGGGCGCGG
This sequence comes from Agrococcus baldri, assembly GCA_007988785.1. Lineage (GTDB taxonomy): Bacteria > Actinomycetota > Actinomycetes > Actinomycetales > Microbacteriaceae > Agrococcus > Agrococcus baldri_A. Next base: position 11,930 of record BJUU01000031.1, read on the forward strand.
CGGGCGCGGCGAGTGCCACGCCGGCGATCTTGGTGCCACCGATGTCGAAGCCTGCGACGGTCATTCGTCCATCTTGCCGCGCTTGGGGCGCTCCTCGCGCCACGCGCGCGCTCGCGGGGCGGTGTGCGTGCGGGTCAGGCGGCGATACGCGCGCGAACGCGTGATGGCGCACCGCCGGTGAGCCGCGAGGTGGCGCAAGAGACGCGCTCCATGCTTCGTACCGGGCCGTTCGCGCCACTTCGTGGCGGGGCCGCGGGACGAGATGGCGCATGGGGGGCGGATGCGGGGGTCGACCGGGCGGTCTGCGCCACCTCGTGAGCGAGACCCGGCGGCGCGCCCGGGCGGGGCCCGCTCAGGCAGCGGGTGCAGGATGAGCGGGTGAAGATCCTGGTGACCGGCTTCGAGCCCTTCGGCGGCGACCCCGAGAATGCGAGCGACGAGGCGGTGCGCAGGCTCGCCGACGCCTGGGCCGCCGACCCGCAGCCCGGCGTCGAGCTCGTCACCGGCAGCCTGCCCGTCGCCTTCGCCACCGCCGGCGGCGCGCTCGCGGCGCTCGTCGAGCTGCACCGGCCGGATGCGGTGCTCGCGGTCGGCGAGGCCGGCGGCCGCTCGGCGATCACCCCGGAGCGCTGGGGCGTCAACGAGGACGACGCGCGCATCCCCGACAACGCCGGCGCGCAGCCGCGTGCCACCCCCATCGACCCCGCGGGGCCGGCCCGGCGCCCCTCCGGCTTCGACGCCGACGCGCTCGCCACCGCCATCCTCGCCGTCGGCCTGCCCGCAGACGCCAGCGACGACGCCGGCCGCTTCCTCTGCAACCACGTCGCGTACCTGGTCGCGGGGCTCGACGTGCCGGGCGGCTTCGTGCACGTGCCGGCGGTGCGCTCGCGCGGGGCGGCCACCGTCGGTGCCGAGACCGATGCGGATGCGTCGGCACCCGCATCCGCCGTCACGCACGATGGCGAGGCGCTCACCTTCGACGACCTCGCGCTGGGGCTCGCCGCCGCGGTGCGGGCGATCGCCGGCGGGCGGGCGAACCGCGCCTCGACGCGCGAGAGCGGGCGGGTCGACCGCGCCTCGACGGTGATCGCCGCAGCACCGGGCGCCGTCTACGAGGCGCTGCTCGACCCGGTGGCGCTCGCGGCCTGGCTGCCGCCGGACGACGCGAGCGGCACGATCGAGGCGATGGATGCGCGGGAGGGCGGGGGCTTCACCCTCACGCTGCGCTTCACCGCGGCGGTCGACGCGAAGACCACCGACGACACCGACGTCTCGCGCGTCACCTTCGTCGAGCTCGTGCCCGGGCGGCTGGTGGTGCAGCGGGTCGCGTTCGCGTCGGACGAGGAGCGCTTCGGCGGCGCCATGCGCATGACCTGGCGGCTCGAGCCCGTGCAGGCCGGCACCCGCGTGACGGTCGCCGCGGCGGATGTGCCGGCAGGCATCTCGCAGGCCGACCACGAGCTGGGGCTGGGGCAGTCGCTGGCGAATCTGGCTCGGCACCTGGGCGCGTAGGGCTTCAAGACGCGCTCGGGCGGTGCCCGGGCGCTCCTCAGCCAGCGGGCTCGGCGGCGCCGGCGGCGACGGCCGCCCGCTCCACCCACTTCGGGGTATCGCCGTAGCGCTGCGGCGGCACGAGCCGGCCGGCAGCCGAGTCGTCGGCGAGCTGCCGCGCCCGCTGCTCGCGCGTCGCCTCGCGCTTCGCGCCCAGCACCCACGCGATGGCCGCCCTGCGGTAGCTCGCGGTCGCCTCGGCCAGGAAGGCCTGCGCCGCCGGCGAGGCATCCACGTGCTGCTGCAGCTCCGGCGGCAACGCCGTGGGGGCGGTCTCGTAGGAGTAGCCGGTGCCGGTGTCGGCGGGCCGCGCCTCGTACGCGGCCAGGCCCGCCGGCCGCATCCGCCCCTGGGACGTCAGGCGCTCGACGTGCGCCAGGTTGACCGCCGACCAGACCGAGGTGCGCTTGCGCGGCGTCCACCGCTGGCGGCGGGCGTCGTCGTCGATCTTCTGCGAGAGCGAGTCGATCCAGCCGAAGCAGAGCGCCTCGGGCACCGCCTCGGCCCAGGTGAGGCCGCGCGGCGAGACGTGCTTGGCGTTGAGGCCCATCCAGAGCTCGGTCGCCGACTCGTGGTGCGCCTCGAGCCATGCCCGGAACTCGGCCGCGTCGCGGAAGAACACCGCGGGCCGCTCCTCGGTGCCGCCGGGGGTGCCGGGTGTGCCAGGGATCTCGCTGCGCTGCGTCGCCATGCCGCCAGCATGCCAGCGGCCACCGACGCGGGTGGGCTCGTGGCGGATGTGCCAGGCTGAGCGGGCAGGCCCGGCACCACAGCACGGGCGGGCCTCCGCACTGCAGAGGAGCCCCATGCCGCCGCGCACGCCCCGCGCCGCCACCGGTGCCGCGCGCACCGGGCTCATCGCCGACGGCGTCTTCAAGGCGCTGCTGGGCCTCGCCTACCTGCTCGGCACCCTCCCGCTCGGCGGCTTCCTGGGCGTCGCGCCCTGGCTGCTGCTCGTGACCGGCGCGCTCATGATCGCGGTGGGGATCGCCGAGATCTTCGCCGCCGGTCGCCGCTCGGGCCGGCTGATGGTCGCGGCGCTCATCGCCTTCGACAGCAGCTGGGTGCTCGCCACCGTCGCCGCGGTGCTGCTCTGGCAGGGCGGCTGGAGCGGGGCGGGCGAGCTGTGGCTCGGCGCGCAGGCGGTGCTCGCCGCCGCCCTCATCGCGCTCGTCGTGAGCGGGGTGGGCCGCACTGAGCCCGAGCGGGTCGACCGCCCGCGCCCCCGCCTGCGGTAGCGCCCCCTGCGCCGACCCGCCGCCGCGGTGTCGGAGGTGGCCGACGGAGCACGGGCGCAGCACCCGGCAGAGCGGGCAGCCGGCTGTGCATCGCGCGCGAGTGCCCGCTCTCGCGGGGATTTCGGCGCGGGCGCCGTGCCGCCCCTGCTGCGGGCTTCTTGCCGCACCTGCCGCCGGCGCCGTTCCGCGCGACCGCGCTCTGCCGTGAGCGGCGCGGCTCTGCCGCAGGCCGCATCCGCTCGCCAGAGCCGCCGAGGCGGCGCACGCTGGGGCCATGAGCGACGACACCAGACCGAGACTGTTCGACGATCGGGCCAGGCGCGAGCTGCTGGAGCAGCGCGTGCTCGTGCTCGACGGCCCCCTCGACGACGACAACGGCACGCTGCTGGCCACCCAGCTGCTGTCGCTGGCGGCCGAGAGCCCCGCGCGCATCGACGTGTGGATCCACTCGCCGGGCGGCTCCGTGCCGGCGATGCTCGCGATCCGCGACGTGATGCGGCTCATCCCCTGCGAGGTGGCGACGCTCGCGCTCGGCATGGCCGCGAGCGCCGGGCAGTTCCTGCTCTCGGCCGGCACCCCCGGGCACCGGCGCGCGCTGCCGCACGCGCGCATCCTCATGCACCAGGGCTCCGCCGGCATCGGGGGCACCGCGGTCGACGTCGAGCTGCAGGCCAACGACCTGCGCCACACGCGCGACACCGTGCTCGGCCTGATCGCCGAGGACACCGGGCAGAGCGTCGAGCGCGTCTTCGAGGATTCGCTGCACGACCGCTGGTACTCGGCGCAGGAGGCGCTCGACTACGGCTTCATCGACCGCATCGTCGACGACTTCGCCGCCATCGCCCCGCGCGGCCGGCAGCCGGTCGGCTTCGGCGGCGAGCTGCGCGGCAGCATCCAGGAGGCACCGCGATGAGCAGCTACACGATCCCCAACGTCATCGCGCAGTCCTCGCGCGGCGAGCGGGTGATGGATGTCTACTCGCACCTGCTCGCCGAGCGCATCGTCTACCTCGGCACCGCGATCGACGCCGGGGTCGCCAACGCGCTCGTGGCGCAGCTGCTGCACCTCGAGACCGACAACCCCGACCGCGACGTGCAGCTGTACATCAACTGCGAGGGCGGCGATCCGAGCGCGATGCTCGCCATCCACGACACGATGCGCTACATCCGCCCGAAGGTCGCGACCACGGTCGTCGGGCAGGCGATCGGCGTCGGAGCGGTGCTGCTGGCGGCCGGCGCGCCCGGCAAGCGGGCGGCGCTGCCGCACGCGCGGGTGGTGCTGCACCAGCCGGCCGCGCAGGGCAGGGGAGCGATCCCCGACCTCATCCTGCAGGCCGACGAGGTCGTGCGCGTGCGCAGCGACATCGAGCACATCCTCGCCGAGGCGACGGGCCAGAGCCTCGAGACGCTGCGTGCCGACACCGACCACGACCGCGTCTTCACCGCATCCGCCGCCCGCGACTACGGGCTGGTCGACGAGGTGATGGTGCGGGATGCGCTGGGCGCCCCGCGTGCGTAGGGCGCGCGGGCGGGCGGCCGGGGCTACGCCGCGAGCGCGACGGCGGCCCGCGTGGCCGCCCGCGTGGTCGCCAGCCCGGTGGCGCGCCCGGTCGCCAGCCCGATGGCCGTGGCCGGCGCGGTCGCGCGCGAGCGCACCCGTGCCGGGGCGAGCCGGTGCACGGGCGCGGGCGGCGCGGCCGCCGCCGTGAGCTCCCACGCGATGGCCGACGTGAGGTCGAGCAGGCTCGCGCCCAGGGCACCGGCGATGGCCGCGACCATCTCGCTCGAGGGCTCCTTGATGCCGCGCTCGACCTCGCTCAGGTACTGCGGCGAGACACCGGCGCGGCCCGCAGTCTCGGCGAGCGTCTCGCCGCGCTGCAGCCGCCGCCAGCGCAGCCGGCGCCCCAGCAGCTCGCGCCAGAGCGGCTCGGGCTCGGGGTACTCGGCCTCGAGCGGCTCGGTCGTCTCGTCGCTGGGCTGCATCGTCGCCATGCCTCACGGTAGATCGGTGCCGCCCGCGGGAGCGAGCCGTTCCGCTCAGAGCAGACGCAGCGCTGCAGCGATCGGCTCCTGCGCCGCGGATGGGAGCGCCTCTCGCTGCAGCTCTGCGGCTGGCTGGGGGGGGGCGCTACGCGCCGACCGCCTCCCGCACGGCCGCCGCGAACGCATCCACATCGGCCTCGGCGGTGTCCCACGTGCACATCCAGCGCACTTCCCGAGCGGATGCGTCCCAGTCGTAGAAGAAGAAGGCGTCGCGCACGCGGTCGGCCACGCCCTCCGGCAGCCGGGCGAAGACGCCGTTCGACTGCGTCGGGTAGGCGAACGAGACGCCCGGCAGCTGCTCGACCGCGGCGCGCAGCCGCGCGGCCATGGCGTTGGCGTGCGCCGCGTTCTCGTGCCACAGCTCGCCCTCGAACAGCGCGATCAGCTGCGCCGAGATGAAGCGCATCTTCGACGCGAGCTGCATGTTCAGCTTGCGCAGGTAGACCAGGCCCTCGCCCGCGCCGGGTGAGAGCGTCACGACGGCCTCGGCGCCCATCGCCCCGTTCTTCGTGCCGCCGAGCGAGAGGATGTCGACCCCCGCATCCGTCGTGAACGCCCGGAACGGCGCGTCGAGCGCGACCGCGGCGTTCGCGAGCCGCGCGCCGTCGACGTGCAGCAGCATGCCCTTGGCGTGCGCGTGCTCGGCGATCGCGGCGATCTCGTCGGGCGTGTAGAGCGTGCCGAGCTCGGTCGACTGCGTGATCGAGACGGCGAGCGGCTGCGCGCGGTGCTCGTCGCCGTAGCCCCAGGCCTCGCGGTCGATGAGCTCGGGGGTGAGCTTGCCGTCGGGCGTCTCGACCGTGAGCAGCTTCATGCCGCCGACCCTCTCGGGGGCGCCGCCCTCGTCGACGTTGATGTGCGCGCTCCTCGCCGCGACCACCGCGCCCCAGCGGGGCAGCAGCGACTGCAGCGCGACGACGTTGGCGCCGGTGCCGTTGAAGACCGGGAACGCCTCCGCCTGCTCGCCGAAGTGCCCCCGCACGACCTGCTGCAGGCGGGCGGTGTAGTCGTCGGCGCCGTAGGCGGTCTGGTGGCCGCCGTTCGCCTGCACGATGGCGGCGAGCACCTCGGGGTGCACGCCGGAGTAGTTGTCGGATGCGAAGCCGCGGCGGGCCGGGTCGTGGAGCGTCTGCACCCGACGATCCTCGCAGACCGGCGGCGGGCGAAGTGCGGGGTACAGGAACGCCGCCGATCGCGCCACAATGCCAAGCAGGGGAGCACCCCGCGGAGCCAGCGGCGCACCGGCGCCGACCGCATCAGGATCGGAGGAGCAGATGGACGAGAACCAGTTCGACCGGCCCGACCAGCCGGGCCCCGGGGAGACCGGCGTGCCCGAGGGCGCGCGCCCCGTGCATCCCGACGGCGAGGTCGACGCGCCGCTCGGCGAGACCGGCACGGGCGCCGGCGCCGGGCAGTACGGCGGCACGACGGGCGCCGAGCACGACGGCGGCGGCGAGCAGGTCGCGGCCGAGTCGCAGGACGCCGAGGCGTCGCTCGACGGCCGGTCGCCGCAGGGCGCCGACGAGCCGCTGCAGGGCGGCACCGACCGGCTCGAGGGCGCAGGCTCGCCCGTCGAGGGCGCGGGGTCGGCGACCGAGCAGGGCGGCGCGCCCGCGCAGGATCGCTCGTCGCCCGCGCAGGGCCTCGGCCCCTCGGATGCCGGCGCGGGCTCGCCCGTGCGGCAGGCCGACTCGCCCGAGGAGGGCACCGGCGCGACGCAGGGCGGGGCGGGCTCGCCCGTGCAGCCGGCATCCTCCCCGGGCCACGGCCTGGGCGCCGACGACCCCGAGGCCGAGCGCGCAGAGCGGGAGGCCGATCCGCTCGGCTGAGCGAGCACGACCGAGGGCCCGTCGCCGCAGCGTGCGGAGACGGGCCCTCGGTCGTCGGGCGGATGCGGTGCCGCTAGCGCGCCTGCGCCCGCCGCACCAGGGTGAGCCAGATGGCGCCGCCGATGACGCCGATGCCGGCGGTGACGGCCATCCACGGCACCCAGCCCATGCCCGCGATCGAGACCACCGCGTCGCGGAAGGGCACCGAGACCACCGCGGCGAGCACGCCGCCGACGACGATCACCGCGAGCGTGAGCCAGAAGATCCACAGGAACGACTGGCCCCAGCGGTGGAAGGCGGTGGTGATCGCGGCGCCGATGAGCGAGACCACGAGGATCAGCAGGAACGTCTGGATGAGCGTCTGCCACCACTCGCCGATGCCCGTGTAGACCACGTCGAAGAAGCGGATGCTGAGCCCGAAGCCGCCGGTGCCGACCTCGATGAGCTTGCCGATCGTGACGATCACGGCGTAGAAGAGCGCGTTGCCGGCGAACACCAGGGCGGTGCCGGTCGCGAACTCGCGACGCGTGAGGCCGAGGCCGAGCGCCAGCGGGAAGTACTGCCCCATGGCGGTGAAGCCGAAGCCGATCAGCGGCCCGAGCAGCGCGAAGATCGCGCCGTTGAACTGCATGCCCCGATGCATGCCCTCGCGGGCGGTGTCCCCGCCGACGCTGCCGACGATGGCGCCGATGACCAGCACGATCGCGAGCGAGAAGAGCATGATCAGCAGCGGCCAGCCGAAGGCCTGCAGCTTGTTGACGGTGTGGAGCTGGACGACGTTGCGGATGCGCATGACGACTCCTCTCAGGCAGCCGCGCGGGAGGGCGCGGGGTCGGCGGCCGAGGCCGCGTTGGCTGTGGTCAGGTGCACGAAGAGCGCCTGCAGGGAGACCTGGGTGAGATCCAGGCCCGCCTCGCGGGCGGCGAGCTCGTCGCCGTCGCGGGGCGTGATGGTGGCGGTGGCCAGGCTGCCCAGCGCCTTGCGCTCGAGCACCTCGCGGCCCGCCAGGAACGCATCCACCGCCGACGCCTTGCCCGAGACGGTGATGGCCGCGTCGTGCAGGTCGTCGGTGTCGGCCTCGAGCAGCACCTTGCCCTGATCGAGGATGACGACGTGCTCGAGCAGGTTCGCGACCTCGTCGATGTGGTGCGTCGAGAGCACGATCGTGCGCGGGTGCTCGGTGTAGTCGGCGAGCAGGTCGTCGAAGAACATCTGCCGCGCGACCGCGTCGAGGCCCAGGTAGGGCTCGTCGAAGAACGTCAGCGGCGCCCGCGCGGCGAGCCCGATGACGATGCCGATCGCCGAGAGCTGGCCGCGCGAGAGCTTCTTGATGAGGCGCTTGGCGGGCAGCCGGTACTGCTCGACGAGCCGGTCGGCGTAGGCCTGATCCCAGTTGGGGTAGGCGCCTGCGGCGATGCGCAGCACGTCGCTGGCGCGGAAGGTGTCGGGGTACTTCTGGCTCTCCTGGATGAAGACGGTCTGCGAGAGCACCTCGACGTTCTCGACCGGCGTGCCGCCCAGCACCTGCATCTCGCCCGAGGTCGCGAAGACCTGGCCGGTGAGCAGCTGCATGAGGGTGGTCTTGCCGGCGCCGTTGCGGCCCAGCAGGCCGTGGATGCGGTGCTCCTCGAGGCGGATGGAGACGTCGTCGAGAGCGGCGACCTCCGGGTAGCGCTTGGTGAGGCCGGTGGTGCTGATGGCGGTCATCGTGCGACTTCCTTCGTGATCATGCCCGCGAGCTCCTCGGGGGTGATCCCGAGCTGTGCTGCCTCGCGGAGCAGCGGTGCGATGTACTGGTCCTGGAACGCGAACTTGCGGCGCTGACGGAGCGCCTCGCGGGCGCCGGGGGCGACGAACATGCCGATCCCTCTCCTCTTGATGAGCACCTCCGCGTCGACGAGGAGCCCGAGGCCCTTGCCGGCGGTGGCTGGGTTGATGCGGAGGAACGCGGCCAGCTGGTTGGTCGAGGGCACGGGATCGTCCTCGGCGTAGGTGCCGTCGAGGATCCCGTCCTCGATCTGCTCAGCGACTGCTTGGAACAGCGGCTTGCTCTCATCGAGCATCACTGCCTCCTCGGGTGTCTGGGTCGAGCTGCGCATCTCGCCCCTTTGGTTCATTACTCGACTAATGAACCACGCAACCCACCAACCTGTCAAGCGGGTGTCGCGGATCCGCTCCGGCGGCCCGCCGCTCGCGGTTCACGCACCGGGCGGATGCGGTGCTCAGCCGGCGGCGCGGTGGGCGCGCCAGAGGGCGGCCCAGTCCTCGGGCGCGAGGTCTCGCGGCAGCCCGCCGGCCGCGTGGCCGCGGTCGCGCAGCCAGCGCTTCGCGGCCCGCGGAGGCAGCACGCGCGCCGCCGGCAGGATGCGGGCGAGCCCGTGTCCGCCGCTGCCGAACACGCGCGCGACGAGCGCGGCGTACGCCCGGCGCTCGGCGAGCGGCACGAGCGGCTGCGCCCGCCGGTGCACGGTGAACAGGCCGCCGTCGACCTGCGGCATCGGCCGGTACGCCTGCCGCGGGATGCGCCGCGCGAGCGCGAACTCGAACCACGGCGCCGCCTGGGCGGTGAGCTGCGTCGCGCCGCCCACGCCGGCACGGCGGCGCGCGACCTCCCACTGCGCGATGAGCACCGCATCCGTCCACCCGGGCGCGACGAGCAGCCGCCGCAGCATGGCGGTGGTGATGTGGAAGGGCAGGTTCGAGACCACCACGTGCGGGTGCGGCTCGAAGCGGTGCGCGAGCGCGTCGGCATGCTCGACGCGCACGGCCCGCGGGCTGCGCTCGGCGAGCCGGGCCGCGCGGCGGGGGTCGGCCTCGAGCGCGCGGATGGGTCGCGCGAGCCGGGCGAGCGGCACCGTCAGCGCGCCGTCGCCGGGCCCGATCTCGAGGATCGGGCCGCGCGTGGCGGCGACGTGCGCGACGACGTCGGCCACGACGCGGCGGTCGACGAGGAAGTTCTGGCCGAGCTCGTGGCGGCCGGGCTGCGGGGCGTTGGCGCGCGCGTGGGCGCGCGGATGGGTCGTGCGAGGCATGGGTGCTCCGGTTCGCGAAGGAGCCGGGCAGCGTGAACGGCGCCGCGCCGGCGGTGGCGAACGGCGAGCTGCAGTGCGTTCAGAGGTTCCGGGAGCAGCGCGCCGTCAGCGGCGGCGCAGCCGGATGCTGGCGATCATGCCGGTGCAGCTCGCCGCGATGGCGGTCGAGCTGCTGCACAGGGTTCCCATGCCGTCGAGCCTACGGGCGGCATCGCGAGCGGTCAACGACGGCCCGGTTCCGCGGGGGAACCGGGCCGTTCGCGACCGCTCGAGGAGCGGCGCGGCGGAGGCGTCAGGCCTTCAGCGCGTCCTTCCACTTGATCATCGAGCCGGTCTTGAGCAGCGAGCGCTCGTAGACCTTGGCGGCGAAGCCGATCACCAGCACGGTGAAGACGATCAGGATGCCGAGCGAGAGCATCGGCTCCCACCAGGCCTGCGTCTGCAGGTAGGTGCGCATCGGCACCGCCACCGGCGCCGAGAACGGCACGTACGACATGATCTGCAGCGCCACCGGGTTGTTGTTGAAGATGATCACGGCGATGTAGGGCAGCATCACGAGCATCATCAGCGGGCTCGTCGCGGTGCCCAGATCCTCGGCGCGCGAGACGAGCGCGGCGGCCGCGGCGAACAGCGCGGCGAGCATGACGAAGCCGACGGTGAAGAGGATCACGAACCACACGATCGGCATGCCGAGCCCGTCGAGCAGCAGCTGCGAGCCGGTGACGGCGCCGCCCAGCAGCACGACCGCGGCGATCAGGATGATCTGCCCGAAGGCGAGCACCGAGTTGCCGATCACCTTGCCGGCCAGGATGGCGCGGGCCGGCACGGCGGCGAGCATGATCTCGACGATGCGCGACTGCTTCTCCTCCACGACCGACTGCGCGATCGTCTGGCCGAAGGTGATGGCCGAGGAGAAGAACACGATGCCGAAGGCGATGCCGATGAAGTAGGTGAGCATCGGGTTCGGCGCGTTCGGGTCGAGCAGCTCGACCTCGGGGGTCACGCTCAGCATCTGCACGAGCGCCGACGGCGTCTCGCGATCGCCGATCACGAGCAGGCCGCTGGCCCCCCTGCCCTGCACGACACCGGCGTCGACGGTGCCCGCCTGCACCGCCTGGCGCACCGCATCCGCAGACCCGAGCGTGTCGACGACGATGCCGTCCATGCCCTGCAGGGCCGGTGCGACGGCGCTGACGGCGGCGACCGTGGTGTCCTCGTCGAACAGCGCCGGGCCGACGGACGAGAAGATGACGCCGGCCAGGATGAGCGCGAGCATGATCGCGGTCGAGATGATGAAGGCCTTCGAGCGCAGCCGGATCATGATCTCGCGCTGCGCGACGATGCCGGTCGCGGCCCAGAAGCCCGTGCGGCCGCGGCGGTTGTGGGCGGATGCGGCGGTGCCGGCCGGGGTGGTGACGCTCATCGGACGACCTCCTGGAAGATCTGGTTCAGCGGGCGGATGGAGGGGGCGAAGCTGCGCACCGTGCCGCGCTCGATCGCCTCGCGCAGCACGCGGTCGGCCGCCTCGGCGCTCTCGGCGGCGAAGCGCACGTGGCCGCCGTCGAACTCGAGCACCTCGATGCCGCCGATGCCGCGCACGAAGCCGGCGTCGTCGGTCTCGAGCACCCATTCGGGGCGCGTGTGCGCCGCGCGGATCTCGTCGCGGGTGCCGGCCGCGCGCACCTCGCCGTGAGCGAGGATGACGAGCGAGTCGCAGAGCCGCTCGACGACGTCGAGCTGGTGGCTCGAGAAGAGCACAGGGGCGCCCGCGTTGGCCACGTCGCGCAGCACCTCGAGCGTGGTCTCGACGGCCATCGGGTCGAGGCCCGAGAAGGGCTCGTCGAGCACCAGGGCGGTGGGCTCGTGCACGAGCGCCGCGGCGATCTGCGCGCGCTGCTGGTTGCCGAGGCTGAGCGACTCGAGGGTGTCGTTGCGGCGCTCGCCGAGGCCGAGCTGCTCGAGCAGCGCGTCGGCGCGCCTGCCGGCGCCGGCGGTGCTCGAGCCGTGCAGCCTGGCGAGGTAGACGAGCTGCTCGTGCACCTTCATCTTGGGGTACAGGCCGCGCTCCTCCGGCATGTAGCCGAACTGCGCGCGGTCGTCGGCGGTGATCGGGCGGCCGTCGACCCGCACCTCGCCGCTGTCGGGCGCGAGCACGCCGAGGATGATGCGCATCGCGGTGGTCTTGCCGGCGCCGTTGGCGCCGACGAAGCCGGTCATGAGGCCGTCGTGCACCTCGAACGAGATGTCCTTGAGCGCCTGGTGCCCCTTGAACGAGCGGTTGATGGCGTGGATGGAGAGCATGCTGCAACGCTACGGAGTCGGCGGCCCCGCCTGCCTCCGCCGCACGGCTGGATCTTCGGCTCCCCCGAGCGGGGGAGCGGCGCCCGCGTGGCTGCGCGGCTACGATGGCGGCAGCGTCGCGTGCCGGTGGCAGACCGTGTCAGGCATGGAGGCGCCGAATCGAGGGAGGCCGACGATGACTTCGTCCCACCCCTGGTTCTCGCGTGACTGAGCGCGAGACCGACCGACTGATCGCGTGGGCCGCCGAGCTGCGCAGGGTGCACACGCGCATCCGCGAGGCGCTGGCGCTCACCCGCGCGGCGGTGCGCGATGCCGAGGCCGATCCCGGCTCGACCGAGCGGGCTGCCCGCGACCTGCTGCTGTACTGCCACGGCTTCTGCGTGGCGCTCGACGAGCACCATCGCGGCGAGGACCGCGCGCTGTTCCCCGGCATCGAGGCGGCGCACCCCGGGCTCGCGCCGGTGCTGCGGGCGCTCGAGCAGGATCACTCGATGATCGCCCACCTGCTGCAGGGCCTGCGCGCCGCCGTGGATCGCGCGGCCGATGCCGCCGTGCTCGACCGGCATCTCGAGGGCATCGCGGCGATCATGGAGAGCCACTTCCGATACGAGGAGCGGCAGCTGCTGCGGGTGCTCGAGGGGCTGCGCATCGAGGCGAGCGTGACGGATGCGCTCGGCTCGATGTGAGGCCGGTGCGGCAGGGCGGCCGGTCGGAGACCGGATGCGGGGGGTGGCGGCGGGCGGCCCCGGGCGGCATCGTCGTGGGCATGGAGTTCGCCGAGCACGATGGCCCGCTGCCCGAGCCGCCGACGCTCGAGGGCGTCTCGGCGGCGTTCCCCGTGCGGCTCGCGACGCTCGTGCCGCAGCCGGCGCTGCGCGAGATCGGCGTCAACACGATCGCCTCGGGCGGCGACGGCAGCTGGGCCTACGAGGCGGCGGCGATCACCTATGCGGTCTTCTGGAACCCCGACGACCTCGACGACCCGATCAACCACGTGGCGCTGACGCCAGAGCTCGAGGACGCGCTCGAGAACCCCTCGCCGCGGCTCTCGGCCACCTCGGTCGAGTGGATGCGGTGGATGCGCTTCCCGTCGCTGTACGAGGCGGTGCAGACGCACGTGCCGCGCTTCGCGAGCCTGACGGTCGCCGAGCGGCTCGCGACCCACATGTGGAACGTGATCGCGAACACCTTCCAGGAGCAGCGGCATCCGCGGCCGATGGAGCGCGGCACCTTCGTCGACGAGCCCGACGCGCGCGACGCGGTCGACGCATCCGTCACGGTCGACGGCGTCGAGGTGCCGGCCGTCGGCATCGACGACGAGCACGTGATCGGCCTGGGCGTCGAGCTCGACGACACGGTGGCGACGGTCGTGATCGCCAAGCACCTGCTGCCGCTCGTGCGGCTCGAGCTGACGCGGCGGCCGCGGCCGTAGTCAGTCGAGCGCGTACTGCGTCACGAGGTGCCCGGAGGGCAGCGGCGTCGACGACTCGAGCCGCAGCAGCCGCTGCCCGAGGGCGTCGGGCGCGAAGCGCCGCCCGTCGCCGATCAGCACGGGGCAGGTGCGCAGTCGCAGGTGCGCGACCAGGCCCGCCTCGAGCAGGGCGTCGGCGAGCGAGAGCGAGCCCCAGACGATGATCGAGCCGAAGCGGCCCTCGAGCGCGCGCACGGCATCCGCCGCGCTCGGCTCGGGGCGCACGATCTCGATCTCGCCCTTGCCCCACGGCGCCCGCTCGAGCGTCGACGAGACGACGAGCTTGGGCAGCCTATTGATGATGGGGGCGACGCGCTCGACCGCGGGGTCGGCCGTCGGCCAGTAGCCGGCGAACATCTCGTAGGTGCGGCGCCCGAGCAGGATCGCGTCGATCGACGCGAGCATCGTCAGCTGGTCCTCGTCGGTGAGCTCGTCGGCCGGCGTGGTGGCGTCGACGAAGCGCATGCCGCCGTCCGGCTCGGCCGCGTACCCGTCGGCCGAGACGATCTGCTCGACGGTGATCATGCGCGCACGAGCACGTCGTCGAGCTCCTCGAAGGCCTCGTTCCAGCCGTCGAAGACGCCGTGGTCGCTCGGGCGATCGTCGTCGATGCCCAGCAGGTGGAAGGTCATCTCGCAGCGGTCGTCAGCCAGCTCGGCCAGGTCGATGGTGATGACCGGGGCCTCGCGCTGCTCGTCGCCCGGGTCTGCCCAGGTGAAGCGCAGCCGCTCCGGCTCGCGCACCTCGAGGTACTCGCCGCCGGTGGGGTACTCGGTGCCGTCGGGGATGACCATCGTGTAGGCGTAGCTGCCGCCCTCGCGCAGGTCGATGCGGGTCGAGCCCTCCTTGGTGACAACCTCGTGCGGGTGCCACCACTGGGCGGCGATCGCCGGGTCGGTCCACGCGCGCCAGACGGCCTCGCGGGGCGCGTCGAACTCGCGGGTGATCGTGAACTGCTTGGTGGTGTCCATCACTGCTCCTTCTCCTCGGTGGGTGGTTCGGTGGTGCTGGTGCTGGTGCTGGTGCTGGTGCTGGTGCTGGTGGCGGATGCGTCGTGGCCGCGTGCGAGATCGGCCAGCGTCGCGTCGAGGCGATCGAAGCGCGACTGCCAGGCGGCGCGGTGCTCGGCGACCCAGCGCTCCGCGTCGTCGAGGCCCTCGGGCCGCAGGGCGCAGCTGCGCCACTGGCCCTGCCGGGTGCGCTCGATGAGCCCCGCCTGCTCGAGCACGCCCAGGTGCTGCGAGACGGCCGGCCGGCTCATGGCGAAGGGCTCGGCGAGGGCGCCGACGGTCGCGCCGCCGGCTGCGAGCCGCTCGAGCATCGCGCGGCGCGTCGGGTCGGCGAGCGCGAAGAAGATGCGGCTGAGCGGGTCGGTCGCGATCGGCATGTCGGCACTTCCTTACGTAAGCAACTGCCTACATAGTGCGCCGACGCATCCGTCATGTCAACCCCCTCGGCCCGGATCCAGCGGCGCCGGACGATCCGGTGTATCGTCTTTCGATAGTCGAGCATCGAAGAACGATAGGAGCCCCCGTGCAACGAGCCGCCATCCTCGGCGCCAAGGCCGTCATCGTCGTGGCGCTGCTGCTGTCGCTGCTGGGCCAGCTGCTGATCGTGCCGCTGCTCGCCGCCGAGGCGGTGCGCGAGATGCCGGCGGCCGAAGGGCTGCGGTGGCCCGGCATCATCGGCTGCTGGGCGATCATCCTCTGCGTGCAGGTGGCGCTCGTGTGCATGTGGCGGCTGCTGTCGATGGTCGCGCGGGATCGCATCTTCGATGTGCGCGCCTTCCGGCTCGTCGACGTCATGACCGCGTGCGCGATCGCGGCGGCGGTGCTGTTCGCGGTCGCGGCCGTGATCCTGACGGGCGCGCAGGCGCTGCCCCCGGTCGTCGGCCTCTTCCTGATCATGGGCTTCTTCGGCGCCGCGGGCATCGCGCTGCTGCTGCTCGTCATGCGCGGCCTGCTCGCCAGGGCCACGGGCCTCGAGGCCGACATGGCCGAGGTGGTCTGATGGCGATCGTGCTCAACCTCGACGTCGAGCTCGCGAAGCGCCGGCTGAGCGTGGCGGAGCTCGCCGAGCAGATCGGCATCACGCCCGCCAACCTGCACGTGCTCAAGAGCGGCCGGGCGAAGGCGGTGCGCTTCACGACGCTCGACGCGATCTGCCGCGTGCTCGAGTGCCAGCCCGGCGACCTGCTGGCGCACGAGCCCGACGAGGGCTGACGACTCAGCTGCCGGGCGCGACCACCCCGTGCTCGTAGGCCCAGATGACGGCGTGGATGCGGTCGCGGATGCCGAGCTTCAGCAGCACGTTCGACACGTGGGTCTTCACGGTCGCCTCGCCGACGAAGAGCTCCTTCGCGATCTCGCCGTTCGAGCGGCCGCGCGCGAGCAGCAGCAGGGTCTCGCGCTCGCGGTCGGTGAGCGTGTCGAGGGCGGGATCGGGTCGCGATGCGGCGCCATCGGCGCCTGCTCGACCATCGTGCTGGGCGCCTCGACCGGCGTGCTGCTCGACCGGGACGGCGAAGCGCTCGATCACGCGGCGCGTCACCTCGGGGGAGAGGAGGGCGTCGCCGCGGGCGAGCGCGTGCACGGCGTCGATGAGGTGCTCGGGCTCGGCGGTCTTCAGTAGGAAGCCGGATGCGCCGGCCGAGAGCGCGTCGAACAGGAAGTCCTCGCGGTCGAAGGTCGTCAGCATCAGCACGGCGGGGTGGTCCGAGCCCGCGGCGATCGCGCGGGTCGCCTCGAGGCCGTCCATCACCGGCATCTGCACGTCCATGCAGATGACGTCGGGCTCGAGCCCGGCGGCCATCGCCACGCCCTCGGCGCCGTCGCGCGCCTGCCCGACCACCTCGAAGCCGGGCTCGCTCGTGAGGATTGTCTCGAAGCCCGCGCGCACGAGCGCCTGGTCGTCGACCAGCAGGATCCGCGTCACGATGCCACGCTAGCCGCCGCGGGCATCCGCGCGCGCACGAGCCACCCGCCGCGCGATCGCGGCCCCACCTCGATCGCCCCGCCGAGCGCGCCGACCCGCTCGCGCATGCCCACGAGGCCCGCGCCGGCGCCGTGGGCGCCGAGCCCCGAGCCGTGCCCGTCGTCGGCGATCTCCACCTCGAGCTCCTCCGGCAGGTAGCGCACGCGCACGTCGACCCGCGCCATCGGCCCCGCGTGCTTGCGGGAGTTGGTGAGCGCCTCCTGCACGATCCGGTAGGCGGTGAGGCCGACCATCGGCGAGACCGGCCGCGGCGTGCCGATCTCGGTGAGCACCACCCGCTGCCCGGCGTCGACCGCGGCCGACACGAGCGCGGGCAGCGCCCCGAGCTCGGGGGCCGAGGCGGTGCCGTCGTCGTCCGAGCGCAGCGTCACCACCAGCGACCGCAGCTCGACGATCGCCTCGCGGGCCGAGCGCTCGACGTGCCGCAGCGCATCCGACGCCTTCTCCGCGTCGACCGCCAGCACGCGTCGCGCCGCGCCGGCCTGCACGCCCATCGCCGAGACGTGGTGGGCGACCACATCGTGCAGCTCGCGCGCGATGCGCACCCGCTCGAGCGAGACCGCCTGCTCGGCCAGCCGCTGCTGCTGCTCGGCGATCTCGGCGTGCGCGTCGGCGAGCCGATCCTGCTCGAGGGCGCTCGCCCAGGCGCGGTCGCCGAAGATCCAGCCGCCGCCGAAGTAGGCGACGTTGATGACGACCTGGATCATGAGCAGCGCGAAGAACGCCGAGACGCCGCGCTCGCCCGTCTCGGGGTCGAAGAAGCCGCGCACGGCAGAGGCCGACAGCCATGCGGCCATGACGATCACGATCAGCAGCCGCGACCAGAGCGCGCGCCTGCGGTTCGCATCCCATGCGCCGATCGAGTAGAAGCCCATGAACATCGCCACCTGCGAGGCGTAGAGCTCGATGATGCCGAGCTCGCCGCCCGCGACGTAGAGCACCATCTGCACGACCGAGACCGTCACCGGGTGGCGGCGACGCAGCACCAGCGGGGCCGCGAGCACCACGGCCATCACCATCGGCTGCCAGATCGGCACGTCCTCGAACTGCAGCCCGGTCATCGCCGTGAGCGCCACCATGACGCAGCCGACCAGGGCGAGCCCGGCGGCCAGGATCGCATCCTGCCGCAGCGAGCTCGCGTCGGGGGCGGGGCGCACGGGCATGCGCTCGAGCCTATGCGCGGGGCGCGGCGGCCGCCTCCGCCACGAGGCGGGCGGATGCGGACGGTCGCCTCCGCCGGGCGGGGGAGCGTGGTGCAGGCGGGCGCCCGGAGCATCCGTGGCTGCGGGGTGACATGTGTGGACTATCCAGGCATGTGGGCTGAGGAGCCGAGGTCTTCCGGGACGCGATGGTCGCCGGGCGCCGGGCGGGCCTGCGTGACAAGGCCGGTGCGCGGGGCCATGCTCGGCACATGAGCGAAGAGCGCACCGGCACCGCCGGCACCCGAGCCGTGTTCACCCTCTGCCTGGCCGTCATCGTCGTCGGCCTCGCGATCATGATCGTGCTGCCGCTGGTCGGGCGATGAGGGGCCTGCGCAGGCACGGGCTGTCGATCGCGTTCGGCATCATCTTCCTGCTCGCGCTGGTCGGGCAGTCGATCGCGGGTCTGGCGGTCTTCAACGACGAGCAGCTGGCGCACGGCGGCGCGACCGTCGGCTACCTCGACTTCATCACCTCGTCGGCGTTCCTCGTCGACGTGGCCGAGAACTGGCAGTCGGAGTACCTGCAGTTCTTCCTCTTCATCTTCGCCACCATCTGGCTCGTGCAGCAGGGCTCGCCGGAGTCGAAGAAGCCGGGCGACGAGGGGCTCGGCACCGACGAGGAGCAGCGCGTGCACGAGTTCGCCAAGCCGGAGTCCCCGACGTGGGCGAAGGTTCGGGGCTGGCGGCACGTGCTCTTCTCGAACTCGCTGCTGCTGACGATGGGAGCGATCTTCCTGCTCTCGTGGCTCGCGCAGTCGCTCGCCGGAGTCACCGTCTACAACGACGAGCAGCTGCAGCACGGCGACCAGGCGATCGGCTGGCTCGAGTACGTCGCCTCCGCCGAGTTCTGGAACCGCACGCTGCAGAACTGGCAGTCGGAGTTCCTCGCGGTCGGCAGCATGATCGCCCTGTCGATCTACCTGCGCCAGCGCGGCTCGCCCGAGTCGAAGCCCGTCGGCACCCCGCACGGCACTACCGCCGAGAGC
>BJUU01000032.1 GCA_007988785.1 Agrococcus baldri
GCCCTGCTCGAGCAGGGCGCGAAGGGTGGGCAGCGATGCGACGATCCGCCCCTCGTCGGTGATTGCACCGTCCTGCAGCGGCACGTTGAAGTCGCAGCGGATCAGGACGGTCTTCCCGGCGAGGTCGCCGAGCGTGGAGAGGGTGCGGATCGCCATGCGGATCAGAGCTGCGCGCCGACGTGCGCCGCGAGGTCGACCAGGCGGCAGGAGTAGCCCCACTCGTTGTCGTACCAGGACGAGATCTTCACCTGGTCGCCCATGACGCGGGTCAGGCCCGAGTCGAAGATCGACGAGTACGGGTTGCCGACGATGTCGCTCGAGACGATCTCGTCCTCGGTGTACTGCAGGTATCCCTTGAGCGGGCCCGACTCCGCGGCGGCCTTGTAGGCGGCGTTGATCTCGTCGACGGTCAGGCCGTCGCGGGTCGTGACCGTGAGGTCGGTGATCGAGCCGGTGGGCACGGGCACGCGCAGGGCGTAGCCGTCGAGCAGGCCGTTGAGCTCCGGCATGACGAGGCCGATCGCCTTCGCCGCACCCGTCGACGTCGGGATGACCGACAGCGCGGCGGCGCGGGCGCGGCGCAGGTCGCTGTGCGGGCCGTCCTGCAGGTTCTGGTCGGCCGTGTACGCGTGCACGGTCGTCATGAGGCCGCGCTCGATGCCGAAGGACTCGTGGAAGACCTTCGCCAGCGGTGCGAGGCAGTTGGTCGTGCAGGAGGCGTTCGAGATCACGTGGTCGGTCTCGGGGTTGTAGTCCTCGTGGTTGACGCCCATGACGAACGTGGGCGCCGGTCCCTTCGCGGGCGCCGAGAGGATGACCTTCTTCGCGCCGGCGGCGATATGCGCCGAGGCCGCGTCGACCTTCGTGAAGCGGCCGGTCGACTCGATCACGACGTCGACGTCGAGCTCGCCCCACGGCAGCTTGGCCGGGTCCTTCTCCTCGAGCGCGCGGAACGTGTCGTCGCCGACGGTGATGGTGCCCTCGTCGAAGCTCACCGGCGCGTCGAGCGGCCCGGAGACCGAGTCGTACTTCAGCAGGTGGGCGAGGGTCTTGTTGTCGGTGAGGTCGTTGACCGCGACCACGTCGATGTCAGCGCCCTGGGCAAGCGCTGCACGCACGAAGTTGCGGCCGATCCGACCGAAGCCGTTGACGGCTACCTTCAGAGTCATGGGATGTGTTTCCTGACTGTCGGGATGGAAAGGGCCCCGGGCGTCGTGCCCGGGGCCCCGGTCACATGGTGACGTTCTTGGGTCAGCGGACGATGAGTCCCGCGGTCTGCGCCTTGGCCGCGTCGAAGCGGGCCTGCGCGTCCTGCCAGTTCACGATGTTCCAGAACGCCTTGACGTAGTCGGCCTTGACGTTCAGGTAGTCGAGGTAGAAGGCGTGCTCCCACATGTCGAGCATGAGGATCGGCTGCGTGCCGACCGGCACGTTGCCCTGCTGGTCGAACAGCTGGAACACGTTCAGGCGCGAGGCGATCGAGTCCCACGCGAGCACCGACCAGCCGGAGCCCTGGATGCCCGTGGCGTTGGCCGTGAAGTGCGCCTTGAACTTGGCGAAGTCGCCGAAGAACTCGGTGACCGCGGCCTGCAGCTCGCCCTCGGGCTCGCCACCGCCGTCGCCGGAGAGGTTGTTCCAGAACACCGTGTGGTTCGTGTGCCCGCCGAGGTTGAACGCGAGGTCCTTCTCGAGCTTGTTGACGGCGCCGAAGTCATCGGAGTCGCGCGCGGCCTGCAGCTTCTCGAGCGCGGTGTTCGCGCCGTCGACGTAGGTCTTGTGGTGCTTGTCGTGGTGCAGCTCCATGATCTTCGCGGAGATGTGGGGCTCGAGCGCCGCGTAGTCGTAGGGCAGGTCGGGAAGGGTGTAGACGGCCATGGGAGGTCTCCTCTCTTGCGCGCGATGCGCGCCGATTGGTCAGTTCGATCCTAGCCACCGGCATCCTGCACGGGGCAGGGTCCGGAGGGTCTTCGTCACACGTCGATGTCCTCGGGCACCGCAGCCTCGGTGCCGGGGATGCCCTGATCCTGCGCGGCGCGATCGGCCATGGCGAGCAGCCGTCGGATGCGGCCCGCGACGGCGTCCTTCGTCATCGTCGGGCTCGCGAGGTGGCCGAGCTCGTCGAGGCTCGCGTCGCGGTTCTCGAGCCGCAGCCTGCCGGCGTACGCGAGGTGCTCCGGCACCTCCGGCCCCAGGATCTCGAGCGCGCGCTCGATGCGCGCGCACGCGGCGACGGCGGCCTGGGCGCTGCGGCGCAGGTTGGCGTCGTCGAAGTTCACCAGCCGGTTCGCGGTGGCGCGCACCTCGCGCCGCTGCCGCAGCTCTGCCCACGCCTGCACCGTCTGGTGCGCGCCCATGGTCGTGAGCATGCGCGAGATGGGCTCGCCCTCGCGGATGACGACCCGATGCGCGCCGCGCACCTCGCGCGACTTCGCAGGCACGCCCAGCCGGCCGGCGGCACCCACGAGCGCCATCGCCGCCTCGTTGCCGGGGCAGGTGACCTCCAGCGCCGCGGAGCGGCCAGGATCCGACAGCGAGCCCTGGGCGAGGAACGCGCCGCGCCAGATGCCCGCGAGATCCTCGAGGGAGCCGGTCGTGACCTTGTTCGGCAGGCCGCGCACGGGGCGCCGCCGGGCATCCATCAGCCCCGTCTGCCGCGCGAGCGTCTCGCCCTCGGCGATCACGCGCACGAGGTAGGCGCCGCTCGTGCGGTTCGACGACGAGGAGATCCTGGCGATCTCGGCGCGCACGCCGTAGAGCTCGAGGATGCTCTTCGCGAGCCTGCGCGCGGCGGCGGCGGAGTCGAGCTCGCTCTCGACCGCCACGCGATTCGAGATCACGTGCAGCCCCCCGGCGAACCGCAGCAGCGTCGCGACCTCTGCCGCCTTCGTCTGGGGGCGGGTCACGCGCACCCGCGCGAGCTCCTCCTTGACGTCGTCGGTCAGTGCCACGCCCGCTCCTCTCGTCATTCGCGCCCCAGGTCTCGGTGCTTCACCGCGACGCGCAGCCCCGGTGTGCCCGAGAGCCGCTTCGCAAGGTACTCCGCCGTCGCGACCGAGCGGTGCTTGCCGCCTGTGCAGCCGACGCCGAGCACGGCGTGCAGCTTGTTCTCGCGGGCGAAGCCCGCCAGCACGGGGCGCAGCGCCTCGACGTAGCTGTCGACGAACTCCTGCGCGCCCTCCTGCTGCAGCACGTAGTCGGCGACGACGGCCTCGGTGCCGTCGTGGCCGCGCAGCTCCGGCATCCAGAAGGGGTTCGGGAGGAAGCGCATGTCGGCCACCAGGTCGGCATCGACCGGCAGGCCGTACTTGAAGCCGAAGCTCATCACGGTGAGCGTCACCTCGAGCTCGCCGCCGGGCGCGAAGCGCTCCCCGACGCGCGTGGTCAGCTGGTGCGGGTTGAGGCCGGTGGTGTCGAGCAGGTCGTCGGCCATGCCGCGCAGCGGCTCGAGTCGCGTGCGCTCCATGCGGATGCCGTCGAGGATCGTGCCGTCGCCCTGCAGCGGGTGCGGCCTGCGCACCTGCTCGTAGCGGCGCACGAGCTCGGCGTCGCTCGCCTCGAGGAACAGCACGCGCACCGAGTGCTCGGCGCGCAGCATCTCGACGAACCGCTTCGCGTCGTCGAAGAGCACCCCGCCGCGGACGTCGACGACGATCGCGAGCTTCGGCTCGGTGGATGCGTTGGTCGCCGCCGTGCGCACGAGCGCCTTGAGCATGGTGGGCGGCAGGTTGTCGACCACGAACCAGCCGAGGTCTTCGAGCGCGTTCGCGACCGTCGTCCTGCCCGCACCGGACATTCCGGTGATGATGACGATCTGTCTGGCGTTCACGCTGTCGGTCCCTGTCGCTCGGCTGCTCCGTCCATCGTATCTGCGCTGAGCCTGCGCGCCACGGTCGCCGCCAGCGCGGGCCCGATGCCCCGCACCTCGGCGAGCTGCTCGGGCGTCGCGGCGCGCACGCGCTTGGCCGAGCCGAAGTGCTTGAGCAGCGCGCGCACGCGGCCGGGGCCGAGGCCCGCGATGCCGCTCAGCTCCGACTCGATCGCGCTGGAGCGCTTGACGCGCTGATAGCTGATCGCCACCCGGTGGGCCTCGTCGCGCAGCCGCTGCACCAGGTAGAGCGCCTCGCTCGTGCGCGGCAGGATCACCGGGTACTCGTCGTCGGGCAGCCAGAGCTCCTCGAGCCGCTTGGCGATGCCGGCGAGCGCGACGCCGCGCACGCCCGCCTCGTCGAGCGCGCGCTTGGCCGCCTGCACCTGCGGCCGGCCGCCGTCGACGAGCAGCAGCTGCGGCGTGTAGGCGAAGCGCGTGCCGGTGTCCTCCGGATCCCCCTCGACGATGTATCGCGCCCTGCGGGCGATGATCTGGCGGATGGAGTCGGTGTCGTCGGTGGTCTGCGCGATCGAGAACTTGCGGTACTGATCCTTGCGCGGCAGGCCGTCCTCGAACACCACCATCGAGGCGACGACGCCCGTGCCGCCCAGGTGCGAGACGTCGAAGCACTCGATGCGCAGCGGCGCCTCGGCCATGCCGAGCGCCTCCTGCAGGTCGGCGAGCGCCTGCGAGCGCGTGACGTAGTCGCTCGTGCGCTTCATGCGCGCCGTCTGGAGCGCGTGCGCGGCGTTGACGGCGGCGGAGTCGGCGAGCTTGCGCTTCTCGCCGCGCTGCGGCACGCGCACGGCGACGCGGCCGCTGAGGCCGTGGTCGGTGCGGCGGTCGGTCAGCCAGGTCTCGACCTCGTCGGCGGCATCCGGCTGCTTGGGCAGCAGCACCTCGCGCGCGGGCGGGTCGCCGGTCTCGTAGGCGATGCGCAGGATCTGCGTGGCGAGCTCGCCGTCGGTGAGGTCGATCTCGGTGTCGACCACCCACGACTTCGTGCCCCGGATGCGCCCGCCGCGCACGGCGAACAGGTGCACGGCGGCGCTCAGCTCGTCGTGCACGAGCCCGAAGACGTCGGCGTCGACCCGGTCGGAGAGCACGACGCTCGTGCGCTCGAGCACGGTCTCGAGCGCGGCGAGCTGGTCGCGCAGCCGCGCCGCGCGCTCGAACTCGAGCCTCGCGCTCGCCCGCTGCATCTCCTCCCGCACGCGGTCGACGAACTCCTGGTCGCCGCCGTTCATGAACGCCACCAGGTCGCGCGCGGTCGCCCGATGCTCCGCCTGCGTGACGCGGCCGACGCATGGCGCGGAGCACTTGCCGATGTCGCCGAGCAGGCACGGCCTGCCGGATCGCTCGGCGCGGTCGTAGACCGACTGGCTGCAGGAGCGCATCGGGAACGCCTTCAGCAGCGCATCGAGCGTCTCGCGGATCGCCCAGACCTTCGTGTAGGGGCCGAAGTAGCGGGCGCCGCGGATGCTGCGGTTGCGGGTGATGAGGGCGCGCGGCACGTCGTCGCCCATGGTCACGGCGAGGTACGGGTACGACTTGTCGTCCCGGAACTGCACGTTGAAGGGCGGCTCGTACTCCTTGATCCAGGTGAACTCGAGCTGCAGCGCCTCGAACTCGCTCGCCACGATCGTCCACTCGACCCGCACGGCCGTGAGCACCATGCGGCGGGTGCGCTCGTGCAGCGCCTCGAGCGGCTGGAAGTAGTTCGACAGCCGCTGCCGCAGGTTCTTCGCCTTCCCGACGTAGAGCACCCGCTCGTGCTCGTCCCTGAACCGGTAGACGCCCGGCGCGGTCGGGATCGTGCCCGGCGCCGGCTTGTACGGCACCGTGCGTGACGGAGCGCCGGGGCTCATCGCACTCCTGCGCCCAGGATCTCCCTCAGGAAGCCGCCCGTGTAGCTCTCGGGCACCTCCGCCACCTCCTCGGGCGTGCCGGTCGCGACGACGGCGCCGCCGCCGGATCCGCCCTCCGGGCCGAGGTCGATGATCCAGTCGGCGCTCTTGATCACGTCGAGCGCGTGCTCGATGGTCAGCACCGTGTTGCCCTTCTGCACCAGGCCGTCGAGCACCTCGAGCAGCTTGCGCACGTCGTCGAAGTGCAGGCCGGTGGTGGGCTCGTCGAGCACGTAGATCGCGCGCCCGGAGGTGCGCCGCTGCAGCTCGGTGGCGAGCTTGACGCGCTGCGCCTCGCCGCCCGAGAGGGTGGTCGCCGACTGCCCGAGCCGCACGTAGCCGAGGCCCACGTCGACGAGCGTCTTCAGGTAGCGGTGGATCGACGAGATGGGCTCGAAGAAGCCGGCGGCCTCCTCGATCGGCATCTCGAGCACGTCGGCGATCGACTTGCCCTTGTAGTGCACGGAGAGGGTGTCGCGGTTGTAGCGCTTGCCGTGGCAGACCTCGCACTCGACGTAGACGTCCGGCAGGAAGTTCATCTCGATCTTGAGCGTGCCGTCGCCCTGGCACGCCTCGCAGCGCCCGCCCTTCACGTTGAACGAGAAGCGGCCGGCGAGGTAGCCGCGGGCCTTCGCCTCCGCCGTCTCGGCGAAGAGGTTGCGGATCTTGTCGAACACGCCGGTGTAGGTGGCGGGGTTCGAGCGCGGGGTGCGCCCGATCGGCCCCTGGTCGACGTGCACGACCTTGTCGAGGTGGTCGAGCCCGGTGACGCGCGTGTGCTTCGCCGGCACCTGCCGCGCACCGTTGAGGGCGTTCGCGAGCACCTTGTGCAGGATGTCGTTCACCAGCGTCGACTTGCCGGAGCCCGAGACGCCGGTGACCGCGACGAACACGCCCAGCGGGATCTCCACGTCGATGTGCTGCAGGTTGTTGGCGCGCGCGCCCTCGATGCGCAGCATCCGCTCGGGGTCGATCGGGCGCCGCTGGGCCGGCACCGGGATGGTCTCGCGGCCGGAGAGGTAGGCGCCGGTCAGCGACGCCGGGTTGTCGATCAGCTCCTCGTAGCTGCCGGAGTGCACGACCTCGCCGCCGTGCTCCCCCGCGCCTGGACCGATGTCGACGATCCAGTCGGCGGTGCGGATGGTGTCCTCGTCGTGCTCGACGACGATGAGCGTGTTGCCGAGGTCGCGCAGCGCCTCGAGGGTCGAGATGAGCTTGCGGTTGTCGCGCTGGTGCAGCCCGATCGAGGGCTCGTCGAGCACGTACAGCACGCCGGTGAGGCCCGCGCCGATCTGGGTGGCGAGGCGGATGCGCTGGGCCTCGCCGCCGGAGAGGGTCGCGGCCGCGCGCGAGAGGGAGAGGTAGCCGAGGCCCACGCGGATCAGGAAGTCGAGCCGCGCCCGGATCTCGCGCAGCACGGCCGCCGCGATGGTCGTCTCGCGCTCGTCGAGGTCGAGCGTGTGCATGTAGGCGTGCGCGTCGTCGAGGCTCATGTCGGCGACGGTGGAGATCGACGAGCCGTGCACGAGCACAGCGAGCACCTCGGGCTTGAGCCGCGCGCCGCCGCACTCGGGGCAGGGCACCTCGCGCAGGAACTCGCCGTGCTTCGAGCGCACCCAGTCGCTGTCGGCCTCCGCGTGCTTGCGCTGGATGTACGGCATCACGCCCTCGTAGCCGGAGGCGTACTTGAGCGTGCGGCCGTAGCGGTTGCGCCACTGCACCATGACGTTGCCCTCGGTGCCGTGCAGGATGACCTGCTGCACGTCGCCGTCGAGCTCGCGCCACGGGGTGTCGAGCGAGAAGCCGAGCTCCTTCGCCAGGCCCGTCAGCAGCCGCTCGAAGTAGGTGTAGAGCCCCTTGCCGGTCTGCGTCCACGGCAGGATCGCGCCCTCGCGGATCGACAGCGCCTCGTCGGCGATCACCAGGTCGGCATCCGCCGCCATGCGCGTGCCGATGCCGGTGCACTCGGGGCAGGCGCCGAAGGGGGCGTTGAAGGAGAAGGTGCGGGGCTCGATCTCGGTGAGCGAGACGGGGTGCCGGTTGGGGCACGAGAGCTTCTCGCTGAAGGTGCGGCGGCGCGCCGCGTCGTCCTCGTCGAGGTCGACGTAGTCGATGGTCGCGAGGCCGTCGGCGAGCCGCAGCGCGGTCTCGAGCGAGTCGGTGAGGCGCGAGAGCATGCCGGGCTCGGCGACCAGGCGGTCGACGACGACGGCGATGTCGTGCTTGTTCTGCTTCTTGAGCGCCGGCGCCTCCGCCAGCTGCACCACCTCGCCGTCGATGACGGCGCGCGAGTAGCCGGTCGCGACGAGGTTGCGGATGAGGTCGGCGAACTCGCCCTTCTTCTGCTGCACGACCGGCGCCAGGATCTGGAAGCGGGTGCGCTCGGGCAGCTCCATGAGCTCGTCGGCGATCTGCTGCACGGTCTGCCGCTGGATGCGCTCGCCGCACACGGGGCAGTGCGGCACGCCGATGCGCGCCCACAGCAGGCGCATGTAGTCGAACACCTCGGTGATGGTGCCGACCGTCGAGCGCGGGTTGCGGTTGGTCGACTTCTGGTCGATCGAGACGGCGGGGCTGAGCCCCTCGATGAAGTCGACGTCGGGCCGGTCGACCTGGCCCAGGAACTGGCGCGCATAGGCCGAGAGCGACTCGACGTAGCGGCGCTGCCCCTCGGCGAAGATGGTGTCGAAGGCGAGCGACGACTTGCCGGAGCCCGACAGGCCCGTGAACACCACCAGGGCGTCGCGCGGGATGCGCAGATCGACGTCCTTGAGGTTGTGCTCGCGCGCTCCGCGCACGTGCAGCTCGGCGGTGGAAGTGGTCGTGGTCGTCACCCGACGAGTCTACGTTCGGGCACCCACACGCGCGGCGCCGTTCGCGATCGGCTCACTCGCCGACGCGCCCGATCGCCTGATCGACGGCGACGGTGCTCCCCTCCGCCACGAGCCGTTCGAGCATGCCGGCGCGATGCGCCGCGACCTTCGTCTCCATCTTCATCGCGTCCAGCACCGCGATCTCCTGCCCGGCGTCCACGTGCGCGCCCTCCTCGACCAGCCAGCGCACGAGCGTGCCGGGCACGGGAGCGACGACCGCGGCCTCGTCCGCGACAGGCTGCGCCTCGGCCGCCGCAGCGTGCGGGGCCGCCCCGGCCGCGGCGGCGAGCAGCGCATCCGGCAGCCCCAGCACCACGCGGCGGCCGTCGATCTCGATCGGCACCCGCCGCAGCGCCGCGCCCTGCGCCGGCGCGGCCCGTGCCTGCGGCTCGAGCCGCGGCATCAGCGTCGCCTCGATCCACTGCGTCGAGACGGCGAACGACGCGGTGGCGAAGTCGGGCTCGTCGAGCACGGCCTCGGCGAAGGGCGCGACCGTCGCGATGCCGGTCACCTCGAGCTCCGCCAGCGCCCGTCGCATGCGCGTCAGCGCGGCATCGCGGTCGGCCGCGTGCACGATGAGCTTCGCGGCGAGCGAGTCGAACGCTGCCTCGACGGTGTCGCCGGCCTCGACGCCCGCGTCCCAGCGGATGCCCGGCCCCCCGGGCGCGCGCAGCGTCTCGACGCGGCCGGGGCTGGGCAGGAAGCCGCGTCCCGGATCCTCGGCGTTGAGCCGCAGCTCGATCGCGTGGCCGGACGGCACCGGCGTCTCGTCGAAGCTCAGCCCCTCCCCCTCGGCGATGCGCAGCTGCTCGCGCACGAGGTCGACGCCCGTGACCGCCTCGGTGACCGGATGCTCGACCTGCAGCCGCGTGTTGACCTCCAGGAACGAGATGGTGCCGTCGGCGGCCAGCAGGAACTCCACCGTGCCGGCGCCCCGGTAGTCGACGGCCGCGCAGATGTCGCGCGAGGCCGCGTGGATGCGCGCCCGCTGCTGCTCGGTCAGCCCCGGCGCGGGCGCCTCCTCCATGAGCTTCTGGCTGCGCCGCTGCAGCGAGCAGTCCCGGTCGCCGACCACCACCACGCGCCCGGCGCCGTCGCCCAGCACCTGCGCCTCCACGTGCCGCGGGTGCTCGAGGTAGCGCTCGATGAAGCACTCCCCGCGCCCGAACGCGGCGACCGCCTCGCGCGTGGCCGAGCCGAACGCATCCGCCACCTCGTCGATCGTGCGCGCGACCTTCAGCCCGCGCCCGCCGCCGCCGAACGCCGCCTTCACGACCACCGGCAGCCCGTGCTCGCGGGCGAACGCGACGGCCTCGTCGGCGTCGGCGAGCGGCCGGTCGGTGCCGGGGGCGAGCGGCGCGCCGGCCTCGAGCGCGATCTGCCTGGCGGTGACCTTGTCGCCGAGCGCCTCGATGCTCTCGGGGCTCGGCCCGATCCAGGTGAGGCCGGCCTGCTCGACGGCGCGCGCGAAGGCGGCGCTCTCCGACAGGAAGCCGTAGCCGGGGTGCACGGCGTCGGCGCCGGAGGCGGCGGCGGCGGCGAGCAGCGACTCGATGCTCAGGTAGGTGTCGGATGCGGTGCTGCCGTCGAGCGCGACGGCCTCGTCGGCGTGCCGCACGTGCATCGCGTCGGCGTCCTGGTCGGCGTAGACGGCGACCGAGGCGTAGCCCGCCTCGGCGCACGCGCGGATGATGCGGACGGCGATCTCGCCGCGGTTGGCGATGAGGATCTTCTGCACGATGTGCTCCTGTCAGCGGATGCGGAAGCGGATGCGGGCGCCGGGCGGCAGCTGGCCGGCGAGGTCGAGGTCGCGGTCGACGACCGCGCCGATGATCGGGTAGCCGCCGGTGAGGGGGTGGTCGGGCAGGAACAGCACCGGCTGGCCGTCGGGCGGCACCTGGATCGCCCCGGTGACGGCGCCCTCGCTCTCGAGCTCGCCGTCGCGGGCGCGCTCGAGCGCTCGCTCGCCCTGCAGCCGCACGCCCACCCGGTCGGAGCGTGGCGTGACCTCCCACTCCTGCTCGAGCAGCGTGGCGATCGCGCCCTCGGTGAACCAGTCGTCGCGGGGCCCGAGCACGATGCCGAGCTCGACGGTCGCACCGGCGGTCGGGAGCGGGATGCGCGGGGCGCGGGTGCGCTCGACGGCGGCGGTGCCGTGCGCCGGGCCGTGCAGCGGCAGCGTGTCGCCCGCGCCAAGCTGCGCGGGGCCGAGGTGGGCGAGCGTGTCGGTCGAGCGGCTGCCGAGCACGGGCTCGATGGCGATGCCGCCGCGGATCGCGACAAGCACGCGCAGGCCGTCGCGCGCCGCGCCGATGCGCAGCTCGTCGCCGTCCTCGATGGCGAGGGCGCGACCGGGATCGACGGTGCGGTCGTGGATGCCGTCGTGCACGCGCACCTCGGCGAGCGCGCCCGTGAGGGCGACGACGGCCGGGCCGCGGAAGCGCAGCGTCGCGCCGCCGCCGGCGAGCTCGAGCCCGGCCTCGCCCGGCGCGTTGCCGACCGCGCGGTTCGCCTCCCGCAGGGCGGCGCGGTCGGCGGCGCCGGCGGTCGAGACGCCCTGCGCGGCCAGGCCCGGCCTGCCGAGATCCTGCACGAGCAGCTGCAGTCCGGGCCGCACGACCTCCACGGCGTGCGCGGCATCCACCGGCGCGTTCGGGGGCTGCGCGGCTGCCGGCGCGCTCCCGCCGCCCGCGGCGCGCTCGAAGCGCACGGTGGTGCCGGGCGCCAGCAGCGCCGGCGGCTCGCGGTCGAGATCCCACATCGGCACCTCGGTGCGGCCGATGAGCTGCCAGCCGCCCGGGCTCTGCTTCGGGTACACGCCCGAGAAGCGCCCGGCGAGTCCGACCGAGCCGGCCGGGATGCGCGTGCGCGGCGAGGGCCGCCGCGGCACGTCGAAGACGGGGTCGTCGCCCACGAGGTAGCCGAAGCCCGGCGCGAAGCCGGTGAACGCGACCGTCCAGGTCGCGGCCAGGTGGCGCTCGACGAGCGCATCGACGCCGAGCCCCAGGTGCTGCGCGACCTCCTCGAGATCCTCGCCGTCGTACTGCACGGGGATGGTGACCGCCTCGGTGCTGACGCTGCGCTCGGCCGCCGGCCGCACGGCCAGCAGCCGCTCGGCCAGTCGCTCGGCGGCGACGACGCGCGGGTCGAAGCGCACCAGGATCGTGCGCGCGGCCGGCACCAGCTCGGTGACGCCGTCCAAGCGCGCCTCGCGCAGCGCCGGCAGCAGCCGCATCGACTCGTCGAGGTCGGCGGCCTCCACCAGCAGCGCCGTGTCGGCGGCGGGCAGGACGCGGATCATGCGGCGTAGGCGGCGTCGGGCACGTCGGTCACGAACATGTGGCCGGGCGCGTGCGTGACCGCGAACGGCGGCCGCGACGCCATGATCGCCGCCTGCGGCGTCACGCCGCATGCCCAGAACACCGGCACCTCCCCCGCCCGCACCTCGGAGGGCTCGCCGAACGCCGGCGCGTCGAGGTCGGCGATGCCCAGCGCGGCCGGGTCGCCGATGTGCACCGGGGCGCCGTGCACCGCCGGGTACCTGCCGGAGATCACCACCGCATCCGCCAGCCTCGACGCCGGGATCGGCCGCATCGAGACGACCAGCTCGCCGTGCAGCCTGCCGGCGGGCGCGCAGGCCGTGCTCGTGCGGTACATGGGCACGTTGCGCCCCAGCTCGCGGTGGCGGATGGGGATGCCCGCGTCGGCCAGCCCGGCCTCGAACGTGAACGAGCAGCCGATCAGGAACGAGACCAGGTCGGGGTGCTCTGCCCAGGCCGCCGAGGCATCCGTCGTCTCCTCGGCGAGCTCGCCGTCGCGCCAGATGCGGTAGCCGGGGATGTCGGAGCCCGGTGCGAGCCGCGACTCGGTGCTGCCGGCCTCGAGCACCTCGAGCACCGGGCACGGCTTCGGGTTGCGCTGCGCGAACAGCAGCGTCTCGAAGGCCCAGTCGGCGGGCACCGCGATGAGGTTCGCCTGCACCAGGCCGTGCGCGACGCCGCTCGTCGGCTCGGCGGCGCCGGCGCGGTACCTCGCCCGCGCGGCGCGCGCCTGCTCGAGCTGGGCGGCGGATGCGGCGGCCGTCACGGGCGCGACCCCGCGAAGGGCGCGATGGTCACCCCGGCCGCCTCGAGCGCCGAGCGCGTGGCCTCGGCCATCGCGATCGCGCCGGCGCTGTCGCCGTGCACGCAGATCGACTCGGCGCGCACCGCGACGTCGGTGCCGTCGACGGCCTCGACCACGCCCTCCTGCGCGAGCCGCACCATCCTCGCGGCCACGAGCGCCGGGTCGTGCAGCACCGAGCCGGCCTCGGTGCGGGAGACGAGCAGCCCCTCCGGCGTGTAGGCGCGATCGGCGAAGGCCTCTGCCGCGGTCGCCAGGCCGGCCCGCTCCGCGACCTCGAGCACGACGCCGCCCGCGAGGCCGAGCAGCACGAGCGAGGGGTCGACGGCGCGGATCGCCGCCACGACGTCGCGCGCCTTGCGCTCGTCGCGCGCGATGGTGTTGTACAGCGCGCCGTGCGGCTTGACGTAGACCGCGCGGCCGCCGGCGGAGGCGGCGAGCGCCTGCACGGCGCCCAGCTGGTACTCGACGTGCGCCTGCAGGGTGGCCGAGTCGACGTCGATCTCGACGCGGCCGAAGCCCTCGTAGTCGCGGTAGCCGGGGTGCACGCCGATGGCGACGCCGTTCGCGACCGCCGCGCGCAGCGTGGCCGCGATGCCCTCTGGGCTGCCGGCGTGGAAGCCGGCGGCGACGTTGGCGCTCGTGACGATGCGCAGCATCGCCTCGTCGTCGCCCACGATGCGGTCGGGCACGTTCTCGCCCAGATCCGAGTTCAGGTCGATGGTCGTCATGCCCTGCTCCTTCCGTCGCTGCTCACGATGCCATCAGCCGCCGATGCCCAGGAACTCGAAGATGGGACCGATGGAGGCAGCGCCCATGGAGAAGCTCAACAGGGTCGCGAGCGTGCCGAGCACGAGCAGCCACTTCGGGTAGCGGTAGCCGCGCAGCACGTCCTTCGAGCGGAACCAGCCGATGTACATGAAGATCGACAGGCCGATCGGCAGGATCAGGCCGTTGAAGCCGCCCACGAACACCAGGATCGCGGCGGGCGCCGTGCCGACCAGCAGGTAGACGACGAGCGAGACCGCGATGAACGCGACGGTCGCGAGCTGCAGGCCCCAGCCGGCGAAGATGCGCTTCGAGAATGTCGAGAGGAAGGTCGCGGAGGTGTAGGCGGCACCGATCACCGAGCTGATGGCGGCGGCCCAGAAGATGGCGCCGAAGATGCGCAGCCCGGCATCGCCGAGCACCGCGCCGAAGGCCTGGCCGGCCGGGTTCGACGCCTGCGTCGACAGGTCGAGCGTGACGCCGGAGGCGACCACGCCCAGGATCGCCAGGAACAGCACGTAGCGCATGATGCCGGTGACGAGGATGCCGTTGACGGATGCGCGGTGCACGCTCTTGACGTGCTCGGGGCCGGTGTTGCCGGAGTCGAGGTAGCGGTGCGCGCCGGCGTAGGTGATGTAGCCGCCGACCGTGCCGCCGACGATGGTGGTGATGGTGGCGAAGCTGATCTCATCCGGCACGAAGGTCTGCCGCAGCGCGTCGCCGATCGGCGGCGCCGCCATGATCGCCACCACGATCGTGAGCACGATCATGCCGATGCCGAGGATGAGCACGACCGCGTCGACGATGGGGCCGGCCTTCTTGAACAGGAAGATGCCGATCGCGAGCAGCCCGGTGATGAGGCCGCCGAGCTTGGGGTCGAGCCCGAGCAGCGCGTTGAGCCCCAGCCCGCCGCCGGCGATGTTGCCGATGTTGAACGCGAGGCCGCCGACCACGATGAGCACCGCGAGCACGTGGCCGGCGTAGGGCACCGCCTCGTTGGCGATGTCGCCTGCGCGCTTGCCGGCCACGGTCACCATGCGCCAGATGTTCATCTGCACGGCGAAGTCGATGAGCACCGAGACGAGGATGGCGAAGGCGAACGCGGCGCCGAGCTGCGCGGTGAACGTTGCCGTCTGCGTGATGAAGCCGGGCCCGATCGCGCTCGTCGCCATGAGGAAGATGGCGCCGATGATCGGCCCCCTGCGGCGCTTGGCGAAGGACTTCGCCCGCTCGCCCGCTCCCGGCGCTGCCGTGCCGGACTGCTGTGCTTCGGTCATCGGGGTTCCCATCTCCGTCGAAGGGCTCTGCTGCGCGGGGCGCGCAGTGGAGAGCGTAGCTTCTGTAGGACAGGCTTGCAACGATTGTTGAACAACTTGGGTCGGATGTGTTTCCACCGTGTTGCGCGCGCCATACGATCGTGAGCATGACCGATGACGGCAGGCAGGGCACGGCGCTCGCGGGGACGACCCTGGCGGACGCGCTGCGGACGCAGATCATCGACGGCGCATTCGCACCCGGCGAGCGGCTCTCGGAGGCCGCGCTCGCCGAGCGGCTCGACGTCTCCCGCAACACCCTGCGCGAGGCATTCCGAGTGCTGGCGCAGGTGGGGCTCGTGGAGCACGTGCCGCACCGCGGCGTCTCCGTCGCCTCCCCCCGCACCGCCGACGTCGTCGACATCTACCGCGCCCGGAGGCAGATCGAGTGCGGCGTGCTGCGCGAGGCCTCGGCGCTGCACCCCGGTGTCGCCGGCATGCGGGCGGCCCTCGAGCAGGCGGAGGCAGCGCTCGCCGACGCCGACTGGGCGGGCGTCGGCAGCGCCAACATGCGCTTCCACGCGGCGCTCGTCTCGCTCGCCGACAGCCCGCGCCTCTCCCGTGCGCACGAGCAGCTGGCGGCCGAGCTGCGGCTCGCGTTCCTCGCGATCGATGACCCCGAGGCGCTCCACCGCCCCTTCGTCGAGAAGAACCGCGCGGTGCTCGTCGCGCTCGAGGGTGACGGCCCGGCAGCCGCCGCGGAGGAGCTGGAGCGCTACCTGATCGACTCCGAGCGCCGGGTGCTGGGCGCGTTCTCGCGGCTGGGGCGCGGGTAGCGGGTCAGCTGGCCACCTCGGCCCGGGACGGGCCTCGGCGTCAGGCGAGCAGGGCCCAGAAATGGGCCCTGCTAACTCGCCTGACGCATCTGCCTCAGGTCGCGCTTCAGGTCGTGCAGCTCGTCGCGGATGCGCGCCGCGAGCTCGAACTTCAGCTCACCTGCCGCCTCCGTCATCTGCGCCGTGAGATCGGCGATGATCGCCTCGAGCTGCGTCGGCCCGTCGAGGTCGGAGCGATCGCGCGCGAGCCTCGGCGTCGGCGCGCCGCGACGCG
This sequence comes from Agrococcus baldri, assembly GCA_007988785.1. GTDB lineage: Bacteria > Actinomycetota > Actinomycetes > Actinomycetales > Microbacteriaceae > Agrococcus > Agrococcus baldri_A. The sequence goes on from BJUU01000032.1 coordinate 15,902, forward strand.
TGCCCTCGAGCAGGTCGTCGGTGTCGGCCTGCTCACGCGCGAGCACCTCGGTGATGTCGGCGATGCGGCGGCGCAGCGGCGTGGGGTCGATGCCGTGCTCGGTGTTGAACGCGACCTGCACGGCACGGCGGCGGTCGGTCTCGTCGATCGCCAGCCGCATCGAGTCGGTGATGCGGTCGGCGTACATGTGCACCTCGCCCGAGACGTTGCGGGCGGCGCGCCCGATGGTCTGGATGAGCGACGTCGACGACCGCAGGAAGCCCTCCTTGTCGGCATCCAGGATCGACACGAGCGAGACCTCCGGCAGGTCGAGGCCCTCGCGCAGCAGGTTGATGCCGACCAGCACGTCGAAGACGCCCTGCCGCAGCTGCGTCAGCAGCTCGACGCGGCGCAGCGTGTCGACATCCGAGTGCAGGTAGCGCACGCGGACGCCCGCCTCGGTGAAGTACTCGGTGAGCTCCTCCGCCATCTTCTTCGTGAGCGTCGTGACGAGCACGCGCTCGTCGCGCTCCGCACGCACCCGGATCTCCTCGAGCAGGTCGTCGATCTGCCCCTTGGTCGGCTTCACCACGAGCTTCGGGTCGACGAGGCCGGTCGGGCGGATGATCTGCTCGACCACGGTGTCGGCCAGGCCCATCTCGTACTTGCCCGGCGTCGCGGAGAGGTAGACCTTCTGCGGCGTGCGATCGAGGAACTCGCCGAACTTCAGCGGCCGGTTGTCGAGCGCGCTCGGCAGCCGGAACCCGTGCTCGACGAGCGTGCGCTTGCGGCTCGCGTCGCCCTCGTACATCGCGCCGATCTGCGGCACCGTCACGTGCGACTCGTCGATCACCACCAGGAAGTCGTCCGGGAAGTAGTCGAGCAGGCAGTGCGGCGCCTCGCCGGGGGCGCGGCCGTCGATGTGCCGCGAGTAGTTCTCGATGCCGGAGCAGAAGCCGATCTGCTCCATCATCTCGAGGTCGAAGGTCGTGCGCATGCGCAGCCGCTGCGCCTCGAGCAGCTTGTTCTCGCGCTCGAGCTCCTTCAGCCGCACGTCGAGCTCGTCGCGGATGCGCTCCATCGCCTTGTGCATGCGGTCGCTGCCGGCCACGTAGTGGCTGCCGGGGAAGATCGAGATCGACTGGTGCGTCTCGAGCACGTCGCCGGTGAGCGGGTGCAGCGTCGAGATGGCCTCGATCTCGTCGCCGAAGAGCTCGATGCGGATCGCGTGCTCCTCGTACATCGGGATGATCTCGATCGTGTCGCCGCGCACCCGGAAGGTGCCGCGCGTGAAGGCGACGTCGTTGCGCTGGTACTGCATCGAGACGAAGCGGCGCAGCAGCGCCTGCCTGTCGATGCGCATGCCGATCTGCAGCGCGACCATCGCCTCGAGGTACTCCTCCGGCGTGCCGAGGCCGTAGATGCACGAGACGGTCGAGACCACCACGACGTCGCGCCGCGAGAGCAGCGAGTTGGTCGCCGAGTGGCGCAGCCGCTCGACCTCGGCGTTGAGCGAGGAGTCCTTCTCGATGAAGGTGTCGGTCTGCGGCACGTAGGCCTCAGGCTGGTAGTAGTCGTAGTACGAGACGAAGTACTCGACCGCATTGTTCGGCATGAGCTCGCGGAACTCGTTCGCGAGCTGCGCCGCGAGCGTCTTGTTGTGGGCGAGGATGAGCGTCGGCCGCTGCACCTGCTCGACGAGCCACGCGGTCGTCGCGCTCTTGCCGGTGCCGGTCGCGCCCAGCAGCACCACGTCGGTCTCGCCGCGGTTCAGCGCACCGGCGAGCTCCTCGATCGCCTTCGGCTGGTCGCCGGAGGGCTGGTACTCGCTGATGACCTCGAACGGCCGGACGGCACGGGTCGGTTCCATGTTGACAGCCTACGAGCGGCCGCCCACATCGTCCTGCGCGAGCCGCTCCCACAGCCGGTCGACCTGCTCGAGGGTGGCGGCGAGCGTGCCGTCGGTCTCGATCACCTCGTCGGCGATCGCGAGCCGGCGCTCGTCGCTCGCCTGCGACGCCACGCGCGCCCGCGCATCCGCCTCGTCCATCCCCCGCAGCTCGACCAGGCGGCGGATGCGCGCCTCGGCGGGCGCGTGCGCGACGACCACCAGATCCCACGGGTCTTCGGGCCGCGCCTCGACGAGCAGCGGCACGTCGTAGACGACCACCGCGCGCGGGTCGCGCTCGAGCGCGGCGCGGAAGCGGCGGCTCGACTCGGCCGACACCGCCGGGTGCACGATCGCGTTGAGCCGGTGGCGGGCGTCGTGATCGGCGAAGACGACCGCACCGAGCGCAGCCCGGTCGAGCGAGCCGTCGGCGCGCAGCAGGTGGTCGCCGAAGGCCTCGGCGATCGCGGCGAGCACGGGCTCCCCCGGCTGCTGCAGCTCGCGCACCAGCGCATCCGCATCGATCACGACCGCGCCGTGCTCGGCGAGCCTGGCGGCGATCGTGGACTTGCCGGAGGCGATGCCGCCGGTGAGCGCGACGAGGGGCATGCCCCGAGTCTGGCACGGCGGCTCCTGAGCAAGCCTCAAGCGACACCTGGGCGTGCGGCCCCGCGCCCCTGAGCACCGCGGCGTAGCGTCGCGCCAAGACGCCGGATCGCCAGACGAGAAGGAGCAGCCCGTGTACGGACTCCGCCGCATCGCCATCCTCCTGCTCGCCTGCCTCGGGCTGCTCGCCGCCGGCGGCGGCCTGCTGTGGCTCGCGACCGCCACGGGCCTCGCGAAGACCGAGATCGTCGCCTCCTCGGAGATGGCGCCGGGCTACGAGGCGGGCGACCTGCTCGTGACCGCCGCGCAGCCGGGCGCCGACGCGGCCGACGAGGCCGGGCAGGTGACGCTGCGCCTGCCCGTGGTGGGCGGCATCGTCTCGGCGATCGGCGAGCCGCGGTTCGCGATCCCGACGGCGGCCGGCGTGCTGCTGCTCGCGGCCGTCGTCATGATCAGCGCGGCGCCCGCCGCCCCGGCGCGCCGCGCCTGAAGGGGCGGAGCCGCGTGTCGAGCGGGTGGGCGCTGCAGGGTAGCATCGGTCGGAAGGCACCCGGTCACGTGGTGCGGATGCGGGGAGAGCCATGGACGAGGACGTCGCGGTCGTCATCGAGGACGGCGAGGACATCCGAGAGCTGCTCGCGCAGGTGCTGACGCAGGGCGGCTTCGCAGTCCACACCGCGGCCGACGGCGCGACCGGCGTCGATCTCGTGCGCGAGCACGACCCGATCGTCGTCACGATCGACGTGAACATGCCCGGCATCGACGGCTTCGAGACCGCGCGGCAGGTGCGCGCCGTCAGCAGCGCCTACATCGTCATGATCACCGCGCGCGGCGACGAGATCGACACGCTCGTGGGCCTGCAGACGGGGGCGGACGACTACATCGTGAAGCCCTTCCGGCCTCGCGAGCTGCGCGCCAGGATCGAGGCGATGATGCGGCGTCCGCGCGTGCTGGCCTCCACCCATCCGTCACCGCCCCATCCCTCTGCTCCGCATGCCTCCGGCGCGCGGCAGCAGGCCACGGGCGAGGTGGCGGTGGTCCGCGGCTCGGCGCCCTCGCCCGGCGCCGACTCGGCGGCCTCGTGGTCGGAGGGCGATGCCGAGCACGCGCCGCTCGAGCACCGGGGGCTGCGGCTCGAGCCCGGCGCGCGCGTCGTCGAGCTCGAGGGCGCAGAGGTCGAGCTGACCCGCAGCGAGTTCGACATCCTGCGCATGCTGCTGGGCTCCGGCCGCCGCGTGGTGAGCAAGATGCAGCTCGCCGGCATGCTGCGCGGCGAGCGCGGCGAGCCCGACCACTACCTCAGCGAGCACGACGCCCGCGCGATCGAGGTGCACGTCGCGAACCTGCGGCGCAAGCTCGGCGAGTCGCCGTCCGAGCCTCGCTGGATCGAGACGGTGCGAGGCGTCGGCTACCGCCGCACCGCCTGATCGCCGAGGGCCGGGTCCTCCGGCTCCTCGTCCTCCCCCGCCACCACGACGGAGACGTCGTCGCTCGCGATGGCGCGCCTGGCCGCTGCCCTCGCGGCCTCCAGCAGCGCGTCGCGGTCGTAGCCCGAGATGCTCGTGAGGCTCACGCCCATGCCGATCGGCGGCACCACCGGCACACCGGCCGTGCCCAGCTGGTCGAGCATGGCTCGGTGCATGCGGGCGGCGAGCTGGCGCGCGTCGGCGGGCGACGACGGCTGGAACGCCAGCATCAGCTGGCCGTGGTCGTCGGTGCCGAGCGCCGCGGTCGTGGGCGAGAGCCGGCGAGCGGCGGCGCGCACCGCCTGGCGCACGTGCTCGGCCTCGTCGGCGCCGAACGCGGTCGCGATGCGCGTGAGCGAGTCGATGCTGATCACGAGCACGGCGAACAGCTCTGCCCGGCGGTTCGCGCGCATCAGCCTGCCGCCGAGCACGCGCACGAAGGATGGCGCCAGCAGCACCCCGTCGGGCGCGATGGCCATGAGCGAGGAGTCCTCGGTGCCGCGCAGGCGCACCTGCTCGGCGCGCAGCACCGATGCGGTGACCACGGCGATGATGACGAGGCTGATGGTGGCGACGCCCGCGACGCCGCTGCTCACCCACTCGCGGAAGAGCTCGTTGTCGGTGCCGAGCGTCACGGCGCTCACGAGCCGCACGATCTGGAACACGCACGCGAGCCCCAGCACGCCGCCGAGCCCGAGGGCGGTGCGGGTGCGCCGCATCGCGCCCCGCAGGGTCTCCGCCGCGCCCAGCCCGGCGAAGAGCGCGTTGCCGAGGAACATCACCCAGGCGCCCGACCAGGTCGACCGGTCGCTGTAGTCGACGAGCACGGCCACGAACGTGATCACCGCCACGGCCGCGACCACGATCGCCGTGGCGCGCGCCTGCCTGCCGTTGAAGACACGGCATCCGATCCACAGCAGCCCGATCGCCGTCACCCAGGCGGCGTTGCCGATCGCCACCGCCCACCAGCCGGCATCCGTCACGGCATCGAGCAGGAACGCCTCGGTGGCGATCATGCCCGCGATGAAGCCCAGCGCCCACACGCGACCCGCGCGGTCGTCCTTGCGCAGCATCGTCTCGAGCACGAACACGCCGCCCGCGACGTGCACGACGAGCGCCGTGATGAGCTTGACGGTGTCGGGGTCGAGCGTCATCCCATCGCTCCTGATCTGCGCAGCGGCAGCCGCACGACGAACGTGGCGCCGGAGCCCGGCTCGCTCTGCACCGTGATCTCGCCGCCGTGCGCGCGCACCAGGTCGCGGCTGATGGCGAGGCCGAGGCCGTTGCCGTGCGGCCGGCTCGCCCGTGCGGCGGAGCCGCGGGAGCGGCGCTCGAACAGCATCGGCAGCACGTCGGCGGAGATGCCGGGACCGTCGTCGCGCACGACCAGCCAGGCGTGCTTGTCGTCGCTCGTCACGCCCACCTCGATGAGGCCGTCGCCGGTGTGATAGCTGACGGCGTTGCCGACCAGGTTGTCGGCCACCTGCCGGATGCGCATCGGGTCGATCTCGGCGACGGTCAGCTCGATGCCGGAGGTGTCGATGCGGATGCCGCGCGCCTCGGCCTTCGGCTCGAGCGCCTCCACCGAGGCGTGCACGACGCGCGAGAGGTCCTCCTCGACCGGCCGCACGTCGAATCGGCCGGGCCCGTCGGCGGTCGCGGCCAGCACGTCGCCGATGATGACGAGCAGCCGGGAGGCGTTGCGCTCGGCGATCTCGAGGCTGCGGCGCGCCTGCTGCCCCACCTCGGGATCCTCGAGCGCGAGATCGAGGTGGCCGAGCACGCTCGTGAGCGGCGTGCGCAGCTCGTGCGAGACCGACGCGACCAGCTCGTCGCGCATGGCCACGGCCATCCGCTCTGCCGTGACGTCCCGGGTGACGAGGATCGCGCCGATGTCGGTGCCGTCGACGTCGATCAGGCGCCGGGCGGTCGACTGCAGCGCCCTCCGGCCCTCGCCGGGCGGGCCCTGCCAGTGCAGCGTGCCCTCGAAGGTCTCGCCGCGGCGGGCGCGCGCCAGCGGCGCCATGACCGCCTCGATCGCCGTCTCGCCGTCCGCGTCGAACAGCTGCCCCTCGGCCCCCACGGCGCTCAGCCGGGCGTGCGCGTCGTTCTCGATCGAGATCGAGCCGTCGGCGCCGATGCGCACCACGCCGAAGTCGACCGCGTCGAGCAGCTCGCTCACGGCGTCCTCCTGCCGGCGCGCGCGCTCGACGGCGTGATCGAGGTACTCGGCCTGCTCGTCGAGCAGCGCCCGCTGCGCCGCCGAGCGCCGCGAGGCGACGAAGGCCACGATCGAGGCGACCGAGAGCGCCAGCGGGCCGAGCACCACCTGCACCGCGGTGGTGAAGCCGCCCGCCATGAGGTTCACGATCCAGAACAGCACGCTCGAGCCGAGCGCGCCGGTGAGCAGCCCCCGCCATCCGCCGACGGTCGCGAGCCAGGTCGCCGGCACCATCCACAGCAGCCACAGCTGCGCATCGGGCTCGCCCACCTGCAGCAGGAAGATGGCGAAGAGGTCGCCGATCGGCACGAGGGTGACCCAGTGGGGGTGGATGCGGTTCCATGGCACCACGAGGGCCACGACCGTGAGGCCGAAGATGACCAGCACCCCGGCGAAGAGCGTGTCGCCCTGGGAGACCTCGCCGAGCACGACCACGAGGCCGCCGGCGGCGAGGCACGCGGCCGCGAGCAGCAGCTGGTTGACCGCGGTCGCGCGCTCGCGCGTTCGATCGGGCCGCACCGGAACGGTGCGGGCCGTCGTGACCGCCGCGAGCATGGTCTGAATCTACTGCTCGCGCGGCCCTTCGAGGTGCTTCTGCGGTGCACGCACTAGCATCGCGCCCAGCGGCGGTCCTCGTCGCACGAGGAGGAGAGACCATGCTCGAGTTCCTGACCGGGTCGGGCCTCGCGGCCGCAGCAGGCATGAACGCCTACATCCCGCTGCTCGCGGTCGGTCTCGCGAACCGCTTCTTCCCCGACGCGCTCGCCCTGCCGGAGGGCTGGGCCTGGCTGTCGAACTGGTGGGTGCTCGGCATCCTCGCGGTGCTGCTCGTGATCGAGGTCGTCGCCGACAAGATCCCGGCGGTCGACAGCGTCAACGACGTCATCCAGACCATCGTCCGCCCGACCGCCGGCGGCCTCGCCTTCGGCTCCTCGTCGACCGCCTCGACGGTCGCGGTCACCGACCCGGCGGCGTTCTTCGCCTCCAACCAGTGGGTGCCGATCGTGGTGGGTGCGGTGATCGCGCTGACGGTGCACGCCGGCAAGACGCTCACCCGGCCCGCCGCGAACGTGGCGACGGCGGGCGCCGCCGCTCCGCTGATCTCGACGATCGAGGACGTCGGGGCGATCGGCATGTCGCTGCTCGCGATCGTCGCCCCCGTGCTCGTGCTGCTCGGCCTGCTGCTGCTCGGCCTGCTCGGCTGGTCGATCTGGCGCACCGCCCGCAGGCGCCGGAACGCCGACCTGCAGCCGGCCACCGCGCGGCATCCCTCCGACTAGCCCGGCGCGGGCACCGGCTCGACGGCGTCGAGCC
>BJUU01000033.1 GCA_007988785.1 Agrococcus baldri
CCCCGCGCGGTTCAGACCCGCTCGAGGAACGCGACCACGTCGGCGAGCTCGTCGGCGACGATCGCGTGCGCCCGGTGGTAGGTGCGGCGATCGACCTCGAAGTGCGCGTCAAGCCACGGCGTGGAGCGGCGATCCTCTCGGGGGTGTATCACCTGATCAAGCGTGCTGATCGTTGTGGGCATCGGGATGCGCGGCAGTCGACTTGGGCCATCCAGCGAAAACGGGCTCTTCGCAGTTGACGGTGTAGACGTCCGGGCCGCGTCGCTGCCGGGGTAGGGGTCGAGGTCTTCCAGGATGGAAGTTCCTACGCTCACCGTCCGAAAGACCTCGACGTGCTCAACGCTACCTTCGACGCGCCTTGTCTCACCACGTTCTGCCGACTCGACGAGCTCGGCTTAGAAGCCATCGGACAACGCCTCGATCCTGACCGCGCGGTGCTCTCCTGCCGCGTCGTGCAGGCCGACGACTGGTGTCGCGCCTGCGGCTGCCAAGGGGTGCCGCGCGACACGGTCACGCGGCGGCTGGCGCACGCGCCATTCGGGCACCGGCCGACCACGCTGCTGGTGCGCCTCCGCCGCTACCGTTGCACGGGATGCGGCCGCATCTGGCGGCAGGACACCACGCGGGCGGCGGAGCCGCGGGCGAAGATCTCTCGCACCGGGTTGCGGTGGGCGCTGGACGCGTTGGTGCTCGACCACCTCACCGTCTCGCGCGTAGCGGCCGGCCTCGGCGTCGCTTGGCACACCGCCAACACCGCCGTGCTCGCCGAGGGCAGGCGCCGCCTGCTCGATGACCCTGCCCGCTTCGACGGGGTCGCGGTGCTGGGCGTGGACGAGCATGTCTGGCGCCACACGCGACACGGCGACCGCTACGTGACGGTCATCATCGACCTCACGCCGATCCGCGACGGCACCGGGCCGGCGCGGCTGCTGGACATGGTCGAGGGCCGCTCGAAGCAGGCGTTCCAGCACTGGCTTGCCTCCCGATCCCAGGCCTGGCGCGACCGGGTCGAGGTCGTCGCGATGGACGGGTTCTCCGGGTTCAAGACCGCCACCACCGAGGAGCTGCCCGAGGCGGTCGCCGTGATGGACCCGTTCCACGTGGTCCGCCTCGCCGGGAACGCGCTCGACAGTTGCCGGCGACGGATCCAGCAGCAGATCCACGGGCATCGGGGCCGGAAGGGCGATCCGCTCTACGCCGCTCGCCGTACCCTCCACACCGGCGCGGCGTTCCTCACGCCGGGGCAGCAGCAACGGCTCGACGCGCTCTTCGCTGACGAGCGGCATCTCGCCGTCGAGGTCACCTGGGGCATCTATCAGCGCATGGTCGCCGCCTACCGCGAACCCGACCGAGCGGTCGCGCGCACGCTCATGACAACGCTGATCGAAACGGTCAGCAGCGGCGTCCCTGCAGCGCTGCGCGAAGTGATCACGCTTGGACGCACGCTCAAGCAGCGCGCCGACGACGTGCTCGCCTACTTCGACCGACCCGGCACCTCGAACGGGCCGACGGAAGCGATCTGTGAGTCTGGATCTGGCTGGTCTGGGACTGGCCGGTCAGGATGGATGTCGGTCGTATCGAACCGGGTGTGACTCTCGAAGCAATTGGCCCGCTTGCGGTGTCTTCCCGTTGAATTGTCCGCCCGGGTCGGTGCGGCCGACACCGTCCGGCCCACCTCGGTGACCTCATCAGGAGACTGCCCGGCCCTCGGGCCGTGGCCCATCACAGATTCGCCCCGAAGTGACCTCTTCCCGGACCCGTGCCGGCCGCTTGGCGACCGTGACCATGTCCGTCTCGAAGAGAGGAGCGTCGATCGCCATGGCTATCGTCGCGCATACCCGCCCGTTCGTCATCGGCGTGGATACCCACGCCCGCAACCACGCTGTCTCGATCCTGGCCTGCCCGACGGGCGAGATCGTCGATGAGGCTGAGTTTCCCGCAACGGCAGCAGGCTTGTCACGCGCGGTGTCATGGGTCGGGCGCCGCACCGGAGGGGACCTCGACACGCTGTGGGTGATCGAGGGCACCGGCACCTACGGCGCACGCCTTGCCCGCACTGCTGTCGACACCGGACACACCGTCGTCGAGGCCCCGCGGATGAACGCTCGCGCGAACCGCGGCATCGGCAAGTCCGACCCGCTGGATGCGCGCCGCATCGCCGCAGCAGCGCTCCCGCTGCAGCAGACGCAACTGCGTCAACCGCGCGCCGACGAAGGTATTCGCGCTGCCGTGAAGGTCCTGCTGGCCTCCCGCGACCACATGAGCACCGAGCGCACCGCAACGATCAACGCGCTCACCGCGCTACTGCGCGTGGTCGACCTCGGTATCGAGGCCCGCCGCCCGCTCACCGCGACCCAGATCGCCACGACCGCGGCGTGGCGCACCCGCGACGAAGAGCTCGCCACGGCCACCGCCCGCGGTGAAGCGATCCGGCTCGCCAAACGCGTCGCCGCCCTCGACGGCGAGCTCAAGGAGATCACCACGCGGATCACGGACCTGGTCCGGCAAAGCCCCGCCGGTGGCCTGCTCAACCAGCCCGGCATCGGCCCAGTCACCGCCGCCGTCGCGCTGACCGCGTGGTCACACCTGGGCCGCATTCGATCCGAGTCCGCGTTCGCCAGCCTCGCTGGAACCAGCCCCATCCCCGCGTCATCGGGCAACACCGTCCGGCACCGGATCAACCGGGGTGGCGACCGGCGCCTCAACCGAGCACTCCACATGGCCGTCGTCACCCGCATGCGAATGGACCCGCGAACCCGCGCCTACGTCGAGCGCCGTACCGCCGAAGGGCGCACCCTCCGGGAGATCCGCCGCTGCCTCAAGCGCTACCTCGCCCGCGACATCTACCGCCGCCTCAACACCGCCGCTCAGAATGCGCTCACCGGGGCTTGACAGACATAGGAGATTCAATGGCCGCCTCGAGCACCTCCGCGGCTCCGCCCTGGGCTTCCGCAACCTGGCCAACTACATCGCCCGATCCCTGCTCGAAGCTGGCGGCTTCAGGCCGCTGCTACACCCTCAATTGCGATGAGCCCGAAAACGCGCTCACAGCGTGTCGATCATGAGCTGCTCGGTTCCGAGCGGCAACGTGGCGAAGAGGGCACAGCCGAGGCGGGACCTCGTCAATTCGTCACGAAATATTGTGCAGAATATTGACTAGACGTTCGCCGGCTCGTAGTCTCGAGCAAAGGCGACGATCGCACCGCCGAGTCGGTGCACTCAATGATGAGTCGCTCGTGAGTTAGCGAAAGGCCTCGTTCATGGGTAGCAAGTTGACGTTGTGTGCCAGCCACGCTCCGGGAATGGATCGCGACACAGAGGGCAAGCTCGGCGCGGAGTTCCGGCGGGGGGTCGCCCAGGCCCGTGCTCGCGTCGCCGAGTTCGATCCGGAGGTGATCGTCCTGTTCGGAGGTGACCACCGTCGCGCATTCGCGCAGGTCGCTCCGTCCTTCGCTGTGGCGTACACGGCCGATCTGCTGCCGGAGGGCGGGCACGAGGCCGAAGATCTCAACGTGCCGACCGAGCTTGCGCGCGAACTCGCGTTCTCTCTTGTCGCGGCGAGCTTCGACATCTCGGTCTGCCGCGACGTTTCACTCGATCACGCGTTCGGGCAGCCGCTGCACCATTATCTTGCGGAGCCGGCGAAGGCACAGGTCATTCCCGTGCCGGTGAACTGCGCAAGCCCGCCCCTGCCCTCGGCCGCTCGTGCGCTGGAGTTCGGCCGAGCCGTCGGCGCGTTCTTCGACAATCTCGACAAGCGAGTCCTCTTCATCGGCACGGGTGGCCTCTCGCACTCGCCGCCCAGCCTCGAGGACGAGCGCCATGACAAGACAGAAGCAGAGCGTCGCGCCCAGATCCAGGCCGGGTTCGAAGCTGCCTCGCAGGCCATCAAGCCGGAGTGGGACAAGGCATTCCTCGACGCGCTCGGCCGCTGGGACGAGGCCGAGCTGGTGCGCCTGGCAGACCGCGCGACCGAGGATGCCGGCGTGGGCGCGAACGAGGTGCGCACGTGGCTGGCTGCTGGGGCAGCTGGCGGTGGTCGCCCCGTCGAAGCGATCGCTTACGAAGCTGTCAAGGAGTGGATCACCGGCATGGGCGTCGCGATCGGTACTCCCTCCGCCTCGTGAGGCACGCGGGTGGCCGGTGCAGGAATCGGCCACCCGTGCAACACAGAGCCCGCGGCGTCACGATGTCAGCACGGCGCACGATCAAGGAAGAGTGTGGGATGAGCGAGTACAACAGCGTCTGGCTGATGCTGGCCGAGCAGGAGTTCGAGCAGCGATGGCTCGACATCGACGGCGTGCGCACCCGTGTCGCGGTCTCGGGACCGGACGACGGCGATCCGGTGATTCTGCTCCACGGCACCGGAGGGCACTGGGAGACGTTCGCTCCAACGCTGCCTGCGCTGAACGACCGGTACCGGTGCATCGCTATCGACATGATCGGCAACGGGTTCACGGACAAGCCCGACTACCCGTACGAGATCCAGGTTTACGTGCGGCACATCCGCGGGGTCATGGATGCCCTCGCCGTCGACCACGCGCACTTCATCGGGATGTCGCTCGGCGCATGGGTCGCTGCGAAGGTCGCGCAGCAGCATCCCGACTGGATCGACCGGCTCATCCTGATGTCCCCGGCAGGGCTCATCGCGACGAAGGACAACATGGCCCGGATCCGAGCCGAGCGCACGCGTGCCGTCGAGGATCCGAACTGGGATTCGATCAAGGCGATGTTTGTCCATCTGATCGCAGATGAGGAGCGCCGCCTGCCCGACCTCATCGGGCTGCGTCAGTCGATCTACCGCCGACCCGACTCTCTCGCAACGATCGATCACCTGCTGGCGCTGCAGAACTACGAGACGCGCGAGCGCAACCTGCTGAGTGCAGACCAGTGGCGCGCGATCCAGGCGCGCACCATGGTCGTCGCGTCCGGCCAGGACCACGGCGAGTACGTGAGCACGGCTCGACAGGTGGCCGATCTCATCCCGGACTCCACCGTTCTCGAGATGCCGAGTGTGCGCCACTGGCCGCACTTCGAGGATCCCTCCTCATTCAATCCCGCGGCTCGCGCGTTCCTGGACGCGTGACGTGATCGGTCAGGACGACGCGCGCAGGCTCGCCGACGAGCTCGCCGAAGCCCGGCGCACGGTCACGACCGTGCCGCAGCTCTCGCTACGGCATCCGGAGCTGACGGTGGCCGACGCATACGCCGTGCAGCAGGCGTGGCTCGATCGGATGCTCGCGTCCGGCAGGAGCATCGTAGGCAGGAAGGTGGGACTCACCTCGATGCCGATGCAACGATCGATGGGGATCAGCGAGCCGGACTACGGCGTGATCACCGACGACATGGTGTTCGAGTCGGGCGGCGAGGTGCCCGCCGCGCGGTTCAACTTCCCGAGAGTCGAGGTCGAGCTGGCGTTCGTGCTCGCCGAGCCGCTCACGGGCCCTTGCGTCACTGCGGCCGACGTGCTGCGAGCGACGAGTCACATCTCCCCTTCGATCGAGATCCTTGACAGCAGAGTGGAGATGACGGATGTCGCCACCGGTCACCGGCGGACGATCGTGGACACGGTCTCAGACAACGCAGCCGACGCGGGCATGGTCATCGGGCCGGGCATCCTGTCGCCGTTCGAGCTCCGCCCGCGCGTGCTGAGTGCGGTGCTCTACGTCAACGGCGTGGTCGAGGAGACCGGCGTCGCCACAGCCGTGCTCGGCAACCCCGCGACAGCTGTCGCTTGGCTGGCCAACAAGCTCGGAGAGTACGGGCAGGCGCTCGAGCCGGGCCAGGTGATCCTGTCTGGATCGCTCACCCAGTCCATCCCGGTGCGTGCAGGCGATGTGGTGCACGGCGACTTCGGCGATCTCGGAGCGGTGACATGTCGATTCGTCTAGACGAGTTCGAGGATTGCGCGATCGCGACGAGCGCGAGGCAGTGGCGTGCTCGACTCGCCGCCGGCGACGTCGTGCTCGGCCTCTGGGTGGTCTCCTCCTCTCCCACGGTGGCTGAGATCCTGGGTGCGTCCGGAGCGGACTGGATCATCATCGACACCGAGCACGCGCCGAACACCCTGCCCGGCGTCGTCGCGCAGCTCCGCTCGCTCACTGCATCGCCCACGTTCGTCGTCGTGCGCGCCTCGTCGAAGGATCCGCTTCTGCTGGGCCAGCTGCTCGACGCCGGTGCGGCTGGGCTCATGGTGCCCATGGTCGAGTCGCGAGCAGACGCCGAAGCCGTCGTCAGCGCGACGCGGTACCCGCCCAGAGGGCGACGCGGCGTCGGCGGCGGCTTCGCGCGCGCGACTCGGTGGACGCACGTGGCGGACTACCTGCCCGAAGCCGAGGCGTCGTTCTCGCTCATCATCCAGATCGAGTCGCTCCGGGCCGTCGAGGCACTCGAGGAGATCCTGAACGTCGACGGGATCGACGGCGTCTTCATCGGGCCGGCGGATCTCGCCGCCTCCCTCGGCCATCTCGGCCAGCCGCGCCATCCAGACGTGCAGGCCGCCGTCGAGCGCGCGATCACGATCGCTGTCGGTCGAGGCGCAGCTGTCGGCGTGAACGCCTTCGGCTTCGACGATGCCATCCGCTACCGCGACGCGGGAGCCCAGCTGCTGGCCGTCGGCGCCGATGTCACCCTCCTGGGATCGGGCAGCGCAGGGCTCCTCGCGCGGTTCGGCCGAAGCCCAGCCCCAGATCCCATCGAACATCCCCCAGCAGAGGACAGCGAATGAAGATCATCGAACGCGACGTCGCGATCGTTGGTGCCGGACCGGCAGGCGTGACGCTCGCCAGCCTGCTCGCCCAGTACGGCCTGACGGTGGTCGTCCTCGAGCGCGAGCCGCACATCCTCGAGGAGCCGCGCGCCGTCGGCATCGACGACGAGGCGCTGCGCACCCTGCAGTCGTTCGGGATGGCAGACGCCGTCCTTGCGAACGCAGTCCAGAACGCACCCATCCGGTACTACGACTCGAAGGGCAAGATCCTGGCGCACGTCGCGCCGAGTGCGCGGCCATACGGCTGGCCGCGAAGGAACCTCTTCTTCCAGCCGAATCTCGAGGAGGTGCTGCGCGAGCATCTGTCGACGCAGAGCAATGTCGAGCTGCTGACCGCCTGTGAGGCGGTCGAGCTGCGGCAGAGCACCGACGCGGTCACTGTCGTCGCCGAGCGTGACGGAGAGCGGTTCGAGGTGCGTGCGCAGTATGCAGTCGGTGCGGACGGTGGCAAGAGCTTCGTGCGCCGCGCCGCCGGCATCGAGCTCGAGGGTGACACGGCGCCGATGAAGTGGCTGGTCGTCGACGTTGCCGATGACACCTGGGATGCTCCGTACTCGGCCGTCTACACGTCTCCCAAGCGGCCCTCGATGACGATTCCGCTTCCATTCGGCTACCGTCGGTTCGAGTTCAAGATCCTCGAAGGCGAGGACCCGGAGTCGATGGCCCAGCCGGAGACGGTGGCTCGCCTGATGAAGGCCTACTACCCGGATTCCGACGTGCCGCCCGCGGTGCGGCGACGCATCTACTGGCATCACTCTCGCACCGCCGCCTCCTTCCAGCGCGGGAGGGTCTTCCTCGTTGGCGATGCTGCGCACCTGCAGCCTCCGTTCTTCGGCCAGGGCATGAACTCCGGGATGCGTGACGTGACGAACCTGGCGTGGAAGCTCGGGTTCGCCCTCACGGGCCGGGGGGGAGCGGCACTGCTCGCGAGCTATGACTCCGAGCGCCGCGACACGGCGCGGGAGATGGTGGAGTTCGCCACCGGCGTCGGAAAGCTCTACCACCCGCGCAGCCGCTTCACCGAGATCGTGCGCAATGCATTCTTCCGCGGCGTGCAGAAGGTCCCGGGCGGGCGCGACTACATCCTGCAGATGAAGTACAAGCCAGTGCCGCGCTATCGGGACGGGTTCGTGCGCGTGCCGAAGGACCTCGACAAGGGGTCGTTGATCGGTCGGGCGTTCCCGCAGCCGCTCGTGCAGCGGCTCGATGGCACTCGGGCCCGACTCGACGATGTGCTCGGCAACCGCCTGGCGATCGTCGGTCTGGTCGCAGGGGCCGCCGAGGGGATCCCGGCGGCGCTGGACGCCACGTTGGCCACCAACGAGGTCGTCGTCGTGCAGTCCCACGTGATGCCCGCATATCGACGCCAGGGCCAGTTCGACCCTGAGACGCGCGTGGCCCGCGGCGCGCTCGAGGTCATCGACGTCTTCGATCTCGACGGCGGACTGCGAGACCTGCATCTCGCGCGGCCGCAGGACGAGTTGTACATCGTCCGCCCCGACCGCTATGTGGCTGCTGCTTGCCGCGTCGCCGATCTGCCCCGGGTCCTCCCGCAGCTCCTGGAGCGCCTCGACGGGCACGACTCAGCACGAGCGGTGCGCGCGTGAACGCGAGAGCGCGTCGATTCGTGCCCGATCACCACGCACTCGATCGCGAGCGCGCGACCCGGGCAGACGCCCGACTCGGCGCTCCGGACCGGAGGAAGAGATGACAGCATTCGACCTGGGCGACATCACCGTCGAGATCTCAGGCGGCGTCGCGACGCTGACCTTGGATCGCGAGCCGGCCAACGCGCTCGACGTTCGGACCGCGGAGGAGCTCACCGAGTTCCTTCGCAAGGTCGTCGACCGGAAGGGTGTGCGGGCGATCCTGCTCACCGGCTCCGGCCGCCGATTCTGCACGGGCGCGGATATCGCGGGCAACGCCGGGATCGCGCAGCGGAGCACGATCGACTACCGCTTCGGCCACGACTCCTACACGCGGCTCTTCCAGGCGCTCTGGGAGGTCGAGGTTCCCGTGGTGAGCGCCGTCAACGGGACGGTCGCAGGAGTGGGCTGGATGCTGGCGCTGCTGGCAGACCTGGTCGTCGCAGACGAGGCAGCCCGGTGGACGCACGTGTTCACACGCCGCGGCATGGTGCCGCATGCGGGCGACCCGTACTTCCTCGCGCGCATCATCCCGTTCCATCGGCTCAACGAGATCGCACTGCTCTCCGACCCCCTCACGTCGGCGACGCTCGCGGAGTGGGGCCTGGTCAACCGTGCCGTTGCCGCCGAGGAGGTTCTGCCGACGGCACGTGCGCTGGCGGACCGGCTGGCGGCGGGACCGACACGGAGCCTGGGCGTCACCAAGCAGCTGTACCGCCGCTCGCTCGACTCGTCGATCACGCAGGCCTTCTCCGACGAGCGCGCTGCGGTGGCGCTGATCTCGACGACGCACGATCGGCGAGAGGGTCTGCTCAGCTTCAAGGAGGGGCGAGATGCCCAGTTCGTCGGCGACTGAGCGCGACTCGCGTCGCGAGGCGGCGTGATCCGCCGTGTGGCGATCGTCGGGGTCGGCCTCTCCGCACCCGGCGCGGTGGCCGACCGCTCGCCGTTCCAGCTGCTCGCGGAGGCGTCGCGGCACGCGCTCGCCGAGACGGGCCTGAAGCCGGCGGACATCGACGGCTTCGCGTCCACAGGGCTCGGCATCCTGCCCCCCGTCGAGGTCGCCGAGTACCTCGGCCTGCGCCCCACGTGGGTGGATGGCACGGGCGTCGGCGGCAGCACCTGGGAGGTGATGGCGGCGCACGCGACCGACGCGATCGCGGCCGGCCATGCCGACGTCGTGCTGCTCGCCTACGGCTCGACGGCGCGGTCCGACCTCAAGAAGGGGCTCCGGAGCGCGAACATGTCGTTCGGAGCACGTGGCCCAGCGCAGTTCGAGGCACCGTTCGGGGCATCGCTCGTGTCGAAGTACGCCATGGCCGCCGGCCGGCACATGCACGAGTACGGCACCACGATCGATCAACTGGCGCAGGTCGCCGTCGACGCTCGGCGGTGGGCGGCAGTGACGCCCTTCGCCGAGCGCAGCGACCCGATCGAGATCGCGGACGTGCATGCTGCGCGGATGATCGCCGACCCCTTGACGGCGTTGCACTGCTGCCTGCGCTCGGACGGAGGGGCCGCGGTGATCCTGGTCGCAGAGGATCGGCTCGCCGACCTGCCGGTCGACCCGGTCTTCGTGCTCGGATCGGCCGAGCACACCTCGCACAGCACGATGAGCGAGTGGGCTGACTTCACGACATCCCCTGCTTCGGTGACCGGATCGCTCGCGTTCGAGCGGGCGGGGGTGCGCCCCGAGGACATCGACGTGTGCCAGATCTATGACGCATTCACCTACGGAGTGCTGGTGACGCTCGAGGACCTCGGTTTCTGCGCGAAGGGCGAGGGCGGCGGATTCATCGACGAGGTCGGCCTAGGCCCGGCCGGTGCTCTGCCCACGAACACCGACGGAGGCGGCCTCTCTGGCTGCCATCCCGGCATGCGTGGGCTGTTCCTGCTGGTCGAAGCAGTGCGGCAGCTGCGGGGCGAGGCAGGGGATCGACAGGTGGCGAGTCCGGAGCTCGCATGCGTCAGCGGCACCGGGGGCTGGTTCTCCTCATCGGGAACCATGATCCTCGGTCGGACGTGAACGAAGCCATCGGCACGGCGTCGAGGCGAGGAGAGGAAGACGATGAAGTCTGCATATGACGTGGTCGTGATCGGAGGCGGCCTCGCGGGGCTCGCAGCGGTCACCGCGGCCCGCGATCTGGGACTGACAGCGCTGCTGCTGGAGAAGACCGAGCGGTTCGGCGGAGTCACCGCGTACTCCGCGGGACAGCTGTGGGTGCCTGGATCATCGCTCGAGCGCGACAGGGGAATCGAGGATTCCGCTGACGCCGGGGCTCGCTATCTCGAGCGGCTGGGGATGGGCTTCGCGGAGGCCGAGCACGTGCGTGCGTACGTCGATCGAGCGGATGCGACGCTGACCTACTTCCAGAAGCTCGCGAACATGCAGCTGCGCATCGTCGACGGCCTGCCCGACTACTACTACGGCGAGTTCCCCGACGCGCGGCCCGAAGGTCGACTGATCGAGGTCGATCCTTATGCGGGATCGCGCCTGGGCGACTGGCGTGAGCGGTTGCGCGTCTCCCCGCACGTGCAGTACCGGCTGACGCACGAGGACATGTGGGCGCTCGGCGGCATCGCGCGCTCGCACACCTGGGATCGCACACTGATCGACGCGCGAGAGGCTGAGGACGCCCTGTGCATGGGCACGGGGCTCGCGGCCACCCTCCTGGAGGCGGCGATCGCGTCGGGTGCCGACCTGGTGGGCTCAGCCGTCGTCGATGAGCTGCTCGCCGATGAGGGTCGAGCCTCCGGGGTGCTCCTCGCCGACGGACGACGGGTCGACGCCCACCGCGGAGTGCTCATCGCCACGGGCGCCTACGACTGGGACCCGCGTGCGATGCGCGGATTCGAGGGCATCCCGGGGCCGGAATCCGCTGCCCCGCCTGCGGTCGCAGGAGATCACTTCCGCCTTGCGCAGCCGCTCGGAGCTCGGATCGTATCGGAGCCAAAGCCGATGCGCTTGGGATACCGGGTCATCGGACGCACGGACGACGGCCGGGAGATGACCGGCATCTTCCGTGCCGTCTCGTACCCATTCTCGATCATCGTGAACGAGCAGGGCGTCCGGTTCTGCGATGAATCGTTCTACCCCGCGATCGGACACGCGCTCAAGCACATCGACGGGCGCAGGCAGGCCTACGAGAACTGGCCGTGCTGGTGGATCTTCGACTCCCGATTCCGGCGCGAGTACTCCTTCTCCGGCGTCACCCCCGCCATGGATCTTCCCGCGGAGTGGGGCGTCGTGTCCGCTCCCACGATCGAGGCCCTCGCCGTCGAGATGGGCGTCGATGCCGCAGCCTTCGCCGATCAGGTCGCTCGGTACAACGCCGACTGCGAGCGCGGAGTCGACACGCAGTTCGGCCGGGGCGGGCGCCTGTACTCGCAGGTCTCTTACGGCGATCACGGCGCGGGCGCGCATCCCAACCTCGGGCCGGTGGCAGAGGGGCCGTTCTATGCCATGCGGCCGCGGCTCGTCGGCACCGGGATCCCCACCACCGGTCTCGACACCGACACCACCGGGCGCGTGCTGGACCACGCCGGGCAGGCGATCCCCGGGCTCTACGCAGCCGGCAACTCCTCGGCGATGCTCGAGGTCGGCGGCGGCTACCAGAGCGGCATCGCGAACATGCGATCGCTCATCATCGCGAAGTCGAGCATGGAAGCCGCGGCCGCGGGATGACCAAGCCTGTCGCAGTCGTGACCGGTGGTGGTTCGGGCCTCGGCCTGGCCACTGTCCGCCGTCTCGTGCACGACGGCTGGGATGTCGCGGTGCTCGAGCTGGACGATGCGGCGTCGGCGCGTGCGCAGGAGGAGATCCCCGGCCTCATCGCCGTGCACTGCGACGTTCGCGACGCGGCTTCGGTCGACGAGGCGTTCGTCCGGATCGCACGGTCGCATCCTCGGATCGACGCCCTCATCTGCGCGGCTGGCGTGCTGCGGGTCGGCGCGCTCGCCGAGATGGAGGTCGAGGAATTCGACCTGGTGTTCGACGTCAACGTGCGCGGCAGCTGGCTCGCAGTCAAGGCCGCGGTGCCGATGCTGCGAGATGCGCAGGGCGGGTCCGGCGGCAGCATCGTGCTGCTGGCATCGATCGCAGCCCTCCGCCACCGCATCAACAGCGGTGCGTATGCGGCGAGCAAATCGGCGGTCGCGACACTCTGCCGGGTGCTCGCGGCAGAGCTCGCTCCGTCCGGCATCCGGATCAACGCCATCGCCCCCGGCACGGTCGACACGCCGATGACGCATGGGCACTTCGCTCCTGTCTCCGACGGCGGCTATCGCGCGAACGCACCCGCCCCGCTTGGCCGCTACACCTCGCAGGAAGACGTCGCGGGGGCCGTCGCGTTCCTGCTGGGCCCGGATGCCGGCTTCATCAGCGGTGCCGTCATCCCCGTCGATGGCGCGACGAGCGCGGCCTTGCGTTGACCAAAGCCTCCAGATAGAGTATTTTACATAATATACTCACCATGCACGGCCAATGGAGGCGCAATGGATGTCTGGGGTTCAGCACGACTTGATGCGGAGTACGACGTCGTCGTGGTCGGTTCTGGCGCCGGCGGCCTCGTCGCCGCGCTGACGGCAGCTGAGTCAGGTCTCCGAGTCGCCGTGCTCGAGAAGTCGGCGCAGCTCGGCGGCACCTCCGCGGTGTCTGCGGGGACCATCTGGATCCCGGGCAACCCCGACATGGCAGTGCAGGGCAAGCCTGATGACCTCGAGGCCGCGCGACACTACCTCGCATCGACGGTCGGCGCGTCAGATCGCATCGACGCCTTCCTCGAGCACGCTGCGGCGATGCTTGCCTTCGTACGCGCGCACAGCGACATCGACCTCACCGCATCCATGACGTATCCCGACTACCAGCAGCGCTTCGAAGGCGCGGCCAAGGGCGGTCGGCCGATGCAGCCGGGGACCTATGACTCTCGGAGGCTCGGGGACTGGGGTCCGCGGCTTCGGCGGGATCAGCACGTGCCGCAGTACTCGATGATCGAGTTCAAGCAGTGGGGGTCCTGGGGCGAGTTCCCGTGGGATCTGCTCGAGCAGCGCACTGCCGACGGCATCGTGTCGAGGGGCGCGGCGATCGTCGGGCCGCTGCTCGAAGCGTGCGCAGCGAGAGGCGTGCACTTCGCAGTGGACTCCGCGGTCGACGGGCTGGAGACGGATGCGTCTGGTCGTCGAGTCGTTGCCGCGAGCATCGGCGAGGCTCGCGTAGGTGCGCGCTTGGGCGTCGTGCTCGCCACCGGCGGGTTCGAGTGGAACGAGAAGATGGTCGCCGAGCACCTCGACGTCCCGATCCCGATTCGCTGCAGCCCGCCGCACAACACCGGAGACGGGCATCGGATGGCACTCGACCTGGGTGCCGCTGTCGCCGACATGGGCGAGGCGTGGTGGGCGCCGATGGCGAGCATCCCGGGGCAGGAGATCGACGGGCGGCAAGTCGGCCGGCACCTCCGCTCGGAGCGCCAGGCGCCCGGCGTCATCATCGTCAACGCTGCGGGCGATCGCATCGTGAACGAAGCCCAGGACTACAACAGCCTGGTGCGCTCAGCGCACGCCTCGGCCGAGGGCAGCGAAGAGCCGCTGCGCCTGTTCGTCGTGTTCGACCAGCGGTTCCTTGACCGATACGGGTTCCTCACCTACGGGACTCGCGAGGAGCTGCCCGACTGGGTAGCCACTGGCGGCGACCTCGCGGCCATCGCCCAGTCGCTCGGCGTCGACGCCGATCGTCTCATCACGACCGTCGCACGCTTCAACGAGTTCGCGCGTGACGGGGTCGACCAGGACTTCCATCGAGGTGAGAACTACTACGACCAGTACGGCGGCGACCCGGAGAACCTGTTCCCCAACACCAACCTCGCGCCGATCGAGGTCGGCCCGTTCTTCGGCATGGAGTTCTTCCCCGGCGCCTTCGGCACTGCGGGAGGCGTTCTCACGGATGCTCGTGGGCGAGTGCTGCACGAGGATGGCTCCCCCATCGACGGCCTGTACGGCACGGGGAACGTGACGGCGCAGCCGCTCGCGAAGAGCTATCCGGGTGCAGGCTCCACGCTCGGCCCCGCGATGACGTTCGGCTACCTCGTCGGTGTGGACCTGACCGGGCGCAGCTCCAGGACGAGCGGGCGCGAGATGAGTGATGCCGTGAGGTCGGATGTGTGGGCCACGGATCCCCAAGTCCCGACGATCGCCGATCTGTTCGAGGCGGCGGCGAGCGAGTTCGGGGATCGCGAGGCGATCGTCGCCGGCGACACACGCCTCTCCTACGCCGAATGGTGGCGACAGGCTGGTGGCCTCGCGACCGCGCTGGCGGCACGAGGCGTCACGCGTGGCGACGTCGTCGCGATCGGGCTGCCCTCCTCGGCCGAGTATGCGGTCGCCTACGCCGCGATCGCCCGGTTGGGTGCCGTCGCGACCGGCGTGAATCCGCGACTTGGATCGGGCGAGATCGCCCACATCTTCGAGCTCGCGGAGCCGTCGGCGATCATCTGCGACACCGAGCTGTTGCATCGGCTTCCCCCGGGATACGCGGATCGCGTCGTGGCCTTGGCGGAGCTGCCTCAGCTGACGGCGCTGCAGCCTCTCGATCGCGTGCCTGTCGCAACCGATGAGCCCGCAGTCATCGTCTGGACGAGCGGCACGACGGGCAAGCCGAAGGGCGCATGGTTCGACAACGATGCGCTCCGGGCATCCGCCCAGGGCTCCTCCGACTTCGTGCGGGTCAACGATCGGCGGCTGGTGCCGCTCGTGTTCGTGCACGCGGCCTTCATGACCAAGGTGTGGGAGGTGGTGGCGAGTGCGTCCACGCTCGTCATCACGCCTGTGCCCTGGCGGGCGCCGCAGATGCTCGACCTGCTCGCGCGCGAGCGGATCACGGTCGCCACGGGTGTGCCGACGCAGTGGGAGAAGATCGTGACACTACCGGACATCGAGGCGCGAGACCTCTCCGCGCTCCGACTGGTGATCACCTCGACCGCCCCTGCGAGCCCGCAGCTCATCCGACGCCTGCGGGACGCGCTCGGCGTGCAGGTCGCTGTGCGATTCGCCAGCACTGAATCGGGGCCGGCGACCGGCACTCGGCCAGACGATTCCGACGAGATCGTCGCGACCACGCTCGGCGCCCCGCTTCCCGGGGCAGAGATCAGCATCGTCGACGAGCGCGGAGGCATGCTCGAGCCAGGCGAGATCGGGGCGATCCGAGTGCGCCACGGCGGAGGGATGCGTGGCTACTGGCGCAATCCCGACGAGACGGCGCTGACACGGAGCGAAGAAGGCTGGATCCGTACCGGCGACCTCGGGTACCTGCGGAGTGACGGCAACCTCGTCATCAGCGGGCGCACAACCGAGATGTACATCCGAGGCGGTTACAACGTGTATCCCCGCGAAGTCGAGTTCGCCCTGCTCGAGCACGAGCAGATCGATGCCGTCGCGGTGCTGGGGATGCCAGCACCCGTCATCGGGGAGAAGGGCGTCGCGATCATCGTGCCGAAGGAGTCGAGCGCTGTGCCGACGCTCGAGGCATTGCGGGAGTTCTTGCATGACCGCATCGCCGATTACAAGCGTCCCGACGAGATGCTGGTCGTGGAGCACCTGCCGCTAACCGCGTTCATGAAGGTCGACCGCAAGCGGATCGTGGAGCTTGCAGCGTCGCTGACCAAACAGGCTTGACTTTCGACAAAATATATTAGATATTGAGTGCAGACGCGGTTCGAAGGGGAACACAGATGAGCGGCATGTTGGCTGGCAAAGTGGCACTTGTCACGGGGGCAGGGCACGGGATCGGTCGTGGTCACGCGCTCGAGCTTGCCAAGCACGGCGCGAAGGTCGTGGTGAATGATCTGGGCGGCTCCGTCGACGGCGAGGGGACAGGTCGAGACGCAGACGTCGTCGTCGACCTGATCCGCTCTCGAGGAGGCGAGGCGATCGCTGATTACGGCGACGTCGGCTCCGAGCAGGACACCGAGGCGATGGTCACCCGTGCTGTCGAGGAGTTCGGCCAGCTCGACATCGTCGTCAACAACGCCGGCATCGTGCGCGATCGGGTGGTCTGGAAGATGACGCCGGCCGACTTCGACCTCGTGATGCGAGTGCACGTGCGAGGCACGTGGCTGCTCTCGCACTTCGCGGCGATCCATTGGCGCGAGAGATCGGCGGAGGTCGGGAAGGTCCCTGGACGCATCATCAACACCACGTCCGGAGCTGGTCTGCAGGGCAACTTCGGCCAGTCCAACTACGCGACCGCGAAGGCCGCCATCGCAGGCCTGACGCTCACGCTGAGCCTGGAGCTGGCGAAGTTCGGCGTCACGGTCAACTGCATCAGCCCCGCCGCGAACACGAGGATCAGCGCATCGGTTCCGGAATGGGGAGTGCAGGTCCGTGAGGCCGACGACTTCGCACCGGACGAATACGATCCCATGGATCCGTCGAACTGCTCGCCCCTCGTCGCGTGGCTGGCGAGTGACGAGGCGCAGTACATCAATGGGCAGGTGCTGCGCGTAGTCCGTGACGACATCAACCTCATGCAGACCTGGACGCAGCGTTCGACCATCTCGAATGGCGGCTCGCGTTGGGACGCGGAGCGACTGGGCCTGCGAGTCGGCCGAGAGCTCTACGGTGTCCAGGCCCGCGGATTGGATCTCTGATGAACAGCACAACCACCGTATTCGATCAAGGGCGAGAGGCCACCGTGAATACAGCGAACCACAGCGCCGGGCTTGCCGACCGTCCCGCGAAGATCGAGGTCAGGGATCTCAGCCTGGTCTTCGGTGTCGGAGACAAGGCCGTGCACGCGCTCGGGCCGATCAACCTGAGTGTCGGAGACGGAGAGTTCCTCTCGATCGTGGGGCCGTCCGGCTGCGGCAAGTCGACGCTGACCAAGGTGGTCGCCGGACTGCTGCCGCCGACGAAGGGCGAGGTCGACATCCGCTTGGCGGGGACATCGATCGCTCCGATCGCGACGGTGTTCCAGGACTACGGCATCTTCCCCTGGAAGACTGTGCTCGAGAACGTCAAGTTCGGCCTGACCGTGAATGGCGTCACTGGCTCTGAAGCGACCGACCGCGCTGCGATGTGGGTGCAGAAGCTCGGGCTGGCCGGCTTCGAGAACCGTTATCCGTCGAGCCTTTCCGGTGGCATGCAGCAGCGCGTCTCGATCGCTCGCGCGCTGGCCGTCGAGCCGGAGATCCTGCTCATGGATGAGCCGTTCGCTTCGCTCGATGCACAGTTGCGAGAGCTGCTGCAGGAGGAGCTGCTCCGACTGCACGAGAGCGACGGTCGGACTGTGCTGTTCGTGACGCACAGCCTCGAGGAGGCTCTCGTCCTCGGCGACCGCGTCCTCGTGCTGACTGCGCGCCCGGGCACACTGCTCGACCTCAAGGACGTGCCGTTCGCTCGTCCGCGCACCTCCGAGGTGCGCGAATCGCGAGAGTTCAACGAGATGCGCTACGAGCTTTGGTCGCACTTGAAGGATCAGGTCCACATCGGAGTGACTGGAGACGCCTCATGAACACCGCAACCGCAACGACGGTCACCCGTCGCAACCGGCTTCCGCTCGAGACCCGTCCTCAGCGGCTCCGTCGGCGCCGTCGCCTGGAGGCGACACTCGGCATCGCCGTTCCCGTCGTCCTGATCGGCCTGTGGGAGGTCGCTGCCCGACTGGGCTGGATCAACGCGCAGTTCTTCCCTGCGCCGTCCTCCAGCGTCATCCGCGGAGTCGAGATGATCATCGAGGGACGGCTGCTGGCCGACATCGGCATCACCGCGTACCGAGTCCTGGTGGGCTACGTGCTCGGCACGATCATCGGCTTCGCAGCCGGAGTCGGGATGGGCATGTCGCCGCTGCTGCGCAAGGCGCTCGAGCCGATGCTGAGCGCGCTCTACACCGTGCCGAAGATCGCGATCCTCCCCATCTTCTTGACGATCTTCGGTTTCAGCGACGCCCCGATCATCGCCATCGTGACGGTGACGGTCTTCTTCTACATCTGGATCTACACCATGGAGGCCGTGGTCGCGATCCCCAACGGCTACCTCGACGCGGCGAAGTCCTTCGGGGTCAAGGGCTGGGCGATGTTCCGCCACGTGGTCTTCCCGGCAAGCCTGCCCTCGGTCGCCGTCGGCCTGCGCGTCGGCGTCGGCGTCGCGCTGCTCATCACCATCTCGTCCGAGTTCATCGTCGGCGGCTCAGGCGTGGGATACCTGATCTTCAACGCTCGCGCGCTGTTCCGCCTCGAGGAGGCCTACGCCGGCATCGTGACCGCGGCGCTCATCGGCGTGATCCTGCAGGGCACCATCACCTGGCTCGGGCATCGAGTGACGCCTTGGGTCGTCAGCCGTGAGTCGCGAGCCGCTGGGCTCTGACCTTCCGGCCCCTGGGCACCTCTCGTTCTCTTCTTCACCACCACGTCAAAGGAGACTGCAATGAACCGAATCACACCGAGGCGGCGCACCGCCCGGCCGCACACGATCGGCGCGATGCTGATCCTGGGAGGACTCGTCCTCTCCGGATGCGCCGCGAGCGGCGAAGAACCGGCACCGAGCGGCAGTGACGCGCCCGTCGACGACACCGCGCTGCCGACCGGCACCGAGCCGCAGCCCCTTGCGGAGCGCACGACCATCACGATCAACACCGCGGCCAGGATCGAATCCTTCAGCGCGCTGTTCCTCGCGGAGGAGATGGGCGAGTTCGATCGCGAGAACATCGATGTCGAGTTCACGCAGATCGCGTCGTCCGATGCCCTGGCCGGTCTCGGCCAGGACCAGATCCAGATGATGGGCGCTGCGCCGAATGGCTCGCTGTTCAATGCGATCCACGAGGGCGTCGCCGTCAACGTGACGATCCCCTGCTACATCAACAGCGTCGACCGCTGGTGGGTGCGCACCGAGATCCTCGAGCAGGGTCCGGAGGCGCTGGCAGGCTCGACGGTCGCGAGCGCAGTCGGCCCGGGCGGATCCTCCATCCTCGGCCTCGACACCTACCTCCAGGAGGGCGGGCTGTCGATCTCCGATGTGACGGTGCAAGCCTTCCCGGCAGCTGACGTCCCGCAGGCGCTGATCCAGGGCGCAGTGGATGCCGCCTACGTGCCGGAGCCCGGCGCGCGAGCTGTCGCTGCGTCCGGCCTCGCCGAGCCCGTCGAGAGCATGCCTGTCGACGGCGGAAGCGCGCAGTGCGTTTACGTCTTCGGCCCGGATCTGGCCACC
>BJUU01000034.1 GCA_007988785.1 Agrococcus baldri
CACGACGTCCGGCACCGCGGATGCGCCGTCGACCTCGGGTGACGACGGTGTGCTCGGTGGCACGCAGGCGGATGTCGACGCGGTTGCTCCGGTGACCGTCGGAGGCAACGCGGTCGGCGTGCTCGGTGACGCGATGAGCAGCGGGGCGGCGACCGAGTCGTCGGCCGGCGGCTCGGATGCGGACTCGGCGACCACCTCGGGCGACGACAGCCTTCTCGGCGGGCTGCAGGCAGTGATCGGCGCTGACGCGCCCGTCGCGGCCGGCGGCAATGCCGTCGGTGTGCTGGGCGACGCTGCCAGTGAGGGCGCGACCACGTCGGCGACGACGGCATCGGATGGCTCGGAGGGCCCGGCGACGTCGGGTGACGACGGGCTGCTCTCCGGTGTGCAGGCGGTCATCGACGCGGCCGTCCCGGTCGCGGTCGGCGGCAACGCTGTCGGCGCGGTCGGCGACGCGACGAGCGAGGGCTCGACCGTCGAGTCCTCGGCGACGCCGGGTTCCGGCGGCTCCACCTCTGGTGACGACGGTCTGCTCGGTGGCCTCCTCGGCAACATCGGTGTGCAGGTGCCCGTGGCGGTCGGCTGCAACGCGGTCGGCCTCCTCGGCGACGCGTCGACCGGCGCCTGCACCACCGCCAGCACGCCGGGCGACCCGGGCGACCCGGGCGACCCGGGCGACCCTGGTGACCCGGGTGACCCTGGTGACCCGGGCGACCCTGGTGACCCGGGCGACCCCGGTGACCCCGGTGACCCGGGCACGCCTGGTGAGCCCGGCGACCCCGGTACGCCTGGAACGCCTGGTGAGCCCGGCGACCCCGGTACGCCCGGAACGCCCGGAACGCCTGGTGAGCCTGGAACGCCTGGTGAGCCCGGCGCGCCTGGTGAGCCCGGTGAGCCCGGTGAGCCCGGTGACCCGGGTATGCCCGGTGAGCCCGGCGACGACGGCAAGGTCGACGGCCCGCGCGGCGACGACCCGGCCGACGGCTGGACCGACGGCTCGACCGAGACTCCGGTCGATGACCGGGCGAACCTGCCGGTGACCGGTGACGCCGCTGCTGAGCTGCCCCGCACGGGTGCTGAGCAGTCCGGTGTCCTGCCGTTGGCACTGGCGCTCGTGGCGCTCGGGCTGCTGCTCGTCGTGGGCGCGCGCCGCGTCCGCACGATGCGGTGATGCACGGCAGGTGCGGGGCGCGCGAGCCGCGTCCCGCACCTCCGCATGCCCGCGGCGCATCGCGACACACCGCATCCACTTGCTCGATTCGAACGTGTGTTCGATCATGGATGCATGACGGATGAGACGAGCGGCCGACCGCGCGAGACCCGCGTCGGCGTGCTGCGGGTGCCCGACTGGTCGGTCGTCGTCGCGCGCCAGACCGGGGCGCTGCCGGCCGGCGGCGAGCAGGGCGCGCCGGGAGCCGTCGTGCACGCGCTGCGCATCGTCGCCTGCGACGAGGGCGCCCGCGCCGACGGCGTGCGCGTCGGCATGCGGGTGCGCGACGCCCAGGCCGCATCGCCCATGCTCGCGCTCGCCCCCGCCGACCCGGTCGGCGAGGCGCTCGCCTTCGAGCAGGTGGTGCGCACCGTGCTCTCGGTCGTGCCGGCGGCGCAGCCGATCGGCGACGGGGCGCTGGCGTTCCGGATGCGCGGGGCGAGCCGGTTCTACGGCTCCGAGTCGCGCGCGATCGAGGCGGTGCGCGGCGCGCTCGCGCAGCTCGGGCTGCCCGCCGCCTTCGGCGTCGCCGACGACCGCTTCGCCGCAGAGCTCGCCGCAGATGCCACCGGGCTCGGCGAGACGATCGTGCCCGCCGGGCGCAGCCGCGAGTTCCTCGCCCCGCTGCCGGTCGGGGTGCTCGGCGACGACGAGCTGCCGAGCATGCTCCACCGCCTCGGCGTGCATACGCTCGGCGGCTTCGCGCAGCTGCCCGACGACGGCATCCGCGACCGGTTCGGCGCCGCCGGGCTCGTCGCGCTCGCTCGCGCCCGCGGGCTCGACGACCGGCGCGTCGACGACGCAGGGCTGGGGGAGGAGCGCGCGCTGCGGCTCGTGTTCGAGCCAGGCATCGAGGGGGTGGCAGAGCTGGCGCTCGCGGTGCGCGAACCGGTCGACCGCTTCGTGCGGCAGCTGGCCGAGCAGCGGCTGGTGTGCAGCGAGCTGCGCATCGTGCTGCGCGGCGAGGAGGGTCGCGTGAGCGAGCGGCTCTGGCGTCAGCCCGGCTTCCTGCGCGCGGGCGACATCGTCGACCGGATGCGCTGGCAGCTGTCCGAGAGCGAGCTCGGCTCGGCGCTCGTCGAGGTGCAGGCGCTGCCCGAGCGGCTCGATGCCGCGACCTCGCACATGCCCGGCCTGTGGGGCGGCAGCGGCATCGACGACCGCACCAGGCACGCGCTCGAGCGGCTGCAGAGCAAGCTCGGTCGGGAGGCGGTGCTGACCGCCGCCACCGGCGGCGGCCGGCTGCTCGCCGAGCGCGGCGTGCTCACGCCCTGGGGCGACGCGGCACCGGCGCAGCCCGCCGGCCCGTGGCCGGGCGCCCTGCCGGCGCCGCGCCCCACCGTCGTCTTCCGCCCGCCGCTGCCGGTGCTGCTCACCGACGCCGCCGGCGGCACGGTCGAGCCCGGCACGCTCGACGTGCGCGAGGCATCCCCCGCCGTCTTCTCGCCGCCCGCCGCCGCCCGCCGCCGGGTGGTGGCGTGGGCGGGGCCGTGGCCGATCCGGCGGCGCGAGCTGGGTGACACCGTGCACCGCGTGCAGCTGCTCGACGGCGAGGGCGAGGCATGGGTGCTGCTGCACGCCGACGGCGCCTGGCTCGCGGAGGGGCGCTATGCCTGAGTGCTTGCTCGCCGAGCCGGTACGTGCCCAGCGGGCGCGCACCATGTCGCAGCGCGGTCGAACGGCGATTCGTGAGGGGCGCTGCCGGGCCGCCTCGTTCGTCAACCGGTTCTCGCGCGTCTCGAGCCGATTTTCGGGCCGAACCGCCTCAGAACCGGTTGACGAACGGCGGGTGCGGATGGAACGCGGGAGGGAGTGACCGATGGGCTGGAACAACCCGGCGATGCCCTGGCGCGAGCTCGAGGGCATCCTCAGCGATCGCGACGTGGGCACCAAGCACACGACCGAGCCCGACGACGCGCGCCGCCCGCGCATCCGCGTGCCCGCCGCAGGCGCCGCGACCCCCTACGCCGAGCTGCACGCCCACTCGCACTACTCCTTCCTCGACGGCGCCTCGAGCCCCGCCGAGCTCGTCAACGAGGCGCGCCGGCTCGGCCTCGAGGCGCTCGCGCTCGTCGACCACGACGGCCTCTACGGCGCGGTGCGCTTCGCCGAAGCCGCCGCAGAGGCGCAGCTGCCGACGGTGTTCGGCACCGAGTTCTCGCTCGGCCTCGCCACGCCCCAGAACGGCATCCCCGACCCCGACGGCAGCCACCTGGTGGCGCTCGCGACCGGCCCCGCCGGCTACTCGGCGCTCGCCTCGGCGCTCACCGACGGCTACCTCACGACCGACCTGCACGGCCCGGGCGAGAAGGGGCGGCCGATCTTCGGCCTCGAGTCGCTCGCCGAGGCGGCGCGCGGCGAGTGGCTGATCCTCTCCGGCTGCCGCAAGGGCGGCGTGCGGCAGGCGCTCGACCGCTTCGGCGCGAACCACGAGGGGGCGGATGCCGCCGGCCACGAGCTCGACCGCCTCACCTCGCTCTTCGGCCGCGACCGGGTCGTGGTCGAGCTGAGCGACATCGGCGACCCGCGCGACTTCGAGCGCAACCGGGTGCTGGCCGACCTCGCCGAGCGCCGCCGGCTGCCGGTGATCGCCACCACCAACGCGCACATCGCCAGCCCGGCCCGGCAGCAGCTGGGCGACGCGGTCGCCGCCGTGCGCGCCCGCCGCTCGATCGGCGAGCTCGACGCCTGGCTGCCCGCCGGCGGCGTGCCGTCCCTGCGGTCCGGCGCCGTCATGGCCCGCCGCTTCCGCGCCTTCCCGAGCGCGATCGGCACCGCCGCCGCGCTCGGCCGCGAGCTCGCCTTCGACCTGCGCGCCGCCTCGCCGCAGCTGCCGAAGACCGAGGTGCCGGGCGGCCACACGCCCATGAGCTGGCTGCGGGCGCTGGTGGCCGAGCGGCTGCCGCGCGTCTACCGGACGGATGCGGCGGGCACACCGGCGGCGCACGTCACCGAGCGCCTCGAGCACGAGCTGCGCCTGATCGACCAGAAGGGCTTCGCCGGCTACTTCCTGATCGTGTTCGAGATCGCCGAGTTCGCGCACGGCCGCGGCATCCTCTGCCAGGGCCGCGGCAGCGCGGTCGCGAGCGCCGTCTGCTTCATCCTCGGCATCACCGCCGTCGACCCGATCCTGTACGACCTGCCCTTCGAGCGCTTCATCTCGATGATGCGCGAGGAGGAGCCCGACATCGACATCGACTTCGACGCCGACCGCCGTGAGGAGGTCATCCAGCACGTCTACGAGCGCTACGGCCGCCGCAACGCCGCGCAGGTCGCGAACGTCATCACCTACCGTCCCAAGTCGGCGGTGCGCGATGCCGCGAAGGCGCTCGGCTACGCCGTCGGCCAGCAGAACGCCTGGTCGAAGTCGATCGAGTCGTACTCGCGCATCGACGACGGCGGCATCCCGGATGCGGTGGCCGAGCTCGCGGGCGAGTTCCTGCACGCGCCCCGCCACCTCGGCATCCACTCCGGCGGCATGGTGCTCACCGAGCAGCCGGTCGGCACCGTCTGCCCCATCGAGCCGGCCCGCATGCAGGATCGCACCGTGCTGCAGTGGGACAAGGACGACTGCGAGTGGATGGGCCTGGTGAAGTTCGACCTGCTGGGCCTCGGCATGCTCGGCGCCATGTCGCACACCATGGCGCTCGCGGCCGAGCACACGGGGGAGGCGTGGACGCTCGCGACCATCCCGGCCGAGGAGCAGGGGGTCTACGACATGCTCTGCGAGGGGGATGCGGTGGGCGTCTTCCAGGTCGAGTCGCGGGCGCAGCTGGCCACGTTGCCGCGGCTCAAGCCGCGCTCGTTCTACGACCTGGTGATCGAGATCGCGCTCATCCGCCCCGGCCCCATCCAGGGCGACGCCGTGCACCCCTACCTGCGGCGCCGCAGCGGCGAGGAGCCGGTGCGCTACGCCCATCCGCTGCTCGAGCCGGTGCTCGCGCGCACCCTCGGCGTGCCGCTGTTCCAGGAGCAGCTCATGCAGATGTCGGTCGCGGTCGGCGGCTTCGACGCGGGCGAGGCCGACCAGCTGCGGCGCGCGATCGGCTCGAAGCGCTCGAAGGAGAAGATCGCGGCGCTCAGGGCCAAGCTCTTCGAGGGCATGGCCGCGAACGGCATCGCGCCCGAGATGGCCGAGGCCATCTATCGCAAGATCGAGGCCTTCGCGGGCTTCGGCTTCGCCGAGTCGCACTCGCTCGCCTTCGCGAAGCTCGTCTACGCCTCCTCCTGGCTCAAGCTGCACTACCCGGCGGCGTTCCTCGCCGGGCTGCCGCGCAGCCAGCCGATGGGATTCTGGTCGGCGCAGACGCTGGTGGCGGATGCGACCAGGCACGGCGTGCAGACGCTGCGGCCCGACGTGGTGCGCTCGGGCGTCGAGGCGGGGCTCGAGCGGCACGGCGAGCGGCTGCCGGGCGACGCGGCCTGCATGGAGCAGGAGCAGCCGCCGGTGCCGTGGGTGGCGACCGAGACGCTCGCGCAGCGCGGCAGGCACCGCCGCGACGCCGGCTTCGCGGTGCGGATGGGGCTGACGGAGGTGAGCGGCATCGGCAGCGCCGCGGCCGAGCGGATCGTGGCCGCCCGCGCGGCGAGCCCGCTGCGCGACATCCACGACCTCGCCCGCCGGGCCGACCTCGACCGGGGCGAGCTCGAGGCGCTCGCGACCGCCGGCGCACTCGAGGGGTTGGGCGTGAGCCGCCGCGAGGGGCTGTGGCTCGCGGGGCCGGCGTCGACCGAGCGCGAGGATCAGCTGGCGGGCACCCAGGTGAGCCTGCAGGTGCCGCTGCTGCCGGTGCTGAGCGCTGAGGAGCAGGTGGCGCTCGACATCTGGGCGACCGGCGTCGCCCCCGACGACCACCCGGTGCGGCACGCGCGGGCGATGCTCGACGGCCGCGGCGTGCTGCCGATCGCGGCGCTCGCCGAGGCCGAGCCGGGGCGGCGCGTGCACGCGGCGGGCGTCGTCACGCACCGGCAGCGGCCGCGCACGGCGCAGGGCGTGACCTTCATGAACCTGGAGGACGAGACGGGCATGCTCAACGTGATCGTCTCGAAAGGGCTGTGGCTCAACCAGAAGCAGGTCGCCCGGCACGCGCCGGCGCTCATCATCCGCGGCATGCTGCAGCGCACCGAGGAGGGCGTCATCGCGCTGATGGCCGACCGGCTCGAGCGCTTCGACGTGCCCAGCCGCGGCTCCCGCGACTTCCAGTGACGCCATGCTGGCTGAGCCGCTCCGCGCGCGCAGCGCGCGCCCTGCTGGCTGAGCCGCTCCGCGCGCGCAGCGCGCTGAGCGTGTCGAAGCCCCGCACAGATAGTCTTCGAGGCTGCGCTGCCGGCGCGGCCACGCGCGGCGCGGCACGCCGCAGCATCCCGATCGGAAGCCGCCATGCACTCCCAAACGGTCGCCGAGCACTGGCTCCGCCACCTGCCCGCCGATGCGACGCCGAGCGCGACCGGTGCGCTGCGCATCACGGTCGACGACGAGCTGTCGCACGAGCGCCGCCTGTCGGTGCTGCAGCCCGTCGACGGCGTGGGCGTCGTGGCGCTGACCGCCGCGGTCGCAGACGAGCTGGGCCTCGTCGACGGCGGCGAGATCGACCGGCCGGCGCTCGAGGCGGCGCTCGCCGGGGCGGCGCTGCGGCTGCACGGCGCCGACCACCTGTTCTTCTTCCCGGCCCGGGCGCACGAGCCACTGCTGCAGGAACCCGTGCCCCCGCACATCCGCCGGCTCACCGAGGCCGATGCCGAGGCGTTCGCCGCCTTCGAAGGCGAGGCGAGCGAGAGCGACCTCGACGACGCCTACGTCGAGCTCGACCACTGGCTCGTGTTCGGGGCCTTCGTCGGCGACGAGCTCGCGTGCGCGGCGAGCATGTACCCATGGGCGGGCAGCACGCTCGCCGACCTGGGCGTGCTCACGCTGCCGCGGTTCCGCGGGCGAGGGATCGCGCGGCAGACGGTGCGGGCGATGAGCGCGCACGCGCTGGGGCTCGGCTACGAGCCGCAGTACCGCTGCCAGCTCGACAACCTCGCCTCCGTGGCGCTCGCGCAGTCAGCCGGGCTCACGCGGCTCGGCAGCTGGGATGTCGTCGCAGAGCACGACGCCGAGCACGCCGAGTAGCGCCTCAGCGCTGCACGCCGTCGCGCCAGACGCCGACCGGCTCCAGCCGCTGGTCGAGCGCCACGAGGTCGGCCCGCGCACCCACCTGGATGCGCCCGAGATCGGGGCGCGCCACCGCATCCGCCGGTGCACGGGTGGCGGCGTCGAGCGCAGCCTCGAGCGGCACGCCCGCGGCGACGAGCACCCGGATCGCCCGGTCGAGCGTGAGCGTGGAGCCGGCGATCGCGCCGCCCTCGGCGAGCCGCGGCAGCCCCTGCTCGACGCGCACGTCGAGCGAGCCGATGCGGTAGTCGCCGTCGGCCATGCCGGCCGCGGCCATCGCGTCGGTCACGAGTGCGATGCGGCCGGGCGCCGACTGCAGCAGCAGCGCGAGCATCTCGGGCGCCACGTGCTCGCCGTCGGCGATCGCCTCGAGCGTCACCCGCTCGTCGAGCAGCGCGGCCGCGAGCGGGCCGGGCGCGCGATGGTGCATCGGCGGCATGCCGTTGCAGGCGTGCGTCAGCAGCGTCGCGCCGGCGTCGAACGCCGCGCGGGCGGTCGCGGTGTCGGCGCCGGTGTGGCCGACGGCGACGAGTACACCCGCGTCGGTGAAGGCGCCGATGGCGTCGATCGCGCCCGGCAGCTCCGGTGCGATGGTCACCTGCTGGATGCGCCCGTCGCCCGCCTCGAGCAGCCGCTCGACGGCATCCGGCGTCGGCGCCTGCAGGGCAGCCGGGTCGTGGGCGCCGCGGTGGCTGTCCGCCAGGAACGGCCCCTCGAGGTGCACGCCCAGCAGGGCGGCGTCGGCGGCGCAGCGGGCGGCGGCCGCCGCGACGCGCGGCAGCAGCGCCTCGAGCGGGGCGGTCACGAGCGAGACGACCTGGCGGGTGGAGCCGTGCGCCGTGCGGTAGGCGGCGATGCCGTGCCAGTCGGGCTCGTCGTCGTCGAAGGCCGAGCCGAGCGCGCCGTGGCAGTGCAGGTCGACGAAGCCGGGCACGAGCGTGGCGCCGGGCAGCTCGAGGTCGGGCCGCCGCGGCGGCGCGCCCTGCCCGACCGCGGTGACGACGCCGCCCTCGGACTGCAGCCACGCATCCGGCATCAGCACGCCCTCGACGAGCGCGCGGTCGGCCTTCAGGAGCAGGCTCGCCTCAGTCATGCCGCCAGCCTATGCGCGCACGGCGCGGCGGCGGCGGATCACGCGCGCCGTCTGCGCAGCAGCACGCCGCCCGCCCCGAGCAGCAGCATCGCGGCCAGCAGCAGCCACGCCGAGGGGCCGCCGCCGGTGCGCGGCAGCTCGCCGCCCGCGCCCGGGCCGGCGCCCGGGTCGGTGCCCTCGCCCGCGCCCGGGTCCGTCGGCTGCGTGGGTGCCGGCTCGGTGGGCGACGGCTCGGTGGGTGCCGGCTCGGTCGGTGCCGGCTCCGCCGCGAGCGCGAGCCCGATCACGACCGCGTCGTGGTCGCTCGCGCGGTAGGCGTCGGGTGCCCAGAGCGCATCCTGCGCATCCTGCTTGAACTCCATCGTGTAGTCGATGAGGCTCGGCTCGTCGGCGTTCGCGTGCCAGGCGGCGGCACCCGCGACGCTCGGCAGCAGCGCGGCGTCGGCGAGGCCGTAGTCGAGGTAGCCGAGCAGCCCGTCGAAGACGTAGGTATAGGCCTCCTCGCCTTCGAACTGGCCGAGCAGATCGGTCCAGCCCGCGGCCTCGAGGGTCGTGATCGGGTCCTCGTGGTCGTAGGAGTTCAGGTCGCCGATGATGAGCGAGCCCTCGGTGCCTGCACCGGTGGGGTCGGTCGCGAGCCAGTCGGCGAGCGCCGCAGCGGCGAGGGTGCGCACCTCGTTGCAGTTGCCCTGCTCGGGCGAGCCCGTGTCGCCCTCGCACGCGGAGCCCTTCGACTTCAGGTGGTTGACGGCGACGGTGACGACGCGATCGGAGTCGAGGTCGCGGAACGACTGCGCGAGCGCCGGCCGGTTCGCGGTGGTGTCGAAGCGCGCATCGACCGAGGCGTCGAGCACGGCGTGCTCGCCCTCCGGGGAGACGAGCGCCGGCTGGTAGATGAGCGCCGTCGTGATCTCGTCGGTGCCGATCGTGCCGGTGTCGATGCCGGCCCAGCGCGCGCTGCCGTCGACGCTCGGGTTCGCCTCGTTGAGCGCGGCGACGAGCGTCTCGAGCGCGGCGCCGTCGTTGTTCTCGATCTCGAGCAGCCCGACGATCGCCGAGTCGAGCTCGGTGATCGCGCTGACGATCTTGGCCTCCTGGCGCTCGAGCTCCTCGGGCGTCTGGGCGCCGCGGCTGCCGAGCGTCGTGAAGTAGTTGAGCACGTTGAAGGAGGCGACCTCGAGCGTCGCCCCCTCGATCTCCGGGGCCGTCGTGCGCGCGTTGACCGGCGCGAACGTGCCCGCCTCGGTCGGCTGGATCGCCCAGGTGTCGAAGCGCCAGTCGAGCACGCCGGTGATGCCGGCGATCGTGTCGCCGCCGCGGAAGCCGCTCTCGAGCGTGAACTCCTCGAGGGTGCCGGGGTGGATGGCCGGGTCCGGGTTCTGGCTCGAGCGCGCGTCGTCGATCGTGATGCGGTTGGCGGCGTTCGCGGCGGCGACGGCCGCGGCCTCCTCCGAGCCGGGGTCGGCGACGGCCGTCGGCTGCTGCTGGCGCCCGGTGCCGTCTGCACCGGTGCCGACGACGACCTGGCCGTAGCGGCCGTAGTCGTAGTACTCGAGGATCGAGAGCGTCTGCGGCAGCGTCACCAGCATGTTCTCGAAGGACTCGTGGTCGTCGATCGGCAGGCTGAGCTCGACGGGCGCCGGCAGCTCGGCGTCGCCGCAGTCGAGCAGCGCGCCGCCCGCGATCTGCGTCATGCCGTAGTGCTCGGAGGGCGTGCCGGTCACCTGCACGAGGTCGCCCTCGACGAGCTCGGGAGCGTCGGGCGCGTAGACGAACAGGCCGTCGCTCGTCAGCGGGTCGTCGTCCCCGGCGTCCTGGATCGCGAAGCCGTCGAAGCCGCCGGCCTGGAAGTCGCCGGTGACGACGCCCTCGACGGTCACCGGCGTCGTGATCGTGGTCGCCTCGCCCTCGCCCTGCACGGCGCCGATGGCGGTGAGGCCGTCGGTGAGGCAGACGGGATCGGTCGGCGGCTCCTGCTCCTCGAACACCTCGTTCGGCGCGCCGGGGGTGTTCCACGCCTCACCGGCTGCGGGGGTCGCGGTCGAGCCCTCGATGCCGGCAAGGCTGAAGCTGTTGCGCACCCAGTCGGCGCTCGTGTCGGTGTCGGTGCCGTCGGGCACGCGGCTCGCGCCGCCGGGGGCGAAGTCGGCGCCGTCGTAGGCGACGCCGAGCTCGGTGCCGTAGGTGATCTCGCCGGTGTCGCCGTCGTGCACCGCGACGGCGTCGACGAGCGTGAGGTCGACATCGATGTCGATCGTGCCGTCGTCATCCGCGTCGATGTCGTCGCCGACCGCGGCCGTGCCCTGCACGAGCAGCAGCGAGAGCGTGCCGTTCTCGAGGTCGTCGGCCGTCAGCTCGAGCAGGCCGAAGCCGCTCTCGTCGAGCGCCGGCGCGGCCCAGGCGCCGTCGACGACGCCGATCGCCGAGCCCGCGTCGCCCTCGATCTCGAGCAGCGAGTGCCCGCTCAGGTCGGTGCCGGGTGCCGCCTGCACCTCGATGAACTCGACGTCGGTGCCGCTCGTGCTGGCCGAGAACTCGTTGATGACGGGGTGGTCGGCGGCTGCCGCCGGGGTCACGACGAGGGCTGTCATGGCGAGCGCGGCGACGGTGCCGGTGCCGAGCAGGGTGCGTGGGCGCATGGTTCCACTCCGTTGAGGTGCAGGGACGAGCCGAACCTAGCCGCACCGGCTGACGACGCGCGAGGCTCCAGGGTGAACAGCGGGTGACGGATGCGCCCTTCGACACACTCTGTGTCCTTCGACACGCTCTGCGCGCTGCGCGCGCGGAGCGGCTCAGGGGGCCGTGCGTCAGCTTCTGCGCGCTGCGCGCGCGGAGCGGCTCAGGGGGCGGGCTCGCGCTGCGCGCGCGGAGCGGCTCAGGGGCCGTGCGTCAGCGGAAGATGATGGTGCGCTGCCCGTCGAGCAGCACGCGATCCTCGGCGAACCACTGCACGGCGCGCGAGAGGGTGCGCGACTCCTCGTCCTGCCCGATCGCGACGAGCTGCGCGGGGGAGTGGGCGTGGTCGACGCGCACCACGTTCTGCTCGATGATCGGCCCCTCGTCTAGATCGCTCGTGACGAAGTGCGCGGTGGCGCCGATCAGCTTGACGCCGCGGGCGTGCGCCTGCCGGTAGGGGTTGGCGCCCTTGAAGCCCGGCAGGAAGGAGTGGTGGATGTTGATGAGCCGGCCCTCGAGCGCCTCGCACAGCTCGGGGGAGAGGATCTGCATGTAGCGGGCGAGCACGACGAGCTCGATGCCCTCGGACTCGACCACCTCGAGCACGCGGGCCTCGAACGCGGCCTTCGTGGACGCATCCGTCACCGGGGCGTGCTCGAAGGGCAGGCCGTAGAAGGCGGCGAGCGAGCCGAGGTCGGGGTGGTTCGACATCACGAGCGGGATGTCGACCGAGAGCTGGCCGGCGCGCTGGCGGAAGAGCATGTCGTTCAGGCAGTGCGCCGCCTTCGACACCAGCACGAGCGTCTTCAGCGGGCGGCCGACGTCGTCGAGCTGCCACTGCATGCCGTAGCGCTCGACGATGGGCGCCAGCCGTGCCTCGAAGTCACCGCGCTCGGCCTCGGCCTCGACCTGCAGCCGCATGAAGAAGCGGTCGGTGTCGGCGGAGGAGAACTGCTGCGACTCGGTGATGTTGCCGCCGCAGTCGACGATCGCGCCCGAGATGGCGTGCACGATGCCCGGCCGGTCGTCGCAGACGAACGACAGGATCCAGTGGTTGCTCACCCGATCGAGTCTAGGCCGGGTCAGGCCGCCCGCTCGTGCTCGGAGAGGGCGGATGCGATGCGGTCGATCGCGACGTCGACATCCTCGGTCGCATAGGCGTCGCGGCCGCGCGCGGTCGGGAGGGTCGCCTCGCGCGCATCCTCGGCGAGCAGCTCGACGGAGCCCTCGGCGTCGCCCTCGTACGCGCGCAGCGTCAGGATCACGCGGTCGAGCCAGTCGTCGACGGCATCGGCGTCGTAGCCGGCACGGAAGACGCCGGCGGAGGAGAAGCGGAGGGCGACGACCTCTGCGGCGGTGAGCATGGGGCGACGGTATCGAGCGAGCCTGACCGTGCGGTCGGCGTAGGCTGAGCGCTCGTGAGCGAGCAGACGGGCGTCGAGCGGGCGAGGCCCTTCCCCATGGCGGCGCTGCTGGTGCTCGCGCTCTCGATCTTCGTCAACATCTCGGTCGAGATGCTGCCGATGGGCCTCGTGCTGCCGATGAGCCGCGACCTCGGCGTCTCCGAGAGCGCGATCGGCCTGCTCGTGTCGGTCTTCGCCTTCACCGTCGTCGCCTCCTCGACCACGCTCATCCGCCTCACCCGACGCCTGCCGCGGCACGCGCTCGTGATCGGCGTGCTGCTGATCTTCACGGCCTCGTGCCTCGTGACCGCGATCGTGCCCAGCTACGAGTGGATCGTCGCGATGCGCATCGTCGGCGGCCTCGCGCACGGCGTCTTCTGGACGGTCGTCGGCGCATACGCCGCCTACCTCGTGCCGCCGGAGCAGCTCGGCCGCGCGGTCGCCATCACGAGCGCCGGCGGATCGCTCGCGTTCGTGCTCGGCCTGCCGCTCGCGACGCTGCTGGGGCAGGCGGTCGGCTGGCGCTGGGCGTTCGCCGTCTTCGGCGTCGCGTGCCTGCTCGCGGCGCTCGCGGTCTGGAAGGTGCTGCCGCCCGTCGACCACATGAAGGATGTCGCCACGAGCGAGACCGGATCGCTCGCGCTGCCGGTCGATCACCCGCGGGTCTCGATGCGCGGCATGGTCGTCGCCGTCGTCTCGACCACGCTGGCGATGTCCGGCCAGTACGCCTTCTACACTTTCATCTCGCCGTTCCTCGTGCAGCACGCGCAGCTGCCGGAGGCGTGGCTGAGCCCCGCGCTGCTCGCCTACGGCGTGATGGGCGCCGTCGCCGTGCTGGCGCTCACCATCTGGCTCGGCGGCAGGCCGCTCGCCGGCGTCGTCGCCTGCATGATCGTGATGCTGCTGACGATGGTGGTGCTCGCGGTCTCGACCGTGCTGCCGCTGACTTTCGCGGCGGTGCTCGTGTGGGGGCTCGCGATGGGAGCCCTGCCTCCGCTGCTGCAGACGCGCCTGCTCGAGGCCGCGCCGGAGCGGCTGCTGCAGCCGGCCATGGCCTGGTACACGACCGGCTTCAACACCGGCATCGGCGGCGGGGCGCTGCTCGGCGCGATCGCGTTCGACACGCTCGGCCCGGGCTCGCTGCCGTGGGTGCTCTTCGCCGGCATCGCCATCAGCCTCGCGCTGATCGCGCTCAGCCGCGTCCGCAGGCCCGCGACCGCCTGAGGCGCGGGTCGACCGCATCCGGTCAGGCGAGCTCCGGCCGCTTCTGCCGGAACATGCGCGCGGGCCGGTCGTCCCCGTCCCACACCTGCGTGATGCCCCACGCCACCGCGGCGATCGGCACCGAGAGCACCGCGCCGACGATGCCGCCCAGCACCGTGCCGACGGTGAGGGCGATGAGGATGACGAGCGCGTGCAGCTTGAGCGAGCGGCCCATGACGACCGGCTGCAGGAAGTTGCCCTCGAGCTGGTTCACGACGATGACGGCGCCCAGCACGATCACCGCAGAGATCCAGTCGTTGGCGACGAGGGCGACGAGCGTCGCGAGGGCGCCGGCGACGGTGGCGCCGACCAGCGGGATGAACGCGAGCAGGAAGACCAGCACGGCGAGCGGCAGCGCGAGCGGCACCTGCATGATCCAGAGCACGATGCCGATGCCGACGGCATCCACGAAGGCGACGGTGGCGGTGCCGCGCACGTAGCCGCCGAGCGTCTCGACGGTCTTGCCGCCGATGCGCTTGGCGCGCGCGTAGGGCTCGCCCTCGAAGGGGCGCAGCAGGAACTCCCAGATGCGCGGGCCGTCCTTGAGGAAGAAGAACAGCACGACCACCATGAGCACGAGCCCGGTGACGAAGCTCGCGGCGGCGCTCACGCCCGCGAGCGCTCCGGAGCCGAACTGCGCGCTCGTCAGGAATCCGACCACGGCATCGCGCGCCCCGGTGATCTGCTCGTCGGTGGGGGCGAACGGCAGGGTCGTGACCCATTCCACGACCCGGTCGAAGCCCTCGCTCGCCTGCGCGACGAGCTCGTCGAGCTGGTCGCGCACCGCGTTGACGATGAGCCACACCACGCCGCCGAGCACGACGACGATCGCCAGCAGCGCGATGATCGTCGCGAGCACGGCCGGCACGCCCCGCCGGCGCATCCAGCCCATCACCGGCGCGAACGCGGATGCGAGGATGAGCGCGAGCATCACGGGGATGATGACGAGCGTGAGCTGCGCCATGGCGAAGATCACGCCCGCGACGACCACGAGCACGAGGATGATCTGCAGCGCGCGGGTCGCGAGCCGGCCGAAGGCGTCGGCCCACAGCGACCAGGGGGCGCGCAGCGGGCGCTCGGCGGCCACGACCGGTCGCTTGGGTGTGAACAGGCCCATGGATCTCCCTCGCGTGCGTGCCTCCACGCTAGCGAGCCACGCCTGTGCGTCGCCGCCGTCCGCAGCTAGCCGTTCGCGAGCTCGGCGGGCGCCGCGCCCCGCAGGGCCTCGCGCACCGCGGCGATCGCCGGCGAGCCGCTCGACGCGGCGCGCGCGGCGGTGAAGATCTCGCGCCGCGGTGCGCCGGGCAGCGGCAGCGCCCGGAACCGCACCTCGGTGCCGACCCACGTGAGGTCGTTCATGATCCCGACCGCGTGACCGGTCTCGATGAGCCGCATCTGCGCCTGCAGGTCGGCGGTCGCGAAGCGCACGTCGGGCTCGAAGCCCGCCACCCGGCACTGCTGCTCGCCGAAGTGCCGCGAGGCCGCGCCCACGGGCTCCATCACCCAGGGGTGCGCCGCCGCGTCCGTCAGTGAGGCGATCGGGCTCTCGGGCGGCACCGCGAGCCGCAGCGCATCCGTCATCAGCACCTCGCGGTCGAGCCCCAGGTGCTGCGGCGCCGCGTGCCCGGGGTACTGCTCGGCCACCACGAGGTCGAAGTCGCCCACGTGGGTGTCGTAGAGCGCCGTCTCGGGCTCGCGCTGCACCATCTCGACCCGCACCTCCGGCGCCGTGCCGGCCAGGATGCGCAGCATGCCGGGCACGAGCGAGAGCGCCGCCGACTGGAACACGGCGATGCGCACCGTGCCGATGGGGCGGTCGAGCGAGGCCGCCACCGCCCGCTCGGCCGTCTCGAGCTGGGCGAGGATGCGCTCGGCGTGCTGCGCGAGCAGCTCGCCCTGCGGCGTCAGGGCCAGGCGGCGACCCTGCTTGCGGGTGAGCGTCACGCCCACCTCGCGCTCGAGCGCCGTGAGCTGCTGCGAGACGGCGCTCGGCGCATAGGAGAGGGCGGCGGCGACGGCCGCGATGGTGCCGCGCAGCCGCAGCTCGCGCAGCAGCCGCAGGCGTCGCACGTCGAGCACGGGCCACCCCTTCCGAAGCATCAGGCATCACGATGCAAACCCATCGCGAACCGTCACTGTACCTGAACGATGCTTGCAGGCAGACTGGCCGCGGCGTGCCCACCGGCACGCCTCGCCACCACCGCGGGCACCACCCGCGCACCGCAGGAAAGGGCAGCAGCATGGGCGCAGCCGCCACCGAGAGCCGCACGACCGCCGCGAGCGGCATCGACCACGCAGAGCTGGAGGGCCTCAAGGCCCTCGCTCCCGAGATCGTCGCCCAGGTGCGCACCTGGCTCGAGGCCGCCGAGCAGATCCCGGCGGACTCCAGCGCCGAGCAGCTCGCCGGCGTGCTCCGCGACCCCAAGGGGCTCGACTTCGCGGTCGCCTTCGTCGACGGCGTCGTGCGCCCGGAGGACGTGCACGTGGCCGCCCGCACCCTCAACCAGATCGCGGGCGACGCGCCCTCGTTCCTCCCGTGGCCGATGCGCCAGGCCCTCAAGCTCGGCGGCGGCGTCGCCCCGCTCGCCCCGCACATCGTGGTGCCGATCGCGCGCCGCGTGCTGCGCGAGATGGTCGGCCACCTCATCATCGACGCGACCGACGCCCGCCTGGGCGCCGCGATCAAGCGCATCCGCGCGACCGGGGCGCGCCTGAACGTCAACCTGCTCGGCGAGGCCGTGCTCGGCGACCGCGAGGCCAAGCGCCGCCTCGAGGGCACGATGGCGCTCATCGAGCGGCCCGACGTCGACTACGTCTCGATCAAGGTCTCGGCCACCACCGCTCCCCACCAGGCGTGGGCCTTCGACGACGCCGTCGAGCACGTGATCGAGCGCCTGCTGCCGCTCTACCGCCGCGCGGCCGAGACGAAGACCTTCATCAACCTCGACATGGAGGAGTACAAGGATCTCGAGATGACCATGGCGGTCTTCATGCGGATCCTGGAGACCCCCGGCCTCGAGCAGTACCGCGGCGGCATCGTGCTGCAGGCCTACCTGCCCGACGCGCTGCCCGCCATGCAGCGGCTGCAGACGTGGGCGGCGGCGCGCGTCGCGAACGGCGGCGGCTCGGTGAAGGTGCGCCTCGTGAAGGGCGCCAACCTGCCGATGGAGCGCGTCGAGGCCTCGATCCACGACTGGCCGCTCGCCACCTGGCACACGAAGCAGGACAGCGACACCCACTACAAGCGCGTGCTGACCTGGGCGCTGACGCCCGAGCGCATCGCCAACGTCGAGCTCGGCGTCGCCGGACACAACCTCTTCGACGTCGCCTTCGCCTGGCTGCTGGCCAAGCAGCGCGGCATCACCGCGGGCCTCGACTTCGAGATGCTGCTGGGCATGGCGCAGGGCCAGGCAGAGGTCGTGCGCCGCGACGTGGGCGGCCTGCTGCTCTACACGCCCGTCGTGCACCCCGCCGAGTTCGACGTGGCGATCGCCTACCTGATCCGCCGCCTCGAGGAGGGCGCGAGCCGCGAGAACTTCATGTCGGCCGTGTTCGAGCTCGCCGACGACCGCGGGCTGTTCGAGCGCGAGAAGGATCGCTTCCTCGCCTCGCTCGAGGGGCTCGCGGCCGAGGCACCCGGCACGCACCGCGTGCAGGACCGCACCGCCGCGCCCGAGCCGGCCGCGACCGAGGGCTTCCGCAACGCCGCCGACACCGACCCCTC
Organism: Agrococcus baldri; assembly: GCA_007988785.1. GTDB lineage: Bacteria > Actinomycetota > Actinomycetes > Actinomycetales > Microbacteriaceae > Agrococcus > Agrococcus baldri_A. The sequence goes on from BJUU01000034.1 coordinate 17,524, forward strand.
GCTGCCCGCCAACCAGGCGTGGGCCGCCGGCATCCGCGAGCGCGCCCGCGACTCGAAGCTGGGCATCGACGCCGTCGAGGCGGCCACGCTGCGCGATGCGGATGCGCTGGAGTCCGTCATCGAGACCGGCATCGCCGCGAACACGGCATGGCGCGCGCTCTCGGGCGACGAGCGCGCCGAGATCCTGCACCGCGCCGGCGCCGAGCTCGAGGCGCGCCGCGCCGAGCTCATGGAGGTCGCGGCCAGCGAGGCCGGCAAGACCCTCGACCAGTCCGACCCCGAGGTGAGCGAGGCGATCGACTTCGCGCACTACTACGCCGAGCGCGCCCGCGACCTCGACCGGGTCGACGGCGCCACCGCCGTGCCCTCGCGGCTCATCGCGGTCACCCCGCCGTGGAACTTCCCCATCGCCATCCCCGCGGGCTCGACCCTCGCGGCGCTCGCGAGCGGCGCATCCGTCATCATCAAGCCCGCCCGCGCCACCGCGCGCACCGGCGCCACGATGGTCGAGGCGCTCTGGGCCGCCGGCGTGCCGAAGGACGTGCTGCAGCTCGTGCAGCTGGGCGAGCGCTCGCTGGGCGACATGCTGGTCGGCGACGCGCGCGTCGACCGGGTCATCCTCACCGGCGGCTTCGAGACCGCCCAGGCCTTCCGGCGCATCCGCCCCGACCTCAACCTGCTGGCCGAGACGAGCGGCAAGAACGCCGTCATCGTGATGCCGAGCGCCGACTTCGACCTCGCCGCGAAGGACATCGTCTCGAGCGCCTTCGGCCACGCGGGGCAGAAGTGCTCGGCGGCCTCGCTCGCGATCCTGGTCGGCCAGGCGGGCTCCTCGCGGCGCCTGCACAACCAGATCGTCGACGGCGTGCGCTCGCTCGAGACCGGCTACCCGTGGGATGCCACGAGCCAGATGGGCCCGGTGGTGGCCCCCGCCGAGGGCAAGCTGCTCGACGGCCTCACGAAGCTCGGGCCGGGCGAGTCGTGGGTGGTCGAGCCGAAGCAGCTCGACGACATCGGCAAGCTCTGGAGCCCGGGCCTGCGCGCCGGCGTGCAGCGCGGCAGCGAGTACCACCTCACCGAGTACTTCGGGCCGATCCTCGGCATCATGCGCGTCGACACGCTCGAGGAGGCGATCGCGCTCGTCAACGAGGTCGACTACGGCCTCACCTCGGGCATCCACTCGCTCAACCCGGACGAGATCGGGCAGTGGCTCGACACCATCCAGGCCGGCAACCTCTACGTGAACCGCGGCATCACCGGCGCGATCGTGCAGCGGCAGCCCTTCGGCGGCTGGAAGCGCTCGGTCGTCGGCCCCACCACCAAGGCGGGCGGCCCGAGCTACCTCATGCCGCTGGTCGACTGGGTGAGCGCCGAGGCGCGCGAGCTCGCGCCCGTCGAGCTGCCGTCGGTGCAGACGCTCGTCGACGCCGTCGCGTCGGTGGCGTCGGCGTCGGGCACGGCGGCGGATGCGTCGGTGACGCCCGGCGAGGCCGCCGCCCTCCGCCGCGCGGCCGGCAGCGACCAGCACGTCTGGGCGAGCGAGCTCGGCGTCGCACGGGATGTGCAGCAGCTGCTCGCCGAGCGCGACATCCTGCGCCACCTGCCGATGCCGAACGTGGTGATCCGGCTCGCGGAGGGCGGGCGCATCGTGCAGCTGGCGCGCACGGTCGCCGCTGCGCTGCGCGCCGGCGCCGAGGTGCGCGTGTCGACCGCGATCGAGCCCGCGGCGGCCGTGCGCGCGGCGCTCGCCGCGGCGGGCGTGCCGGTGGAGGTGCAGGACGACGCCGCCTTCGCGCGCGCGGCGGCCCG
>BJUU01000035.1 GCA_007988785.1 Agrococcus baldri
GGCAGCAGCGTGGAGCGGCTCAGGCAGCAGCGTGGAGCGGCTCAGGCAGCAGCGTGGAGCGGCTCAGGCAGCAGCGTGGAGCGGCTCAGGCAGCGGGGATGCCGGTCACTGCTCGCGGGTGACCAGCACGTCGTCGCCGTCGAGGCGGATCGTCGTGCCGTCGTCGAGCTCGACCACGGGCATGCCCTCCAGGAAGGTGAGGGTCCAGCGCCAGTCGGCGGTGTCGGCGCCGAGCTCGACGAGCGTGCGCTCCTCGTCGGCGATCGCCGCGCGCATCCCGACCGGCACCGCCTGCGGCGGCTCGCCGCCGACCGCCCAGCGGGTGCCGATCTGCATCAGGCCTCCTCGAGCACGATCTCGCCCACGGCGAGCTCGTCGGCCTCCACGATCGTCAGCTCGCTGATCCGCCCGACGGCCTTGAGGTCGCCGGCTGCGGCCTCGAGGTGCTCGCGCAGCGCCGAGGGGACCGCGATGACCGCGGAGGCGACGGGCGTCTTCTGGCTGGCCTTCGCATCCGTCTTCGCCCGTCGGATGCCGATGAGCGCCTGCCCGACGGTCGCGAGCATGCCGGTCGAGCCGATGCTGATCGCGCCGGTGGCCATCGAGCCCGCGCCGCTCGCGTCGCTGCCGTTGCCAAGCTCCTCGGGCGTCGGCCAGGCGGCGACGTGGATCGAGTCGGCGTGCGACCACGACCACACCTCCTCGGTGGCGAACGGCAGGAATGGCGCCAGCAGCCGCAGCTGCACGTCGATGGCCAGGCGCAGCGCCGCGATCGCCGAGCCGCGGCCGGCCTCCTCGCCCGAGTAGGCGCGCTCCTTGACGAGCTCGAGGTAGTCGTCGCAGAAGGTCCAGAAGAACGCCTCGGTGACCTCGAGCGCCTTCGCGTGGTCGTAGGCCTCGAAGGCGCGCGTGGCGGCGCGCACGACCTGCGCGAGCTCGGCGAGCATCTCGCGGTCGAGCCGCTCGGTGATCTCGCCCTCGGCGCCCTCCATCGAGAGCACGAACTTCGCCGCGTTGAGCACCTTCATCGCCAGCCGGCGCCCGATCTTGATCATCTTCGGGTTCTGCGGGTCGAGCGTCGCGTCGACGCCCAGGCGCGAGGAGGCGGCCCAGTAGCGTACGCCGTCCGAGCCGTGGTCCTCGAGCATGCCCAGCGGCGTGACGACGTTGCCCTTCGACTTCGACATCTTCTTGCGGTCGGGGTCGAGGATCCAGCCCGAGAGCGCGGCGTGCTTCCACGGCGCGCGGCCGTCCTCGAACATCGAGCGCAGCAGCGTCGAGAACAGCCAGGTGCGGATGATGTCCTGCCCCTGCGGCCGCAGGTCGAAGGGCGCGATCTGCTGCCACAGCGCCGAGTCGTCGGCCCAGCCTCCCGCGAGCTGCGGGGTGAGCGACGAGGTCGCCCAGGTGTCCATGATGTCGACCTCGCCGACGAAGCCGCCGGGCGCGCCGCGCTGCGACTCGTCGTAGCCCTCCGGCACGTCGGTCGTGGGGTCGAGCGGCAGCTGCGCGGATGTCGGCAGCAGCACGCCGCCGGGGATGCGCTCGCCCTGCTCGTCGAGCCGGTACCAGACGGGGATGGGCACGCCGAAGAAGCGCTGGCGCGAGATGAGCCAGTCGCCGTTGAGGCCGTGCACCCAGTTCTCGTAGCGGGTGCGCATGTGCTCGGGGTGCCAGGCGATCTCGCGGCCGTGGGTCACGAGGCGCTCCTGCAGCGACTCGTCGCGGCCGCCGTTCCTGATGTACCACTGCAGGGTCGAGACGATCTCGAGCGGCTTGTCGCCCTTCTCGAAGAACTTCACCGGGTGGGTGATCGTGCGCGGCTCGCCGACCACGCGGCCTGCGACCTGCAGCAGCTCGAGCATCGCCTTCTTCGCGCTGAAGACCGTCTTGCCGGCGAGCTCCGCGTACGCAGCCTTGGCCGCATCCGTCTCGAGCGCCTCCGGCGCCTCGGCCACGAAGCGGCCGTCGAAGCCGATCACCGAGCGGCTCGGCAGCTGCAGCTCGCGCCACCAGGTGACGTCGGTGACGTCGCCGAAGGTGCAGATCATGGCCACGCCCGTGCCTTTGTCGATCTGTGCGAGCTCGTGCTTGACGAAGGGCACCTCGACGCCGAACACGGGTGTCGTCACGGTGGTGCCGAAGAGGTGCTGGTAGCGCTCGTCGTCCGGATGCGCCACCACGGCGACGCAGGAGGCCAGCAGCTCGGGGCGCGTGGTGTCGATGCGCAGCTCGCCGTCCTCGCTCTCGAACAGCAGGGTGCTGTAGGCGCCGGGCTGGTCGCGGTCCTCGAGCTCTGCCTGGGCCACGGCGGTGCGGAACGTGACATCCCACAGGGTGGGCGCATCCGCCTGGTACGCCTCGCCGCGCTCGAGGTTGCGCAGGAAGGCGAGCTGCGAGGTGCGGCGGGCGTCGTCAGAGATGGTGCGGTACGACTGCTGCCAGTCGACCGAGAGGCCGAGCGTGCGCCACAGGTGCTCGAACTTCTCCTCGTCCTCCTCGGTGAGGCGCTCGCACAGCTCGATGAAGTTGCGGCGCGAGACGGGCAGCTGATCGGCGGCCTTCGAGCCCTTGTTGTCGCCGCCCTCCTGCGGGGGCGTGAAGTCGGGGTCGTAGGCCAGCGTCGGGTCGACGCGCACGCCGTAGTAGTTCTGCACGCGGCGCTCGGTGGGCAGGCCGTTGTCGTCCCAGCCCATCGGGTAGAAGACCTGCTTGCCGCGCATGCGCTGGAAGCGGGCGACGAGGTCGGTGTGCGTGTAGGAGAACACGTGGCCGACGTGCAGCGAGCCGGATGCGGTGGGCGGCGGGGTGTCGATCGAGTAGATCGCGTCGCGGTCGAGGGGTGTGCCGTCGGCCGCCGTGCCATCGAAGCGGTAGGTGCCCGCCTCCTCCCATCGCCGGCCCCACTTCGCCTCGAGTCCTTCGAGGGCGGGGCGGTCGGGCATCCCGGTGGGCGTGGTGGCGCTCATGGCGTCTCGCTTTCGATGTGCGCGGCATCGCGTCTGCGCCGAGGGCTCGGCTTGATGCCTGGTTGTGCTGCAGACGAGTCTACGGGGCCTCGGCGAGCCGCGTCGCCTCGCTCGTAGGCTCGTCGGATGGACGTGGAGAAGACCGCGCCGGCCGGGCGGGCGGCGCTCGCGATGGAGGCGGCGGGCCTCGCGTGGCTCGCCGAGGCCGAGTCCTCCGGCGGCACGCGCGTCGCGCGCGCCCGGCTCGAGGGCGAGATGCTGCACGTCGCTCGGGTCGAGCAGGCGGCGGCGACGCCCGAGCGGGCGGACGCGCTCGGTCGCAGCCTCGCGCAGCTGCACGCGCGCGGCGCAGCTTGGCACTGCTGCCCGCCGACCGGCGCCGAGCCCCCGTTCGAGGTCGGCTCGTCGCGCACGCCGCTGGCGCCCGAGCCGGTGGGGCAGTCGTGGGGCGAGGCGTGGGCGCAGACGGCGGTGCGCCCGATCCTCGAGCGCTGCGTGGCGGCCGGCCGCTTCGAGCCTGCGGATGCGTCGGTGCTGTCGCGGGCCGTCGACCGGATGGCCGCGGGCGCTTTCGACGCACCGCAGCCGGCGCTCGTCGACGGCGTCGCGCGCATCCACGGCGATCTCTGGAGCGGCAACGTGCTCTGGTCGGCGGTCGACACCGGCGCGGTGCTCATCGACCCGCACGCGCAGGGCGGCCATGCCGAGACCGACCTGGCGATGCTGGCGCTGTTCGGCCTGCCCCGGCTCGAGCGGCTGCTGGCCGCCTACGACGAGGCCTCGCCGCTGGCGGAGGGCTGGCGCGAGCGCATGCCGATGCAGCAGCTGCAGCCGCTGCTCGTGCACACCATGCTGTTCGGCGGCGGCTACGCCGAGCAGGCGGTGGAGGTCGCGCGGTCGCTGGCGTGACCCGTACCCTGCTCCCGACACGCTCGATGACGAGAGAGGTTCAGCGCGATGGGTGAGAAGGCGACGAGCATCGATGAGTACCTCCGTGGGATCGATCCTGCGTTCCGACCGGAGCTCGAACGCATCCGCGCGCTCGTGACCGAGCTCGTGCCCGGCGTCGAGGAATCGATGAGCTACCGCATGCCGACGCTCACGTACAAGGATCGCGCTCTGGTGTACTTCACGGCATCGAAGCGGCACATGAGCCTCTTCCCCTCGTCCTGGGCGATCGAGGAGTTCGCAGACCGCCTGGCGGACTACAAGACCTCGGAGCACGCGATCCAGTTCACGCTGGAGCGGCCGCTGCCCACCGATCTGATCGAGGATCTCGTGCGCTTCCACGTCCGTCAGATCGACGCCGACCGACACTGATCGACCCCAAGCAGCGCATGCAGGACGTCCGGGCGTTCGCCGACCACGACACCGACGTGCGCGACGCGGAGGGCTGACCGCTTCGCTCGGTCAGGCGGGCTCGGGCACGGGCTCGGCGGTGACCGCCTGCGCGGCGTCGGCGTCCTCGTCGCCGAGCCGGCGCATCCGCCCCGCCACGACTGCGCCGACGAGGGTGAGCGCCGAGAGCGCCGCGAGCACGATGCCCGGGTGCCACCAGGCGCCGCCGGTGAGCACGCCGAGCTCTGCCGTCAGGTAGGGGATGAAGCCCGAGAGCACGGCCGCGAGCGCGTAGGCGACCGAGAGGGCAGAGTAGGCGTGCCGGCCGCGGAAGAGCTCCTGCATGGTGCCGCCGAGCGCCGCCCACGACGCGGTCGGCAGGATGCCGCCGACGATCATGAGCGTGACGAGCACCGCGAAGGTGGCGCTGCCGAGCAGCCAGTAGACGGGGAAGGCGATCAGCAGGGTGCCGAGCGCGCCGAGCGCGACCACGCGGGCAGAGCCGATGCGGGTCGCGAGCCAGCCGAAGAACGGCACGGTGACGAACTGCAGCAGCCCGCCGATGGTCGCTGCCAGCAGCAGCTGCATCTCGTCGAAGCCGAGCGTCGCGACGCCGTAGCCCATCGTGTAGGTGTTCATGAGCGAGTAGGAGCCGATGCCGAGCAGCGCCACGAGGATGGCCACGCCGAAGGCCGCCGGCTGCGTGCGGATCGCCGCCCAGACGGGGTTCCGCTCGCGCTGCCCGGTGGCGGCGAGCGCCTTGAACACCGGCGTCTCATCGATCGACCAGCGCAGGTAGAGCGAGAGCGCGATCAGCGGGATGGCGATGAGGAACGGGATGCGCCAGCCCCACGCGGCCATCGCCTCGGGCCCGAGTCCGAAGAACATCGCCAGCATGAGGCCGCCGGCGGCGACCGAGCCGATGGGGGAGCCCAGCTGCGGCAGCGAGGCGAAGAAGGGGCGCCTGCGGGCGTCGGCGTGCTCGGTCGCGAGCAGCACCGCCCCACCCCACTCGCCGCCGAGCGAGAGGCCCTGCACGATGCGCAGCAGCACCACGGCGATGGCGCCGAACAGCGCCCAGCCCTCGCCGGTGGGCAGCAGCCCGACGAGCCCCGTCGCGACGCCCATGAGCGTGATGGTGATCAGCAGCGTCGAGCGGCGGCCGATGCGGTCGCCGAGGTGGCCGAAGAGCACCGCGCCGATCGGCCGCACGACGAAGGCGATGCCGATGGTGGCGAACGACGCCAGCAGCGCCCCGGTGGGCCCGAGCGCCGCGAAGAAGAAGGGGCCGGCGAAGAACGCGGCGAAGTAGGAGTAGGTGTAGAAGTCGTACGACTCCAGTGCCGTGCCGACGGTCGCGGCCGCGGCGATCCGGCGGGTGGCGGCGGGGGACGGCCCTGGGGCGGTCACCGGAGTGGTGGTCACGAGTGCTCCTCTGTGGGCGCCGAGGACGGCGCAGATATCGATACCGAGTGCAACAATAGACCCGAGAGGGGATTCCCATGGCAGCGTCGAGAGGACCGGGCCGGCCGCGCGCCTCGAGCGCCGCGACCATCCACGAGGCCGCCCTCGAGCTCTTCCTCGAGCGCGGCTACGACGCCGTGAGCGTCGACGACATCGCCCGCCGCGCCGGCGTCTCCCGCGGCACCGTCTTCTCCTACTGCGACTCCAAGGCCGACGCCCTCTGGGTGGGCCTGGACGCAGCGATCGAGCGCGCCGGCGACGCCATCGCCGAGGGATCGGGGGATGCGCTGCAGCGGCTCGTCGACGCCCTCGTGCACGCGGTCGGGCCCTGGGGCGCGACGCCGCCGACCGCGCTGCGCGACGCGCAGGCGATGGGTGCGGCCGAGGCGCTCCGCGACGGGGCTCCCGCACGCCTGCAGCCGCTGCTCGACCGCGCGGCGCTCGCGCTCGCGCTCGAGCGCGACGCGCTGCCCGAGTCGGCGGATGCGGCGGTCGCGCCGGTCACGATCATCGCCGCCGCGTGCGCCGCGCTGGTGGCATGGGCGCGCACGCCGGCGAGGCCCCCGGCGGCGGAGGCGGTGCGGGCGACGATCGCCCCGATCGCGAGCGCATCGCGAACGCGCGACCACCCCGCGAGCTGACGGCTCAGACGTCGAGCAGCCGTCGCAGCCGCTCGTCGAGCGACGAGGTCGGCAGCGCGTGCCCGTCGACGCTCGTCACGCGCGCCAGCAGGCGGCCGGAGGAGAGCAGCCAGGCCCCGTCGGCGCCGCGCAGGTCGTCGGGCGTGAGCGCCTCGAACGCCACCTCGAGCCCCGCCCGCGGCGCGTCGCGCATCAGGTGCTCGAGCGTGATCGAGGCGAGGATGCCGTCCTGCCGCGGCGTCAGCAGCCGGCCGCCGCGCTCGACCACGAGCGTCGACGTGGGGCCCTCGAGCAGCAGCCCGGCCGGCGAGACGAACACCACGTCGTCGAAGCCGTGCGCCGTGGCGTGCCGCTTGGCGGCCATGTTGATCGAGTACGACAGGCTCTTCGCGCCTGGCAGCAGCCACGGCATCGCCGCCACCTCGTCGCCGTCGTGCCCGCGGCCGAGCAGGGTCACCGCGACGCCGTGCTCGCGCTCGGCGATGGCGGATGCGCCCAGTGGCGCCATGAGGGCGAAGGCCGTCGCGTCGCCGCCCGACTCGGGCCCGCGGGTGAGCACCAGGCGGATGATCGCCTCCGGTGCCGCCGCGAAGTCCCACGCCGCGACGAGCGCGTCGATCGCGCGCCGGTAGCCGTCGCGATCGGGCGCGGGCAGCTGCAGGATGGCGGCGGAGCGCTCGAGCCGGTCGAGGTGGGCCTCGGTGTCCCGCACCCGGCCAGAGCCGTCCGGGGCGCGGCGCACGAGCGTCGCGTCGAAGACCCCATCGCCGCGCACGACGCCCAGGTCGTCGGCGCGCACGATCGGGTGCGCCACGTCGACGATCGAGCCGTCGAGCAGCGCGAGCAGCGGCGCGCTCATGCGGTGCCCGCACAGAACTCCTGCAGCGCCGTCACCTGCTCGGCGAGCGCCGGGAAGCCGGAGACGGCGCGCTCGATGCCGGCGGGGCCGGAGGTCGCGTCGTCGACGAGCGCGTTCCAGCCCGCCTGGATCTCCTCGATGCGCTCGAGCAGCGCCGGGTCGGTCACGCGCGTCTGCAGCTCGCCCACTCGCTCGGTGATGCCCTGCACCAGCCCGAGCGCACCGAGCGGGTCGGTGCCGAGCATCTCGGCGACGCGGGCGACGTCGGCGCCGATCGCCTGCACATCCGTCATCAGCTGCGCGCACTGCTCGGCCTGGGCGGTGCCCTCGTCCGATGCCGAGGGTGCCGGCGCAGGCTCGCTCGCCGTCGGCGTGGTGCTGGGGGTCGGCGTCGGCAGCAGGCCGCAGCCGGTCAGCAGCAGGCCGGCGGCGACCACGAGCGCGGCGGTCGAGGTGCGGATGCCGTGGCCGGTCGAGCGCGGGGAGTTCATGCCGCGAGGGTACTGCGCGGTCCTATGGCGCAGCCCGGCGCAGCAGCGGGACGGGGTCGGCGGGCGCCGGTAGGGGAAACCCCCGGAAGGCTTCCGGAGATCCGCCGGGCGCACGCCTCCCGCGCCGCCTAGCGTTGAGGCATGCACCGCATCCGCCCACTCCTCGCCACGGTCGCGCACCTCGCGCTGCTCGGCACCATCGGCATCCCCATCCTCATCACGATCGTCACGGTCGCCGCGGCCGGCATCGGCACCCTCGTGGTGCTCGTCGGGTTCCTGCTGCTTGCGCTCGCACTGCTGGGCATCCTCGCGATCGCCTGGTTCGAGCGCGAGCGCGTCGCGGGCCTCTACGGCGCGCCCGTGCCGCCGGCGGTCTTCCGGCAGTCGCCTCGCACCGACTGGCTGCGCGTGCCGCACCGCCTCGTGCGCATCGTCAGCGACGGAGCGCACTGGCGGGCGATCCTCAGCTTCTTCCTCGCGAGCCTGTTCGGAGCGTTCACGCTGCCGCTGCTCTCGCTCGTCGGCATCGGCATCCCGTTGGCCTTCGCGGGCCTCGGCGCCGCCGACTCCATCGGCATCCCGCTGACCTCGATCGCCGCGCCCGTCGAGTGGGCGCCGCTCATCGGCCTGCTCGCGTTCGCCGGCGGCGTCGCCGGCACCGTCGGCCTGGCGCTCGCGCACCGCAACATCACCCTCGGCCTGCTCGTGCCCGACGAGCGCGAGCGGCTCGAGCAGGAGGCGCGCGACGAGCGCGAGCGGCGCCACGGCGCAGTGCGGGCCGCCGACTTCGACCGCACCCGCATCGAGCGCGACCTCCACGACGGCGTGCAGCCGCGGCTGGTCTCGATCGCGATGCAGCTGGGCATGGCCCGCGACAAGATCGAGAGCGACCCGGTGGCCGCGATGCAGCTGATCGACGAAGCGCACGCGTCGTCGAAGTCGGCCGTCACCGAGCTGCGCCAGGTCGCCCGCGGCATCCACGTCGCGGTGCTCGACGACCGCGGCCTGGACGCGGCCGTCTCAGCGCTCGCCGCACGCAGCGTCGTGCCGGTCGAGGTCGACGCCCGCATCGAGAGCCGCTGCAGCCGCGATGCCGAGACCGCCGTCTACTTCGCGATCGCCGAGGGCATCACGAACGCGCAGAAGCACTCCCGTGCCAGCCGCATCCGCATCGCCATCCGCACGCGCCGCTCCCAGGCGGGCACTGCATCGCTGTGGGCTCGCGTCGAGGACGACGGCATCGGCGGCGCGGAGCGCCAGCCGGGCGGCGGCATCGACGGGCTCGCCCACCGCGTCGCCGGCGTCGGCGGCACGCTCACCATGACCAGCCCCGCCGGGGGCCCGACCGCGATCGAGGTGGACGTCCCGTGCGCATCCTGATCTGCGAGGACAGCGTCCTGCTCCGCGAGGGCATCGCGCGCCTCCTCACCGACGCGGGCCACGACGTGGTCGCGCAGCTGCCCGACGCCACCGCGCTCGAAGCGGCCATCGCCGCCCACGACCCCGAGCTGGCCATCCTCGACGTGCGCATGCCGCCGACCCGCACCAACGAGGGCATCCTCGCCGCGATCGGCATCCGGGCGCGGGGCGAGCGCCCCCGCGTGCTGGTCCTCTCGCAGTACGTCGAGGAGCGCTACGCCGCCGATCTGATCGCGAGCGGGCCGGCCGGCTTCGGCTACCTGCTCAAGGATCGCGTCGCCGACGTGCGCGACTTCCTCGCCGCGGTGCAGCAGGTCGCCACCGGCGGCACGGTGCTCGACCCCGAGGTCGTCAGCCAGCTGCTCGCGCGCCGGCGCCGAGACACCCGCATGGAGCAGCTCACGCCCCGCGAGCGCCAGGTGCTCGCGCTCATGGCGGAGGGCTCATCGAACCAGACGGTCGCCGACCGCCTCTACATCTCCGCCGGCAGTGTCGAGAAGCACATCTCGGCGGTCTTCCAGAAGCTCGGGCTCGAGCCCGAGGACGGCAACCGCCGCGTGCTCGCCGTCCTCGCCCACCTCGAGGCACCCCGCCCCACCGACCCGACCAGCGCGCCCGACGCGACCGGAGGCATCCGATGACCATCACCACCCCCACGAGCACCAGCCGGCCCGGCCGCTGGATCAGCATCGTCGTGATCGTGCTCGGCGCGATCGGCATCGTCTACGGCGTCGGCAGCGGCCTCGTGCGCGGCTTCAGCTCGCACGCGGCCACCAGCAACGCCTACAGCGCCGATGTGACCGGCATCGAGGAGCTGCGGATCGACAGCTCGGCCTCTGCCTTCGAGATCCGCTTCGGCGACGTCGACGAGGCGACGCTCGACGTCACCACGAACGGCGGCCCCGTGCAGGAGTGGCGGCTCGAGCGCTCGGGCGACGCGCTCGTGGTCGACACCGACTGGCGCTGGAACTGGCTCGGCTTCGGCATCATCCTCGGCGACCGGGTCGGCGAGGAACGCGCGATCCTGACGCTGCCCGCCGAGCTCGAGGGCCGAGGCCTGGGGCTCGAGGTCGGCGTCTCCGCCGGCAGCTTCGAGGCGGCAGGCGACTGGGGCACTGCCGCCGTCGACCTGAGCGCCGGCGACGTCGATCTCACCGGCACCGCCGAGTCGCTGTCGGTCGAGGTCTCGGCCGGCGAGGCCCGCCTCGATCTGGCCACCACCGGTGCCGTCGTCCTCGACGTCAGCGCCGGCCGCGTCGTCGGCGCGCTCACGGGCGAGCAGCCCGCGTCGGTCGAGGCCCGTGTGAGCGCCGGCAGCGTCGATCTCGTCATCCCCGACGGCGAGTACGCGGTCACGGAGGACACCTCCGCCGGCTCCTCCGACGTCCGGGTCGTCGACGACCCGAACGCGGCCTCCACGATCGACGTGCACGTGAGCGCCGGCAGCGTCACCCTGCGCGGCGACGACCGCTGAACCGCAGCCGCGTGACGGCGGCCGGATCGGCGCGGTAGGATCTGACTACACGCACTGATCCGGCCATCACCGGGGAGCGGTCGGGAGAACCGCGGCGCAGGCCGCTCAGTAGATCCGAACGGGGCAGGCCCGTCACAGCCGCAGCACGAAGCGGCGACCCGCACGATGGGGTCGCAAGCGGGGTGGTACCGCGCGAGAGCGTCCCCGCATCCGAGAACCACTGAGGATGCAGGAGACAGCGTGACCGACACCACCGGCTACCCGCTCACCGACGCCGAGACGGTCGTCGCCAGCCCGAACCTGCCGGCGATCGAGTCCGGCATCCTCGCCTTCTGGAAGGGCGACGACACCTTCCGCGCCTCCGTCGAGCAGCGGCAGGGCTGCACCGAGTGGGTCTTCTACGACGGCCCGCCCTTCGCCAACGGCCTGCCGCACTACGGTCACCTGCTGACCGGCTACGCGAAGGACGTCTTCCCGCGCTTCCAGACCATGCGCGGCAAGCAGGTGCCGCGCGTGTTCGGCTGGGACACCCACGGCCTGCCGGCAGAGCTCGAGGCCATGAAGCAGCTCGGCATCACCGAGAAGGCCGAGATCGAGGCGATGGGCGTCGACGTCTTCAACCAGCACGCCCGCGCATCCGTCCTCAAGTACATGGACGAGTGGCAGGACTACGTGACCCGCCAGGCCCGCTGGGTCGACTTCGAGGGCGGCTACAAGACCCTCGACCTCAGCTACATGGAGAGCGTCATCTGGGCGTTCAAGACCCTGCACGACAAGGGCCTCGCCTACGAGGGCTACCGGGTGCTGCCGTACTGCTGGCGCGACGAGACGCCGCTGTCGAACCACGAGCTGCGCATGGACGACGACGTCTACCAGGATCGCCAGGACACCACGCTCACCGTGACCTTCCCGCTGCGGGGTTCGGGGGCGGATGCGGCGGGCCTGTCGGGCGTGCAGGCACTGGCATGGACGACGACGCCGTGGACCCTGCCGACGAACCTCGCGCTCGCGGTCGGCCCCGCGATCGAGTACGCCGTCGTGCCGGCCGGCCCGAGCGGCACGAGCGCCGGCGATGGCCCCTTCCTGCTCGCCGCCGACACCGTCGCCGCCTACTTCAAGGATCTCGGCTACGACGCCGCCGAGGAGGCGCTCGCCGCCGTCGCGCGCACCGTGCCCGGCAGCGAGCTCGCCGGGATCGCCTACGAGCCGCTGTTCGACTTCTTCGCCGACGCATCCGAGTGGGGCACCGAGCACGCGTTCCAGATCCTGGCCGACGACTACGTCGCCACCGGCGAGGGCACCGGAATCGTGCACCAGGCGCCCGCCTACGGCGAGGACGACCAGCGCGTCGCGCACGCCGCGGGCATCCCCACGATCCTCTCGGTCGACGACGGCGGCCGCTTCCTCGACGTGGTCGCCCCGGTCGCCGGCCAGCAGGTCTTCGACGCCAACAAGCCCCTCTCGAAGCTGCTGAAGGACGCCGGCCGCGTGCTGCGGCAGGCGAGCTACGTGCACTCCTACCCGCACTGCTGGCGCTGCCGCAACCCGCTCATCTACAAGGCGGTCTCGAGCTGGTTCGTGAAGGTCACCGACATCAAGGACGACCTGCTGGCCGCGAACGAGCAGATCACCTGGATGCCCGAGAACGTCAAGCACGGGCAGTTCGGCAAGTGGCTCGAGGGCGCGCGCGACTGGTCGATCAGCCGCAACCGCTACTGGGGCAGCCCGATCCCGGTGTGGAAGAGCGACGATGCGAACTTCCCGCGCATCGACGTGTACGGCTCGCTCGACGAGCTCGAGCGCGACTTCGGCGTGCGCGTCACCGACCTGCACCGGCCGGCGATCGACGAGCTCACGCGCCCGAACCCCGACGACCCGAGCGGGCAGAGCACCATGCGCCGCATCCCCGACGTGCTCGACGTCTGGTTCGACTCGGGCTCGATGCCCTTCGCGCAGTTCCACTACCCGTTCGAGAACGAGCAGTGGTTCGAGGAGCACAGCCCCGCCGACTACATCGTCGAGTACATCGGGCAGACGCGCGGCTGGTTCTACGTCATGCACGTGCTCTCGGTCGCGCTGTTCGGCCGGCCGGCGTTCGAGAACGTCATCAGCCACGGCATCATCCTCGGCGACGACGGCTACAAGGCGTCGAAGTCGCGCCGCAACTACCCCGACGTGAACGAGTCGTTCGACGCCTACGGCTCGGATGCGGTGCGCTGGAACCTGCTGCAGGGCTCGATCCTGCGGGGCGGCAACTTCGTCGTCTCCGAGGAGGGCATCCGCGAGGCGCTGCGGCAGTTCCACCTGCCGCTGTGGTCGACCTGGTACTTCTTCGCCACCTACGCCAACCGCGCCGCCGACGGGCAGCCGTACCTCGCGAAGCGCTCTGTGGCCTCGACCGACGTGCTCGACCGCTACATCCTCGCGAAGCTGCGCGAGACGGTGCAGACGGCGACGGATGCGCTGGAGCGGCTGGATGCCACCGGTGCCACCTGGGCGGTGCGCGAGTTCCTCGACGTGCTCACCAACTGGTACGTGCGGCGCTCGCGCGACCGGTTCTGGTCCGGCGTGCGTGCCGATGGGAGTGGTTCGGAGGCGTTCGACACGCTGTACACGGTGCTCGAGACGCTCACGCGCATCGCGGCACCCCTGTCGCCGCTCGTGACCGAGGAGGTCTGGAAGGGCCTCACCGGCGGCCGCTCGGTGCACCTGACCGACTGGCCGGAGGCGGCCGATCTGCCCGCCGACGATGCCCTCGTGGCGCAGATGGACGCCGTGCGCGCCATCGCCTCGGTCGGCAACGCGCTGCGCAAGCAGGCGCGCAAGCGCGTGCGCCTGCCGCTGCCGAGCCTCACGGTCGTCGGTGCCGTCGACGTCAGCGCGTTCACGAGCGTGCTGCGCGACGAGCTGAACGTGCGCGAGGTGGTGCTCGAGGCGGCCGCCGACGACGCGCTCGAGCGCTACGGCATCTCCCGCCGCCTGCAGGTCAACGCGCGCGCAGCCGGGCCGCGCCTCGGCAAGGACGTGCAGCGGGCCATCCAGGCCGCGCGCGCTGGCGACTGGCAGGTCGACGGGGAGACGGTCACGGCCGGCGGCATCGCGCTCGCCGAGGGCGAGTACGAGCTCGCGCTCGAGGTCGCCGACGAGAGCGCAGCTGTGGGCTTCCTGCCGGCCGGCGGCTTCGTGGTGCTCGACACCGCGACGACGCCGGAGCTCGAGGCCGAGGGGCTCGCCCGCGACGTCGTGCGCGCCGTGCAGTCCGCACGCAAGGATGCGGGCCTGGACGTGAGCGACCGCATCCGTCTCACCCTCGGCTCGGACGGGCACGGCGTCGCGGCGCTCGAGGCCAACGGCGAGCTCGTCAAGACCGAGACGCTCGCGGTCGAGCTGAGCCTCGAGCGCGTCGACGACACCATGGGCGAGCTCGCCGACGGCCGCACCGCGCACCGGGTGGGCGACGGCTCGCCGCTGGCGATCACGATCGAGAAGGCGGAGGCATGACCGACGAGACCGCGGGCGAGCAGCCCGACATCGACGACCGCATCCTCGCGTCGCTCGAGCACGCGGAGGCGGCAGAGACCGCCTACCGGGCGCTGCTCGAGCGGGCGGGGGAGCAGGCGGTCGAGCCGCGCATCGAGGCGACCCGCCGCGCGGTCGAGCTGCTGGGCGACCCGCAGCGCTCGTTCCGCGTGCTGCACATCACCGGCACGAACGGCAAGGGCTCGACGGCCCGCATCGCCGACGCGCTGCTGCGCGCCCACGGGCTGCGCACCGGCGTGCTCACGAGCCCGCACCTCGAGCGCGTGAACGAGCGCATCCTCATCGACGGCGAGCCCGTCAGCGACGAGGCGTTCGCCCGCAACTACGACGAGATCGCGCCGTTCCTCGAGCTGGTCGACGCCGAGCTGGCCAAGCAGGGCCAGCGCCGGCTGACGTTCTTCGAGGCGTTCACGGTGCTCGCCTTCGCGGTGATGGCGGATGCGCCGGTCGACGTCGCGGTGCTCGAGGTCGGCATGGGCGGCAGGTGGGACTCCACGAACGTCGCCGACGGCGACGTCGCGGTCATCACGCCCATCGCGCTCGACCACACGAACCGGCTGGGCGCGACCGTCGAGGCGATCGCGGGCGAGAAGGCGGGCATCATCAAGCCCGACGCCATCGTCGTCTCGGCCGTGCAGCAGCCCGAGGCCCTCGCCGTGCTCGAGGCTCGCGCCGCCGAGGTGGGCGCGCGGCTGCTGGTCGACGGGCGCGACTTCTCGCTCAGCGAGCAGTCGGTCGCGGTGGGCGGGCAGCTCATCACCGTCAAGGGGCTCGCCGCCGAGTACATCGACCAGCTCGTGCCGCTCATGGGTGCGCATCAGGGCCGCAACGCGGCGCTCGCGCTCGTCGCCGTCGAGGCCTTCCTGGGCGGCGGCGCGCAGCCGATGACCGCCGAGGTGCTCGCCGACGGCTTCGCCGCCGTCACCTCGCCCGGCAGGCTCGACACCATCGGCGCCGAGCCGCTCGTGATCGCCGACGCGGCCCACAACCCGCACGGCGCCGCAGCGCTGCGGGCCGCGCTGGGGGAGTACTTCGGGCTCGAGCGCGTGACGCTGGTGCTCGGCGTGCTCGCCGGCAAGGACGCCGCCGGCGTGCTCACCGAGCTCGAGCCGGTGATCGACGAGGTCGTGGTGACGCAGTCGAGCTCCGAGCGGGCGCTCGACGCCGACGAGCTGGCAGGGCAGGCCGTCGCGGTGCTGGGCGCCGACCGGGTGGTCGTGGAGACAGACCTGTCGACCGCGGTCGAGACGGCCCGCGACGCGGCGGCGGACCGGGGCGGCGCGGTGGTCGTCACCGGCTCGATCACGCTGCTCGGCGACGTCATCGGCCACGCGCGCGAGACCGGCTGGCTGCTGCGCCCCGATGCGCGCAGGCAGGCCGCGACCGTGCAGCTCGACGCGCCGGAGCTCGAGGGCTTCGAGGGCCCGGATGCGGGCGCGGACACGGAGGAGCAGCGATGAGCGCCGACGAGCAGAACCCGGGCGAGCCGGCCCCCGCGGGGCAGCAGCCGGAGAAGGCGGCACCGCGCAGGCGGCGGCCGGCGCGCGGCGCCATGGAGTCGCTGCTGCGCATCGTGCACGGCCTCGAGGTCGCCGGGCTCGCCTTCGGCACGCTCGCCGTCTGGGGCGTCTCGCGCGACTGGCCGCAGCCTGTGGCCTTCGCCGCGGTCGCCGTGCTGCTGCTCGCCACGATGCGGCTGCTGTCGCGCCCCTGGGGCTGGATCGTCAGCCTCGTCGCGCAGCTCGCCGTCGCCGCGCTCACGTTCATCGAGCCGGTCTGGGGCGTCGTCGCGCTCGTGTTCGTGATCCTCTGGATCTACTGCTTCGTGAAGGCGCGCGGCATCGAACGGAACCGCCGCGCCGCCGGCCTCGACCCCTACGGCCCTCCCGGCGCCTGAACGGCATCCTGCCCCGCGCAGAGCTGCAGGCAGTGGCGCTCCCGAGCGCGTTCCCCGCGCCATTCGCTGCACCGCTGTCGAGGCGTGCGGCGGCGTCGGCGTCTCTGCGCTCGGTAGGCTGGCAGGCATGCAGAGCACCCTCGTCCTCATCAAGCCCGACGGCGTCCAGCGCCAGTTGACCGGCGCCATCCTCGCCCGCATCGAGGCCAAGGGGTACGTCGTCGCCGACCTGCGACTCGTGCAGCCCGACAAGGCGCGCCTCGAGGAGCACTACGCCGAGCACCAGGGCAAGCCGTTCTTCGAGCCGCTCGTCGAGTTCATGCTCTCGGGCCCCTCGGTCGCGATCCGCCTCGAGGGCGACCGCGTGATCGAGGGCTTCCGCTCGCTCGCCGGCACCACCGACCCGACGACCGCCGCGCCCGGCACCATCCGCGGCGACCTCGGCCGCGACTGGGGCCTCAAGGTGCAGCAGAACCTCGTGCACGGCTCCGACTCCGAGGAGTCGGCAGCGCGCGAGCTCGCGCTCTGG
>BJUU01000036.1 GCA_007988785.1 Agrococcus baldri
TGCGCCGCGCGCTCCTCGACCTACGGGGGGCGCTCCTCGGGCTACGGGGCGGCGGGGTCGGCGGCGGCGGCGTGGGCGAGCAGCAGTTCCCGGAAGCGGGGCGGGTCCTCGAGGTGGGGCGAGTGGCCGGCGTTCTCGAAGACGACCTCCTCGTAGGCGCCGCCAGCAGCCGCGTACGCGTCGAGCACGGCGCGCGTCTGCGCGATCATCGGCTGCGGCGGCGCCGCCTCCTCCCCCGGCCAGCCCGGCACGATGCCGTGCTTGCCGAGCGTGTGGAGGTCGAAGAACGACTCGTCCCCCACGATCGCGTCGTGCGCGCCGCGCACCCACAGGATCGGCGGCTTCGACTCGACGTCGACGATCCCCGTCAGATCCAGGTGCTTCGCCGACATCGTGTTGAGGATGCCGCGGTCGCCCGCCGCGAAGCCCGGCCACGACTCCGACGCGACGCCGTCGCCCGGGTAGTTGTCCGCTCCGGTCCTCGTCGACAGCATCGACTCCACCCAGAGGTCCTCGTGCTCGTCCGTGAAGCCGGCCGCCACGTAGCTCGCCCGGTACACCGAGCGCGGGCTGGTCGGCTCGTCGGCCGAGGTGTCGCCCGCGGCGAGCCGCGCCACGAAGTCGGGGTTCGCTCCCCCGCCGCCCGTGCCCGCCGCATCCGGCGTGCACAGCGAGCCGTCGAGCCGCGTGCCGAAGCCCTGCGGCGGCACCGGCGCCTGCAGCGTCAGCGAGCGCACGAGGTCGGGCCGGTCGAGCAGCAGCTGCATGACGACGCCGCCGCCCATCGACCAGCCGACCACGTGCGCGCCCGCGACGCCCAGCGCATCCAGCACCGATGCCACGTCGTCCGAGAAGTCGCGCAGCCCGCGCGTCGCGTCGACCGGCAGCGTCTCGCTGTCGCCGAAGCCCCGCAGGTCGATCGCGATCGTCGGCCGCGGCAGCGCCAGCATGAGCGGCTGCCAGAACAGCGACGACGACACGTTGCCGTGGACGAGCACCACCGGCGCACCCTCGCCGGGATGCGTGAGCACGGATGCCGTCAGCCGCTCGGTCTGCACGGAGGAGCGCTCGATGCCCTCCAGGATCGTCGTCATGCCAGGATCGGCGTTCATCCCAAGATCTCTGGCTCGGTCTTCTCGCGCACCTCGTCGATCGTGACGCCCGGCGAGAGCTCCACGAGCCGCAGCCCCTCCGGCGTCACGTCGAGCACGGCCAGGTCGGTGATGATGCGGTCGACGACGGCCTTGCCGGTGAGCGGCAGCGAGCACGAGTGCACGATCTTCGCCGAGCCGTCCTTCGCGACGTGCTCCATCAGCACGATCACGCGCGCGGCGCCGTGCACGAGGTCCATCGCGCCGCCGGGGCCCTTCACCATCTTGCCGGGGATCATCCAGTTGGCGATGTCGCCGCCGGCGGAGACCTGCATGGCGCCGAGGATGGCGGCGTCGATCTTGCCGCCGCGGATCATCGCGAACGACGTCGCCGAGTCGAAGAACGAGGTGCCCGGCAGGGTCGTGACGGTCTCCTTGCCGGCGTTGATGAGATCCGGGTCGACGTTCTCCTCGGTCGGGTACGGGCCGACGCCGAGGATGCCGTTCTCGCTCTGCAGCACGACGGTGACGTCGTCGGGCACGTAGTTGGGCACGAGCGTCGGCAGCCCGATGCCGAGGTTGACGTACATGCCGTCCTCGAGCTCCTGCGCGGCTCGCGCGGCCATCTCGTTGCGGGTCAGTGCCATCTCAGCTCTCCTCGCTGCCTGCGGTCTCGGTGACGGTCCGGCGCTCGATGCGCTTCTCGATGTCGCTGCCGACCTCGATGATCCGGTGCACGAACACGCCCGGCAGGTGCACCGCATCCGGGTCGATCTCGCCGGGCTCGACGAGCTCCTCCACCTGCGCGATGCAGATGCGGCCCGCCATCGCCGCGGGCGGCGAGAACTGCCTGGCGGCCTTGTTGAAGACCAGGTTGCCGTGCCGGTCGCCGCGCAGCGCGTGCACGAGCGAGAAGTCGGTCGTGATGGCCTCCTCGAGCACGAACTCCTGCGGCTCGCCGTTCACGTCGAAGACCGCGGTGGGCTTGGGCTGCGAGGCCTGGGCGACGGTGCCGTCGGCGTTGTAGCGCTGCGGCAGGCCGCCTTCCTGCACCTGTGTGCCGACGCCGGCGCGCGTGTAGAAGGCGCCGATGCCCGAGCCGCCGGCGCGCAGCTTCTCGGCGAGCGTGCCCTGCGGCGTGAGCTCGAGCTCGAGCTCGCCCGTCAGGTAGCGGCGCTCGAACTCCTTGTTCTCGCCCACGTAGGAGGAGGTCATCTTGTCGATCTGGCCGCCGCGCAGCAGCAGCCCGAGGCCCCAGTCGTCGACGCCGCAGTTGTTGGAGACCACCTTGAGGCCCGTGATCCCGCGCGCCTCGATCGCCCGGATGAGCGCCATCGGGTTGCCGGAGAGGCCGAAGCCGCCGACGGCGAGCGTGGCGCCGTCGGGGATGTCGGCGACCGCCTCCTCGGCGCTCGCAACGGTCTTGTCGATCGGCATCAGCGTGCCTCCTTCTGCTCTGCGTCGAGCTGCTCGGCAGAGGTGGCGCGCGCGACCGCCTGGGCCACCGCATCCACCCCCCGACCCATCAGGATCGTGTAGTGGTTCGTCTGCTCGACGTCGGTGACGGCGAGCGCGGGCAGCCGCGACGTCCACGTCGACAGCCACTCGTCATCGTAGATGCCCGGCGTCTCGTCGAACAGGCCGCGCGGGCTGCGCAGCAGCGACACGGGCAGCCGCAGGGCGCCCAGCGCCTCGGCGTAGCCGCCGCGGCCGTCGAGCTCGTCGAGGTTCACGAGCACCGCGTCGGGGTTGGCGGATGGGCGCAGCACGGCGGGCTGCCCGGGCTCGGCCGCGTCGACCAGGTCGTAGTCGACGTACTCCTCGATGGCGGCGCTCCAGTAGGGGCCGAAGGCGGGGTGCTGGCGCCAGAAGTCGCGGTAGGCCTCGCGCGAGGCGAAGGTCTGCCGCAGCCGCTCGATCGCCGGGCCGAGCAGCGCCTCGGGGCTCGCGTCGCCCTCGGCGGGCCGCAGCGGCACGCCGCCGTCGACGAGCACGAGCGAGGCGACGAGCTCCGGGTGCCGCTCGGCGAGCCGCACGGCGACGAAGCCGCCCATCGAGTGGCCCACCACGACCGGGCGCGACAGGCCGGCGGCGCGGATGGCCGCCGCCACGTCGTCGGCGTGCTGCGTGAGCGAGAACGGCGCAGGCAGCGCGCGCGAGCCGCCGCGGCCGCGCAGGTCGACGGCGAGCACCGGCGCGGCGAGGCGGGCGGCCAGCAGCGAGAACGAGCGGTGATTGGCCGTGATCCCGTGGATGGCGACGACGGGCGTGCCCGGCGCATCCGCGTGCCAGAGGGTCGCGACCAGCTCGCCGCCGTCGACGGCCACCCGCAGCGGGGTCTCTGCGGTGGCGGCGATCGACGCCGTCATCGGGCGCTCCATCCGCCGTCCATGACGTACGACGAGCCCGTCACCATGCCCGCGTGCGGGCCGGCGAGCCAGGTGGCGAGCGAGGCGACCTCCTCGGGCTCGACGAGCCGCTTGATGGCCGCCTCGGTGAGCATCACCTTCTCGAGCACCTCGCTCTCGGGGATGCCGTGCGTGGCCGCCTGGTCGGCGATCTGCGCCTCGACGAGCGCCGTCTTCACGTAGCCGGGGTTGATGCAGTTCGAGGTGATGCCGTGCTCGGCGCCCTCGAGCGCGGTCACCTTCGAGAGCCCCTCGAGGCCGTGCTTGGCGGCGACGTAGGCGGACTTGAAGGCGGATGCGCGGATGCCGTGCACGCTCGAGAGGTTGATGACGCGGCCGAAGCCGCGCTCGATCATCCCGGGCAGGGCCGCGCGGATGAGCAGGAACGGCGCCTCGAGCATGAGCGCGTGGATCCTGCGCCACATCTCGGGCTCGTACTCGTGGATGGGCGCGACCCGCTGGATGCCGGCGTTGTTCACCAGGATGTCGGCGCGCAGCTCGAGCGACTCGAGCGCGGCCACGTCGAGCAGGTCGACCTGCCAGGCCTCGCCGCCCAGCTCGGCCGCGAGCGCCGCTGCCGCGTCGCCGTCGCGGTCGGCGATGACGACCTCGGCGCCCTCGGCCGCGAACGAGCGGGCGATGGCGGCGCCGATGCCGGCGGCCCCGCCGGTGATGACGGCCCTGCGGCCGGAGAGCGTGCTCATGATTCCTCCTCGGTTGTGGCGCTGGCTGATGGTGGTGCGACGCCCAGCGCGCGCTGCACGAAGGCGACCATCTCGTCGAAGACGGGCTCCGGCACCGGGGTGGCGCCGGAGCCGTAGGCGCCCTGCTCGCCGGTGGGCCAGAGCACGTAGCGCATGCCGATCATCTCGCCGACGCCCATGAGCGCCCAGGCGGCGACCTCCGGGTCGACATCGCCGATCTCGCCGCTCGCCTTCGCGCGCGTGAGGCCCTCGATGTAGCCCTCGACGATGCGCTCGTAGTGGCGCCGCATGGCGCCCGGCGCGACGTACTCGGCCTCGCGCACCACCCGGTAGAGCGCCGGGTGCTCCGCGGTGAAGGCGAAGAAGCTGCGGAACCCCTCGCGCTCGGCCTCCGCCCGGTTGCCGCCGCGGGCGGCACCGTCGCTCATCGCGGCGCGCACGCGCCGGTTGAGATCCTCGACCAGCTGCTCGAACAGGTCGAGCTTCGACGCGAAGTACAGGTAGAAGGTGCCCTGCGCGACGTTCGCGCGCTCGGTGATGCGCGAGATCGATGCGGCCTGGTAGCCCTGCTCTGCGAACACCCGCTCTGCGGCCTCGAGCAGCTTGGCCTTCGTCAGCTCGCCCCGCTTCGTCCTCGGTTCGGCGGTCATGCGTCGGCCCTCTCTTCGGCGTAGGCGGCGATGAGCGCGCGCCGCAGCGGCTTGCCGCTCGTGGTGCGCGGGATGTCGTCGACGAGCAGGTAGCGCTTGGGGTGCTTGAAGTCGGCGATGCGGCCGTCGAGGTGCGCGCGCAGGGCCGCCTCGTCGACGGGCTCGGCCAGCACGAGCCAGGCGACGAGCGCTTCGCCCCAGCGCTCGCTCGGCACGCCCGCGACCGCCGCGTCGGCGACGGCGGGGTGCTCGAGCAGCGCCAGCTCGACCTCGATCGGCGCGATCGACTCGCCGCCGGAGCGCACGATGTCCTTCACCCGGTCGACGATGCGGATGCGGCCGGCCGCGTCGCGCGCGACGAGGTCGCCGGTGCGCAGCCACGGCCCGTGCTGCGCGGCGGCCGTCGCCTCGGGGTCGCGGAAGTAGCCCTGGAAGACGGCGGGGCCGCGCACCAGCAGCTCGCCCGTGCCGGGCCCGTGCTCGACGCGGCCGTCGATCAGCAGCGCCAGGTCGACGTGCGGGTAGGCGCGGCCGACGGTGCCGGCGTCGGTCTCGTCGCGGCACAGCGTCACGTTCGGCGCCGCCTCGGTGAGCCCGTAGCCCTGCTGGGCGTGCACGCCGCGCTGCGCGAGCTGCTCGGCGGCGCGCGGGTCGAGCATGCCGCCGCCGACGATGGCGGTGCGGATGCTCGTGAGGTCGCGCGCGGCGAAGTCGGGGTGCTGGATGAGCGCCCGGTAGGTCGTGGGCACGCCCATCGTCGCGGTCACCCGGTGCCGCTCGATGAGCGCGAGCGCGCGGCCGGCGTCGAAGGTGCGCTCGAGCACGATGCTCGCCCCCACCCACAGCGCGAGCAGCGGCTGCACGTTCCAGCCGGCCACGTGGTGCTGCGGCAGCACCTGCAGCACCACGTCGTCGGGGGTCATCGGGGTGGCGCGGGAGAGCGCCAGGTTGTTCCAGGCGCAGTTCGCCTGCGTCAGCACGACCGCCTTGGGCGCGCTGGTGGTGCCGGAGGTGAAGAGCATCAGCAGGCCGTCGTCGTCGGCCGGCACGCCGTGCCCGTGCCGCGCGTGACCGGGGTGCGCCCGCGCATCCGGCACCATCGCCTCGACGCCCGCCGCGCCGAGCAGGGTGGTGGGGATGCCCGGGCCGGCCAGGCGCTCGAGCGCGGCCTCGGCGAGGGGCCGGTGGTCGTCCTCGACCAGCAGCAGCGAGGGGTCGGCGATCGTCAGCTGCGCCGCGAGCTCGCCGGCGGTGAGGCGCCACGAGAGCGGCACGAGCATGGCGCCGGCCTTGGCGCACGCGAACAGCAGCACCACCTGGTCGGCGGTGGAGCCCGTGACGGTCGCGATGCGGGCGCCGCGCCCGTGGCCGGCCTCGGACAGCGCGTGCGCGAGGGCGGTGGCGCGGGCCTCGAGCTCGCCATAGGAGACCACCACGCCGCGGTCGATGATCGCTGCCCGCGCCGGGTCGGTCGCGGCGCGGTCGGAGGGCCAGCGGCCCAGGGTCAGCGGGCCCGGGGTGAGCGGGCCCGGGGTGAGCGCGTCGGGTGCCATCGGCCTAGGCTTCCAGATCCTGCAGCACGGCGGGCTCCGCGGCATCCTTCTTGCCGCCCCGGCCCTTCGTGAGCCGGTGGCTGATGCCCACGATGCCGCCGGGCGCGAACATCACCACGAGCACGAACAGCATGCCGAGGATGAACAGCGGCTCGGAGAGCGGGATGTGCAGGACGGGCGGCAGCTCGGCGATCCACGAGCTCGACGCGAGCTCTGCCAGCCGCTGGTCGAGGATCGTGTAGACGATGCCGCCGACGATCGCGCCCCAGCGGTAGCCGACGCCGCCGAGCACCACGATCACGAGCAGCGTGAGGGTGAAGTCGGCCGTCGAGATGCGCGGCGTCGCGCTCGACTGCAGCAGCATGAAGCCGATGCCGGCGACCGCCGCGAGCACGGCAGCGGCGCCGAAGACGAACAGCCGCACCGTGTAGGGGCGCAGGCCCAGCACCGTCACGCGCAGCTCGTTCTCGCGCGCGGCGGCGACCACGTGGCCGAGGCGCGAGCGCTCGATCCAGACGCAGGCGAGGTAGACGAGCACGAGGATGCCGAGCGCGAGCCAGTAGAGGTTGCGGGTGTTGACGACCCCGACGAGCGCCTCGGGCACGAGCGAGGCCTCGAGCCGCACGCCCTCCTCACCGCCCGTGAGGTCGCCGGTGTTGCGACGGATCATGACGTTCGCGGCCTGCGCGAAGGCGAGCGTGACCATCGCGAACGAGATGCCCGTCACGCGCAGCGCCAGGGCGCCGACGAGGTTGCCGAGCACGAGCGCGACGACGAGCGTGAGCACGATCGCCACCAGGAACACCGCCTCCGGCGGCATGCCGGAGGGGGCGAGCAGGTTCAGCAGGATGCCGAGCCCGTACGCACCCGCCGCGAAGAACATCGCGTGACCGAAGGACAGCATCCCCGCTACCCCGAAGATCAGGTGGTAGCTGAGCGCGAGCGCGGCGATGAGCATCGCGTAGGCGAGCACCGAGAGCGCGCCGGGCGTGTACGTGGGGCCGGGCAGCACGCCCGGGATGTGGATGTTGAGCAGCGGCAGCATCGCGGCGAAGCCGACGAGCACGACGCCGATGGCGAGCTTGCCCCAGCGGGACGAAAGGAAGGATCGCATCGTCATCTCCTAGTGCTTGACCTTGCCCATGAGGCCGGTCGGCCGGACGAGCACCACCACCGCGAGCGCCAGCACGATCGCGAGATCGCCGATGCCCCAGTAGTAGTTCGCGAACTGCTGGATGACGGCCACGAGCACCGAGGCGATCGCCGCGCCGGAGAGCGAGCCGAGACCGCCGATGACGGTGACGATGAACGCGTAGATGAGCAGCGAGGTGCCCTGGTGGGCGCTCACGGTGCCGAAGTACACGGAGGCGAGCACGCCGCCCAGGCCCGCGGCGGCACCGCCGATCGCGAACACGATCGTGAAGGCGCGGCGCACGTCGATGCCGAGCGCCGTCACCATCGTGCGGTTCTCGACGCCGGCGCGGATGACGAGGCCGTAGCTCGTGCGCTGCAGGAAGAGCACGATGAGCGCGAGCACGACGACGGCGGCGCCGATCAGCAGCCAGCGGTCGTTGGGGATGTGGCTGCCGAGGATCTCGGTGGTCTCGCGCAGCCAGCCCGGCACGCTGATCTGGATCGGGTCGCTGCCCCAGATGCCCTCGAACAGGGCGACGCTCGCGAGCCCGAGGCCGACCGTGACGAGCACCTGCTCGATGTGCCGGTTGTAGAGCCTGCGGATGAACACGAGCTCGGTGATCGCGGCGACCAGCGCGCCGGCGACGAGGCCGACGAGCATGCCGACGACGAGGCCGAGCCAGGTGCCGTCGCCGACGCGGCGACCGACCTCCCAGCCGAGGAAGCCGGAGAGCGTGAGGAAGGAGCCGTGCGCGAAGTTCAGCACGCCCATGAGGCCGTAGATGAGCGAGAGGCCGCTCGCCACGAGGAAGTAGAGGGCGCCGAGGCCGACGCCGGTGATGAGCAGGAGCAGGACGGTGCTCACGCGGCCTCCGTGTCGGTCGAGACGCCGAGGTGGCGGTGCACCAGCTCGGAGTCGAGGAACTCGGCGGCCGGGCCGGTGTGGACCACGCGGCCGCCGGAGAGGACGATGACGGTGTGGGCGAGGTCGCGCACGACCTGCAGGTTCTGCTCGACGAGCAGCATGGGCATGCGCTCTGCGGCCGCCTGCAGCGCCTTCGTGACGGTGCCGACGATGAGCGGCGCGAGCCCCTTCGTGGGCTCGTCGACGAGCAGCAGGCGGTTCTCGTTCATGAGGGCGCGCGAGAGCGAGACCATCTGCTGCTGGCCGCCGGAGAGCGTGCCCGCCTGCTGCCTGGCGCGCTCGAGGAGCTCGGGGAAGAGCTCGCCGATGATGGCCCGGTTGGGGGCGCCGTCGCGCTCGGCGAGCCGCAGGTTCTCCTCCACGGTGAGCTGCGAGAAGACCTCGCGGTCCTCCGGCACGTAGGCGATGCCCTGCCGCACGATGCGGTGGGTGAGCATCCGGTCGATGCGGGTGCCGTCGAAGGTCACCTCGCCGGTGCGCTCGGTCAGCCCGAGCAGCGCCTTGATGGTCGACGACTTGCCGACGCCGTTGCGTCCGAGCAGCGCGGTGACGCCCTGGGCGGCGACGTCGAACGAGACGTCCTCGACGACCTGCTGGCCGGCGATCCGGGCGCTCAGGCCGCGGGCGGTGAGGATGGCGCTCATACGGTCTCTCCCAGGTAGGCCCGCTGCACGTCGGGGTCGGCCATGACGGCCTTCGGGGTGTCGATCGCGAGCAGCTCGCCGTGGTGCATGACGGCGACCCGGTCGACGAGCCCCAGCAGCACCTCCATGTGGTGCTCGACCATGAGCACGGTGCGGCCCGAGCCGTGCAGCCGCCGGATGACCTCGACGAGGCCCGCGACGTCGCCGGAGCCGACGCCCGCCATGGGCTCGTCGAGCAGCACGACCTCCGGCTCGGTGGCGATGAGCATGGCGATCTCGAGCTTGCGCTTGTCGCCGTGCGAGAGCACGCCCGCCTCGGTGCCGGCGTGGTGGCCCAGCTCGACCTCCGCGAGGCAGCGGTCGGCGACGCCGCTCGCCCCGTCGTCGCGGCGGGGGAACCGCCAGGGGCTCGTCGCTCCCCCGAGCTTCGACTGCGCGGCCATGCGCACGTTCTCGGCGGACGTCAGGCCGGGGAAGACGCTCGAGGTCTGGAACGTGCGGCCGAGACCGACCCGCGCCCGCTGGTGCACCTTCCGGGTGGTGACGTCGTCGCCGGCGAGCAGCACGCGGCCGCTCGTCGGGATCATCACGCCCGAGATGGTGTTGAACAGCGTCGTCTTGCCGGCGCCGTTGGGGCCGATGACCCCCACCATCTCCCCGGTCGCGACCTCGAACGAGACGTCGTGCAGGATGCGCGCGCCCCCGATCTGCAGGCCGACGGACTCCAGCTGGAGCGCGGGTCGATCCGGCATCGCGCTACTCGGCCGCGACGGCCGGGGCGACGGCCTCGGCGTCGGCGATCTCGATGAGCTCCGGCACCCAGGTGCCCGACTCGTCGACCAGCCGCACCTGGAACATCGGCTGGATGAGCGCGTGATCCTCGGCCCGGATCGTCAGCTCGCCCTTGACCGAGTCGAAGGTCCAGCCCTCGAGCGCGCCGATCATGGCGTCGACGTCGCCCTGCCCCTCGGTGACGGCGTGCACGAGCATCTGCGCGCCCACGAAGCCGTCGACCGTGAACAGGTCGGCCTCGTGGCCGGCCTCCTCGAGGTGGGCGTCCATCGCCTGCGCGGCCTCGGTGTCGGTCGCGCCCGGGAAGTAGTGGTTCAGGAACTGGATGTCGCCCGAGCCCGGGCCGTAGGCCTGGTACGAGGCGCGGTCGGCGAGACCGGTGACGACGGTGGTGTCGGCGAGCACCTGCTGCTGCGCGAGCGCCTCCCACATGGCGCCGGTCGTGGCGCCGGCCCAGGCGACGAACACCATGTCGGGGCTGGCCGCAGAGATCTGCTGCGCGAAGGGCGTGAACTCGGTCGCGTCCTCGGCGACCAGGATGGGCGTGACGGTGGCGCCCTCGGCGCCCAGCACCGCCTCGACCGAGGCGACGTTGCCCTGGCCGAACGCGTTGTCCTGCGCGAACACGACGATGTTCGAGCCGTCGACGCTGTCGAGGAAGGTCGCGGCGGTGGCGACGTCCTGCAGCGTCTGGCGGCCGGAGCGGAAGGTCTGCTCGTTGATGCCGGTGATGGCGTCGGCCGCGGCCGGGCCGGAGAGGAACAGCACGTTGTTCTGCGCCGCCTGCTCGGCGACGGCGAGCGCGACGCCCGAGGCGGCCGAGCCGCCCAGGATCTGGAAGCCCTGACCGATGAGGTCCTTCGCCTGCGTCACCGCGGTGTCGGGGTTGCCCTGGTCGTCGATCCACTCGATGTTGAGGTCGATGCCCTCGATCTCCCCCGTGCCGTCGGTGGCGTAGTCGAGGCCGGCCTCGAAGCCCTGCTGGTAGCTCTCGCCGTAGGCGGCGAGCGGGCCGGTGATTGAGGTGATCATGCCGACGTCGACGGAGACGGCCTCGGCGCCGGTGCCGTCCGTGCCCTCGGAGCCCTCCGGTGCTGCGGTCGTCGGCGCGCACGCCGTGAGCGCGAGCGCGGCGATCGCGATGCCGACTCCCGCGAACTTCGTTGTCCTGCGCATGAGTTGCCTTTCGAGCTGTGCGAGCCCCGTCGGGCACTGCTCGGCTGGGCGAGCACTCCCTCGTGCGGCTTCACGGTGTCTAGAACCTGACAGGTGGTTCAGGTTTCAGGTTCAAGGATGCGATCGACCGCCGGGAATGTCAAACGGGCGGGCGGACCGTGACCGGATCGTGATGAGGGGCGTCTCATCCGTCGCCCATCGCCCGCTCATCGCCCGACGGTGGACTGGTCACGTTCCGACGACGAGGAGAGCGAACATGACCATCACCACCGCCACCACCACCGGGCAGCACGAGGACACCACCGACCGCCGATCCGCCATCGCGCTCGCGCCCGGCACCCTCGCGGGCGTCAAGCGCGCCTACTCGACCCGTCGCGTCGATCTCGACCGCGCCGTCGCGGCGCGCTTCGACCTGGCGCCCTCGAACGGCGACCTCGTGCTCGCCAGGGTGGGCGAGATCGGCCAGCACCAGCGCATCGAGCTGCCCAGCGGCCGCCGCGCGCCGATGCGCGAGGGCGAGCAGGTGATCGTCGCGTTCTCCAACCGCTACGCCCCCGACCAGTTCGAGGCGGTCGTGCCCGACGACCTCGGGCCCACGAGCCTGGTCGCGGGCGGCGGCATCGCCGGCCGCGTCGTCGCGCAGCACGCCATGATGCTCGACGCGACCGAGCTGCTGCCCATCGGCCTGCTCGCCGACGCCGAGGGCCGCATCCTCAACGTCGCCGACGGCGCGCTCGGCGAGACGGCCTCGCACCTGCGCCCGCCGGTGATCGCCGTCGTCGGCGCGGCCATGAACTCAGGCAAGACCACCACTGTCGCGAAGCTCGTGCAGGGCCTCGCGGCCGCCGGCGAGCGGGTGGGCGCCATCAAGGTCACCGGCACCGGCTCGGGCGGCGACGTCTGGTCGTTCGCCGACCACGGCGCCCACGTCGCCTACGACTTCACCGACTTCGGCTGGGCGACGACCGCCGAGATCGGCGTGGAGGCGGTGGCCGAGATCCTGCGCCGCGGGGTCGCGCAGCTCACCGCAGACGGCTGCACCGTCATCGCCATCGAGGTCGCCGACGGCGTCTTCCAGCGCGAGACGGGCGAGCTCGTCGAGCACCCGGCCTTCGCCGAGCACGTCGACGCCGTGCTGTTCGCGGCGACGGATGCGCTGTGCGGCATCGCCGGCATCGCGTGGCTCGAGGCGCGCGGCCACGCACCGCTCGCGGTCTCCGGCCTGCTGACGGCCTCTCCGCTCGCCGCGCGCGAGCTCGCGGGCCAGACGGCGACCCCCATCTGGGGCAACGACACGCTCACCGACGCCGCGCACGCCGCCGCCGTGCTCGGCACGGCGCGCGAGCTGCGGGACCGATGAAGAGCGGCGGCCCCCGCCTGCCGCGCCCGGTCGCCCGCGGCAGGATCGGCTCCTTCGCGCTGCTCGTCGCGATCGGCGTCGGGCAGGCGCTCGGCGCGATCGGCCTCGCCCTGCTCGTGCAGCTCGCGTTCGAGGTGATCGTCACCTCCTGGTCGACGCCCGACGCGGCGGACGACCCGGACTGGCGCCGCATCGCCGGCGTCGTCGCGCTGCTGGCCGCGGCGGTGGCCATCACGGCGCTCTGCCGCTTCGCGGAGCGCGCGGTGGCGGAGCGCATGGGCCAGCACTACGTGCAGGAGGTGCGCGACCAGCTCTTCCACCACCTGACGAAGGTGCCGGCGCGCGTGCTCGGGCGCAAGGCGAGCGGCTCGCTGCTGCTGCGCTTCGCTGGCGACCTCTCGGCCCTGCGCAGCTGGGTGAGCCTCGGCCTGTCGCGGCTCGTCGTCAGCTCGGTCGCCGTCGGGCTCGTGCTCATCGTGCTGGCCACGATCGCGCCGCGCCTCACGGTCGCGGTGGCGCTCACGCTGCTGACCGGCACGATGTTCACGATCGCCGTCGGCGTGAGCCTCGCCGAGGCCTCGCGCACCGCCCGCAACCGGCGGGCCAAGCTCACGGGCGAGGTCTCCGAGCGGCTCTCGAACGTCGGCGTGCTGCAGTCCTCCGGGCAGGAGCAGCGCGAGCGCAGGCGCATCGGGCGCCGGGGCGCGAGGGTCGCCGACGCGATGGTGAAGCAGGCGCACGCCGCCGGCACCGCGCGCGGCGTCGCCGAGGCCACCGGCGGAGCGGCCACCGTCGCCGTGCTCATCGCAGGCGCGCTCGACGTGCGCATGGGCGACTCCTCCCCCGCCGCGATCGTCGGCGCCCTGACGGTGGTGGGCATGCTCGCCGCCCACCTGCGCGACCTGGGCCGGGTCGCCGAGTACCACGCGCGCGCCGGCGTGGCGCGCGAGGCCGCCGTCCGCTTCCTGCGGCTCGAGCCGCTCGCC
>BJUU01000037.1 GCA_007988785.1 Agrococcus baldri
CGGGTGCAGCGGCTCGAGCTGCAGCCGCACGCCCGCGGCCCGCGCGTGCGGCTCGAGCTTCTCGAGCGCGTCGCGCACCCTGCCCTCGGCAGCGCGCAGGTCGCGGTCGCCGGGAGCGAGCCCACCGGCGATGAACGACAGCGTCGGCGCGCCCACTGCTGCCGAGAGGTCGAGCGCCCGCCGCACCTCGTCGACCGCGGCCGTCGACGCGGCCCCCGACTTGTCGGCGACGAAGCCCGTGCGTGACATCGAGCTGACCCGCAGGCCGGTCTCGTCGAGCAGTCGCACGGTCTCGGCTGCCCCGAGCCCAGCCACCGGCTCGAGCCAGAGGCCGATGTGACGGATGCCGGCGGCTGCGGCCGCGCGGGCGGTATCGGTGAGCGCGTAGGGTCGCGTGGTCGCCTGGTTGAGGCTCAGCTCAAGGCTCATGCGAGCGCCTCCTCGTGAACCGGCAGGTGCTCGAACATGCGCGGTTCGTCGCCGAGCTCGCGCAGCCGGACGGGCTGGCCCGTGCGAGCCGAGGCGTACGCCGCCTCGACGATCTGCAGCGAGCGCAGCGCCTCGGCTCCGGTGACCGCTGGCGCTCGGCCCTCGCGGATCGCTTCGACGAAGTCCTCGATCTGATGGCGGTGCAGGTGCTGCAGCGCGGCGTTCACCTCGCCCACCGACTTGTCCGGGCGGAAGCCGCCGGCCGCGAGCACCGACGTGGCACGCTCCTGACCGGGCACCGCCCAGATCTCGACATCCGCATCCGACCCTTCCGGGTACTCGCCGATGGTGACGGTAGCGCCGGTACTGCCGGTGATGGTCAGCTCGCTGCCCAGGTTGGGGGTGGCGGCCACCGTCGCCGAGAGCGTGGCGATCGCACCGGAGGCGAAGGTGATGACGGCGGATGCGGTGTCCTCGACCTCGATCGAGTCGGCCAGGGTGAAGGCGCCGGCGCGTCCGTAGACTTCGACGGGCTCCCCCATGAACCACTGCAGCAGGTCGATGTAGTGGATCGCCTGCGTGATCAGCACGCCGCCGCCGTCGGCCTCCCACGTGCCGCGCCAGGGTGCGGAGTCGTAGTAGTCGCGACCGCGGTGCAGCAGCACCCGGCAGTGGCCGAGCATCGGGGTGCCGAGCGTGCCGTCGCCGAGCGCCTGCTGCACGCGCTGCGCGCCCGGCCAGAACCGGCGCTGGAAGACGACGCCGAAGGTGACCCCGGCGGCTTCGGCCTCCTCGATCATCCGGACCGCGGCAGCGGCGCTCGTGGAGACGGGCTTCTCGCACAGCACGTGAACGCCCGCCCTGGCCGCCGAGACGACGACCTCCTCGTGGGTCGGGTGCGGCGTGCAGACGCTGATCGCGTCGACGCCCATGGCGAGCAGCTCGGCGACGGAGGAAGCCGCGGCAGGGATGCTGCGCTCGGCCGCGAAGACCTGCGCGCGGGCGAGGTCGACGTCGCACACGCCGACGACCTCCGCCCCCTCGGCCGCACGGTACGCGGCGACGTGGTTGTCGGCGATGTTGCCGCAGCCGACGATGCCGATCCGGATCGGCGCGGTCACGACTGCGCTCCGATCTTCTCAGCAGCCGGCGACGACTGGACGGCGGACGACTCTGCCGACTCGACCCCAGCGATCGTGTGGCTGCGGGTGATCGCATTGCCCAGGTTGTCGAGTGGCACGAACGCGGTCTCCTTCGCGGTGAGCGCAGAGATCACCGCGATGCCGGCGATGACCGCGGAGATGATCGCGACCGGCAGCCAGTTGGACGGGTCGCTCGCGGTCAGCGCGAGGTAGACGCTGGGCGCGAAGCCCGAGGCGATGAGACCGATCTGCTGGCCGAGCGCCATGCCCGTCTGGCGCACCTTGAGGTTGAACATCTCAGCGAACATCGACGGGTAGACCGCGTTGATGGCGGCATAGGCACCGGCGACCGAGAGGAAGCCCGTGATGAACAGCATCGGGATGTTCTGCGCCTGGATGGCGGAGAAGTAGCCGAAGAGCATGGCCGCGCACGCGATGTTGCCGGCGATGAACACGGGCCTCCGGCCGATGCGGTCGGCCAGCATCGCGAGGAACGGCTGCGTCGCGAGCGCCCCGACATGGCTCACGATCAGCACCCACAGCATCGTGCTCTCGGAGATGCCGTACTCGGTGGTCGCGAAGGCGAGCGCGTAGACCTTGATGACCGTGTCGATGGCGAACGCGAGCGAGCAGAAGATGACCCGCAGGATCGACGACCAGTGCGAGCGGAACACTTCGAGCACCGGCACCTTGACCAGCGCGCGATCCTCCTTCGCCTCGATGAAGGCCTCGGGCTCGTCGAGCGTGGCACGGATGATGAAGCCGGCGATGGTGACGATCACGCTGAGCAGGAACGGGATGCGCCAGCCCCAGGCCACCAGCGCCTCCTGCGGCATGGCCGAGATGGGGATGAAGATGAGCGTGGCGAGCACGAACCCGCCCACGATGCCGTTGGGCGCCCAGCTGGTGAAGAACGCACGTCGACGGGGCGGCGCGATCTCGATGGTCAGCACGGTGGCCGCGGCCGTCTCACCGCCGACGGAGATGCCCTGCAGGATCCGCAGCGTGACGAGCAGGATCGGGGCCCAGGCACCGATCTGCGCGTAGCTGGGCAGCAGGCCGATGGCGAACGTGCAGGTGCCCATCAGCACCAGGATGGCGACCAGCACCTTCTTTCGCCCGATCTTGTCGCCGAAGTGCCCCAGCAGCACCGCGCCGAGCGGGCGTGCCACATAGGAGACGGCGAAGGTCGCAAGCGCCAGCACGGTGCCGAGGCCGGTATCGCCGGAGGGGAAGAACACCTGCCCGAACACGAGCGCCGCGGCGAGCGCGTAGATGTAGTTGTCGTAGTACTCGAGGGTGCCGCCGGCCATGGCGGCGATCGCCGCCCGGGTCGGGCTGTTCTTGCGCTTGGCTTCAACGCTGTCGGTGTTGCTCACTGAGATCTCCTTCATTGCAGAATCAGGGATGGGTGGGTCGGTGGGAAGCATGTGACGGCCGGTTCAGGGGATGACGATGGACTTGCCGCGGCCGATCGCGCCGGCCGCGAGCTCCTCGATCAGCTCGGGGACAGCCGCGAGACCGTCGATCGTCACGGTCGGCACGGCGTCGAGGCCGTGTTCCCCGACGATCTCGGCGGCCCTGCGCAGGTCGGCGGTCTGGTAGCAGAAGGAGCCGGTGATCGTCACCTCGCGGCGCACGATCTGCTCTGGCCCTGGCAGGCGGTCGTCATGCGAGAGCCCGACGAGGCAGACGGTGCCGCCGTCGCGGACCGCATCCAGGGCGAGTGCCACGGTCGACGCGCGTGCGACGGTGTCGATGACGACGTCGAGCGAGCGTGACGGCCAGGGATCGGCGATGCTCCGGGCGAGCCCGCCCTCGTCGATGGCAGTGCGCCGCGCGGCGTCCGCCTCCAGGACGATGCAGGTCGCGCCACGACGGTGCGCTTCCACCGCCGCGGCCATGCCGATCGGACCGCCGCCGAGGATGCCGACCCGGTCGCCGCCTGCGATCGCAGCACGGACGACGGCGTGGATGCCGACGGCGAGGGGTTCGACGAGACCGAGCGCTCGCGGGTCGGCACCGGGGACCGGGATGAGCTGCGCCTGGTCGAGGTCGATCGCTGCTTGCAGGCCGCCGTCCGCCTCCACACCCAGCAGCCGACGCTCGGCGCAGCGCGCGCGGCTGCCTGCCGAGCAGTGCGCGCACCGGTCGCAGGAGAGGTTGGGATCGACCGCGACCAGATCGCCGATCGCGACGCCGCTGACGGCGGTGCCGACCGCGATCACGCGACCGCCGAACTCGTGCCCGAGCACCACCCCGGGCGTCGCGAGCGCATGCGCGCCGCGCCACACCGACAGGTCGGTGCCGCACAGTCCGGCGCTCGTGACCGCGAGTCGGACGGCCGTCGGCTGCAGCGGTCGGCCCTCCATGGCAGGGCCGACATCGATCCGCTCCGGACCCGACCAGCGGATCGCCGCTGCCGTGAGCGTCATGCGCTCACCAGGGCCGTGGCCAGTGCGCTGTCGGCCGCGCGGCGGCCGAAGACCAGTCCGAACACGATGCCGCCGACATAGCGCAGGTCCTGTGCGCCACCCGCATCGGCACCGGCAGCGAACAGGCCGCGCACCGGCTCCCCATCGCGGTCGAGCACGCGGCTGCCGCCGTCGACGCGCAGGCCGCCGTAGGGGATGGTGATGCAGGGCTGGATCTCGACGGCGCGGAAGGGGCCGGCCGCCAGCGGCGTCGGCCGCCGCGGCAGTGGCGCATCGAGCGCGACGCGCTCGCCTGCTGACGCACGCCGGTACGTCTCGAGAGTGCTCGACAGCGCCGGCCCATCGACACCCCAGCTCGACACGATGTCGACGAGCTGCTCGAGGCTGTCGGTCTCGGCTGTGCGGGCACCGAGCTTCGCCGCTTCCGCGAAGCGGTCGAGCACCATGCCGCTCGGGTAGGGCTCGGCGAGTGCGCGCTGCTGCTGCACCTGGTCGTCCCAGATCAGCACGCCGCGGTGGCCCGACTGCTGCACCAGGCGCTGGTTGGTGACCTCATCGCCGAGCGATTCGTCGGTGAAGCGGCGGCCCTGCCGGTTGACGACAACGCCGTAGGCGGAGAAGTAGAGCGTCAGGCGCAGGAAGACGTTCGGATCGACCGGCAACGGGCTCGGCAGCGTGTGCCCGTAGAAGCCAGAGAGATGACGGCTCGTTGCCGCCCCGGTGGCGAGACCGAGGCGCAGGCCATCGCCGACCGAATGCGGGTTGCTGCGCACCGCGATGTCGTCGGCGCCGTTGCCGATGAGCTGCTGCTTGAGCTCGGCGTCGCCCTGGAAGCCGCCGGTCGCGAGCACGACGCCACGGGCGCGGGCCTCGCGCAGCTCGCCGCCCTGGCGGTAGCGCGCACCGACGACGGCGCACTCCTCGACGATGAGCTCGACGTTGCGCACCTCGGTGTGCAGGGCGCCCGACGCCTGCACCTTCTGCGACCAGGCCGTGAACAGCGCGGGGATGTCGATCTTGCACGCCCGGCCCCACTCGAGGTGGTCGAACCAAGGATCGCTGACCGCGGCACCAGCGTCGCGCACATCCTGCACGGCCTGCTCGTAGCCCTCGACGACCAGCGGTCCGACCACCGGGTCGGCGTCGGGCTGGATGCGGTGCAGGGTCTCGAGGTCTGGTGCCGTCCAGAGGATGCCTGCAGACAGGGCGGCGGAACCGCCGGGCTGCGCGGCCTTCTCGAGCACGAGCACGCGCGCGCCAAGGTCGACCGCGCGGTTCGCGGTGGCCAGACCGGCTGCTCCGGCTCCGACGACGATGAGGTCGTAGGTCTCGACTGCCTCGTTCACTCTTGCTCTCCTTTGAGACGGGTAACGTTTTCCGACCCGTTCGTCAGAGTTGATCTCTGCGTGGGTAACGTTTCCCGTAGATTAGACACACCTCCGCGAGGCTGTCAAGCGGAGCGGTGACATACGCTGGAGCGAAGCGCGCGAGAGGAGCAGCCGATGGCGACACTGCGCGACGTCGCGCGTCTCGCCGGCGTCTCGGTCACGACCGCGTCCCGGGTGCTCAACGGCACAGACCGCGATCACCCCGTCTCCGACGTTGCACGAGCAGCGGTGAGCGAGGCCGCGGCGACCCTCGGCTATCGCCGAAGCGCTGCGGCACGAGCGCTCAAGAACGGCCACAGCCACCTCATCGGCGTCATCTCCGCCGACATCCTCGACCCGTACTTCGCAGAGATGACCCGAGGCATCGAGATCGCGGCTGCCCAGGCGGGCTACGTGACCGTCGTGGCCAACGCGAACCGCGATCCGTTCCAGGAGCGCAGCCGCTTCCAAGCGCTGCGCGAGCACGGCGCGGCCGGCATCATCTTCTGCGGCTCCGACATCGAGGGCGCCCCCGGCACCGCGGAGCTCGCGCGCGAGGTCAATCGGGCGCTGAAGGAAGGCACCCCTGTCATCAGCCTCGCGCCACGCAGCTTCGCCTCGACCACGATCGTCGTCGACAATGAGGCGACCGCGTACGACATCACCGTCCATCTGCTCACCCAGGGCCACGAGGACATCGCGTTCGTCGGCGGCCTGCCCGGCCTCGCGGCCGCCGAGATGCGCATCGCCGGCTATCGCCGAGCGATGTACGAGCACGGCAAGCTGCCTCGAGTGACCGGCCACCACGGCATGAACCAGGTGACCGGACACGCAGCGACCGAGGCCCTGCTGGCCGAGCCGTCGATCCCCGACGCGCTCATCTGCACCAATGACGAGAGCGCCATCGGAGCGCTCGCCGCCATCTGGCACGCGGGCCTGCGCATCCCGGACGACATCGCCATCGCCGGCATCGGCGGCACCGACACCGGTCGCGTCTTCGACCTGACCTCGATCGAGCTGCCGTTGGGCGAGCTGGGCCGACTAGCCGTCGAGTGCATCGTCAATCCCGCCGCTGGCGTGCCGAGCCCGCCGGGATACAGCATTCGCGAAGGCCGCACGACGTAGCGGCGGTCGCGGCGACCCTCATCCCCGACCGGGCCCCGATTCGATCGGCTGAACGGACGCGGTCTCCCGCACGGCGCCGAGGAGCCGATGGCTGCCGACGACCCCGCCGAGATGTGCACTCGCCGTGGCCGCCGGCCCCGCGGAAGCTCAGCGCGTGCTGCGCCGCTGGATGACGCCGGCGAGCACCTGCACGACGACCAGCAGGCCCACGAGCCACGCGAGCGCCACCCAGATCTCGCCGCCCACCGGCTGCCCGGCGAACAGCGCCCGCATGGTGTCGACGATCGCGGTCACCGGCTGGTGCTCGGCGAACCACGCCACCGGCCCCGGCATCGAGGCGGTCGGCACGAACGCCGACGAGATGAACGGCAGGAAGATGAGCGGGTAGCTGAAGGCGGTCGCGCCGTCGATCGTCTTCGCCCAGAGCCCGGCGATCACCGCGAGCCACGTGAGCGCGAGCGTGAACAGCACCAGGATGCCGACGACCGCGAGCCACGCGCCCAGCCCGGCGCCGGTGCGGAAGCCCGCGAGCAGCGCCACCCCGATCACGATCGCGACCGCCACCAGGTTGGCCACGAGCGAGGTGAGCACGTGCGCCCACAGCACGCTCGAGCGCGCGATCGGCATCGACTGGAACCGCTCGAAGACGCCGCCCTGCTTGTCGAGGAACAGCCGGTATGCGGTGTACGAGACGCCGGAGGCGACGGTGATCAGCAGGATGCCCGGCAGCAGGTAGTCGATGTAGCTGCCGCCGGCCGCGCCGGTCTCGATCGCGCCGCCGAAGACGAACACGAACAGCAGCAGCAGCGCCACCGGCGTCACCGCGGTGGTGATGATGGTGTCGGGGCTGCGCAGGATGTGCCGCAGCGAGCGGCCCGTGAGCACGCCGGTGTCGGCGAGCGGATGCGCGGCGCCGGTCCGGCGCGCGGCGATCGTCTGGGTGGTCATCGGTTCGTCCCTCCTGCGGTGCCCACGAGCGTGAGGAACACCTCTTCGAGCGTCGGCTGGCGCTCGACGTACTCGACGGTCGCCGCCGGTAGCAGCCGCTTCAGCTCTGCCAGCGTGCCGTTCTGGATGATGCGACCCTCGTGCAGGATCGCGATGCGGTCGGCGAGCTGCTCGGCCTCGTCGAGGGTCTGCGTCGTGAGCAGCACCGTGGTGCCGCCGTCGGCAAGCGAGCGGATGGTCGCCCACACCTCCTTGCGCGACTGCGGGTCGAGGCCCGTGGTGGGCTCGTCGAGGAAGATCACCGGCGGCTCGCCGATGAGGCTCATGGCGATGTCGAGCCGGCGCCGCATGCCGCCCGAGTAGGTGGCCGCCATGCGGCCGCCCGCGTCGGTCAGCCCGAAGCGCTCGAGCAGCTCGTCGGCGACGAGCCCCGGCTTCGGCAGGTGCCGCAGCCGGGTGATGAGCACCAGGTTCTCGCGGCCGCTCAGCCGCTCGTCGACGGCCGCCGACTGGCCCGTCAGGCTGATGGACTCGCGCACGGCGCCGGGCTCGGCCGCGAGGTCGAAGCCCTGCACCTGCGCGCTGCCCGCATCCGCCCGCATGAGGGTCGAGAGGATGCGCACGAGGGTCGTCTTGCCGGCGCCGTTCGAGCCCAGCAGGGCGAAGATCGTGCCCGGCTCGACCTCGAGGTCGACGCCGCGCAGCACGTGCAGGCCCTTGAACGACTTCTCGATGCCGGCGACGCGGATCGCGGGGCGGACGGCGGTGGCGGATGCGGTGCTCACGGCTGCTCCGTCCCTGCGGTCTCGTCGGCGGCGGCGTCGATGGCGTCGTTCAGGCGCTTGCGCTCCTTGGCGATCCACTGGCCGTCGGCGTAGGTGGCGGCGAACGCGTCGGCGAACTCCACCGGGTCGTCGCCGACGATGTCGCGGATCGCGGTGCCGTCGGCGGCCGCGCCCTCGAACAGGTCGAGCAGATCCTCGACCATCTGCATCATGACGTCGCCCTTCACGATCGACGCCGAGTACATGAGGTAGCGCTCGACGCCGTCGATGGCGGTGCGGTAGGGGGTGGGCAGCTGCGCCTTGCGCTGCTTGTAGGCGCGCCAGCGGCGCTTGTCGTCGAACGAGCCGGTGACGGTCTCGATCCAGTTGCGGGCCACGATCAGGCTCCTTCGGTGGTGGGTTCGGTGCCGGGGTCTGCCCCGGCGGCGGTGTCGGTGGCTGCGGCGTCGGATGCGGCGCGCAGGTGGTCGATGCGGCCGACCAAGAAGCCCCAGGTGCTCCAGAACTCGGCGAGGGCCTCGCGGCCGGCGGGGTTGAGGGAGAAGACCTTGCGGGGCGGGCCCTTCTCGCTCGGCACCTTGCGGGCGTCGACGAGGCCGCGCTGCTCGATGCGCAGCAGCAGCGCGTAGATGGTGCCCTCGGCGATCTCGGTGAAGCCCTCGTCGCGCAACCGGGCGGTGATCTCGTAGCCGTACGCCGGGCGCACGGCGAGGATTGCCAGGATGATGCCCTCGAGCGTGCCCTTCAGCATCTCGGTCATCTGCCTGCCCATGCGGATCTCCCCTCGGTACTCAGTGGTGTTGACTAGCAGTAGTCTGCAACACTGAGTACCGAGTGCGCAAGGGCTTCCCCGGAGAATTTCCGGGTCTCAGCGCATACAGCTGGATAGATCCAGCCGGCCCTGCTGAGATCCGGAAGTTTTCCGGGCTCCGGCCCGGAAGCCGGGCGCCGACGCC
>BJUU01000038.1 GCA_007988785.1 Agrococcus baldri
CGATCGTGGGGTCGGGCGCGCACCATGCTGAGCGCTCGACCCCGCGACAATTCGCACCCACACCCGCCCGATCGGAGCAGTAATGCAGACAGACACCGACCCACGACTCGAGGTGACGACCATCGAGAGCGACAGACGATCCTGGGGCTCCGTGGGCGACCGGGTGCTCACGCGCGACCACACCGCAGTCCGATCGAGGGTTCCTGCATGAGTGCATTGCCGCTGGCGGGCATCACCGTCGTCTCCTTCGAGCAGGCCGTGGCTGCGCCGTTCGCCACCCGGCAGCTGGCTGACCTCGGCGCACGTGTGATCAAGGTCGAGCGCGGTTCCGGGGACTTCGCACGTGGCTACGACGCCAAGGTCAAGGGCATGGCGAGCTACTTCGTCTGGCTCAATCGCTCCAAGGAGTCGGTCGTGCTCGACCTCAAGAGTCCGGAGGGCGTGGCGGCTGCTCGTGCGCTCATCGGGCGTGCCGACGTCCTGGTGCAGAATCTCGCTCCCGGCTCGATCGACCGGTTGGGGCTCGGGGCCGACGAGGCGATGGCGCTCAATCCCAGGCTGATCCACGTCTCCATCTCTGGCTACGGTTCCGGGGGGCCGTACCAGGACAAGAAGGCATACGACTTGCTCGTGCAGTGCGAGGCCGGCCTCGTCTCGATCACGGGCACTCCGGAGCACCCCTCGAAGGTCGGCATCTCCATCGCGGATATCGCGGCGGGCATGTATGCGTACACAGGCGTGCTCTCATCCCTCATCCAACGCGGCATCACCGGGGTCGGAGAGCGCATCGAGGTCTCCATGCTCGAGGCGCTCGCTGAATGGATGGGGCATCCGTACTTCTACGCCGCGTACGGCGGCGAGGCCCCGCCGCGCACCGGTGCCTCGCATGCGACCATCGCCCCCTACGGCCCGTTCAACTGCGCAGACGGCACAGTGTTCCTCGCGATCCAGAACGAGCGCGAGTGGGAGCGCTTCTGCATGACGGTGATCGAGCGGCCGCAGTTCGCAGCGGACCGCCGCTTCGCCGGAAATGCGTCCCGGGTCGATCACCGGAAGGAGCTGGACGAGGCCATCGCTGAGATCCTCGCGGGCCTGGCGCGAGCAGAGGTCATTGCCAGGCTCGACGCCGCGGCGATCGCGAACGCCGAGTTGCGAGACATGCATGGGCTGTCCGCGCATCCTCAGCTGGAGGCGCGCGATCGGTGGAGGAACGTAGACTCACCAGTCGGTCCGGTCCGGTCGCTCATCCCTCCGGTCACTGCGGGCTGGAGCGCACGCATGGATCGCGTGCCAGCGCTCGGTGCAGACACGGCGCGGGTCCTCGCGGAGCTGGGCATGGCTTCCCGGGCTGAAGATATATAACGCTTACTATTCGCGATACGTCGATCAGATGCGTCATCAGGCGTGAAGTGGAGAGAGATATGTCCCAGATCACCACGCGGCCGCGGCCGCAGCTTGGCGACGAAGCGGCTTCGTACGTGCGAGATCAGATCACGTCCGGAACGCTGGCGGCAGGAACGCACGTGCGGCCGGAGGCGGTCGCGAGCGAGCTAGGGATCTCCTCGACACCGGCTCGTGAAGCACTGCAGGCACTGCGCTCGGAGGGCTTCCTCAATCTTGCGCCGCGGCGGGGCTTCACTGTCGCCCGAATCACCGGCGACGACATCCGGGATATGTTCCTGGTGCAGTCGTGGGTGGCAGGAGAGCTCGCTGCGCGCGCAGCCACGAGGGGCGGTTCGGAGGCCGCGCAGCGGATGACGGCAATCCATGAGGAGCTGACCGCTGCGGCAGGGCGGGGAGACCTCACCGGCCTCGAAGAGCAGAATCACCTGTTCCACCGCGAGATCAACCTCGCCTCGAACGCTCCGCGACTGGCCTGGGTGATCCAGCTCGTCTCGCGCTACGCCCCCAGTCGCTTCTACGCGACCATCGACGGTTGGCCGCAGACGACGGTCGACGACCACTCGGGCATCCTCGATGCGATCCGCGCGGGTGATGCGGAACGCGCGCGCGACGCCATGCAGCAGCACGTGCTGCGGGCGGGCGAGCAGCTGGCTCGTCACATCGATGCACGCTTGAGCGCAGAGCCCGGCGAGTCGCTTCCGGCCTGACGCGAGATCCTCTTTGCGGTTTCGGTAAGGCCCGCGTTGTTCTTTCGACAGCGACGCTGTACTATATATTTTGTACAGAGGCAGCTCGCTGGCGAGAGGATCCGCGATGGCACACCACTTGGACGAGGACGAGCAGTTCTTCGTCGCCACCGTTCGCGATTTCATCGATCGCGATGTCCTTCCCACAGTGCGCGATGTGGAGCACGCCAACGAGTACCCGGCGCGCTGGATCGAGCAGATGAAAGAGCTCGGCATCTTCGGACTCGCTGTGCCCGAGGAGTACGGAGGCCTGCCGGTCTCGAGCGCGTGCTACGTGCAGATCACCGAGCAGCTCTCTCGCG
Source organism: Agrococcus baldri (assembly GCA_007988785.1). Classification (GTDB taxonomy): domain Bacteria; phylum Actinomycetota; class Actinomycetes; order Actinomycetales; family Microbacteriaceae; genus Agrococcus; species Agrococcus baldri_A. The sequence goes on from BJUU01000038.1 coordinate 2,453, forward strand.
GTTGGATGTCGCTCGCTGGTGCGATGGGCGGCCACACCGTCGTCGCGAAGCTGCTCGCGCTGTACGGCACAGAGGAGCAGCGCAGGCGCTATCTCCCTAGGATGGCCACCGGTGAGATCCGGGCAACGATGGCGCTGACCGAGCCGGGGGGCGGGTCGGATCTCCAGGCCATGCGGACGATCGCGACTCCGGATGGAGACGAGTTCGTGCTCAACGGGTCGAAGACATGGATCTCCAACGCGCTTCACTCGCAGCTCATTGCTGTGCTGTGCAAGACCGACCCCAAGGCCGAGCCTGCGCATGCGGGGATATCGGTGCTGCTCATCGAGCACGGACCCGGCTTGACCGTCTCCCAGGGACTCCCAAAGCTCGGGTACAAGGGCGTCGAGAGCTGTGAGCTGACCTTCGACGACATGCGCGTCAGCCAGGACACCCTGCTCGGCGGCGTTCCGGGACGTGGGTTCGCGCACATGATGCGCGGCTTGGAGACAGGCCGGCTCAACGTCGCGGCACGAGCCCTCGGAGTCGCGACGGCGGCACTCGACGCGTCGCTGGAATACTCGCAGCAGCGCGAGTCCTTCGGCCAGGCGATCTGGAAGCATCAGGCGATCGGGCACTACCTCGCGGACATGGCGACGAAGCTCACGGCGGCGCGGACACTGACGCACTTCGCGGCGGAGAAGGCTGACAGCGGCGAGCGCAGCGACATGGAGGCCGGCATGGCCAAGCTCTTTGCCTCCGAGGTGGCGATGGAGATCGCGCTCAACGCAGTCAGGATCCACGGCGGGAACGGATACTCGACAGAGTTCGACGTGGAACGGTACTTCAGGGATGCGCCGCTGATGATCGTCGGAGAGGGAACCAATGAGATCCTGCGCAACGTAATCGCGAGTCAGCTTGTCAAGCGCGGCGGCCTCTGAGCGGCACGCTCAGAAGAGGGGAGTCTGATCCAATGAGCAGCGAGCAGGCGGCGTTCGCCGTCAAGGGCATGTACATCGATGGCGAGTGGCGCCCCAGCGCCAGCGGGCGCGCGGCGCTCGTGCGTTCGCCGTTCGACGACAGCGTGGTGGCAGAGGTGCCGCGCGGAAACGCCGAGGATGTCGCATCGGCTCTCGCAGCGGCGCAACGCGCGTTCCAGCGCGCGGCATTCCCGTTGGATGAACGGATCGCCATCCTCGATGCAGCCGCGTCGCTGCTCGCGGAGCGAGCTGAGGAGTTCGCGCACGCGATCGCCCTCGAGTGCGCGAAGCCGATCAAGACGGCTCGCGGTGAGGTCCAGCGCGCCGTCGACACCTTCATCTTCTCAGCCGCCGAGGCGAGGACGCAGTCATCCGTGACCGTGCCGGTGCACGCGGTTGCTACGGGAGCCGGCAAGTCCGCGTGGACCGTGCGCGTGCCGGTGGGTGTCGTGGCTGCGATCTCGCCCTTCAACTTCCCGCTCAACCTCGTCGTCCACAAGGTCGCGCCCGCGATCGCCGTCGGCTGCCCGACGGTGCTCAAGCCGGCCAGCCAGACCCCGGTCACGGCGCTCCTGCTCGCGCAGCTGCTGCATGACGCAGGGCTGCCGGCGGGCTGGCTGAACGTGGTGACCGGCGGAGGCGCGGAGGTCGGTAGTGCCCTCGCGACGCATCCGCAGGTCGCCTACGTCACCTTCACGGGCTCGCCCTCAGTCGGCTGGGGCCTCGCTGAGGCGGCTCCTCGGAAGAAGGTGAGGCTGGAGCTCGGCTCGAACGCCCCGCTCATCGTCGACGAGCGATCCGACTGGGAGGCGGCGGCGGATGCGGCTGCGTTCGGCGGCTTCGTCCAGGCGGGACAATCGTGCGTGTCGACGCAGCGCATCCTCGTGCACCGCACGAATGTCGAAGCCTTCACCGCGCGGCTCAAGGAGCGGGTGGAGTCGCTCGTCGTCGGCGATCCGCTCGACGAAGACGTCGATGTTTCTGCGGTCATCAGCGAGGCCGAGGCAGAGCGCATCCATGCCTGGATCCAGGAAGCGGTGAGCGCTGGCGCGACGCTCGTCACCGGTGGCACGCGCATGGGGTCGGTCGTCGCGCCTACCGTCCTGAGCGACGTCTCGCGCGACATGAAGGTGCAGTGCCAGGAGATCTTCGGACCAGTGGTCACGATCGTCGCCGTCGATGACATCGACGATGCCATCGAGCAGGCGAACGACTCCGAGTTCGGGCTGAACGCGGGAGTCTTCACGGACGATCTCAGCCATGCCCTGAGGGCGATCGAGCGGCTCGAGTTCGGCAGCGTCTACATCAACGATGCGCCGACGGTCCGCGTGGATCTGCAGCCCTACGGGGGCGTGAAGGATTCAGGGAACACGCGAGAGGGCCCGCACTACGCGATGCAGGAGATGACAGAGCTGAAGTTCGTGACGTTGCGTCCGCCGGCGTGAAGCCCGCCGCTCGGCTCGAAGCGATGCGTGACGCAATCGCTCGGAGGGAAGCATGAAGATCCTTGTGCTGGTGAAGGAAGTCCCGGATACCTACGCCGATCGCTCGTTGAGCCTGGACACCGGTCTGATCGACCGTGGGACAGCCGATGCGGTCCTGGACGAGATCGGGGAGCGCGCGCTGGAAGTCGCGCTGCAGCACGCGGACTCGCATGCCGATACCGAAGTGGTGCTGCTGTCGATGGCACCCGGGACTGCGGCGACGTCGCTGCGCAAGGGCTTGGCGATGGGAGCCGGCTCCGCAGTGCAAGTCGTAGACATCGCCCTCGCGGGCGCCGACTTGACCTTGACGGCCGAGACGCTGGCGGCAGCCTTGCGACGCATCGGGTTCGACCTGGTGATCGCAGGCGATCAGTCCACCGACGGCGCTGGCGGCGTGCTGCCGGCAATGCTCGCGGAGCTGCTGGCCGTCCCGGCCGCGCTGAACCTGCAGTCCGTCGAGATCGAGCACGAGGCTGTGCAGGGCGTCGCGCGGACCGACTTCGGCACAGTGGAGCTGACGGCGTCGCTGCCGGCGATCGTTTCGATCACGGAGGCGCTGCCCGACGCCCGGTTTCCGAACTTCAAGGGGATCCTTGCGGCGAAGAAGAAGTCGCTGGAGACGCTCTCGCTTGCCGACCTCGAGGTTGATGCCCATGACCCGGGAGCCGCGAGGTCGATCATGACCCGAGTCGCCGAGCGCACGCCTCGCCAGGCGGGCAGCACGATCGTCGATGGGGGCGATGCCGGTGAGCGTCTCGCGGAGTTCCTCGTCCAGAACCGACTCGCGTAAGGGGTACCCGATGGTTGCATTTGCCGGTGATTCGATCCTGGTTCTGCTCGACTCCACCCCGGAAGGCGGGCTGGCTGACTCGGGCGCGGCACTGCTCGGTGCGGCTGCGCAGATCGGGACGCCGGTTGCGCTGATCGTCGGCGACTCTGCGCTCGCCGCGCGCGCCGCATCGTGGGGAGCGACCACGGTGCTCGTGGCGGCACCGGACGAAGGGCTCACGGTGCCGCTCGTGGACGCATTGGTGGCGGCGGCACAACTCGTCCGTGCCGAAGCGGTCTTGGTATCCCATTCCATCGAGGGCCGAGCGGTGGCGGGCCGATTCGCGGTCAGGACGCGCTCGGCGATCGCCGTCGATGCTGTCGGCGTCTCCAGGGATGCCGAAGGCGTGCTCGCGCATCACTCCGTGTACGGCGGTGCGTACGAAGTCGATGCTGCGGCCACATTCGACGCACCGGTGATCACGCTACGAGAGGGCTCCGTCGAGGTGCGGGCGCGGGCTGTGGATGCGCCTGCAGTGCATGCCCTGGTGGCAGAGCCGACGGGGCGCCCAGCCCCGCAGGTCGGGAAGTCGAGCGCGGCAGCGGTGTCGTCAAGACCGGCGCTGCGCACTGCCTCGCGGGTGATCGCGGGCGGCCGTGGACTCGGCTCTCGAGAGCAGTTCGCGCTCGTCGAACAGCTTGCCGACACGCTGGGCGCGGCCGTAGGAGCGTCGCGCGCTGCAGTCGATGCCGGCTACGCCGCGCAGGATCAGCAGATCGGTCAGACAGGTGTCTCGGTCTCGCCCGAGCTCTACGTCGCGCTGGGGATCTCGGGCGCGATCCAGCACAGGGCTGGAATGCAGACGGCGAAGACGATCGTGGCGATCAACAAAGACGCCGACGCTCCGATCTTCGAGGTCGCAGACTTCGGCGTCGTCGGCGACGTGTTCGCGGTCGTGCCTCAACTGATCACCGCGCTCAAAGAGCGTTCGGCTCCCTGACGGGCGGGGGAAGCGATGAACGACGACGCACGGGCGCCGGTTCGACGAGGCCTGCCTCGTCGGGCTGGTGAGTCGCCGGCCGACCGTGAGGACGCAGGGCCGACGAACTCGTCCTTCTCCGGTGCCGTGGATGCTACGAGCCCAGCAGCCGCTCGAGTCGAAGGCGCTCCTGTGCGACGGGGCTTGCCTCGGCTCGGCGAGACGACTCTGCAGTCAGCGGAGTCGCCCGTCTCCACAGCGGCCACCGCGGCACGGGCGACGAGCACAGTTGCGCCTGCGACGCCAGGTGCTGCATCCACTCACGCGCCGACCGCGCTGCCCGAGCCGCGCGGCATGGCGCAGCAGGACCAGCCCACACGGCTGCCGAGCCAGCAACGAGTCGGTGCGCTCGTGCTCGTGACCCTGGCCGTACTCGCGGTCGTGGCGCTCCTCGTTGTGGGGGCGCGATGGCTGCTGACGCTGAGCGGGGTCGAGGCCTTCGTCGCCGACTTCCCGGGTGTGTACCCCTTGCCCGACGCAGCACCGGTGGGCATCCCTGCTTGGGTCGCGTGGCAGCACTACTTCAACTTCTTCCTCATGGCGCTCATCATTCGCTCGGGCCTCGGTGTCCGACGGGAGCGACGGCCGGCCGCGTTCTGGACGCCCCGGTGGGGCAAGGGGCAGCGCAAGATCAGCTTGACCCTCTGGTTCCACCAGGCGCTTGATGTCCTCTGGCTCGTCAACGGGATCGTCTTCGTCGTCCTGCTGTTCGGCACCGGCCAGTGGATGCGCCTGGTTCCCACGAGCTGGGAGGTCTTCCCCAACGCGATCTCTGCCGGATTGCAGTACCTGTCGCTGCAATGGCCCACTGAGAACGGCTGGGTGCACTACAACGGGCTGCAGCAGCTGACCTACTTCACCACGGTGTTCGTCGTCGCACCGCTTGCCGCAATCTCGGGCGTGCGCATGTCGGGGATCTGGCCGTCTGGGGCGACGCTGCTGAACCGCATGTACCCCGTCGAGGTGGCACGAGCCATCCACTTCCCGGTGATGCTCTACTTCGTGGCGTTCAGCATCGTGCACGTCGCTCTCGTGCTCGCCACCGGGGCGCTCCGGAATCTCAATCACATGTTCGCCTCGCAGGGCTCAATGGACGGCCATGCCTACGCCGACAATTGGGAGGGATTCTGGATCTTCGTCGCGGCCGCAATGCTGGTCGTCGGGTCCTGGTTCGCGGCGCGTCCGTCCATTATCGCGCCCATCGCGCGCCTGTTCGGCGACGTTCGGCGGTGATGGTCAGCGGCGTCGACCCGGGCGGCCGGCAGACCGGGTCACCTCGGTCTGGTCGGAGCCGGACTT
>BJUU01000039.1 GCA_007988785.1 Agrococcus baldri
CCCCGCGACGGTTCGCCCGCCCGCCCACCCGATCGGAGCAGCAATGCAGACAGACACCAGCCCACGATTCGATCTGCCGACCGTCGAAGGCGACAGCGAACCGTGGTGGTCCGCGATCGCGGACGGGCGACTCATGGTGGAGGTCTGCAACAGTTGCGGCAGCGTGCATCTCTACCCGCGCTCGATGTGCCCCTCGTGCTGGAGCGAGGACGTCGAGCTGCGCGAGTCGAGTGGCGTGGGCACGCTCTACGCGTTCTCTGTCGTGCGCATGAACGATCTCCCGCCGTTCGGCGAGCGGGTGCCCTACGTGGTCGGCGTGGTCGAGCTCGCGGAGGGCCCTCGACTGATGACGAACATCGTCGACGTCCCCGTCGAGTCGGTGCAGATCGGGATGGCTGTGCGCTTCCGAGCCCGTCTGCTCGCCGACGGCGTCTCGGCCCCCGACTTCTTCCCTCTCAGCAAGGAGCACGCAGCATGAGCACAGCGCCAGTCGAAGGAGCGAACGACATCGGGAACTCGGTGGAGTTCCCGATCGAGCGCGGCGCGATCCAACGGTTCGCCGCCGCAGCGCAGTCGGAATCCGCAGACCACCAGGGAGAGCGCGCGATCGCGCCAGCGACGTTCTTGATGTCGCTGGCGCAGTGGATGCAACCGTCAGACCGAGTCGACGTGGGATTCGAGCGAGCACGCCTCCTGCATGGTTCGCAAGAGTTCCACTACCTGGGGACGCCGCCCCGCGCAGGAGATCGGCTGATCGCCCAGGAGCGCATCGCGGACCGCTTCGAGAAGACGGGCCGCAAAGGGGGCACCATGCGATTCGCTGTGGTTGAGACCGAGTTCCGCCATGCAGACACCGACGAGATCGTCGCACGCATGCGTTCGACCCTGATCGAGAGGGCAGCACGATGACCGCCGAGGTCCCGGTCTCGATCGGTGCGCGCATTCCCGAGCGGCGCTTCGGTCCGATCACCGCGCAGATGCTCGTGCGTTACTCGGGCGTCTCTGGCGATCTGAACCCGATGCACTATGACCAGGAGTTCGCGCGCGCCGCCGGGTATCCAGGCGTCTTCTCCCAGGGCATGCATCACGCTGCGCTCCTGGCCACAGTCGTCTCCGACCTCTACGGTGCGGAGCGCGTGCGGAGGTTCCTCGCTCAGTTCAAGGATCAGGTGTGGCTCGGCGACGAGTTGCTCTGCCGCGGCGAGATCACGGCCGCTCGGCCTGCGGCGGGCGGCACGCTCGTCAGCATCGCGCTGACCGTGACGACCGGCCCGGATCGCGTCGTGCTCGAGGGCGAGGCGGATGTGCTCGTGGCGGGCGAAGCCTCCGGGGCCCTGACGGAGGACGGCTGATGGTCGACGAGACGCAGCAGGCCCGGCGGATCGGCACCGAGGGCTGGACGGGCCGATTCCTCGAGGATTTCGAGCCCGGCGACATCTACTACCACCCGCTCGGGAAGACCGTGTCAGATGTCGACAACCAGTGGTTCACGCTGCTCACGCAGAACACCGCCAAGGTGCACTTCGACCACGTCGCCGCGGCTCAGACGGAGTTCGGTCGTCCGCTCGTGAACTCGACGCTCGTGCTCGCGCTCGTGACCGGCCAGTCGGTCATCGACCTGTCCTTCAACGTGATGGCGAACCTGGGCTGGGACGCGGTGCGACTGCCCGCTCCCGTCTTCGACGGCGACACCATCTACTCCCGCTCGAAAGTGCTCGAGAAGCGGGAGTCGAAGTCCAGGCCGAACGTCGGCATCGTCACGGTCGCGACCGAGGGCTTCAACCAGGATGGGGTCGTCGTGATCTCCTACCGCCGAAGCTTCCTGGTGTATCGCCGTGGCTTCGCGCCGGAAAACCCCACGCCGCGGCCTGATGAGACCAGCCTGCCGGCCGCGCACGAGAGGATCGGCGATGACTGAGCCGCTCGATCGATCGGCGCCGCTGACGGCTCGGAGCTGGCTGTTCGTTCCTGGTGATCGCTCCGATCGATTCCTGAAGGCGCAAGCGAGCGGTGCGGGCGTCGTGGTGCTGGATCTCGAGGACGCCGTGCAGGGGGAGCGCAAGCCGGCCGCACGGCGCGAGGTCGTCGCGGCGCTGGAAGCCGGTGGCGACTACGTCGTGCGGGTCAGTGCGCTCGAGCAGGAGGACGGCCGACAGGACATCGCCGCGCTCGTTGGCGCGTCGGCGCGTCCGGTCGCGATCTTGGCGGCGAAGGCCGAGGAAGCGGCTGCGATGGAGGCCATCGCCCATGCAGTCGGCGCGCCGGTCGTCGCGCTGATCGAGAGCGCCCGTGGCCTTGAGGCCGTGTCCGAGCTCGCGAGATCGAAGGCGGTCATGCGCCTGGCTCTCGGCGCCGTCGACCTCACTCTGGATCTGGGAGCCGAGCCGCACGCTGACGTGCTCGCGCCCATCCGCTCGCGGCTCGTCGTGGCATCACGGGCAGCCGGCATCGCGGCGCCACTGGACACTCCCAGCATCGAGATCAGGCAGCTCGCACACGTGCGTGACGAGGCGAAGCTTGCGAAGCGATTCGGCATGGGCGGCAAGCTCTGCATCCATCCCGCGCAGGTGCCCGAGGTCGAGGCGGCGTTCCGATCGTCCGAAGCCGAGGCGGAATGGGCGGCCGCGGTGCTCGAGGCTGCGCTGCACGAGGGCGCGGCGCAGTTCGACGGACAGATGATCGACCGACCTGTGCTCGAGCGCGCTCGCAGGATCTTGGCCGATTCGGCGATCGACGCCGACCGAGCGCCCTCAACGACTCTGCCGTGAACATCGCGCACAGCGCTCGCGAGGGATGCAGATCACTGGAGAGCGGAGAGTCATGGACTTCGACTTCGACGCCGAGCTGAAGGACGCCGCCGCACGATTCCCGGCTCGAGATCTCAACGACCTCGAGGCAGCGCGCACTCCGCGCCGATCCTTCGATGAGGGGGAGAGCTCCGCAGTCCAGGTCACCGACGTCTCGATCCCTCGCGCGCAGGGCGATCCGCTCAGGCTCCGCATGTTCCAGCCGTGGCGTCGGAGCTCGAACGCCTCATCCGCGATCATCCAGTTCCATGCTGGTGGTTTCGTGCTGGGAACGATCGCCCAGGATCACGCGCGCAATCTGCAGATCGCAGAAGAGACTGGGGCGGCGGTCATCGCGGTCGACTACCGGCTTGCCCCCGAGCACCCCTTTCCTGCTGCCCTCGACGACGCCGTGACAGCGCTCGACTGGGTCGCGAACAGCGAATGCTTCGATCCGCGACGCATCGCGCTTGCAGGTCGCTCGGCAGGTGGAGGACTCGCAGCCGCGCTCGCGTTGCACACCCGCGACCACGTAGGCACGCCGATCGCCTTCCAATTGCTCAGCCAGCCCCAGCTGGACCATCGGATGAGCACGAGCAGCATGCGCCGCTTCACAGACACTCCGATGTGGACCGCATCAGCGGCGGCATTGAGCTGGCGCCACTACCTCAGAGCATTGTCCCCCGAGTCAGTGCCTCCCTACGCATCGCCCTCGCTCGCCTCCGATCTGGCCGGCTTGCCCCCTGCGTACGTCAGCGCGATGGAGTTCGATCCGCTGCGCGACGAAGCCGTCGACTATGCGCGTCGCCTTCAGGAGGCCGGAGTGCGAGTCGAGCTGCACGTGTTCCCGGGCACGTTCCACGGGTCCAGCTCGCTCATCGATGCGGAGATCTCGCGGCGAGAGCGCGCCGAGGAGATCGCCGTGCTGCGGGCTGCGCTGCTGACTCCTGCGCACTGAGGCCGGAGTGACCGCCATCGTGCTGCGGCCGGTGCGAGGCAGTGCGCGGCGGATGCTCCGTCACCGGGTTCGGTAGTCGTCCAGAGCTGGTCGCCGAGTCATGTTCCAGAATTCGAGCGTCGTGAGGGGCCAGTTCTGGGTCACCCTGCCAGACGCCGACTTGTACCAGTTGTTGACGCCGTCGAGACCGTATGCCATCGCGGCGCTAGCAGCATCGAGACGCTCGTAGAACCGTTCCAGGGCCGCTGCAGTCGGCTCCATGGCAACGAGCCCATTTGCTTTGAGCAGACGCAGGCAGGCCATGACGTAGTCGACCTCGGCCTCGGAGAAGAGCACGATGCTGCCGTTGACGATGAGGTTGGTGTTGGGGCCGTAGAGCAGGAACAGGTTCGGGAACTCCGGGATCGTGATGCCGGAGTATGCGCGCGGATCGTCGCGCCAGGCATCTCGCAGGCTTCGCCCGTCGCGACCGGTGACCGTGAAGGTGCTGAGGAACTCGGAGGCCTTGAACCCCGTGCCGTAGATGATGACGTCGACTTCGATCTCGCGTCCGGAGTCGGTGAGGAGTCCGTGCTTGGTCGCTGCGGCGACGCGCTCGGTGACCACCTCCACGTTGTCCTGCCGAAGCGCACTGGCCCACTTGCCGTTGTCTCGCAGCATCCGCTTGGAGTATGGGGGGTACTCCGGCGTCATCGTTGCGAGCAGATCCGGTCGACCGTCGTACGCCTCCTCCAGCGTCTCGACGAGTGCCTCGCGCAGGCGGAGATTCGACTCGGAGACGGATCCGGGATCCTTCCAGTCCGGATCCACTTCGGCAAAGCGTCGGCGACCCTCGACGCCGTTCCAGAACTGGGCGAACCGGAACCAGCGCTCGTAGAGGGGAAAGGTGTCGAAGAGCCAGCGAAGGCCCCGGGGGAGTTCGCTGTGGTACTCGGGCGTCGGCAGCACCCAGGGGGGTGTCCGCTGGAATACCGTCATGCTCTCGACCTCGGGAGCGATCGTCGAGATCACTTGGAACGCGCTGGCGCCTGTTCCGACCACGGCGACTCGCTTGCCTTCGAGTGAGACCTCGTGGTTCCACTCGGCCGTGTGCCAGGCGTGCCCTTCGAACCTGTCGGTGTGCTCGATCTCGGGAAAGCTCGGCGTGTTGAGCTGGCCGACAGCACTGATCACGGCGTTGGCGTGGAGCGTCTCCGTCACGCCGTCCGGGCCCGTGACGACAACCGACCAGAGCGCGGTCGAATCGTCATAGTGTGCGCTCTCCACGGTGGTGTGAAAGCGGATGGCATCACGGATCGCGAGCCGGTGAGATGTCTCGACGAAGTAGTCAGCGACCGCCTTGCCGGGCGAGTAGTAGTTGCTCCAGCCTGCGTCCTGCGCGAACGAGTAGCTGTAGCAGAAGTTGCTCGAGTCGAGTCGCACGCCGGGGTAGGTGTTCTCGAGCCAGACTCCACCGACTTCCCCATGGCGCTCGATCACCACGTGCGCGATGCCCGCTTGCTTCAGGCGATGAGCCGCGACGATCCCCGACATTCCCGCGCCGATGACGACGACGAAGCACTGGTTGTCGTCGCCTTCAACCTGCTCCTCCTCGATGTCGTCGGGCTCGAAACCGAGCTGCCTGAGGATGAGCGGCAGCATCTCAGGGTCGAGCGAACCGGTGATGAACTCGGCAACCCTCACGACGGTGCTCGAGTCGCGCGACTTGGCGTCGGGCTGCCCGGCATCCCTCCACTCCAGGAGAGCACGCAGCGCAAGCTCGCGCGCATCTGCCTGCTGGGCGGCGCTCAGTCCACCCTGCGGCAGCTGTCCGACCGCGTTGCGCGACGGATGGGGACGGAGGTCGTCTCGAAGAATCCGAAGGTCCCCAGTGAGATGTGCGACCGCGGGCAGCAGAGTGGGGATGTCTGCACTCTCGAGAGCGGATCGCAGCCCGGCCTCTGTGAACGCGAAGCCATCCGTGCTTTCGGAGACCATCACCATTGATCGTTGCCTCATTCGTCTCAGTTCGCGAGGTGTCGTCTTCGCCGTGATCAGCAATGTAATTTATATCATGCATAATGTCACGATCGATCTCGCGGCGTGCGTGGCCCGCCCGTTCGGGCTCCGAGCCTGCGCAGGCGGTCCGAGCAGGCCGCAGGCGGCGGCCGATCCCAGAATCGCGCTTGACTGTAGACATTCTATATTAGATATTGAGTACCGAAGTGCTGCAATCGCGGCGCAGGCAGGGCAAGGCGGCTGGCCCGCAGACCCCTCGACCGCTGCTCCACCACCGCTGTCAAAGGAGACCGCAATGACCCGGACCACACCGAAGCGGAACTCAGCCCGGCCGCAGGCGATGGGCGCGATGCTGATCCTGGGAGGGCTCATCCTCTCCGGATGCGCCGCGACAGGCGAAGAGCCGGCCCCGGGCGGCACTGACGCGCCAGCTGATGAGTCCGCGCTGCCGACCGGCACCGAGCCGCAGCCCCTTGCGGAGCGCACGACCATCACGATCAACACCGCGGCCCGGATCGAGGTCTTCAGTGCCCTGTTCCTCGCTGAGGAGATGGGCGAGTTCGATCGCGAGAACATCGATGTCGAGTTCACGCAGATCGCGTCCTCCGATGCACTCGTCGGCCTCGGGCAGAACCAGATCCAGATGGTCGGTGCCGCGCCGAACGGGGCGCTGTTCAACGCGATTCACGAGGGAGTTGGTGTCAGCCTGGCGATGCCGTGCCACAACAGCAGCACCGATACCTGGTGGGTGCGCACCGAGGTCGCCGACCAAGGAGCCGCGGGCTTGGCTGGTTCGACCTGGGCGAGTGCCGTCGGTCCTGGCGGCTCCTCCATCCTCGGTCTTGACAACCACCTGCAGGACAACGACCTCTCGATCTCCGATGTCACGGTCCAGTCGTTCCCCGCAGCCGACGTGCCACAGGCATTGATCCAGGGAGCTGTCGACGGTGCGTTCCTCACCGAGCCCGGCGCTACGACCGTCGAGGAGTCGGGAGTCGCCGTTCGTCTGGACACGATGCCGGTCGACGGTGGTAGTTCTCAGTGCGTCTACGCGTTCGGTCCAGAGCTGACCAAC
>BJUU01000040.1 GCA_007988785.1 Agrococcus baldri
GGGCCGCCGCCGGTGCCGTCACGCCGAGGCGGCGCGCAGCCGGGCCGCGCGCTCGCGCGCCTCGAGTCGGCGGGCGGCCAGGCGCAGCGCCGCCGCGACACGGCGTCGGGCGGATGCGCCTTCCGCGCGTCGCCCGGGCCAGATGCGGTCGCGCTCGTTCAGGTGCATCGTCACGATGCTCAGGGCCAGCGGGTCCATGGGACACCTCCTCGGTCGGTTCGTCTGTACCGCTACAGAAGTGTGCACGACTGTACCGGTAAAGTCAAGGAGTGCGAGGCATGGAGCGCAAGGACCGGCGTGACCGATGCGCCGTGCTCAGCGGGCCGTCGTCAGCCGACGGCCGTCAGCCGCAGCGTCACCTGTCGCGACTCCGGGCTGACGATCGGGGCGACGTACTGCGGCATCGACGCGTACTTCTCGCGCAGCGCCGCGTCGATCGCCTGGTGCCGCGGGTCGTCCTCGTCGAGGTGCTCGGCGGTCACGTCGGTCGAGATGCCGCCGGCCCTGACGTGCGCCGCCAGGCCTCGCAGCACGCGCCGGTACCAGCCGCCGCTCGGCCCGTTCGCCGAGCGCACGTAGAGCTCGCCGTCGACGGCGGCGTGCCAGACGGGCACCGGCGTGCGCAGCGAGCCGTCGGCGCGGCTGGTGGTGATGTGCAGCTCCTGGGCGGCGTGCACGGCGGCCAGGTCGTCGGGGTTCCAGGTCACGGGGTCTCCTCTCGGGCGCCGAGCTCGGCGCGGTCGGTCGTGTCGGCGGCGAGGCTGCCCAGCAGCCGCAGCCGCTCGGCGGTGGGCGATCCCGGCTCCGCCGTGTAGACCATCAGCACGAGCCCGGGCTCTGCGGTCGGCAGCAGCTCCTCGAACGCGAGCTCCAGCTCGCCGACCGCGGGGTGCCGGAAGCGCTTGACGCCCGCGCCGTGCACGCGCACGTCGTGCGCGCCCCACAGCCGCCGGAAGAGCTCGCTCTGCGTCGACAGCTCGCCCACGAGCTCCTGCAGCACCCGATCGTGCGGGTCGCGCGCGGCCTCGGCGCGCATGATCCCGACGCACATGCGGGCGAAGCGCTCCCAGTCGGGGTAGAACTCGCGCGATGCCGGATCGAGGAACTGGAAGCGCGCGAAGTTCGCCGTGCGCCCGCCGCCGCTGCCGAGCATGGGCGCGTAGAAGGCGCGCGCGAGCGCGTTCATCGCCACCAGATCCTGCTGCGGGTTGCGCACCACGGCGATGGCATCGCCGACCGCGTCGAGCATCCACTGCAGCGCCACGCGCGGCGTGCCCGGCGCCGAGACGCGCGCCCGCGGCCGGCTCGAGTGCGGGATCCCGTCGACGGCCCGCGCGAGGTCGAGCAGGTGCGCCCGCTCGGCGTCGTCGAGCTGCAGGGCGCCGGCGACGGCCTCGAGCACCGCCGCCGAGGCGCCGCCGATCTGCCCGCGCTCGAGCTTGGCGTAGTACTCCACCGAGACGCCGGCCAGCATCGCGACCTCGGCCCGGCGCAGCCCCGGAACCCGCCGTGTGCCGCCCGACGGCAGCCCCGCATCCGCCGGGCTCACCTTCGCCCTGCGCGTCATCAGGAACTCGCGCACCTCGCGCCGCGCGACCACCGGATCCCCCATGCGGCCAGCCTAGGAGGGCGGGCGGATGCGTGGGGTGCCCCGACAGGGCACGTCACGGCGGGGACTCCCACGCGGGCCGCGGATGCGGTTTCGTGGGGGCACATCGACTTCCAGGAGGACATCATGCGCGCAGTGATCATGCACGCCCCCGGTGACGTGCGCGTCGAGGAGATCCCCGACGCATCCGTCATCGAGCCCACCGACGCCGTCATCCGGCCGGCGGCCGTCTGCGTCTGCGGCTCCGACCTGTGGCCCTACCGCGGCATCGAGGCGCTGCACGGGCCGACGGCGATGGGGCACGAGTACGTCGGCGTCGTCGAGCAGGTCGGCGCCGAGGTGCGCGACATCGCCGTCGGTGACTGGGTGGTCGGCTCGTTCGTCGCGAGCGACAACACCTGCGAGATCTGCCAGGCCGGCTACCAGTCGCGCTGCGTGCACCAGGTGATGATGGGCTCGGTCGGCACGCAGTCGGAGCTCGTTCGCATCCCGCTCGCCGACGGCACGCTCGTGAAGACGCCCGGCGTGCCCGAGGCCGACCTCATCCCGTCGCTGCTCGCGGCCTCCGACGTGCTCGGCACCGGCTGGTTCGCGGCCGTCGCCGCCGAGGCGGGCCCGGGCAGGACGGTCGCGGTGGTCGGCGACGGAGCGGTCGGGCTGCTCGGCATCCTCGCCGCGCGCGAGCTGGGCGCCGAGCGCATCATCGCGATGTCGCGGCACGCCGACCGGCAGGCGCTGGCGCGCGAGTTCGGCGCCACCGACATCGTCGAGGAGCGCGGCGATGCGGGCGTCGCCCGCGTCAAGGAGCTCACCGGCGGCCTCGGCGCGCACTCGACGATCGAGGCGGTCGGCACGGACGAGGCGATGCAGCAGGCGATCGGACTCACGCGCCCAGGCGGCCACGTCGGCTTCGTCGGCGTCTCGCACGACGTGCAGATCGACGGACTCGGGCTGTTCTTCTCGAGCGTGCACCTGCACGGCGGGCCGGCGCCGGTGCGGCGCTTCCTGCCCGACCTCATCGACCGCATCTGGCGGCGCGAGATCGACCCGGGCCGCGTGTTCGACCTGACGCTGCCGCTCGAGGAGGCCGCCGAGGCCTACGCGGCGATGGACGAGCGGCGGGCCACCAAGGTGCTGCTGACGCCCTGAGTCGGCTCAGTCGCGCAGGGGCGAGCCGATCACGTCGAATCGGAACCCGCCGAACTCGCCGGAGAGCAGCGGGCGGGCCGCCGCGATGGCGGCTCGCACCTGCGGCAGCTCGAGCGACGCCTGGTGCGCATCGGCGCTCTGCCAGAGCTCGACGACGAACACCGTGTCGGGCGCGTCGTCGCTCACGCCCACCTCGTAGGCGAGGCAGCCGGCCTCGCGCAGCTCGTCGCTGCGCTGCGTCAGCTGGGCGACGAGCTCGTCGCGCCGGCCGGGGACGGCACCGAGGGTGCCCACGTTGGCGAAGGTCATGGGGTCACGCTACGGGGCACCGCCGACGATGCGCGGCCGGGCGGCTGGTCAGGCGTCGTCGAGGAAGCGCGACAGCACCTCGGTGAACACCTTCGGCTGCTCGGAGTGCACCCAGTGGCCGGCGCCCTTGACGGTCACGCGGCGCACGCGCGGGAAGCGGGCCTCCATGGCGGGCGCGAACTCGTCGCGCACGTAGCCCGAGTCGCTGCCGCCGATCCACAGCACCGGCCCCTCGTAGACGGCGTCGGTCTCGGGGAAGCCGCGCAGCACCGGCAGGTCGCGACGCAGCATCTCGAGGTTGGGCAGCCAGCGCCAGCCGCCGCCGTCCGCCGCGGTCTCGCGGCGCAGGCTCTGCAGCAGGAAGCCGCGGATCCCGGCGTCCGGCACCGCTTCGGCGAGTGCCGCGTCGGCGTCGCCGCGCGACTCGATGGCGCCCAGGTCGATGCCGAGCATCCCGTCGATGAAGCCCTTGAACTCCTCGGCGGAGCGATACTCGACGGGCGAGACGTCGACCACCACGAGCCGCTCGACCTTCTCCGGGTGGCGCAGGGCGGCGAGCATCGCCGCCTTGCCGCCCATCGAATGGCCCACGAGGGTGACGGGCTCGTCGATCACGCCGGCCACCGCATCCGCCATCGCCTCATAGTCGAGCCGCTCCGTCCACGGCGACTGCCCGTGGTCGGGCATGTCGACGAGGGTGACGCGATGGGATGCGCTGAGCGCCTTGCCGATCTGGGTCCAGTTCTTGCCCTGCCCGAAGAGGCCGTGGCAGAAGACGACGGGGGAGCCCTGCTCGCCGAGGGTGGTGGTGTGCAGGCCGGTCATGGGAGCAACGCTACCGGCGAGGCTCGGTGCGGAGTCGGTCGGCGATGGACGCGACGTCGTCGAGCTCGCCCGACGCGGCGGCGATGACGAGGTCGTAGGCCTCGTCGTTCGAGAGCGTCAGGCGACGGCCGTTCATGCCGAGGAAGGCGTGACACCGCGCCACCAGCGCGGTCGTCAGGCGTGCATCCGTGCCCGCCAGGCCGCGTGCGCGAGCAGCGCGCCGGTGATGAGCAGCAGCGCCACCGTGATGCCGAGGCAGGTCGTGACGACGCCGAAGGCGCCGGTCTCGTAGCTCGCGGGGTCGAGCTGCGGGTACCAGTAGGGGTTGCCGATCGCCTCTTCGGGCGTTCGCGGCGCGCGCAGCAGCGTGCAGCCGAGCCAGAGCGCGGGGAAGACGGCGACGGTGCCGAGGTCGCGCCAGCGCAGTCGTCGCTCGCGGCTGCTGATGATCCAGTCGAGCAGCATCCACGCGGGCGCGACCACGTGCAGCACCTCGTTCGCCCATTCGAGGGAGGCGGATGCGGGAAGCGCGACGTCGCGCATCGTCGCGTTGTAGACCGCGCCGGTCAGGACCATGTAGGCGGTGGCGCCGAGCAGCAGCACGTCGAAGCGCCGGCCGAGCCGGAGGCGCCCGAGCTGCGCGACGAGGAGCGCCGTCAGCAGCGCCGCGGCGAGGATGTTCGACTCCACGGTGAAGAAGGAGAGGTAGGTGATGATGTTCCGCCCGAGATCGTGCGCGCCCCGCTCGCTCCAGAACGTCACGCTCGTCACCAGCTGGGCGATCACCGCCGAGAGGATCAGCGCGACGGCGCCCGTGCGCCCGATCAGCAAGGTGCGTGCCCCGGCGTTGTTCCGGGTGCGCATGTCTACGGCGACAGTCACCCGGCCAACCTACGGTGACGCGACGAGCGACGCTCCGCGCTTGAGGCGCTCTTGGGCAAGCCCTCGGCTCAGTCGCGCGAGCGGGCGCGCCAGCGCGCGTGGGCGAGCAGGAGCGCCGCCCCGACGAGCACCGTGACGGCGACCACGAGGCACATGACCGTCACGCCCGCGTACCCGTTGCCGAAGTTGGCGGGGTCGAGGAACGGGTACGGATACCAGCTTCCGTCGCCGGCGGCCTGGTCCGGGGTGATCGGCCCGCGCAGCAGCGTGACCGCGAGCCAGGCGAGCGGATAGACCGCCACGATCCAGAGGTCGCGCCAGCGCAGATCGCGCAGGCGCGGGCTGACGAGCCAGTCGATGAGCATCCACAGCGGCGCCACCAGGTGCAGCACCTCGTTCGACCAGCCGAGGGTCGCGCCCTGCGGCAGCTCGATGCCGCGCAGCAGCGTGTTGTAGACGATGCCGGTCACCACCATGTAGGTGCTCGCGCACAGCAGCAGCACGTCGAAGCGCCGCCCCACCTTCGGCCGGCCGAGCTGCGCCGCCACCAGCAGGGCGAGCACGACCATCGCGAGGATGTTCGACTCGATCGTGAAGAAGGCGAAGAAGTTCACGACGTTCAGCGGGATGTCGGCGTCGCCGCGCTGCGTCCAGAACGTCAGGCTGGTGATGAGCTGGCCGACGATCGCGGCGAGGATCAGCAGCGCGACGACCGCGCGGCCGACGAGCAGGGCTCGGCGCAGCAGGCGCGGATCGAGCGCCGGGCGGCCGGTCGTCGAGCGCGCGGGCCCGGAGGTGTCCATGCGGCAGAGCCTATGGGCATGCCGCGGCACGGGCGTGACGTGCAGGCGCGCGGCGCGGTCGGGCGCTACGCTCGCCCGCGTGAATCACGTCGGCACACGCATGCAGCTGCTGCGCGGCGCCAACCCGGCGGTCACGCTCTTCGACGGCGATGAGCCGGTGGCGCTCGCCTCGGTCTGGCGGGTCGACTGGTCGCTCGTCGGCACCGGCACGGCCATCGTGCTGTGGCACGCGGGCGAGGTGACCGTCTTCGGCGACCGCCCCGATCTCGGCTTCTGGCTGGCCAGCTCCTTCGTGCGCCACTTCCCCGAGGCCGAGGGCCTGCAGTGGTCGCAGGTGCGCTTCGACGAGGACCCGGTCGCGGTCGAGCTCGATCTCTCCGAGGGCCTGCTGGCGACATCCCGCCGTCTCTCCGTGCGCATCTGGGAGCCGATGGGCGAGCGAGGGTTCCAGACGGATGCGTTCCGCCTCGACGGCGAGGATCACGCGCTCTCGCTGCGCCTCGCCCCGTGCCGGCGGGCAGAGCTCGTGCTCGACGGGCAGCGCATCGCGGGCGCCCCGCGCGTGACCGAGGATGCAGCTCGCCCGCAGTCCTCGGCGTTCCTCGCCGATCAGGAGGAGTGGCGGCGCTGAGGCCGGCGGCGTGCGACGCCCTCCCTGCAGAACCC
>BJUU01000041.1 GCA_007988785.1 Agrococcus baldri
GGGGCGGCACGCGCCGCCCCGCCGCCGACCCGCTCAACCGGTCCTGCCGGAGGTCGCGATGCCGCGCATGAACGAGCGCTGCCCGAAGGCGAACAGGATGAGCATCGGCAGCGTCACGATCAGCGCCGCCACCATGACGTACTGGTAGTCGCCGTGCCCGCCCGACTCCGGGCTGTACTTCGTCATCGCGCTCGCGATGCCGAGCGGCACGGTGTAGCCCTCGGCGGATGCGGTGTTGAGGTAGATGAGCGCGCCCTGCAGGTTGTTCCAGCTGGCCTGGAACTCGAACAGGAACACGATCACGAACGACGGCACCGAGAGCGGGAAGGCGATGCGCCAGAACTGCCCCCAGGCGCTCAGCCCGTCGATGCGCGCCGCCTCGAACAGCTCGCGCGGCAGGCCGAGGAAGAACTGCCGCAGCAGGAAGATGTAGAAGGCCGAGCCGAACAGGTTCGCGCCCCACAGCGGCACGTGCGTGCCGACGAAGCCCAGCTGGTTCCAGATCAGGTACTGCGGCACGAGCGTCACCGCTCCCGGCAGCATCATGGTCGCCAGCACGACCCCGAAGAGCACGGTCCTGCCCGGGAAGCGGAAGTACGCGAAGCCGAACGCCACGAGCGCGCTCGAGACGGTCACGAAGCCGGCCGCGAGCACCGCGATGAGCACGCTGTTGCCGAGCCAGCTCAGCAGCGGCAGCTGCGCGAACACCTCGACGTAGTTCTCCGGCTGCCAGGTCTGCGGGATGAGGCGGTTGTCGAACACCTCGCCGCGCGGCTTGAGGCTCGCCGCCAGCAGCCACACGATCGGGTACAGGAACAGCGCCGTGCAGCCCAGCAGCAGTGCCCAGCGCACCACCTGCCCGACCCAGCCCCACGCCGTCAGGCGCGACTCGCGGGCCCGCACCGGCTTCGCGGCTGCGGCGGCGAGGGCGGCCGAGCCCATCCGTCCCTCTGCCTTCGCCGAGGTGCTCACCGCTCGCCTCCCTCGTAGTAGACGAAGCGGTTGCCGACCCGCATCTGGATGATCGAGATGATCAGGATGATGACGAACAGCAGCCACGCCATCGCGGCCGCGAAGCCGAAGTTGAACTGCCGGAACGCCTGCTCGAACAGGTAGATCGCGTAGAACAGCGACGCATCCGATGAGCCGCCCGCGGTCGTGCGATGGAAGAGCAGGAAGGCCTGGTCGAAGATCTGGAAGGCGGCGATCGTCAGCACCAGCACGTTGAACAGCACCGCGGGCGAGATGAGCGGCAGCGTCACGTTCCAGAAGCGGCGCCAGGCGCCGGCGCCGTCGATGGACGCCGCCTCGTAGAGCTCCTTCGGCACGTTCTGCAGCGCGGCGAGGAAGATCACCATCGTGCCCGCCACGCCCCAGACGGTCATGAGCACGATCGACGGCTTCACCCATGCCGGGTCGAGCAGCCAGTCGGGCCCGTCGATGCCGAGCGCAGCGAGGCCGCGGTTGATGGCGCCGTTCGAGCCGTTCAGCAGCAGCAGGAAGACGGATGCGGTGGCGACCGTCGGCGTCATCTTCGGCAGGTAGAACATGGTGCGGAAGAAGCCCGCGCCGCGCCGCACGCTGGCCAGCAGCATCGCGAGCGCCAGCGCGACGACGACCTCGAGCGGCACGGCCAGCACGGCGTAGAAGAGCGTGTTGCCGAGCGCCGTGGCGATCTTCGGATCCTCGATGAGCGCCTGGTAGTTCGCGAGCCCGGCCGGCCGGGCCGTGTCGGTCGCGAGCTGGTAGTGGCTGAAGGAGATGACGAGGCTGTAGACCATCGCGCCGAGCGTGAAGACCAGGAAGCCGATGATCCATGGGGCGATGAACAGGTAGCCGGAGAGGGCCTCGCGGCGCCGCATGGGGCTCATGCGGGTCCGGCGCGGCTTGGGCGCTGCAGCCTGCGGCGCGTCGGGCGCTGCGGTCGTCGTCGTCAACAGGCCTCCTTCGGTCGAGCCGGCCCGTGAACGAACCGCTGCTCTTGGTGTACCCCACTTCGCTGAGAAGCGCACCCCCGGGCGCCTCGGGGCTGCGGCACCGGCTCGCCACCGTCTTCGGCGCATCCGCCGGCTCGGCGTACGCTGACGCCATGACCGTCCACGACCGCGCCACGATCATCCCGCTGCCCGACCGCGTGCCGCACCTGCCGAAGTCGGCCCTCGTCATGCCCGGCGCCGTGATCGCCGGGGCCGTCTCGCTCGGCGAGCGCGTCGGCATCTGGCCCGGCGCGAGCCTGCGCGCGGAGGAGGAGGCGGTCACGATCGGCGACGACTCGAACGTGCAGGACTCCTGCTCGCTGCACGTCGACCACGGCTCGCCGCTCACCTTCGGCGCGCGCGTCTCGATCGGTCACAACGCCGTCGTGCACGGCTGCACCGTCGAGGACGACGTGCTCATCGGCATGCACGCGACCGTCATGAACGGCGCCGTGATCGGCACCGGCTCGATCATCGCGGCGGGTGCGCTCGTCACCGAGGGCACCGTCATCCCCGAGCACTCGCTCGTCGCGGGCGTGCCCGGCAAGGTGCGGCGCGAGACCACCGAGGACGAGCGGCGCGGCATCGAGCGCAACGCCGAGACCTACGCGAAGCGCATCCAGCTCTACGTCGACGCCTTCGGGCACTGACCGCCGGCGTCATCGGCCCTGGCGGGCCAGGCGGGCGGATGCGTAGGCTCGGCGCCACCGGGAGGAGACCGACATGGCGATCGAACGGACGGGCACCGTCACCGAGCACGGCGAGGCGTGCGAGCTGACGCTGGAGCGCCGCGTGGGCGCCGACGCGATCGCGGTCTGGCCGTTCCTGTCGGAGTCGCGCGAGCTCGGCATCTGGTTCGCCACCTACGTCGGCGAGCCCGACTCGGGCGAGGTGGTGCTGTCGATGACCGCCGAGGAGGGCGAGGCGACGAGCGCGGTCGAGATCCTCGACTGCACGGCCCCGGAGCACCTGGTGGTGCAGACGACCGACGAGTCGGGCAGCTGGAGTCTCGAGGTCGAGCTCGTCGACGGCGGGCACGAGCCCGGCTCCGGCACGCTCATCCGCTTCACCCACCACGAGGTCGCGATGCAGCTGCTGCCCGACGTCGCCGTCGGCTGGGAGTGGTACCTCGACCGGCTGGTGGCCGCGATCGCCGGCGAGCCGATGCCCGCCTGGGAGGACTACTACCCGGCGCTGCGCGAGGCCTACGCGGGGTGAGCGCCAGCGGCCGCCGCCGCCGCAGGTCGAGGAGGCCGCAGTAGCCGTAGGTCGAGGAGGCCGCGGCCGAAGGCCGCTGCCGTCACGAGACCGAAGGCGGGAGCGGATCGCTCCTCCGGTCTCGTGACGCGTGCGTGCTTCGCACGCGCGCTCCGGCTCCTGAGCCTGCCGAAGGGCGATCTCCGGACATGCCGACTAGCGCGACCGCACCTGCGCCTCCGCCATCTGCACCACGTTGTCGAGCAGCATGACGCGCGTCATGGGGCCGACGCCGCCGGGCACGGGCGAGACCCACGCGGCGACCTCCTTCACCCCCGGGTCGACGTCGCCGAGCAGCTTCACCTTGCCGGTCTCGGCCGAGAGGCCGCGCGTGATGCCCACGTCGAGCACCGCGGCGCCCGGCTTCACCCAGTCGGCCTTGATGAGGCCCGGCACGCCGACGGCCGCGACCACGATGTCGGCCTCGCGCACCTGCGCGGCGAGGTCGGGCGTGCGCGAGTGGCAGAGCGTGACGGTCGCGTCGATGCCCTTGCGGGTCAGCAGCAGGCCGAGCGGCCGGCCCACGGTCAGCCCGCGGCCGACGACCGCGACGGTGCTGCCGGCGATCTCGATGTCGTGGCGGCGCAGCATCTGCACGATGCCGGCCGGCGTGCACGGCAGCGGCGAGTCGATCGGGCCGTCGACGCCCAGCACGAGCCTGCCGAGGTTCGTCGGGTGCAGCCCGTCGGCATCCTTGTCGGGATCCATCAGCTCGAGCATCGCGTGCTCGTCGTGCCCCGGCGGCAGCGGCAGCTGGATGATGTAGCCGGTCACCTCGCGTGCCGAGTTGAGATCCTCGACCGCCTTCCGCACGTCAGCGGTCGAGGCGCCGGAGGGCAGGTCGACGCGGATCGACTCGATGCCCACCTCGGCGCAGTCGCGGTGCTTGCCCTTCACGTACGACTGGCTCGCGGGATCCTCCCCCACCAGCAGCGTGCCCAGGCCAGGCGTCATGCCCTTGCCGGCCAGCGCATCCACCCGCTCCTTCAGCTCCGCCTTGATGGCGGCCGCCGTGGCGTTGCCGTCGAGGAGCCGCGCGGTCATCGGTCGACGCTCGAGCCGAGCTCGTGCACCGAGGCCGGCTGGCCCGAGGGGCCGACGCCCGGGTAGAGCGGGAAGGCCTCGGCGAGCTTCGCGACGCGGGCGCGCAGCGGCTCGAGCTCAGCGCCCGGCTGCAGCGCGAGCGCGATCACGTCGGCGACCTCGGTGAACTCCTCGTCGCCGAAGCCGCGCGTCGCGAGCGCGGGCGTGCCGATGCGCAGACCGCTCGTCACCATCGGCGGGCGCGGGTCGTTGGGCACCGCGTTGCGGTTGACGGTGATGCGGATCTCGTGCAGCAGATCCTCGGCCTGCTTGCCGTCGATGGCGGCGTCGCGCAGGTCGACGAGCACGAGGTGCACGTCGGTGCCGTCCGAGCGCACCGTGATGCCCGCATCCGCCACGTCCTGTTGCATGAGCCGCTCCGCGAGGATGTGCGCGCCGCGCAGCGTGCGCTCCTGGCGCTCCTTGAACTCCTCGGAGGCCGCGAGCTTGAAGGCCGTCGCCTTCGCGGCGATCACGTGCATGAGCGGCCCGCCCTGCTGGCCGGGGAAGACGCCCGAGTTGATCTTCTTCGCGATGTCGGCGTCGTTCGTGAGGATGAAGCCCGAGCGGGGGCCTCCGATGGTCTTGTGCACGGTCGACGAGACCACGTGCGCGTGCGGCACCGGGTTGGGGTGCAGGCCGGCGGCCACGAGGCCGGCGAAGTGCGCCATGTCGACCCACAGCAGCGCGCCCACCTCGTCGGCGATCGCGCGGAAGGCGGCGAAGTCGAGCTGGCGCGGGTAGGCCGACCAGCCGGCGACGATCACCTTCGGCTTGTGCTCGATGGCGAGGCGGCGCACCTCGTCCATGTCGACGCGGCTCGTGGCCTCGTCGACCCCGTAGGCGACGATGTCGTACAGGCGGCCCGAGAAGTTGATCTTCATGCCGTGCGTGAGGTGGCCGCCGTGGTCGAGCGAGAGGCCCAGCACGGTGTCGCCGGGGCGCGCGATCGCGTGCAGCACGGCCGCGTTGGCGGTCGCGCCGGAGTGGGGCTGCACGTTGGCGAACGCGGCGCCGAAGAGCGCCTTCGCACGCTCGATGGCGAGGTTCTCGGCCACGTCGACGAACTCGCAGCCGCCGTAGTAGCGGCGGCCCGGGTAGCCCTCGGCGTACTTGTTGGTGAGCACGCTGCCGGCGGCCTCGAGCACCGCGACGGGCACGAAGTTCTCGCTCGCGATCATCTCGAGGTAGTCGCGCTGGCGGTCGAGCTCGAGCTGCAGCGCCTCGGCGATCTCGGGATCGACCTCGCTGAGCGGGCTGTTGAACGTGGAGGGCAGGCGGTCGGTCACGGGTGCTCCTTCGCTGGATGCGCTGGCGCGCGTCGCTGGCTGGATCGCCCAGGCGCGCGGCACGGGGTCGATCCCCACTCTCGGCCGCTCCCCGGTGGTGCTCCACCAATGCGCCAGTCACGGCCGGTCTCATCGTATCCCGCGCGCGCCTCCCACCGGCGATCCCGCGATTCGCGAGGGGGCGGATGCCGAAGGGACCCCTCCCGCCGAGCGGGACCTGATGCAGCAGGTCCGCGAAGGCGGAAGGGGTCCCTCGGCGACGCTTCCGCGCGCTAGAT
>BJUU01000042.1 GCA_007988785.1 Agrococcus baldri
GTCAGACCCTATGGGGGTAGCGAGGGCTGAGGGCTTGTGGCCCAGGGCCTCGCGATGCAGATTCGTGGATCATCCCCGGAATGGGCCGGGGGTGCCGACATGCATTGGAGGCCCTGGTGTTCAACGAGCGTACGGCGATCGGGCTGGATGTGCACGCACGATCGGTGCGGGCAGCGGCCCTGGACACGGAGACCGGCGAGATCGTGGCGGCGAAGCTGCCGCCCGGCAACGCCGCGGTGATCGACTGGATCGACCGGCAGCAGCATCTCGGCCCGCTGGCCGCGACCTACGAGGCCGGCCCGACCGGTTTCGGACTGGCGCGTGCGCTGGAGGCGGCCGGGATCCGCTGCGTGGTCGCCGCGCCCTCGAAGATCATCCGACCCGCGGGCGATCGGGTGAAGACCGACGCGAACGATGCGCTGCTGCTGGCGAGGCTGCTGCGGATGGACGAGCTGACCGCGGTGCGGGTGCCGACCGTGATCGAGGAGGACGCCCGCGATCTCGTGCGTGCCCGCGACGATGCCCGCACGGACCTGCCTGCCGCCCGCCACCGGCTCTCGAAGCTGCTGCTGCGGCGCGGCATCGTCTACGAGGGCACGACCTGGACCGGCAAGCATGACGCGTGGCTGCGGCGCATCCGCAATCAGGATCTGGGCGACGCGGGACCCGGGACGCTGGCCGCGTTCGATGCGGCGATCGACACCGTCAC
This sequence comes from Agrococcus baldri, assembly GCA_007988785.1. GTDB lineage: Bacteria > Actinomycetota > Actinomycetes > Actinomycetales > Microbacteriaceae > Agrococcus > Agrococcus baldri_A. The sequence goes on from BJUU01000042.1 coordinate 710, forward strand.
GCTGACGCTGGCCCGCCGCGACCGGCTCGATGCCGTGATCGCGGCGATGGCGGCGGACTCGCCGTTCACCGAACTCACGAACCGGCTCGCGTGCCTGCGCGGCATCTCGACCCTGACCGCGTTCGCGCTAGCGGTCGAGATCGGCGACTGGCACCGGTTCACGGGCGCGACCATCGCCGCGTATCTCGGTCTGGTCCCGTCCGAGCACTCCTCCGGCGGGTCACGCAGCCTCGGCCCGATCACGAAGACGGGCAACAGCCACGCCAGGCGGCTGCTGATCGAGTCGGCCTGGCAGCACAAGGCCCGCTACGCGCCCGGCAAGGTCATGACCGACCGGTGGGCGAAGGCCCCCGCCGCGGTCGCGGCCCGCGGCGATGCCGGCAACCGCCGCCTCCACCACCGCTGGCAGGTGCTCACCGCGAGCAAGAAGCGTCACACGATCGCCAACACCGCCATCGCCCGCGAGCTCGCCGGCTGGTGCTGGTCCCTGGCCGTCATGGACTGACGGCCCGATGGAGCCCGTCCGCCGATCGATGCAGGCCGCAAGCAGCGTGAGGAGAATATCGGCGATTCGCCTGTGAGCGGCCGCCCGCCTGGGCAGCCACGCTCGACCTCAGACAAGCCGAACGCTCCCGCCGGAACAAGGGACATGCGGTAACCGAACCCGCGAATATCAGACTGACCACGCGTCGCCAGACACGCCGCAACGCCCGCATCGAACGCAGACGAGGAAGCGCCGCCGAGCAGCCAGCCCGGCGGCGCTTCACCCTGCCACTTGACAAGATCAATCACATATCAGGCGA
>BJUU01000043.1 GCA_007988785.1 Agrococcus baldri
CCGCGGCGCCGTCGCCGGCGTCGAGGTCGTCGACGCCCCGGTCGCGCGCTTCCGGCTGCCCGAGGGCGCCAGCGCCGACGACTTCACGGCCGCGAGCACCTGGCAGGGAGCCTCGATCGCGGCAACGGTGACGGGCCCGGATGCCGAGGGCTGGGCGACGGCGGCCATCACGCACGTGTTCCCCACGGTCGACAGCGGCGTGCTGCGCACGACCGTCACGGGTCCCGACGGCGCCGAGTCGGTCACCGAGCAGTCCATGACGGTGCGCTCGTCGACCTCGGTGCCCGACGTCATCATCGCGTCGGCCGAGGGCGAGCAGCGGCCCTTCTTCCCCGAGATCGCTCGCCTCGACGACGGTCGGCTCGTCACGGTCTCCTACTGGTCCAACGAGCATTCGCCGGGCATCCCGGGCGGCGTGCACGGGCAGATCCGGTGGAGCGAGAGCACCGACGGAGGGCTGACCTGGTCGGAGGCACGCGTGGTCATCGACACCCCCGCTGACGACCGCGACCCGCAGATCACGCAGCTGCGCGACGGCACCATCGTGCTCACCTGGTTCCAGACGGAGTGGGAGGGGTATCCGGCGGTGGCTGCCACGATCACCGGCACCTACGTCGCCCGCTCCGAGGACGGCGGGGCGACGTGGTCGGAGCCCGCTCTGGTGGAGTCGTCGATGAGCTGCGCATGCGGTGCGCGCAGCGGTGCGTACAACCTCGGCTGGGCCGCAGAGTCGGGTGAAGTCGTCGAGCTCGACGACGGCGACCTGCTCATCCCCCTGTACGGGACACGGCCCGACGCCGCCCTCGGCCGCGCCAGCGTCGTGCGTAGCACCGACGGCGGGCGCACCTGGCCGCTCGAGCACGAGGTGATGCTGCCCGCACCTGCCGGCGTCGGCCTCTCCGAGACCGAGGTGGCCGTCCTCCCCGGCGACCGCGTGACCGCTGTCATCCGCCCCGGCTACGTGAGCGACTCCTTCGACGGCGGCCGCACGTGGACGGTCGCGAGCCCGGTCCCCTGGAGCATGCAGGCGCCGGACCTGCTGACGCTGCCGGGCGGCAAGGTGCTGCTCACCTACGGCGGCAACGACTACGACTCGAACGAACCGGTCGTCGGCCGACTCCTGATGCCCGGCCGGGCGTGGACCGACACGAGTCCTGTGCCGCTCTACCTGTCGCTGGTGAACGTCGACCAGGGCGATCCCAGCAGCGCTGTCGTGCGTGGCAACCGGTACCTCACCGTGAGCTATGACACGAACATCCACGCCATCGTCGGCACCTTCAGCTCACTCAGCGACTATCGCCGCCCCTGACCGCACCCGCGCAGCACCCGATGAATCCACAAGGAGAAGTGAGAGCAATGAAGCTCCGAACACCCCGTCCCCGACGCGCATCGATCGCCGTGGTCGCCGCGGTCGCCCTCGTGCTCGCGGTCGTGCCCGGCCAGATGGCCGCCGCGGCGCCTGC
>BJUU01000044.1 GCA_007988785.1 Agrococcus baldri
CGCAGCAGGAGCAGGCGGCGGTGGCGGTGGGTGCCGCGCGTTCGATGCTCGAGCGGGTCGGGTCGTTGTCGTCGGCGGGGAACGCGGAGATCGCGGAGCTGCTCGCCGGCACGGCCGAGCTGGGGCGGATCGTGGGTGCGCTGCAGGTGGGGCTGGCGGGGCTGGTCGAGGAGCGTTCGGCCGCTGCTGCTGAGGCGTCGTTCTGTCGCTGGCTGGGGCATCGGGATGCGAAGGAGGCGGTCGCGTCGGCGTTCGGGATCCGCGTGCGCGATGCCCGGGCGCTGCTGTCGATGGCGGCGGCGACGATGCCCACCGTCTCGCTCACCGGCGGCGAGATCGCGGTCAAGTACCCGCGGGTGGGGGCCGCGCTGACCGAGGGCGGCATCTCGTTGGCGCAGGCGCGGGCGATCGTGGGCACGCTGGAGCCGGCGGCGCCGCGCGCGGATCTCGAGCAGCTCGCCTGGGCCGAGGGCGCGCTGGTCGATGCCGCGACCGACCCGGCCGGGCCGCTGGTGCCGGAGCTGCTGGTGACGCAGGCGCGCGCCTACGTCGCCGTGCTCGATCCCGACGGGGTGCTGCCGAACGCGGAGCGGCAGCGGGCGATGCGCAGCGCCCGGATGCGGGAGCTGCCCGATGGCATGTGGGAGCTGACGATGCTCTGCACCCCCGAGTCGGCCGCCGTCATCAAGGCCCTGCTGGACGCCTACACCGGGCCGCGCGTGAAGGTCGCCTTCCGCGACGACGACCCCGACCCCGCAGACCCCGGCCCGGCAGACCCCGACGGGGTGGGCCCGGATGCGGTGGATCCGGATGCGGGTCGTGAGGTGGACGCGAACGGGCAGCCCAGCGCCGAGGGCATCGGCGTGGTCGACGACCGCACACCCGAGCAGCAGCGGCACGACGTGCTGCTGGGCCTGGTGCAGGCGCACGCCGCCTCCGGCGACGCGCCGGTCGCCGGCGGCGAACCGCCCACACTCGTGATCACCGGCACCATCGACGCCTACACCGCCTACCTGCGCGACGTGCCCACGCCCGACCGCACGCTCACGATCGAGCACACCGGCGGACTGCTCCCGATCGAGTCGATCGGCCGCTACGCCTGCGACGGCATCATCCGCCGCGCGATCCTCGACTGCAACGGGCACGTGCTCGAGCTCGGCACCACCGAGCGACGCTTCAACCGCGCCCAGCGCCGCGCCCTCGCCGCCCGCGACAAGGGCTGCCGCGTCCCCGGCTGCCGCATGCCCGTCGCCTGGACCGAAGCCCACCACATCACCCCCTGGGCCGCCGGCGGCCCCACCGACATCGACAACGGCATCCTCGTCTGCTCCTACCACCACCACGAGATCCACGCCGGCCGCCTCCGCGTCGAAGCCGCCAGCAC
>BJUU01000045.1 GCA_007988785.1 Agrococcus baldri
GTGATGCCCAGGGACGTTGTTTCGTGACACGGGCCTGATCTGGGGATAGGTGAAGGCCTCCGGTAGTGGAGTGGAGCTGTTCAGTTCACCGCTCCAGATACCAGGAGGCCTTCGTGTCCCACGCTAACGCTGCGCTGACCCCGCGCACCCGTCTTCGCCTTGCCAAGCTGATCGTCGATGACGGCTGGACGGCCGTGACCGCCGCGAAGCTGTTCATGGTCTCGACTCCGACCGCCCGAAAATGGGCCAAGCGATATCGCGAGGAAGGCACGGCCGGCATGGCGGACCGGCCCAGCCGGCCCAAGACCAGCCCGAACCGCACACCGGAGGAGCTGGTGCGGGCGATCGTGATGCTGCGCTGGCGGCACCGGCTGGGACCGGTCCAGATCGGCGGCTGGCTGGGCATCGCCGCCTCGACCGTGCATGCGGTGCTCGTGCGCTGCCGCCTGAACCGGCTCGGCACGATCGACCGGGTCACGGGCGAGCCGATCCGCCGCTACGAGCATCCGCACCCCGGCTCGCTCCTCCACGTGGACGTGACGAAGTTCGGCAACATCCCCGACGGCGGCGGCTGGCGCTACGTCGGCAAGCCGCAGGGCGACCGGAACCGCTCCGCGACCGTCGCACGCACCGGCGCGCCGAGGAACAAGCGTCACCAGCCGCTGCTGGGCCGCGCGTTCGTCCACACGGTCATCGATGACCACTCCCGCGTCGCCTACGCCGAGATCTGCTCCGACGAGCGCGCCGAGACCGCCATCGGCGTGCTCGAGCGCGCCGTCGTCTGGTTCGCCGATCGCGGCGTCACCGTCGAAAGCGTCCTCTCCGACAATGGCTCGGCCTACAAATCGCACGCCTGGCGAGACGCCTGCGCGAACCTCGGCATCGTCCACAAGCGCACCCGCCCCTACCGACCCCAGACGAACGGCAAGATCGAGCGCTTCCACCGCACCCTCGCCGACGGCTGGGCCTACGCCCGCGCCTACTCGTCAGAGACCGAACGACGCGCGCAACTGCCCGGCTGGTTGCACTTCTACAATCATCACCGAGCACACTCCGCCATCGGCGGCACACCCAGCAGCAGGCTCAACAACCTGCCTGGACATCAC
>BJUU01000046.1 GCA_007988785.1 Agrococcus baldri
GGCTAGCTGTACCCGGTCGTGACGTTGGTGGCATCGAGGCTGGTGTGAGGAGGACCCCCGCGGGTTGAGTGGAGTTGTTCACGCTTCACCGACCAACGGAGGTCCTCGTGTCTCACGCTAATGCTCGCCTGACGCCGCGTGGGAGGCGGCTGATCATCGACCGGTACCTGGCCGGCTGGAAGCAGGCGCACATCGCTGCCGCGATGGGCTGTTCCAGACGCTGTGTCGCTCGTTGGATCGACCGGTGGCGGGTCGAGGGCGACGCCGGCCTGGTCGACCGCTCCTCGCGGCCGTGCAATTCACCCAACCGGACGTCCGACGCAGTCGAGGAGCGGGTGCTGGAGCTGCGGCAGCAGAAGCGGCTCGGTCGTGACCGGATCGCTGAGCTGGTGCCGGTCGCAGCCAGGACCGTCTCCCGCATCTTGGCCCGGCGAGGGTCGCCGCCGCTGCGGTTGCTCGATCCGATGACCGGTGCGCTGATCCGGTCGTCGAAACAGACCGCGATCCGCTACGAACGGTCTCGGCCGGGCGAGCTGGTCCACATGGACGTGAAGAAACTGGGTCGCATCCCCGACGGCGGCGGTTGGCGCGTCAACGGCAAAGCCGACAGTCGAAGCGCTGCGCAGAAACGCACCCCCAAGGGCTACGACTTCATTCACTCGCTCGTCGACGACCACTCCCGCCTCGCCTACTCCGAGATCCTCGGCGACGAGAAAGGCCCCACCTGCGCCGGATTCCTGCACCGAGCCGCCGCGTTCTTCGCGAAGCACGGCATCAGCCGCATCGAGCGGCTCATGACGGACAACGCCTGGGCCTACCGATACTCGTTGCGCGACGCCTGCCAGCAGCTGGGCACGAAGCAGGTCTTCATCCGCCCTCACTGCCCGTGGCAGAACGGCAAAGTCGAACGCTACAACCGCACCCTGCAGGCCGAATGGGCCTACCGGCAGCCCTTCGCCTCGAACAGCGACCGCGCGGCCGCCCTTGCCCCCTGGCTCCAGCGCTATAACACTGAACGCATCCACTCCGCCATCGGAGCCCCACCAATCAGCCGCCTGCAACCAACCTGCTGACCGGGTACAGCTAGCC
>BJUU01000047.1 GCA_007988785.1 Agrococcus baldri
GGATGGCGCCGTGCGCACCTTCGACGCCGAGCCGCTCGGCGCGCCCCCGACCGACTGCCGCATCACCGGTGACGTGACCGTCGCCGAGGCCGGCTTCGGCGGCGCACCCGCCACCAACCGCGCCATGCGCATCGTCGACCAGAGCACCACCGAATACACCCGCGCCTGGTGCGACTACCCCCAGACCACCGAGCGCTCCGTCTCCTACCGCTTCTCCCCCACGCAGCTCGGCGGCGGCCCCTACGTCGCCATCCAGGGCGCACCCGGCACCAGCGCCAACGGCGTCTGGCGCTTCACCTTCAACCGCGACGGCGACGACATCCGCGTCGCCGCCTACAACGGCTCCTCCTTCGCCGACGTCGCCCGCGTCACCGGCGGAGCCGCCCCGGGCCAATGGGTCGACGTCACCATCAACGCCACCCTCGACCGCGCCGAGCTCATCCTCAACGGCATCCGCTTCACCACCGACCGCCGCAACGCAGCCTCCCCCACCATGGGAGAGATCTACTTCGGCTCCGCCGGCTTCAGCGCCACCGGCGTCGACTACGCCATCGACGACCTCGCCGTCGCAGGCACCCTCCCCGACGACGCCTTCGCCGGCGTCACCATCGAACCCACCTT
>BJUU01000048.1 GCA_007988785.1 Agrococcus baldri
CCGGCCGCGGGCGATGCCGATGAGCTCCTGGTGCAGCGGCGAGTCGGCCGTCTCGAGCCAGGCGAGCGCGATCGTGGTCGGCGGCAGGTCGGTGACCACGCGGTGGCGCGTCTCGGGCCCGCCGAGCGCCCGCGCGACCGACATCGGCACGATGGCCATGCCTGCGCCGGTGGCGACGGTCTCGAGCAGCTGGGCGAGCGTCATGTCGCCGCGCTCGAGCATCGGCTCGCCCGCCAGGTCGGCGCTCGTCACCGTCTCGAAGGCGGCGACGGGGTGGCCCTTGGCGGCCACCACGACGGGCAGCTCGTCGTAGAGCCGCACGATGTGCAGGCCTTCCTCGGCGATGGGGAGCCGGATGAGCACCGCGTCGACCCGGTCCTCGATCAGGGCGGTCACCGCATCCGTCTCGTCGAGCTCGACGAGCGTCGCCGGCACGTCGGGCACGCGCTCGCGCCAGACCCGCAGCCACTTGGCCGGGGTCACCCCCGGCACACCGCCCAGCCTGAACCGCTCCATGGCACCAGTCTGCCGCCTGCCCGCCCTCGAGTGGCGCCT